>DIGJ01000038.1 GCA_002419585.1 Lachnoclostridium sp. UBA5725
CTAGAATTTAGTTTTTCATTTGACCGATTTCCGCTTGTGAACATTCTATGAACAGTATATTCAAATCATTGAAAATTTTTGATTTTTGGTTTAAAATAAAGGTAGTTTTAGAATGGAGATTACAATATGCGAATCGGATTATTACGGCACTTTAAAGTACAATGTCCTCACAAACGAATGATGACATCAAAGGAATTTCGAGATTGGTCAGAAAAATATGAGCACTCAAAAGTAACGAAAAAATCGGTTGAGATGGGTGGTATTCAATGGGACATCTGTTATGCAAGTGATTTACCCCGTGCTGTTATTACGGCCAATGAAGTATACAGTGGTAATATCATTTTAGATAAGCTACTTCAGGAAGTAGATAATGCTCCTTTTATTCATACACAGCGTCTTCGCCTTCCTTTTGAAGTATGGCATATATGTGGTCGACTCGCTTGGTTTTTTAAAT
Source organism: Lachnoclostridium sp. UBA5725 (assembly GCA_002419585.1). Classification (GTDB taxonomy): domain Bacteria; phylum Bacillota; class Clostridia; order Lachnospirales; family Lachnospiraceae; genus DIGJ01. The sequence continues at coordinate 455 of DIGJ01000038.1, forward strand.
CAAAAAGTCAGCCCGAAACGATTCATGGAACCAAAAAAAGAATCAATGAGTTTATGGATAAGATTGATTGGTCACAAGAGAATATATTAATTGTATTTCACGGATTTATGTTATACAACTTTCAAAGAGAATTAAGACGCCGTGGGTTTCAAGGTGAACATATAAGACATGTAAAAAACGGTTTTTTATATGAATACATAAAAGAAGATGACTAAAAAAAGTCATCTTCTTTTTCATTTGAATTCGAGTGTATACTCGAAACCTTCATTTTTTGTAATACTAGTAAAATAGTAAGAACAATACATGCACCTGCCAAGAGACAAATGATGATCATATAGGATGTTACAGGCGAAACTGTATTCTCAAGTTCAGCCGGCGCGGTACTTTCCTTCGTATCAGTAGCCACCTTAACTTGCGAATATTTGGTTAATGTATGATTCGCTCTGTTATATTGATACAGTCCGGTATCCCCATCTTGATTCATCCCATATACTAGTAAAATATCACTATTAAGGTCATACTTCCAGTTATATACAGTGATTGGCAACCCATCTAATACAATCGTTGTCTTCTCATAATTTTCAGGAAGCAAGCTTTCATCCTCCAAAGGAATAATTTGCAGTCTGAGCTCTTCTGATAAAAATCGATTGCCAGCTTCATCCTCACTAGCCGTAACACCAGCATGTTGAATGGTATCCAACGTTTTTTCATTCAATGTTTCCTCTTGTGTCACTTTACTTTCCTTTTTCGTAATTACTATTTTTGTCACTGCCTTATCCCCAGAAGGAGCGGTAACTGTTATTTTTACTGTATTATTCCCCGTCTGAAGTTTAGTATTACCAGAAATACTTACCGTAGCCTTTTCATCCGTTGGAACCGCATTTACGGAAATCTGATTAATTGTCGGCTCCACTTCCATCTTATATTTCTTTCTATCTTTCGAAAAATCTGGTGATAGCTTACCACTAGAAACCAACAGTTTTACTAAAGTTGTATCATCACTGACACTTTCTGGGTCTGTAATTTGAAACAACAGCTGATTGCAGGAAACTGACATTGTTGTATCATCAAGTAAACATGTTATACTTGCATTTTCCTCAATCCATAAAGTGGATTCACCAGCCTTTATCGCCTTGAATTTCATGGAATATTTCTTAGTCGTCGATTCATCCGTAGAATCCTTATCTGAAATCATGACCACACCATTACCACCGGTTACATTTGCACCACCTGAAACAAACTTAAGTACATCGGAATCAAAGGACAGATAACATTGGAGATTACCAATCTCTTCACTTGCTTGTACCGTCAGTACAACAGAAAAGGTACTGCCCACCTCTACATTTTCCGTGCTTAAGCTAAGATTGACTGCTGCACTTGCTGCCAAAGCCGTTGTATGTGGGACACAAACGTTCCCCAGTATCAATACAATGGAAAGAAAAATGTATTTTATTGATGATCGCACCTTTTTTGTTTGTTTCATATTAAATTCCTCTTATTGTACTTTTGTAATGGTTACTGTATAAGTATTCGTATCCCCATTCTCTGCCGTTACGATAATTGTAACCACATTTTCACCTACTATAAGTGGAATGGTTGCTGTGCCCGTTGAGGCAATTGTCGTAGTCGCACCGTTTTGCTTTAACTTAACCTTTATCGATGCACTGATATTAACTGGCGTTGCAGACAAGCTCAAGTCGTTAACCGTACTGTCATTAATTTCTAATTTGTAATCCTGATATCCACCATATGCTACTTTAAATTCTGGTGTCAAGTTATAATTTCCTAGCATACATGTCTTTAACCAATTATTTGGATTTTTAACTACTGTAGGTGCTGGACACTTTGATGCAGGCATATTTTCGTAGACAGGAATGTTAAATACCAGCACCGTATCCAGAATCCCCATCCCGCTATATGCAGTATATGTCTTTGCTGCCTCTGAGTTTGCTGCTTCTACATTTGCCATGTACTGATGTGTATAAGTCGAGGTAGGAGTAACATTAAATTTTTGCAGGTATATCGTATTTTGGCCACGATTGATATAATTTGTTCCTATGTATTTAGCGCCTCCTACAATCGCCTTATAACGATTATCCCAAGGAAGGCTATATTTTAAACGGTTGGCTTCACTCGATGTCGTATTCCCCTTTGCAAAATTCAGACCATTCGCAATGGCCCCGCCTGCAGCTGTACTGTGTGTTGCTCCAATATTATAAAAATTGTAATAACCTTCAAAACCAGCTACTGTTCCGGTTACCGAATCACTAAATGTCGTTGCATTCCTTACTACCTCTTGCTTTACCCTGGAAGCCAAATGATATGGACTTACTCCAGATGCTACTGCCGCATCAATAAAAGCCTGGCTGTAAAGCGTTGTCTTTTCTTCTCCTGTGACATCATCTACATAGGTAAATGTCGTCTCAGCCATTGGCGTACTCTTTAATACCGTTTCTACGCCACTCTTAACCTGATATTCTAATTGATATTCCAATGCCTCATACTGAAAAATAGAGTTTTGAAATAAAAAGTTTCTTGGATCCATATAATATTCCACCGCTTCCTTCGATGCGGTAATCCAGGTGCTTCCGTCAAATACAACAAAACTGTCCGTACTCCAATTGTAAGCACCCGTTGCAAATGACTTCCAACCACTTGTCTTGTTTTTACTAATTAAATTAAGGCCTACATCATTTTCCTTGGATATTACGGTATTCCAATCAAGTCCAGTTTTATAAGCTTTAAAAATCCAATTTGGATGCTCCTTATGAAGCGTTGTTAATGATTCTTTATAGCTATCAGGAAATCCCTGACTTACTAAGTAGGACTGAAATTCGCTATCTGGAATTGGTGTTGGCGAGGTATCGTTTGGAGTCGGTGTACTTTCCGGTGTTTTACTTGGTTGTGGTGTCTTGCTTGGTTGTGGTGTTTTGCTTGGCTGTGGTGTTTTTGTGCTATCTGGTATTTTGGTAGGGTCCGGTGTCTGTGTCGTTTGTGTAGAAGGCGTTGGTGTCTTAGTGGTTGAAGCATCTGTTTTATTTGAAATCGTAATAAACTGTCCCGATACATATCCAGTAAGTGTTGTCCCACTATAAGTAAAATCAATCTTATACCAGGTTACATCTTCTACAATCTTGCTCGCTTTAATTATAACCACTGCTCCGTTTTTCAAGGCAACTGGCGTATTATTATAGGTAAGTTTTTCTCCAGTCAGCCCAGCCGTTTTACGTACATTTAAAGAGGTTGCTTTAACTTCTCCCACTTTATAGGAAATACCGGTTAGTGTCGTATCGTTTGCAAGTACATATCCTAGCTGTGTTTCATTCTTATAGGTGAAGGCGACTTTAAACCATTTGTTTCCTTTTGCATCGTTTGTTTCCTTCATTATCGTAACTTTATATTTATTTTTCAAAGAAACTATAGTCTTACCAATTTTCAAGTATGACTTATCCAGACCAGCTCCTTTTCGAATCTTTATTTTTGAGGATGTTGTAATTACGGCACTCACATTATTTTTAAAGTTAATACAAACATAATCACTTAATACATATCCCTTTTTAGTAGCTCCACTGTATTTAAAGGATACATAATACCATTTCTGATTATCCACTCGTTTCTGTTTTATTATGGTAAGCGCGGTTCCATTTTTTAATGATACCTTGTTTCCATTCACGGCAAGCTGCGTACCTTTTATCGAAGCTGTTTTTCTTACATTTAATGTGGTTGCTATCACTTTAGCAGGAATGTTTAAAGATGTTGTTGTCGCTTCTGCCACAAGCCGATCCGAATATCCGAAAAATGAATTCAAACCAAAAATTAAACTTAAAGTTAATAACACTGTCAAAAGAGATTTCTTGTTCATCTTTCGACCTCCTTTTTCATTAGTAACTACCCTTGTAGAACTTAGGTTATAGCCTTTCTATGGCATATTTGTGTCAGTAGGATTATCGGCTTCTTTTTATTATATCATTCAGTTCATTTAGTTCAAATGTATAGTTCGTGTTGCAGAAATGGCAATTCACTTCGATTGGCTTATTATCATCAATCATCTCTTGAATATCCTTTTTCCCAATACTAACAATAGCACGCTCTACGCGGTCTTTACTGCAGTTGCAGCTAAACTTCGTTGGTAATTTATCATTGATTTCAAGACCAAACTCACCTAACACATAATCCAAAATCATTTCTGGTGTCATATCCTGGTCAAGCAAATCTGTAATTCCTGAAATCCCTGCAATCTTTTCTTCCAGTCTTGCTATTACTGATTCTTCTGCAAACGGCATCAACTGAATGATAAACCCTCCTGCACGACGCACGGTATTATCTTTATTCATCAATACACCAAGGGCAACCGATGATGGTACCTGCTCCGAAGTTGCAAAATAGTAAGTAAGGTCTTCTGCGATTTCTCCGGATACTAAATGCGTCTGTCCTACATAAGGTTCTTTTAGACCCATATCCTTAATGACATTTAATACGCCAAGATCAACGGCACGTCCAACGTCTAGTTTTCCTTTGCTACTTGGCGGAAGCATCACATCTTTATTGTTTACATATCCTTTTACATCTGCGTTTGCATCTGCTGTAACGGTAAGCCCACCAATTGGTCCATTACACTGTATCTGCAGCGTTAATATATCTTTGTCGCCCTTCATCATAGGCCCCATCATACTACCCGCTGTTAACAATCTACCCAATGCTGCTGTTGCTACTGGGCTTGTATTGTGTATACTTCTTGCATGTTCTACGAGTTCTTTTGTTGTTGCAGCAAATGCACGTATCTGATTGTCCGCGGCAGTTGCTCTTACTATATAATCTTCCATTTTTTCTCCATTCCTGCACATGATTTCTCGTGCTTACCAAGTTTGTTCCGATACCTTTCGAGGTAAATTACTTAACAAGTATAATATTTTCCAGCCTGTCTTTGCTCTCTTGCAACAATGTAGATGCGTTCGCTATCTTCCTTAGGTGCGTCTTTGGTAAATGCATCATAGGCAGTTACAAATTCCATACCAGCTTCTTCGAGCAATCGTTTCACCGTTTCAAGATCATAGGCCTTTTGATAATGTTCCTCATCGAATCGATAAAATACAGCCTCTTCCACATTTTCTTCATCTTTGACATAAATCGTTAAGTCATATTCATTCATTTGTTCTTCTGGATAATAATAATTGTCCCAAATAAAGCTGCAATCTTCTCTATTTTCAGCAAAGGTATTCTGCGCGAGAATATGCTCATACTTATATCTTGTATTCAGATCAAAAACAAATACCCCTCCGGGGTCAAGGTAGTTATTCGCCAGACGAAAGACTTGCAGTAAATCTTGCTCCTTCGTGATATAATTTACACTATCGCAGATACTAACAAACGCTGACACCGTTCCGAAAAGCTCCATCTGTTGCATATTCTGCTCTAAATACAGGATATCCAAACCTTTTTCGTCTGCTTTTTCTCTGGCAATCTCAAGCATTTCTTCTGCACTATCAATACCAATCATGTCATAACCTGCCTGATTTAAGTATTCGGTAATGGTACCCGTACCGCATCCCAAATCCGCAACCAATCCTTTGGTTACTCCATATTCCTTTAATAAGGAAATCAAATACTGACTCCATTCATCATATGGTATATTATCCATAAACAAGTCATAGACTTGCGCAAATCCTGTATACGCTTCCATTATAAACTCCTATATTCTAGTTATTACCATTTAATTCACCCCTCATTTTATACGATGAGATAAAGAATATCAAGGAATTTTCTATTTTGTATTTCAATTCCTATTATTTTATGATAAGATAGCAAAAAAGTATTTTTTTAGCCAAACACATTTTAGGAGGAACACATGGAAGAAGTAATTATTATAGGTGTTGCAGGAGGTTCTGCTTCTGGAAAGACTACTGTTGTCAATCGATTAAAAGAAGAATTTCTAGGAAACGTCGTATTATTATGCCATGATATGTACTACAAAGCACACGATGATATGCCCCTTGAAGAACGGGCAAAGCTAAATTATGATCACCCAAACGCTTTTGATACAGAGCGTTTTATAAATGACATTGCCTCCCTTAAAAACGGGAATTCCATTGAACGTCCGGTTTACGATTTCTCTAATCATAATCGTTCCGCAGAAACCGTATCGGTTCATCCTGCTAAAGTCATTATCATTGACGGATTCTTAATTTTCGAAAACCCTACCCTAAGAAACATGATGGATATTAAAATATATGTTGATACCGATGCGGACGAGCGTATTATCCGACGTATTCTGCGTGATGTGGAAGAACGTGGCAGAAGTCTCGAATCTGTTATTAATCAATATATTACTACTGTAAAACCTATGCACGAGGAATTTGTAGAACCATCCAAGAAGTATGCTGATATTATTGTACCTAGAGGTGGTAGAAATGAAGTTGCGATTGAGATGCTAGTCGAGCGAATCAAAGCATTCTTGTAATTTTAGAATAACGTTTAACAGATGGTTGTGAACGAATTTTGTTCAAATAACCCATTAGCTAGATATCGAGAAGCGAACTACCCTTGATGAACGAGAAAAAACCAGAATTTACGGTCATTACGAGAAGCCCAAGCAAAGCAGCGAGATCTTCATAGAATGCTATTCTATCTCGCTTTGGTCTTCTCTCCATGTAAATTAATGGTTTTATCTCGTCCATCAAGGGCAGTTCGCTTTTTTGTCATTTAGTGATGGGTTTTTTGAATAAAATCCGATATAACAGTTTTTCTATTTTAGTTCTCAAAGCAATTACTTTCATGTCTATTTATTTTTCCGCTACCAGGAAAATATCATAGTCTTGATGTTCCTCATTCTTCCCTATTGAAATATCTGTCTTATCCGTTTTTTACATTATAATATATACTCATCTCTTCTATATGTTAAAAGTGCATTTTACATGGTTGAATTCTCTATTAATACTAAAGAACCAGATATACTCTCATTGCTTTTCTTTATTCACTTTCAACATCTTCCTTCTAGTATAAAGAAAGTAATTGAACTAACACAAGACTTTCTACATAAAACAGCGAGCAAATTTTAGAAATCAGTCAAGAATCGTGCATCACTGTCGCTCTCCGGGTCCCGGTTCGTATGCCTGCCTGGTAAAAAAGCATTAAAGCATACGTAACATAAACTCTATTGAATAATGAACTCCCAAACGAGTTCATTATTCGATGTCCAGAGGTTATGTGAAGTGCTTATGCGCTTGCTTTTTTACCAGGCAGGCATACGAACCGGGACCCGGAGAGCGACAGCGCTGCACGATTCTTGACGTCACTCATCCAAAAACCCTAGCGTCCGTTTCTATCTACACCTGAATTTCTTTTTCCAAATGAAAGGAGTAAATGATTCTTTCCCGCACTTTTTTCCCAGTGATTTGCTCCAGTGCTTCCTGGTAGTAATCAAGCTGTGCTTTATATCGGTCTATTAATTCTCCCTCTCTGTTTACACGATCTGTTTTGTAATCAAGTAAAATAAGTTCTCCATCTTCTTCGAAAAATGCATCAATGATTCCCTGAACGATAACCAGTTCATCACTTTCAATTTCTGTGTAGATTGAACTGGACGGTATTCCTAGCACAAATGGTTGCTCACGGTAGAGTGCTTTTTTCTCCTGGGCTTTTGTCATACGTTGGCCAAGTGATGAGGTCAGGAAGTTAACAAATTTTAAAAGTTTTATTTTATTACTATCTTCCTCCTTAAGTCGTCCAAGTTTCACCAATTGCAATATTTCATCTCGGAGTGCTTTTAGATCGACGGATGATTGAAAAGAAAGGCATTCCATAACCTTATGATACAAGGTTCCAAGACGGGTTCCTGTAATTTCATCTGTCTCGTTTCTAAAGTTTGGAATGTAAGGACTTTTTTCCGCTTCTTTGTAAAGTTCTTCCTTGGCTTCTTCTATTTCTTCGTATGCTTTACGTTTCAATTCGGATACTGATATTTTTGACTTTATGATTTGCTCCGCTAGATAAGGGTATTCATAGTTCATCAAAGCGTTGATTGAATCATTCCGTTCATCGGATAAATATTCCTTACTATCCCAGGATAAAAGGATTTCTTTTCTTTGTTCGTTTGAAATCTGCTCTTTTATTTCGGTTCCAATCATTTCAACCAGGCTCATGTTTCGAATCAGAAACTCATCCGGGCAATTTAGTGCACATGGCATAATCCAATCAAAATAGCTGTTAGCAGAGGATATTTCAGAAAATGACAACTCCGTTTGCATCCCCCATTGCTGTGTCTTCTTTTCAGCATCTTTTACCTGTCCTGTCAGAACGAGTTTTTCTTTTGCACGTGTCATTGCAACATATAAAATACGCAGTTCCTCTGCAAGATTTTCCAGCACAATTTGCTTTTGAATGACCTTTTTTACCAGCGTTGATGTTTTTACTCGCAGCTCATAGTCAACGTAATCTGGACCAATTCCTAGGTCCGGATGCAAAATCAATCTGCTCCTTGCGTCTTGTTGATTAAATTGTTTCCCCATACCACCTACAAACACAATCGGAAATTCAAGCCCCTTACTCTTATGAATACTCATAATGCGAATTGCATTTTTTGCATTACCGCTACCAGCTTCACCAAAATCAATATCATACTGATGTAGCTTTTCAATGTAACGGTTAAAATGAAAGAGTCCCTGGTAACTTGTCTTTTCAAAATCAAGGGCTTTTTGGAGCAGCATATCCAAATTGCCTTTTCTTATATTCCCGGTTGGAAGAAGTGTAACATAGTCATAATAACCGCTGCTTTGATAGATATCTTTTAGCAAATCATACACGCTTGTATAAGGAACCATAGTTCGAAGACGATTGAGCTGCGTTAGAAATGTTTCAATCTTATCTATGATAGTTAGATCATAAGCTCTAGCTTCTAGCTGGTCAGCGTCCTTGCGAATCGTTTCTGCTTCCTTTTGGTAAGATAAAAGGCTTTCATACATGGTACGTTTTAAATCATGAATACGGATCAAGCTGAGTTCTTCATCCGTAAATCCTCCGATTTTGGATCGAAGTACGGCCGTCATAGGAATATCCTGTAATGGATTATCAATAATTAGCAAATAATTAAGTATTGTCTTAACTTCTATTGCTGAAAAATAACCGGTCTGGGTGTCTGCATATGCAGGGATGCCCCTTGCGGATAACACTTCCACAAATTCTTCTGCCCAGCCAGTCATACTTCGAAGAAGGATAACCATATCCTGATAATCAACAGGGCGGTAGCCCTCCTTGTCATAAACCAGATATCCCTCTGATTTGAATTGCTTTATTCTGGTCGCTATCGCTTCTGCTTCTTTTTCCTTCGCGCTAAAGGAATCACTCACTTCTTCTTTTCCATCCAGGAGAAGAACTTCCGTTTTTCCTCCAGTCAAACCATTTTCTGATATAGGAAAATCGGCGCCATGATTTAGGGCTGCATCTTTGTCGTATTCAATCTTTCCAAGAGAAGGGTGCATAATCACTTCAAACACGCGATTAATCGAATCCAACACACTACTTCGGCTACGGAAATTTTGGTGAAGGTCAATTCGTTGCTCCATGCTGTCTTGGGTGCTATACGCATTATATTTTTCGATAAATAATTCAGGTCGTGCAAGACGGAACTTATAAATACTTTGCTTTACATCGCCAACCATAAAACGGTTCGGTTGTCCACATATTTCTCTAGAAATACTTTTTACTAATGTTTCTTGTACAAGGTTACTATCTTGATACTCATCGACCAAAATCTCTTCATAATAATCTCGAAGTTCAATAGCTACTGGTGTTGGCTCATCTTCGTTCTGAATCAGAATTTTTAGAGCAAAATGCTCCAAATCATTAAAATCCAGTATATTTTTTTCTGCTTTTTTAGCTGCAAAAGCTGCTGCGAAATCAAGCGTCAGTGACACCAAAGCTTCTACTACAGGTTTTACTTTCTTCATGTCATCAAGACTTTCCTTTAGCCCCTGGAAAAAGAAGTGATTTTTGATATCCTGTATATTCCCTTTGATACGATTCCTTAGTTCTTTTGCCTGTTCTCTTTTTTCCACATCTACCGTTGGATCTTTCTTCGTTGACAAACGTGACCAGTCGATTGATTGCAGAATGGAATCAAATTCCTGATACTCCTTACATGTTACAAGCTTTTCTAAAAAGATACGATCAGATGCAAGGGCATCTAGATACATATAGGGTCCATTTCCCTCTTCACAAAGAGCCATGGCCTTTTCATTATCCACAAGTGATCCCTCGGCCATTTGACTCGTATAAGATAAAAGTTCTTTCATCCACAAAGAATCATTTAATTCTTCTGTTGTATCCACACAAAAAGCCTGCTCCATCTTCAACAACCACTTATCTGGTGAAGGATGACTCATAGAAAATTCATACAGTTTTAAAATCATATCTTCAAGACCCGAATCAGATTTTCCAGTTGCATAGCTTTCTACAAAATGGAGGAAGTTTGGTTCTGCATCTTCATACCTAGCTTCTAAGACTTCCGATAGCACGTCTGATTTCATCAGTCGAAGCTCTGCCTCATCTCCGATCCGAAATCCCGGGTCTAAATCAATTTCATTAAAATAATTTCGTATAATAGAAAGACAGAAACTATGTATGGTCGTAATCTGCGCACTATGAATCAATGTCATTTGTTTTTGCAAATGTAAATCGTCTTTGTCTTCTAACAATCGTTTTTCGATTGCATTTCCAATACGTTCACGCATTTCTCCTGCTGCCGCGCTCGTAAAGGTAACAATGAGCAAATGGTCGATATCCACTGGATGTTCCTTATCGGTAACCATTTTAATAATTCGTTCTACCAATACTGCTGTCTTACCAGAACCAGCCGCAGCTGAAACAAGAATATTTCGATTTCTAAGATCGATTACTTTTTGCTGCTCCTTCGTCCAATTCATGTCATCTATCCTCGCTTTCTATATCCGTTCTTATTTCGCTATCTGTTAATATCTTTTGAAGTACCTCATCGTTACTATAACGCTCCAAAATACGATAACTATCCTTCGCACTCTTTTTGTCAAATGCGCATACTGCCCCATATTTACAATAATCACATGCTGTTTTATCACCAAGTTTATATGGGTTCTTATCACAGTGTCCCTCCATAATACCTTGTCCAAAATGAATCATTTTACCTCTAACATAAGAAATCATGCGATTAAATTCTTCCTCGGATGCAACACTTGAATATTTAGAGAATTCTCCCAATTTGACTGTTTCTACTGGTATCACGGTTGACTTTACCGATTGCTTTAATCCTTCGGTATTTACTTCCGCAAAGGAATGATCAAGCGCTTTTATCACTTCTGCTTTATCATTAACCAGCCCATTTACCCGAAGTTCCTTTAAAAGATCACTTTCATAAAACAAGGGATCTCCTTTATCAATAATTGGATCGTCCATATTGTAGTAAAAAATCCCAGCTGGTATAACTGAATTTTGTGGATAATCTTTCTTTGTCTTTTCTAGCATTGCTCCCATGTAAAGAACAAGCTGAAGTTCTAATCCATAATATAAATCCAGAATATTAAACGACTTCTTGCCGGATTTATAATCCACAATTTTTACATAGATTTCATCATCCTTCTTGCACATATCCACACGGTCAATTCTTCCAGTTAAACGCATTTCATTGTTCTCACCCAGCGGAATTTTAACACTTTGCAAGTCATCCATATAAGAAAATTTAAGTTCATACCCACTTGGTTCAAAATCACCATAAGATAACTGTTTGGTGAGTGCCCAAAGGGTTCGCTTCAATATTCGGCTAATTCGTTCAATGATATATTCATTACGTCTGGAGCTGTGGAGGATAACATTTCCATATTCACTTGTCACCTGGCGGACACATTCTTCACCCAATTCATCGCGTTCCTCTTGGGTTATTGTCTGCCAGGTAAGTTTTCGTTCCAGTAATTTTTTTGAGAATAGCTCAAGGGATGCATGAAATATATTTCCCATATCAGGAATATTAATTTTAAATTCCTGACGCTCCCGAATCCTTAGTCCATAGGAGAAAAAGTGTGCACAGGCGCAGGCAGCAAATTGTTCCAAGCGAGTAACACTGCCTACCAGATTGTCACCATATAAAGCTTTGGCAACGGCCGCGCTTAATTTATCAAGGCTAGCCTCCTGATAAATATCGGATATACATTTTTTTAAATCGTGATTTAATTTATCATTCTTAATATACCAACTATAAATTAACTTCCATGAATCTTTCGCATGTTCCAGACTTTCAAAATCACGAATACCCTCTAGCAGACAATCCCTTCCTCCGTCTTCCTCCATTATGTGCTCCAGTTTAACACATTCTGCTTCCTCTTCCTTTATCGTTATGGGTGGAAAAAGTTGCAATATCTTACCAATAAGATAGGACGGTTTGACCGATTTTCCATTGGCGTCCATCTTACAATAGGTTAAGTATGCTTCGTGGCTAGGTTTTGTTAAATTTAGATATAAGTAAAATCTTTCTGTATATATTTTCTCTCGTTTTGTTGGAGCTAACTCTACCTTCTTTTGCTTTAAAAGTTCCCGCTCCATATCCGATAGTATGCCGCCACCTGATGCCGCTTTTGGTATCACTCCATCATTCACACCAATAAAAAACAGTACCTTAATATCTTTTAGTCGAGTTCGTTCGATATCTCCAACTACTACCTGATCAATTCCACTTGGGATTACGCCAACCTTTGCTTTTTGAAATCCAGCATTCAGAATATCCTGGAACTCCAAAAGAGTTACTTCTTCATCTCCTAACAGTTCTACCATGCGTTCAAAAATTTCCATGACCATGCTATATACCTGTCCATATTCCTTGGCAAGCAGAAGCTGTCCCTCATTTAAAAAACGCTCCTCCATTATCGCAAGTTTCTGAAAAGACGCAAGCTCCAAGACAGTATCATAAAGATTCTCTACATATTGACTAACCCTATGTTTCTTTCCTTCCAACAAAGGATATAAAAAGGCTAAGCTTTTAATTACTCGTTCACGAATTTCATTTAGTACGGTCAGTTCCTCTTCTTCCATCCCATTCATGCATTTGATAAATGGATGACTCCAGCTTTTCTTTCCTCTAATTCCAAAAGCAAGGCAGTAGTTTTCTAACTGGTCTACCTCCTCCTTTTCAAATGGAACCATTCCGCAGCGAAGATAATGAAACATACTTTCATAATCCATTTGCTTTCGAATTAATTCAAGCATACTATTAATCAAAATTACAAAGGGATTTTTCTTGATTTCACGTTTCTCATCTAGGAAATACGGTATTCTTGCAGCTGTAAACTCCTGTGCAATCACTCTTCCATAACTTTCAATATCTCCGGAAACAACTGCGAATTCACGATAGCGATATCCTTCTTTTCGCACCATTTCCTTTATCCTACGAACAACAAAGCGAGCCTCATCCTTTGGTGTTTTCAGTTCCTTTACGTAAATACTATCTTGTTTTTGGGTATAAGCTTCCCATGGATAGCGAAATAAATTCTTTTCCAGTGCTGCGAGCGCTTTATTTTCATGGAATCTCCAAAGGCTTCCATCCTCACGCTTAGGAAAAACAGGATCTAGGACTTCAACTCCATTTTCAAAAGCAAGCTTCTCTAACTTCTTTATAGTCTTTTTACTCAGATGAAACAGCTGAAATTCTTCGCCCTCTCTTACTAAATCTTCTCTTTCATCAATCGTAACCGTAACATACACCATGTCAGTTAATTTTAAAAGCCTGGTTAACACCTTATACTGTGAGGGTGTAAATCCGGTAAATCCATCCAGACAGATCACGCTATTTTTAACAATATTAGAATGTTCCAATGCATCAAATAAAACATCCATTATTTCTTCCGCCGTAATATACTTATCCTTTAAGAAGTTTACAAAACCCTGATAGATAACGAACAAATCCTTCAGCTTTGCTTCCAATAAAGGCTTCTTTTCTGCTAGTTCAATCATATTAGTCAGTTCTTCTTCACCAATGCTATATTGGTACAATTCAGAAAGCATGGATTTTACTTCGTCTACAAAACCAGGTTTTCGGATATTGGATTTGAAGTAACATAAAGAATCCGCTTTTTCTTCTAACACTCTACGAAGCACCATATTCTTACCGGTGTCTTCAAGCACTGTCGTATCTTTCATTCCCATCTCTTCCATAATTCGATACGCAAGACGCATAAAGCTTAAGACATCTATGTTCATAATTCCATGATTCTCATGCATTTTGATAAAATCCTTTTGCGTCTCCATTGTAAACTGCTCTGGAACGATAACCAGATAGTTTGTGCTTGGATTATCTATGGATTCTTTGATGATTCGATTGTATAAATAATGAGACTTTCCTGATCCCGAGCCTCCTAAAATCAGTTGTAATGACATTTAAAATCTCCTTTCGATGCATACACATTGACGCAATTCACGTGACGCAATTCACATGACGCAATTCACATGACGCAATTGTTTTAAGGTTGTGATGAAGATTTCCTGCTTTGCAAACTACACGAAAACCATCTGCAGGAATTCCGATAAGCCCCAGCAAAGCAGCGATATGTTCGGGTCCCCCCTCCATATCGCATGGGTCTTATCTCCATTGCAGATGTAATCGTTTTCTTAGTAGTTTGCAAAGCAGGAAATCTTCCTTCATGTTTTTCGACAATTGCTATTAGTCAAATTTTACTACGTGGTTTAGATAATTGTTGTTAATTAATCATAATCCATGCTTTTACTAATTGTGTTAGTCATTCTAAAGCCATGTTTTTCGGCTATTACTGTGAGTCAATCTTCATCCATGTTTTAAATCTTTGTATTAGTCATTATAAACATGTTTTTCTGCAATTGCTAAAATTTCTTTTAATATGTTTTAAACATTGTAAGGCATTTACGTAATAGGATTATTATTTTTCTAAATAACCTTCTAGTTATAATATTTTTCTTATCTATTTTAACATAAAATACGTCTAACTTTAATAAGATATATCAATAATAGCACACGTTACTCGCATAAAGTAAAACTTGCCAAAGAAAGACAAAAGTGGGAGATGGCTGGGAGTGATTTATCGATTCAAAAGCCATTTTAGCATTATGGAGCTGAGATTCTACGAAAATGAACTTGCAAAAGTTCATTTTCGTTGCCCAGAAGCTCAGCGCAATGCCCAATGCGGTTGGCTTTTTAATCGATAAACCACTCCCAGTCAGCTCCCACTTTTGTCTTTCCCCCTCAAGCTTTATACGTTAATTGTGTCCACCGCAATCACTTTGGAGGTTTTCTTATGTCAAAAACCAAAATAGTTATTCTTTCGCTAAAAGAGCTTATATACACCGCAATTTTTATTGGCCTTGGGCTGTTACTTATCTTATTACTCATTATCATGTTCCGGCCGGGTAAAAAAACACCGGATGAAAGTGAAGCCTTATATCATCCGGGTATCTATACTTCCCAAATTACCTTGGGAGAAAATTCATTAAATTTAGAGCTAACGGTTGATTCGGATCATATTAACTCGATCAGCTTCGTTAATCTCGAGGAATCCGTGACAACGATGTATCCATTGATGCAGCCTTGCCTGCAAGAAATATCAGAACAGATTTCTTCTGGTACGGCGCTTGAAGATGTAGTTCTTCCTGCTGAAAATCAATATACACAAGAGCTACTAGTTAAATCAATTGGTGAACTCTTGCAAAAAGCCTATATCTCTTCTAACTGACGCATCCAGGCTTTCGCACTCGCATCGCTTGGCATCCTTAAATCGCCCCTTGGAGAAAGTGCTACACTTCCAACCTTTGGCCCATCTGGAAGACAAGAGCGTTTAAATTGTTGAGAAAAAAATCGGCGATAGAAGGTACATAACCATTTAGCAATTGTGGCATCATCATACTGGTTGGCAAATGCATGTTTTGCCAGCCGGTATACTTTTTTCGGTTCATATCCAAATCGCATAATATAATACAGAAAGAAATCGTGAAGTTCATATGGACCAACGATATCTTCTGTTTTTTGTGCTATTTTCCCATCTTTGGGAGGCAATAGCTCTGGGCTTACTGGTGTGTCCAAAATATCAAAGAGCACATCCTTTAATTCTCCTTCTTCCATCGTTTCTGCATAATAAAGAACCAGATAGCGAACTAGAGTTTTCGGAACAGAAGCATTCACTCCATACATCGACATATGATCACCATTATAGGTTGCCCAACCAAGAGCCAGCTCCGACATATCTCCGGTACCAATTACCATACCATTATTTTTATTTGCAATATCCATAAGTACCTGTGTACGTTCTCTGGCTTGTCCATTTTCAAAGGTAATATCATGTTTGTCCATATCCTGCTCTATATCACGAAAATGAATTTCTACTGCATCTTTGATTTCAATTTCTTTTAATGTAGTTCCAAGCTCTTTCGCCAAGGTTATTGCATTTTGATAGGTTCGATCGGTTGTACCAAAACAAGGCATTGTGATACTCATAATTTTGTTTCTTGGAATGTGGAGCATATCAAATGCGCGAACTGTTACTAAAAGTGCCAGTGTAGAATCAAGTCCTCCTGAAATTCCTAGCACCGCACATTGACAGTTCGTATGTTCCAATCGCTTTTTAAGCCCCATAGCCTGAATATTTAAAATTTCTTCACATCTTCTATCCCGTTCGTCCTTTTTGCTTGGTACAAATGGTGTACTGGTATAAAATCTAGTAAGCGGTGTGTCTACTAGTTCGAAGGAAAATGAAACCTTTGTGTACAAATCCGATTCCAAATCTACTTCAAAGGTGCTCATTCTTCTACGTTCACTAACGAGTCTTCCCAAATCAATTTCGCTAATAATACTTTCGTTGTGAAAGCGCCTCGACTCCTTGACTATCACTCCATTTTCAGCAATCAAATTGTGCGCTGCAAAGACTAAATCGGTGGAAGATTCGCCCTCACCTGCATCTGCATAAATATAGGCACAAGTAAGTCTTCCTGATTGTCCTTGTATCAGTTGTCTGCGGTAAATGTCTTTACCTGTAATCTCATCACTTGCAGAAAGATTTGCAATAACGGTTGCGCCCGCTAATGCATGTTTACAAGAAGGTGGTATTGACACCCATACATCTTCACATATTTCCAAACCAAGCACAAAGGAAGGTAAATTCTTACAACAAAATAAAATATTCGTACCAAATGGTATTCCATTCACATCATGAACCCGGTCATTACCCTTTAGAAAATGCCTCGCCTCATAAAATTCAGAATAATTTGGTATATTGGATTTTGGAACCATTCCTAGGATGCTTCCATGATGCAAAACAGCTGCTATATTATATAATTTATTGTCTATCATAATCGGAAGGCCAACTACAGCAAGGATATCCTTATCTGCAGTGAATTCCTTTATATCTTCTAATGTTTCATACGCCTCTCGAATCAAAGTATCCTGCAAAAATAAATCGCTGCAGGTATATCCGGTAATACAAAGTTCTGGAAAAACAATTAACTTTACGTTTTGAGCTTCACAATCTTCTATCATTTTTTTTATCACTAATCCATTAAACTGACAATCAGCGACCTGAATTTTTGGTGTTGCTGCACAAACTTTTACAAATCCGTCTTTCATTTTCTCCCTCTTTTCTACGTTGCTCTTTGCAAATAGCATGTTGCAACTATGTATTTTTATTTCTCTTATTTTATCGAATTCACTTCAAAAAAAGGCAGCTTAGAAAGCTGCCCTTGTCTTTTGTATTAGTCCCAAAATGCCGGTTCTTGAATTTTGACGCCTAGCCTAAGCTAGGTGGGTTACCGCACATAGTTTTCTGCCTTCCCCTGCATAATGGAGGCCTGACATCCAACTAAAAATATAGGTGTCCCATAATCGTAAATGTAGGTTCAAAATATCAAGATGATCGTACACCCCAGGATTTTTTATTAAGATTAGTATATCACATTTTTTATAAATTATCAATCATAGTTTGTCAATTACTTGATTGGCAACGCACTTCCCTGGACTAAAGAAGCCAATAAATTCTCATATACGTTCAACATATTCGCCGCAAATTGGGCGGTTGAGTATTTCTCCACCTTCTTTACTGCATTGTTGCAATAGTCAATTTCATTTGTCGAATAAAGTATTTTATCCAATCCTTCCATACATTCTTTCTCATTTTGAAAGGTATATCCATTGTATCCTTCTTCCAAAATCTCATCCAAACAAGGATCCACCTTCGCAACAACTGGAAGAGCCGAAGCCATAGCTTCAATAAATGTAAGTCCCTGAGTTTCGCTATTGGAGGCGCTAACAAACACATTGCCAATTTGATAAAACTTTCCAATCATATCCCAAGGTTTCGAACCAGTAAATATAATACGATCACTACATGGAAGACTTTCTGCCAGTTTCATTAGTCTTTCACGATCTGGACCATCTCCCACAATCATAAATTTTACATTATCATGCAGTTTCATATAGGTTGGCATGATTCGCAACAATTCTTCTATATTCTTCTCTGCAGAAACACGTCCGAGTGAGAGAATTAGTTTTTCATCTTCCTTTACTCCATAGGCCAAGCGAAGTTGATTCATTTCATTTGTATTATATCGAATGCGGTTAAATTTTTCCAAATCAATACCGGTCGGAATTACTTCGATCGTTTTTGTAACATGATACGATTCCAAAAGTTCTTTCACCTTTATGGTCGGTACTACGATTGTCTCTGCTGTATTGCAATAAATCTTAGAAAACATTCGCATAAATGCCTTCGCCTTTTGCTCAACCGCTTCGATGTGAATTTTGTTAATATAATGGGTGTAATCTTCATAAATGGTATGATACGTATGGACAATTGGCAATCGATGTTCTTTTGCCATAAGTCTACCAAATATGCCAAGTGAAAATTCTGTATGGGTGTGAATAATATCCAAATCTAATTTTCGAATAACATGTGCCAGCTTATTCGAATAAAACATTCCAACTCTACGTTCCGTGATAAATACACAAGGAAGGCTTGGTACACGAAATACATTGTGTTCAAATTCTGGAGCTCCAGGCGTAGTCGTCGTAAATACATAAACTTGCTGACCCATTCGTTCCAGTTCTGTCTTTAGCATAAATACTGACGTTGCAACTCCATTAATTTCCGGATAATAGGTTTCTGTAAATAAACCTATATTCATAATTTAATACCAAGTCTCAAGCAATCATGTTACCATGTTCTTTTGAGACGCAAACACAAAGAGGGAAAGTTATTTGTTTGCATTTATCCTTTCATTAAAATTCTTTCACCCTTTTCGCTCACCATCACTTTAATAGCACTCAAAATATTAGCCCATTTACCATTAGGAGACACTCGCTACGACCGCTTCCGATTCGGTAGCAAATACCGTTTTTCCAAATTCAGCATATAAATCGATTGTAAATACTCCTGGCATAACTTTCTTCTTGCAATTATTTTTAAGCAATATTTTACAGCTTTCACCATCTATTGATTTCGAGCAGTTTTTGCAATCAGGCTCAACACGATAAATCAAAGAACCTATTTGACATGGAAGTCGAAGTAGACGACCATTTTTTTCCAATTTCTGATATTCTTCTCCCAGTTCCACCAATTCTTCTAATTCTTGAAGAGTATATTTCTTATTTTTCATCCTATTATGTCCTTTTCCTATTATTCCCTATTGGTTTCTTAAGAATACCCCTAGACTCCTTTTTTCTAAAGTTTAGACTTACGAGTGTAGCTTATTATAACATATTTTGTACAAATTGTGAACAAAATACAACTGCAATGTTCATAAAAAGTTTAGAGTAACAACAAACTTTCTTCATATCTTTTGTATATAATATAGTCATGCAAACAGATAGTGCTAATCAAAAATTTTTTTCATAAACAGCCCGGTAAAGATGTTACCCTTTACCGGGCCTCTCCTCATTTATGGGGCTTTTTTTATTTTATACATATTTTATATATGAATACAACCAATAAAATGGACAATCTTAATATAGTATAGTAAAATAAATTCATTAATTTACTCTTTATGCACAATTAGGTACATAAAGCTGCGTTAGAATGGAGATTAGGATGAATAACCATAAACAGCAGAATCGAAATTGGCGACGTCTTGACAATACTGCGAAACTTTTTCCGGTCGTATCGAGCGAAAATCTAACCAACGTATTTCGTGTTTGCGTTACGCTAAAAGATAATATCGATAAAGATATCCTACAACAGGCACTTAAGGAAGTATTACCGTGGTTTGAAGGAATCAATGTACGTTTGCGCCGAGGCATTTTTTGGTACTATTTTGAAACAAAGAAAAAAGTCCCAATGATTGAAAAAGAAGTGACGTATCCATGCAAATACCTTGATCCTCATGCGCCTGGCCATTTTTTATTTCGGGTATCTTATTATGAAAACCGAATCAATCTTGAAGTTTTTCATGCCATTACCGATGGAATGGGAGCAATTAATTTTTTAAAAGAATTGACTTACATGTATCTTCGTCTAAAACAGGGTGAAACCAATTTAATTCCCAGCAACGAGTGTATCTTAGGCGTCGAAGACAGTTATATAAAAAATTATAAAAAGCGCCCGACCAATATGTATCCGGTAAAAAAAGCATATCTATTAAAAGGAGAGTCTCTCTACCTGGATACGGTAAGTATTATTCATGGTTATGTTGATTTACCCGCTTTAAAAGCAAAATGCAAAGAAGCCTCCGTAAGTATTTCAAAATACGTGACCGCTTTGCTTTTATATTGTATCTATGAAGAATACATGAACCGACAGGGTGATAAGCATCCGGTTGTCATTAATCTTCCAGTAAATTTACGTTCTTTTTTTGATTCCACTACGACCTCCAATTTTTTTGCAGTTACTTCAGTAAAATTTCTGTTCAATGGAGAGAATCATACGTTTGAAGAAGTGCTTGCTTTTGTTAGCAAGCAGATGGATGAAACCATCACAAAAGAACACATGGAAGAAATCATATCCTATAATGTTTCAAGCGAAAAAAGATGGTACATTCGGATGGCGCCACTTCCAATAAAATGGTTGATCCTTCAATTTGTATTTCGCCGTTCCAGTCGCTCATGCACAACAACACTATCAAATTTGGGAGCCGTTAAAGTTTGTAAAGAATTTGAATCTGAAATTGAAAATTTTCACTTTTTAATCGGAGTATCCAAACGTCAAAATATGAAGTGTGGTATGTGTTCTTATCAAGACAAATTAATTGTAACGTTTTCCTCCGTACTAAAAGATACCTACTTACAGAAGGCATTTTTCCGCGCACTTACAAAACAAGGAATTCCTGTTACAATAGAAAGCAATGGTGTTCACAATGAAAAAATGTAATCGCTGCAACCTTTTCGTAAAAGATACAGGGAATTTGTGTCCTCTTTGTGGTGAACTTTTATATATTGAAAACAAGAACAAAGAGGAAAACGATGAATTTCTAGCAATGTATCCTACGATTGAATTTAATGTAGATGCGTTTCATTTACTTCGGAAAATCTTTACCTTTATCGCTGTGCTTACTGCTCTTACTATGTTTGTCATTAACTATGCAACCTATGATGTCGCTCCGGTACTTTGGTCTTTAATCTCCGTCGCTGCGATTGTCTATGCCATGATAACGGTTTATTATTCCATACTAAATAATTCAAATCTGGCCTCCAAAATTCTCGTGCAGACGATTGGTGCCAGCATTTTGTGTGTTATCATTGACAACGTAATTGGATATAAGGGTTGGTCCGTCAATTTTATTATTCCGGCACTAATCCTCACATCCAATTTTGTAGTCATTATCCTTATGATTGTAAACCCTATGAAACGTCAGACCTATTATATGTACCAGCTAACAATAACCATTTTTTCCATTTTATCTTTTGCACTTTGTTTTACAAAGATCATTACAAGAGATGAAGTTGCTATCGCTGCAGGTATCATATGTGTTCTAAGCCTACTAGGTTCCATTATTTTTGGTGATAAAGGGTTCAAAAATGAGTTAATTCGAAGATTTCATATTTAAAATATTGGTACGACTGCACCATCATAGGTACTATTCATGAACTCACGTACTTCGTCACTCAATAGCGCCTTTACGAGTGCCTTTGTTTTTCCACTTTCTTCATTTCCTTCTTTGACTGCCACGATGTTTGCATAGGACTGAGCCGCTAGGGAATCTGCCGTCTCAGTTGCAATTGCATCCTTTACACTAAGTCCTCCGGTAATTGCATAATTTCCATTAATGCAGGCAATATCAACATCACTTAATGCTCTCACGATTTGCGCTGCTTCCAGTTCTACAATCTCCAAATTCAAAGGATTCTCAACGATATCTATGACAGTTGCCTCAAGTCCAGCGTTCTTTTTTAATGTAATGAGCCCCTGTGATTCTAATAAAAGTAATGCTCTCGCTTCATTTGTTTTATCATTTGGTACTGCAACTTTTGCCCCTTCCTTCAAATCAGTAATGCTTTTCGTATTACCAGCATAAATTCCAAATGGCTCATAATGAACGGATGCCGCAGATACAATATGTGTATTGTTTTCTTTATTAAAGTCATCTAAGTATGGTTGATGTTGAAAATAGTTCGCATCCAGCTCACCGCTTTCCAATGCTGTATTTGGAAGTACATAATCATTATATTCTACAACCTTCAACGTATAGCCATCTTTGGCGAGAATGTCCTTTGCTATTGCTAGAATTTCTGCATGTGGTGTAACCGAAGCACCAACGGTGATTGTCTTATCGTCCTTTGTATCTTTTGACTCCTGCGTGGTTTTTCCTGCACATCCTGTAAGTGTTCCAATCGTTAATGCTAACAATGATAAAATAATAATTGCACTTTTTCTTTTCATAATTTCTCCTCCTAAATTAAGCTTTTTTTCGCTTATCTGTTTTATTTGCTAATTTTGTACCTACTTCTTGAAAAATCTGAACGATAATAACCAGTAACACCACGGTTATCAGCATAATATCCTTTTTGTAACGGTAATATCCGTAGTTAATTGCAATTGCTCCTAATCCTCCTCCCCCAACAAAGCCAGCCATTGTTGAATAGCCCAGAATCGTTGTTATTGCTATTGTACTGCCCACAATCAGGGATGGTTTTGCCTCTGGAAGAAGTACTTTTATAATAATCTGCAGCGGATTTGATCCAATGGACACCGCCGCTTCGATTACGCCACTGTCAACCTCATTTAGTGATGATTCCACCATTCTTGCGACAAATGGAGCGGCTGCCACAATCAATGGTACGATTGTTGCTGTCGATCCAATTGTGGTTCCGACTACCAACCTTGTAAAGGGAAGGATGGCAACCAAAAGGATAATAAAAGGTATGGAACGAATCAGATTTACAATGATCCCAAGTGTCTTATTAACTAATGTATTATGACCGGTACCTTTTTCACCCGTAGTATAAAGCAAAACTCCGAGCGGAATCCCTATGAAATAGGCAATTGCAGTTGACACCAGCGTCATGTAAAGCGTTTCAAAAATTCCATTTCTTAAAAGAGTTACCACTTCATTCGTCAAACGGAGCACCTCCTTCTTCATAATGAATTCCTATGGTATCTAGATAATTCTTAATTCTTCCGATTACGATTTCATCCTCAGGCAACTGTAGTAGCATTTGCCCGAATGCTTTTCCTCCAATATTTTCCGTATTGGCTCCTAGGATATTTACGGTAGCATGACATTCTAATATCATATTGGAAATAACCGGTTCAAAGGAGGACTGACCATCGAATACAATTCTTAATATCTTGTTATTCTCAAATGAGCTTGTAGTCTCGCCTTTTGGCATGATCAATTTCTTCGCCACCTGAGATTTTGGTGCCATAAAAACATCTTGAACACTTCCGGTCTCAACCAAAGTCCCATATTCTAAAACAGCTACCTTATCACAGATGTGTTCCACAACTTTCATCTCATGTGTGATAATAACAATCGTCAGACCCATTTCATTATTGATGCGTTTTAATAAATCAAGAATGGAAATGGTAGTGTTAGGATCAAGTGCGCTCGTTGCTTCATCACATAATAATACTTCTGGATCCGTTGCTAGTGCTCTGGCAATGGCAACTCTTTGCTTTTGCCCACCTGACAATTGAGAAGGATAGGAATTTTTGCATTCCTCCAATCCAACCAACTTAAGTAATTTTTCTGCTCTTTGGATGGCTTCCTTTTTCGATACGCCTGCAATTTCGAGTGGATAGCATACATTTCGCAACGCTGTTCTTTGAGAAAACAAGTTGAAATGCTGAAATATCATGCCCATTTTACTGCGCTCCCTCCGTAACTGCGCATCGGTTAAAGCAGTCAATTCTGTTTTACCTAAGAATACTTTACCAACTGACGGTCTTTCTAATAAATTGATACATCTTACCAAGGTAGATTTTCCCGCGCCAGAAAAACCAATGATTCCATATATTTCACCTTTTTCAATTTGCAGATTTACATTTTTTACCGCTTCAACCACTCGATCTTGGGTTGTAAATGTTTTACCTACATTTTCTAATGTAATCATTCTTATTTTCCTTTCTTCTTATATTAAAGCTATCATTTCCTCGAATAAAAAAAACAGGTACTCACTTTTCTCGTGTGTGCACCTGTTTTCCGTTCACTATTGTATCAATAATGTTCAGGAATTCATGCGCACTTTTATAAATGTGTTCATACCCATATCGGTACGAGCACAGCACATCATCATATTTGTTATTTGCATTGTTAAAAGTGTACGCATAATATATCCCCTTTCTAACTTTCAATTCTTTCTTACAATCAATAGTATAGCAATAAATAAAAGAAAGTGTTAATATCCAAATCCAATCGTCCGTTATAAGTTTTTCCTATAGCAAATTTAATGGATTTTCTTTGCAAAAAAATGTGTTACTTTTTGTAATATAATAAACTTATTAAAACATTTCTACCATCTTCAATTCTAAGTTGCTTTCTAATGAAAGTTCATCTACACTATAATTTATATACCTTGTAGCTTGAGAAAACCTTACAGAATGAAACAGAGGAGAATTAGAATGAAAACGAGAAAAACCAGTATTAAGGGCACTTTAATGAGAGAACTAATTGCGGATATAACCTCCACTCATCACCTAGGGGAATCTATTCAAACTGGAAAATATCGAATGAATCCAAAAGAGCCTCCCTTTATCTACAAGCCAAAATATCACTGTGAGAAAGTAAGCCTAGATCATTTTTCTTTGGAGTATTTAAAAAAAGAGGAAGAAAACAGTGCGTATTCCATTTTGCAGCTTCATGGTGGTGGTTATATCGGTCCAATGAAGAATGCCTATCGTCGCTTCTCTATCAATTACCAGGATAAATGCGATGGAAGTGATGTGGTAACCATTGACTACCGTGTAGCTCCAGAATATCCATATCCGGCAGCTCTTGAGGATGCCTTTGCTGCCTATTTATTTATGACCGAAGAAAAAGGATATTCTCCCCAAAAAATTATAATTGCGGGAGATTCTGCTGGAGGAGGTCTTGCTTTAGCCCTATCCATGTATCTTCGTGATTTCCAGTATCCAACTCCTGCGGGACTTGTACTTATGTCGCCATGGGCAGACCTTACCAATAGCGGTCAAAGCTATATCGATAACTTTGAAATCGATCCCCTTTTTGGAAACAGTACAAACAACATGCTCTACAACTCCTCTTATATAGGAGACCATGATCCAAAAGAACCTTATATTTCTCCTGTTTTTGGTGATTTTAAAAACCTTCCACCGATGCTAATTCAGGTAGGAACACATGAAGTCTTGCTGAGTGATTCCATTACCATTGCGCAAAAAGCGAAACAGGAAGGACTTAAAGTAAAGTTATCGATCTATGAAGGAATGTTTCATGTTTTTCAAATGTCTGGTGAAATATTACCAGAGAGCCGCCAGGCATGGGAAGAGATTGGTAAATTTTACAAAGCAATTCACCATTAATTATTTATTCACATGAATTACTTGTTATCCTTGAACTTATCGAATTGATAATTTATAATGACTTCATGAGTATTTATACACAAGAAAAGGAGCTGGGGAAAACGAATGAGACAAAAGCAAAAACCAACGAAAGTAAAACAACAAAAAGTAACAAAAGCAAAGCAGAAAACTACCCAAAAACAAAAACTGAATTTTGAAAATCTAAGCATTTCAAAAAAATTACAGCGTTCCTTCGCTATTCCTGTTTTCAGCTTTATTGTTGCAGTCATTTTTTCAATTGCAGCAATTGCATTTATTGGAAGCAATTTTAACCGTTTTTACAATACCTCTTATAAGGTAGTAACCGCCCAATTGGAAATGCAAAAAAGTATAGAATCAGCATCAACAAATATTTTATTGTCGTGCACTACATCGAAAGAAGACATCATAAAAACATGTGTAGATAATGCTAAGTCAGAAATCGATTCGGTGTATACGAATTATGAAGTACTCAAAAAATATTACAAACAAAATCCTGAGACTTTGAAAAGTTTGGAAACTGCGCTTCATAATAATGAGCAATTTGAGAAACTCATGTTTAACAGCGCATTGGCAAACAATACATTAGCTGCAGTCCAGGTATATAACAGCTATTATGCGCCAAGCATTAGCAAGGTAAAGGATATCTTAGTTCAAATCGGTAAAGATGTAGAAGTTGGAGCTGCTAGAGATTATAGTACTTCTAATGTTGTGAAAATGATAATTATGGTATTTTGTACATTCGTTGCTTTATTCAGTGTTGTTATTTCGATCCGAAGCATCAAACGCTTAGTAAAAACACTTACAAATCCGATCAGCGAAATTGAAAATGCCGCAAAAGAAATGTCAGAAGGAAGTCTTCATGTTGATATTCATTATGAGTCAAACGATGAACTTGGCTCTCTTGCAAGAAGCATGAAAATTACAACAGCAGGTATTTCAAAAATTGTTGACGATATTGGTAATTGCTTACAGACTATGGCCAATGGTAACTTTAATTTTGAAAGCAAATGCCTTGACAGTTACATTGGTGATTATGCTCCTATTTTAACAGCAATGGAAAATATTTCCACCTCATTGAGCAGTACCATTTCTGAAATCAAGGAAGCTGCCGCTCAGGTTGCTCAGGGTGCTGAAAATCTTGCTGAAGGTGCTGAGAGCCTAGCAGAAGGTGCAACTGACCAAGCAGGTGCCGTAGAAGAATTAACCGCTACCGTGCAGGAAGTTACTTCCAAGGTAGAAGATACCGCAAATTCTTCTAAAGTTGCAGATCGCATGGCTGCTGATGTTACAAATGACGCGAAAAATAGTAGCGAACAAATGCAACAAATGACCAACGCAATGGCACGTATTACTGAAACTTCATCACAAATCGAGGTTATCATTCAAAGCATTGAAAGCATCGCTTCTCAAACAAACTTACTCTCCCTCAATGCTGCGATTGAAGCGGCTAGAGCCGGGGAAGCCGGAAGAGGATTTGCGGTTGTTGCCGATGAAATCAGGGAGCTTGCAAATCAAAGTGCAAATGCAGTAATGAATACACGCCAACTAATTCAATCCACAGTGAATGAAGTACAAAGCGGAAATGAAATCGTAGAGACCACCTCTGCATCCTTAAATCAGGTGGTATCCTCAATTGAAAAGATGCGTGATATTATTCAAAAAACAACGGCTCTTTCGGTTGAGCAGGCTCACTCTATGGAAGCGATTGACAAAGGCATTGTACAAATTTCTGCCGTTGTTCAAAATACTTCTGCTACCGCGCAGGAAAGTTCTGCAACAAGTGAAGAACTTACGGCGCAGGCTGAAGCACTCAATGGGTTGGTGGGGCAATTTATTACAAGATAAGTTGGAATTGGCTAAACGGAAGGCTGTGTTCAATCTGCGATTCCAGGGTCCAAGATACGAAGTGCTAACCTCAAAACGATTGTCAATTTTAATAAGCCATAAACAGAGAAAAGCGGGTGATTGGGCACCCGCTTTTCTCTATTGTCTTATTAAAATAATCGTTTCAATTCGGTTTGCACTTCGTATCTTGGACCCTGGAATCGCAAATTGGGATAGCGATTATTGTTCTTTTAGAAATGCTGCTATGTTATAGGGTGGTTTTACAATCTAATAATAGGTATCGTTCTTGCATAAATACGTAATACGTAAAACGTTTATTTTACTTTGGTTTTGTTTGGACTCACTTGGCTTATGATGGTTTAATTGTATTTTATTACCAATTTTTCTTGTACTATCACACAAAATAATTTATAATATTTTTATACTTTTATAAAATATTACTAGATTAAAGGAGATTTTATTGTCTTATGAAACCAAAGAAGAATCCTGTCAAGCAGACTGTACCGCAGTCCAAAACTACAAAAGCACAAGTGAAACAAAAGTTTGAAGATTTATCTATTTCTAAAAAGCTACAACGATCCATTCAAGTTCCGGCAATCAGTTTTATCGTTGCTCTGATTTTTTCAATTGCTGCAATTGCTTTTATTGGTAGTAACTTTAACCGATTTTACAATAATTCTTATGCTGTAGTAAATACGCAGTGGAAAATGCAGAAAAATCTTGATACTGCTTCCATTAATATTTTATTGGCCTGCACTTCTTATGATTCAAATTCTACGGAAGAATACGTTGCTACAGCAAAATCAGAGATTGAAGCATTAAATAAAAATTATGAAACTCTAAAATCCCTGTATACACAGAATCCAGATTCCCTAGAAAAATTTAAAAAAGCTCTCGAAAGCAGCAAATCATATGAAGAACTCATCTATACGAGTGCTTTGGCAAATAACCATAACACCGCAATGAATGTCTATAATACGAACTACTCACCAAATATTGAAAAAGTAAAAGAAAGTCTAACCCAAATCGGTACTGATATCGAAAGAGGTGCAGCAAGTGACTTTGCTCGCTCCAATATAGTAGAAATCATTGTTATCATTTTAAGTATCATTCTTGCTATCTTTAGCAGCATTATTACAATTCGCAGTATACGCCGTCTGGTAAAAGGTCTAACCAAACCCCTCTACGAAATTGAAAATGCAGCAAAACAGATGTCCGAAGGTAATCTTCATGTTGATATCACTTATACGTCTGGTGACGAGCTAGGCAATCTTGCGAATAGTATGCGAAAAACTACCGCTTCTATTTCCCAGATTATAGATGATATCGGTCAATGCTTAAAAACAATTGCAGATGGTAACTTTAATTTTAATAGTAAATGTATCGATAGTTATGTTGCAGATTACAATCCAATTTTAACTGCAATGGAACATATCTCCACCTCATTAAGCGCTACCATTTCAGAAATCAAAGAAGCGGCCGCTCAGGTTGCTCAGGGTGCTGAAAACCTTGCAGAAGGTGCTGAAAGTCTGGCGGAAGGTGCAACGGATCAGGCTGGCGCTGTAGAAGAATTAACCGCTACCGTAGAGGAAGTTACTTCCAAGGTAGAAGATACTGCAAGCTCCTCAAAAGTGGCAGATCACATGGCCGCGGATGTTACAAATGATGCCAAAAATAGTCGTGAACAAATGCAGCAAATGACCAACGCTATGGCGCGTATTACCGAAACTTCATCACAAATCGAAGTTATCATCCAAAGCATTGAAAGCATTGCTTCCCAAACAAACTTACTCTCCCTCAATGCTGCGATTGAAGCGGCAAGAGCCGGTGAAGCTGGTAGAGGATTTGCGGTTGTTGCAGATGAAATCAGGGAGCTTGCAAATCAAAGTGCAAATGCAGTAAATAATACACGTCAATTAATTCAATCCACGGTAAATGAAGTTCAAAGTGGAAATGAAATTGTAGAAGCAACTTCAGCATCCTTAAATCAGGTGGTAGTCTCGATTGAAAAGATGCGTGATATAATTCAAAAAACAACGGGTCTTTGCGTTGAGCAGGCTCACTCTATGGAAGCGATCGACAAAGGCATTGTACAAATTTCTGCCGTTGTTCAAAATACTTCTGCTACCGCGCAGGAAAGTTCAGCAACAAGTGAAGAACTAACGGCGCAGGCTGAAGCACTCAATGGGTTGGTGGGGCAGTTTGTGACACGATAAGTTGAAGGTGGCTGGCTAAACGGAAGGCTGTGTTCAATTTGCGGTTCCAGGCTCCAAGATACGAAGTGCTAACCTCAAAACGATTGACAATTTTAATAAGCCATAAACAGAGAAAAGCGGGTGATTGGGCACCCGCTTTTCTCTATTGTCTTATTAAAATAATCGTTTCAATTCGGTTTGCACTTCGTATCTTGGAGCCTGGAACCGCAAATTGGGATAGCAGGTATTGTTTTCTATTATAGCATCTGCAACTACGAGGCTGTCGAAATCTACGGCTGTGCTATAACTTGTTCTAGTTTCTATCATCTGTCAACTAATTTAATTTATTAAAAAACGATAAATATTATATTAAATAAAAATGCTTGCATAACAGGAAAATTTATACTATAGTATCCGTATATTAAACTACTAATTCATTAGTTGAGAGGAGATTTTATGACGAATGCAGTTGTGTTTCAATCAGATTTTGGTCTTGTGGATGGTGCTGTTTCAGCAATGCATGGAGTCGCTTTTTCGGAAGATGAAAATTTAAAGATATTTGATCTTACCCATGAGATTCCGCAATATGATATCTGGGAAGCTTCCTACCGCCTGATTCAAACAGTTGAATATTGGCCAGTGGGAACCGTATTTGTATCTGTTGTTGATCCAGGTGTAGGTTCATCTAGAAGAAGTATCGCAATCAAAACCCTGTCTGGAAGATATGTCATCACACCGGATAATGGTACACTCACCCATATCAAGCGTATGATTGGGATCAAAGAAGCAAGAATTATTCATGAAAAATCCAATCATCTTCCTCACTCCGAGCTATCTTATACCTTCCATGGAAGAGATGTTTATGCCTACGTAGGTGCAAAGTTAGCCTCTGGTCATATTTCTTTTGAAGAAATCGGAGATGAGGTCTTAATAGATAGCATTATAGAGTTACCAACACTAGAACCTAAACTTGATAAAAATGCAATTGAAGGAATCATTGATGTACTGGATGTCCGCTTTGGTAGTTTATGGACAAACATTCCATATGAATTGTTTGAACAGCTGGAAATCAAAACCGATGACCGGGTAGAGGTTACCATTCGAAACAATACAAGACATGTTTACCATAACATAATTACTTACACCAAATCGTTTGCCAATGTTTATGCCGGAGAGAGCCTTGTATATATCAATTCTTTACAAAATATGGCAGTCGCTATTAATCAGGGTTCTTTTGCAAAAGCTTATAACATCCGTACAGGAACAAGTTGGAAAATTGAACTTAAAAAGGCACCTCGCATTATTTACGAGGATTAAAAGGAGGAAAATCATATGAAAAAATTCACCATCCGCTCAGTAGTAGCAATCGGAATTGGAACCGCATTATACATTGTTTTATCCCTCGTTTCGATTCCACTCGCATTCATTCCGAACACAGCAATTCAGCCAAGAGCTGCACTACTGGCACTACTTGCAGCAATCTTTGGCCCTATTGTTGGTGGAGCAGTTGGCCTCTTAGGTCATATCTTAGCAGATGCATTCCAGTATGGTGGCGTCTGGTGGAGCTGGGTATTTCCTGATGCTGTATTTGGTATTCTTGCTGGTATATTTGCAAGCAAATATCAGATTGAAAAAGGTGGTTTTGCAACCAAGCAGATTGTTTTATTTAATGCCGTCCAGATTGTCGCAAACGCACTTGCCTGGATTGTACTTGCTCCAATTCTCGATATTGTCATCTATGCAGAACCTGCAAACAAAGTTTTTACCCAAGGGGCGTTTGCATTCCTCGGTAATATCATCACCATCGGCATCCTTGGTACACTGCTTGCAGTCGCTTATACCAAAGTAAAAGCAAGTTCATCCAGTCTTGATCGAGAAGACTAAAATACATAGCAGGAATCCTTTTAAAGGATTCCTGTTTGCAACTAGGAGGAAACGTGAAAAAAGAAATCATTCAGTTCACTGATTTTACATTCAAATATAGAACACAAAAACGACCGACACTAAAAAATATCAATCTGACCATCTACGAAGGCGAAAAAGTATTAATTGTGGGACCTTCTGGATCAGGTAAATCAACTCTGGTTCATTGTATCAATGGTCTGATTCCAAACTCCTATGAAGGTGAAATCGAAGGAAGTGTACTCATAGGAGATAAAAATCCAGCAAAAGCTGGAATCTTTGGAATATCTCAGGTTGTAGGTACCGTCATGCAAGATACCGATAGCCAGTTTATTGGATTAACCGTAGGGGAAGATATTGCCTTTGCCATGGAAAACGACTGTGTCCCTCAAGACAATATGAAGGATACTGTTAAAAAATGTGCCAGCTTAGTAGGTGTTGACTCTTTATTAGAGCACGCCCCTTCTGCTCTTTCCGGAGGGCAGAAACAACGTGTTGCAATTGCTGGGATTATGACAAATGATGCGGATATCCTTCTGTTTGATGAACCACTCGCAAATCTCGATCCTGCCACCGGAAAATATGCGATTGAATTGATTGATGAAATTCACCACACGACGAATAAAACCATTGTAATCATCGAACACCGTTTGGAAGATGTCCTTCATCGACCGGTAGATCGTATTGTTGTGATTGGGGATGGTACGATTCTTGCAGATACCACTCCCGATGAGCTTTTAAGCTTGTCTACGTTAAAAGAAAATGGAATCCGTGAACCACTTTACATCGCTGCTATTAAGTATGCCGGTGCTATTATCAAGCCAAATGATCACCCCAGCGATATTCATAGCATCAATTTGCAATACAATAAAGACAAAGTAAAAAGCTGGTATCAAAGCATTGAAAAAACCGAACCTGCCATGGATACCGAAGAACTTCTATCCATTCAAAATCTTACTTTTTCCTACGAGGAGGAAGAGCCCGTTTTGTCGGATATATCGTTTTCCATTCAAAAAGGCGAAATGATAAGCATTGTTGGACGAAATGGAGCAGGAAAAACCACGCTTTCCAAGTTAATTTGTGGTTTCATTCGCCCAAAAGCTGGAACCATCACATACAAGGGTGTTGACATGGCAGGAGAATCCATTGCACAGCGTGCAGAAAAAATCGGTCTTGTGATGCAAAATCCGAACCAGATGATTTCCAAGCCAATGATATTTGATGAGGTAGCACTCGGCCTTCGCACCAGAGGATACGAAGAATCAGCCGTGAAAGAAAAAGTAGAGCATGCACTTACCGTATGTGGTCTTTATCCTTTCCGTAATTGGCCGATATCGGCTCTTAGTTTTGGTCAGAAAAAGCGTGTAACCATCGCTTCCATCCTTGTATTAGAACCGGAGATTCTGATTCTTGATGAGCCAACGGCTGGACAGGATTTTAAGCATTATACTGAAATTATGAAGTTTTTAGAGGGCCTTAATAAAGAACTTGGTATTACGATTATTATGATTACTCACGATATGCACCTAATGCTTGAATATACCAATCATACCATTGTAATATCTGCCGGAACTCTCCTTGCCAATGACAGACCAGCGAAAATCCTGACAACGCCCAAGATTGTAGAAGAGGCTAACTTAAAGGTAACCTCGCTTTATTATTTGGCAGAGGCTTGTCAGATTACCGATACTACAGGATTTGCAGAAAGCTTTATCCAATATGACAGGAAGGTGAATCAATAGATGGGAAGATTATTAACGTACTCTGATAAAAATACATGGATTCACCGACTATGTGGCGTGACCAAGATGGTTTTTTTCATCCTTTGGTCCATCGTCGGAATGATTACCTACGACACTCGAATCCTGTTATTTATGTTTGTAAGCAGCCTTCTTTTATTTGCAATGTCAAAGACAGAATATCATCAGGTAGCAACGGTACTCAAAGTTATTTTGTTTTTCCTGTTGATTAATGTCGTTGCCATCTTCTTTTTTTCACCCTATCAGGGCACCAAAATCTATGGCACACGTTCGGATCTTCTTCATTTAGCAGGCTACTATACGTTTACCAAAGAACAATTATTTTATGAACTCAATATTATACTTAAGTATTTTACGGTAATTCCAGTAGCTCTTATGTTTATTGTAACTACAAATCCCAGTGAATTTGCCGCTTCTTTAAGCAAGCTGGGAGTAAAATATAGCATTGGATATTCCATTGCGATTGCCCTTCGCTATATACCAGATATCCAGAAAAACTTTCAGGAAATCAAGACAGCGCAGGAGGCAAGAGGTATCGATATGTCAAAGAACGTAAAGTTGATTCCGCGAATCAAAAATATCATTGCTATTATCTTTCCTTTGATATTTTCAAGCCTTGAACGCATTGATACAATCAGTAATGCCATGGAACTTCGAGGATTTGGAAAGCACAAAAAAAGAACCTGGTATTCCGAACGAGCGTTTCAGCTTTCAGATTATATCACCATCGCCTTTATCCTACTTTTTAGTATCCTTGCTATGGTGATTACCTTTTATGATGGTTCCCGATTCTATAATCCATTTATAATTCTATCATTCATTCTATAAGATATAATATGGGGCTCCTTACATCTACTTTTCAGAGTAAGGAGCCCCCTTTCTGTTCTTTTTCTGTTCATTCATTTTTTGCTTATTATGTTTTGCTTATTATTTTGTTTTTATTTTGTTTTTATTTTTATTATTTTACGCTAATGCTTTTTGCTTTACTGAATGCTCCCGTTGAAGTTACGCTATCCACGGTCTTATACGCTGCTACTTTGTAAGAATATTTCCCACGACGTACCTTTGCCGAATAAGATATTTTTGTACCTTTGCTTACGGTTGCATAATACTTGTAATCTCCATCTTTCGAATCTTTTCTATAAATGTAATATCCACTTGCACCGGATACTTTTTCCCATTTTAACGTTATTTTACGTGATGCATTTAAGGTAAGGCTTTTAATTTTTGTACGATTTGGTGCTATTCCTACAGCTAAGATACTCGTAAAATCGCCGTAATATTTGTTTCCATTCACAAGTATATAAGTAGCTACTCGAAATTGGTAAGTCGCTCCAGCCTTTAATCTTTGTAAAATTCCATTATATGGTATACCAGTAATAATTGCATTGGTTGGATTAATTGCATTCGTATCGACGGATATTACCTCCGTCCAATTTTTTGTTTTGCTATCATATGCATATACGGTGTATCCGGAAGCATTTCTCACACCATCCCAGACAATGGAAATCTTTTCCTTACTGTTAACGCTGGTATCTACCCTTATGCGATTCGGGGCTAACGGTAAAACTATAACCTTACAGACCCCAATAGCACCATTTCCATCATTTGCTGTACAGGTAATTAAGGTCTCACCTGCACCTTGAGCCGTAACCAAACCACTTGCATTTACACTGGCAACTCCTGCATTGTTACTTGCCCAGGTTACACTTGTATTATAAGCGTTGATTGGATATATGGTTTTTTCTAATTGATACGTTTGCCCTGTTTTTATCATTAATTCTTTGGTGGATAGGTCTATGGCACTTACTGACTGATTCAAAATTGAGAAGGTATAGCTCCCTTTATTCGATCCCGTACCATAAAATTGAATGTAGTAATACTGTCCCGCCTCTAATTGAATACTATCGCTCTTTTCGTTATTCGAATAGGCATAGGAATAAAAAACTTGTTCATTCGTAGTCCATCGACGTATTTTGCAATCTAGACTATCATCAATATTGGAATTCTTATATGTAAATTTGTAT
This sequence comes from Lachnoclostridium sp. UBA5725, assembly GCA_002419585.1. Lineage (GTDB taxonomy): Bacteria > Bacillota > Clostridia > Lachnospirales > Lachnospiraceae > DIGJ01. The sequence goes on from DIGJ01000038.1 coordinate 36,139, forward strand.
TTTCCACTTTTTGCAACGGTAAAGCTTGCATAATCTTCATCATCGGTTCCATCCATAGTCCAGGTATATTCCTGATTCAAACCCACCAAGCTTGCTTCATTTTTTGTATTTCCAATTACATCATAGGCCGCGGTTAGATATAAAAGATACGTGCCACCCGCATTGCCCTTTGTTATTTTAATATAATAGCTTTGATTTGCCTCCAGTTTTGCTTCATAACTTCGACTATTTCCATTGTAGCAATAGGAGGAATACCGTTCTTCATTGGCCACTGTGTATATATTGATATTGGCACGAGTATTCATCCCCGTATTTTTAAAATACACACTTGTATATGCGGGTGAGGATGGTGCCGTAAAATAATACCAATCCGCATCTGCACTGCCCCTTTGTGCATAATAACCATTTGCAAGATATTCCAGTCGTGTTGCAGTTTCTTTCGATGCTCCAGGTGTTGTCAAGGTTTCTGCTGCCAAGGCTTTTTTTGGTACCACAAGGATTGATAATACCATACAAAAAACTAAGCCAAGTGAAATTACTAATTTTTTCCCCTTTTTCTTCATATAAAGACCTCCCATTAAAAAATATTACAAGTTACGAAACAATATACCATTCACTACAATTAATATTTTATGCGTTGTATACGGAGTCTGTGGATTGCAGTTTGCATGGCAATTATTCTGTTTGCATATCCTCTAGAATTTTGTTCATTTCCTCACAAAATTCTTCTTGCGAGTACTGAGCAGTTAATAGTAGCTGCGTCTGGTCTTCTATTTCTGTCTTAAAAATTGCATTGGATAATCCCCAAGTAAATCTGGTATAGGATACATCTTTTGTGGCCTCCAATAGGCGGGTGGTCATGCCATTAAAGGAATTCACTGGTTCTTTCGTTATCTTGACTGTAACAAATGGATTAGAGCGGTATAGATACTTTGCTTCGCAATATTTTTCTGCTATAAAGGCGGCTACCTTGGCTGCCAGCTCACAATTTGAAGAGTTTGGATTGACTGCGTATCCGCCAATTGTTCCACCGCCTGCCCAGGCTTCTTTTCCCGCTTCATAAGCTTCTTCACTATAGGAAGGATAATACATCCAATCCACGGAATCTCCCATTTTTTGATAGGCCGATTCCATTTCCCATTGACCATTTAACATCATAGCTGCCTTACCAGAATAAAAAAGTTCTGCTGCCTGGTCATAATTTAAGTTGGTCACATTCTGCGGAAACATTCCCGCTGCTGCTAGTTCACTAATCACCTGTGCTGCCTTACGATAGCCCTCATTTAGTTCTTTCACTTCACCATTATCGAGGCTGTTAATACCACCTGACTCATATCTGGTTGCAATGACATCATAGAACGCCGTAGTAATCCACTTTTCTTTTCCAAACAAAGCCATTGGAATCACATCATGTTCCTGAAAGACTTTAATCACGGTAAGCAGTTCCTCAAAAGTTTTTGGTACCGTAAGCCCATACTTATCAAATAAATCTTTGTTGTAGTACCATAACACGACTTCATTTCCTGCATAAGGAAACGCATACACGTTTCCCTGTTCATCATATAAAATGTTCTTTGCTTCCTCACTGACTTTTTCATCAAAACCAGTAGACTCTACCACATTATTTAAAAGCATAATATTCCCAGACTCTTTAAATGCTTCAATCTGTTGTTTTCCTGCCTGATAGATATCTGGAAGATTGCCAGTAATCGCATACGTTTGTAGCTTCTGACCATCATCCTGTGCCTGAATATCAAGAACCAGATTTACATTTGGGTAAGCTTCCTTTAATTTTTTTGCGGCATAATCATACGGAAACTTTGTATCTTCATCTGCATACTGTGCATAGATGGTCAAAGTGACCGGCTCTTCTTCCTCTGTTTGAATTACCGTTGGTTCTTTCGTTGCGCAGGCTGTCAAAATTGTGCACCCCCAGATAACCAGCAAACAGCCAATCCATAATTTTTCCCATTTACTTCTCATAACCCTCTCCCAAAACTTTACTTTGCAATTGTTTTTGGTGACACTCCATAATACTTCTTAAAGCACTTACTAAAATAGCTGACATCGCTATATCCGACTTGTTCGGCAATATGAAACAACTTATAATCGGTCTCCTTAATCAGCTTTTGAGCCATTTCAAGGCGGTATTTTGTAATATACTCCGAAAGCGTCATATTCATCTCACTTTTAAACATCTTTCTTAAATAGGTCTGATTTACCAATAGATGTTTCGAAATGTCTTGAATACTCATTTCGGGATTTCCAACATGCTCCTCAATATACTGCTTAGCAGCAGAAGCAATTTCATACGATCTTGATTCTTTGGTCTCTCTTTGATAGTCGATTACCGCATTATAACATTGGAATACAAATTCTCTCTTTTGTTGTTTGCTCGTTTGAAATCCTAGCGTTTCGTAAAAAGAATACTCCACACCAAATATATCCTCTATATTTTGTCCGTTTTTTACAACATGCGAAAAGAGTAAGCTCAACAAACTCATACAAATCATACGAAAGAGTTCTTCATTTTGAAACGCTTCGATGCGGCTGAGCTCTTTTTCGATTACTTCAAACACCATTTCCTTCTCTGACAACTCTAGATAACGATTGATATTATCTACAACATCCCAAGAATAGAATGCATTTCCTTCTTTTAATTGAAGCTTTTTATAATCCCACAGCTTTCCTTGTTCGTCTGCCTGATTGGACGAAATTGCCTGCAAGGTCTGATAATATCCATCTTTCACTGACATGATACCATAACAAAAATTGCTCACTCCCACCGATACATTGAGCCCAAGATAATCTTTTATCATCTTTATCAGATCCTGAAATTCATGCCCTTTATAACGGCGCATTCGATCTTCCGTGTCAAAATTAAGAATGGCAACAACATTATTTTCATAATCGGAAAATGTCTCATAGTGGCCCTCGATATCCACCATCTGACCTAACATATTAACAATCACTTTTTCCCAATTGACTCGCTTTTCATATTCTGCTATATTGTCGTACATTTCGATTTTAATGGTGTATACTAAGAAAAACTCACTTTGAAAAATTATGCCTCTTTTCTTAAGGTGCTCGAGGGTAGAAGCTTCGGACTTATTCCCTTTTGAAAATATAAGACGTCGTAATCGCTCTTCCCTTTTGAGATAATTATCTTCCTGAAGATTTGTTTTTAACTCTAAGGCACGATTGATATTGTCCTGCATCTTTAAAAGACTAAGGATTAGCTCTTCTTTTTCAAATGGCTTTACAATATAATCGCATACCCCCATCTTTACTGCCCTTCTGGCATACTCAAATTCATTGTTTCCAGTAATTAATATTACAGCTGTTTCCGGAGATTCCTGCATAATTTTTTCTGACAACTCGAGTCCATTTAGATATGGCATGGTGATATCAGTCAATACGATATCAGGATAATGGATTTTAAATAAAGACAGAGCTTCTCTACCATCATGTGCTTCGCAGCAAATTTCAAAGCCATATGCATTCCAATCAATACAGCCTCTTAAATATTCCAAAAAAATTGGCATATCATCCACAATCATTATTTTTATCATATCTATTTCCCACTTGGAATCGTAATTCGAATTTCAGTACCGACTTGATACTGACTGGTTACTTTGATTCCATGTTCATCTCCATAAAATAGTTTCAACCGATGATTCACACTGTATACTCCAAAGTGATCTTCCGGTTTTTCTTTTAGACGTATCATCTCGTCCAGTTTTTCTTGCTGCATTCCGATTCCATTATCCGAAACGATGATTTCCACTTTATGCTCCTGCTCGTCCAATCGACTCGAGATCAGAATCGTTCCCCAATCTTCTTTATACTTAAGTCCATGATAAATCGCATTCTCTACAATCGGCTGCAGAGTCATCTTTGGAATCATCACATCCTTTGTCCCTTTTCCAATCGAAATATCATAGGTAAACTTATCTTCATACCGCATCAACTGTAGTTCCAGATAATCTTCAATAATACGCATTTCTTTTTCAAGCGTAATGATTTCTTCGCTGTTTGATAACGAATTCTTATAATAATCGGCTAGCTTTTTGGTCACACGCTGCGCTTCTTTGTTTTTGTTCATCTGAGAAAGCATAATGATGATATCCAGCGTATTGTAAAGAAAATGTGGTTTTACCTGCTCCCCAATCAAAGAAAGTTCATATTCTCTTTTTTTCCTTGCTTCTTCATCCACACGCTTTAGTAGTTCCACAATCTGATTGGTCATATAATTAAAAATCTGCCCTAACTTACCGATTTCATCCTCCGTTTTGAAGTGGAAACGTACCTGCATATTACCATTTGCAATCTCCTCTGCTCCTTCTTTTAAGATGATCAGAGGTTTTGTTATGAAGCCGGTAATCAGATATACCATCAAGATTAGTAACAGCATCATAACGATACCGATTCCAAGCATGGTATAGATGATATCCTTTATTTCTACGTTGAATTCATCTAAATTCGTGATACCTACTACGGTCCAGCCATATTCATCACTTACTTTGGACGCAACCAGATAGCTGTTACCCTGATATGGAAAGGTCTGACTTACTTCATAGTTCCACTTAGGACCCTGAAATACGGTGTTCTCGATCTGAGATGTTTTACCTTTTATTGTGACACAGGTTTGCTTGGTATCAAATAAATAATATTGGCTGATTTTATTATCAAAATTCTTTTCCACCACAGCGGTAGACAAATTAATAAACAAATAGCCTAGCAGCTTTCCAGACTCTTTTTGCAGCACCTTTTTCCCAAGTGTAATATCCCCAAAGCCATCCTCGCTATCAAAAAGGATTGTCTTTCCTGTAGTTTCCTTTAATTGGTCCATATAGCTAGAGTCATTCATATCCTCGATAGACAGGTCCATCTGTGAATCGGTGTTATATAACCGACCAGACTCTGTCATGTACACAATGGATTCAATATCACCAAAAACAACCAATGCACTATTTAGTTCTCCTAAAATCATTCCATCCACAGTTACTTCATTTCTCTCATTTTTTTCGAGAATACGATTGATATTGAGTGTGATATAGTTGGAACAAATTTCTGCATTGGAAAATACATTATCAATTCGGTCTGTCATGACCGACAAATTCTCTTCGATGTGATTCTTACTTCTAGTTACCATTGCCTTATTATACATATGCGTAATCACAAGGCCAAATATAAAAAGTGGAACAAGAGCCATAATAAAGGTAATCCAAGCTATTTTATATTTTAAAGACATAGAATACACTCGGCTCTTTATATTACGGTTCATTGTTCCACCACCTTTATTTCTTCTAAGTAAATTATAATAGAAACTTGAGTGATTGTATACTTTTTTATTATCCTTTTACGGCTCCACCAATCGTCATGGCTTTTTCTACCTTATCACTAAATATGATATAAACTAAAATCGCTGGCAAACTTGCAATTACCATCGTTGCTCCCATTCCGCCCCAGTCCGTTGTAAACTGTCCTTGGAAGAATAAAACACCCAGTGGCAACGTTTTGAGTGCTGCATTACTTCCTACCAAAACGTTTGCAAGGATAAACTCATTCCATGCAGCAAGAAATACGTAAATTGCAAGGGTAGCAGTCGCTGGTCTTACTAATGGTACGATAATCTTGAAAAAAGTCTGATAGATATTCGCACCGTCCATACAAGCCGCTTCTTCTAATTCCAATGGAATCCCTTTGAAAAATCCATAATAGATCATACAAGAAAAGGCAAGGTTAATTGCTACATAAGGAAAGATTAAGGACCAACGGGTGTTGGATAAGGAAAGTCCTTGTACTATTTTTACAACCGGTATCAAGATTGCCTGTACTGGAATAAACATTCCTATGGATAAAAAGATACGTAGTGTTGTTTTTCCTTTGAACTCCATACGAGAGGTCGCATAGGAAAAGAGCAGTGCACAAAATAAAGTTATGATAACCGTTGCAGCAGCGACGATTACACTGTTAAAAAAGTAAGTAGGTACATCATATTTACTCCATGCATTTACATAGTTTTCAAAGTGAAACACCTTTGGAATTCCGTATGGATTGGTTACAAAGATTTCATTGTTATTTTTAAAGGAATAAAAGACCATCCAAATCAGAGGATACAGTGAAAACGCAGCATAGAGCCATAAAAAGATGGAAAATACGAGTCTTCCTATACTAAATTTTGTCTTCATGCAAATAACCTCCTTTTTTTCTTTTTCACAGCATCTAAATCATTGCTCTTAAACACCGCATTGATCACAATAATTGCTGCCAAACATTCTAACACCAGCATACTAGCTGCCGCTAAGCCATATCCGTATTCTTTGCTTCGAAATGCGGAACTATACATCATATAAGCGAGGGTATACGTTGATGTACCAGGTCCACCCTTGGTCATGATATACATTTCCGTAAACGCTTTAATACCGCCTGTAATTGCGATGATCAGACTGCTTTTATAGGTTTCTGCAAGCAATGGGATGGTAATCTTGCGATGCGCAATCGCTGCATTCGCACCGTCAATTTGTGCTGCCTCATAGTAATCAGTGGATATCGTTTTAATTCCTGCAACAATCAGGGCAAACTGATATCCCATCCATTGCCATGCATTCACAAAGGCGATGGCATAAATCGATTTATATCTATCACTTAACCAATTCTGCTGAAAGTCAATTCCAAGACTTCTGAGCATTGTATTAAGCAAACCACTTTCTGCATTAAGAATCGATAGCCATAGTTGACAAACAACGGTTACCGAAAGAACAACTGGAATAAAATAAGCCACACGGAAGAATTTTCTTCCTTTGATTTTCGCATCCGAAACCGCAATGGCAAATATGGTTGCAAAAACCATCTGATACACGGTTACCAGGATTGCAAAGATAAACATATTTTTGTTTGAGGTATAAAATACCTTATCGGTAAATAGACGAATATAATTTTTTAGTCCGGTAAATTCTGGTGCACTAATGCCGTTCCATTTGGTAAAACTGTAAGCAAACACCTGTAAAATTGGTATAAACACAAAAACTATAAAAAGTAAAAGTGCTGGGAATGTAAATAAAAAGATGGCTAATTTATTGCTTCTAAATTTCTTCACTTAAGTCTTCCTTTCTTTGATGCACTTGTTGGAATAAATGAAAGTGGCCTTTGGATGTGGCTATACGTTGCGTTTTGTTCAATTTGTATCCTGCGTCCCGATTGTCCATTCAAACCTCAACGCTATTGTCAATTTTAATAAGCCATGGGCAATGAAAATGTAGTGTGAGACACTACATTTTCATTATTGTCTTATTAAAATAATAGCTTAAATTCGGTTTGAATGGACAATCGGGACGCAGGATGCAAATTGGGATAACATTTATCTGGCTAGCATCCAAAGAGGCATCTTATTTATTCGTTCATTCTACCAATGACAGCATCCATTTCATTTACGAACTCGTCTGGAGTATATTGTGGAGATAATAAGAATCTTGTTTGATCTTCAATGCCAGCTTTGAATGTAGCATTTGTTAAGCCCCAGGTAAACTTTGTCATAGAAGTAATGCTTGGGATAGTATCGGATAATTTTTGCATCATAGGAGCTAATTCGCCTTCTGCTTTTAATCCGGTATCCTGAGACACAAATACTTTACCATTTAAAATCTTAGATTCACAATATTTTTCAGAGATAAATGCTGCAACTTCTGCTGCTAACTGCGCGTGTTCACCATTTGGATTTACAGCATATCCGCTTGTAGAACCACCGCCGGAGAATACTGCCTTGCCAGCTTCGTAGCTTGCTGCATCTTGTGCAGGATAGTACATCCAGTCTACATCATCACCAAGTTTTTCCGTTGCATCTGGAATATACCACTGTCCATTTAAGAACATAGCTGCTTTTCCTTCAAGGAAGAGGGCTGATGCCTGATCATAATTTGTATTTGTAACATCTGCAGAGAACATACCTGCATTTACTAATTCACTCATCGTCTTTGTTGCATTTACGTAAGTTTCATCTTTGACACTTGCACTACCTTCATCCAAAGCTTTGATACCACCTTGAGTATAACGGGTAGCAATTGTATCATACATAGCTGCTGCAGCCCATCCTTCTTGGCCAAAGAGAGACATTGGAAGAATATCGTTCTCGTTAAATACTTTGACGCAATTTAACAATTCTTCGTATGTGGTTGGTACTTCTAAATTGTATTGTTCAAATAGAGCTTTGTTATAATACCACATTACATATTCCTGTCCTGCATAAGGGAATACATAGATTTTTCCGTCATCTGCGTATAATAATTCTTTGCAGGAATCAAATACCTTTTCTTCAAAACCAGTGCTCTTAGCAACTTCTGTTACATCCATGATTTGATTTGTTTCACGGAAGGAATTGATAATATCTGTGTTTGCCTGGAAGATATCAGGTAGATTATCGCTTGCTGCCATGGTATTTAATGTCATACCATCATCCTGTGCCTGAACAATCAGTTCCAACGTTACATTTGGATATGCTTCTTTTAACTTTTCTACTGCATAATCATAAGGTATCTTTGTGTCATCATCTGCATATTGTGCATAAATGGTTAATGTCACTGGTTCTTGTGTATCTTCCGTCTCTGTCGTTGCTTCTGTCGCCGTTTCTGTCTTTGCTTCTGTCGGAGCTTCTGTCTTGCTGCCGCATCCCACTAAAAGGGAAGCAACCATCGTCATACTTAAAAATAGACCAATCATTCTTTTTCTCATGTTACCGTCTCCCATACATTGAATAATATTTTTTATTACAGGTCTTATTATACTTGTGCATAATGTATGATTCCATGTAATATTCAACGTAAAAATGGTACTTTTAAACAAATTTGATTCTGTTTACCCAGAAATCAAAAAAGAACTGCAAATAAAAGTAATACAATCACTTTTATTTGCAGCTCTTTAAAGCTCTGGGATGTTATTCCCACGCAATTATTTGTTTTGCAATTATGCTACACAAACGTTTGTTGCTTTTAATTTTCTAGAATCTTTAGGATCTTGTTCTGTGTCAAAAGTAACTTTCTGACCTTCTTCAAGAGTCTTAAATCCGTTAGTAACGATTGCTGAGAAATGTACAAATACATCTTCTCCACCATTGTCGTTTGTGATAAATCCAAATCCTTTTTGTGCGTTAAACCATTTAACTGTACCGTTATTCATATTCAGTACCTCCTTTTATATTAGTATCAAAAAACAAAAAGCTGACAAAATATCAAATCCTAGTAAAAACGACTTGAAATTCTTGTCAGCTTTAAAATTCATATTGATCACTTAGTGTTACTATATCATCTATTTGTAGTTTCGTCAACTAAATAATAATTAATTTCAACATTCTCTAAATAATAATTAATTTCAACATTCTCCTAAGTCTCAACTTTGTATACTAGATTTTGTGCACTGCTAACTTACTATAATTAAAAATTGCTGGGTGTATATCTGACAGTCACTATGATAACCATCTTTTTTTCCTCATCAATACGATACACGATTGTAAAATTCTTAATGAATAGCTGACGATACCCTCTGTTTGCAAATGCTCCTGTTTTCCTAACTGCACCTCGATAAGGCAATTCGTCCAATCCAAAGATAGCATCCTCTAACAGATCTGCCATCTGCTCCGCCGCTCCAGGTTCCTTAAATTCTTCTGCAATATAATAGTAGACTTCATCCATGTCACGTGCTGCCTTTGCTAACAACTTTACATCGTATTTATCCAAGATGTTTTCTCCTTAATCTTGCTAACGTATCTGCTGCATCAAACAACACGCCCTGTGCCTGATATTCTACCTCTGCTTCTGCAATGGCATCATCTATTCTTTGGTTTTCTACAATCTGTTCATAAGTTTCAATGCTCATGACAACCATATCTCCATAACCATTCTTGGTAATGAAAATAGGTTCTTTTACGGAATGGCATGCTTCAGAAATTTCATTTGTATTTCTCAAATCTGTAATTGGTCTAATCTGTGGCATAACGGCGCCTCCTTTGTACATAATACTAGCATAATTATGTGCAAAACTCAATTATTTATTCTAGAATTCTAGAATTTACTCTCGTAAAGTGAAATTTTATATTCTA
>DIGJ01000007.1 GCA_002419585.1 Lachnoclostridium sp. UBA5725
TATCGACTTAAGCAGGCTGCATAAAGGAATCGCGAAGCAGTAAAAACTACTTCGCGATGAAGTCTAACTTATGGGGGTCACATCACTTAAGAGTTAATTTTTTGTTGCTTAGAGGTTACGTGGAATGTTTATACGACTGATATAAAATCCTAGCATGGGAGCCGTGTAAATTGCACAAAGACTAAATAACTCAGCCTTTCCTGGCGTCCGGCACAAACAAATCCCGCGTCCGTCCTTCATTAAACCAGAATTAAGCCAATAATCCCCGTTTTCGATATGCTACTATAAATAAGCAAATTGCAAACAATGCATTTGCCGTAATTATCAAAATACGTCCACCATCAATAGAGACTGTTGTAAAATTATTTATTAAGTAATTTAATTGCTCTGTATACAAAAAACCGGCATATTTCTCAACACTTTCATTAAACATTGCAATCATTGGTACAAAAGCAAGTACCATCATAGCTGGAACAGAAACAGAGACTGCTGCCATTTGGTTTTTGCTCCAGATTCCAATTGCAGCACCAAATACGGTAGAGGTTGTAATTCCTACAAACATAATTCCCATAAACTGCGCAAATTCCAGACCTTGATAGTTTCCTTGAAGTGCAAATACACTTGAGCCTATCATACAGGCAGCAATGACATAGATTCCTTCGCCAATTAAATATTCCACTGCTTTTACATTGGACATCATCAAAACTCGTAATGTATCGGACTCCTTTTCTTCCGAGATAATGGAAGACATACAAGTAAGAGGAGCCATTCCAATATACATGGTAGCAAATAAAAGAATGAAATAATTCTCCGGCATGCCAGAAATCTTCACTGCATTATCCATTATCACCGTAAGCATTGGAAACATAAGGAACTGAATGAGTACCACCTTATTTTTTATCGTATCTTTTATTTGTTTTTTTAAAATAGCGATTATTTTTCTTATACTCATATTCACACCAACCCTCTCCCTGTAAGTTCCATAAATACAGTTTCCAGATTTGGTTCGGAGGAATGGATACTCTCCACCATACCTTGACTAAAATAACCTGCAATTTTTTCTGCATTTTCACTACTGTTTGGTAATACTAGCAATTCTTTCGACTTCAAAAGGATGCTGATTGTATTTTCATAGTTGTATTTTCTACATAATTCTTCGGGTATGCCATATTCCACAATATTTCCTAAATGCAGTAGTGCAATATGATCACATAACTTTTCTGCTTCTTCCATATTGTGTGTTGTTAGAAAGACCGTCGTACCTTTTTCTTTTTGCTCACGTACTAACTTGTGTATTTCGGCTGCAGTGACTGGATCAAGTCCACTTGTTGGTTCATCCAGAAACAATATTTTTGGCTCGTGCATAATCGCTCTCGCCAAAGCCAGCCGTTGTTTCATTCCTTTTGATAGACGATGCACGGGCCTTTTTATCGCTTCTGATAAATCCACCTGCTCCAATACCTTAGGAATACATTTTTTGTCCAATTGATAAATATCTGCAAAAAGTACAAGATTATCATAACAACTTAAACGTTCATAAAGTCCCGTATTATCAAGAACCATGCCCATTTTTTGATAGATTTCCTGATCCATTTTTAATACACTTTTTCCAAGCACATATGCATCACCAGAGGACGGACGTATTTGACCTGTCAAAATTTTGATCAGTGTCGTTTTTCCTGCTCCGGAAGGTCCTAACAAGCCAATAATTTCACCTTTTGCAATTTCCATATTAATATTGGACAATACGGTTTTCTCTTGAAAAGCTTTCGAAATATGATCGATTTTGATCGAGATATTATCATTCATGATACTCCTCCTTTGACATTTCCTGTTTTAATTTTTCCAATCCTTCTTGCATTTTTTTATTTTCTAGATTATTTCTTACCACCATAAGTACGATTGCAGTACAAAAACTAATACCAAAACTTATCGCAAATGCCGCCCATGGTTCCCACATATTGGTTGGAAACCAACCAAATACATTTGCAAAAATTGCGGTGATTATTACGATACAGACTATCATTATAACTGTTTTAAATAAGACGGAACTATTCTTTAAAAAATGATCCGAAAAAAGCAGGTATTTCAAAATCGTTATAAATACGGACATTAGAAAAAACTGCAGCATGGTAGAAAGTGCAATCGCCTTACTTCCTAACTGAAACATAGTAGACAGATCTTTTACTTCGTCGCCTGTTATATAAGCAATTCCGATTAAAATCAATATTGTAATTGCAAATATGCATAGTACCTCTTCGAAATAATTAAATATTGTTTTTCTACTTTCCATCTTATTTTACCCCCAGTCTCTGCTTGAGATAGCCCGCATATTGTCTCGAAACAATTTGCTTTTCTGCATTTGTCATAGTAACAATGATTCTTCCATCAAAATCTGCTCGTAAGGATGCAATCTGCTTTAAATTAATAATACTGGATTTACTTGCACGAAAAAATTCTACCTTTGAAAGCTGCTCTTCCAATTCATATAGCCGAAGATTGGATTCATACACATCCTTCTTTGTATAAAGAAAAGTTTTCTTATCCGCTGAATCGATATACAAGATTTCAGAAGCATCCAAAATAAATGTCTCATTGTTTTTGTGTCCAGTCAGTTTCATGTCCAAAATACGGAGCATAGAAACTACTTTTTCTATTTCAGGTGTAAGCTTTTCACAGGTTATTACAATATTTGTTTCACGAACCGTATCGTCTGTATTTATCGAAATTTTCAAATACTCCACCTCTTTCTTACTTCTGTTTTTACTATAACAAGTAATTTTCTTCCAATCAATTGATTTTAACTAAGATGCGGTTTTTTGCTACTGAATTGCTAAAAAAACGATTCAATACATTTTATTAATAAAAATGAGTGTAGCAAAATGGAAGGCGTTTCTCCATAATGCCACACTCTTTCTTATACTGTTTTTTTCATTTTGCTGATGATCCTTTGTATATTTTTTTCCGATAAACAATTATTCCTTTGCTAAATTGGGAAGTCTTCCTTCCTTTTTAATAATCATAAAATATCTTTTGAGCTCTTATTTAAAAGCCTATTTAATTAATAAATCATGAAAAATTTCAAAGTTTTCGACCACTTTATAATGTGTAGAATCGGGGATTTTTTCATAAGTTAAATCAGCATCGGGAACAGGGTATGTGGTAACCAGTCCTAAGCCTCCAATATAATTTCCGTAACTCCACCCAATTTCATTTTCCTCAAATGTCATAATCATATCAGAAATAAACTTCTCTCTAGTTTCGTTACTGTATGCAAAAGGAAACAAAGTTCCACCCTCACCGTTATAAAAGCACCCCCACTCGCCAATCATAAAACCTACGTCGTTTTGCTCCGCAATTTTCTTTAGGCTTACCGGGGTTACCAGCATATCGGATTGGTTAAAGGTGGTTGTTGCATCCCATGTATTACCATTATCGTCCGTAAACGGCCAACTGTAATTATCAAATGCATTGGGATTCTCAGCGTAAAGATACATATTCGGCACGCAGAAATCTCTAGGGTCATAAAGGTGATAGCTTAATGCAACACCCTTCTTTGCCATTTCTTCACCAGTGATATTCATTGAATGAATATCAGCCACAATTACTCTGTCAGGACATTCCTTTCTTATCGCCTCAATAGATGGTAGGTAACCAGTGACATACGCTTCATCAGTTGGAGGGTTAGGTTCATTCATAAGATTAAAGCTAAGATAATTGTTTGGAATATCCGCATATCTTCTTGAAAGTGCTCCCCAAACCTCGGCAACATCGTTTTGAAGTTTTGTATCAGAATAGATGCTATCATTTATATCCCATACATCGGATATTTGAGTATCTCCATCCACGCCTGTTACTTCAAGCATTACAAATTGAATATGTACTCCATATTTCATTCCCCATGTTAGTATTTTATCAAGATATTCGACTTCACGAAGATTCAATGTTCCATCTTGAGGGTAAACTGTACCTTTTAGAGTATTAGTCGATTGCAGTCTACTAAAACTTACTGCAATACGAGCAAAATTAAAACCACATTCTGATAATGTCTTTATATCACTTTCCAGTACGATATCATCTGTATCACAGCCGTTGGCTCCATCAAATGTCCAAGCTTGGTGGCAAAGCATCATACCTTTCCATTCAGGTAACTTTTGATTGGATGCATTAGGTAAGTTTGTGCTTCCTGTATAAAGCGATTTATCAATTGAATGTACACCTATTTTTTCAGGCAAAACAAACTCGGGCTCCGAAACTTCTGAATAATAGTAACGTGTCATTGTCATTAATGCTTCCTTAATAGGTACATTTCTATCCGGATTAAAGGCCTGATCCTCATCATATGTCATCACCTTTTCCCCTGATCTCAAATCATAAATCCTTAAAAAAAAGTCTACATAGCCTGCCCCTCTTCCTGGCAATACAAGACCTTGCTGTGCCATACTATCAATTAAAGATAAATCCGTACATGTATCCCATACCCCGGCTTCTCCATAACTACCATCAGACCTCTTAGCTATAAATGAAGGCCTTTTATTTATCACCGGTTCAAAATAGCTTTGCTGCAGTTCAGATACTTTACTATATCCATACAATCTCTCTGTCTCTGAAAGGTATAATAATTCTACTATATCGTATTTACGGGCAAGTTGTTCACTATACTCAGACTTAACATCTGTAAGTACTTTTAATTCATTTGTATTGTACATGAGTTTTAAAGTACTTTGAATCAATTCGGCTAATTGAACAACTGTAATATTATCTTCATAATTTTTATACAGCTCATCATTTCCTATGTGTAATTCATACGACTCCATTAATTCTTCTGTAATATCCATCGATTGATTTGACACGCTTTGCTTGTCTGCATTTGAAGACAGATTGGCACTGTTTTCACAGCCAGTCATTCCGAACAACATAATAACAACTAAAAATAGAAACAGAATTTTATTTTTCATATCTCCTCCATACTTATTATTTAAAATGCTTGAAGTAATCACGTCAAGTAGCTTACACAGATAAATTCCATTACTCCGAATCTCATAAAAGTATAGCATATTCTTTTATATTTTTCATCATCTTTTGCTCAATATCTCGTTTATGGTATATTAATTATATCTATTGCCTCAAGAAAATAAAATCCCCACATTTCAAAATTGAAAGGGCTTCAACATTTTATAAAAATGCTGAAACCCTTGAATCTGCTACTTCAGTTATTCTTAATTGCATTTGTAATGCATAATTGAACAGTGCACAAAATACCAGCAAAACGGCGGCGGGAATTTAAGAAAGCAGTTCCGGAATCACTCTCCAAATTATCGTTCTTCTCTAAAATACGGCTCTCCCAGACTGGCAGGCGGTTGATTCTCCCGTTTATTGCGAAGACTGGTCAGAATTAGTACTAATATAGTAACTAAGTATGGAACCATTTTAAATAATTCCTGTGCGCTTCTGCTTAATCCTGGAATATAAATATATAAAATAAAAAATGCACCAAATAAGAAAGAACCAAAGATAGCCTTACTTGGATCCCACAATGCAAAAATTACAAGTGCGATTGCAAGCCATCCTCTATCTCCAAATCCATTATTTGTCCATGTTCCACCTAAGTATTCCATTACAAAATATAGACCACCAAGTCCGGCAATTCCACCGCCTAGAACGGTTGCTAAATATTTGTATTTGGTAACACCAATACCTGCTGCATCTGCTGTTGCAGGATTTTCTCCAACGGATCTTAAATTTAGACCGGATCTTGTCTTTCTAAGATAAAAAGTGAGATAAATTGCAATTATAACTGCAGTATAGGTCAAAAATCCATAAGAGAATAAAATAGGCCCAATTACTGGAATTTTTGATAATCCAGGAATTTGTTTTTGGTAAAGAGAAGCTGTAGTTGAAACTGAAATCTGTCCAACTCCACCAGCCATTTTGGAGATAGAACCACCAAAAAAGTTACCAAAACCAACACCAAAGGTGGTAAGAGCAAGACCTACTACATTCTGGTTTGCACGAAATGTTATGGTCAAAATACTATAGATCAGTGCTCCAAATGCTGCACACAAAAAGGCTGCTAACAAGGAAATAATGACACCCAACATAGGAATTGGATTATCGGTAGCATTTTCATAGAAAAAGGCTCCCATCAGACCAGCGATTCCACCCATGTACATAATACCAGGAATACCAAGATTTAGATTACCTGATTTTTCAGTTATGATTTCTCCACTGGCACCGAATAAAATACCAATACCCTGTCCAATCGCCTTTTGAATAAAAACAGTAATAATGTCCATATTATATTACCCCCTTCTGTTTTTTGCGAAATTCAACTTTGTAATTTACAAAAAATTCACAGCCAATTAAGAAGAATAAAATAATACCTGTAATAAGTTCGGATGCATTTTCATTGAGTCCATACTGTGAAGCGATTTGGATAGAACCTTCTTGCATAAATACCAAAAGCGCAGATACCAATATCATGGCAAATGGATTGAATTTTGACATCCACGCAACAATAATGGCTGTAAATCCGCGGCCGCCTGCTGTACTGGTGGATATGGTGTGACTTGCACCACTTACTATAATACTTCCCATCAATCCACAGATACCACCTGAAATAACCATGGTACGAATGATAACTTTTTTAACATTAATTGCTGCATATCTTGCAGTGTTTTGACTATCGCCAACAACCGAGATTTCATAACCTTGTTTGGTATATTTAAGATATAAGAACATTCCTACGGTAAGTAATAATACCATTATTACATTTAATCCATATGTTGAACCTAGTATTTGCGGGAACCAACCTGCTCTTTTTGCCGCGTTGATTACTCCTACGGTATTGGAGCCTGCTGGGCTTTCCCAGAAAACAATACAATATGTAATAATCTGCATCGCAACATAGTTCATCATCAACGTAAATAGTGTTTCATTGGTATTAAAATATGACTTGAAGAATGCAGGAATCAAGCCCCAGACCATACCTGCTACCGTACTTGCTACAAAAATGGTAATAAGTAATAGCCAGTTTGGTACTTTATCTCCTACGTAAATCATAAGAGCAGCAGATGCAAGCCCTCCCATAAGAACTTGTCCCTCAGCTCCAATATTCCAAAATTTCATTTTAAAAGCTGGTGTCAAAGCGATTGCGATTCCAAGTAAAACTAAAATATCACGAATGGTTACCCATGTACGTCTTGAGTTACCAATTGCACCATCAATAATTCCAACATAAACCTGAAATGGATCTAACTTTGTAATGGCTACGATTGCAAAGGCACATACTATTAACGCAAGGATTACAGCAGCTATACGTATCAGCCACGCTGTTCGAGCTGGAATAGAATCCCGCTTCATCATACGAATCAGAGGTTCTTTTACTTCTTTTTGTCCTACTGTACTCATCATTCGCCCTCCTTCGTATCTTTTGTCATCAATATGCCAACCTCTTCTTTGGTCGTTTTACGAGCATCCAAAGTACCTGTTATCTTACCGTTACATAAAACAATAATTCGATCACATAATTCAATCAATACATCTAAGTCTTCAATAACACAGATAACCGCGCATCCTTGCTCTTTTTGATCACTTAATAAATTGTAAATCATATAAGAAGAGTTTATGTCAAGTCCTCGTACTGGATATGCAACCATTAAAACATTTGGATTGCAAGCGATTTCACGACCTACTAATACCTTTTGTACATTTCCACCCGAAAGTCTTCGAACTGGTGTTGTTACACCTGGTGTTACTACACCCAATTCCTGAATAATATCAAGTGCAAGCTTCTTTGGAGCTTTTCTATCTGTAAAAATTGATTTTCCATTGCGGTAACTTCGTAACATCATATTGTCAGTGATGTCCATATTACCAACTAGCCCCATACCTAGTCGATCTTCTGGTACAAAGGAATAGTTAACACCCTGGTTTTTGATTCCTTCTGGTGACAAATCGGAAAGTATGATTTCCTTTCCGTCACAAGCATGATAAATAACTTTACCATCTTCGATTTTCTCTAATCCTGCAATTGCTTCTAATAGTTCTTTTTGTCCACTACCTGCAATTCCAGCGATACCAAGAATTTCTCCGCTATTTGATGTAAATGTAACTTCGTTTACCACTTTTATTCCTTCCATATTCTTTACCGTTAATTTATCAACCTTTAATCTTAGCTGAGGGTCTACTGGGTCATTACGCTTAATGTCAAGCGTGATCTTTTCACCCACCATCATCTCGGTAAGACCTCCAACGGTTGCTTCCTGCGTATTAACGGATCCCATATATTTCCCTTTACGTAAAACAGCAACACGGTCTGATATATCCAATACTTCTTGTAATTTATGTGTAATAATAATAATGGATTTTCCGGATTCTCTCATATTTCGAAGTATAGCAAATAGCTTATCCGTTTCTTGCGGTGTAAGTACAGCAGTAGGTTCGTCCAAAATAAGTACATCTGCTCCGCGGTATAATACTTTTATAATCTCCACCGTCTGCTTTTGAGAAACAGACATGTCGTAGATTTTTTGAGACGGATTTAAATCAAAGCCATAGCTTTCTATAATTTTTTTTATTTCTTCTTCTATCTGAGCTGTCTTTAGTACATGACTTCCTGGTAAACCTAGAATAATATTTTCTGCAGCAGTTAAAATATCAATTAATTTAAAATGCTGATGTATCATTCCAATTTTTAAATCCAATGCATCTTTCGGAGAGTGGATCGAAACTTCTTTTCCATCCATAAATATTTGTCCTTCATCCGGCATATAGATTCCAGACAACATATTCATCAAAGTAGTTTTTCCACTTCCATTTTCACCCAATATCGAAAGAATTTCACCTTTTTTTAGTGTTAGATTTACGCCCTCATTTGCAATTACTTTGCCAAAACGCTTCGTGATATTCTTTAATTCAATTGCATTTGCCTGATCCACAAATCTTCCTCCTCATTAATTAAATAGGCTGTTGCATGATACAACAGCCTTTTTTTACTTGCGTTGCAGTAACTGTCTAGTTTGCAGTTAATTCTTTAATGCCATCAATTTTTAAGTCAAACGATGGTGCGGAAGAAACTACGGATTCATGGAAAAAGCCATCTGATACATACGCAGCATATTTTCCAAAGTTTGCTTCATCCGATTTAATTAAATCTTCAATACTAGACCCATTTATTGTAAATGTAGAGGTATCAAATACATTTAAGGTTCCTGCTTTGAGTGCATCTTCTACTTCTTTTACTTTATCTGCAGTCCCTGCTGCAACTGCTTTTTCATTCAATGGAGTGATGCAATCTGCGCCACTTTCATAACCTTTACTCCAGTCTGTATCAATTGCTGTGCCATCGATTACACTCTTTACTGCATAAGTATAATATGGTCCCCAGTTAATAGAAGCTGATGTAAGTGCACTATTTGGAGCAGTTGAAGTCATATCTACATTGTAACCTACCATCGGAACGCCCTTTGCTTCACAAGCGGTAGCTGCTCCTGTGGTATCTGCATGCTGGCTGATTAATACGCAGCCATCTGCGATTAAAGCTTCTGCAGTTTCTTTTTCTAATGACATATTAGACCAGCTATTTGTATATTGCACTTCCATTGTAGCGCTAGGGCATACACTCTTAACACCAAGATAGAAAGAGGTGTAACCACTAATAACTTCCGCATATGGATAAGCTCCAACATAACCCATCTTTGCTTGATCTGCAGTAATCGTACCTTTTTCAATCATTTCATTTAATTTTAATCCAGCAACAACACCGGATACATAACGAGACTGATAAACAGCTGTGAAGTAGTTATGCATATTTGTCAAACCACTGCCTGCTGCCTGATAACCTGTTGCATGACAGAACTGAATTTCTGGATACTCGCCAGCTGCTTGAAGCATGTAATCTTCAAATCCAAAACTGTTTCCGAATATAATATTGCATCCTTGTTCAGCTAAGTCAATCGCTGCATCATAACAAGTTTCATCCTCTGGTATGTTCGTTTTTTCAACAACTTGTGCATCGGATAATCCTAAAGCTTCCTTCATCTCATCGATGCCTTTCATATGTGCTTCCGTATAACCTTCATTTTCATCTCCGATATAAATCACACCTACTTTTATATCAGAAGATGTACCACCAGTAGATGCAGACTCTTCTGTTGAAGAAGCTTCTGTATCTGACTTCGCCGTGTCGTTCGAGGTTTTCGAACCACACCCCACCATCATACTAACGCTCATAGTTAGTACTAGAAATAAGCCAATTGCTTTTTTCATAAATTTTTCCTCCTGAAAATTAATTTAGTAAAGTAACGGTATAGCTTCATTAAAGATTCTAAAAAAAAGGCGTAATATGTTCCAAAATGTTCAACAATGTTCTACTACAATGTTCCAAAATGATTCATATAACGCCTTCGTTTATTTAAACTCTTTAATTTCCCTCAGTATAACACCTTAATTTCGTGAGGTCAATCCATTTTGCAAATATTTTTGTGTTTACAAAAATATTTTTGCTCTTATTTTAGACAATTTACACAAATAAGTTTAATAATAGCGCTTATACTTATTACATTTGTACATGTGAAATTTAGAAATTTACAAATCATTTGACAAAATAAACAATGAAAACTCACATGGATTCCGTTTATCTTTTTTTGCTCTTTTGTTCATTCTTGTGTTTCCAAAATATTTTTGTGGGTACAAAATCCAGGGTGTAAAATTTTGTAGGCATTGAAATAGCCACTTCCAAATAAGGAAGTGGCCATTTCAAAAGTTTAGCATTTATAGGGAGGGGTTATATGCTGGCTATTTCATAAGGATTAATTATCCCAGGTACTTACACTTGTAACTTTCTTTTCTTCTTCATCAAACCATTTTGTTGTAACGCATTTGCTTTCTGTATAGAATCTTACGCTATCTTTTCCTAAGCAATGTAAATCACCAAAGAATGAATTCTTGTGTCCAGAGAACGGGAACACTCCAACTGGAACTGGTATACTAACATTTACTCCTACCATACCACCATCTGTTCTAACAGAAAATTCTCTTGCAAAATATCCACTTTGAGTGAAAATACAAGAACCATTTGCAAATTGGTTATGATTCATAATTTCTAATCCTTCTTCAAAACTCTTCACTCTCTTTATACAAAGAACTGGGCCAAATATTTCAGTCGCACCAATTGTCATCTCTTCTGACACATGATCAAAGATGGTAGGTCCAAGGTAAAAACCATTTTCATACCCTTCAACTGTAACATCTCTACCGTCAAGAATCATTGTTGCGCCTTCGTCTATTCCTTTTTGAATCCAGTTTAATACGTTCTTTTTGTGCTGTTCGTTTACCACTGGTCCTAATTTGGAAGTCTTATCATATGCAGGTCCAATTTTAAGGCCTTTTGCAAGTTCAACAATTTTAGCAACTAATGCATCTGCAATTCCATCTTCCACAACGACTACTGGAAGAGCCATACATCTTTCGCCCGCACATCCAAAAGCAGAATTGATAATACTTGCTGCACTACGATCTATCGCTGCATCATTCATAACAAGTGCATGATTCTTCGCTTCGCATAAAGCTTGTACTCTCTTACCATGTGCTGCTGCTGTACTATAGATATGTTTTCCTACTGAAGTTGATCCTACAAAAGAAATTCCTTTGATATCTGGATGTGTCAAGAAAATCTCTGCTTCATTTCTACTGCAGGTAACAATATTCAACACTCCATCTGGTAATCCAGCTTCTTTATATAACTCTGCAAATCGTAATGCAGTTCTAGGTGTAGAGCTTGATACTTTTAACACGATACAGTTACCAGCAGCTAGACAGGTAGGAGTCATCCATCCCATTGGAATCATTGCTGGAAAGTTAAATGGCGTAATCCCTGCAAATACACCGATTGGTTCACGATATAATGTAGTATCAAATCCTGTGGAAGTATTTAATAAAGATTCTCCCATAATTAAGGTAGGCATGGAACACGCAAGTTCGGTTCCTTCCTGTGCCTTTAGAACATCGCCTTTTGCTTCATCTAATACTTTACCATGTTCTTGTGCTACGAGTAATGTTAATTCATCCATATTCTTAATGATTAAATCACGCACATTATACATGATTTGTGTACGTTTGATCACTGGCAATCTAGACCATGTTTTGTATGCTTCTTTCGCGATTGCAATCGCTTCTTCTACTTCTTCTTTTGTACAACAAGGAGCTTTTGCCGTTACTTCCCCCGTACTAGGATCGTAAATATCATTGAATTTCGTTGTTTTTGATTCGCGGTATTCTCCACCCACAAAATATTTAATTGTTTCCATACTTCTTCTCCTTTTTTATATAAATTAATTTAACGTTCTATTATTTCTAAACTCTGGCAATCATCTCACCATATTGTTTTTTACAGTCCGATATAAATTCTTTTACCGCTTCTACCGTAGGCATATCCTGAGAGCAAGCATGACTCGCAACTAACATTGCAGCGGAAGCGCTTCCAAGTTCGAGGCAATCAATGATATCAAGCCCTTCAAATAATCCATATAGGAAAGCGGAAGCGTAACCATCTCCACCACCAAAAGATTTGAGTAATTTTACCGGGAATGGCTTAATGCTATAATTTTTACCATCATTCGTATACGCAGTAGAACCATCTTTACCATGCTTGATTACAACGATCTTACTACCGATTGAATGGAAGTAAGCTGCGGTTTGTTCATCGGTTCTTCCTTCCTCAATCATACGCTCTGTTAAATCAAATTCTTCACGAGAACCTAAGATAACATCACTTTGCTTTGCTACGATGGAATAATAAATTGCGATTTCATCAAAGTTCTTCCAATTATATGGACGATAATCAATATCAAATATTACAACCAGATTGTTCTTCTTTGCTAATGCGAGTGCTTTTAATGCTGCTTCACGGGAAGGACTCTTTGCAAGAGCAGTACCTGAAATTAAGATTGCCTTGCTCTTTTTTATATATTCTTCATCAATATCTGCAACATCCAATTCTAAGTCAGCAATGCCATCACGATACATTAGAATACTGCTTTCTGTTTCACTCAATATTTCTGTGAAAGTTAATCCGATTTTCTCGCCATTGGTGCATTTACTTATGTGCGAAGTATCAATGCCTTCCTTGTCAAAAAAGTTGGTTACAAATTCCCCAAGCTGATCATCTGATACTTTTCCTAAAAAACCAATCTTCTTTCCAAGGCGAGCCATACCCACCGCAATATTGGCTGGAGATCCTCCAAGATATTTCTTAAATGTAGTACTTTGTGAAAGAGGTTTGTAATAATCCACTGGATTGAAATCGACTGCAACCCTACCTACTAATATCAGATCAAATTCTTTTGTCTGATCAAATTGAATGTATCCCATATTGTCTTCCTTTCTTTATTCATTTATAAATGATTCTATCATTAGCAATTGCTTTTTGTTTTATATCCTGTTATCGCTTTGAAACACCTCGATGTGCCTACTGACATTTTTATATGCACCTTGTACCATCCTTGCACTCATGGTAAAGTAATCTTTTTTATCTAGTTTACAATATTCTCTTACTTCACCTTCGACAGACATAAAGGTCGCTGTAGCAACATTAAGTTTGCGAATTCCGCCCTTTATACATTTTCTAAAATCATCATCACTAATGCCAGAACCTCCATGAAGAACTAATGGAATAGGTACTCTTTTTCTCGCTTCTTCCAAAATTTCAAAATTGAGTTTTGGTTCGTTTTTATACAAACCATGCGCATTGCCTATTGAAAGAGCAATTGCATTTAAATGTGTATTCTGGTAAAGTTTTTCGACCTCATCTGGATCTGAATAAAGCATTTCATGATCAACACTTCCATCTTCGCTTCCAGCCAATTGTCCAACTTCCGCTTCGACATCCGCTCCATATTTATCCGCAAATTCTTTTACTTTTTGCACCATTTGGATGTTTTCATTGATCGTAAGGTGCGATGCATCAATCATGACAGAGGTAAATCCTAGCTCCAGTGCCTGCTTCACTGTTTCGATATCCAAACCATGATCCAAATGAACTGCGACTGGAACCTTTGATTCCTTAGCTGCCGCTATCATAAGTGGGCCAAAAACACTTAAGGGAGAATATGGTAGTCTTACCTGTGCTACTTGCAAAATAATTGGTGACTTTAATTCTTCTGCCGCCTTAATTGCACCTAGTACCATTTCCATATTTGCTACACTAAAAGCTCCTACCCCATAGTTGTTATCTTCCGCTTCTTTTAATAACTTTGACATATTAACAAGTGACAAATTAATCACCTCTTTTATAATATTATTGTATAAAATAATCATTAAGCACCAAACATATTAATGTTATACTCAATTTATACCACAAACTTAACCATTAGTCAAGCTGTTTTTCGCATATTTATATTAACTTATTGTTAATTTGTTGGTTATTTGTCCGAGTCTATCCTTTATAACATGATTAAATCATTGTTATGTTTTAATAACTTTATGATAATGTAGTTATATATTATTTGCAATTTCCGTAAAAATTATGTATAATAAAACTAAATTATATTTACAATTCGTAAATACTTAAAAACTTGAAAGAGGTGTGTTACATTGAGATCCCAGCGACTAGATAGTATCAAGGAGTATATATACCAACAAAAAACGGTAACTCTTGATCAACTATGTGATGAATTTAACGTTTCAAAAAATACCATTCGTCGTGATATCGATGAATTGGTTGCTTCAGAAAAAATCAAAAAAATTTATGGTGGTGTAACCGTTGAAGGCTACAAACCAATGATATCCTTTGATGAACGTAATATTAGCAATCTTCAGTCGAAGCAACTAATAGCAAAAAGTGCTGCTGCACTGATTAATGATAATGAGATCATATTCATTGATTCCGGAACCACTACAATGCATATGATTGATTATATCAAAGACAAGAAAAACTTGACCATATTAACGAATAGCATTGAAGTTATTATGCGTTCCATTCCTTATCCGAATATTAATGTGATTTCCTTATCTGGTTCTTTGAATCGTAAAACCTTATCATTTACAGGAACTAGTTGCGCCGCTGTTTTGAGTAACTTCAATATAAGTAAGGCCTTTATTGCAGCCACCGGTATTTCTACAAACGGGGGTGCATCGAATTCTTCTCCTGCGGAAACAGAAATCAAACGTACTGCACTATTGAAAAGCCAGAAGAACTATTTATTAGTGGACCATACGAAATTCGGAATTATTTCATTGATGACATTTTCTAATTTTGACAATATAGATTCTGTAATTACTGATAAGATGCCTCCTGAAGACTTACAAGAAGTATTAGAACGAAACAACTGCAGCATTTCAGTAGTTGGGTAAATAATCCATCAACATACCCTATCGGGGATGTTGCTAATTTCAAATTATTAATTTTATTTTAAGTGGGTCAAAAAAGGTACTCCAAAATCTTATTTTACGATATTGGAGTACCTTTTTGGCCCACTTAAAATCTTTGCAAGAGCCCTTTTTATGCCTTAAAGCTTAATATTACTAATTACAGTATGTAGATTTTGTGCCAAACCTGACAATCCATCACTTGCCTGTGCGATTTCTTCGATTGATATAGCTTGTTCCTCCAACGCTTTTGAGGTTTCTTTTGTAGATTCGGAGTTTGCCTTAGCTATCTGTGTCAGATTCTCCATTGTATCCACAATATCCGCTTTCATTATGTCCATCTTGTCTGACGATGCGTTTAACTGCTGTGCTATGTCTATCATATTTTTACTAGCTTCGTCAATTAGCATGTATTTGTCTTTGCTTGAAGCTACCCCTTTTGTTTGTGCATTCACAATCGTTGATACCCGCTCCATTGTATTGACTGCATTTGCGGAATTAATACACAACTCATCTACCATCATACCGATTACCTTGGATGAATTTGCAGATTGATCTGCCAACTTTCTGATCTCCTCGGCAACAACTGCAAAGCCTTTGCCCGCATCTCCTGCCCTTGCCGCTTCAATTGCAGCGTTTAAAGACAGTAAATTTGTTTCCTCGGCAATGGAATTGATCACATTGCTTGCCTGCCCAATCTCAATGGAGCTTTTGTTCGTTTTTGTAATAACTTCATAGATTTCTTTGTTTGCCAAATCGCTTTCTTTTGTTATTTTCAGCAGATTTTCAATCTCCGCTAATCCTTCTTCTACTGCACTTGACACTTCTTTTGAAGTAATATTTAATTCCTTTACGAATTCAAGATTACTTTTAATCACCTCACCCAGCTGATTGGCTTTCAAGGAACCTTCCTGTGTACTAAGCGCCTGCTCCAATGCCCCTTGTGCAATTCCGGTTACTGTTTTTGTTACCTTTTCAATCGCAGATGAGGATTGTTCCGAAGATGCTGTCAGCTCCTCAGAGGAGGCAGCTAATTGTTCCGAAGAATCTCTGACTTCTTGAATCATCATTCTTAAATTATCCGTGATACTCTGCAAAGCCTTAAACAGCTCCCCAATTTCGTCTTTTCTTTTTTTGTCAGCCTCCAAAACCTCGTTTGTAATATCTAACTGCGCTATTTCTTTTACATGCTTAACTGCCTTAGTAATTGGTGAAGCAATTGCTTTTCCAATAAAATATGTAATAACAACACTAATCAACAAGGTACCCGCTATAATTATGAGACATGTGTATAACAGTATTGGAATGCTTGCCAATACTTCCATCTGGCTAGCAGTAAATACAATAATCCATTCCGTACCCGGAATAGAAGAAAAACCATAAAACTCTTTTTGCTTTCCAGATGTAAACTCTGTGATTCCTATTTTTTCTTTTAATATTCCACGATAGGTAGATGCCAAAGAGGTTAAACTCTTATCTTTCTTTTCCAGTGTAATTGGATTATATTGACTCAATACAGCTTCACTATCATGACTTGCAATTACAGTACCATTTGAATTCATGATAAAAACATTCGCTTCCTTACTGTATCCCATATCGCTGACGATATCGCTTAAGGAATTACCATCTCTACGACCTACCAATGCACCTAAAACATTACCATCTTTTTTAATCGGTGTTGCGTACATTAAGTCAACCTTTCGAGATTGCTCATTAAACGCAAAATTGTAAGCATCTTCTTCCCCCTGCAATGCTTTTCTTGCTGGATCATTTTCTGACAATTGCAACATAAGCCCACTCGAATAGAAAACTTTACCTTCCATATTCATAATACCAATATCAGCAAACCCCGAACTATCTAATGTGGATTTTAAAACTGGTTTTTGGATATCAAAATCCATACTTTGTATTTCCTCTAGGGCAGCTAATGTTTCTAATGTCCGTTTCTGAATTTTCATACGGCTTTCTGTTACAATTGCTCCCTGTCTTGCCAGTGTTACAAGCGACGATTTTGCTTCCTTTGTTAAAGAAGAACTGGCAACTAGCAATGCTGCAATTCCAATTACAATATTTGATAAAATAATGATAATTGAAAAATTGATAATTAATTTTAATTTTATGCTTTTCATTTCATCACCCCATAATAAAACAAGAGGGCATTGCAAAATTTGAATGTAATATTCGAATTTGCAATGTCCCCTTATTTTTCTCTCATGTAATCGATTTATTTATCTACAACGATTATAAACCTGTCTTTTCTGCGATATACTTTCTAGCTCTGAGTGCATACTCAAAAGGATTTGCAATGGCAGGATCTTGTTCTGCTTCTACTAACATATATCCTTCGTATCCTGCATCTTCTAATACCTGAAAGATTGGACTAAAGTCAACACAGCCATCTCCTGGAATTGTAAAAGTACCAAGACGAACTCCTTGTAAAAAGCTTAAATGTTCTGCCTTCACCTTATCCACCATTTCTTGTCTGATATCTTTTAAATGTACATGCTTAATACGCTTTACGTATTTTTGAACGATTTTTAACGGATCCACTCCACTATATGCAAAATGCCCTGTATCAAAAAGTAAGCTTACATACTCCGGATCTGTGTTTTCCATAAAGCGATCCACTTCTTCTTCTGTTTGTACAACAGTACCCATATGATGATGATAGGTTAATGAGATACCTTTATCCTTTGCAATTTTTCCAAGCTTATTTAGTCCTTCGCAAAGCAAATTCCATTCTTCATCGTTCATAACATATTTGTCATCAAATACAGAATTATCAAGTCCTTGAATACTATGTCCTTGTTCTGCAACACCAATCACTTTGGCTCCCATAGCTTTTAGGAAGTCAACCTGTTTGATAAATTCTGCTTCTGTCTCTTCATATGGTTTTGTTGTGAGAAACGATGAAAACCAGCAGTTACAAATCTGCATTCCACGAAGCTCTAATGCCTTCTTTAGCGTGTCTACATCTTTTGGATACTTATTTCCAATTTCGGAACCTGTAAAACCAGCCAATGCCATCTCACTTATACATTGTTCAAAGGTATTTTCTTTCCCAAGGTCAGGCATATCATCATTTGTCCATGCAATCGGAGCAATTCCTAATTTCACTTTATTTTTATCGAACATGTCGCATTCTCCTTATTCTTTTAGAATTGTACTTCACTAATACATACTGGGCGATTTTCATCAAGAGATCTTTTTGCTGCAATTGCAATTAAGATTGGTTGTAATCCAGCATCAATACCAACAGGAACATCCGTATCATCCTCAATTGCCTGTGTAAATTCAGATACTTCTCTTTTGAATGAATCCATATAACGCTCTAGGAAGAAATACAAAGGTTTTTCGCCTGCAACGCCATCTGCTGTACTAATTACTGCTGTAGAAGAGGTATCGTTCGCTACTGCAACCTGACCTTTTGAACCAAACACTTCTGCTCTTTGATCATATCCATAAGCTGCCTGGCGTGAATTGTCAATGACTGCAATGGCACCATTTTCCATCTTCATTGTAATGACTGCTGTATCGATATCACCTTCTTTTGCGATATCTGGATTCACAAGTGCTGCACCTGCTGCATAAACTTCTTTTACTTTACAACCGGAAAGGAAACATACCATATCAAAATCATGGATGGTCATGTCAAGGAACATTCCTCCAGATACTTTAACGTATTCAATTGGAGGAGCCTGTGGGTCACGTGCAGTTACACGAATCAAATGAACATCGCCAACTTTTCCAGTTTCAACTGCATTTTTTACTGCTCTAAAGTTATGATCAAATCTACGGTTAAATCCAACCTGGAACTTCAGATTCGTTTCTTTTAATGCTTCCATAACTTCTTTGATTTTATTCAAATCCTGAGAAATTGGTTTTTCACAAAATACATGTTTTCCTGCGCGAATTGCTTCGATTGAAATATCTGCATGTGTATCGGTTGATGAGCATATCATAACTGCATCAATTTCGGAATCTTCTAAGATTTGATGATAGTCCGTGTAACAAGAAGCAATCCCTAATCCTGCTGCCCACTGCTTAATTTCATCGTTCATGTATGGATCTGCAACTGCAGTTACCACTGCGTTTTTTACTCCATAAGTAACACCTTCTCCATGAACTCTACCAATTCTTCCAGCTCCAATAATACCAATTTTAATCATATTAAAATCCTTCCTTTCAATTTTATCAGTGAAATCCTATCATTAGGATTTTTTCCATTATTTACCAGCTAATCTTCTTGCTTTTGCTTCCATTCTGTTACGAGTAACATCAATGAATACTGCTGCGATAATTACAAAACCAATTACCATGTATTGCATATCACTTGCTGCATTTAATAACGTTAAACCATTACGAATGATCGATATAATCAAGGCTCCGATTAAAGTTCCCCAAATCGTTCCTTTACCGCCCATGAAGGATGCTCCACCAATAATACATGCAGCAATTGCGTCTGTATCATATGGAGAAATTGCGGAAGATGGATTTGCTACACCAGATCTACCTACAATTACAATACCTGCTATCGCACAAACAAAACCAGAAAGAGCATATACAAAAATCAAAATATTGTCTGTATTGATACCCGAAAGTCTTGTT
This sequence comes from Lachnoclostridium sp. UBA5725, assembly GCA_002419585.1. GTDB lineage: Bacteria > Bacillota > Clostridia > Lachnospirales > Lachnospiraceae > DIGJ01. The sequence goes on from DIGJ01000007.1 coordinate 19,975, forward strand.
GCTTCTGGATTGCCACCCACACAATAAATGGTTCTGCCAAGAGCGGTATAATTTAATAATAAGTGGAAAACTACAAATAATAAAAGCATTGCAACAAAGGCGACTGGGATTCCAGAAAACTTAGCGCTTTTGAATATATTAGCAGAACCAAGCCATGTGATTGATGTTGGAAAACCACTAATTGTTTTGGTGGAAACTACAAACAGCGCCAATCCTGCAAGTACATTTTTCATACCTAATGTAGAAACAAATGGATGAGGTAAATGAAGCTTCGTAAGTAAAAGACCATTGATACATCCGATTGCAATTCCCGTAAGTATACCAGCACCTAGTAAAACGACAGGATTCGATATGCCAAACTTATCTACAAACATTCCCATAATGCATGCACACAACACCGCATTGGCTCCTACTGATAAATCAATACCAGCGGTAATTAAAACAACCAACATACCAGATGCAATCAATCCATTTACTGCCGTTTGTCTCAAAATATTCATAACATTATTGATTGTTAAAAAATTAGGGCTTGCTGCAGTTAAAACAGCCGATAGCACTATCAATGCAAGCAATGGACCTAACTTTCCGAGAATTTTTTTAATATTCTTTGTATTTTCCATTATAATCTTCCTCCCCATGCTGCTTTCATTATGGTCTCCTGTGAAAATTGTTCTGCGTTTCGATCAATCTCACCCATTATTCTGCCTTCTCGCATTACAATTACTCGGTCACTCATACCAAGTACTTCTGGTAATTCAGAAGATACCATGATAACACATTTGCCTTGAGCTACTAATTTGTTCATAATATTATAAACTTCTACCTTAGCACCAACGTCAATTCCTCTTGTCGGCTCATCAAAAATGTAAATATCTGCATCTGTATTGATCCATTTTCCGATAACTACTTTTTGCTGATTACCACCAGATAATTGTCCAACAACCGTCTTTAAACTAGGTGCTTTAATCTTAAAATCACTAATATTCCCCGAACCTATTTCTTTTATTATGTTCTTATTCAACCACATACCTTTTGTGAAACGCTTCATATTACCTAATATCAGGTTGGTGTCTATTCCCAAGGATAATACAAGTCCTTGTCCTTTTCTATCTTCTGTCAGCAAAGCAATTCGATTTCGAACTGCATCTTTCGGCGAACGAATGGTAACCTTTTTTTCATCGATATAGACATCGCCTCTGTCAATTGGGAAAGCACCAAAGATAGCCTGACATGTTTCCGTTCGTCCTGCACCTACTAAGCCGGCAATTCCTAATATTTCGCCATGGTAAGCTTCAAAACTAATATCATGAAGAACTCCTGTTGAATTCAAATTTTCTACTTTTAAAGCTACTTTTCCTTTTTTTACATCGATTTTTGGATACTGATTATCTAGAGTACGACCTACCATTGCTGTTATAAGCTTATCATTATCCATATTTTCAATTTCTTCTGTTATGATATGTTCACCATCACGCATAACCGTTACACGATCACACAGTTCAAACAATTCTTCTAATTTATGAGAAACAAATAAGATTGCAACACCCTTTTGTTTCAACATCCGAACAGTTGCCATTAACTGTTCCACTTCTTTTTCGCCAAGGCTGGAAGTTGGTTCATCCATTATGATTAGTTTTGCATCGATCAAAACAGCTTTGGCAATTTCAACCATCTGCATAATACCCATTCCAAAGTTACCACAAGGTTTCTTCTCATTTACATCTTGTCCCAGAGAGAGCATTACTTCATGTGCTCTTTTATGCATCTCACTATAATCTAAAATCCTGCTATTTTTTTTACGAATCGTCTTATTAATAAAAATATTATCTGTAATTGAAAGTAATTTAATAATATTTAATTCTTGATATACACAAGCGATTCCTGCATTTTTAGCATCGTTAGGAGATTTAAAGCTCTGCCTCTCACCACCCACAAACAGCTCACCTTCATCTGCCGAATGAACTCCTGTAAGTACTTTAATCAGTGTAGATTTTCCTGCCCCATTTTCACCAATTAGACCGTGAATTTCCCCGGGTTTGATTTGTAATGACATATTGTTTAGTGCAACTACGCCTGGAAAACGCTTTGTAACATTTTTCAACTCTACTACATAATCAGTCATTGTCATATCACCTTTTCTTTCCATTTGTCTTACTTCATTATTATCGTATTGGAATCAGGTTTACGAATAATAAATAGAAATATTGTATTCACGAATCTTTCATAGTAGCATTTACTCCCCTTTTTGAGGAGTAAATGCTATTATATTTATTTACTGGCCTAATACTGCTTTCAATTCATCCAAATACGCTTGTGCATTTTCAGAAGTTACTACAGTTGCTCCAGTATCGATTGATTTTTCTACTGTTTCGCCTTTTGCGACTGCAACTGCTTTTTCAACTGCCATATAACCCATATTGTAAGGTGATTGAGCAACTGTAGCTGCGAAGTTACCATCGATAACATTTTGAACACCTGCTTGAATACCATCAAATCCAACGATAAGAACATCTGTTAAACCGGCCTGTTGTACTGCTCTAGCTGCACCAGCAGCAGTTTCATCATTATGACAAACTACGATATCTATATCATTGTTAAGACTTGTTAAAAGGTTTTCCATGATACTTGCTGATTTATCTGCAAGTCCTTCACCATACTGGGTTGCTTCCACAGTTACTCCATTTGCTTCAAGCGCTTCTCTAAATCCTGCTTCACGAGCATCACTTGTAGTATTACCCTGAACACCACCAATGATAACTGCTTTTGCACCTTCTCCAGCCTGTTTTGCAGCATATTCACCACCAAGATAAGCAGCTTCTTTGTTACCAGTACCGATATAAGTTACTTTTTTATCATATGCAGCATCGGTATCTACAAACAAAACTGGTGTAGCAGTATCACCCAATACAGAAACAACGGAATCTGGCTGTAATGGTGAAATTACCAGTGCATCAAGATCGGAGGAAAGCATTGTTTCAATCATGTTGTTTTGTTCATCATAAGCTGTTTCAGAAGCTGGTCCTTGCAAATCTACGCTTACGCCTAAATCTTCACCTGCCTGCTTTACTCCAGCTGCAACATAACCCCAATATTCACTGGATAATGTTTTTAAAATTACACCAACTTTGATATCAGCATCTGCTGCTGGTGTTGTTTCTTCTGTTGTTGCTCCATTGTCTGTACTCTCAGGTGTTGTATTCTCTTTTGTTCCACATGCTGTTAAACCAACTGTTAACATGATTGCCATACCTAACGCTAATAATTTTTTTCTCATAAAAATTCTCCTTTTCAAACATGTTTATAAGTGTTTTTTGATCTCTTTTCATTACTCTAAAAACTATTGCTGTCTTCTGTACTGACACTTCAAGAAAAAGATTCCTTTAGCATCCACAAATGCTGTGGATCATCAATTCTATCTTTCCATGGATTGCCTTCGAAATGACGGATCATCCAGCAAGTATACATGCGATAACCTGGTGCTGTAACTTGAGGATGGGTAAGTCCACCTGGAATAGCGCAAAAACTGCCATCTTTTACTTTAAATACATTATCTCCAATAAAGCATCCACCAAAACCTTGCGGTCTGTCAAAATGATAGTAATATACTTCAGGTTGTGGATGTTGGTGAGGAATATAGCTAGACCATGCACCTTGGTTTGTCACCACTTCTCCAAGTACCATATTAGAATATGGTGCATTCGAATAATCAAACACCGTTCTAACCAAACGAACTGCCGTATTATTACACAATCCAAGTCCTGCTGTCATTTCCATGCAATCCGAAGGCTGATAAAATTTGGCCTCAAATTCCATTTCGTTTTCTGTCGACTGTACTAGTAATTCGGTTTCTGCCAAAGCCTTAATAACGACCATGGTACCTCTGCTTACATGCAGGCAATATGCACTTTCATCAAAGCAATTTGTTCGTGCGGCAGCTTCTGTTTGATTTTCCCATGAATACTGGGCACTACCACTTATTAAAAGAAATGCAGCTTCGTCCTTCTCCATACAAAACATCTTTTCTTGCCCTTTTTGCATTTTGTAAACTCTGATATCCATCATCATATCCTTATAATTACCTTCTCGTGTCGTAAGTATTCTTTCACCCATTGACGAATATTCCGGGTATCCAAACATTTCAAACATAAATCGTTTCCTCCTTTCTTATCTTTTTAATACACTCTAGCAGATTTAAGGTTTTCTTCTTTTCTTATATATGCATCTTGCACCATCTCATTTTGAGACGTACTAGCAATACCTATATTCCACCATGATTTATAACCTTCTGTCATTGTCTTAGGAAGCACTTTAATATCAATTAATACGGATACGGTTTGTTTCTTAGCATCCTCTAGGGCCTCTTTTAGTTCATTCATCGTTCTGGCAGTATATGTTTTAAGTCCATACCCTGCTGCCGACATCGCATAATCAACGGTCATCAAATCACCATCATGGGAAGAACTTCCGTCGTTGTCACGATATCGAAACTCGGTAGCTAGGTTGCCAATTCCATTTGACATCTGTAGATTATTAATGCAGCCAAACCCACTATTATCAAATAGAAGAATCGTTATCTTCTTACGTTCCTGCATCGCTGTCATCACTTCACTGTGTAACATCTGATAGCTACCGTCACCAACCATTGCGTACACTTCTTTATCCGGCTGTGCAAGTTTTGCACCAAGGGCTGCGGCAATTTCATATCCCATACAAGAATATCCATATTCCATGTGATAACTATCTTTTGCATCGGTCGTCCACATTCTTTGTAAATCGCCTGGAAGACTTCCAGATGCACCTGTAATAATTGCATCATTTGCTATATTTTCCCGGATCATACAAATAGCAGCTACCTGTGTCAGCTTACTATCTGTTAACTTACTAAATTCTTCGATTGAGCCTGGGTTGCTAAACTTGATTAGTGGCTGGAATTCATCATTGTACGTATAATTTTTAAAGAAATCCATTTCCCTCGTCCATGCATTTTTCGCCTCAGCTATCTCGTTGGTATAACAAGAGCGATAGCCCTTTTCTTTTAGTGCTGCCTTCAATGCTTCTAATCCAGCCTTTGCATCTCCTATTGCTTTCACACTATCTAGCTTATTTGCATGAAACTTTGATACATTTAATGTTACAAATTTTACATTTTGATTCTTAAACTGTGATTTTGACCCTGTTGTAAAATCGGACAGTCTGGAACCAATCGCTAAAATCAAATCTGCGTTTTCTGCTATTGAATTGGCAGCTAAGTTGCCAGTAACACCAACGCCGCCTAAATTATATATAGAACTTGATTTGCATGCGCTTTTTCCTGCCTGAGTTTCTGCAAATGGTATATGAAATGCTTCGCAAAAACTTGCAAGAGCTTCTCCTGCATTGGAGTACTTTACTCCACCGCCACAGATTATCATTGGATATTTGCTTTTCAAAATCAATTTCGCTACATCATCGATTTCCTCTGCAACAGGGACTGGTCTGGTGATTCTGTGTACTCGCTTTTGGAAGAAGTCTTCCGGAAAATCATAGCTTTCACCTTGAACGTCCTGAGGCATTGCTACACAAACTGCTCCAGCCTGTTCTGGGTCTGTTAATACTCGCATTGCATTAATTACGGCTGTCATCAATTGTTCTGGTCTGACAACTCTATCCCAATATCTACATACTGGTTTAAATGCATCATTGGTAGTAATGGTTAAATTACTACTTTGCTCTAATTGTTGTAATACTGGATCTGGCTGTCTGGTAGCAAAGGTATCTCCCGGAAATAATAATAAAGGAATATTATTCACCGTTGCGAGCGCCGCAGCTGTTACCATATTAGCCGCTCCTGGACCAATGGAGGAAGCACATGCAATAATTTTCGTCCGATTATTCTGCTTTGCATATGCAGTAGCTGCATGAGCCATACCTTGTTCATTTCTTCCTTGATATACTTTCAAATTTCCTGGATTTTCTTCAAGTGCCTGTCCGATACCAAGTACAATTCCATGTCCGAATATGGTAAACATTCCTGTTACAAACTTAATCTCTTCTCCATCGACACTTACGTATTGATTATCTAAGAATTTGATTAGCGCTTGGCCCGTTGTCATTCTTATCTTATTCACTACATCTTCCTCCTTTAAAATATCATAGGGAATTACTCATTTTATTTTTGCACTTTTTGGTTATGTTTTTGTATTATTATTATCATCTCTTTGTTACATATTACATTTAATACACCATTTTGTCAACATGTATTTATCATGTTATTCGAAAAACGACATACTTTTACTCATTTTTTATATATTATGCCATTTTTTCAGAGTAAAAATACATAATTTTCTAATTTTATCAATTCATTTTCCAGCCCATCGGACATTTTTGTTCATTTTTTATATGATTTAGTTATTACATTATTCATTTTTGTTAAATTTTTATCACAATTAGTTGTTATTAATTATTTTACAGCAAATAATAACAACAACATACCAAAAACATTACCATGCATTTTTTCTGTTAAGTATCAACAAAATGTTTATGATATTTATAGGAGTGAATTTATAAAAAAAGAACTCGAGTGATTATTATACACTCGAGTTCCATACTTTATACTGGCTGAAATGTCTTACGCGCTGTTTCTACTAAATTCACAGCACAAGCATGTGCTTTTTTTCCGATTTCTGCAACATCAATTGTTGTTAACTTGCCATCCTTAGATACTATTTTTCCGTTGACAATCGTCATTTTTGTATAGGAATGATTTCCAAGGCAAACCAGAGATACCAATGGATCGTGGCATCCTGCGTATGCAATATCATTTAAATCAAATAAAATTAGATCTGCTGCCATATCTACATCAAGATATCCGGTATCATTTCTTCCAAGTACCTGGGCGCCACCTCTGGTGGCTACACGTAAACTCTCATATGCCGTCAAACCTTGCGTACCATATTTAAGATGATTTAAAAGGTACATCCTTCTTACTTCTTCCATCATATTTGAACCATCGTTACTTGCACTGCCGTCAACTGCCAAGCCTAATTTGATTCCCTTTCGATACAGTTCGCTTGTCTTGCAAATACCACTGTTAAGCTTCATATTGCTGGAAGGACAATGTGCGATTCCACATCCAGAAAAACGATTCAATTCATCCTCACTCAGATAAATTCCATGTGCAAACCATACATCATTTCCAATCCAGTTCACAGACTCCATTAATTCAAAAGGACGTTTTCCGTACGTTTCCAAACAAAAGCGCTCTTCATCCATCGTTTCTGCCAGATGGGTATGCATAAGTACTCCATTTGCTCTTGCTAGGGCTGCCGTCTCCTTCATAAGGTCGGTTGTTACAGAAAATGGGGAACACGGTGCCAAGGCAATCTGCGTCATGGCATAGCGAGAAGAGTCGTGGTATGCATGAATCAAGCGCTCCGAATCTTCCAAAATCTTTGTTTCCTTTTGTACCACGGACATCGGAGGCAATCCTCCTTGATCTACTCCCAGTGACATAGAGCCACGTGTTGCATGAAAACGAATTCCAATTTCTTTTGCTGCCTGAATCTGTGTGTCAATCAAGGTTTCTGGCTGACCTTCAGGGAATACGTAGTGATGATCTGCCGTATACGTACAGCCTGTTCGCAAAAGTTCACTAAATCCAACCAAAGCACCATAATAAACCGCCTCTGGAGTCAGGTATTTCCAAAATTGATACAACCCTCTAAGCCATGGAAATAAAGGCTTTTCCTGTACTTCTTTGATCCCGCGAAAAAGAGTCTGGTATAGGTGATGGTGTGTGTTTACGAAACCTGGCAAAGCAACCAATCCGGTACAATCCACTTCCTGAACCGGAAGTGATCCTTCTTTTGGATGATATTCTTTTCCTATAAATTTGATTACACCATCTTCCATCAGGATATCCGCCTTCTCATGAATTTGATCCTGATTATTAAACGTATAAATCGTTTGGATGTTTTTGAGCAACAATGTTTCCATATAATCCTCCTTTTTACCATATAAAACTATAATTGAACGACAAAAAACCACATGAAATCTCTCAATGAGTATTTCATGTGGTTAACTCAACACAAATCTTATGTTGTTATTATATCTTATAATTCTTAATTTGGCAATATTCCTTTGTTTGGAAGTATTCCTACGCTTTGGAATATCCCTACGCCAAGCAATATCCCTTCTTTTTCTATCCCAGGTTATGATACTGCCCCAAAAACTCTCTGGTTCTTTGATTTTCCGATTGGAACATCTGCTCTGGCGTGGTTTCTTCTACAATGACTCCCTGATCCATAAAAATCATGCGATTGGAAACATCCTTTGCAAAATTCATCTCATGCGTAACGATAACCATCGTCATCTTCTCCCTCGCCAGTTCTTTGATTACTTTCAGTATTTCACCCGTAAGTTCTGGATCCAGCGCTGACGTGGGTTCATCAAAGAAAAGAATTTTGGGTTTCATTGCCAATGCTCTCGCAATCGAAACTCGTTGCTGCTGCCCACCAGATAACTGACATGGATAATAATCGGCTCGGTCACTTAAACCCATTTTTTCGATGAGTGTTTTTGCCTCGAAAAGAACCTCTTCTTTTTCTCGTTTCTGTACATGGATTGGCGCATCGGTAATGTTTTTTAAGACCGAGTAGTGCGGAAATAAATTAAAATTTTGAAAGACCAAACCAAATTGCTGCTGTATTCTTTTCAATTCATTATTCTTAACATATACGGTCTTTCCGTTTTCATCCTTCGCTGCCTTCTCGCCCAGATAAATCAAGTCTCCTGCATCCATCGTTTCTAACAAAGTTGCACATCGAAGCAAGGTTGATTTTCCAGATCCAGAAGGTCCAATAATGGATACTACTTCTCCTTCTTCTACCGATAGACTAATATCTTTGAGCACTTCATTTCCATCAAAGCTTTTTTTCACGTGATTCATTTCCATTAACTTTTTCATTTCATGCTCCTCCTAACGATAGTAACTCATTTTCTTTTCCCAAAATTCCATCAAAGATGCAACAAAAAAGTTAAATACGTAGTAAAAAATTGCTGCTGCCACGAATGGTATCATGCTCTTTTGCGATGCTGCAATTGATTTTGCTATCGTAAACATTTCTGCATATGCAATCGAAAATGCAAGTGAGGTATCTTTTACTAAAGTAATCACCTCATTGGTAACAGAGGGCAGAATCCGTTTTACTACCTGTGGAAGAATAATCTTAAAAAATGTCTGGTTTTTTGTATAGCCAAGTACTTTCGCAGCTTCATATTGTCCATCTGGCATCGATTCGATTCCCCCACGATAGATTTCTGCAAAGTATGCTGCATAATTAATCGAAAATGCAATAATTACTGCGTATGCACGATAGCTGGAGGATATCGAAATTCCAAATATATAATATGGCCCAAAATACACAACAAGAAGTTGTAGCATTAATGGGGTACCTCTCATAATAGAAATATAGATTTTCGCAATGTTACGAATCAGAAAATTCTCTGACATACGTCCAAAGGAAATAATTAGTCCCAATGGAAGTGAAAAAAGCAAGGTCAGAACAAAAATCAATATTGTCGTAACCATTCCAGCGCTGAGCTGTGAAAGCATAACCTGTAAACTCATATGATTCTATTCTCCTAAAATATTTACGTCATATCCAAAATACTTATTTGAAATTTCAGAAAAAGTTCCATCCGCAACCATTTCCAATAAAGTAGTCTGTACTTCATCTCGAAGTTCTTCATTGCCCTTTAAGAAACCAACGCCGTACTGCTCGGTAGAAATCGTTTCTTCTAAAATTGTAAACTGGTCTTCTTTGCCTTCCAATTGAAATTTAGCTACACCGATATCAATCGCAATCGCATCTACTGCACCAGATTCCAAATCCATAAATGCAGTATTATATTCGCTTACAGTTAAGAACTGTCCAAAGGAAGCAAGTAAATCTGCATGATTTTCATCTTCCAATGCGGACTGGGCAGAAGATTCTTTTTGTACTTCTACAACTTTTCCAGCTAGATCTGAAAGTTTCTCGATTCCAGAGCCAGCTTTGGTCACAACCACCTGAGAGTTATCCATATAGGCATCGGTCCAGGTATAATCATCTTCACGTCCGTTAATCGTAAAACCATTCCAGATACAATCTATGGTTCCTGCTTCCAGTTCCATATCCTTTGCATCCCAGTCAATCGGCTGAAGCACAATTTCTTTTCCCATCCGTTTTGCGCATTCTTTTGCCATGTCTATATCAAATCCCGTAAATTCTCCGTCATCTCCAACATAACCAAATGGTGGAAAATCCTGATCAAATCCTACCGTAAATGTTTTACTATCTGCTTTATTTGCTGTATTGTTACTACTTTCTTTGCTCGTATTTCCACATGCTGTCATAGAAACCACCATTCCCACTGCAAGCAAAATCGCTAATACTTTCTTCATACTATAAGCCCTCCTATTTTTGTATGGTAGCATATTATTACGCTACCATGGTAAAGTACTTATATACATTACCACAGAAAGTACAGAATTGTCAATGCCAGAATATAAAGACACCCTAGGATGAGCCTTATAGTAAGAATTGTCTTTAAGATACATTAAATCTCATCTAGATTTTGTTGAATTTCGTAGAAAATTTTAACCAGCTTTGGGTCATAATAGCTCCCGCTACAAGACACAATTTCCTTTGTAGCTTCTGCTTCCTCCATTGCCTTATGATATGGTCTGTCATTTGTCATGGCATCAAAACTATCCACAATTGCAAGAATACGGCATTCTATTGGTATATTTTCTTCTGCAAGCCCGGAGGGATATCCGGTTGCATCCCATTTTTCATGATGGTGAAGTATTAAAGGTGCAATGTCCTTTATCTCACTAGATTCCATGGCAATCCGCTCACCTATTGTCGTATGAGTCTTCATTACTTCCCACTCATCCAACGTCAATTTTGCCGGTTTTTTTAAAATGCTGTCTGGAATTCCAATTTTCCCAATATCATGAAATTTAGTCAGCAAAATCAGGCGGTCCATCTGATCTTGATGCAATGACAAAGCTTCTCCGATTAACACTGCGAGTCGTTCCATCCGAACCACATGACCTTCCGAAACATAGTCCTTTGCTTCCAATGCTTTCATAAAGGTTTTTACAAACGTTCCCCGGGTACTTTCTTTCTTCAAAAGCTTATTTTGATACATATTGTTATCCGCCGCCTGAAACATGTAATGCATATTAATCAGCCCCATTGTATGGTACGAATATCCAAAGGCAATTGACAGGTTTCCATTATGTGCTAAGTGGTTATACTCTTCTACCCGTAAGTAAAGATTATTCAGCATCTTTTCCACCTGTGCCTCTTCCACATTTTCAAGGATAATTCCAAATTCATCTCCACCAATACGAGAAATATGTCCGTACTCACCAAATATATCAGTTATGATTTTACCACTGGCAACAATCATACTGTCTCCGGCCAAATGTCCTAATGTATCATTGATAAATTTTAGTCCATTGATATCAATAGATATTACTGTGATTTTTTCCACTTCTTTTCCATTATATGTATTCATGGCTTCTTCAAAACTTCTGCGGTTATATAGATTGGTCAGGTTATCCCTCTCCGCCATATCTCGCAGCTTGTATTCCATAAGAATACGCTCTGTCATATTACGTATCATGACCAGTATTTCGTTGCTTTCCGATAGATGAAATCGTGCTTCAAAATAAAATACCTGACCACCCTCCATTTCCATTTTCAATTCTTTTATGTAAAAAGATCGGTTCATTTGAACCTTACGGGCTGCAGCACTCAGGATTGCCATAATTTCTGAATTGTCTAAAAGCTGATTCATGATATCATCTTCATTGTTGGCCGTAATTGTAAATGGAGTGATATTTCCATCTAAGTCACTTACAAGTAGAATATCTGGAATCGTTGAAAGGATTGCTTTGTTTCGTGCATTGATTTTCTCTAAATCATGTATTTTATCCTGAAGTTCCGGATAGTAATTTTTGCGAAACGAATCCTCTCCCAACCCAATAATCGAGTCTTTGTTAAATCGTTTCTTTTTCGTTTCATTAAATGTATCGTCCATAAAAACAATCACCCCTGATTCTTACATAATTAACACTTTGTATCTTTTGCATTCCATCTTACGTTTGCTTTCTTTGAAGGACTCTTCCAAAAATCTCCTTTATTTCTTCTTTGGAGACGTTTTTCGGGTTTGTTACGATACAGGGATCTTCCATTGCCTCCTGTGCTAACTTATCAAGGATTTCCCCGTCCAATCCCTCTACTTCCTCAAAGCTACTGATTTCTAAATGCGTTCTCAACGTTCGTATCTTTTCTAATAGTCTGTCTTTAATCTGATTTTGATCGAGATTCTTTGTTTCTACGTTCATTTTTTCAGCAATCGTTGTATACCGCTCCACTACGGCATCAAAATTAAATTCAATAACCTGTTCAAGCAAAATACTGTTGCACTCACCATGAGGCAGGTCAAGCAAGCCACCCATGCTATGAGCCATTGCATGTACCAGCCCAAGGCTTGCATTTGAAAATGCCAGTCCTGCCTGAAGTGAACCAAGCATCATCTTATACATGGTATAGACACTTCGGTTTGGTTTTACAGCTTCTTCTATGTTATTACTAATCATACGAATTGCCTCGAGGGCATGTACATTTGCAAGATACGAATGCGCATTGGATACATATGCCTCAATCGCATGGGTCAAAGCATCCATTCCAGTACAAGCGGTCAAATAGGAGTCCATGGTCATTAATGGCACCGCGTCAAGCAATGCAAGGTCAGGTACCACCTTCTTGCTGATAATTGCTTTCTTTACTTTATTAGACGTATCACAAATAATTGCAAATTGTGAAACATCTGCCGATGCTCCGGCCGTGGTTGGTATACAAATAAGAGGAGGACCCGGAAGATTGATTTCATCAACTCCCTCATACTCAAGAATATCACCGCCATTTGTCGATACAATACTGATTCCCTTCGCACAATCAATTGGGCTGCCTCCTCCGATGGCAATAATCAAATCGCATTTTTCAGAAACAAATTTTTCCGCCCCCTGCATCACTTCATAATCTCTCGGATTTGATGTCACCTGATCGAATATACAATACTCAGAAACACATTTATTAATTTCTTCCATAATATTGATAAACCATGGGAGTGAAGGCAAATTTTTATCGGTTACAATCATTGGTTTTTTTGATGCAAAATGCAAAATATATCTTCCAATCATAAGTCGTGCATCGATTCCAGTAATTATTTCGGGAGCAACAAATTTTCTCAATTCCATTGTAATATCCATAATAATCAAACCTCCTTATACAATAATACGCTTATGTAATTCCATAATATATTTGTCGCAATATTTTGTCAATTATTATTGATTTGTATGCGCAATCTTGTATTTCAGATTTAGATAACAGATTTTTTATTATTGAGTGCACGAAACAAATAAACGAAACCCCAAATGTTAGACAAAATAAATCTAACATTTGGGGTTTCATACGTTTATCGGTTATTCTTAGATTACTTATATTTTACCAATAGCATCCTTTGCATATTTTTTTTGATATTTTTCCAAGTCCAAGCTTAGTTTGTGAGCCTTTCTATTATCTAAAATCCATAGGATTAAATGAACTGCAACTGCAATTAAAAGCACGGAAATTGCAAATGAAATCATCGTTTTTCCTCGAACAACTCCATTGGAAACTACAAACCCGATCAAAAGACTCTCTAATAGAATCAATTGAATCACCTTTCGAATTACCATCTGTGTCATGGTTAATTCCTTTTTCGAATACGTGACAATCGCCGGTACGACACCAAGCACACCAAAAATAAGCGGTGAAACAAAAGCCTCATATCCAAATGTTTTATTCGAATCAAACAGCAATCCCAAAACTGCCATAGCCACATTAACAAGTGTTACCACAATAAAGAAGCTCATCAGTATATTTTTTAAGAAATCTTTTCTACTCATTCGTTTGACCTCCTTGTAACTTTACTTTTAAATCCGGTACAAACTTTCTGGAAATAATAACAGACTCTCCATTTGTCAGCATGGCGGTAAATCTACCATTCAGCGCAGGCTTCAATGCCTGTATTTTCATAAGATTTACGATCGTTGTTTTGGAGCAACGAAAAAACTGCTTTTCTCCATACAGCTGTTCAATTTCATATAAACGCAGCTTCACTTCATACACCTGATTCTTTAAGTATGCAAAGACATGGTTATCAACCGCTTCCACATAATAAATATCGAAAAGAGGTACAATTCGAACACTCTCCTCATTATATACCTCTATTCCCTCTTGTCTGGATTTCACAAACCGGGCAATCTCCGATACTTCCTGATTTATTTCATAACATCGAATCAATACTTGCTCTTCTTTTTCCCTGTTTATTCTTTGAATTTCTACCTTCATCGTTTTCCCCTAATAGGAGGATTTTATATTTAATTCCTCACTTTGTTTTAGATAATGATTGTAATAATTTAATATTACTGCATTCATTGTCGTAATACAATACTTACTGTCTATCTCTCCACTGCCAAGCATGTTAGATAGAAACGGTGAATAAAGTGGTAAATCCGTGAAATTCATATGTCCTGCTCCGTCAAAATGAACTTCTTTTGCGTCAATTGCATTCGCCAAAATAACGTTATTTACATATTGTGAACCATACGTTAATCCCTCCTCATAGTTTTCCGTAGTATTGATGCTTAACAGCGGTATCGGATAGGGAGCTTCATTCATGATATATCGATTGTTTTCACAAGCAAGTTCTTCCCCGAGCATTGTTCCATCCAGATCAATTACTGCATCAATATCCGTTCTTAGCCTTCCTACTGTGACGGAAGCAGCTCCACCCATGGAATGTCCCATAAGTCCAATTTTTGAACTATCAATTCTAGAAAATACAGCATCTTCACTCGTATTCACTACTTTTTGTTCGATTGTATCAATGACAAAATTCATATCACTACACCGAAGATCCATCCATGGTCTTGATATCTTGAAGATCTCATCCTCTGAAACACCATCTTTATTTGCATAGGATACACTATTCATGAATTCCGGATTTACCGTAATCGCTTTTCCATCCGTCTGTTTGGTATAAAATGCATGATAGGTGTGATCAATACTGCAGACTACATAGCCGTTACTTGCAAGTTCAGCATAGGTAGAGTAATTACTGTACCGGTATCCATATGCTCCATGGGAAAATACCACCAATGGAAATTTTTCTTCCCCTTTTGTTTTTGGATACCAGAACTGTACCGTCACTTTTCGGTTTGAACCATCCGTTTTAAAGGTTTCCACGCGACTTACATCCTCCCAGGTATAGCTTACTGTATCAAATGTGTATTTACCAGTTGTTGGAAGTTGCTCATACTGTGGAAAGATAATTGCTGGTATCGTAACTGCTATGAAAAGCAAAAGGCTTCCAGCGAAAGGAAGTAGCGTTCTGGAAATCTTATAGTCTTTCTCTGCTTGATTCCTTACTAAAATAATTGCTGCAATAATACCACGAAGAATCAGTACTGCGAGCAAAAGTTTCCAACGAAAGCTCCATTCAATAACTCTAATTATCATCAAAAGCATAAATAAAAGCAGTTCCAAAAGATTCAAAACGCATTTTTCTTTGCGAAATAGTTTCTTCTTCCAAATTGTAATTCCACGAAATACCAATTCTATTACTATTATTGTGAGTAAAATAAAAATACCTATCATATACTTCTCCTTCATTCCCTTTATCATTATTTTATGGGTTCGAAAGTAGTATAGAATAGGTATTCTTTCATTTCAATAAATGGACTGCTAAGATGCATAATATGCCTGTAAGATGCAAGGCAAGTAGGTTTTTTCACTTCTCGTTATATTTTCAGCTGAGTCTCCCCACTTACTTCATTGCTTTTATTCATTTGATTATTTTTTTTCATTTCATCGTTTTTATTCACTTCGTTTATGAAATTTGTTGGCTTCGAGATTTCAAGACACATTGTTGTTTGTGTGCCACCAATATTCATAGTAACCTCTAGAACTCTTGAACCGTCTGCCTTCACTATGATATTCGAATCTGTTTCTGATTTATTCCCATCGCTTTCATCATCATCATCATTATTATCATCAACATCCTCATTTGACTCATCAAGTTTCTTATCATAAGATTTGTTTTTATCTTTAAGCAACTCGGTTATCATTTCTTGCGTTATAACCTTTTCCTTATTAGTCTCTTTACTATCTTTTTCTTCTTCCTTGATTTGATCAATTGCAATATCTGTCTTTACTAATAGATTGTCCCATTCCTCTTCCGTCATAGTGATTGCACCAATTTGAAAAGAAGGTTGTGTTTCTCCACTCTTTAATTTGTTTAAAAAATCTTCTTTTCTTTGCTGAATCAATTCTTTTAGTTCGTCATAGGTTGTCTTGTTCGTTTCCACTTGATTTGAAATAGTTTCAGAAAATGTAGTTCCAGCCGGGACGGAATCTTTCGCATCTGCTAACCTTGGTGACCCCCCTGCTTTTGTCTTGTTTCCCGCTCCATAATTCGAATACGTATAATCCATCTGATAATTGTTACTTGCTTTCATTATACCTATGCCTCCCACTCATAAAATTATGATTCCTCTGTCAGTCAGAATCCTTTTGCCCCCTCGCATGAATATGTAATATCCCATAAAGTCCAGGCAAATAAAAAATACGCCAAATTCAATTATCCTTCCATTGATTTTGACGTAATCCTTTACTAAGTATTATATCGGCTTACTTATTAAGAAACTTTAGTTTTCATTTTCAAGCTACTACTTCTTTGCCAGATTACAGATAAGATCGACACAAGTATCAATTCCTAAATTGGATGTATTTAAGCAAACATCATAATATTCAGCAACACCAAATTCTGTATTGGTATAATACGAACAGTACTTTTTACGTATTTTATCAATCGCTCGAATCTGTTCACTGATTTTTGCCTCGGTTGCATCCGGCATTTTTAACTTCATGCGTTCCATTCGCCAATATGGATCTGCGTGTATAAATACATGTAGTCCACGATCAAACTCTTTTAAGATTGTATTTGCATTTCGTCCAACAATCACACAATTTCCTTTTTCACCAATCTCCTTGATTACCTGTTGCTGAACATCAAACAGTTTTTCACTTAATGGTTTATTATAAAAATCAAAAAGGCTCTGCGCAAAACCAAAGTTCATCGGAACTTTCTCATCCCATTTGAGCAGGCTCTCCACATCAACATTGGATTCTTTTGCTGCCTTTAGGATAATCTCTTTGTCATAGTAATAATAGTTCAAAGCCTTGGCTACTTCTCTTCCGATTTCTCCGCCTCCTGCACCAAACTCACGGCTAATCGTAATAATCTTTTTCATCAGATTTACCTCCAAACAAAACTACAAAACTTTATTTAAAAAATCAATGGTTCTAGCTTCCTTTGGACGTAGAATCACTTCTTCAGGAGTACCCTGCTCTACAATATAGCCACCATCCATGAATACAATGCGATCTGCTACTTCTTTTGCAAAACCAATTTCGTGGGTAACAATAACCATGGTCATACCTTCCGCTACCAACTCCTGCATAACATTTAGTACTTCTCCTACCATTTCTGGGTCCAATGCCGATGTTGGTTCATCAAAGAGCATAATATCCGGATTCATAGCAAGTGATCTGGCAATTGCGACACGTTGTTTCTGTCCTCCGGAAAGTTGAGATGGATATGCATCTGCCTTGGTATCAAGTCCCACTCGTTTTAACAACTGCATGGACTTATCCTTTGCCTCTTCCTTTGTCATCTTTTTTAATTCCACAGGAACCAGCATGATATTCTCCAAAACTGTTTTATGTGGGAAAAGATTGAAATGCTGGAACACCATGCCTATGTTTTCACGTACTTTATTGATATCGGTATGTTTGTCGGTGATATTCTTATCATCAATAATAATCGTACCACTCGTTGCTGTTTCCAACTGATTGAGGCAACGAAGGAATGTTGATTTTCCGCTTCCAGAAGGTCCTAATAGTACGACAACCTCTCCTTCCAAAATATCAATGCTCATATCTTTTAAAACTTCTAATTTATCAAAATTCTTCTTTAAATGCTCTACATGTATTTTAATATTATCGTCCACGGTTTACCCTCCTTTCAATCCTCTTAGCGATTTTACTTAGCGTAATAATGACAGCCATATACATAACACCTACTATTGTCCATGTTTGCAAAACCATTCCTGTATTTCCACTAATGATTTTACCCATATTCATAAGTTCTGGAAAAGCAATAACAGAAAGAATCGAGGTATCTTTTAAAGTAATAATAAACTGATTGATGATAGAAGGAACCATCGTACGAATCGCCTGTGGCAACACAACCAATCGCATGCTCTTACCATAGGTTAACCCTAGACTACGACTGGCTTCCATCTGTCCTTTATCAACGCTTTCAATTCCAGCACGAATAATTTCAGCCATATAGGCACCGCAGTTTAGGGCTAATGCCATGGTACCAGCCTGCAAAGCGCTAAGTCTAAAATTCTGTATACCCATCCCTTTCATTCCTGAAGGTATACCAAAATAAATAAAAAATGCCAAAACCATTAATGGTACACCACGAATGGCATCAACATAAACCGTGCCCAAAAGGTTTAACAAACGATTTTTTCCTACATTCATCAAGGCGAAAATCATACCTAGAATCATGGCAAAAAATAAGGATAATAGTGTAAGTAGTATCGTCTTTCCTAATGCCGCAAGCAGCATCCAACCATAGGTTTGAATAATTGCAATCATTGATTTCTTTTCCTCCATATTTCATTTCGTACAATACCATCATCAAGTATTTACGATGATAGCAAGAACGTGAGCAACCTGTAACAGGTCTCCCACGTTCACAATAAGCTTACTTTTATTTCAAATATTTAGCAATTATTTCATCATAGATTCCGTTTTTCTTAATATTCGCCAACCCAGCATTGAACATATCGAGTAATTCTTGATCTGCTTTATCCATAATAGCAAAACCATAAGGAGCACCTTCACTTTCCATACCTGCTGGAATCATAAGTGCAAGACCATTTTCTTTGATGGAAGCTGCCATGATTGGTGTATCTTCAACACATGCAACACTATTTCCAAGAACAACATCCTGATACATGGTAGGTGAATCTTCAAATACAGTAACTGTAAACCCATATTGATCTTTTAAGCTGTTTGCATAATCTGCACCGGCTGTAGCATTTTTAACTGCAACATTTTTGCCTTTCAAATCATCAAAGCTTGCAATATCACTACCTTCAGCTACTACAAATGTCTGAGTCGCATTGTAGTAACCTTCTGAGAATATCCAGCCGGAATCAATACGATCTTGCTTGATTGTAGCTCCTGCAATAATACCATCTGCCTGACCTGCCTGAACAGCTGCTACAGCTGCGTCCCAACCAAGGCTTTGTAATTCATATTTAAACCCTTGATCCTCAGCAATTGCAGCAATTATATCAACATCAATTCCTACAAATTCATTCTTTTCATTTGTGTACTCAAAAGGTTTGAAGACCGTATCGGTAGCAACAATCCATGTTTTTCCTTCCGCAGTATTATCTGCTTCTTTCTTTTCGGTAGAACCACATCCTGCTAATATACCAGATATTAAAACTGTACATAATAATAAAGCGAACGCCTTTTTCATAATAATCTCTCCTTGATAAATAAATTTAGATAAAAAAATAGAGCTTAAGTCATAATTGTATGATATACTTTCCGTACATTGTCCTTCGCTCAAATCTATGCACCATATTATAGACAATTCACAATTCTTTGTCAAGGTAATCAATTAAAAGACAACCGCGTTAATACTTTTAAGAAAAGAAATAATATTATTCCATACCCTTTTGCAGGATATGTCTATATTTATATTTCTTCTCATTCTCTTGATTTTAGTATTTCTGACTCTTTCATTTTTATAGTAAATGGGATTTCAATTGCTGTTGCAATAACAATACATAACATCGGTACTGTAACGGTTCCAGCCACTTTATTGACCGCTTCAAAAATTACGACAAACAAAGCTCCCGATATTTGTCCCATAAGGAGAATTAATCCAAAGGATGTTCCTTCTTTTACTGGATATGCAACTTCTGCACCATGTTGAAATAAGATTGGGGCAACTCCCATTACCGTAAATCCTGCAAGTGCTGATATAACCGTAACCAGAGTAAAATCCGTAAGATATGTAATGCCAAGGTAAAGTGGGACCATAAAGGAAATTGCTAAAACAAACAAAGGTTTTCGTTTATGAAGTTTATCCGAAAGGAATGGCAGTAATACAGCGCCTATTACGCCAGCAACAACAAATGCAGCCCCAACAATCCCTGCCTGATCCATTGTCATTCCTCTAGGTTTCAGAATGTTTTCAATTAAAGTAAGTAAGGTATTAAATATTCCCATCGAAATGAATGCAATAACAAGTACATAACCAAAGTTTTTGTTCTTAAAAAGATGCATCATCGATCGAATACTAATATCTTCTTTTATAACTTCTGGCCCGGATGGTATGGGAGGCTTTTCTCTGGTAAACAGTATGGCTACTGCTGCACAAACGCATCCTATTACACCAAATACTTTATATAAACCAGGTATACCATAATCTCCCGCAATAATAGGGGATAGTATCATTGCTACAACAAACCCCATATATTGTGCCATTGTTAAAATCCCAGAAGCGATGGAGCGCTCATAAAGAGGGAACCAATTTGCAGGTACTTTTGTTGAAATATTAAGTAAGAACGGCTGACCGATTGCTATAATAAATTGGAAAACAATGACCACCATAAAGTTATCCGCAAAGGCAATTCGTAGTATGCCAAAAATAGCAGTTATGAGAGCACCGATAATGAGTGAATAGCGGTATCCATATTTGTCAATTACCCAGGAAGCTGGAATGGTACACAGTATATACATAATCATATAACTCGCAGTAAACAAAGATATTCCCATACTGTCAACCTTGTAATATTCACCTGCCATGCTTGATATAGGAGAAAGTATCAGCCAAAACATTTCGGTACAGATAATAATAGGTACAATCGCTCCTAAAATTACCCATCGATATTTATATACTTTATAGTTTGTTTCCAATTTTTATCCTCCTTTTATTCTAAAAAAATACGTTAGAATTTTTCGCTATTTTGGAATACTTTTTCTTATAAACAAAGTTCATCAGCATACAATCAGCCAAAGGAATGGTCTTTCCTCCTTTATTTAACTTCGTACCTATTTGCGTAAGCGCATTCTTTTCCATAATCAGCTTAACCGCAACTAAATCGGCGGCCGTAGTTGCACAGCACAGCGCTCCTCCTTCCGGTATCAGTACAGCAAATCGCCCACGCAAAGCCTTTTCTATCATCGCAGCATCCAATGTTTTGGCACACCTTGCGCTACAACCTATAATTTGTGCAAAATCATCAAGATAAGGCTTTAGTGGCATCTTCACCTGTGAGACAGCAAGCAGCGCATGGTCATAATCCTGGCTGATAAAGTTGATATCCTTGCGTTTTAGATAGATGGTCCGATGTACTTGTGCTTCATACGGCATATCATCTAGAAAGCCATATTTCGTCTCAACATCCGTTTGAAACAAAAAACCATCCGCTACTCTATGGCTTTCATACATGCGTATCGGACTTTCCATACTTTTTTTACCAGAAATCAAAGTCACATACTTGCTTGATAGGTTCTTCTCTTCGAATTGCACTGCTTCACCATTTCCAATTTCATTTTTATTTATAAAATTCAGACAAGCATCTTCTAGTTGCTGCGCAGTCAAGAAAGCCTCCTGATCATCCTTCCCAAAGCACAATGCACCATGATGAGCCATGATTACCGCATGGCCTTTACCACGATTTAATTCTTTTCCAATTCCTTTCACTAGTTTTTTCGTGCCAGGCAATCCATAGTCTGCGATTGAAACATGACTCTTTAAAAGTGGATAGCTAGAGGTCGGTATTTTTTCAATCCCCATTGCACTGATGATGGACGCCTTAGGCTGATGGGTATGAATAACAAAACCAATATCTGAAAAGGTATGGTATACCAAAGCATGGATTCTCTTTTCGGAAGATGGCTTAATTTCTCCTTCATATTTGCAATCCGCGATCTGGCATATTACAATATCCTCCGGTTTTAAGGTTTCATAGGAACGTCCACTCGGCGTAATTGCAAATAACTTATCATTGATCCGACAGCTGATATTTCCCCAAGTTCGTGCAATTAGTCCTGCCTCAATTAACTTAAGCCCTGCCTGAATAACGAGTTCTTTTGCTATTCTTTCATTCATAATTTAATACCAAGCCCTTTCATTAAAAATCGTTCACCCATTCTTTCTTATCATTCATAATTAAGCCTTTACAACCACATTTTGGAATACACGTTCAAAGCACAACAATGCATCATCAATCATCTCTTCTGTATATGCCGCGCTCGTATAAAGTCGGCTGCCTGCAAGCGTAACGATTCCCTCTGCCATAAAAGCAGCTCCCATATGCTCCATTTCTTTTTTTCGCACCGAAGTTTCTTTTAGTACGTTTGGAATCGTCCATGGTTTTGACCAGTTCAGGGAAAAATGTACTGTTCCAACGGTTTCAAGGTGACAGATTGAACCTTGATTAAATACAACAAACGGTAATTTATATTTTAGTATTAATTCCTCAAGACCTTTTGTCAGGCGGTCTCCCATTTTGCCTGCTACTTGTGCTGCATTGGTATTTTCAATTTCACTAAGTGCATAGTATCCTGCAACACAGCTAATTGGAGTTGCTGCCATGGTACCTCCAATTAATGCCTTTTTATGTTTATCACCTGTCTGGATTCCCGCTGCCAGATACTTCATATATTCTTTTTTTCCACCAAGGCCGCCAGCTCCTGGATAGCCACCAGCCACAACTTTTCCAAATACCGTAAGGTCTGGCGAAACGCCAAAATACCCCTGCGCTCCCGCCATTCCAACACGAAATGCGGTAACAACCTCATCAAATATCAGCAGTGCCCCGTATTTTCTACACAACGCTTCCACACCTTTATTGAAGTCTTTATCGACCGGTCTTGTTCCACTTTCCGGTCCCAAAGGCTCTATCATAACGGCGGCCGTGCCTCCACGGAGGCTATTCTTTTTCAATTTGCGTTCTAAATCGTTCAAATCGTTCGGGAAGAATTCCTGAATCCCTTTAAAGCAAAAATGAGGCACCCCATGGGCCTGCGTCCATTTTGATCCTGGAATACGGATTCCATAAGCTAATTGATCGCTCCAGCCATGATAAGCTCCACCCATTTTTATGATATGCTTTTTGCCAGTCGCTAATCTTGCCACTCGAATCGCTGCCATACAGCCTTCCGTTCCAGAACCAAGCATACGAAACATCTCAACGGAATCAAAATTATCAATTATTTTTTTTGCCAGTTTATACTCATATTCATGGAACAATCCAGTAGAAGGACCACAGTCATTTAATAATTCGATTACCTTTTCACGCACCGATATTGGATTGCTGCCTAAAACAGTCGGACCACCTGCCTGTAAAAAATCATAATAGCGGTTACCATCGATATCATATAGGTATGGTCCATCGGCTTTATTAAAAACAAGAGGGAAGGGATAATTGAATGCAAGATTATGCTGTACCCCGCCTGGTATACACTCCTTTGCTTCTTGAATCATATCTTTTGATTTCGCGCATTTCTTATCAAAATATTCGTTTTCGTAAGCGGTTAATTTTTCCTTACTAATGCTGGAAACCGGCTTTGCAATGAGTTCATCCAGTTGACTGATGACTTTTGCAGCATCTGGGTATTTCGAAATAGCATATCTTGTATCCATCAAACATCCTCCTATTATCCATCCAATTATAAAAATGAGCAGCCACTCACTATATTCTATTATCAGATATTCCTATAATATGTCTTTTTTCATGGGATTTGTGTTATTTTTAGTTTTCTCACAACATATCTTTAACTAACCTGAGCAGCCACTCACATAAATTACATTTGGAGGATTCATTTTGACCGAATTATTTAACCGAATTCCGGAACAAAAAAGAAATCGTATCTTGCAGGCAGGAATTCATGAATTTGCAACCCATGGATATGATAATGCAAATACAAATCATATTGCAAAGCAGGCAAATATAAGCGTTGGCAGCTTATTTCAATATTTTGAAAATAAGGAAGACTTATTCCTTACGACCGTAACATCAGGAGCCGGTGCTATAAAGTGTGCACTGGAAGACATTATGACAGGTGACGAAGATATTCTCATCAAGGTAGAAAAGATATTGCGTCTGATTCAAAAACACTCACGAGATCACATTAATATGATCCGCCTATACAATGAAATGTCAACGCAGAGCAATTCAAGGATTATGCTACAGACCGTGGAAAGTCTTGAATCCATTAGCGCCGTTTTGTATTCTTCTTTGATTGAAAACGCACAAAAAAAAGGAGAGGTACGACCAGATTGTGATCCTAAGATGTTTGCCTTTTTATTAGACAATCTGTTTATGATGTTACAATTTTCTTATTCCTGTGATTATTACAGGGAACGATTCAAGATTTACGTGGATGAGGATATTTTTGAAATGGATGACTTTGTGGTGGAACAAGTTTTAGCTTTTATCAAGGCTGCATTATCAAACACAGACTAGCTATGCGCAAAGAACAGCGCAGAAATGGGGTAAACTATGCAAAATAACTCTTATATTATTACCTATGATGTGGGAACTACTGCGATTAAAACCTGTCTTTTTCAAGTAGACGATAAAATCAGACTCCTTGGACACGCTGGTATGACATACCCTTTGCATTTATTAGAAAACGGAGGTGCTGAACAAGACCCTGCTGATTGGTGGAATGCGATGTGTATTACCACAAAACAGTTACTTGGAAAATCATCCCTCTTACCCGCTCAAATATCTGGCATCTCTTTTTGTTCTCAAATGCAAGGAGTCGTATTGACGGATCAAAACGGGGAACCTCTCCGTCCAGCAATGATTTATATGGATCAAAGGGCTAGGGAACAACTTCATGAAGGACTGGAGCATGGTTTAAAAATTTCAGGCTGTAACCTTTTTAAATTGCTCCAATCTCTATACATAACAAAAGCAGTTGCTTCTAGCATAAAAGACCCTGTGTGGAAATATAAGTGGGTCGAAAAAAATGAGCCTGATTGCTTTGGGCGAATTTATAAATGGCTGGATGTAAAGGATTTTCTGATTCAAAAATGTACTGGAGAGTTCATTTGCACTACGGATTCTGCATTTGCTACACTTCTCTATGACATCAGAAAAGGGCATGAAGGTTTCAGTAAACGTATGTGCCATATGCTTGGTGTAAATTATGCCCATCTTCCCCGTATTATTCGTTCTACGGATAAAGCCGGTGTGCTAACAAAAAAAGCTGCAGAAGAATTGGGTTTACAGCAGGGAATCTCTGTTTTTGGTGGCGGAGGAGATGCTTCCCTCATTGGCATCGGTGCCGGTGCTGTAAAAGAAGGGAGCACACATATTTATTGTGGAACCTCTGGATGGGTTTCAACTGTTGTCAGTAAGCCTATGGTTGATCTGAATGCTAAGATTGCAGCTGTGGTGGGTGCAAGTGAAGGGCGTTATCATTATTTTGCGGAACTAGAAACTGCTGGGAAATGCCTTGAATGGGTAAAAGATCATCTAGCACTGGACGAAATTGATATTTACCTAGAAAAGAAAAATGTGACGCAGTCGCATGAATCCATCCATACAAGCCTTTATGACTATATGATGGAGGTAATAAAAAAAATTCCTACTGGTAGCAATGGCGTTATTTTTACCCCTTGGTTACATGGCAACCGCTGTCCATTTGAAGACGCAAACGTAAGGGGTATGTTTTTTAATATCGGTTTGGAAACAGGGAAAACGGAGTTGATACGTTCCGTACTAGAAGGTGTTTGTTATCACTTGCGCTGGATGCTTGAGGCTGAAGAAGATAAGCTAGTCACCTCAAAAACGATACGTTTTGTCGGAGGTGGCGCACTTTCTTCTATAACATGTCAGATACTTGCAGATATATTAGGACGAAACATCGAGACCGTTGATAATCCTCAAAATGCTGGTGCTGTGGGAGCCGCTTTAGCAGCTGCCGTTGGTATCGGTGTGATAAAAAGCCTTGATCAATCGGATCAGTTAATTTCCGTTTCCAAGACTTATTATCCAAATGCATTAAATAAAGATGTTTACAACACAGGATTTGAGGTTTTTAAAAAACTTTATACTCGAAATAAGAAGAATTTCTATAAACTGAATCATAACGATTCGTGTTGAATTTCAAACTTTTTGCTTTCTAATATGCATTTTACGCCACCTAAAACAATTATAGTTAACACAGATTTTTGAATATAATCGTACCTTTTCCATAAGAGTTCCATATTTGTCTGATCAACACTTATCGTATGCAAAATACAAAATATGATAATTGCTACTATTTGCAATATATCTATTATTATAATAAAGATAGCAGTAGAATACTTTCTTTGCTTTATATCAATAACCAAATCGACTACATAATAAACTACAATTAATGCACCCGCAATATATTCAAAAAGTGGATTATCCTTTTTAAAAATAAAATCAGGCAAGAAAAGTAGTATCAAAGCTATTACAGCTATAACTAAAGATAAATTGCTTATTATTTTTTGTTTCATTTTTTACCCTCACTTTATTATACTCACTCCTAATGATACTCTTTACCTCGCCCTCAAAAATCTTAATTCAGCTACGGCACCGCCTTTGTTATAAAGCTTTAGTGTGCCATGATGTGCTTTCATAATTCTGTTTACAATGATTAAACCAAGTCCGTGCGCGTTTAGTTTTTTGCTAGTAACCCGTCTATGTTTACGTATTTCCTTTTCATAGCCACATCCATCATCCTGTACTCGAATAAGTGACCCAAATCGAATCTTTTGACAAGATACCGTGATATGGCACCCCAAAGGATTGTGATTGATGCTGTTACGTACCAGATTTGTTACTGCGCGATATAGGAGCTTTTCATCTACTTTCGCAATGCAATCTTCCGATAGTTCTAAGGAAATCTCATAACAGTCATTCATACCCGCATTCATGATATCTGCTACGACTTGTCTTAATACTGCAGAAAGCTTTACTTTTTTCTTATCAATGGTGAGCATCCCATAGGTAAGCTTGTTTGCCATGTTGAAATCTTCGACTAAAACCTTTATCCTTTGTGATTGGCGTAGAATAATTTGCGCCTGTTCTTTTTGCTCATTTGTAATCGTCTGGGGTTCGCTTAATTCTTTTGCATATCCTAGTATCATGGTCAATGGGGTGCGTATATCATGTGAAACACCTGCAATCCATTCCGTTCGCTCCTTGTCTTGGTTATGTAACACTTTTTTATTCCAAATTGCCCCCACTGTAAAGATACAGCTCATAATAAAAAGCATCATAGGAATCATCCACTTGATCAAAAGTTCAATTTGCGAATTTGGCATTTCAACAGTGTACTTCCATAGTGTATTTTTGGGATAACCCAACACAAATATTCCAGATTCATATTTCCAATTTAGTACGGGATAGTCTTTTAGATACCATCTGGAAAAAGAGGCTACTTCTTGCAGGGAAAATTCATCCGGTACATCCTTTGGTTTTGCGTACTCCCAAATCACGTTGCCATCTTCATTCATTAAGAAAGCAAAACAATGATTCTGTTTCAAGGTATCCATCGCTTCATTCGATAATGAATACCCATCTTGCGTATTTTTTAGTTCTTTTACAATGTTACTGACACTTAATATCCTTTGACCTTTCATGCCAACCATAGCAATAAAGATATAGATAACTATGGTAATAATCGCCGATAAAACAACGGTCAGTACCATAAATAAAATGAAATGCAGTTTATTTAAAATTGTTCCCTTTTCCATCGATATTCTCCTATTTTACCAGCTTATAGCCTAATCCGCGTACGGTAAGCAGCCACTTTGGATTGGAAGGATCCTTTTCTAACTTTTCTCGAAGTCTTCGGATATGCACCATCAGTGTATTTTCATATCCAAAATTCTCACCCTGCCAAAGAGTATCACATAAACAGTCTATCGTAACGATATTTCCTCTGTTTTCAGCTAGTTTTTGAAGAATTTGATATTCTTTTGCGGTCAACATGACATCTTTTCCATTCCGACAAACCATTCCGCCACCCCAATCCACCATGGTATCAGAAAGCCAGAGTACATCTTGGGAAGCTTCGTTATCTTCTCGGTACGCGCGAATCAAGACATTGCGAATACGAAGGAGGAGTTCCTCTGGTAAAAATGGTTTCGTAATATAATCATCTGCACCAAGACCCAGACCTGCAATACGGTCCGCATCCTCATCCCTGGCAGATAAAAATAAAATAGGAGCATCTGTTATTTTTCTTATACTTTGATACAGTTCGAACCCATTGCCATCTGGGAGCATAATGTCGAGTACAATTAAGTGTGGTTGTATATCCGCTACCTTTTTCATCGCCTGTCCGCAGTCTGACGCCGTAAATATTGATTCATATCCTTCTTTTATAAGCAATTTTCGTTCCATAAGAAGGATGTCTGTTTCATCCTCCACTAACAGTATTTTTCGAGCTGTATAGTTCATAATCATGCCCCTCATTTTTTCTTTCTCTTATAATCATTTGCTGTATGATCTGTTTCTTTCATGATTTATTTCTTTTTTGATTTATTCCTTTTATAATTCATTCCTTCTATGATTTATTTCTATTTATTTCTTCTATCATCTATTTCTTTTAATCTATTTTTTTAATCTTATTCTTTTAATCTATTTCTTTATTTTACCGATACTTTTCTTTTTCGTAAATGCTTCTCTCCCAAACTTAATGTAAACGTAAGATTGCTTTCATTTGTGCGTAAGGTCACTGGTCTAATCTGATTCTATCAAATCAAACAGAACCAGGAGGCTTCATACAATATGAATGCAATGATAAAAAATCCCATTATAACAACAGAAAGTCTATGTAAGAAATACGGAAATCTTCTTCGAGTCGACCACGTTGACCTTAGCGTACCTCAAAATGCCATATATGGATTCCTAGGCCCAAATGGTGCCGGAAAGAGTACAACACTCAAAATGATCCTTGGCTTAGCAGCACCCACACGAGGCTGCGTCACGATCTTCGGCAAACAGTCCACCGATAAAAACCGATTGGAATTGTTGAAAAATATTGGCTCCCTGATCGAATCACCTAGTTATTATGGGCATTTATCTGGTTTCGATAATCTTCGTATTGCTGCTATACTAAAAGGAGTCGATGAAAAACAGATTTTAGAACTGTTATCCATTGTCCGACTGACTTCCCAAAAGGATAAAAAAGTCAATCACTATTCCCTCGGAATGAAGCAGCGATTAGGACTTGCAACTGCATTACTTGGTTATCCAAAATTGCTGATTTTGGATGAGCCAACCAATGGACTAGATCCTGCCGGAATACAAGAAATGCGTGAACTCATTGTATCGCTACCAAAGACTTTTGACATGACCGTATTGGTATCCAGTCATCTTTTAAGTGAGATTGACCAAATGGCAGATTATGTGGGAATCATCAATCAAGGAAAGCTGATTTTTGAGGACTCCTTGGAGAATCTTCATCAAAAAAGTCATGGGAATATTGCATTTCGGACAGATAGCGAGAATAAAACGATCCAAATACTTAACGAAAAACAAATTTCCTTTCAACGAAAAAATGAATACTTCCTTCTTCCACCATTGACAGATGATACGATTGGAAAGCTTTCACACTCTATGTTTGAACAAGATATCATGATCTACCGAATTGAAAACCGAGAACAAAGCCTGGAAGATATCTTCCTGTCACTTACCGGAAAGGAGCAGAGTTTATGAAACCATTTAAACTGGAACTTGCAAAAAACAGGATTTCTATACTTATGCTGCTAACCTTCTTTTTTTTGGCAATTAATTTTGTCTGGTGTTCCTTTGGGCTTCGCACTGCAAGTGATGCACAGAGGCAGTGGGGATGGATGATGTTACTTTATGAAATGCCAATCCTAAATGCGATTTTAGCTCCTAGCTTTGTGGCAGTCCTTGCAAGCCGGATTGCTGACGTAGAGCACAAAGGGGAAACCTTGAAACTTTTATATACGCTACAATCTAGAAGTTCTTTGTATCATGCCAAACTGGCCTTAGGCGTAATCTTTTGCCTCTTATTATGTATTGGGCAGGCACTGGTCGTTGTCTTGACCGGAAAGGTGTTTCATTTTGAACATGCTGCTCCACTTGATAAAATTGCACTTTATTTCTTTTTTAGTTTGTTGGTAACCTTTGCTTCTTATATCCTGCAGCTTAATTTGTCCTTGTTTATCCGGAATCAAATGGTCTCTCTTTCCATCGGGATAATAGGCTCCTTTTGCGGATTGTTTCTAATGTTTCTCAATCAGTACCCAGTTCTTCAACATGCTGTACTGTGGACAAATTACGTTACTTTGACCTTGTCCCTGATCAGCGAATATGACGCCAAAACAAGGTACATATCGTACACTTGGTGCAATGTGAATCCATGGGGCCTTCTATCGGTTGCCATCTGGATGGTTGTACTTTATTTAATTGGCCGGCGCCTTTCCATTACGAATGAAGTGTGAAAGAAAATCTTTTTACAAAGTGAAGAAAATCATATACTCAGCAAGTTTGTGTCTGCGCTGCGCACACAAACTTGATATGCACAAAGAGCAGCGCAGAAATGAGGAAAAATATGTTAAACAACGTTATAAAAGCAGAAAATTTAAAATTAAAGGGAAATCCGGTATGGATTGCCTTTTTACTTCTTCCTGCTCTATCTGCACTCATTGGCACTTTGAATTTTACATATAATCAGGGTGTTTTAAGTAATACATGGAATAGTCTTTGGTCACAACACACCCTGTTTCTTTGTTATTTCTTTATGCCAGCCTTGATTGGTACTTATTGCGCCTACCTATGGCGAATGGAACACTTTAACCACAATCTAAATCTATTTATGACCGTACCTGTCCCACGCATCTACCTACTATTCGGAAAGTTAATTACAACTGCTAAAATGGCATTTCTTTCAATTTCCTGGATTTTCTTACTCTTTATTGTCTGTGGGAAGATAGCACATATTACGGAACCCCTACCGATTACGCTGATCGAATGGTTTTTGTGCGGTCTGCTAGGATGTCTTTCCATATGCAGCCTTCAACTGTTCCTTTCCATGATCATCCGCTCCTTTTCGATTCCCGTTGGTATTTCCTTGCTAGGCGGTATTCTTGGACTTTTATTTACTACAAAAGGCTATGCCCTATACTGGCCTTATGCATTATTATCCTACGGAATGCGCGCCAACAAACCAGGTATGCAAATTGAGTTACTTCCGTTTATTATGAGTTGCATTCTTTTTGTTTCCGTTTTCTTGATTTTGTCTTTACTCTTACTAAAACATAGGGACATTAAGGCATAATAATTAAATTCTGTTTTATCGAAAGACGGACGCGAGTTTTTGTTGGGGAGTGAAGCCAGAATAGGCTGAGTATTTTAGTCTTTCTACAATTTACACGGCTCCCATGCTAGGATTTTATATCAGTCGTATAAACATTCCACGTAACCTCAAAACATCGAGGAATTGGCTCTTAGGGGAGCCAATTCCTCGATTGAGTTTACGTTACATATAAGGCTGCTGAAAAACTACTGAT
>DIGJ01000010.1 GCA_002419585.1 Lachnoclostridium sp. UBA5725
AACGGTAGGTTATTCATCGCTTACCATCAATGGTGAAGTTACCAACGGACAGTACGCCAAAGCAAAGAATCTATTGTGCGAAAACAAGAGATTTTTTTACCTTTACTAAGGCACAGATTTATTTGGAAAGGGAAAATCACGTCATTGATTCTACGATTATTAAATACAATGAAGCGTATTATCGGTATTCAAAAGACGAGACAACAAAGAGAGTTGGACTTGATACTAGCAGTCAACTTTTGAATTCCACATGGACTACGGTCAATTCCGAAATGCTTGGAAGTTTGTCTGGAGTAGAAGGACCATTGATTTATAAGCTCAATGAAGATGATGCTTCAAAAGATACTTGGTGCCTTATGGTAGACCAGTATGGAACTGGAGGTGGTTATCTTCCAATGATAACAAATGATTTATCAAGTGGAAAATTCACGAAGGTTAGCAATTATAATTTGGGCGGTAATCTAAAACGACATGGTACCGTGTTGCGAATTACAGCAAAAGAATACCAAGACCTAACAAAAGCATACAAAATCTTAAAACCAGTTGAGGAAGAAAAACAGGAAAACCCAGTAATTTCTTATGATTTTAATGAGAGTTTATCAGGAAACACAATGAAGGACACCAGTGGAAACAATCACAATGGTACCCTGTATGGAAAAGCAACCTATGTAACTGACAATGATACCAATTCACAGGTATTATATCTGGATGGAACGAGTGGCTCCTATGCAGCTTTTGAAGACAAATTCTTTACAGGAAGAGATACGTTTACTATCTCTATGGATATAAAGTCAGCTACAACAGGAGGAAACTTCTTTACATGGACAGTGGGCAAAGACGATAGTAGGTATATGTTCTTAAAAACGAGTCCAACTCAAATACGAAATGCAATTACAAAGGGCTCTTATCGAGCAGAATATGATGCATCGGCGTCTGTTAGTTCCATTTTAAACAAATGGACGAACATAACAATCGTAGTAACGGATACTAGCATGCGGATCTATCAAGATGGTGTGCAAATTGCAAAGAATAAGAATCTTGGAGTTAAAATGTCGGATATGGGAACGAACTTGGTTTCCTACCTCGGAAAATCTTTTTATTCGGGAGACGCTTATTTTAAAGGCTATTTTGATAATATAAAAGTGTACAATCGTGCACTCAGTAATATAGAGGTTGCGCAGACGCGGGGTATCAGCATAGCTGGATTAAAAGGTGCTACGGTAGATGGACTACAACTATCAACATCAAAGCTAGACAAAAAAAATCATGTATTGAATTTGTATTTTGACAAAACCAGAAGTGAAAATACCGATTTGAGCAAGGCCATAGTAAGCCTCGCTCTGGAGGAAGGCTTCGTATTAAGTACAGATCTATCCAATGGAATCGATTTAACAAAAGAGGGTACAAATGTTACGATTACAGCAGATGGTTTAAAGACGCCACAGATATGGAAGATAAAAGGAAGCTTTATCAACAATACCGCTAAGAAATTATTGACCTATGTAACATCTGGAGATACGACAAGAACGGATACCTTGCACTATGCATATTCCACCGATGGAGAAACATTCGTTCCATTGAATCACAAAAAGGCAATTTTATATCCAACGGTTGGAACAAAGAAAATGGGTAATCCAGTGGTATTCAAGAAAGCGGACGGAAGCTATGGATTAATTGCGACGGACAACAATAGCAGCAGTTACATCCTGTTGTATGATTCAAAAGATCTCATTCAATTTAATAATGAAAGGTATGTGAAACTCGATACGACTGGTATTTTAGTGACGGATATTGAATGTAACTATGACGATAGTACAAAGAGCTATCTTGTATATTGGACAGGAAGTGAAGGTAAGAACTATCTATCCAAAACGGATGATTTTAAAAGCTTTACGGAACCAGTAGTAAGCGATCATACGATGTCTAAAGTAACAGCAACGATACCTGATGGTGCAATCGAAAGTTCCATCTTTGATCTTACAGAAAGTGAACTCACCAAATTAACAGGTAAATTTGGTGATATTTACAGTACTAAAGTTAGTGACATTGAAAATGTTGGGATAAAAACAGGTGAATCCATCGGTAAACTAGCAGATTCTGTCGAGGTAAGCTATAGCAATGGTGAAAAGAAAACGTATGGAATTACCTGGGATCAAAAGGAATTACATAAAATTAATACGAAGGTAAACGGAAGCTATACGATTACGGGTACGGTAAATACCAATGAATTTACCGAAACACCTTTGATTGAAGAACGCGCAGATCCACATGTTGTAAGGGGAGACGATGGATACTATTACTTTACTGCTTCCTATCCAGTTCGTGGTTCTGGAGATGGCTACGATCGTGTTATATTAAGAAGAGCGACTACGATTGCAGGCTTGGCTACAGCACAAGAAGTGACCATCTGGTCAGCAGATACACAAAGCTCAGGTTCTTATTTCCGTTATATCTGGGCACCGGAAATGCACAAAATAGGTAGTAGTTGGTACATCTTTTGTACCGCTAGTACATCAAGCAGTAATGTATGGTCCATTCGTCCTCACATTTTAAAATATACAGGCAATAACATGATGGATCCAAGCAGTTGGACCATGCTAGGTTTGATGAAGGCAAAACCAACCGATAGCAAAGCGTTCACAAATTTCTCTCTGGATATGACTTACTTTGAATGCAATGGAAAGAGCTATGTATCATGGGCGCAAATTGATAGTGTTTCTAGTATCTTTATTGCATCGGTAGATAGTAGCAATCCACAGCAACTTACCAGTGATGCAGTTAAAATATCAGTACCAGATTATGCATGGGAGTCGAGCAATGATACCGTAAATGAAGGACCAGTAGCGATTCAACATGGTGGAAAAATATATTTAGGATTTTCTGCATCCTCTGTCGATAAGACATATTGTCTTGGAGTATTATCAGCTGATATTACGGCAGATTTAACCAACGCCAGTGTTTGGACAAAAAATGCATATCCAGTATTAACAACCGAGGATTTGATTGATCAATACGGACCAGGTCATAACTCCTATACAACGGATGAATATGGAAACACCGTTATTGTATATCATGCAAGACCAGAAAATTGTGCAAATGGTGAATGTGAATTTGCTGCAGCTTCTGATTTGAATGATCCATGCAGACATACAAGAATGAAACAGGTCTTCTTCGATTCCGAAGGAATCCCAGTTTTCAATTTATCGACGGAAGATGTTTTAGGAACAAAGGATAGAACGGTTACAACAACCATTATCGTATCGGAAAGTGGAAAGACCTATGAGGGTATAAAAGATACCGTATTGAACACGTTACAAAAAGATATGCTTGGAAGCAATGAAAGCATAGATAAGATAACGTCAAATCTTAATTTCTTAAAAACTTCCAACGGAGTAACACTTACTTGGTCAACCTCTGATGCCACGGTTATTACGAAAGATGGAATCGTAACTGCAAATACTAACGCAAGTAAAAAAGTAGTAATTACGGTGAAAGGTAATTATCATGGAGTTCAAATTTTTGAAAAATCATATTCATTAACAGTACTAGCAAACTATGCAGGAGGCTTTGGAAATGCAATGGGTCCTACGCATGAAAAGAAGGCAAACATAACCTTTGGTGATTCTACAGGTGAAACAGTTGCTATTAAGGTAAAAGTAACGAATACCAAAGACCTTGCTGGAGTAACAACGGATACGGTTGAGCTAGGAAAAGAGGAAGCATTAAGCGTTATAAAAAGTGTATTATCCAATAAGAAAGATGAAGTTACCCTTGATTTAAGTAATATTGCAAAGGATAAAAATGCGAGTGACCAGATAAAGGTGCTCCTCTCCAAAAATGTTACAGAAGCATTTAGTCAAAATAAAATCGGAGTAAAGGTAAACCTCCCACAGATCACTCTGTTCATACCAACTAGCAGTATTGCAAAAACAGAGGATGGTGTAAGTATTCTGGTAGCAGATATAACGCAGGAAAAGCAAATAAAAGCGACCAAGGAGCTACTAGCGGATCTGTCAAAAGGTGCATCTATACTTAGTACACCAGTGGATATTCATACGAATTACGCATTGGAAACGCAGATTGTTCTTCCAATTCCTGAAAATATGGTACCATCCAAAAAAAGTGACATAAAAAAATTTGTAGAGTCACTCGCAATACTGGTACAACATAGTGATGGTGAAAACCGGCTAATGAAGGGAAAGATTACATATGATAAGGCTGGAAAGCCAACGAAAATGTCTGTTGAGGTAGATAAATTCAGCAGCTTTACCCTCGTAAAGACGAACCAGAAGGAAGAAGTAATCACGTATAAAACGAAGAAGAGTGCGAATAAGCCTTTCACTGCAAAATTCAGTCAAAACATTGATGGAAAAACAGTAACAAAGGACAGTGTATATGTACTGGATTCGAAAGGAAACTCAGTCGATGTGAGTGTAAGTGTAAAAGGAAAGAAAATCATTGTAAAACCTGCGAAAGACTATGCAGCAGGAAAAACATATTCCGTACATGTTACGAAAAACGTATTTTACAAAAATGGTGAGAATATAGGAAAAGCAAAGAAATATGTTTTTACCATAAAGAAGTAAAGTCAATGAGAGATGAATAAGATTATGAGGGTTGCCAAAGGTTCCGTTACAATATACAGAACAATGCGGCAGTCCTCGTTTTTTTATCTAAGATAATAGAGCTTTCAAGTCAACCAAATAAAAATGCAAGTGAATAAAATAAAGAATAAAATTTCGTTCAGAAATCTAAGTTATATGGGAATAAAAGTACTTGACAATTTTTATAAATCGGTATATAAATTAATTATAAACATTGCATGCAATTTAATAGCATACAAGAATAAAAACAAAGAAAGATAAATAGGAGGTAATTTTGATATGAGCTTATATGATATTGAAGTGAAAGATGAAAATGGAACGTACGTTTCAATGAAACAATATGAAGGTAAAGTATTATTAATCGTCAACACTGCAACTGGGTGTGGATTCACTCCTCAATATGAAGGATTACAAAATTTGTATGATAAGTATAAGGAACAAGGATTTTTGGTTTTAGACTTTCCTTGTAATCAGTTTGGTAATCAGGCACCTGGAAGCAACAAAGATATTCATCAATTTTGTCAATTAAAGTATAATACCACGTTTCCAATGTTTTCTAAAATTGAAGTAAATGGAGGTAATGAAGAGCCATTATTCCATTATTTAAAGGAACATAGCAAATCAATATTAGGAACCAATATAAAATGGAATTTTACGAAATTTTTAGTGGATAGAGAAGGAAATGTTGTAGAACGATTTGCTCCAACAATAAAACCAGAAAAAATTGAAAAAAATATTTCAATACTTTTATAAAAATCGCAATTCATGTTAAAGATAATTAAAAAAGGAGGAATATAATATGGCAGTAGTAGAAGTAACAGTTGATAATTTTGAGGAAGAGGTTTTAAAAGAGAAAAATTTGGTTTTAGTTGATTTTTGGGCTTCCTGGTGTGGTCCTTGCAAGTCACTCTCACCTGTCGTTGAAGAGTTGGCAGATCAACTTACACAAGTAAAAGTATGCAAGGTAAATGTGGATGAGCAAAGTGAATTGGCTCAAAAATTTCGAGTAATGTCAATTCCAACTCTTATGGTTTTTCGAGATGGAAATGTGGATCAGACGTCGATTGGATTAAAATCAAAATCTGGTATACTGGAGTTATTAAGCCAGTAAATAAATACGATATACGATACAAGAAGAGATTGCTGCTTCTAGAAAACAGGAGGTATTTATAATGCGAAAAGAAATATATTTGGCTGGGGGATGTTTTTGGGGAACAGAAAAATATTTTGGGAATGTAAATGGTGTGATAGAAACGAAGGTAGGATATGCAAATGGAAACACACAAGAACCTACCTATGATGAAGTGTGTCACCATAATACAGGCCATGCCGAAACGGTGAAGGTGATTTACGAGGATACGATTCTTACGCTATCATATTTACTGGATTTATACTATGATGTGATAGATCCGGTCAGTATAAACAGACAGGGTGGAGACGTTGGCACGCAATACCGAACTGGTATATATTTTGTGGATTTGCAAGATGAAGAAGTTATTAAAAATTCCATAACAGAACTTCAAAAAAAATACAAAGAAAAGATTGCAGTAGAAGTCACTCCATTAGTAAACTTTTTTTCGGCAGAAGAGTATCATCAAAAATATTTGGAAAAGAATCCAAGTGGATATTGTCATATCGGTAAAGATAAATTTGAGAAAGCAATCAATGCAGTGGATGGCAGTAAAAAGTATCGAAAAAGAACCGAGGAAGAATTAAAGAACTCCTTAACCAATATTCAATATGATGTAACACAAAACAATGCAACAGAAGCTCCTTTTTTAAATGAATATTATAATGAATATAAAGAAGGCATATATGTGGATATAACGACAGGAGAACCTTTATTTGTATCCAGTGATAAGTTTGATTCGGGTTGCGGATGGCCTAGCTTTTCAAAGCCAATTGATGAAGAGCGGATAACGGAAGTTAAGGACAAAAGTCACGGTATGATACGTACGGAAGTAAGAAGCAAAACTGGCGATGCACATCTTGGGCATGTATTTGAGGATGGACCAACACAGCTGGGTGGACTAAGGTATTGTATCAACAGCGCATCACTAAAGTTCATTCCGAAAGAAAAGATGGTTCAGGAAGGATATGAAGACCTGCTATCAAAACTATGAGCGAACCGCTTATAAAAATGAGGAGCTGACGAACGAATGGTAAACCGCCCGTTCGCAGCTCACTTTTTTATGCTAATTCATGGAACAAGAAAATATAATATGTTATAATAAGTCAAAGTAAACTATGATTGGTGCAATATGCGACATTAAAATTATGTCAGAAAGAGGCGTCTTGATGAAGGTAGCGTTAATAAATGGTCAAAATCATAAAGGATCTACATATCATATTGGAAGAATGTTAGCCGAGAAGCTTACGGATTGTGAAAATATAGATGAAATCTATTTACCGAAAGATATGCCGGAATTTTGTTGTGGCTGTACAAAATGTTTCATGGAAAGTGAGAAACTATGTCCCCATTACAAGTATAGCAAACCGATTTCTGAAATACTTGATTCGGCAGATGTAATGATTTTTACAACTCCAGTATATGTATATCATGCGACGGGCTCAATGAAAGTGCTTTTAGATCATTACGGATTCCGATGGATGGTACATAGACCAGAAGAAAAAATGTTTTCAAAACAGGCCGTTTGTATTTCAACTGCAGCTGGGGGAGGCATGAAATCAGCATGCAAAGATATAAAAGATAGCTTGTTTTATTGGGGAGTAGGGAAGATTTATAGCTATGGGATTGCAGTGAATGCAGTTTCATGGAATGCAATCAAAGAAAAAAAACATCAAAGTATCGAGAAGAATGTGAATAAACTGGCAAATAAAATAACAAAGAATAAAGGGAGAGTGCATCCTTCGATAAAAACAAAAGCATTCTTTCATTTCATGCGATTACTACAAAAAAAAGGATGGAATCCGGCTGATGTAGCATACTGGAGGGAAAAGGGTTGGAATGAAAAGAAGCGGCCATGGAAAAAATAGAGGATTCAAAAGAGAGGAATTGAAACATGAATGTGCAGATATTTGGAAAATCAAAGTGTTTTGATACGAAAAAAGCAGAGCGTTATTTTAAAGAACGTGGCATAAAGTATCAATTAATTGATTTAAAAGAAAAAGGTATGAGCAAGGGTGAGTATAATAGTATAAAACAGTCAGTCGGCGGAATGGATGCTTTAATCGACGAAAAATGTAAAGATAAAAATATACTTGCACTCATACGATATATTGCGCAGGAAGACAAGGATGAAAAAATACTTGAAAATCAGATCGTCCTTAAAACACCAATCGTTCGAAATGGTAAGGAGGCAACAGTAGGGTATCAGCCACAGATATGGAAAAATTGGAATTAAGTAGGAATTATTTGCTTAAAATGGATATTGTATGGAAATAAAAGGATAGGAAATAATTTCAGCTTTGTATGGAATAAAAAAAGAAAAAATGATTAAATATTACGAATTTGTCAGAATTATAGCCTCTCATTTTGCTATTTAGATAAAATATGGTATACTTAATTTGAAACTTTATTTTGTTTAAAAGATTAAAGAAAAGAAGGAGGATATTATGAATAGTAATATTAAAGTGGGGATTGGTTTTGCTACTGGGAGAAAACATTTTCAAAGGGTATTAAGCAGTTATATCTATAATTGGAAAGAGTCCAATTTAGTAGATGATAAAAAGGTGAGTTTGAATATATTTGTTGCTTATGACCTTAATTATAAGAAAACAAAAAAATCAGATTTTACAAAAATAAGCTCGGATATATCGGATATGATTGAAAGCAAATACTTTATTGGAATAGAAGAAGTAGAAAATGCAAAAATGGAATTAGTACATAATGGAATTATTGAACCGGATGAAGCTTCCATGTTTTTTGGAAAAGGTTATGCGTCTTCAAGAAATATTGTGATGTACTATGCGATGAAAAATAAAATGGATTATCTGCTGTTTCTGGATGACGATGAATATCCGGTGGCTGTCACAAATACCACTGACACAGCAATCTGGGGTGGACAACATGTCCTGAAAACCCATTTACAAAATATTTTCAATGCAGATATCACGTATGGTTATCATTGCGGTTATATTTCGCCCATTCCATATATTGAATTTACAGACATTTTGAGGGAAGATGATTTCCGTATATTTATTCAAGCAATTAGCAATGATATTGTTAATTGGGAAAACACAAAAAAGGTAATGCAAAATGGAGGTGTTTCTTTTGCAGATATTCAGGTACTAACGGAACAAAAAGTAATTGAAGTGCAAGAATGCAATCATGCCAAGTTTATCTCAGGTTCGAATCTTTGCATTAGTCTTTTGGATCCATCTCAGGTTTTTCCTTTTTACAATCCACCGGGAGCTCGCGGGGAAGATACTTTTTTAAGTACATGTCTAAGCGAGAGAACCGTTTTACGCGTTCCATGTTATACATTTCATGATGGTTTTTCTTCTTACAATCACCTATTATCAGGGGTACTTCCGACAAAATTAAAGTTTATTGAACCAGATTCAAAAGAAATTATCAAGCGTTTCTATAATGCTTGCATTGGTTGGATTCGTTATAAACCACTTTTATTATACATTACAAATCGAGAAAACTATCATGAAAAGATTGCAGAAATGATAGAGCAATTGAATGAAACATTACCAGCAATATGTGAATACTTTGGTACACAGGATTTCTTTAATATAATAAAAGAATTAAAAAAGTATGATCAAAACGTTGAAAAGCACTACCAGGATTTTTCAGAATACAAAAGAATTTGGATGAAAATAGTGGATTCGTTAAAAAATGAAAATTAATAGGTCAAATGCTACAGCTCTATAATATAAATAGTAGCAGGTGGAATTAGACTTTGACTATATAAAAAAGATTTGGTTTAACATAGGTTCTTTTGACTTGTAAATATATGGTAATTATAATATAATAATTAAAAATTTGTTATTGTCTGAAAGGAGAATTGTGAAACAGATAAAAATAGGTTTTATTATTTTAATTGTTTTAACCGTACTTATTGGATGCAATACAAAAGAAGTTAATATGAATGCACCAACACCGGAATCAACGATAACTTCTATTTCTATACCTACGACACCATCGCCTGCGGCACCTTTACCAACATCCACAACTATGCCATCTACTAGTCCAAGCAATGAAGCAGAAGAAAAAATAGATCTCACACTTTTTTTATATGGACCAGATGATTATGAGAATCCGATTGAGAAAAAAGTTATTACAGTCAACAAAGAACTTTATGAAAATAATATGGCGAAAGCTTTAAATGAGGTATTTAAGGAGATTGAGATTCGAGTAAACAGCGTGGCATTAGATAATAAAACAAAATGTAT
This sequence comes from Lachnoclostridium sp. UBA5725, assembly GCA_002419585.1. Taxonomy (GTDB): domain Bacteria; phylum Bacillota; class Clostridia; order Lachnospirales; family Lachnospiraceae; genus DIGJ01. Next base: position 9,969 of record DIGJ01000010.1, read on the forward strand.
AACCGTAGATATTTCAGAGGAAGTGGCTATGAAGTTTAACGTCGGTAGTTGTGCAGGCATACTATTGACGAATGAATTAATAGATACCCTTCTTAATTTGCCAGATATACAATCAGCTATCATCACGGTAGATGGGCAAAAAGATTATTATGCGGATCATTTCAGTTTTGAAGGAGTATTTACAAAAGAAGAGAATAAAGAATAGAAAACAGAGAAAAACTTCCCCATAATCAAAGTAAGTGTTGATTTTGGGGAAGTTCTTTATTAATGTAATCTATCGTTCGCTGAAATAGAAGGTAGGTTGCTTAAATTGTTACCTTCGCTACCATCTGGTAGTGATTTCAGATATTCTGTGTCTTTACGATGAGCAATTCCAACGCCGTTGATACCACCGGATTTTGCTAATTGTATGCCATCTTCTTTGCTTACAACTTGCCCGTTAGATAACTGATATCCAGTTACGTGACCACTATCTTTTACTAATGCTATGATATCCTTTGCATCACTAGAAGGTTTAGGAATATCATCAAGCGTATTTGTAGCTAAATTAATGCCCATATCATTGTTTAAATTCATTGAAACTCTCCTTTCTTTTTAAATATTAAGAATATTATGTGTAGAAAATTAAGTTTATAATCATGAATAAAATAATGATAAACGAGGAATCTTAACCTGAAAATTGATAAGCAATTCTAGGAGTGCCATCTTGTACATATATGGTACCGCATTCGATAAAGCTGTTTTTTTCCAAAACATGCTGCATTATTTTATTGTCAGCATGCGTATCTGCACGCAAGTTATTGTGTTGATTTTTACACCAATCAAAGCATGCATTGGCAATACCTTTCACTCGGCCACTACTTGCAATTCTATGGATTGTTGCATATTTATTATTATTTAACCAATTTCCATTTTCGATTTTTTCGTACGTCTCATCTTCTCCATAAATGAAAACAAACACTGCCTCCAGGGTATCATTTATTTCACAGACATAACATCGCTCTTTTTCAATATCCTGTATAAGTAAGTCTTTGTTTGGATAACCATTTACCCATTGTGCCCAATTACCATTGGCTCGCATGTATTGTTTTGCTAAGTCATATATGTCCATAATGTGGTCTATATCATAGTACTGCGCTCTTCTAATTTGCACGTTCTATAGCCTCCCGTTTTAAAATTTAATGATTTAGTATAACATATAAAAAGCATGGGTTCAAACGGATAAATATTAGTCTGCACCGAAAGGTAAAATTTATTAAATTGCAACGTATTTTAGATCTGTAATTGTGGATTTATTAGATCAAGAGTCGACAAGTAATATATGCATTGTTAAGTTAAACATAATTTGTTTTGCTTTCTAAAATATGTAAAATGTAGTATACTAGATACAGTAATATAAATAAGTGAAATGAGGGAAAAAATGAGTGGTATTGTAAATATAAATCAACCTATGTCAACAGAAGATGTATATAAGGATATTAGAAAGCGAATACTAAAACTTGAGTTGGAGCCTGGTCAAAAAGTAAGTGAAAATCAAATTTGTCAGGAATATAATGTTTCAAGATCTGTGATAAGGACTGTTTTTACCAGATTAAGCCAGATTAAATTAATAGAAGTATATCCACAAAGAGGTACTTATGTTAGTATGATAGATTTGAATCATATAGGTGATTTACTTTTATTAAGGACGGCTGTCGAAAAAGAAGTTTTATATGAAATGTTTACCAAATTAAATAGATCAGACCGATTAATATTAATTGAAAAGTTAGAGTTAAATATGCATCAGCAGGAACAATATAAAAGTATTAGTAGCTATGATAAAAATTTCAGAAATTTAGACTCCGAATTTCACAAAATCATGATTGATAGTGTAAAGCGTTTTGCTTTAGTAGAGTTGTTAGGTGATCATATGATTCATATTTCTAGATGGAGAAATTTTGATGTTGCATTTGATCATAGAATTCCAGAATTGATAAAGGAACACCAAATGATAGTAGATGCTATCAAAATGGATGACTTACAGGAAGCGCAAAGTTGTATGGCAAATCATCTAGAAACCATTTCAACGATTAATGATAGAGCAAAAGCCCAATTTCCTCAGTACTTTACTAATTAGAAATTAGTAATTATAAACAAAGAAATGCAAAAAAGATAAAAAGCTATTTACTTTTTTGATAATAAATGATATTCTATTAAAAGAAAATTACATGTTTGTAGTAAAATACAAACATGTAAAAAAAGCACCATCTTGTATACTAGAGTACTAACAACCAACTAAAAACATATGGCAAAAAGAATATTTTTTTTCTTAAACTTGTATACTAGAGTACATGATTCATACGTATTTTATTTTTTGTTCAAGTTCGTTAAAAAAATACCAAAGTTGATTGAATACTGTGAATACAGCAGGTTTTTAAAGCTTTATAGCAAGAGGGGTTGCTTCTTTAGCTAAATATATAGGTATATATGAGTGGCGGTGTTACGTTTTTGTGTAACATTGTGCGCATATGATAAACAATTTAAGGAGGTTTTTTATGAGTGAACAAGTTCAAAAACCAAAGTACACTCCGGATCCAAATTCAGCGAAGTATAAACTGAATGAGATAACAGTAAAACATTACCGGGAAGTACAGGAAGCAAAAGATAGGGGAGAGAAAATTGGCTGGTGTGCGAGCAATTTTCCACAGGAGATTTTTCAGACATTGGGAATTAAAGTATGCTATCCTGAAAATCAGGCAGCAGCAATTGCAGCCAGAGGAGCAGGAGAAAAGATGTGTAATGTATCAGAAGCCGATGGCTATTCAAATGATATATGTGCATACGCAAGGATTAGTCTTGCTTACATGAAAGTGAAAGATGCTCCTGAACAAAATATGCCACAACCTGATTTTGTATTATGCTGTAATAACATTTGTAACTGTATGATTAAATGGTATGAAAATATTGCAAAAGAACTGAACATTCCTATGATTTTGATTGACATTCCGTTTAATCCGGACTATGAAGTATCAGATTCTCAGGTTGCATATGTAAAAGGACAGTTCCTAGCAGCAATTAAACAGTTGGAAGAAATAACAGGTAAGAAGTGGTCTGAAAAGAGATTTAAGGAAGTTATGGAAATTTCAAACAGAACATCAAGAGCATGGTTAGAGGCAACTTCTTATACCAAATATACACCTTCACCATTGAATGGATTTGATTTATTAAATCACATGGCAGTAGCTGTTTGTGCAAGGGGGACTATAGAGGCAGCAGAAGCCTTTGAAACACTACTTGAAGAATACAAACAAGCAGTGATTGATGGAACTAGCACATTTAGAGCGGAAGAAAAGTATAGAATCATGTTTGAGGGAATTGCTTGTTGGCCACATCTTCGTGTCACAGCGACCGGCTTAAAGTCAAGAGGTATTAACATGGTTGCAACAATTTATGCAGATGCATTCGGATTTATTTATAATGACTTCGATGGTCTAATTCGTGCATATTGCAACGTACCAAATGCCATGAATTTGGAACATGCACGAGATAAGAGAGAGGCAATCATTAAAAAAACAAGTGCAGAAGGATTATTAGTACATACGAATCGTTCCTGTAAATTATGGAGTGGATTTATGTATGAAATGAGCCGTCAGATAGGTGAACATTGTGATATTCCAGTTGCCTCATTTGATGGAGATCAGGCAGATCCACGTAACTTCTCTGAGGCTCAGTATGAAACACGTGTACAGGGGCTTTCCGAAATTATGGATGCTAATAAGGAGGGTAAATAACAATGTCAGTAAATGAACTATTTAACAAATTTCATGAGATTGCATCATCTCCGAAAGAACAATTAGATACTTATCTTGCACAAGGGAAGGAAGTAGTAGCTTGTGTACCTATATATACACCAGAAGAAATTATTCATTCCATGGGAATGGTTCCATTTGGTGCATGGGGTGCAGATATGGAAGTAAAGGAAGCAAAACGCTATTTTCCTGCTTTTATATGTAGTATTATGCAATCAATATTAGAATTAGGTATGACTGGTGCTTATAATGGAGTTTCAGCAATTGTAATACCATCATTATGTGACTCATTAAAATGTTTGGGACAGAACTGGAAGTATGCAGTAAAAGATATTCCATTTATACCTATGACATATCCACAGAATAGAAATAATGAAGTTGGAAAGGCATTTTGCAGAGCAAGTTATGAGAAAGTAATTCAAGATTTAGAGGCTACAACAAACACTAAATTTAGTGAAGAGGCACTTTCAAATTCCATTGCAGTATACAATGAACATAATAAAGTGATGAGAGAATTTAGCGAAGTCTGTTCAAAATATTCCTTTATCTCAGCATCACAGAGATCGGATGTATTTAAGAGTGCATATTTTATGTTGAAAGAAGAGCATAGTTCTTTGCTTAAACAGTTATTGGAAGAGATAAAATCAATGCCAAAAGAAGAAACAAAGAAAGTAAAAATTGTTACATCAGGTATCTTGGCAGATAGCAAGAGTCTCTTAGAAATATTCGATAATAATGATATGCAAATTGTAGCAGATGATATCGCGCATGAATCAAGACAGTATCGTATTGATATAACTGAAAAAGGAAGTAGCCTTGATGCTTTGGCTGAGAAATTTTCCAACATGGAAAATTGTTCTGTTTTATATGATGCTGATAAGAAACGTGTAGAATTCATTTTGGATTTGGTAAAAAAACATGAAGCGCAGGGCGTCGTAGTACTAATGACAAAGTTTTGTGATCCCGAAGAGTTTGATCTTGTACCTATTATGAGAGCATGTAAAGAGGAAGGTATACAGTTTGTACAAATAGAGGTAGATCGTCAGATGGTAAACTATGAACAAGCAAAGACAATGATTCAAACGTTCAAAGAGATGTTATAAGAGGAGATTTAACATTAGGAGGATAATGAGATGATTGATAAAAATAAGATGCCGATTGCAATCGGCGTAGCTTTTGTCTGGTTTACAACACAATTCGGTGGTGGTTTTGCATCAGGTGCTCAGTTATTATCATACTTTGTAACATTTGGCATATGGGCTTTGATTACACCTATTTTAGCACAGGGAATTGGTGCAGTTTTTCAATGGTATGCACTGCGTTATGCAAAAAGGCACAATACATATGATTACCGTAGTTTTACTGATAGTTTTTATGGAAAGTTTAGTTTTATATTTTCTAACTTGTATGAATTAGTATACATATTTACAATTTGCCTTGCACCATCTGTAGCATTTGCAACTGGTGGCTCCACTCTTGAAGCACTTACAGGAATTCCATACATGTTATGTACCTTGATTATTGGTATCTTTATTTTTATCCTTGCAATTTATGGTACGGATTTAGTTCGTAAGGCGGCGGCAACAATATCAGTTATCATAATAGTAGGTCTGCTCGTAGTATATGTTCCAAATATATTTGCTCAGTGGGGAACAATCACTAGTAATATTGCAGATATGGCTGCACAACCAGCGCCAGCAGCTCCGGCATTTTGGAGATGTTTTATATATGCTTCATTCCAGCTTGCATCAATCGGTTTATTAACACAACATGCACAGCCGTTTCAGAATGAGTCTGAAGCCAAAACAAGTATGATTTACGGTTTTATAGTAAATGCAATAATTATATTTATGTGTACAATCGGAATGATAGCTGTCGTTAATAATCCAAATTTGGCTACTGCAAAAGTACCAACACTATTATTGGTTCAAACAGGAGTAGGCGCATCCGTGTTAACACCAGTTATCTCTATCTTAATTATCTTAGGAGCAGTTTCAACAGCAGTTAACATGATTGCAGGTGTAGTTGCTCGCTATGTAAATAGCCTTGAGAAAAAAGATGAAAATGTAGAAGTATCAAACAAAAAGAGAAAAGTTCGTACTTTAGCAATTGCATTACTATTTGTAGTTTTAGCATTCTTTATTGCACAGTTTGGTCTGATTCCTTTAGTTAGCAAGGGCTATGGTTATTTAGGATACTTAACAATTTTTGTAGTTATAATTCCTTTTATCATACATATGGTACTCTGCAAAATGGGAAAAGTAGATTAATTTTTAAGAAAAATAATATCGCGAAAGTTAGTAAGTTTAACTTTCGCGATATTAAAGTAATTAAACATGTATACAAGTATACTTATTGATAAGAATGCGCTTTAATACCGGATTTCGGCAGGAATCAGTATTTATTAACTTCAGATGTTAAATTTTGAAATGAATTTTGTAGTTAGATTGAAAAATGGATAGAAGATAAGGAGGACTAGTCATGTATTTCACGGAACAACATGAACTAATAAGAAAGCTAGCAAGGGAGTTTGCTGAAAAAGAACTTACAAGTGAAATCCTGGATAAAGTAGAGGAAACGGAAATGTTTCCAGAAGAAATATTGAATAAGATGGCAAAGGCTGGATTTTTTGGAATAAAAGTTCCCAAAGAGCTTGGTGGACAGGGAGCGGATGCACGTTCTTACGTGATTGTCATGGAGGAGATTGCGAGAGTAAGCGGTGTAGCAAGTATCTATGTTTCATCACCAAACTCATTATCAGGAGGTCCATTACTGTTATCAGGAAATGAAGAACAAAAGGAAAAATATCTACGTCCAGTCGTAACTGGAAAGAAAAAACTTGCATTTGCACTTACTGAGCCGGGCGCAGGTTCCGATGCTGGAAGTATGGCTACAACAGCTGTTAAAGATGGTGATTATTATGTATTAAATGGTCGTAAATGTTTTATAACCATGGCACCACTTGCTGATTATGCTGTTATCTATGCAAAAACAGATATGACAAAGGGAACAAGAGGAATCAGTGCTTTCATAGTAGATATGAGACTTCCTGGCGTTTCATGTGGCAAGTCTGAAAACAAAATGGGAGTGGTAGGATGTGCTACAAGTGATATCATACTGGAGAATGTCCGTGTACATAAGAATGACCTTTTAGGAGAAGAAGGAAAAGGGTTTATCAATGCGATGAAGACACTTGACACAGGACGTCTCGGAGTTTCAGCACAGTCAATTGGTGTTGCACAAGGTTGTTTGGATGAAGCTATCAAATATGCAAAAGAGAGAAAGCAATTTGGTAAAAGAATTGGTGATTTTCAGGCAATCAGTTTTATGATTGCAGATATGGCAACAAAATTGGAAGCTGCAAAGCAGCTTGTATATAAGGCGGCATATATGATGGATATGCATCAGGATGCAAGTATGAACGCTTCTATGGCAAAATATTATGCATCAGAAATCTGTAATGAAATTGCCGCTAAGGCACTTCAAATTCATGGTGGTTATGGTTTTATAAAAGATTATAAAATCGAAAGAATGTATAGGGATTGTCGTGTATTTACTATCTATGAAGGAACATCACAAGTTCAGCAGATGGTTATCTCAGGCAGATTATTGAAAAAATAGGAAAGAGGAGAAAATCATAATGAAGATTTTAGTTTGTGTTAAGCAGGTACCAGATACTAATGAAGTTAAAATTGATCCGGTAAAGGGAACTTTAATACGAGATGGCGTTCCAAGTATATTAAATCCAGATGATGCTAATGCACTAGAGGCAGCATTGTCCTATAAAGATGATAATCCAGATACCGTAGTAGCAGTAATAACAATGGGACCACCACAGTCAAACTATATGTTAAGAGAATGCATGGCCATGGGGGCAGACGAGGCATATCTGTTAAGTGACAGGGTATTTGGAGGTGCAGATACCTGTGCTACTTCGACAACGATAGCTGCGGGTATCAAAAAAGTAGAAGGTGTTGACGTTATTTTTGCTGGACGTCAGGCAATTGATGGAGATACTGCTCAGGTTGGACCACAGGTAGCACAAAGACTTGGAATGCCAGTGGTTACTTATGTTCAGGACATTAAACTACTAGAAAGTAAAGCTATCGTACAAAGGCAGATGGAAGATGGATATGAAGAAATCGAAGTAAAGACACCTTGTCTACTAACTGCAGTAAAAGAACTTAATGAACCGAGGTATATGAGTATTGGAGGAATCATGGAGGCATATGATAAGAAGATTATTGTATGGAATCATGAGGATGTAGAGCTTTCTCCAAAGGATTGCGGATTAAATGCTTCACCTACGCAGGTATTTCGTTCGTTTACACCACCAGCAAAGGGAAAAGGTGAGATGTTTAGTGGATCAGTACAGGAAATGAGTACAACTCTTATTCAACGTTTAAAAGAAAAACATTATCTGTAAAAGAAAGGACGGTATATAGAAATGGCTATAAATGTAATTAAAGAAAAGTGTAAGGGTTGTTCCCTTTGCGTAAAGAGCTGTCCATTTAGTGCAATCACTTTAGAGAATAAGCTAGCTTTTATTGGAACAGGATGTACAGGTTGTGGAGTCTGTGTAGAAAAATGTCCATTTGATGCGATTGTAAAAACAGAAGAAGAAAGGGAAGAGAAGGACTTAAGTGCTTATAAAGGGGTCTGGGTATTTGCGGAACAACGAGAAGGTAAAATAATGCCAGTTGTTATTGAGCTTTTAGGAGAAGGAAAAAAACTTGCCACAGAAGTTGGATGTGAGCTGTGTGCAGTACTTTGCGGTTTCGAAATCAGCGGATTAGTGGATGAACTTTTTGAATATGGTGCAGATAAAGTTTATTTGGCTGATGCGCTTGAACTAAAAAATTATACAACGGATGGATATACAAAAGTTATTTATGAAGCAATTACAGAATATAAACCAGAAATAGTTCTTCTAGGAGCAACACACATAGGACGTGATTTAGGACCATGCCTTGCGGTAAAATGTAATACAGGTCTTACGGCAGACTGTACGAAGCTTGAAATAGATCCGGAAGATAAGAAAATAAAGCAAACCCGTCCTGCATTTGGTGGAAATCTTATGGCAACTATTGTTTGTCCGAACCACAGACCACAAATGTCTACTGTAAGACCAGGTGTAATGACCATAGCTGAACAAGTAGTTGGAAGAAAAGGGGAAGTTGTAGCCTTAAATCCAGTATTTGAAGAAGGAGATATCCGTACTAAAGTTTTAAATATAGTAAAGACAATCAAAGATAGTGTATCCCTTACCGATGCAGAAATTATTGTAGCCGGTGGCATGGGACTTGGAAAACCGGAAGGATTTGAAATTTTGAAACAACTTGCAGATAAGCTTGGGGGTGTCATTGCAGCATCAAGAGCAGCAGTAGATGCCGGATGGATAGATCATGCATATCAGGTAGGACAGACTGGAACCACAGTAAAGCCTAAAGTTTATATTGCATGCGGTATTTCAGGTGCGATTCAGCATGTGGCTGGAATGCAGAATGCGGAACAAATCATTGCAATCAATACAAGTGAAAATGCTCCAATCTTTGAAGTTGCTGATTATGGGATGGTAGGGGATCTTTATCAAGTAATACCTACAATTATAGAAGAGATTGACAAATAATAATTTTTTTAAGGAGGATTTAGATTATGTTTGAAAGAAAACCATTAAAAGGTGTACGGGTTGTGGAATTAGCTACATTCATTGCTGCTGCAAGTGCAGGTAGATTTATGGCGGATTTAGGAGCTGATGTTATAAAAATTGAGTCAGCAAAGGGTGATCCATTGCGTTTTACTGCACCATCAGAGGGAAGACCGTTGGATATGTATGAAAATACCACATGGGAGTTGGAGAATGCAAATAAACGTTGCATTTCTTTAAACATGAAGGATCCAGCTGGTAAAGAAGCATTTTTTAAATTACTCGATACAGCAGATGTTTTAATAACGAACTGGAGGGTTCAGGCTCTTGAAAGAGCAGGATTAGATTATGAAACACTCAAAGTAAAATATCCAAAATTAGTATATGGAATTTGTACTGGATATGGTGAGTTTGGACCGGATAAGGATTTACCAGGATTTGATTTTACTGCCTTTTTTGCAAGAGGTGGATATCTTCATTCATTACGTCAAAGAGGAACAATTCCGATGAATGTCGTACCAGGTCTTGGAGATCATAATGTAGGTATGAATATGGTTGCTGGTATATTGGCAGCGCTTTATCAGGCCAAAACCACAGGTTTTGGTGAAAAGGTAGAAACTAGTCTTTTTGAAAGTGCAGTATACAATATGGGTATGATGATTCAGGCTGCTAACTATGATGGTGCAGCAAGACAATATCCAATAGACGTACGTTACAGTGCAAATCCATTTAATGCTGCTTGGAGAACTTTAGATGACCGTTTTATACAGACATGTATGCCAGATTATAATACATATTTCAAGACATTTATTACAGCGATTGGAAGAGAAGATTTGGTAGACGATGAAAATTATTTCCCAATTCAGAATCTTCAGGCGAAAGAACTTGGTGCGCAAATGTATGATATTGTTATGGAAGCCTTTGGGAAGAAGACAGTTGCGGAGTGGAAGGAAATACTTACTAAGGCAGATATCCCATTTAGTGTAGCTCAGTCATGGGAAGATATTCTTGCGGATGAGCAAGCATGGGAAAATAACTGCTTTTATAAAATGAAATATGATAATGGAAACGAAAGAACCTTGGTACGTTTACCTGTTAAGTTTGAAGAAATGGGAGTTCCTGAGTATAATCGTGGACCACTTATTGGCGAACAAGGTGTTGATATTTTGAAAGAATTAGGATATTCACAAGATGAAATTAATAGTTTCTTAGAGAATAAAACATTATTTGTTTGGAATTCGGACAAATAATTGTAATAATCTACTTATGGGGGATATTCCTTATATCATAATAAGAATATTCCCTATAGTTGTTAAAAAAATAGAAAATAGCTATTCTACTATACGATGCAAGTATAATAGTATCTATTGTTTTTTTCTGTATAAATAAGGTATAATCATTACATAATTAAGCAATTAATAAGTAGAATAGAGGAATAATATGCAAAATAGTAAGTTTATGACCAGCAATGAGGTCTATGAAGATCTTTGCTTAAAAATAGAAAAATTAGTGTATATGCCTGGAGAAAGCATCAGTGAGAATGAACTGTGCAAAACATATGATGTTTCCAGACATATTATTAGGGGAGCAATTACACGGGCGAAAGAGAGAAGATTACTTACAGTTTACCCACAACGTGGTACCTTTGTAAGCCAGATTGACATGGGGTATGTAGAAGATATTTTATATTTGCGTGAATCCGTTGAACAGGAAGCATTACGTCGTATTATGAATCTTGATGACATTAAAATTTTGGAATTAGTGGAACATTTAAAGAAGAATGTAAAAGAACAAAAAAGGGTTATAAAAAAAGAAATCACAATGGATGAATTTTATAAGATTGATAATATTTATCACGGTTTTCTTCTTAAGGCAGTAGGGAAGGAGCAGGTAATGAACTTAGTAAAAGAGCAGTATATTCACGTACGCCGCTGGAGAAATTTTGAAGTAAGTAATATGAGCCGACTGGAAGAAATTATAGAAGACCATGATAAACTGATTGAAACAATTATAAATCGTGACCATCAGGGAGGTTGGGAATGCCTACATACGCATTTGGATACTGTAACTAGATTGAAAGATATCGTTCAAACTGTACAAGCTGAGTTTTTTATTTTTTAATAAATTGTTAAAAATGCCAAGTTTTATCTTTACAAAATGATTAGACTTTGGTATTATTTTAACAAAGCATGTCGACAAGTACACATGTACACATGTGTACACAGTGTTAAGTATTCTTATAAGGAGTGGTTTATATCAGAAGAAAATAAGACACATGATAAGTATTCTATCACAATTTAAGAAATATAAAAGATTGTTAAAGAATTAATTAACTACAAGGTATGTTATGAGAAAAGGAGAAAATGATATGAATAAAAACAAAAAGTTATCAGCAGCATTTGGAATCACGTTTGTATGGTTTACAACACAATTTGGTGGAGGATTTGCTTCGGGTGCACAATTAAAAAGTTATTTTATAAATTATGGAATTTTATGCTTACTTACTTGTATTGGAGCGCAAGCAATTCCTGCAATATATAATGCTTATATTGCTTTCTACTGCAAAAAGCATGGTACCTATGATTATCGAAGCTTTAACAATTCATTCTATGGGAAATTTGCACCAATATTTTCCAATTTATATGAATTAGTGTACATATTTGTATTATTGGTAGTACCTGCAGTTGCCTTCTCAACTGGGGGTACTACATTAGCGGCATTAACTGGTATTCCATACATTATTTGTACGGCAGCTATCGGAGTATTTATTTTTATTGTTGCGATTTATGGAACGGCAATTGTACGTAAAGTTGCAACGGCACTTTCCATTTTAATCGTAGTAGGACTTTTAGTTGTATTTATACCAAATATTATAGCTCAGTGGGATCAAATTACAGTTTCCACTCGTCATATGTCAACTGCTGGTGCACCAGTTTGGCCGGCTATCTGGAGCATGATTGTATATGCAGCGTTCCAAATTGCCGCTTCTCCTGCAGTATTTTCACAGCATGCAGAAGTATTAGAAGAACCTAAAGATGCAAAATTAACATATTTTATTGGATTCTTAGTAAATAGCATTATGATCTTTATATCTACAATTGGGCTCTTAGCTATTGTAGAAACAGCGGAATATGGGGAAGCTTCACTACCTGTTATTTTATTGGTACAAAATGGAGTAGGTGGTAAGATATTAATGCCAGTTATCTCTATTTTAATCATTTTAGGTGCTGTTTCAACAGCGGTTAATATGGTAGCAGCAGGGACAACAAGAATTTGTCGCGTAATTGACAAAAATTACAACCCGGATGCAAAACCTTCAAAAGCAGTTCTTTTATCGACATTGATATTATGTTTACTTGGATTTTCAGTTGCACAGTTTGGATTGTTAGCATTGGTAGCAAAAGGATATGGAATGTTAGCTTATTTGACTTTCCCAGTAATCATTATTCCATATATTATTCATATGATCTATACCAAATTTGATTCAAAAACCAACTAATTAGAATATAAGGAGTGTAACAAGATGATATATACACTAGGAATCGATATCGGTTCTACAACCTCAAAGTGTGTTGTATTAAAAGATGGAAAGGAGTTAATTGCAAAATCTTTGGTACAAGCAGGAACTGGAACGCAAGGGCCACAGAAAGCATATGATGAGGTTCTTAAAATAGCGGGTATCCAGGTAGAAGATATTGTGTTTACATTAGCAACAGGATATGGAAGAACCACATTTGATGCAATGGATGGCGAAATGAGTGAATTAAGCTGTCACGCAAAAGGAGTATTTCATATGAATCCAACTGCTAGAACCATTATTGATATTGGAGGTCAGGATGCAAAAGTCATTCAATTGAATGAAAAAGGTATGATATCCAATTTCATGATGAATGATAAATGTGCTGCAGGAACAGGTCGATTTCTAGATGTTATGGCACAAATATTACAATTAAAAGTAAGCGAACTTGAAAACTATGCAAAAAAAGCGACAGAGCCTGTTAAAATATCAAGCACTTGTACAGTATTTGCTGAATCAGAAGTGATTTCCCAGTTATCAAAAGGCGTAGACTTAACGGATTTAATTGCAGGTATATGCAATTCTGTTGCAAGTCGTGTTGCGGCATTAGCAAAACGAGTTGGAGTGATAGAAGGAGTCTGTATGAGTGGCGGAGTTGCGCAAAATGGTGGAGTTAGAGAAGCACTTGCTAGGGAATTAGATACCGAAATATGCTATACCGAAGATGCACAGTATATGGGCGCACTTGGTGCAGCGATTGCAGCTTATGAAAAATATACTTCTTAAAAAAGAACATTATGCCGGGATATTCCGGCATAATATATGATCTAGTATGTTAACAAGTATACAAGCTTGGAGGCTAACATGAAATTAAAAGAAACGACAGTGGATCAGTTATTGAAATATAATGCAAAATACTATCCAAATGAGATTGCAATGGAGTATCATGAATACCATTGCAACTGGAGGGAATTGGATAAAATTACAGATTGTTTGGCAGCGAAATATCTTGATTACGGGATACATAAAGGAACTCATGTTGGGATTTTTGCTCCAAATAGCCCCAATTGGGTATTTACATACATTGCATTAGCAAAAATAGGTGCGGTTTCGGTTCTCATAAACTTCAACTATAAAAACAAAGAATTGCAATCTATCGTAAATTATGCAAGTATCGAATATTTGTGTTATGGAGATAAATACAAAGAAAATGATTTTATCGATATGATAAAACATCTCAGAAAACAAAAAATTTGGCGGATGCGTCAGTATATTTATATTGGACCGGATGAAAATCAAAACTGGCTGAATGTAGAAGATTTTATTACTTACGAAAATAAAAATAACAACTTGGAAAATTTAATTGAAAAAAAAGCACAGGTTCACTCGGAAGACGTTCTAAGCATGCTTTTTACTTCTGGAACGACAGCACAGCCTAAAGGTGTTATGTTGACCCAGTTTCAAATGTTAAATGTAGCAAAAATAGCTTGTGAGCAAATGCATTGGAACCAAGAGGATAAGATATGTCTGACATTATCTTTATTTCATTGTTTCGGATTATCAACTGGATTATTAGCAAGTATTGTGTCCGGGTGTAGTATTTGTGTCGTAGAAAGCTTTCGATCAAAGCAGGTGATAGAATTAATAGATGAAAAAAAGTGTACTGTATTAAACGGAGTACCAACTATGTTTTTAGCAATGATGAAAAATGAAGAGTTCTATCGTTATGATTTAACTTCACTAAAATCTGGAATTATTGCGGGCGCAGGAATTCGAAGGTGTGACTATCGAAATATATGCAATCACTTCCCTATAAAAAAACTACAACAATCTTTTGGTCAGACAGAAGCGTCACCAAGTATTACATTTTCTGATTTTGAGGACACATTGGAGCAAAAGGAAGGTTCTGTTGGAAAAGTGATTCCGGAAGTGGAACTTCGGATTATGGATGAAAAGCGACATATTGTAACAGAGCCATTTGTGTCAGGCGAGGTCCAAATTAAGGGATTTAATGTAATGAAATTTGGATATTTCAAAAGAAAGATGGATACAAAAAAAGTATTTACTATTGATGGTTGGCTTAGAACTGGAGATATTGGGTATTTAGATAATGAGAAAAATTTATATATAACAGGTCGAAAAAAAGATATTATCATTCGATGTGGTGAAAATATTTCACCTCTTGAAATCGAAGAAGTTATAATGCAATATGAAGGGATTTTGGATGTAAAGGTATTCGGTGTTCCAGATTCATTTGCACAGGAAGAAATAGCTGCAGCTGTATCTTGTTATAAGTCGGTGAAAAAAGAAAAGCTTATTGCATACTTAAAAGAAAATATAGCGGATTATAAAGTACCAAAATACATATATGGCTTTCAAGCCTTTCCATTGTTAGCAAATGGAAAAGTTGATATAAAAACGCTTAAAAATACTGTTTTAGAAAAAATTAAGGAGGATCAAGTATGAAATTTACGGAACAACATGAGTTAATTAGAAAATTAGCTAGGGACTTTGCTGAAAAGGAGCTGACTTCAGAAATTCTAGATAAGGTAGAGGAAATGGGTGAGTTTCCGCAGGAGATATTAGATAAGATGGCAAAAGCAGGATTCTTTGGAATTAAAATTCCAAGAGAATTTGATGGTGCTGGTGCAGATACCGTTTCCTATGTTATCGTAATGGAAGAAATTGCAAGGGTTTCTGCAGTTGCAAGTATTTATGTTTCTTCACCAAACTCCTTGTCTGGTGGACCATTATTATTATCTGGAACGGAGCAACAGATTGATAAATACTTAAAACCAGTGGTAAAGGGAGAAAAAATGCTTGCCTTTGCATTAACAGAACCAGGCGCTGGATCGGATGCAGGTGGAGTAGCTACAACTGCAGTAGAAGATGGTGATTACTATGTATTAAATGGACGTAAAACATTTATTACCATGGCACCTTTGGCAGATTTTGCAGTTGTATATGCAAAGACGGATGTAAGTAAGGGTTCCCGTGGTATCTCAGCATTTATCGTAGATATGAAACAAGAAGGAGTATCCTGCGGTAAGCCAGAGCACAAAATGGGATTAATCGGATGTGCAACCAGCGATATCATATTAGAAAATGTCAGAGTACATAAGAGCAATATCCTTGGTGAATTAAACAAAGGATTTACAAATGCAATGAAAACACTGGATGTTGGACGTATTGGAGTTGCAGCACAGTCCATTGGTGTTGCTCAGGCTGCACTTGATGAGGCTATCAAATATGCAAAAGAAAGAAAACAATTTGGCAGATGTATTGGTGATTTTCAGGCAATTAGCTTCATGATAGCAGATATGGCAACAAAGCTAAAAGCTGCCAAACACTTAGTATATGATGCTGCTTATTTAAAAGATACCAACCAAAATGCATCCATGGCTGCATCTATGGCAAAGTACTATGCAGCGGAAACCTGCAATGAAATCTGTGCAAAATCCTTACAGATTCATGGTGGATATGGATATATCAAAGATTACAAGATTGAACGTTTATATAGAGACTGTAGAGTATTTACTATCTATGAAGGTACCTCTCAGGTACAGCAAATGGTAATTGCCGGTCAATTATTGAAGAAATAAGGAGGATACAGAATATGAAGCTATTAGTTTGCGCAAAGCAAGTACCAGATACAAACGAAGTTAAAATAGACCCAGTGAAAGGGACCTTAATCCGTGATGGTGTTCCAAGTATCTTAAATCCAGATGATGCAAACGCGTTAGAGGCAGCTCTACAAATCAAAGACGCAAATCCTGGAACCACGGTTTCTGTTATTACCATGGGTCCACCACAGGCAACGATGATGTTAAAGGAATGTCTTGCTATGGGAGCGGATGAAGCGTTCCTCTTAAGTGACAGAGCTTTTGGAGGAGCGGATACTTGTGCAACTTCAACTACAATTGCAGCTGGTATTAAAAAAGTTGGCGATGTGGATATAATATTTGCAGGACGTCAGGCAATAGATGGAGATACCGCACAGGTAGGACCTCAAGTTGCACAACGACTCGGAATCCCAGTTGTTACTTATGTTCAGGATGTAAAAATTGGAGATGGAAAGGTAACTGTACAGCGTCAGTTGGAAGATGGATATGAAGTAATAGAAGTAAAGACTCCATGCCTTTTGACAGCAGTAAAAGAATTAAATGAACCAAGATATATGAGTATTTATAATATTATTGATGGATGCAAGAAGGAAATTCCATCCTGGAATCATGAAGATGTAAATTTAGATCCAGCTGATTGCGGTCTTAATGCATCTCCAACACAGGTATTTCGTTCCTTTACCCCACAACCGAAGGGAAAAGGAGAAATGCTTTCTGGTTCAGTAAGTGAAGTTTCCAAATTGTTGGTTGAAAAACTAAGTGAAAAACATTTAATTTAGAGTAGAAAGGGCGGATAAAAATGGCAGTTAAGATTATAAATGAGAAATGTAAGGGATGTACAAAATGTACGAAGACCTGTCCTTTCAATGCAATCACAATGGAAGGAAAACTAGCGGTAATCGGTGGAGCTTGTACTAGTTGTGGAGCATGCGTAAGTGCTTGTCCATTTGGTGCAATTGAAAAAACGGAAGAAGCGAAAGAAGCAATCGATTTAAGTGCATATAAAGATGTCTGGGTATTTGCAGAGCAAAGAGAAGGAAAATTAATGCCAGTTGTTATTGAACTTCTTGGTGAAGGAAAAAAATTGGCCAATGATATTGGTTGCAAATTATGTGCAGTACTTTGCGGTCATGAAGTAGAAGACTTGGCAAAAGAATTAATCACATATGGTGCAGATATCGTATATCTTGCTGACGATAAGGAATTAAGTACCTATCGTACCGATGCTTATACCAAAGTTATATTTGAAGCAATTGAAACGCACAAACCAGAAATTGTCTTGCTTGGAGCGACTCATATTGGACGTGATTTAGGTCCATGTCTTGCGGTAAAATGTGGAACTGGGTTAACAGCAGATTGCACAAAACTTGAAATTGACCCAGAGGATAAAAAAATTAAACAGACGCGTCCTGCATTTGGTGGCAACTTAATGGCAACAATTGTATGCCCAAATCACCGTCCACAAATGTCAACAGTAAGACCTGGGGTTATGGGAAAGGCAGAATATACAAAAGATTACCAGGGGGAAGTAGTATCCTTAGCGGTAGACTTTAAACCAGGCGATATTCGTACGAAAGTACTTGAAATTGTAAAAAAAGCCGAAGAAATGGTTTCTCTTACCGATGCCGAAATAATTGTAGCTGGTGGTATGGGACTTGGAAACAAAGAAGGTTTTGATTTATTAAAGAAATTAGCAGATAAATTAGGTGGAACCGTTGCAGCTTCTAGAGCAGCTGTCGATGCAGGGTGGATCGACCATTCTTATCAGGTAGGACAGACTGGTACTACGGTGAAACCAAAAATATATTTTGCTTGTGGAATCTCTGGTGCTATCCAGCATATTGCTGGTATGCAAGATTCAGATTATATTGTAGCAATCAATAAAAATGAGACCGCACCAATCTTTGAAGTTGCTGATTATGGAATCACAGGTGATTTGTATCAGGTAGTTCCTTCAATTTTAGAAGAATTGGAGAAATAATACATGAAATTAGAGAAGAAACGTTGGATTATATTAATTGCAAGCTGCCTCATCAATTTATGTATTGGTTCACTTTATTCTTGGAGTGTATTTGCATCGCCTATGGCTGTCCGCTTAAGCGAACTATATGGACTTAGCGGTACCGCATTGTTGACAGCAAGCAATCTATCCATTGTGTTTACGGTTGCGAATTCAGTTGGACCGATTACCATGATATCCGGTGGATTTATCAATGATAAATTAGGACCAAAGTGGGTTGTTTTTGCAGGAGGACTACTCTTTGGAGTTGGGTTGCTTGCAAGTGGTTTCGCTACGAGTATTCCGATTCTGGTAGTTACTTACGGACTAGGATGTGGACTTGGAATGGGACTTGTATATGGTTGCACGATTAATAATTCCGTAAAATTTTTCCCAGATAAGAGGGGATTAATTGGTGGTATCGCAACCGCAACCTATGGACTTAGTTCCGTAATTATTCCTCCGATTGCAAACAAACTAATTGGATCAATCGGCGTTCAAAGTACATTCCGAATGCTGGGAATGGTATTTATGGTTGTTATTTGCAGTAGTGCATTTTTAATAGAAAAGTGTCCGGAAGGATACATGCCAAAGGGGTATACGCCAGACACGATGACCTCAAATAGTAAAAAGTTAAAAGATAAAAACTGGAAAGAGATGATAAAAGACGGCAACTTTTATCTCATGATCTGCATGCTTTTATGTGGCGCATTTTCTGGACTAATGATTATTTCACAGGCGTCCCCTATGGCACAAAATATTGTAAAAATGTCCGCTGCGATGGCAGCAACCTGTGTCTCTATTCTGGCACTTTTTAATGCCATTGGACGTATTTTGGCAGGTTACATTTCGGATAAAATTGGTCGAATTAATACCATAGCACTTGCTTTCCTATTATCAATGATCGGACTTGTTACGTTATATGGCTGTAATGAGGGTTCCAATGCAAGATTTATACTAGCAATTGCGATTATAGGTACGTGTTTTGGTTCCTTTATGGGAGTATTTCCTGGATTTACAGCCGACCAATTTGGTACAAAAAATAATAGTGTAAATTACGGGATTATGTTCATTGGATTTGCAGTAGCAGGAATCATGGGGCCTACCGTAGTTGGTAAGATTGTGTCCGCTACAGGAAATTATGGACAGGCATTTGTAATAGCAGGTGTATTATGTATTCTTGGTTTTCTATTAAGCTTTTTGTATCGCAAATTAAACAAACAATAGCCAATTTAAAGTTTGTGGCTATGGAATGATTTTGCTCAGCCAGCAGTTATGATTTTATACTTGCGGGCTGAGTATTTTATGTATATAAGGGAATTTTCACAAAAGAAATTAAGAGTATGATAAGTTAAATTAACATGGAGGGGAAATAAATGTTAAAAAATATGAAGTTAAATCGAAAAATTGGTTTATTTGTATGTATTATGATAATGGTAAGTATGGCTTTGATATTTACGATATCAAGCAGAAATTCAGAAAAACTGCTGGAGGATGCAGCAGAAAATAATATGACGACTTTAATCAATGCGCAAACACAGATTATAGATGAAACCATGAATTCAGCAGAAGGTCTACTCATGGATTTTAGTCACAATACGGATTTGAAAGAATTACTAAAAAATCCCAAAGATGCCACTTTGAATGCAAAGGTCCAAAGGTATATCGATGCGTATTTTAGCAATCGAAGTGATTTAGAAGGTATCTATATCTGTGACTGGAATTCGTTATGTTTATCTCACTCAAATAAGGAGGCGATAGGAGCTACCTTTCGAAAAGAGGATGCGCTAAAAGAATTGCAGTCTGCATTAGAAGAATCAGGTGATGCAGTTTATAATATTGGAATAAACACATCGGCGAATTCAGGGAAACAGGTAATTGCACTATTTAAAGCAGTCTATGATGATAATAATAAACCAATTGGTTATGTGGGTGCTGCTGTATATGCTGCAAATTTAGGAAATACATTATCTTCCCTTAAAATAGAAGGATTGGATGGTTCTAGTTATGCATTGATTAATACGGATAAAAATAATTATATCTTTACAGCAGACGAAAGCCGAATTGGTGCTCAAATCGAGGATAAAAATTTACAAAATATCATAGAACAAGTCAAATCAAATAAAAATGATAATGTGAAAACCGTTTCGTATCAAAATGGGAAAGAAGACTATATCGCTACTTATAAAGCGATTACGGAACGTGGATGGTTAATGGTATTAACAGATAGTAAAAATGAAATTTTTGCAACAGCAAAACAAAATTCAAGAAATTTAGCAATTATATGCATCCTATTCACTGTTGTTATCGTCGTTGGGGCAGCTTGTATTTTACAGATTTCATTAAAACCAATTGCTAAGCTAAAAGATGCAATCATGAAACTTGAAAAACTTGATTTATGTAAAAATGCTCAAATTGAAAAATATGTAAAGCAAAAAGATGAAGTAGGGCAAATTGCATGTGCATTACAAAGTTTTACAGAAACTCTTCGTGGTAAGATGATTGAAATCGATGATATTTCGCTTGATTTAAAACATAAGGCAGAGGAATGTGCTGAAAAAGCAAATGATATGAGTAATGTAAATGAAGTTCAGAGCACATCTGCAAATGAAATATCGATTGCCATTGATGAAATGGTAAATACCATTAGTATTGTGGCCGAGGGTGCTACGGATTTAGCAAAAAATACGATGGGAATTTTAGATGAGAAAAACCAGGTGATTGATTCTATGCATTCTATGGAGACGATGGCACATGAGGGAAGAACAAGAATGGAAGGAACAAAAACATCGTTTGATACCATCGAGACTACCATAAATCATTTGAGTAAGACCGTAACTTCGGTTCAATCTTCCATGGAAAATATAAAAGGTTTTGTAGATGTTGTAAACGAAATTGCTTCACAAACAAATCTATTATCACTAAATGCTTCGATTGAAGCGGCAAGAGCTGGTGAGGCAGGAAGAGGATTTGCAGTAGTCGCAAACGAAATTAGTATCCTTTCACAAAAGACGGCGCAGGCTACAGAAGAAATTGCGGAAATTACAAAGGGAATCGTATTACTCGTCGATGAAAGTAATCAACAGTCTAAAACAGCAATTGCTGAAATTAGTACTTGTGGTACTGTTATAAACGAATCCGAAAATCTATATAAAAAATTGATTTTTGCAACCGATGAAGTCAAGAATCGTATGGAAAGTTTATCCGATTTGTTGAATCGTATGGATGAATCGACCACATCGGTAGCGGCTGTTACGCAGGAAGAAGCCGCAAGCGCGGAAGAAATCGCAGCCTCTTCCGAAAGTTTTAAAGAACAATCCGCTAAGCTTCTTGAAACAACGGTGGACATGAATAATATGGCGTCTGGATTAGATGAAATGACGCAATATCTATCCGTTAGTGTGAAGCAATTTAAATTAGAATAATGAAGTATTGCTGGATCATTCCAATTCCATAAATTTTAAGGTTAAATGTATTTTTAGACGCTCTTCTCCATTTGATAAGTCGATGGAGAAGAGCTCTTTTAATTTTCCCATGCGGTAAAAAAGCGTATTTTTATGAATAAAAAGATGCTTTGCAGCAAGGGTGGGATTATCTGGGTAAGTTAAATATTCTTTCAGGGTGGAAAGTAAGTTCGTATGATGATGTTCATCATATTCTAGAATCTTTGTAATGGCAGGGTGATAAAAATCGTTCATTTTGTGATGGACAGAAACAATATCTCCAATATGCTGGCAAAGATAATCGGTATAAATATATAAATGATTATCTGGATCAAAACGTTGACCCATAGTATGTGCGGTAAGCGATTCTTCATAATATTTTCTTACATCTAAGAAGCTATGAAAGCACCGGCTTACGGCAGCTGTGAGGTTATTGATTTCTAAATATTTTGCTAATTCACCTTCTGCATAAAAAATAGTGCCTTGTGCATCTGGAAGACAGATTAAAAAGACAATACGACCATCATAAATTACCCAACGGCTGTCTGGAAGAATCTGATGGAGCTGCTTTGAAATGAGTTGAGCCTTTTTATCAAAGATATCGGCATGTTGCTCGGAAATTGTCATAAGATACAGGTTCTGTGTAACCTTCCAACCTAAGCTTTGGATGCGGTGCTTTATCGTAGAGATATCACGTATCCGGTTATCTAATAATTCAGATAAAAAGAGACTGTGCATTAAGGACTGATTATTACGATAAAAATTGCTTTTTTGCAACTCAAGAGATACTAAACGACAAAGAAAGTCGATTAACTCTAAGTCATCATCCGTTATTTTATGATTACATTCCATAATACCCATCTGAGCGGATTCGATACCGTGAATATTAACAAGAGCAGTCACCCATCCGTATTTTGCATCCTTTGCTTTGTTGTAATAAGGATAGCCGTTTTCCCTTGCAATTTCATATACGCGATCTCTCTTCATTGCTTCAATATTACTATCTGTCATATAACCTAAAATATTTTGCTCCTGAAGATCAGGACGATCATAAATAATATTCTGACTGCTCGCTAGAATTTTGTAATTTGTATCCACTAATGCAATCGGATTGTTCAGTGCACGATACGCTTCATCAATCAGATCTTGCGTACTGTGGTTCGAATACAGTACTTCAATCAGACACGATTTTTTACCAACAAGAATTTGATCCGATATAAGGATTTGATTGATTTCTTGAATTAGATTGTCTGCGAGAGAGTCCTTAGCTAATAGAAGAATAGGATTGGAGGATTCAACGGGTATCATCGAAAAATCTTCGTCAGAAGCTCCAATATATAAGCAATTTGAGGAAAGTGATATGTTTGTTTTTGGTTTTAGAAAACAGCAGGAGAAGATATCTGCATTCATATCGGGAGTAGTAAACCAGTGGTAATTTGTTATTTTAAGTTTCGTAATCATATGATCTAATTTCATATAAATCTCCTTTGTGTTATAACACAATAAAAAGTGAATTCTGTTACTTTTGTTTAGTTTTTAACACATTGTCTATAGTAACTCTATTATATATAATACAACTAATAAAGGCAATAGTTATGCAAAATTAACATTTTAAGACAATAAATTATTATATAAAATATTGTGTTGCAATTTAGAAGGAGGAATAAATATGGATACAAGAGAACAAATTAAAGAAAAATTAATCGAAAGAGGAGCACCATTGTTTGGCAAGAAACCAGAAGAAATCACCGAAGACATGAAGTTTATCGAAGATTTAAATGCAAAATCAGTTCATTACTCACAGATTACGACTTACCTAGAGGATGAGTTTGATGTAGAAATTCCTTATATGACGTTTCGAAGAAAAGTAACAATCGGTGAAGCTGTGGATTATGTATTAGATCTAGTAGAAAACGAATAATCGGAGGAAAAAGAAATGTCGGAAGTAAAAGGTGAATTTTTTATAAATAAAGAAGTGTTTCAAGGCGAAGAAATTGAAGCAATATACCGTGTGGCAAGAAAGCCAGTCGAAAATCAAGGCGATGTGGATTTATCAAATAGCGATGATCCTTTGGCTAGAATGGGACAGGGATTCTGCCCAGAATTCAATCAAAGAACATACGAGGCGGCTCCTGGAATTATCTGCGAGCAAGATCTTGAAGTTGTGATGAGAGATGGTACAAAAATATATTGTGATGTATTTCGCCCAGCAAATACAACTGAAAAAATACCTGTAATCGTATCCTGGAGCTGGTTTGGTAAACGTCCTGGCGATGGTATGTCAGAATGGCAGATTATGGGGGTTCCACCACATACCGTATCCAGATTAGCAAAATTTGAATCACCTGATCCAGCTTATTGGTGTTACCAAGGATATGCAGTCGCTAACGTTGATGTTCGTGGAGCAGGACATTCAGAGGGAAATGTGCATATGTTTACGCACCAGGATCGGGAAGATGGATATGATTTCGTAGAATGGATTGCAAACAGAGACTGGTGCAATGGCAAGGTTGGTATGTCAGGTAACTCAGGGGTAGCAATGCATCAGTGGGGAATTGCAGCGCAGCAGCCACCTCATCTTGCTTGTATCGCACCATGGGAATGTACCACGGATCTTTACAGAGAATCTTTATTTGAGGGAGGAATACCAGCATTAAGCTTCAATGATTTTATTGCAGCACAGGTAACTGGGCCAAATGGTGTCGATGACCAGGTTGCTATGGCGCGAAAATATCCATTGATGAATGGATACTGGGAAGACAAGATTCCGGATTTCTCAAAAGTTCGTATTCCGGTATACCAGACTGCTGGTTTCTCACATTTTCATTTACCAGGTTCAGTAAAGGCGTTTAGGAAATGTAAATCACGTAGAAAATGGATGCGTATGCACCGTGACTTTGAGTGGCCAGATACGTATATGCCAGAAAATTTGGAAGACTTAAAAAAATTCTATGACCGATATTTGAAAGAAATACATAATGGATGGGAAATGACACCGAAGGTACGTGTGGATATCATGGATGCTTATGATTGTGATTATCAGGAAAGAAGAGCAGAAGATACTTTCCCTCTTGCTCGTACTGAGTATAAAAAATATTATCTGGATGCTTCAAAGATGACAATGCAGGATACGCCTGTATCTTTAGAAAGTAAAGTTTCCTATGATGCAAATACCGAACAAGCGGTATTTGATATGGAATTTATGGAAGATACCGAACTTACTGGATACATGTTCTTACGTCTTTTTGTAGAAGCAGACGGCCATGATGATATGGATTTGTTTGTTAATATACAAAAAGCAGATGAGGAAGGAAATTGGTTACCTTGGAATACACTGAATGAACCACATCCAGGTGCTTGGGGCAAGATGCGTGTATCTATGCGTGAATTGGATGAGAAATTATCAACAAAATTTAACCCGGTTCTCAAATGTAAGAATGTTTGGAAATTAAATCCAGGCGAAATTGTTCCAGTCGATATTGCAATTGTACCTTCTGCACGTATTTGGCATAAAGGTCAGAAATTAAGAATCCAGGTAGCAGGAAGATATATTCGTGAAGGTTGGTTTGAGCCACTTGCGTGGGATACGGATAATCATGGAAGACATATTATCCATACGGGTGGACAATATGAATCATTCCTTCAGGTACCTGTAATTCCGCCAAAGTACAAAGCAGGGAATTATGTATACCGATAATTGATGGAAGGGCTATCGTAAAGTGAAAATTTCATTCATATGCCGCCAAAATTCCAAAGGTATCATTCCAGAATTCAACGCGATATATATTCATTCTGGAACGATACCTTTGAAATTTCGGCTAGGTTATGATACATTGAAGTTTTTATTTGCAAACGTTTAGAAAAGCAGATGACGTTTTGTTTACGATAGCCCTTATTTGTTAGTATGAAATGTAGGAAAGGATGAAGAAAATGGCAGAGAGCTTGATTGATAAATTGGAAGTGGAAGCAAGACAAAATCCAAAGAGAATTGTATTTCCAGAAAGTAATAATGAGATGATCCTAAAGGCGGCACAAGGAGTAGTGAATCGAAAGATTGGATATCCAGTGATTGTTGGGAATCAGGAGACGGTGGAGGCTTTTGCAAAGGAAGTAGGTGTGAGTACCGAAGGGTTTACTTATTACGATTATATGGATGAAACATTTCGTGAGGAGCTGGCAGCGGAGTATCGATCAAAGTTTGAGGATATGAGTGAAAAAGCAGTTAAGAGAAAAGCAAAAGAAGCAGTAAATACAGCGATGTTTTTACTTAAGTTACAAAAGGCAGATTGCGTAGCTGCTGGTAGAGAGTATACGACTGCGGACGTTATCATTGCGGCACAGACGATTGTTGGTTTACAGGAAGGATGCTGCAGCGTTTCTAGTCTTGGTATCTTAAATGTTCCTGGTTTTGAAGGTCCGGAAGGCAGTATGCTTGCAATTGCGGATTGTGCAGTAAATGCAGCACCGGATAGCAATGATCTTGCCGATATCGCAATTTCTTCCGCGGATACGGTGCATTCTTTAATGAAATGGGAACCAAGAGTTGGCATGCTAGCATTCTCTACCTGTGGAAGTTCCGAGCATGAAAGTATTGATGTGATTCGTGAAGCAATTGAAATTGTAAAGACGAGACGACCAGATATCAAGATTGATGGAGAATTTCAATTGGATGCAGCAATTAATCCAAATGTTGCCCTAAAGAAGGTAAAAAGAGAAAGTGAAGTTGCTGGTAAGGCGAATGTTCTTATTTTTCCAAATCTTCACGCAGGAAATATAGGAGTAAAATTAATTCAGACATTCGGGAAAGCAGATGCTTATGGACCAGTGTTACAAGGATTTGCACTTCCAGTTTGTGATTTTTCAAGAAGTGCGCCTTTGTCAGAAATGATGGGTAACATCATTATGCTAATCATACGTGCGCAGGAAGGAAGAAAATAATATGGGAGAAATTTATAGAATATTTACGTTGAGTCCTGGTTCAACTTCTACTAAATTAGCGGTGTTTGAAAATGAGACCCTTGTTTTTAAAGCAAATGTAGCACATGATACAGAAATGCTCAAAAGTTTTGCTGAAATAAGTGATCAGCTACCATACCGAAAAGAAACAATAGTAAAGGAACTTTCAAAAGCAGGAATCGATTTAAAAGATATGGATGCTTTTACTGCGTATAGTGGTGGGCTTGAAAGCATGGTTGGCGGAATTTATCCGGTCAATGAAATGATTTTACAGCACTCAAAAGAAGGAAGAACCGTAAAACATCCTGCTATTTTGGGAGCACAGTTAATCCATGCATTCTCAGAAGAAAATGGGGCGCCAGCCTTTCTTGTAAATCCACCCGATGTGGATGAATTTGAAGATTTAGCCAGAGTTACAGGAATCAAGGGTCTTTACCGAGAAAGCCGTGTGCATGTATTAAATCAGAAGGAAGTTGCAATGCGTTATGCAGCCCAACTGGGCAAAAAATATGAGGAATGTAACTTTGTAGTAGCACATGTTGGTGGAGGCTTATCAATAACAGCACAGTGTAAAGGTAAGATTATCGATGGAAATGATGTATTAAATGGGGACGGACCAATGGCTCCTAACCGTTCTGGCTCTGTACCCGCTGTTCCGATTATAAAAATGTGTTTCTCGGGAGAATTTACCGAGCAAGAAATGATTGCAAAAATTAGTAAAACAGGTGGTTTATTAGGACATATAGGAACAGACAACGCCATGGAAATTGAAAAAATGATTGCAAGTGGCGATAAATATGCCAAATTAATTTATGATGCCATGGCTTATCAATTATGTAAATTTATTGGGTCTTATGCAGCGGTATTAAAAGGAGAAGTAGACGGAATTATCCTAACTGGTGGGGTTAGCAATGATAAATACTTTGTCGATCAGGTGAAAGAACGCTGTAGCTTTATTGCTCCAATTAAAGTATATGGTGGTGACTTTGAAATGGAGGCTTTGGCAGCTGGTGGAGTCCGTGCATTAAGCGGACAGGAACAGACAAAAGTCTATACTGGAAAACCAGCATGGAGTGGTTTCGATTTCGAAATTTAGGAAAGAGCTAAAATATAGGAGGTTTTCGAGTGGGCAATTTTACCAGAAGTTTTTTAAAGATAATTCCATCCATACGTGAATCTACATTAGAGACGATTGCAAAGAATCCGTTGAAGGGACAGAAAATGTTAATCCCTACAAGGGAAGGAACTGTCGAAGTCTTTTTACATTCCTCCACAAAAGAATATGCTCCAGTGGTCTTTGAATTTCATGGTGGCGGATTTGTACTTGGGGATGCTAGAAAAGATGATAATTTGCGTGAAGTAATAAAAGATGCATTGGACATTAATGTAGTAGGTGTAAACTATCGAAAGGCTCCAGAATACCCATATCCAGCTGCGGTAGAAGATGCTTATGATGTAATCAAGTATTTTTACGAAAATGCGAGTAATCTTCATGTAGACAAAGAACATTTTATTACACTAGGATTTAGCGCGGGGGCAACGCTTGCGACTATCATGGCTATTTTGTCTTCTAAGAAAAAGGAATTCCAACTAGCTGGGCAAGTATTGCATTATCCATATCTGGATGCAGTCACGGATCCAAAAACTAAGGAACATCATCCGCAAGACTTACCGGAGGAAGTGATGGAAGCGTTTATTGAATTGTATTCCGGAAACGTTGATCTAAAAGAAGTTACGGTATCGCCAATATATGCAACAAAGGAGCAGCTAAGCAAAATAGCGAAAGCAGCATTATTTATGGCTTCAGAGGATGCTTTATGCTTAGAGGGGATTTTGTATGCCAAGCAGTTGGAAAAAGCAGGCGTGGAAGTCTTTGAAAAAGTGATTCCACACACCTATCATGGATATATGGAGGATTTATTTAATCGCCCTTGCTATGATGAACTACCGGAAGATACAAAGAAATTACATGCTTCCAATATTGATATCATTGCGAATGAAAGCATGCATGAAACCATTGAGGTTTTACGAAACATGTGTTTCGAATAGGAGAAAAAGACATGAGTGAAAAGAAAGCAAAATGGGTAAACATTTTGACTCTTGCTTTGGGAATTGCAGCACTGCCACCGTTATGGGCAGTGCTGAGTCCTTACATAGGAGTGACCACTGGTTCCGTAGCACTTATCTGCGCCGGACTTTTTGTGGCTAATGGAAATAAATATAACGATACAGCAAAGATTTGCATTGGTTTTTTGCTTGGTGATATTTGGGCGGTATTGGCGCTACATATAATGAATATACTACCCATTTCATCGAATGCTAAATTATACATAACCTTATTTGTATTAGGTGGTCTTGCGGTTATTCTTGGCTGCGTTTTCGAAAAATGGATAATGCTTCCTGCCTGGTTATGTGGATGGGCAATTGGCCTTACCATCATGGCGCCAATTGGGATAAATGAAATAGGAAGCCTTCCAATACAAATTGGAGTTGCTATGGTTGTAGGTATTTTATATGTAGGTATTGGAGTTGACTTGTTTCAAAAACAGCTACTGAAATGGGTTAAATAAACAGCACGTTAAGGACAACGCAATTTTTTATATTGTTGCATTCATAACAAAGTCGAAACGAGTCGGAAACGATTTATAGTTATTTATTTAAAAATAGTTATAACCAAATGGCTATAACTATTTGAATTTTATATGTATTTCACAAAAACATGGTCTGATTATATAATCATCTTATACAAAACGTTGTTAATAAAATAACAAATTTAGGAGGATGTATATGAAGATTTTAGGAATCTCAGCAGGAACAAAAAATGGTAGCAATGATGCTATGTGTAAAGAAGCACTAATGGGGGCACAGGAACTGGGGGCAGAGATTGAATTTATTCGTGTATTAGATCTTGATATTAAGCATTGTACAGGGTGTGTTGGATGCGTAATGTCACTTATGTCGGGACGAGGAAATATGTGTGTGCTCAAGGACGATTTCCAGTGGTTATTAGATAAGATGCTCGACGCAGACGGTATCGTTGTATCTGCACCAATTTTTGAAAAAGGAACGGCAGGAATTATTCGTACCATTACCGATCGTTTCGGACCAAGAATGGATCGCGGGAATAACATAATTGCAACAAAAATTGCAGAGGCTACCGGTGGTACAGCTCCAGACCCTAGAATCCTCAAAGATAAAGTAATTTCTTTTATGGGTGTAGGTGGTTCGGATTGGGGAACCAGAGTGCAGTGTGATCATGCTATGTTAGCGTTAACACCTATGTGGAAAGTAATTGATAATGAAAAATTCCAGTGGTCCAAAAAGATTATCGTAGAAGACGAAAAAATAGCAATAGCGCATCAAATCGGAAAGAATATTGCAGAGGCTGCAAAAGATTTTGAACAAGCAGAATATAAGGGAGAAACTGGTGTATGTCCTCACTGCCATAGCAGAAACTTCTATTTAAGCAATGATTCTACTCATGCAATCTGTTGCTTATGCGGTATTGAAGGCGATATTGTAATCAAAGATGGAAAAACAAGCTTTGAGTTTCCGGAAGAACAACTTGGCCATGCACATGATACATTACCTGGAAAATTTATTCATGGCGATGATATCAAGCGAAATGAAGGCGAATTGATGGAAATCAAGAAAACACAGGATTACAAAGATCGTGTTGATAAGTATAAACAATTCATTCAGCCAACCATGCCACAACGATAGGGGGATATGAAAATGCAGAAACCAGGACCAAAGTTTATTATCGTATTTAATGTAATTATGAATTTACCAATGGCAATCGCTATGTCAGTGACAGCTCCATTATTAATGGGAGAAGAAATCTTCAATTTACATACATTATTCATGATATTTTTGGGATTTGTATTAGCAACCGTAATTAATCTACTGATACCGATTCAAAAGATTAGCAAAGGTTTTGCAGGATTATTTAAGTTAAATACCGATGGATTTGCAGGTAATTTTGTGGGTAATATCCCAGTTTGCTTGATTTTTGTTGCAATTATTGGATTTATTTTAACTGCGATTAATGTAAAAGTTTTTCCGGCTATTTTATTTGCATTTTTAGCAACATTTTTGCCACTTTACCTTGTGTGCTTTATCGTGTCAATGATTTTTGCACCCCTTGCTTTGAAAGCAGCTATGGCAGCAGATAAATAAGATTTTAATGGAGGTTTTATTATGAAACAAATGGAAACAGATGTAATTGTAGTTGCAGCGGGGCTTTCAGGACTTGCGGCTAGTATTGCGGCAGCGGAAAGCGGCGCACATGTTATTACATTTGAAAAATCAAATACAACAGGTGGAGCAGCCAACATGGGAATGGGACCGTTGGCGGTAGGCTCTCCGATTCAGAAAGCTCAAATGGTAAACCTAACGCCTGGTGAAGCCTTTCGAAAGCATATGTTCTTTACCCATTACCAAGTAGATGCTCGTTTGGTGCGAGATTATTATTTCAAATCAGGCAGTACCATTGAGTGGCTTATGGAAATGGGTGTTGAGTTTGTGGGCGCACAACGTGCTTTTGGTGCAGATGAAGCGACCAGACCATATGCAGATGGAGAATTTACCTGGCATGTAGTAAAGCCAGAAGGCGGTGGAGCACCGGGACCAAGAGCAGCTACAACTATGACCAAGGCTATGACGCAACGCGCCAATGATTTGGGAGTAACTTTCATGATGGAAACTCCTGTGAAAAAGATAATTATGGAAGATGGAAAAGCCGTTGGTGTAATTGCAACTACAAATGACGGAGAAGAAATTGAAGCAAGAAGCAAAGCAGTCATTATCTGTACCGGTGGATTTGGAGACAATCCAAAGATGATTCAGGAAGAGACTGGTTTTGAGTTTCAAAAAACAATTTTCAACTTTGCAATACCTGGTATGAAAGGAGACGGTCTTCATATGGCATGGGAAGCGGGAGCGGGAAAAACGCAGCCAACAATGGAACTTATGTATCAGCTTCCAGACAATATGAACCACTTCTATATTGAAGGTGCGTTTCGTCAGCCTTGTCTTTGGGTAAATCGTCTAGGCAGAAGATTTATGCCAGAAGATCAGATCGCAAATACCACATTTACCGGCAATGCAATTTCCAAATTGCCAGGAAAAGTAGCATATGCAATTTTTGATAGTAAGATGTTAAAACGCTGGAAAAAACATGGACCCGATATTGCGTCCCATATTCATCCACATGATTTGTACGATGGATTTGAAGCAGAATGGGAAAGAGATTTAGCAGCAGGTTATGAACCGATCTGTCAGGCGGATACGCTAGAAGAATTGGCTGAGAAGGCTGGAATTTCGGTAGAAGGGTTCTTAGATCAGGTAGAAGAATATAATGCAGATTGTGATGCGGGATTTGATGAAATATTTGAAAAAAACAGACATTACATGATGCCAATTGAAAAAGGTCCATTTTATTGCTGCAAACAGTATTGTGGTGCATATGGCTCTCTTGGAGGTATCTTAATTGATTATAAGACGCGCGTTATGACTAATGACTATGATGTCATTCCTGGATTATACAGTGCAGGAACCGATGCGTGCAATATTTTCGGGGATAGCTATCCATTTACTCTTTCTGGGAATACTATGGGATTTTGCTTAAACAGTGGTAGAATTGCAGGAGAAAATGCAGCAGAAGAAGCAGTAGAATATTAGGATATTTAGGTAAAGTAAAAGGATAATTGTAAGGGTTTTTGCATAGAATGAAGGTTTTCATTTTAATTATGCAAAAACCCTAATTTCGATATAAACAAAGGAAATGTGAAAGGAAAACACAGTTTCACAAACCCTGAATTTGATTGCCGATAAAACGGCAGATGGGAGCATGCATGAAGATTAATATTGATGGAAAAGAAGTGAACGTAAAAGAAGGAATGACCGTTTTAGATGCCGCATTAGAAGCAGGTATCTACATTCCTCACCTATGCAAACATCCCGATTTGGAAGCAGTGGGGGGATGCCGTCTGTGTTCTGTTGAAATTGATGGATTGGATGTAGCGGTTCCGTCTTGCAAAACACAGGTAGAAGAAGGAATGAAAATTACGGTAAATGGTCCGAAAGCAGAGAAAACAAGAAAAATGGCATTGGAACTACTACTAGCGACTCACCCAGCCGATTGTACTGGGTGTCCCAAGTATGGAAAATGTGAGTTGCAGTCCATGTACCAGTATCTAGGGGTTGGTCCGGAACGTTGGAAAAAGAAAGCGAGAACCGTTGCTACGGATGAAAGTAATCCGTTGATTAAGCATCTATTTACACGATGCGTTCGATGTGGACGCTGCGTGCGTGCTTGCAGAGAACTACGTGGAGTAAAGGTACTAGATTTTCAGAAAACAGAAGAAGGCATTCGTATTGGTGTCGATGGTAATGTATCTTTGAAAGAAGCAGGTTGTAAATTCTGTGGTGCTTGTATTGAAGTTTGCCCAACAGGATCAATTATGGATGCATTTGGTATGATAAAGGAAGATATGTCTTACGCAGAATCCATTGTTCCATGCAAAACGGCCTGTCCAGCTCATGTCGATATCCCAAGATATCTGCGCTATATAAAAGAAGGGGAATTTACTAAAGCATCTGCAGTCATTCGTGAAAAAGTTCCTTTTCCAGCAACCCTTGGAAGTGTTTGCAATCATGTATGCGAAAGTGAATGTAAGAGAAATGAACTCGGTGCACCTTTATCTATTTGCAAATTAAAGAAAGCGGCAGCAGTGAACGATACCGGTGAATGGAAAGAAAAGCGTAAGCTTTCGCAACCGACCGGAAAGAAAGCTGCTATCATTGGGGCAGGTCCAGCAGGACTCACGGCAGCTTATTATCTGGCAAAGAAAGGACATGAAGTAACGGTCTATGAAGCAAATGAAAAAGCAGGTGGACAGTGTCGTTATGGAATCCCTTCCTACCGATTACCAGATGAATTATTGGACCGTGAAATTAACGACATCCTAGAAGTCGGAATTGACCTAAAACTTAGTACAAAGGCTGAAACACCACAGTATCTGTTAGAACATGGTTATGATAGTGTTTTAATTGCAGTGGGAACGCATCTAGGAACTCGTCTTCCAATAGAAGGAAATGACCTTCAAAATGTTATGCTGAATACTGATTTTCTGAAAAAAGCGCGTATGGGAATGTCCGAACCGATGGGGGAAAAGATTATGGTACTCGGTGGCGGAAATGTTGCGTATGACTGTGCAAGAACAGCACTTCGATTAGGAGCAAAAGAAGTACATATTGCCTGTCTTGAAAATGAACAGCAAATGACAGCTACATCACAAGAGATAGAAGAAGGAAAAGAAGAAGGTATTATATTACATTCTGCACATTCCTTCCAACGTATTACTGGAAGTGAAAAAGTAGAAGGAGTGGAGCTGCAAAAGGTAGACAAATTCTATTTTGATGAAAATCGAAAGGCGGTCATTGAACGAATTGAGGGAACGCAGGAAATCATATCGGTAGATACTGTCATCTTTGCAGTTGGACAACGACCAGAACATACCGATGAAATGGACGTTGAACTTACGCATGGACCATATATTCGAGTAGATGAGAAACTATCGACCAGCATAAAAGGAGTATATGCAGCGGGGGATGTGGTAACAGGAACTAAATCCGTTATTGCGGCTATTGCAGCGGGACGAAAGTGCGCCGAAGAAATGGATCGTTATCTTGGTGGAGACGGGGATATATTGGAAGAGCTTGTTGAATTTAAGACTCCAAATCCATTGATTGGTAGATGTGCTGGCTTTGGTGATTTGGATCGATTGCATCCACAACTGTTAGATGCAGCTTTACGAAAGAATAACTTTGAAGAAGTAGAAAAGACGTTTGGCTTAGAAGAAGCTCAGTGCGAAGCAAGCCGGTGTTTACAGTGTGACCTTAGACTTAACCTGACAAAACCAAAACTATGGAATGAATACTAGGAGGAGAAGAATGAAAGAAATAGTAATATGTAATGCGATGCCAATCTATAAAGAGGCGCCAGTTTCTCCGATTTTATTAGAAGAAAACATAGACAAATTGCTTACAGCATTGTTGGAAATTGATGCTAAAAAACATTATCTGATTGCGCCAAAGGGTAAGATTGAAGGTGGCATTCCAGACGAAATAACATTAATTGAACTAGAAGGGGACGCCGGATTTACCTATGGGAATCATTCCGCTATTTTAAAAGTATTAGAAGGAGAAAAACCAATTCCTTTGTTTTACAATGATAAGACAATGGAGGAATCGATAGCTATCTTATCCATTGAAGAATTACTCGAACTTTCTGAAAAAAGAGTCTACATTGCGGGTGCGGCAAAGAGCCCTGGGGCATATAAAATTCCAAAAAATGTAGCACCAAGAACTATTTTAGGTGCATGTGGGGTAAAGACAAAATTAAAAGGAATCTTCTTTGGTTATCCAATGGGGTTCCTATTGGATGAAAGCAAACTAGATGAAACGATAGAGCTAACAACCGATTATATTGAAGTAATTGATGAATCAGACTGTGTGTTAGATTGTTTATTATCCATTGCGAATCGATTCGAGCAAGAAAGCTGCGGAAGATGTATTTTTGGTTACGAAGGTGTTACACAGATACGTATGATTTTGTCTGATATTACACAGAAAAAGGGAAAAACTACGGATATCGCATTACTAATGAAATTATGTGAGGAAATGAAACATCAGGCTCTTTGTGAAATAGGAGTTTCCATGGCAAATACCGTTACAACGGCAATTGATTTTTTTCAAGAAGAGATAGAGGAGCATATTACCAAAAAAAGCTGTAAGGCTGGAGTTTGTACAAAATTTGTGACCTATCATATTTTACCGGATTTGTGCACCGGATGTAATGAATGTGTGGATGTATGCGAAGAAGATGCAATCGAAGGTAGAAAACGTTTTATCCATGTGATTGAGCAGGAGGAATGTATACAATGCGGGGCCTGCCAGGAAGCTTGTGAAGAAGAAGCAATTGTTAAAGCAGGTGCAGGGAAGCCACGATGTCCAAAGAAACCAATTCCTTGCAAACGTTAGCCGTATCATGTAAACTAAAGGTATATGAAAAGAATTTGTTTCGTAGGTAGAGGGGAGTTGTTATGATAAAACTGAATCTTCAAAACATTCAATATTTTTTAAAAGTTGCAAAGGATCTGAACTTTACAACGGCAGCAAAAGAACTTTATGTTTCTCAGCCTGCATTAAGTAAACAAATTCGCCTCTTGGAAGAATCCATAGGTGTTCAGCTACTAAAACGAAGTACAAAGCAAGTGGAACTTACGGAGGGCGGAAGAATTATGTTTTTGGCCTGGTCTGATATCATGAAAGAAACAGAAGAAGCGATTGCGCAGGCCAAAATAGCCAATGCAAAGTATAAGCATAAAGCAAGAATTGGACTTATTGAAATGGGTGGCGTTATCGATTCGGTTATGCCACTCTTAGAAGAATATGCAGATAAATGTGATGATGTAGAAATTGAATATACAATTTATGGATTTAATGAGTTAAAAGAAGCGTTAAAAAATAAAGA
Source organism: Lachnoclostridium sp. UBA5725 (assembly GCA_002419585.1). Classification (GTDB taxonomy): domain Bacteria; phylum Bacillota; class Clostridia; order Lachnospirales; family Lachnospiraceae; genus DIGJ01. Next base: position 46,480 of record DIGJ01000010.1, read on the forward strand.
ACTGGATATCATATTTTCACTCTCTTCCGAAATTCCAGGGGAAAATTCGGGCGTTTCCTATAAAGTGCTAACAGACCTTGATTTAAACATTATTGTTCCACAAAAAAATCAATTTTACAATCGAACTTCTTTGGAAGTTAGAGAGTTGAAAGACGAAACAATTTATGTTTTTTCAAATGCTTATGCCGACGAAGCAAAACGAAGCATCGTAGAGCATTGCCAAAAGGAAGGATTTTATCCTGCAAAGATGAAGATGTTTCCCAATGTGACTTCTATGGCAGTTGCATTATCCACAGGAAAGGGAGTTACCATTGGATACCGTTTTTTCTTTCGAGAAGTAGAAGATAAATTGAAGTTTTTCCCAATTAAAGAGGAAATCGGAAAGCATTACATCGTAGCTGCGTGGAAAAACAAAGATGAGGAAGATATCAAAGGATTATTAAAGTTTTTGAATGAAAGACTTTAATCTTTTTCTGCAGTAGCAAATGCAAGGGCATAGTCTGTGTCGTAAGATAAAGAAATTAATATTTGTGTAATACCTTTTTGGTCAGCCAAAACTTTTGCATTGCCAAGCAGTGTAACAGTAGGCTGGCCAATTTCATTTTCGAGAATTTCGATTTCATTTAAGCGAATGGCATCTCCATGTACGGAAAGACATTTGAAGACGGCTTCTTTTCCGGCAAAACGTGTCGCTAGACTATAAAGAGGTGTGGGACGGGACAAGATGAGAGCCAATTCATTATCTGTGTAGGTTTTTGTGATAAAAGGGTCATCCAAATGGTTGATAAAAGGTAGTATGTTACTTATTTTTAAAAGATCGGTTCCATTACCGTATAGCATTGTATTTCTCCTTGTCTTTGTTCATGATAATAAAAGTATTATACTCCGAAAAGGAACCTGTGGTCAATTTTTATACATCGTTGTTTAAAATAACTAAATGCTTTTTGTAGAAATAAGTAATTTAACAATACATTAAATTGTGCTATAATACAAATAATAAAAACAATTTGTTGAAAAATAGGAGGATTTACCAATGAAGAATTTGAAAGTTAGGATAAAAATGGCAATTTTTCAAATTAGCGTACTACTTGCGCTAATTATTGCTGGAGTTATGTCCATGTATTTTATGCGCATGGAAGGAAAGCAATCCATCGATATTTTAGAGAAGACCATACGAAGTGATTATGATCAAAACATCAAAGAACAGGTAACAAATACGATATCACTGGTTGATGCAGTTTATCAAAAATATCAGGCAGACGAGTATACCCTAGAGGAAGCTAAATTACTGGCGGCAGATTTAGTACGTGAACTTCGATATAAGGATGGCGGATATTTTTGGATTGATACATACGAAGGCGATAATGTAGTATTGCTTGGAAAAGATGTGGAAGGTACGAATCGTATGGCCACGAAAGATACGAACGATTTTGAAATGGTAAAAGAGATTATACGTGTTGGATAAGAACCCGATGGAGGGTTTACAGACTATGTATTTCCAAAAGAAGGAGAAACAAAATCATCTCCAAAACGTTCCTACAGTAAATCTTTTGATGCCTTCCAGTGGGTAATTGGAACTGGTAACTATACGGATTACATAGACGACGTAGTAAAAGTTCAAACTGAAATCGTAAATACAGAAATTAATAAAAAAGTTAGTTTAATGGTTGGTATTCTCCTTGCAATCGCGATTATTATATTTATCATATCCAATGGAATCAGCCGTGATATTACAAAATCTCTAAAAGCTGCAATTCTTTTCTTTGAACCGATTTCAAATGGTGATTTTACTCAGGATTTACCAAAACGTTTACAAGGCCGAAAGGACGATATAGGTGGGCTTGGTAGAAAGATGGATGAAATGCGGGAGCAATTGCGTATCTTAATTGAAGAAATACGTCAAAGTGAAACGACTCTAAATGCGGTAGTAATTGATATTAAAGAAAATGTATTAAAACAGGATGAATCCATTGAAAATGTATCTGCTACCACCGAAGAATTAGCAGCAAGTATGGAGGAAACCTCTGCAACGGCTGAAAGTATCAATAGTATGTCAGAGCAAATTGGAGCAGCAACCAAGAATATTGCGGATCGAGCACAAGATGGGGCGCAACAGGCAGCTCAAATCCATGAAAGAGCAAATACAGCTAAGATTCAGACAGTTACACAGCGTGAAAAATCAAATACTGTACAAAAGGAAATTCGTGCAAGTCTCGAACAAGCATTATTGGATGTTAAAGTTGTAGAAAAAATCGGAGTACTATCCTCTTCTATTATGGATATTACCAATCAGACCAATCTTCTTGCTTTGAATGCTTCTATCGAGGCAGCAAGAGCTGGTGAAGCCGGCAAAGGTTTTGCAGTTGTAGCAGAAGAAATTGGTAATCTGGCATTTCAGTCAAAAGATGCAGTCGCTAAGATACAGGAAGTAACGCAAAAGGTTACAACCTCCGTTTCAAAACTTTCAAGTGACTCTCAAAGATTGCTAGAATTTATTACTACGGATATTAATGAAAGCTTTGATACCTTTGATAAGGTGGCAGAAGCTTATAATAAGGATGCGGTTGACTTAGACTCTCTGATTTCAGATTTTAGCGCAACTTCGCAAGAATTATTAGCTTCCATTGATGGCGTATTAACTTCTATCAATGCAATTAGTACGGCAGCTAATGAAGGTGCTATCGGAGTTACAGAGATTGCCCAGCGCTCTTCTGATATTATGAATATGGCTGGTGTAATTGACCAAACGGTTGATAAATGTGTTGAAACCACAGATGTATTACATCGAAACATTGAGAAATTCAAGATATAGATTTGTTAGAAAAATAAATGAGTGTAAATTAATCCAAAAAGCGGTTGAAAAGTACAAGATTGTATTTTTTAATCGCTTTCTTTTGGTAAGTTTTCATTTGAAGTATATAAAATAAATGAAAGTATATTAGAAAAATACACAAATATTGTATAGACACATTGAAAACTAATTACTGAATAATCAATCTAAATAAAAAAACAACTTACATTTTCAGAAAGATTGTGTTAAACTAATAGTAACGTGAATATCCTATTCGTAATTTTATACAGATCAACCATCAAGAATCCGATTCGTTCATATCCACACTGAGGGTAGCGGATTTTTTGAATGTTGAAATGGTTTATGTAATGGAAGGTTATTGTAAAGCAATTGAGTAAAGGAGTATGAAGTATGTTTGATGTTGGAGACTACATTGTTTATGGTGTAAATGGAGTATGCAAAGTAGAAAAAGTTGGTACGGTAAGCGTTGCTGGCATACCAAAAGATAAAATGTATTACACATTAGTTCCAGTTTATTCGAAAGGAAGTACGGTGTTCACTCCTACGGATAATCTAAAAGTTGTAATGCGTCCGATAATATCGAAGGAAGAAGCTTTGACTTTAGTTGACAGTATAAATGAAATTGAAATGATAAAGGAACAAGACGATCGATTGCAAGAGGTAAAGTACAAGGAAGCATTAAAAAAATGCGACTGTAAAGAGTGTATTCGAATTATTAAAACCTTATATCAAAAAAGGCAGACAAGAATTGCAGAAGGTAAGAAAATAACATCTGGAGATGAAAAATATCTTCATTTAGCAGAAGAATACTTATATGGAGAATTAGCAATACCGCTTGAGATGGAGAAGAATGAAGTGGAAGCATTTATTTGTGCAAGAGTGGAGATTTTAGAACTGGCATAGAAAATTTGGTTGTATTGACATAAAATAAGAAAAATGATAGCATTCATCTCATAGAGAATATTATAAAAAATGGGATGGTAACTATGAATAAAACAGGATGCATCATTGTTGCAGCGGGAGAAACAGGTGAAAAAGGGAGTGTTTCACCGCTAATGCAAATAGGATCTATTACAATCATAAAACGAATCGTATTAACATTTCAGCAGGCACAGGTATCCCCAATCGTTATGGTTACCGGATATCAGGCTTTGGAGATTGAGCAGCATCTTGCAGATTACGGGGTTATTTTTATAAAAAATGAAACATATCAGTATTCGGAAAAGTTCGATTCTGCAAAAATAGGACTTGATTTTATCAAGGATAAATGTGAGCAGGTGTTTTTTACATCGGTAACCGTTCCGATGTATACTGCCGATACGCTTCAAAGGATGATACAAACGGACAAGAAGTTGGTAACCCCATCTTATCAGGGAAAGGCAGGTCATCCTTTATTAATCCATAATTCCTTCATTCCTAAGATTTTAGCTTACGCAGGGGAACAAGGTATGCGAGGAGCCATCCAAAGTATAGGGGAAGAAAAGGATTACCTTGTGGTTGAAGATGAAGGAATTATTCTGGAAGCCGAGAATATGGAACGACTTGACCAATTACTACATGATCACAATGATCACTTGCTGCATCCTTTTTTGCGTCTGAGCATTGAAAAGGAACATCTCTTTTTTAACTCCAGAGCAAAACTTTTACTTTTACTCATTCAGGAAACCCATTCGGTAAAAGGTGCCTGTAAACACATGGCTCTTTCATACGGAAAAGCTTGGAATATGTTAAATGAAATGGAAGAAGCATTGGGATACTGTGTGGTAGAAAGAAGACAGGGAGGAAGTCGAGGGGGAAAAACAAATCTGACTTTGCAGGGGAAGTCCTTTTTAAACAAATATCAAAGATACGAAGAAGATGTAAGGCAATATGCCGTGCAACATTTTTATGAGGTTTTTGAGGAATTCAAATAATTAAGTATGCTTATAGCACCAAGTTCTTTTAAAGAAGAATTTGATGCTATTTTTTTTGCGATTTATAATACATTTATCAGTAAATTGCATGATTTGAATGCTAAGGAGGAACTAAAAATATGTATGTTGTTCATGTGAATGGAAAAGAAGTAACTTCCGATACAGACAAGACATTATTATCGTTTTTGCGTGATGATTTGAGGATTACTTCGGCAAAAGATGGATGCAGCGAAGGCGCTTGCGGAACTTGTACCGTATTAGTTGATGGAAAAGCGGTGAAAGCATGTGTTCAAAAACTTTCAAAGTTCGAGGGCAAGAAAATACTAACAGTAGAAGGACTTAGTGAGAGGGAAAAGGAAGTATATGTTCATTGCTTTGCAGAAGCAGGCGCAGTTCAGTGTGGCTTTTGTATTCCTGGAATGGTTATATGTGCAAAGGCATTACTTGATGTAAACAGTGATCCTACCGTAGAGGATGTAAAGAAAGCAATTCGTGGAAATATTTGTCGTTGCACCGGTTACAAAAAGATTGAAGAGGCTATTTTATTAGCAGGTAAATTCTTTCGTGAAAATTTGGAAATTCCAAAAGAGCCAGAAACTCTACATATGAATCAAAGATTCAAACGACCGGATGTTGCCGAAAAAGTAGTTGGTACTGGAATATATGTAGATGATATGGTACTTCCGGGAATGATTTATGCAAAAGCAGTACGTTCCAAATATCCAAGGGCCATTGTAAATAAAATTGATATCAGTAAGGCCTTAAAACACTCGGATTGTGTAAGAATTCTATTACAACCAGATGTCCCAGACAATGTAATTGGACATATGAAAAAGGACTGGGATGTAATGATTCCAGAAGGAGGAACCACAAGATACGTAGGAGACTGTATCGCATTAGTGGCAACCAACCATAAAGAGACATTGGATGAAGTATGTAATCTGGTAGAGGTAGATTATACGGAGCTTACACCTATTACATCTCCATGGGATGCTCTTAAAGGAGACGCTCCCCTGATTCATGAAGATGGAAATATTATGGGAAAAGCAAGCCTTATTCAGGGGAATGCGGATGAAGCAATCAAAAACTCAAAATATGTAGTGACTAGAAAATATAAGACTCCACATCAGGAACATGGGTTTATGGAACCAGAATGTGCAATTGCTACTCCAGATGGAGAAGATGGAATTCTTTTATACTCCGGTTCTCAGTCTGTGTATGATGAACAAAGAGAGATCTCCATGATGCTTCAGATCCCAAAGGAAAAGGTACATTGCCATACGAAACTTGTTGGAGGAGGTTTTGGTGGAAAAGAAGATATGAGTGTACAGCATTTGGCAGCTCTTATGGCATGGTATACAAAAAAACCAGTAAAGGTTAAGTTTTCAAGGCAAGAGAGTCTTGCGTATCATACGAAGCGCCATCCTATGGAAATGGAATTTACGACAGCCTGTGATGAGAATGGAAATCTTACGGGAATGAAAGCTGTTATTATTGCAGATACCGGAGCTTATGCATCTCTTGGTGGACCTGTGTTACAAAGAGCTTGTACACATGCTGCGGGACCTTATAACTATCAGAATGTAGATATCCTTGGTATGTCGGTATACACAAATAACATGGTTTCTGGTGCATTCCGTGGCTTTGGTGCAGCTCAAAGTAACTTTGCAATGGAAAATAATCTGAATTTACTTGCCGAAAAAGTGGGTATTTCTCCTTGGGAGATTCGATATAAAAATGCCATTCGACCGGGTCAGATAATGCCAAATGGACAGATAGCGGATGAGAGTGTGGGACTGGCAGAATGTCTCGAGGCAGTAAAAGAAGTATACGAAAGTAATCCATATGCAGGAATTGCAGCTGGATGGAAGAATAGCGGAAAAGGTGTTGGAATTATTGATTCTGGACGTGTTAAATTATTGATTAAGAATGGTTGCGTACATATACTTACATCAGCAGCGTGTATGGGACAGGGAATTGCGATTATGTGTAAGACCATATTTTGTGAAGAGACAGGACTTAGCCCAACAGTGGTTATTCATGAAGAAGCAGATACCATAAGAACACCAGATTCTGGAACCAGTACAGCCTCGCGTCAGACGGTTGTTACAGGAGAAGCGGTGAAACGTGCTGCAACTCAATTGAAGCTAGATATGAATAAAGGATTATCATTAGAAGACCTTGATGGAAAAGAGTATTATGATGAATATCATCCAATTACTGATGGATTGACTTCTACTAAGCAGTTTCCGATTCGTCATGTCAGTTATAGTTATGGAGTTCAAGTAGTCATCTTGAACGAAGAAGGTAAACTGGAAAAAGTAGTTGCTGCATTTGATGTTGGAACGCCAGTGAACATTCAGTCGGTCGAAGGACAGATAGAAGGAGGAATGGTCATGGGGCTTGGTTATGCATTAACAGAAGAATTTAAATGCGAAGATGGTTACTGCAAAACAAAGCTTGGAACATTAGGTATGATGCGTTCTATTGAGACACCAGAGTTGGAGGTGAAATTAGTAAAGGGACCTGGAGAAATACCTTTGGCATTTGGTGCAAAAGGATGTGGAGAACTTTGCATGATTCCAACGGGAGCAGCCTGCTCGCATGCATACTACCGTTTGGATGGAAAATTCAGAACATCCATGCCACTTAGAGAAACTTATTACAAAAAATAAAGGAGATAGCGCAAAAATATGCGCAGAAATGGAGGGTAGAAATGGAAAAGATTAGTCAATCAGTCGTAAAACAAGATCATAGTTCTAAGATTACAGGAAAAGCCATCTATGTGGGGGACTATGAAGATAGCGACATTTTAGTTGGAAAAATGTTACGGTCTACAAAAGCAAAAGCCCGTCTTGTAGAAGTAAAAGTACCTAAGATTCCAGAGGGATACTACTATGTAGACAAGACAGATGTACCAGGGGATAACAATGTAAATATTGTAATGGACGATACGCCGGTCTACGCAAGAGAGACGGTGGAGTATGTAGGTGAACCAATCGCAATGGTTTGTGGACTGGACGAGACAGTTGTTAATCGTATTTTATCTGAAATAGAAGTAGTCTATGAAGATTTAAAACCAGTTGTGAATATAAGGGATTTTGATACCGTATTCTTTGACTATGAATATGGAAAGGGTGATCTGGAAAAAGCATTCCAAGAGGCAGATAAAATATACGAAGAAGAATTTGAAACAGGATATCAAGATCAAACCTATTTGGAAACACAAGGAATTATGGCTGAAATGATGGAGGGTGGCAAGGTTTATGTTCATGGATCGATGCAGTGTCCTTATTATGTAAAAGGAGCCGTAATGAGAGCGTTAAACTTAGGCCCTGACAAAGTACGTATTGCGCAGGATGCTACCGGAGGCGGATTCGGAGGAAAAGAAGCCTTCCCTTCCATCTTAGGATGTCAGGTAGCAGTCGCTACGGTTAAATCGGGAAAGAAAGTACGATGTATTTTCGACCGTCGGGAAGATTTAGAATTTACATCAAAACGTCATCCTTCACTAAATACCTATAAAGTAGCAGTAAAAGATGGAAAAGTAACGGCAATGGATATCGATGTTAAATTTAACGGAGGTGCCTATACAACCCTTTCCGCCGTTGTATTACAACGTGGACTTATCTGTGCAAATGGAATTTACAATATAGAAAATCTTCATGTAAGAGGAAGAGCTGTTAAGACAAATACAACGCCATGCGGCGCGTATCGTGGATTTGGAGCACCGCAGACGTTCTTCTCCGTTGAAATGATGATGAATCACATTGCGAAGGATTTAGGAAATGATACGCTTGAATTTAAGGAAATGCATTTAGTAAAACAAGGAGATGCAACATCTACTTCTGGACAGTATCATTTCCCGGTACCAATTCCTCAAATGATAGAGGAAATTGATAAGGCTTGTGATTTTAGAAAAAAACATAAAGAATATGCAAACGAGCAAAATGGAAGATACCGAAAGGGTATCGGTTTATCGATGAACTTCCACGGAGCAGGATTTACTGGATCTGGTGAACGAGATCATATTAAAGCCGTTGTACAGCTTCACAAATTTCAGGATGGAAGAGTTCAGATTTTAGGATCTAATACGGATATGGGGCAGGGATTACGTACTACTTTTCCTAAAATTGTTGCAAAGGAACTAAATCTTCCTCTACATAAGGTGTTTTACGATTACCCAGATACTGATGTGGTACCAGATTCTGGTCCAACGGTAGCTTCGAGAAGTCTAATGACTGTTGGAGAACTGATTCGCAGAGCAGCAATCAAGCTTCGTGATGAGTGGGTAGAAGGAGAAGATCAGATTGTAGAAGAGCGATTTAGCGAACCTGATTTTTTGATTCCATTTTATCTAGACAAATTTAAGGGAGATGCCTATCCAACCTATGCTTGGGCAGTCAATGCAATCGAAGTGGAAGTAGATACGTATACCGGTCTTTCAAAGATTTTGGGTGCATACGGATGCTTTGACGTTGGTACTCCAATGGACTTAAACATCGTAGTAGGTCAGATGGAAGGTGGATTCTTACAAGGAATTGGATATGCATCAACCGAATATATGGTAAGTGATAATCAGGGAAGAATTCGTAATAATTCTTTTTCAGACTATATTATACCAACTGCAGTAGACGTACCAAATCTACAGGCGATCATGTATGTAGACGAGAAGTATCCATACGGACCATATGGAGCGAAAGGTGCAGGAGAATTGCCATTAGTTGGAGCACCAGGAGCCTATGTGGATGCACTAGAGCAAGCACTTGGTCATGGAGCAAGATTACATCATGCACCATTTACGGCTGAAGATACAATCAAAGTTTTGATGGAGGAGAAGACAAAATGAGTAATGAAATTAGATTTAATTTGAATGGAAAAGAAGTTACTTATGAAGGAAAAGCAACGGATCGCCTTCTCGATGCACTACGTGAGTATTATCACTTAACTGGAGTGAAATGTGGATGTAAAGAAGGAGAATGTGGAGCTTGTTCGGTTCTGATGGATGGTGAATTAGCAAATTCTTGTATGGTTGCAATGGGACGTTGTGAAGGTAGTTCGATTGTGACAATTGAAGGCTTTCGAGAAACAAAACGCTTTGAGGTAATTGATAAAGCATATGCCAGTGTGTCTGCGGTACAGTGTGGATACTGCATTCCAGGTATGGTTCTTGCCACCGAAGCAATATTAACAAAAACACCACATCCAACCCTTGAAGAAATCCGAGATGGTATCTCTGGTAACTTATGTCGTTGTACAGGATATAACGCAATTGTAAAAGCAATTCAGACTGCAGCGAAGGAGGGGAATGGATTATGGTAAACGGATGTATGGCAACATCTTTAAAAGAAGCATTAGAAGCTCGTGCAACAAAAGATATGATTCCTTATGGAGGCGGCACGGATTTGATGATCGAGGGAAAAAAGGATATATCTTATTTGTTTTTGAATCAAGTACCAGAAATGACGCAAATTGTGATGGATGATGAATATGTTCGAATTGGTGGTGCTTGTACCTTTACACAAGTTTTGGAATCGGATTTAGTGCCAGCGCTTATGAAAGAAGCAGTTGCAATGATTGCAGCACCTGCTATTCGAAACACAGGTACAATGGCTGGAAATATCGGGAATGGATCTGCAAAAGCAGATTCTGTGTTGATTGACTTTGTAGCAGATGCGCAATTAGTTCTTGGTTCCACGAATGGTAATCGAGTTGTTCCGATTGCAGATTTTTATAAGGGAAGAAAAGAGCTGGATTTAGGAAGAGATGAATTAATTGTTGAAATTCTATTACCAAAGACAGGGCTTGACAACTATTATTATAAAAAAGTTGGAGCAAGAAATGCATTGGCTATTTCTCGTATTTCTTTTGCAGGAGTTATCAAGATAGAAAATGATACAATCAAGGACATTGCAATCGCCTTTGGAGCAGTTGCTGATACAGTACTGCGTTTTAAGGACTTAGAAAAGATGATGATTGGTAAAACACTAGAAGATGCAAAGCAGGAAAGAAAAGCTTTTGTGGAAGCCTATGATAAGGCAATTAATCCAACAAGAGGTCGTGTTTCTGCAGAGTATCGTAAAACGGTATGTTTAAATCTTCTAAATGATTTCTTAGATGCAAAAGGCATCTAAGAAATAAGAAGACGTGAATAGAAGGAAGTTGTATTGAGGAAGCTTACAAGATTTGCTGATTGAATCAAAGAAAGAGCATCATCTGAGGATTCTAAGGTAGCTTGTGAAAATAGATCAATACAGCTTCCTATATTAAAATAGGATATCCTGCAAGGAAGAAGTGAGGTAATACTTTTTACGAGTTCATAGATGGATTTTAACGTTGCAGCAGCTTCTTGATATGCCTCCATTTCCCAAAGGAAAAAAACGCCTCGCACAGCAAGTGCATCTGCTGCTTTTAATCGTTTGGAAAGTAATGGAAGGCCAGCTTCATCAAATGACTCCAAAGAACTTTTATGATTTTTGGGCGTAACAAATATCGCGATGGATTCCAAATATCCAGGTTTATTCAGTTCGCTTGCAATATCATTTATGATATCGATATCATCAAAGTTGCCAAGGATATAGCGACATTTTCCAAAAACGGATCGCAGTTCTTCTGGCGTTTTCCCGTGAACAGGAAAATAAAGATCGTCTCGTTCTAATCCTTGTTCGATAGCAGTAAAAATAATAGAAGTACTATCTGTTTGGAGGGCACAATCAGATGATTTCAAGAGACGAAGGCCATCTGTATTTATATTATTGGATCGGTAAATATAATGGTAGTCATTTATACTAGTAGAAAGAGTTTGAATTTGAGAAATAAAAGCTGATAGTGTAATCATATTAATGAAATCCTTTCCTTTTTAAGAAATTGTAGCATATGAGGAGGTCTTTGCAAGTTCTTTTTTATAAGAAGTTGCGGAAAGAGAAGTGAAAATGATAGTAAATGGGCTTATTCTAGCAGCAGGTATGTCTAGTCGAATGGGAGAATTTAAACCATTGTTAATGATTAATAATAAGACGATGATAGAGCAAAGTATAGACAGCATGCTTGCCTCCGGTGTCAAAACAATTACGCTTGTTCTTGGATATCAGGGAGAAAAAATAGAACAGGTTATAAAACATGCAGGATATGAAAATAAGCAGATACAAGTTGTGTATAATAGAAATTATGCAAGTACACAGATGCTCGATTCTGTGAAAATTGGTGTTAGTAATATCGAAGATTGCGATGCATTTTATCTTTTGCCAGGAGATATGCCGGCTATTCATTCTGATACATTTCTGAAAGTAAGAGAAACCATGGAATGTCAAAAAGCAAAGATTGTATTTCCAACGATGAAAGGATATCGAAAACATCCGCCTCTTATATCGACTTATTTTATTTCAGATATTTTGAATTTTGAGTCGGAGGGAGGGCTTCGTGAGCTTTGGAAAAATTTTGAGAGTGAAATAACGGGTGTACCAGTCGATGATTTGGGCTGTACTATAGATGTTGATACAAAGCCTCAATATCAGTATGTATGCCAGTATATGTACTAGAAAATGAAGAACTACATCAAAGTATGGACGAAGGGTATATCAGGAATATTCGGACTATATTTATCGAGAACATTTTTCAAAGATGTTTGAGGCAGCAAAAGACATTCCAAAAGAATGCCTCCATTGATTGCAGATATGTTGGGTGCGTCTTTTAAAAATGTAAGTTGTAAAAAGAAAGCAACACCTGTTTTAATTCCCATTCATAAAGAATAAGTTACGACAAATAATTTTCAATATAATAACTAGAAGTTATGTGAAAGAGTTGATTCGAATCCGTTAAGTTGATTCGGGTCAGCTCTTCTATTTTTTCCATTCGGTAGGAAAGGCTATTGCGATGAATAAATAAAGCAGCGGCGGTCTGAGTTGCATTATACTGGCATTCGATGTACTTTCTGAGCGTCTCATAAAGGAATGTACTATTTTTCTCATCATATTGTTTTAGTATTTTAAGTGCCGGATTTACAAATTCGGATAGATCCTTTTGATTTGGGTAGTGTGCCAGTAAATCATAAAATGCAAATGCATCATAAGAAAGGATCGTATCCATCATATCGAATTTTAAAGATAAATTATGTAAAAAAAGGCATTGCTCAAAATAGTTACGACAGCTGAAAATATGAGTAAAGTTCTGGCTTATATAAAGATTTCTTGAGACTTTTGGAAGAAGTTCACTAAGTTTTTTCTTTTCCTTTTCTTTCAAATCGAGTGTATTTGATAATGCAATCAATGCCACAATATAACCTTTGTAAGGCGTGATGTACGCTTGAGGAAAGACAAGAGAGAGCTGTTCTAAGGCAAAACGTTCCCATTGCTTCTCATCTGATAATGTACCGCATGCAGCGACAAGACAGCACATATTCTTTGGAGGCTCTATTTTAGAAGATTTCATTCGAATAGAAATGCTTTCGAACTGCTTATCATCTAATAGATGGTAAAGAAGTATACTCTTGAGTGATCCATGAATACCTGCAAAGTCAGGATTTTTGCTTAATATATCGCTCATTACATAGCTAATGTTTGGTAGCATTTCACGCTGCATTAAGTTGAGCGGAGTCTTTTCTTCGAGCATAATCGTGTAGCCAATTAATGAATTATTCCAAAAAATTTTACTACATAATTTGCTATGAGGCGAAGCAGGACAATTTAGTATATAAGAGATGGAATTAATTGGAGAAACCGTATTTGCCATGATTTCATTGACTGCAGTAATAAATTCGTAAGTACAATAACCACGTGCTATGTTTTCCGTCCATAGATGGTCCTTTATTTCAAAATTGTCGGAATAGAGTAACACTTTAAATCCAGTATCAATTACAATAACAGGATTCTTTAGCTTTTGTGCAGCAGCATTTACAATCATTTGTCCGCTATCACCACGGATTGACATGGCAATGAGCTGTGAAAAATCATTTGATAACTGTAGGGATTCATAAAATAATCGGTGCACATAATTGAAAACAGAAGAAAGGTCTTCTGGTCGTATGATGGCAAAATTTCCGATTGGCAAAGACTGTTTGGGAATGGGTGTAATGGAAATTATTTGTTCTGGGAGTAAAATATCCGGGTTTAGAGAGGATACGTCTCCAATATATAAAATTCCATCTTCAAAACTGCTAGCTTTTGCATCCAAAAGCTGAATATCCGTAATTTTGTCTGTATTTATATCACTTACTATTGTTATTTCATAGTCAGATTTTAAATTCTCCATGATATGTCGAAACTGCATAAAATATGCTCCCTTCCATACTGTGCAACTAGCACAAACACAACAAGATTCATTCGTTCAAACGACCCGTTTATAACGGTATATTAGTATGTTAATATTATAACAAGAAACGAAAAGACTGACAAGTCAAAGTATAAGGAGGATTTAAAAAATGAAGTATGAGAAATTGTTTCAAAAAGGGATGATTGGTAAACTTGAACTAAAGAACCGAATTGTTATGCCTGCCATGGGCGTTTCACTCGCTAGTTCTACCGGTGAAGCAAGCGATGAGATCATTCGTTATTATGAAGAACGTGCCAAAGGAGGATGTGGACTCATTATTACCGAAATCACGAGAGTTGATGATGTATATGGTGTTGGAACCTCCAATCAGTTAGCAGTAACAGAAGGAAAAGATATTCCAAGGCTTCAAAGACTTGCAGATGCGGTACATAAATATGATGCAAAGATATTTGTTCAGCTACATCATCCAGGAAGACAAACCTATAGTAGATTACTTAATGGCAAGCAAATTGTAGCTCCATCTGCTGTTATGTGTAACGTAGTGAAAGAAATGCCACGAGCCCTGACCACAGAAGAATGTGAAGGCATTATGAAAGCTTTTGTAAAGGGAGCAGTCATTGCAAAGTCAGCAGGTATTGATGGAGTAGAAATACACGCCGCACACGGCTATTTGCTCGATCAGTTCTTATCTCCATATACCAATGAAAGAACCGATAAATACGGTGGAAGTTTCCATAATCGCATTCGTATCTTGGAAGAAATGATTACAGCCATCAAGCATTTATGTGGTCCGGATTTCCCTATCAGTGTTCGTATCAGTGGAGACGAATACGTAGAAGGGGGATTAAAATTAGAGGATTCCATCAAAATAGCCAGAACCTTAGAAAGTTATGGTGTTGATGCAATAAATGTAAGTTCCGGTATCTATGAATCGGGAGCCACTATCGTCGAACCAGGATCTTATCCACAAGGATGGAAAAAACATTTGGCAACGGAAATACGTAAAAATGTAAAAATCCCTGTGATTGCTGTCAACAATATCAAGCAGCCATGCGTAGCAGAACAGCTACTCGAAGAAGGTGTTTGTGATTTTATTGGAATCGGAAGAGGACAGCTAGCCGATGAAGAATGGGCAAAGAAAGCGAAAACCGGACGCGAAGAAGAGATCAGAAGCTGTATAGGTTGCCTACACTGCTTCAAAACCTTAAATACAGGAAAACACATTTCTTGTGCTGTTAACCCAAGAGTTGGACGAGAGCTTGAATATAAAGATTACGAAAAAGATGGAGAGAATCAAGTGGTTGCAGTAATCGGAGGCGGGCCAGGTGGAATGCAGGCAGCTTTAGTATTAGCAAAAAGAAATTATAAAGTAGTTCTATTTGAGCAGAGCACTGAACTTGGTGGTACATTAAACATAGCAGATAAACCTTTATTAAAAGAAAAAATTACATTACTGAAAAACGGAATGAAAACACAAGTAGAAAAAGCTAACATTGAAGTGCGTTTAGACACCAAAGCAACAGTAGAAATGGTGAAAGAGTTAAATCCTGTCGGAGTTTTTGTTGCCTGCGGAGCTTCACCAGTTGTTCCGAAATTACCGGGTATTGAAAATAGCAAAGTAGTGACAGCAGAAGATGTACTTAGTGGAAAAGTAAAAGTAGAAGGAAAAGTTGCCGTGATTGGTTCCGGATTAACTGGATGTGAAACTGCTGAAACATTGGCAGAGCAAGGACATAGCGTCTCCTTAATTGAAATGGCTAAGACCATTGGACCTGGAATTTATCCATCCATTTTAATGGATTTAATGGGAAGATTCAGAAAGTTCAATCCACAGATTCTGCCAGGTCATAGACTTGCAGCGGTTACAGAGAATGGTGTACTCGTTGTAAATGTAGCAAATGGTCAGAAAATGGAAGTAGAAGCAGATACGGTTGTACTTGCACTTGGTGTTTCTCCTCGCAGGGACGTGGTTTCAGAATTTGAAGCTTCGTTTGATGAGGTTCGTGTTATTGGAGATGCATCAAGGGGCGGTAGTATTGTGGAAGCAGTAGCAGATGGATTTGGTAAAGCATTCGTATATTAGATAAGTGCCGTTAAGGCGGCGGATAGGAGAGCAAATATGAAGGATTTTAAAGGAAAAGTAGCAGTAATTACCGGAGCAGGTAATGGGTTCGGTGTCGAAATTGCAAAGGAATGTGCCATTCGTAATATGAAAATGGTTTTAGTGGATATTGAAGGTGAGGATGCTGACCGAACAAAGAAACTAGTAGAGTCTATGGGGGCGGTAGCAGTTTCTCTTACAGCAGATGTAAGCCTTCTAGATGAAGTGAAAAAGATGATCGATATAACAATAGAAAACTTTGGACAGATTGATTTACTCGTTAATAATGCAGGTGTAGCAATTCCGGGTTATATATGGGAGCTTCCAATGCGTGACTGGGATTGGATTGTTAGCATTAATGTCATGAGTCAGGTATATGCAATGAATCTTGCCATTCCAATTATGTTAAAGCAGGGAACACCTTGTCATATCATTAATACAGCTTCTGTTGCAGGACTCATTACATCCGATGGAATGCCAGCATATCATACAACAAAACATGCATCCGTAGCACTTTCAGAAAGTGTAAGCTATGATTTGCAAAAAATAAATGCAAATATAAAGGTTTCAGTGCTTTGTCCAGGATTTGTGCAAACCGATCTGCATCACTATGAAAAACATAGACCAGAACGATTTACAGCGGTGGAAGATCCCTATTATCAAAGTGATTCTTTTAAAATGCATCAGGCAATCGCAGAACATGTAGTTACCACTGGAATTCCGGTTGACAGCATTGGTTTGAGCGTATTTAATGCAATTGAAGACGAAGACTTCTACATATTAACACATCCAATTTACTCCACCTTAATCGGAAAGAGAGTAAAGGATATGTTAGAAGGTAAGGGACCAGATTTAAAGGCACTACGTGGATAATTTTAACTTGAATGTCATATCTTATGTGTTATAATAAAAGCACAAAGATAAAAACACGTCCCGGTAGGTAGTCCGGGAGCAGCATAAGCTGTCAGTAACCTGCCTCCTTGGTTGTCCATTCTTTGTTCATCTAATTCTTTAAGGAGGGAATAAAATGGACAAAGTATGTGAAACATTGAAGGTATTGTTTGAGGAACCATTCTGGATTGGTGTATTCGAAAAAAGACAAGAAGGAAAACTTAGCGTATGTAAAGTCACATTTGGTGCAGAACCAAAAGACTACGAAGTTGAAAAATTTCTACTTTCGAATTACTATAATCTTCGATTTGGACCATCTGTTGAATTTGAAGGGAAGGAAAAAGAAAAAATAAATCCGAAGCGTCGCCAAAGGGAAGTAAAAAAACAATTAAAAAATGCTACCATTGGTACAAAGTCCCAGCAGGCAATCAAGTTAGGACAAGAAGAAGCGAAATTAGAACGTAAAATAGCATCAAAAAGACGATGTGAGGAAGAAAAAGCTTTTCAATTCGCTTTAAAACAACAGAAGAAAAAAGAAAAACATAAGGGCAGGTAACTGCCCTTTGGTTTTATTTTATCCATGCTATGCTAAAAATGTCATGTAAAAATGGAGGTATGTGAAATGGGAGAATTAGCGAATCTATTCAATATCGGAAAAGAAGTGGAACGACAGTTAAATGAGGTGGGTATTACAACAGAAGATGAATTAAAGCAGATTGGAAGCAAAGATGCCTGGTTAAGAATCAAGAAAATAGATGATTCAGCCTGCATACATCGCCTATACGCTTTGGAGGGTGCTATTGAAGGAATAAAAAAATCCCAGTTAAGCCCAGACAAAAAAGAAGAACTGAAAGAATTTTATCGGATTCAAACTGCATTATAGTAAGATATGAATTGGAGGGAGCAGATGAGAAAACCAAAGGAACTTAAAGTAGGAGATAAAGTAGCTATTGTTAGTCTATCCAGTGGTATGCTTGGAGAAGATTTTGCCAAGCATAATTTGATGTTAGGACAAAAGAGGCTACAGGAATTTGGATTAGTACCAGTTTTTATGTCAAATTCATTAAAGGGTATTACATATTTAAAGGAACATCCAGAAGCGAGGGCTCAGGACTTAAAGGAAGCTTTTTCAGATCCGCAAATCAAAGGAATTATTTGTGCGATTGGTGGAGATGATACCTATCGGCTGTTACCATATTTACTTGAAGATATCGAATTTATTAATAGTGTAAGAAATAATCCAAAGTTATTTACGGGATTTTCGGATACGACAATCAATCACCTAATGTTTTATAAGCTTGGAATGACAAGTTTTTATGGACCAACTTTTATCTGTGATTTGGCAGAATTGGATCAGGATATGCTTCCATACACTAAGGAAGCTTTTTTACAATACTTTCAGACAAAGGCGAAAACTCCAATATTATCTAGCCCTTACTGGTATGAAGAACGAACCGATTTTTCAGAGAATGCAATTGGTACGAGCCGCGTGCTGCATGAAGAAGTAAGAGGATTCGACGTAATTCAGGGTCAAGGGGTTGTAAGAGGAAAATTGCTAGGAGGGTGTTTGGAAAGTCTATATGATATTTTGAGTAATAACAGATATGCAGATGAGCAGGAAGTATGCAAAAAATATGAACTTTTCCCATCGATTGAAGAATGGAAGGGTAAGCTTTTGTTTATCGAGACTTGTGAAGAAAAACCAAAGCCAACTTTATTTGAGCAGGAACTTTTGTCACTAAAGAATACCGGCATATTTGATGTAATAAATGGTATCCTTGTGGGAAAACCGCAAGATGAGGCATATTATGATGAATACAAAGAGATTATAAAAAAAGTAATTGATAAGAAAGCGCTACCAATTCTATGTAATGCAAATTTTGGTCATGGATATCCAAGATGTGCACTACCTTATGGATTGGAAGCGGAAGTAAACTTGGAGAAAGCGTCTATTACGATAGTTGAACCTTTTTTTGATTAGGTTATAATCGGACTAATAAATTAAAATCCTTGACCTTCGCCTTGAGCGAAGGTTTTTTTGAATAAGTTTTACCAATTTCGGTCGCAAAAGTGAGTCGATTGAAGATTTAACATGAATGATAACGGGATCAAAAAGGCATCCATATAAAATAGTTATAACAAATACCTATAACAGGTATTCGTCTTTTTGTATTAACACCTATTTTGAAATCTTATTATAATAATCCTTGTAAACCGATAGGAAAAAGATGAAAGAAGGGATAGATAATATGAGCAAGAAAAGTAGAACAGAAAGAAATTTAAGATTTGAGACATTACAGTTACATGTAGGACAGGAAAAACCTGATCCAACAACGGATGCAAGAGCAGTACCGATTTATCAGACATCTTCTTATGTATTCAGAAACAGTGAACATGCGGCAGCAAGATTTTCACTAGCAGATGCAGGTAATATCTATGGTAGACTTACCAATCCAACAGTTGATGTATTTGAACAAAGAATAGCAACACTCGAAGGTGGAGTAGCAGCACTTGCGGTTGCATCGGGAGCAGCAGCCGTATCCTATACGTTTCAAAATCTCGCAAAAGCTGGAGATCATATCGTAGCAGCAAAGAATATTTATGGCGGCACGTATAACTTACTTGCTCATACGCTACCGGAATATGGAATTACAACAACTTTTGTAGATCCATTTGATTTAAGACAGGTAGAGGATTCGATACAGGATAATACGAAGGCTCTATTTATAGAAACCCTTGGAAATCCGAATTCAGATATTGTTGATATCGAGAAGTTAGCGCAGATTGCGCATGATAATAAGATACCGCTTGTGATTGATAATACATTTGCAACGCCTTATCTGGTTCGGCCAATCGAATATGGTGCAGATATTGTAATTCACTCTGCGACTAAGTTTATAGGTGGACACGGGACTACAATTGGTGGTGTAATCATTGATAGTGGTAATTTTGACTGGGAGGCATCTGGAAAGTTTCCATCCCTGACACAGCCGAATGCCAGCTATCATGGCATCAGCTTTACAAAAAAAGTGGGAAAGGCAGCATTTGTAACAAGAATTCGCGCAATACTACTTCGTGATACGGGTGCGACATTATCACCATTCCATGCATTTTTCTTTTTGCAGGGATTAGAAACGTTATCCCTACGTGTGGAGCGCCATGTGGAGAATGCAATAAAAGTGGTAGAATATTTGGTAAATCATCCACAGGTTGAAAAAGTAAATCATCCATCTGTTTCATCCGACCCGCTTCAAAAAGAATTGTATCAAAAATATTTTCCGAATGGCGGAGGATCTATTTTTACCTTTGAAATCAAAGGGGATGATAAGACTGCTAAGGCCTTTATCGATAATCTGGAGCTATTCTCCCTATTAGCAAACGTAGCAGATGTAAAATCTTTAGTTATTCATCCTGCTTCAACGACGCATTCACAGCTAAATGAAGAAGAACTGATTGAGCAAGGAATACAGGAAAATACCATTCGATTATCCATTGGAACGGAAAACATCGATGATATTATAGAAGATTTAGAAGAGGCATTTTTAGCAATACAATAAAGGATAGAAATTGGAAAAATGGAAGATTGAAGATTGATCTTCGTTATGGAAGACTTAAAGCAACGGACGAAGAGTGTATCGCAGCTGCGAAACTTGCGAATGCAGACAGTTTTATCCGTATGCTACCACATGGATATCAAACCGTTTTATCTGGCGATGGAAGTGGATTATCACAAGGGCAAAGACAGCTTATTTCCATTGCAAGAGCAGCAGTAGCAGATCCACCTGTTATGATTTTAGACGAAGCCACTTCTTCTATCGATACACGAACCGAGTCCATTGTACAACGTGGTATGGATTCTTTAATGAAGGGTAGAACGGTATTTGTCATAGCGCATCGTTTATCAACCGTAAAAAATTCCGATGCAATTATGGTATTAGAGCATGGTCAAATCATAGAACGTGGTAATCATGAGCAACTGATTGAGGAAAAAGGAAAATATTATCAACTGTATACAGGTGCATTCGAATTGGAATAGAATAAGGATAGGAATCCTCTGAAATTTGAGTTATACTATAGAATATAGGAGGAGGCGAACATCGTGCAAAATGAATTAACCCAAAAGGACATTGAAAAAATGGAACAAGAGATAGAACATCGTAAGCTAGTCGTTCGAAAAGAAGCCATTGAAGCTGTTAAGGAAGCCAGAGCTCATGGAGACCTTAGCGAAAATTTCGAATATTATGCCGCAAAGAAAGATAAAAATAAAAATGAAAGCAGAATTCGATATTTAGAGCGAATGGTAAAGACAGCAACTATTATTTCAGAGGAATCAAAACAAGATGAAGTTGGAGTTAACAATACAGTTGATTTATATTTTGAAGAAGATGACATTACTGAAACCTATCGGTTGGTAACAACAGTTCGAGGTAACTCTTTAAAAGGATTGATTAGTATCGAATCACCAATTGGAAAAGCAATCCTGGGTCATAAAGTCAATGATCGCGTCTTTATCAAAGTCAACGAAACCTATGGTTACTATGTCGTCCTAAAAAAAATAGAAAATACAGAAGATGATGGAACAGATACTCTTCGAAAATTTTAAACATAATAACGCTAAGGGGATTTTGTAAGGAGGAAGAACTTTATCCCAATTTGAATCCCCGCGCAAAACTAGCCTGTGTTCTAACCGAATTTATACGATTATTTTAATAAGACATAATGAAAATCAAGTGCCCACCACTTGATTTTCATTGTTTATGGCTTATTAAAATTGATAATCGTATTGAGGTTAGAGCACAGGCTAGTTTTGCGCGGGGATTCAAATTGAACATAAACTGTATTTTTCACCCTTTGAACTATTTTTTAAACATATTTTGTTGAAAGAGCCCTATCATCTTAGAAAGTTTTTCCTTTTCAGCAGCAGACATATCTCTTGTTAAGATATCCATAATAATGGTAGTCTCGTCTTCCGTAAATTGAAGACCTTCTTTTTGCAACTCCTTATTCGCCTGCATAAGAAAAGGAATGGACTGTGCGATCGGCTTTCCGTCTGTATTTTTTATGAGTTCGGTAATAATCATCATTTTTTTGGGCTGTATATTTTTTAAGGCAGGATTATGTATCCATGACATATCTTGCATATGATTCCCTCCTAATTATTCATTGAGTTTAGTACAACATTAATATTTTCGAAATTACTTTTTTGCTCTGGACTCAACTGCGATAAAAGAAATTGCGTCATCATATCCTGTGAAAAAACAGAGTTACTGGAGCCGGAAGTATTATCGGAGCCGGAAGCTTGAGCGGCTCTCGTAAAAGAACGATAACTTTGGAGCATTTTTTGCATTTTAAGTACGTTAGACATGTTATCAATTAAATCCTGCTCTTTTTTGTTTGAAACAGGTTTGAGCTGTAGTAAAATCTCTTCTAAATCAGGTGGGTTAGAAGAAATACTCATCGTACTTAATTCACTACTTGGACCAGGGGATTGCATTGTACTAACAAATTCATCAGCCTTAGTTAATACTTCTACTGATTTTTGAATACGTGGATTCATATAGGGAAGTGCTACTTTAAGTAAGTCAAGGTTATGGTGATTGAAAAAGTCTGGTTTTGGCATGTAAGGTCTCCCTTGTTTATTCCTATTTATTATATGATTGAAATCGGAAAAAATGCTTGTATGAACTAGACATATGGTCCTAAATGCGTTACAATTTTGAAATAGTAAGGAATAGAGAGGAAAATCAGTATGCTAGACGGAAAAAAGATATTATATAGCGGAATGCAGGCAACAGGAACACTAACCCTTGGAAATTATTTGGGTGCTTTGAAGAACTGGGTTTCATTGAATGAAGAATATGAGTGTATTTATGGAGTTATGGATTTACATTCCTTAACTTTGAGACAAGAACCTGCCCAGTTTCGTAAAAATGCAAGAGCATTATATGCATTGTATGTTGCCGCGGGGTTAGATCCGGAAAAGAATTGTATTTACTATCAGTCGCATGTTTCAGGTCATGCAGAGCTTTCATGGATTCTTAACTGTTTTACTTATATGGGTGAATTAAACCGTATGACACAGTTTAAAGACAAATCAACAAAGCATGCGGATAATATAAATGCAGGACTTTACACCTATCCTGTACTTATGGCTGCTGATATTTTATTATATCAAGCGGATGTTGTGCCGGTTGGAATTGATCAAAAGCAACACCTTGAGATATGCCGTGATATTGCAGAACGGTTTAATAATATATATGGCGATGTATTTACCATACCAGAACCATACATTGGAAAAGTTGGCGCAAAAATCATGAGTTTGCAAGAACCAGAGAAAAAAATGTCAAAATCGGACGAAAATTTAAATGCTACCATTTTACTTCTTGACGATACGGATACGATTATTCGTAAATTTAAAAGAGCAGTAACCGATTCGGATAACGCAGTCCGTTATGATAGTGAGAATAAACCGGGTATTAGTAATCTAATCGATATTTATCGTGCAACAACAGGAAAGACAAAGGAAGAAATCGAACGTGAATTTGACGGTAGAGGGTATGGGGACTTTAAACTAGCCGTTGGGGAAGCAGTTGCAGATTTATTAAAACCAATGCATTCTCGTTTCGATGAATTGATGAAAGATAAATCTTATATTGAAGCAATGATAAAAATGAATGATGAAAAAGCAGAGTATTATGCTAAAAAGACATTAAGAAAAGTTCAGAAAAAAGTTGGATTAACTGAAAGAATACGTTAGTTATTTACTTGTGATAAGTATGTTACAGTAGGAGACAAAGCAATTCTGATTTAGTTATAGAATGAATGTAGAGAAGATTGCCCGGCCTAATTTTAGAAGGAATGGAGAAAAAATATGTTTAGTGAAAGACAAAAAAAGATAGCTGTGATTAACGACATTTCCGGTTATGGACGTTGTTCGATTACTGTATCGCTACCAATTATTTCACATATGAAAATCCAATGTTGTCCATTACCAACTTCTATTTTTTCAAACCATACTGGATATGAGACTTTTTTCTTTGATGACTACACCGATAAAATGCCAAAATACATCGAAAACTGGAAGAAGCTTGGATTAAAATTTGATGGGATTACATCAGGATTTTTAGGCTCAAAGAGGCAAATACAAATGGTGGAGTCTTTTATAAAGGAGTTTCGCAATGAAAATGCGAAAATTATTATTGATCCAGTTATGGGAGAAGACGGAAGAGCTTATACCACCTATACCAAAGAAATGTGTGAAGAAATGAAAAAATTGGTGGCATATGCAGATATTATAACTCCCAATGTAACGGAATGTTGTATGCTTACCAATACTCCATACAAAGAAAGTGGTTGGAAACAAAAAGAATTTTATGATATGGCGGAAAAGCTGATCCAAATGGGCTCAAAAAAGGTAGCGATTTCTGGCATAAAAATGGGTGATTTCATTGGAAATGTAGTTTACGAGCATGGAAGGAATCCAAAGATTGTTAAAGTAAAACGTGTAGGTAAAGAACGGGCGGGAACCGGCGATATATATGCAGCGATTTTGGCAGCAGATTGTGTCAATGAAGTTGACTTTGAGACTTCGGTACGAAAGGCTGCATACTTTATCAAAGATTGCATTTCAATTACTGAAAAATACAATACACCAAAGGAAGACGGTGTTTGTTTTGAAGAAATTCTTTACCGTCTAAAATAGAAATTTAGCATCGTGAAAGATTCACGGTGTTATTTTTGCGAAAGAGGAAAATTTCAGGGGATAACGAATGGATATTTTATTTACAGGCAATTTAATGCCTTTGTCAAATTCATTTTTTAAAGAATTAGATCGTAATCTAAAACTTGTGGTTTGTGGTAAAAGTTTGATTACCGATTATCAAAGTAAGAATGTGAATCCATATGATTATAACGAAGATGAACTCGAAAATTTATTTCGGTCGTTTAATTTTGAAACGGTTGTATATTTTTCCAAAGCATTGGATGGTACAAAGAAAGTTTTTGATGAACTGGAAAGTCTAGAAAATGTTTTATATCTATGCAAACAATATAAAGTTTTTAATTTTATATATGTAAATACCAATGATTTGGCGGAAACTGAAAATATAAATAAAGAAAGTAGTCGCTATATTCTTTTAAATGCCTGTGAACATTTATGTAAGATTGCATATGAAGAAAAATCCATTCATGTATCAATTGTACGAGTTCCTTATCTTTACAACATGGAACAAGATGGTACGCATCTTGCAACATGGATCAAAACAGCTGTAATCGAAAATAAACTTAAGCTACCCGGGAAATCAGAGAATATCGTGAGTTTTCTATGGGATGAAGATTTGGCACGATTGATTGATCGTATGATTGATGAACCATATCAAGGGTACCTGGAAATGAATGTAACCGGAGCAGAGAGCTTGAGTTTTTTTGGGTTGGCAGAAAAGTTTATACTGCAAAATCCGAATCTGAAAATAAGCTATAAGGAACATGAGGTCGCAATTCCCAATGCAATGATGAACAAAAATGCAAGATCAGAATTTGGCTGGTTTCCTATGGGTGATTTTTCAGAACAATTAGCAAAAATGATAACGCAGGAGAAGGCTTTAAATATACAAAAAAAGCGAAAAAAATTACTTTCAAATTACCCAAAGCTGAAAAATCTATTTATTACTGCAGCTGAAATGATTGTATTATTTGTATTGGTTGAGTTTTTAGATGCAAAAATTAGTGATAATCCATTCCTTAATTTTATAGATTATCGTATGTTGTTTGTGGTTATATTAGGCGCAACAAGGGGATTAAACGTTGGAATTGTTGCTGCAGCACTGGCAAGTTTTAGCTTTGTATCCAACAGTCTTACCAACATGAATTGGCAAATTATTTTCTACAACACACAAAACTGGCTCCCTTTTGCAACTTATTTCTTGATTGGAGCAGTGTCAGGTTATACAAGAGATAAAATTGAAGATACGATTCGTTTCTTGAAAGAGGAGCAAGTAATTTTGGAAAAGAAATATGTATTTCTAAATGAGCTTTATGTTAAAACGCTTGATAACAAAGAGGAATTTAGCAGCCAGATTATGAAATACAAGGATAGTTATGGAAAGATATATGCAGTTGTGAAAAAGCTGGCAGCTACTTTGCCAGAGCAGGTTTTCTATGAAGCGATTAATGTATTAGAAAATATAATGGAAAATGAGTATGTTGCAATCTATACCGTGGAAAAAGGCAGTGATTTTGCAAGGCTAAATGTATGTTCGAGGTCATTAAACGAAAAACTTTCAAAATCCATGCGATTATCGGATTACAGTGAGTTAAACAGTGCAGTGCGTAATCGTGAAACATGGGTTAATATTGCTTGTATTCCGGAATACCCAGCATATGCTTGCCCAATTTTTCGAGAAGAAAAATTAGTGGGACTGATTACTATATATCATGTTTCTGATCATCAATTATGCCAGGAATACCGTAATAAAATCAGTATTGTCTCTGGCTTGATTCAAGAATTCTTGGTACGAGCGATTGAACGTAGTGAATTAATCGAACGTGATACCATGATTAAAGATACAAAAATCATGAAACAGGAGTACTTTAGTGAAATCGTAGCGGTGAAGAAACAAATGAAGGAAAAGAAGTTTTCTGAATATGTCATGGTTCGTATAAAACGACGCGAAGAATCTTTACAAGAACTCAGTAATAAAATTGTCCACTTATTGCGAAATAATGATGTTGTTGGGCAGGGGGATGATGGTGAAATTTATATTATGCTTTCACAGACGAATGCAAAATATATCTCAATTATTGAAAATCGTATGAGAGAAAACAGTATTTATTTTGACATAGTAAATCCGTAATAGAAGGGCGGTTTCAGCATGTGTTGGATATTAATGGTATTACATATTGGTAATTGTCTATTTATTCATTATTTAAGAAAGACAGATTGCTTAATCAGTCGTAATATGGTAATGCCTGTGGTCTGGTTTATTCCGATTTGGGGAACATTAATGGCAATTGCGGACGAATATACAGTACGTCAACGTGTAAATGCTTCAAAGGCATTTGAGATTGAAAGACTTGAACTGACCGATAAGAGATACCGTTCCATTGAAGTGGATTCTTCTGAAAATAATAAGATCACAGTTCCTTTGGAGGAAGCAATGCTTATTAATGATGCCAAGACCAGAAGAACTTTGATGTTAGACATCCTGCATAAAAATCCAAAGGAATACGTGGATTTATTGCAACGTGCAAGATTAAGTGAAGATGTGGAGCTTACTCATTATGCAACGACTACGATAATGGAAGTGCAAAGTGAATATGAAGCACTGATCCAGCAATGTGAGGCAGAAGTATCAAAAGAGCCAAATAGTGAAAAATTACTTCGAAAATACGCTAAAACAATCTATGCTTATATCAATAGTGGCTTAATTAGCGGGAATATTTTATTCATTCAGCGAGTTGAATTAAGGCGCGTCTTGGAAAAGATTTTGGTACTTTGTCCGGATGATCATAGAAAGGTAATCCAATACATAGAAAACGAAATGGAACTAGATCCGAGTGAAAATCTTTTGACGAGATTGGAAGAGGCAAGTAAGAAGTGGCCGCAGGACGAAAAGATTTATATGCTTTTTGTCAATTACTATTGCAAAACTGGACAAGGAAAAAAGATTCAGGAATTATTAGAACAGCTAACGCAGAATAAAGTATACCTTTCCAGAGAAGGAAAAGAATGGTATTCCTTTTGGAAAAGGGAGGAGGCTGAATCATGAATCGAAGATTACTTAGAATAGGCTGGCCAATCATTGGATTATTACTTTGTGGAATTGTTCTTTTTTTCGAACGGCTTGGTGTTAAATATGATGATGCTGTGACTGCAACCAAATATTTAAACATTCAGGAAGAAGCCACCTATAGTGAAGAGGTAAAAGATGAGGCAGAATGCCTTGTCATCACAGACTCTACGAACGAATTAAGCAATATGTACATGGAAGATATGACTTTTGTATTGGATGAAATGTGCGTTGCATATCATGTCGTAGATGTATCGCAAAACAAGATTCCAGATTTGAAAGCCTATCGGAATGTGGTATTAACCATATCCAATCTGGCAGTCATAAAAGATGATTTACTCCGTATTACAGGATGGGTAGAAAAGGGCGGAAGCCTTATGAATACGCATACCTTTGATCTGAATTATTATTTTAAGGTGATCGAAGGGAAAATAGGAATTGTAGAAGATACCAAAGAATATGCATCGATCGACGGAATACGAATATTAAATAATTTTATGATAGGTGGTAACAAAAGCTTTGAGTATAAGGAGGATTTAGAAGTATCCTTAAGCATTTATCTGGATAAATCTTGCAAAATCTATATTGAATCAAGAAATAATCACATCCCAATTCTTTGGGAGAGAGAGTATGGCAAGGGAAAGTTTGTCATTATAAATCAGGAAGTTCATGGCAAGGTAGACAGGGGATGGCTTTGCGGCGCATATACACTTTTGCAGGATGTGGGAATCTATCCTGTTATTAATGCTTCTACTTTCTATATTGATGATTTTCCATCTCCTGAGCCACTTGGCGAAAATCGGTATGTTACAAGAGATTATAAAATGACTATTACGGATTTTTGGATGAATATATGGTGGCCTGAATTAATCACATGGGAGAAAAAATACAATATCGTCTATACGGGAATGATTATTGAAACGTACTCAGATTTGATTAAGGGACCTTTTGACAGACAGACAGATACGCAACGTTTTACATTTTATGGAAATATGCTTTTGAACAATGGAGGAGAACTAGGTCTACATGGATATAATCATATTCCCCTTCGGTTAAAAGGAGTGGATGCTCCAAATAAGAATTACAAATTGTGGAAAACAAAGGAAGAAATGTCCGCAGCCTTAATGGAGCTAGAGGAGTTTTCATCCAGCTTGTTTCCAAAACAGAACTTATCAGTCTATGTGCCTCCTTCCGACTGCTTATCAGAAGCAGGACGTAAAATTTTGATAGAAACTCTGCCAAATATTAAAGTAATTGCCAGTCTATATCTTCCGGATGCGGAAGAAGATTCCTATACACAGGAATTTGAAGTAAGAGAGGATGGAATAGTAGAAACGCCTCGTATTACCTCTGGATATGAAGTAGATGATTTTATGAAGTTAATTGCGTATAATGAATTGAACTTTCATTATGTACAGTCACATTTCATTCATCCGGATGATGTTTTAGATGAAGAGCGCGGAGCGCAGATTGGATGGAAAGAACTGAGTACAAAATTTGAATACTATTTAGCCTGGATTCATACTAGCGCTCCGAATATACGAAATGTGACGGGAAGTCAAATGGGAGAAGCGGTCAAAGTATTTAAGGCACTCAGTATGAAAAAGAAATGGAACGATCATGAGCTCACAATTAAATTAGGAGGATTTTCCAAAGAAGCATATTTTATGTTACGCCTGAATGTGAAAGAGTTGGAACGAATTGAGGGTGCATCGTATGAACATATGACGGGGAATCTATACTTAATTCATGCACAGTCCGATGAAATTCACATTGTTTGGGAGGAATAAAAGGTGCGGGTTTGTTTGATTTTAGAGGGTAGTTATCCCTATGTATATGGCGGTGTATCAAACTGGACACATCAGTTTATACAAGCAATGCCAGAAATAGAGTTTGTATTATGGTGTATTGGAGCAAAAGCGGAGAATAAAGGAAAATATAAATATACTTTGCCGAAAAATGTGACGCAGGTTTATGAAGTTTTTCTTGATGATGCGCTTCGATTGCGTAACAAGAGAGGAAAAATACCGCGATTAAAAAAAGAAGAATTTATTCAACTTACGAATCTTTTGGAATGCAAGAATGTGGATTGGAGTATTTTATTTGATTTGTTTCAAAACAAAAAGATGAATCCAACTGCTCTTTTGATGAGTGCAACATTTATGAAGGCACTCGTAAATTTGTGTAAGGAAAAGTATCCGTTTGTTCCCTTTGCAGATTTGTTTCATACCTTTCGATCCATGATATTGCCGGAACTTCATATATTGACAAGTGAAGTTCCAAAGGCAGATATTTATCATGCGACCGCGACAGGATACAGTGGATTACTTGGAAGTCTAGCAAAATGGAAATATGAAAAGAAGTTCATTTTAACAGAGCATGGTATCTATACGAGAGAACGAGAAGAAGAGTTGCTACGTGCAAAATGGGTAGCGCCTTGCTTTAAGCAACAGTGGATTGACTTATTTTATAATTTTTCAAATTGTGCATATTCTCATGCAGACGTGATTACAGCGCTGTTTGAACGCGCGAACAATATCCAAGCAGAACTGGGTGCCGATCCCAAAAAACTCAGGGCGTTTGCAAATGGTGTTCATTATGATCGATTTTGCGATATTCCGATAAAGGAGGAGAACGGGCATATCGATATCGGTGCAGTTGTTCGGATTGCCAAAATTAAAGACATTAAAACATTGATATATGCGTTTGCAGAATTAAAAGTGGAATGTGCCAATGCCAGACTTCATATTCTAGGTGACGTGGATGATGAGGTCTATTATGAAGAGTGTAAAAGACTTGTGGAGCAGCTCCACATAGAAGATGTTTTTTTTACTGGAGTTGTTAATGTTATTGATTATATGAAGGACTTGGATTTTACAGTGCTTTCAAGTATTTCAGAAGGCCAACCGCTATCTGTTTTAGAATCTTTTGCTGCAAGGCGTCCCTGTGTAACGACAGATGTTGGATGTTGCAGGGAACTTTTAGAAGGAAATGGGGAGGATAACCTTGGCAAAGCAGGCATTTGCATTCCTCCAATGCATAAAGAAGAGTTGGAACGAGCAATGTACCGTTTAAGCATTGATGAGACTATGAGAAAGCAAATGGGAGAGATTGGTCAAAAGCGAGTGAAGCAATATTATATGCATGAGATAAGTATGAATCGTTACAGGAAACTGTATTATGAGGAGAAATAGATGGCAGGAATAGGATTTGAATTAAAAAAGCTTTTTTCCAAAAAAGGATTGTTTGCGATTCTTCGAGCATATGGCTATGCAGGAATTGTTTGTTCAGGGCCAATGATTTTAGGAATTGTATTGATTTTAGGAATACATATCTTGTCGATGATTGGAGGAGCATCTGAAAACACACAAAATCTTTTGAATGCAATGATTACCTATACCTTGTTTTATTCTCTTTTTGTATCAAATTTGTTTTCGATGATTACAACAAGATACACAGCAGATTGCATGTATATGGGAAAAAATGCACATGTATTACCAAGCTTTTATGGAAGTATATCAATAATGCTGGTTTTTGGCTGCATTACATATGCTATTTTTCTTTGTAATGCGGGTATTCAACCCATTTATCAGATATTATGCTTGACGTTGTTTGGTGAATTAATTATTGTATGGACAGAAATTACCTATCTGTCTGCGGTAAAGGACTACAAAGGGATTCTTTGGACTTTTTTCGTCGCTCTATTAGTGGCTCTATTCATTGGATATCTACTGATGATTAACAAAATGCCAGTAGTCGTTTCATTGCTTTCCATCATTTGTATTGGATATGGAATTATGATGGTCTGGTATTATTACCTTCTAGTTGAATATTTTCCTCAAGGAAAGGTTAGTTCATTTTACTTTTTGAAATGGTTCGACAAGTACCCAAGCCTTACATTCTTAGGATTATTTATGTCAGCTGGACTATTTATACACCTGATTTTAATGTGGTTTAGTCCAATTGGTATAAAGATACAGGGACTTTTTTATGGAGCTCCGTCGTATGATGTTCCAGCGTTATTTGCTTTTTTATCGACCTTAATAACTACCATAAATTTTGTTACTAGTGTAGAAGTCAATTTTTATCCAAAGTATAAAAATTATTTTGGCCTATTTAATTTCGGAGGATCCCTGACCGATATACAGCAAGCCGAGGTGGAGATGAAAGTCACGTTGCAAAATGAGATGGAATATACCTTTACCAAACAGTTTTTTGTCACACTTATCTTTATTATTGTTGGTTCGATCTTTTTACCGCTGTTGCCACTTGGATTTACCGACCAGACTCTCGGAATTTATCGTGTTTTATGCGTGGGGTATGCATTTTATGCAATTGGAAACAGTCTGATGCTGATTACCCTCTATTTTTCCGATAATAAAGGAGCAAGTATAGCGGGTGGCTTATTTGCATTGGTAAGCTGTATTGGAACTTTGATTTTGCGCAGTGAAAGTAGTAAATATTATGGCTTTGGTTTTGTAGCTGGTGGTGTTGTGTTTACACTTTATTCATTGATACATTTATGGCGCTATTTAAAGAATCTAATGTATCATGTGTTGAGCACACAGCCAATTGTGGCCGCGGACCGATGTACCGTGATAACAAAATGGAGCAATCGTTTTGAAGAAAGATATGAGCGCATGCAAAGGAAACAAAGTAGGAGGAACCAGTATGAAGAATAAAAGTATTCAAAAGATCCTTTTATTAATGGGTGTATCTATTTTTTTGACGGGATGTGTCACCGTTCCGGGAGAGATAGAGAAGGTCGAAAAAGTCACAGACACTGAGATAAAAACACAGACAGCCAATCCAACAAAAGAGGAAAGCATTGATTATACCCTTAAAGATAACAAATTTTTATATGAAACGGATGATGACACCTCAGTTGTTACCATGTATTTGACGGTACGCCAGGGCAATAAAGAGGAAAATACGAATCATACGTGGGAAGAACTAAACGGGCATTCGGTTTACTATTATGATGAATTGGGAATAGAACGAGCCAAGACAGAAGCGATTCTTCAGGTAGGAGATGAAAATGGACCAAAGGAGGGAGAACTAGGATTTGGTGTAAGCATTCCAAATGCAATTGTTAATATTCGAGGTCAGACTTCTTCCAAAGCAGCTCAAAAATCGTATAAAATTGAAATCAAAGACGGAAAGGGTAGCTTTCGGGACCAAAAAACGATTAATTTAAACAAGCACGTGTTTGATGGAACCAGATTTAAAAATAAACTTTGCTATGACTTAATGGAAGAACTGCCTGAAATGATAGCACTTCGGACACAGTTTGTGCATCTTTATGTAAAAGATGAAACGGTAAACGGGAATGCTAAATTTGAAGATTATGGATTGTATACGCAGGTAGAACAGCCGAATAAACGATTTCTTAAAAATCATGGATTTGACCGGTATGGCCAACTCTATAAAATCAATTTTTTTGAATTTTATCGTTATGAAGATGTGATTAAGTTAAAATCAAATGCTGATTATGATGAAGCTGCCTTTAATGAGCTTTTGGAGATCAAGGGGGATGATAATCACAGCAAATTAATCTTGATGCTTGAGGATGTTAATGATTATAGTAAACCGATGGAAGAAGTATTTACGAAATGGTTTGATGAGGAGAACTTTTTCTCTTGGATGGCTTTTCATATTTTGGTAGGAAATATAGACACACAATCGAGAAATACATTGCTATACAGTCCTTCCAATATGGATAAGTGGTACTTTATGTCTTGGGATAATGATGCCTCGTTTTCTCAGACGGAGAATAGACTGGCACATGATGAAGAAAGTTCAGGTTGGGAATATGGTGTTAGCAACTACTGGGGTAATATTTTGTTTCAACGAGTTTTGAAGTCAAAGTCTTATCGAACGAAGCTTGATGACAAAATTCAGGAATACCGGATTATTATGACCAAGGAAAAGCTAGAGGAAATGATAACAGGTTATAATGACGTTGTCTGGAAGTATAGAAATCAGTTACCTGATATATTAAACCTCAAGCTAACAAATGAAGAATATTTAGAAACTTGTCAGACTATTCCAGAGGAAATTTCCCAAAACTATGAGCTTTACAAAAAGAGCCTTGATTCTCCAATGCCTTTTTATATTGGTGATCCAGAAAAAAAGAATGGCACTTTTTATATCAACTGGGACAATTCCTATGATTTTGATATGGAAGATGTAACCTATACGTTTGAGCTTGCAAAAGACTATACGTTTAATGATCCTTTGATAAAAAAAGGAGAGCTTGATTATCCAGAATGCAAGATTGGAGATCTGGAACCAGGACAGTATTTTGTTCGAGTAACCGCAAAGAATAAGTCAGGTTTTGAGCAAACTGCTTTTGACTATTATTCAAGTGATGCTGGACGTGTGTATGGAGTAAAATGCTTTTATGTATTAAAAGACGGTAGTATAGTAGGAGATAGCTATGACGAGTGAGAACAAGCAAAGACCACTTTTTCGACACGAATTAAAATTCAATATTACACAAGCTCAGAAATTCGTGATTACCTCCAAAATAAAGGATGTTTTATCATCGGATCCAAATGCGAAGAATGGCGGATATATGATACGGAGCCTATATTTTGATGATAGGTGGAATCGCGCGTATGAGGAAAAGATGAGCGGAATTGCGATAAGAGAGAAATACCGCATTCGTATATATGATTATAAGGATAATGTGATAAAATTAGAGCGAAAAACCAAACAGGGTTCCTATATTTATAAGCAAGCGGCAAATCTAACGAAAGACGAAGTCGAAATGATAATAAATGGAAAATATCGCTTTTTGGAAAAGAGAGAAGAAAATCTTTGTAAGGAATTTTATGTGGAATGTATGGTAAATGGCATGCGTCCAAAGGTAATCGTGGATTATGAAAGAGAGCCCTATATTTTGGATGCAGGAGAAGTAAGAATCACCTTTGACATGGATGTGCGGGCTGGTATGTTAAATTATGATATCTTTGATAAGAAGCTCCCTACGATTTCTTGCTTGCAGCCTGGTATGTTAGTGATGGAAGTAAAATATACGGAATTTTTACCACAGATAATTCGGAATATTTTACCACCGGAGCAAAGTGAATATATGGCAATGTCAAAATATGTACTTTGTTATGATAAACGTTATGGTATCTTAATGTAAAAACGCAGCGATAGGAGAATTCAATGAGTGTAAATGATGTCATTAAAAAATCAATTTTAGAATCGGATATGTACAATCAGGCAATTAGCATGAGTACGTTATTTACGATAGCAGTGGACTTGATTATTGCCTTGTTAATGGGGCTGGTAATCTATGCAGTGTATAAGAAGTTTTTCAGTGGAGTTATATTTAGTAGGTCGTATGCGATTACTTTAGTAGGAATGACCGTTCTTACTTGCATGGTTACGTTAGCAATTAGTACGAATATTATAATTTCACTTGGTATGGTAGGTGCACTTTCCATTGTTCGTTACCGTACGGCAATCAAAGAACCACTGGATTTGCTTTATATGTTCTGGGCAATCACCACCGGTATAACCGTTGGAGCCAGTATGTATATTTTAGCAGCTGCGGGTGCAGTAATTGTCATTTTTATGATTGCAATATTTGGGAGAAAGAATCACAAAAGTGATGTCTATATTCTAATTATTCATTATACAAATGACGAAATTGGAGACAATATTATCCGTGCTCTTGGAAAAGTAAAATATACCATAAAATCAAAAACGCTTCGAAAAGATGAATGTGAACTTACAATCCAGGTGACTTGCAAGTCTGATAATATGATATTTACTGAAAAAATTCGTTCGCTTGAGTTTGTTACTGATTTGACGTTAGTTCAATATAATGGAGAATATCATGGTTAACCAAGTAAAAAAAATGCTTGCAACATTGCTTATTTTAACAGTGACAACGGATGTTGGATTGATTGAGAACAATACGTATCGATATGAACATACAAAGGAAGCTTTACATAATCCTATGATGGGTTTTTCGCCCGATGCGGATGACAAAGAAGCAGTCGGTGAGAATACATTGGTTTATGTGGATGTGACGTTTCGGGAACTTGAACCACAAGAAGGTATGTATGATTTTGATGCGATCATTCGGGATAATAATCTAGAGGAATGGAAAGCGAAACGAAAGAAAGTAGTCTTTCGTTTTCTTTGTGATGATCCAGGAGACGAAGAACACATGGATATACCAGACTGGCTTTATGAGAAGACCAAAGATGGTACGTTCTATGATATGGATTATGGCAAAGGATATTCTCCAGATTATGAAAATAAAACATTTATCAAAGAGCACGAAAAAGCAATTCATGCGCTTGGCAACAAATTTGGGCAGGATAACTTCTTTTGTTATATTGAGCTTGGAAG
This sequence comes from Lachnoclostridium sp. UBA5725, assembly GCA_002419585.1. Classification (GTDB taxonomy): domain Bacteria; phylum Bacillota; class Clostridia; order Lachnospirales; family Lachnospiraceae; genus DIGJ01. The sequence continues at coordinate 82,624 of DIGJ01000010.1, forward strand.
CCTTGGGCATTGGGGAGAATGGCATGTTAAGTACGATGAGGGAATTGAACGCTTTCCAAGTGAAAAGATTGCGCTTTTGTACATCAAACCTTATATCGATGCGTTTCCAAAGGCAAGGCTATTAATGCGAAGACCTTTTAAAGCAGTTACTACTTATAAAATGGGCGTATATAATGATATGACAGGTGCGGTGGAGGATACGAATGAATGGATTTCATGGATTAAAAAAGGTGGAAAGTATACAGATCCTAAGAAACCATATCTTCTAAAAGCATACCCTGATATATGGGATGAAAGCCCAGTGGGGGGTGAATTTACCAGTAGTATCAGCATGAGAAATATGCTCACAACAAATCTTGACCGCACGCTTCGATTAATTAAAAAATCGCATATGACATTTATTGGTCCAAAGTGTCTGGAAGCAGATAAAGAAGCTATTCAATATCCGCAAGCTTACAACGACATTTTGAAATCAATCGGATACCAATATGCAGTTAGTAAGTGTACGACAAAATATAACAAGATGGAGGGTACACTTTCACTTACACTCACTTTTGAAAATACGGGAGTAGCACCGATGTATTTCTCGTGGAAAGCCTTTGCTTATCTTTATAGCGAAGATGGAACTATAATTAAAAAGCAGGCTTTCGATCTTGATCTTACAAAGATTACGCAGAACAAAACACAGACCGTAACGACTAAATTTGAAGATACTGCATTAATGGAAACACTGTTAACCGTTGGCGTAGGTATTGAAAATCCGGAAACCAATACGGCTGAAGTATATCTTAATATGGAGGCAGAAAGAGAAGGCTGTATTTACAAACTCTATGAATAACATATTCAAAATCATAACCAGTATAAAATGAAAAGGTTGTTACAACAAGGAATCAATCCTACGTTGTAACAACCTTTTTATGAAAGTAGAAACCGACCAAATTCGATTAGGCTTCTTTTTCAATGTTAGATTTATTGAGTAAAGTTTTTGCAAAGTTCTTTGGTTTAAAATCATAAGGAAGTGCCAGAATCACAAAGTATAGAAGTAAGCAAGTACCAACTTTATCTAATATATTGTTGAATACTTTAGGAATGAAAGAGGCAGTGAATATACTCGCGCCGCTTTGTTTCAACCAAAGTACTGCAATGTCGGATACAGTTCCTGTAAGTCCGCCATAGACAGCAATTCCAATTGGAGTACCAATTAATGGAGCTACAACACTAAGTAAAAGTCCGACTAATAAAGCGTTAATAAAATTGAATTTTACTTTCTTGAAGATAAAACCAACAACAAGACCGATTACAATGCTAACTAGCATAAATGGCATGCCAGCGATATTACTTATGATACTAGTTAAAAAGTTAGTAGCTCCGCCGACGGTTGCACCGTACAATGGGCCAAAATAGATTGCAATAAATACGGTGCCAATCGTGTCTAAATAAAGAGGCAGTTTGAGAGTACTTGTGATAATTCCAAGTACAATATTAAGTGCAATAGCCAGACCACAAAGCATTAATTTGTTTGTTTGCGAAATTTCTTTGTTCATATATTTACCCTCCAAGTATAGTATGATATAGTTATATATACCTTTACCCAAAGTATAGCATCTTATAAGATTGACGAAAAATTAAGTGTTTCAATAGATAAGCTTTATTTATAGAAAAATACTATAAGATTTTGCTGCATTCATAATATAAAATAATAAGCAAGAACAAATAACAATGGAAGAGGAGATTGATTCATTGGAAGAAATGAAGAGAAAAATACTTGTGGTAAGTCATTGCTTTTTTAATGATGGAACGAAATTGAAATATGAGAATATAGAAGATGCAAAGAAAGAGAGAGAACAAAAACGTGATTTTTTAAGAAAAATGATAGATGAAGGAGTTGAACTGATACAACTTCCCTGCCCCGAGTTTCTGCTTTACGGTGCTAATCGCTGGGGGCATGCAGCTTCACAGTTTGATACTCCATTCTATAAAGAAGCATCAAAGAAATTGCTTGAACCAATCCTACTTCAACTAAGAGAATATCAAAAAAATGGAGATCGCTTTGAGCTGTTAGGTGTTGTTGGAATCGATGGAAGTCCAAGCTGTGGAATCCAGTTCACCTATGATGGCAACTGGGGAGGCGAATTTGCGGGAAATCCCAATCTAGAACAAACATTAGAATCCATCGAACGAATAGAAAAGCCGGGTGTTTTTATGGAAGTGTTTATGAATGAACTTAAAAATGCAAACGTAAAGATCGATTTTCATACAATGGGAAGTATTTATGAAACAATGGGAGGATGAAAAGGGATGTTGCATATATGATGTTTAGATTCAAGTTGCATCCAAACGCATAAATCACCTGCTCTCTGACCCAATTTATACGATTATTTTAGTAAGACATAATGAAGCACAAGTGCCTAATCACTTGTGCTTCATTTCTAATGGTTGCAAGCATCCTTTTATTCAGTTGGAAGTTAAACACTCTTTCAACAACTCCAGCGATATAATTTTAAAGGAATTTTGGTAATAATCCAGGATGCCTTCGTCTTTCATTCTGGCAAGTTCGCGGCACATAGAAGGGCGTGAGACATTTAAATATTCCGCTAATTCATTTCGGTTTGGAATAACCTGAAAGGTCAGACTATTTTGTTTTTTTGATTCATTGAGTAGATAGGTTGCAAGTTTTTCGCGCATACCTTTTAGCATAAGAAGTTCTATTTTTTGATTCAGTACATCGTTTTTTTCTCCAAGCAGCAGCATCATATTTTTAATCAGCTGTAGATGAAATGCACATGAATTGCTGCAGGTTTTAATAATCCGCTCATATGGCACAAATAATATTTTAGAATCCTCTTTAACCCTTACAGTAACGGAGGATATTCTTTTTTTTGTACAGACAATGCCCTCTCCAAAAATATTGGAAGGACCTAAGAAATCTAAAATGTGTCGCGAACCAGCAAGGTTTTCTTTGATTATTTCGACCGAACCAGTAAGAACGATTCCTACATAATTGATTTCGCTGCCACTAAAGAAAATATACTCATTACTTTGATAACTTTTAACATATGAGTTGATACACGATAACAATCCCTGATATTCATTTTCTTTTATATTAATAAATAAAGGACAATTCATTAAGGCAGGATAGATTTGATCCATAAAGATACCTACTTTCTATTTTAAATATTATTATTTGTTGCTATGGCTACAATTTATTGCCTCTCATTATATTATAATCATCTCATAAAGGCAAGAGCAACAGCGAATAAGATTTGCCAAAATAAAATAAATCATTCATGAAAAGAAAGTAGAGGTATCTTATGGAAAACAAAATGTTTTGTTATCAGTGTCAGGAAACAGCAGGATGCAAAGGCTGTACCGTCTCTGGAGTATGTGGAAAGACACCGGAATTAGCAAACGTACAGGATTTATTAATTTATGTAACAAAAGGATTAAGTGAAGTAACTACAACACTTCGTAAACAAAATGTAGAAGTTTCAAGTGAAGTAAACCATCTTGTAGTAATGAACCTTTTTACAACCATTACAAATGCAAACTTTGACAATGAAGTATTTTATCAAAGAATTATAGATACGCTTATGATAAAAGAAAGTTTACTTGCAAACGTATCGGATCGAAGCAATTTACATGAAGCGGCTTTGTGGAGTGCTACTACAAAAGAAGCGTTGGATGCGAAAGCATCATTCGTTGGAGTTCTTGCTACTGAAAATGAAGATGTTAGAAGTCTTAGAGAATTAATCCTATATGGAGTAAAAGGTTTAGCTGCATATGTAAAGCATGCAAATGAATTAAATTATGACAGTGAAGACATCAATGCATTTATTCAAAAGGCATTGGCTGCGACTTTGGATGATTCCTTAAGCTCAAATGATTTGGTTGCCCTTACCTTAGAAGCAGGTAAATATGGAGTGGATGGTATGGCACTTCTTGATACAGCTAATACATCAACATATGGTAATCCAGAAATTACAAAGGTTAACATTGGCGTTGGAACAAACCCTGGTATTTTGATTTCTGGCCATGATTTAAGAGATTTAGAGCAGCTTCTCGAACAGACCCAGGGAACAGGGGTTGATGTTTATACACATTCCGAGATGTTACCAGCGCACTATTATCCAGAATTCAAAAAATACAGCAACTTTGTAGGTAACTATGGTAATGCATGGTGGAAACAAAAAGAAGAATTTGAAAGCTTCAATGGACCAATCCTTATGACAACAAACTGTATTGTACCTCCAAAGGATTCATACAAAGCAAGAGTCTTTACAACTGGAATGGCAGGATTTGCAGGATGTTCACACATTGAAAAAGATGAAAATGGGAAGAAAGATTTTACTGCTATCATTGAAATGGCGAAAAAATGTCCTGCTCCAACTCAGATTGAAGAAGGAGAAATCGTTGGTGGATTTGCACACAATCAGGTACTTGCACTTGCAGATCAGGTTGTGGAAGCGGTAAAATCTGGAGCTATTAAGAAATTCTTTGTAATGGCAGGCTGTGACGGACGTCAAAAATCAAGAGAATACTATACTGATTTTGCAAAAGCGCTTCCAAAAGATACCGTAATTATGACAGCAGGTTGTGCAAAATACAAATATAATAAGTTAAATCTTGGCGATATCAATGGAATCCCAAGAGTACTTGACGCAGGACAGTGTAATGATTCGTATTCTTTAGCAGTAATCGCGCTTAAGTTAAAAGAAGTATTTGGATTGGAAGATATTAATGAATTACCAATTGCTTTTAATATTGCATGGTATGAGCAAAAAGCGGTTATCGTTCTTTTAGCTTTATTACACTTAGGGGTAAAGAATATTCACTTAGGACCAACATTACCAGCTTTCCTTTCACCAAACGTTGCCAACGTTTTAGTTGAGAACTTTGGAATTGCAGGAATTGGTACGGTAGAGGATGACATCAAATTATTTTTAGAATAAGCTACCCTCGCTTAAAATCAAGAAATGGGGATGTCCCACTAAATTCTGTTTTAACGGCGCAGGACGGATGCGGGAGGTTGGGAAAGTCACGCAAAAGGTGCGGTGGATTTTGGTTTTCGAAATTCGAATGAAGCGCAGGGGCAGCCCTTAAAACCAGCCGCATAAACATTCGGGGGAACCTCTAGGCAAGTCAGAATGAGCTCTGTGGGAGCTCATTCTGACTAGAGTTTCCCCCGAATATGCTAAAATGCTTTCAAGGGCTGTCCCTGCACTCCATTCGAATTAGGAAGACTATGGCCACCGCGCATTTTGCTGATTTTGGTAAATGGCCCCGCTGTAGTTTGAAATGTTAGAGTAAATAAGAGAAGATTTTTATAGGCGTAGTAAAGAGAATACAATTTGATTGACGTTCGCAAATATACAAAAAAATGCAGTTTGAGTGTTGTCTGGAAATATAGTGAAAAAACAATATTTAGATGTAGTAAAATTTAAATCAGGTAGCTATATAATAGTTTATAAAATATTAAAAGAATTTAAGTAATTAAAAAAGTCAAGGGCATTTATCTTATCACATGATAACTGCCTTTGACTTGTCACCAAATTCACACCGAATTCTGGTCTGTTTATGAAACATCACAAAACCAGCGAGTCCGTATTTCATAGTCAGCCATAAAATGCTCAGCCTCTCCTGGCGTCACTCTCCAACAAAAACTCGCGTCCGTCTTTTGTTAAACCAGAATTCAGTGCGACAACTCCATTTTGTATGTTATAAAATATGAAATAAATATAAAAATAAGAAAAAGGCATTTATGACAACAATGTGCGGTCATAAATGCCTTTTCATATGATAAAGTGATTACGCTTCTGCTTCGGATAAATATTGATTTAATTGATCAACAAGAGCATCTGCATTAATACCATGAACCATACAAGCATCTTCCAGGGATTCCATCTGTGATGATGGGCATCCAAGACAGTGCATGCCACAATCTAATAAAATAGGAATAAGTCCACGATTAATCTGTAGTATATCACCAATAATCATTGTTTTTGTTATAGGTTGCATAAAATACCTCCTTAAATTTAGTTAAGTATGAATAAGAATCAATTACTAAAAGTAATATAACATACATTTTAATTCCTATTTGTAGCCATGGCAACATTAAAAATAGAAAAAGCAGATATAATAATGGTATGAATTATAGTATATCAACAAACGAAGCAAACGAAGAAGATAGTAGGAGGTTTGAAATGAGCGCATTTTTAGGACCAATTCATTTTTGGTTATATAACAAAATACAGTTGCAGCAAGAACTGGTAGAAGAAATATTAAAATTGAGCCTAGAGGTTATACCGGGCTTAAGAGAAGATTTAGATACAAAATATGATGTAATGAAGGAAGGGCCATTGGAAGAAATTGTTGATGGAGGCAATATTCATGGCTGGCTTCAATATTATGTATCTTCGGTGGAATACAAATTAGCGTATAGTGTAACTGCTTTGTTAAAGATGGATTCCAATTTGATGCAAAAACTCGAAACAATCTTTTGGGAAAAAGGCAAGGAAAAATCCAATCTCATGGTAGACAATAACGCAGCACATGCTTATAAAGTTATTTCAGACAGTTTGTTAGACGGAATGCCTTGTGATAATGCAAATCGTGTAATGGAGGAAAACGAAAATAAAGTTTTATGGATAAGAAATACCTGTGTTCATAAGAAATATTGGGACGAAGTCGAAGGAAATGTAGATATCTATTATTTGCTGAGAGACGAGTTTATCAAAGGTGCTCTTATGGAAACCGAACTAGAATATGAAAAAGTAGATGAGGTTACCAGTTTGATCAGAAAGCGAGGTTATCATGAATAGTATCGAATTAATGGTAGAAGAACATAAATACATTATGAGAATGTTAAAGGTTGTCAGAAATGCAAGCAATGAGATTTTGAATGGCGAAGATATTTGTTATGATGATTTTGAAAAAATGATCGATTTTATCCGAAAATTTGCGGATACACATCATCATGGAAAAGAAGAACAGTTTCTTTTTAAAGAAATGGTGGATAACCTTGGAACAATGGGAACAAACTTGGTGAAACATGGTATGCTTGTTGAACATGATTGGGGTAGATTGTTTATCAGCGAATTGAGCGCAGCACTTGAGCGTGTGAAATCAGGAGATAAGGAAAGCAGACTGGATGTCATCGCAAATGCAGTCGGTTATGCAAATCACTTGACAAGACACATTAGTAAAGAAGATGAAGTGGTATATACATTTGCTGAAAAACAGCTTGATACGGACATATTAGAACGTATTAATAAGCAGACTCAGGTCTTTGAAGAGGAGGCCACAAAGCAGGGAATTCAAGATTACTACATTCGATTATTAGAAGAATTAGAACGTAAGTATTTGTAGTAGTTTGTACTTGATAAATGAAAAAAAGGGAATTAAGGAACTGTTTACTGAATTGTCAGTGAACCAGTTCCTTTTTTATTTGAATCGAGCGTACACTGACTTCTATCAGAATAAGGAGAAGAATATAAATAAGGAGAAGAGCATAAATAAGAAGGAGAAGAACAAAAATAAGAAGAATATAATAAGGAATATACTAATAATGAGGGAGAAGAAAAATGGAAAAGAAAAACAAAGCGATATTTAAGCTAGTATCGTTTCTTTTAGTATTTACGTTTGTGATAGGAACAATGAGTGCCCCTGCACAAGCTTCAACAAGATTACCAAAATCCATAAAAAATGCATATATTGACACGTTGGATATACGGGCTAGTTGGGGAGATTTATCGGAAGTTTGTGACGATAGTGTTGATTGTGAATATGTATTTCCAGAATATTACGAAGCATTGGATGTATATGAGATAAATTCAAATCATGCGTATTATGCAAGTGTATATAGTGAACCTACTAGAAAAAAAAGTACACATAGGTATGGAACTGCGGTCGATATTTTAGAATATAACACGGTAGGATACTTAAATGAATATAATCAGTGGGACGTTGCAGTATATAAATGCAAAGGTACGTTATGGATAAAACGTGTTTCTGGAGAATACATCATAACCAAAGCAAACCGAAGTGTAACGCGCTTAGTGGACTATACAAAAAATATAGATGATGAAGATATTGTAGATATGATCTCAGAACAGATTTATAGCTTTGTTAGTAATTATGATTGGGACTGTGATTGGGACTATCAATGGAATTATGACCGGAATTATGACTGGGATTATGACTGGGATTATGATTGGTATCACGATTGGAATCATGATTGGGTGCATGATGACGATATGGATAACAATACCCAAGAAGATTCTATCAAAATTAAGGTGACGAATTGCCCGGATACGAGCTATGAGGAGATAATAACAATATCAGGTAAAGTATCGGCAGATGGAAGTGGATATGCAACCGTTCGCATCAATGGAGAGGAAGTAGTCGCTGATAAACGCAATGGTACCTGGTCAAAGAACGTAAAGCTAATCGAGGGTGAGAACACATTTGCAATTGTTGCCACTAATAAAAAAGGGAAGTCCACTTCTATTATTAAAAAAATAATATTTTATAAGGATGCTCCTAGATTAGTAATTGACCAGTGCCCAGAAAAGAGTACTGTGAACGCAATCACCATTTCAGGAAAAGTTACGGATAAAAATGACAAATACCCAAAGGTATACATTAATGGAGAATTGCAGAATGTTAACTTATATGGAGCATGGTCAAAGAAGGTTAACTTAATCGAGGGAAGAAATACATTTGAGATTAAAGCAACCAATTCGGCTGGAAAATGTGTGGTAGTTATTAAAACAATTGTTTTTAATATGGATGTACCAATCCTGGTTTTAACAAATTGTCAGGAAACAAGTACATTAAACAAAGTCAATCTATCTGGCCGTGTAAGTGACGTAAATGATAAGTCTCCAAAAGTATATATCAATGATGAATTGGTAAGCGTAAATAGTTATTATGGCACATGGTCGAAGGACGTAGCTTTAAAGGAAGGTGACAATACCTTTACGATAAAGGCTATCAACTCACTTGGCAAAGTGACAACGATAATAAAAACAATAAAATTCAATTGTGCAGCTCCAGAATTGATAATAAGCAATTGCCCGGCAACAAGTACATTAAACAAAGTGAATCTATCTGGCCGAGTAAGTGACGTCAATGATAAGTTTCCAAATGTATATATCAATGATGAATTAGTAAGTGTAGATAGTTATTATGGAACATGGTCAAAAGAAGTAACCTTAAAGGAAGGTGAGAATACTTTTGTTATAAAAGCTACCAATAATATGAATAAATCTACAGCCATAACTAGAATAATCTCATATAAATTGAATTAAACATGGAGAAAGGATTATCGCAAGTATCAAGCGATAATCCTTTTTTTGGGGGTAGCATCCGTTCAAGCTTAATCGGCACATTGCCTTCCTTCATGATCAATATGATAATCCCCGCTAAGTACCAGTTCAGAGATAGGTACTAATTCGTATCCCTTAGCCTGAAGTCCTTCTATCACCTTCGGAAGGGCATCTTTTGTGTAAGTAGCACCGTTATGCATTAATATAATGGAGCCATTTCCAAGGTGCTTATGATTTACTACGGTATTAATAATGGAATCTACACCATAGTTCTTCCAGTCAAGACTGTCAACATCCCACTGTATAGCAGCATAGTTACAGTCTTCCAATGATTCTAGCAGGGTATTGTTATAGTCACCATATGGAGGGCGGAAAAGTTTCATATCTACGCCAGTCAGTTCCTTTACTTTATCATGCGGTTTCTTGATTTCAGCAATACATTCTGACTTGGAAAGTTGAGACATTTGCTTGTGGTTTTCACTATGATTTGCCAAATCATGTCCGGCGGCAGCAATTGCCTTAACATCGTCTGGATAAGATTCAATCCATCCACCTGTCATAAAGAAGGTAGCTTTTACATTGTATTTTTCTAGTATTTTTAGAATATCTGCGGTATCATCATTTCCCCATGCAGCATCAAAACTTATGGCTACTTTACATTCGCTGCAATCAACGCAGTAGATAGGGAGTTTCCGGTCATTGTTCTGCCTCATTGTATACACGGCGCTTGGCAAATAGTTAAATCCCAGTGCGAGTAAGATAATCGCAGACAAGGTGAGAAGTCCTGATTTAATAAAGGTAGTTGCCTTTTCCTTATTTAATTTCAGTTTCATGAAGACTCCTAATAAATCGATTATTACTAATATATTTAAAAAATGAAATAATAATGTCTGTCTAAGAGGGCTTTATTTATAATGATAAGAAACGTTATTTCGTTTTTACAAATTCGTTTTTTCCTAGTTCGGCATTCGCAGAAAAGCCTAATCCTAGCATCACCCAAAACATCGGAGATGTCTGTATGACAGAATCATTAAACAAGCTACTCGTCATGTAACTAATCGTTAACAATAAACAAGCGAGTGCAAAGACATGTAACGGTGAGTTGGTTGAAAAATCCTTCAAAACACGTAACGTTTGTACCAGATAAATTCCGTAAAAAACAAGGAAAGCAAGTAGCGAAAGTACTCCTGTTTGGGTTGCAATTTGCAAATATAAGCTGTGGGCCTTTTCTACAATACTGTATACATATTTACAATTATAAAGTTTCCCCACTCGGTCATTTTGTGGAAATACAATAGGGAAGGTATCCGGTCCGCTGCCAATTAGGATGGAATCTTTTAATAAAGGAAAAGTGCGTGACCAAATATAGGCACGATTTGATGCAAGATTCTCATGTCCTTTAAAACCAATTGCTGGTATTTTCTCAAGTTTTTCAAGACGTTCAAAATAATTATAATATTGATATCCATCCACCTTCGTATAGCAAAATGGCCAGACGGTACCGTCAATACTTATATTAATAAAAGAAGCGGTAGCATCTTTCGATAGCGCAAAGGTAAGTTTGTCAAATGGAGTTACGTCTAATTTACCAGTTGTTGTATCAAAATATGCATCCTGTGAATTGTGTTTCGCATCTTCAAAATGAAGAGTGGTTTGCGGTGATGTGTTTTGAAAGGATACATTTACCGTTTCATGCTGATAAGTAAGACTTATGGAATCAGTACCAGTGATAATCTGTCCTAAATTTTCTTCTTTTGTAGTTCCCTTGAAAGACTGGAGGGTTGCTACGATTTTTCTTGTGTATTGAAAAGAATTCACCACATCAAATAAAAGGTAGATAACAAAAAGAAGGAGAATACTTACAAGAAGTCCCTTTTTGCGCCTAAGAAGTTCTTTTCGAAGAATGAAAAGCAATACAAGTAAACTCACAATCACAGCGAGTAATCCGCCACGTGAAAGGGTCATAAAAAGGATGGAAAACAACCCTAAAAGTAATCCCGCAAGTGCTATTTTTTTCTTTTTATCCGGAACACAGATTAGATAAACAGAAAAAAAGGAAATTAGCATCGCAAGAAAAGTACTTGCATAATTTGGATTCGCGAGTGTAAGGGAAACTGCATTTGTAGTAAAAAAAGTACGGAGAGATCCAGCATAATTATTATAATTATCGGCGCTCATTACTAATTTTTGTACAAAATCCCATTGTATCGGATCTTGCTGGAAAATTTGGCAAAAGCCGATTACACACATACCCACGGAAGTAAAGACAAGTGAAATCAGTATCCAGCGTATATCTTTTTTCATATCCGATATAAAATAGCTGTAAAGAAAAAGAATCATATAAGCAAGTAAAACGTAAAAGCCTTCGAAATGACCATTCGTACCAGATAAAGCGATGGAGCGGTAGTCCGAAAAAATGGTAGAAAGACTAACAAATACAAAATAGATCAACAAAGGAATAAATTGTTTTATTTGCTTTCTTGAACCGCTTTTAACAAGCAAATAAACAGGTAATATAAAGGCGCATAAAACAGCTATTATAATGAGAGTATACCCCTTGTAATATGTAAAAAAATCACTGGAAATACCGTTTTTAGGAAACCAAGAATAGGAACTTAGGGAGCAATCATAAATAAGAAGCCTTGTTATGAAAGGAAGAAGTGAAAGTATAAAAATAATTGGAAAGAGTAAGTCGTTCGTACTGTGTTTCTTTTCTTTTGCCATAATAATAAAACCTCGTTTTCATCATTTACTACCCATATTTTACTGGAAATATTTAAAAAAAACAATAAAAAATAGAAACCATCTTGCCAGCCTCATAAACAGGCAAGATGGTTTCTATCAATCCTTCTTATTTTAATAATCACTATCCTCATCATCAGATACGGATGCTGTTATGTTTACAGTTAAAGTACCTAAATCAAGATTTGCTGTTTTATCAAAAACCTTAATCAGTACAGTACCTTCTTTTGTAAGAGAATGGTAGCTGTAATACCATGTCGTGTCATCATCATAATAAGATCTCTCAATAAGAGCGGTAGCCTCTTTGCCAGCAGCATCTGTTTCGGTTACTTCTAAGACATGAGATTCTGCATTGGTTAAAAACTCATAAAGATCTAAGTAATCATCCGTACCTATTTCGATAGGAGCACTAGTATCTAATGCAGGAGCACTAACCGTAACTTTGACATTACCAAGATTACGTGTTGTTCCTTTATAGGTTTCTGTAATGGCTACATCAACAACACCGGCTTTTTTTGCATTTAATATAATACCTTCTTTATCCACTTCAAGCGTTTCTGGATCCGAGGAAGTGCATTCGTAAGTTGCTTTTTCGTTTCGATATTCAACAAAGTAACCAACACTATATTGATACTCTGGAACACCAATGGAGCAGGTATAGGTTGAATCTTTATATAAGGAAGCTGCTTTTACTTTCACTTTTACGGTTCCAACTTTGGTTGTTTTTTTGTTAAGAGTCTGCTTAACCGTAATGGTAGCAGATCCTGTTTTTAATCCTTTAACAGTAGCATAGGATCCTTTTCCAGAAACAGTAACTGTTTTGGTATCGCTGGATGTATAGGTGTATTTTGCTTTTGCTTTTGTACCTTCAAGGGAAATATATTCGGTTGTTCCTTGAACGCCAACCGTTAGCTTCTTTGTCCAATCGGCTATGGTTGTTTTTGTAGCGGCACTTGCTGTTGCTAGTGTTGAAACGCAAGGAAGTAGTCCAAGAATGGATGGAATAATCATTGCTGCACATAAGAAAAGTGCAATTCTTTTTTTGAATGTCTTCATATGTAGTCCTCCTGTGTGGTTTGGGCTGCGTATTAGAGGCAGCGTATGTAATTTGTTTTATATAGGTTAACATACCTATATAAAGTTTTCAAGATAATGAATTCATGAATTTAGAAATATTTTTTTGTAATTACCAAGATAAAGTAAACTATCTGTAGAATATGTAGGAAATACAATTAATTCTAATTGACTAATTAGCTATTTATGCTATAATAAAACTATAAAAACCAAAATAGTTTTAAGAAGTTAATGGTTAGGAGGAAGTAAAATGATCACATTTAGAAATGAAGTATTTCATCTTGCAACAAAGAATATTTCCTATTTAATTGGAATAAGAGAGGCTGTCTATCTTGAAAATCTTTATTTTGGAAAGCGAATAAAAATGCAAAAATCCTCTGAACCACTAAAAGAGAAATTTGCAAGTGGATATGGAAACAGTATCGTGACACCACAAAATACAAGTGTTACGTTGGATAATATATGTTTAGAATACTCGTTTTCTGGTATGGGGGATTTTCGTATGAGTCCATTGGAACTAAATATGCCGGATGGGAGTTTTTCAACCCGTTTTTATTATCAAGACTATGAGGTGTATGAAGGGATTTATAAGGAAAGTCTAGAAACACGGATGCCACATGCAAGAAAAGAGAATGTAAAAGATCCCGATGAAGTAGTACAGACATTGGAAATCCGCTTGTTTGACCGACTCTTCCATATTCAATTAACTTTAGTCTATACGATATTTGAAGAGAGCGATGTTATAACAAGGCGCTGTGTAGTAAATAACCAGGGCAGTGAAACAATATCGATACATAAAGTTATGAGCTTACAGTTAGACTTGCCAGAATGTAATTATTCTTTGGATACATTTGATGGACATTGGGCGAGAGAGCGTCATGTTCATAAGAAAGAGTTGATGTCAGGCATTTATATCAATGATTCCAATACTGGAGCCAGTTCAAATCGCCACAATCCTTTGATTGTCTTGGAAAAAGAAGATTGCACTGAATGGAGTGGTGATTGCATCGGCGTGAACCTGATTTATTCCGGAAATCATTATGAAGCGCTCGAGGTATCTCCACATGGCAAACTTCGAATTCAAACGGGAATCAATCCGTATCATTTTTGCTGGAAGTTAGAGTCGAATCAAAGTTTTTATACACCCGAAGCAGTGCTTACCTTTAGTAGTAAAGGTAAGAATGATCTGTCAGGAATTTTTCACCAATTCATTCAAAATCATATCGTTTCTCCCAAATGGGCGTATAAGGAAAGACCGATTCTGATTAATAACTGGGAAGCAACTTATTTTGATTTTAGTGAAAATAAATTACTCAAGCTCGCAAAAGAAGCAAATGAGTTAGGGATTGAACTGTTTGTTCTAGATGATGGCTGGTTTGGAGACCGAAACGATGATACCTCATCTTTGGGTGACTGGTTCGTAAATGAAAAGAAACTAGGAGGTAGTCTTTTAAGTCTTGCAGGAAAGATAAATAAACTGGGAATGCAGTTTGGTATCTGGATGGAACCAGAAATGATAAGTGAGAAAAGTCGCTTGTTTGAAGCACATCCAGACTGGGCAGTAAAAATACCAAACAGGGAAACCTACCTTGGAAGAAACCAAATGGTACTTGATTACACAAAAAAAGAAGTAAGAGAATACATTGTTTCAGCAATCAAGAATGTACTTCAAAGTGCAAATATTGAGTATGTGAAATGGGATATGAATCGTCCAATGGCCGAAGGATATTCGCAGACACTGGATGTGCAAGGTGAATTTTATCATCGCTATATTCTTTCTTTATATGAAGTACTTGGGCAAATTACAGAAAGCTTTCCTGATATTTTGTTTGAAAGCTGTTCGGCTGGTGGAAATCGTTTTGACCTTGGAATGCTCTACTATATGCCGCAGACATGGACCTCAGATAATACAGATGCAAATGAACGAATAAAGATTCAGGAAGGCACAAGTTTCGGGTATCCACTTAGTACGATGGGAGCTCACGTAAGCGCCGTTCCAAACCATCAAACACTTCGAAACGTTAATTTAGAAACAAGATTTCAAGTGGCTTGTTTTGGGCTTTTGGGTTATGAACTTGATCTAACCAAACTAAATCAGTCGGAGAAAAAAGTAATTAAAAACCAAGTGGCATACTACAAAGCACATCGTAAACTATTTCAATTTGGTGATTTCTATCGGAATCGAATGCACAATGAATCTGTTTTGTGGCAGGTGGTGTCCGTTGATAAAAAACAAGGTATCGCGCTGTTGTATCAGCAACTTGCAAAACCAAATACCTCCTGTGACATATTAAAGCTGGTGAAATTGGAGGAAGATTGCTTATATGAAGTTGAAGCAAGAAAACAATCGATTTCCATAAAGCAGTTTGGCTCACTAGTAAATCAGGTTTCTCCTGTTGCAATAACAGAAGGCGGTATTCTTCAGTCTGTGGTAGATAAAGTATATATGCTGGAGAGTGAAGTAGAAGCGTATGAAGCATATGGAGATCTTTTGCTACATGCAGGAATAAAACTCAAACAACAGTTTATTGGTACAGGATACGATGAGAATACGCGTGTAATGGGTGATTTTTCTTCTCGCCTATATAATATAAAAATGGTAGAAGAGATAGAGGAGTAAATAATGACGGATAAAAGCAGTACAATATTTGGAAATAAAATGCCAAAAAAAGTAATCAAAAAAACCGAAAAATCAAAGAAAAGATTCATGAAAAAATTTGGAGATGATCAAAACAAAAACTACCCAATCCAGATTGAAACGAATGAAAGTATTGGCGATTTGCTAGGGGTAGAAAATTTCGTAATCAATGAAAGTTGTGTTCAGGATGAAAATCTTATTCAAAACGAAAATAATAAATCATTTGATTTGGAGAAAGGCCTGATTGTAGGAAATATCCGAATGGGATTTGGTCATTACCGTATTTCGATGGCAATTGCTTCTGCTGCCCACGCTCTAGGATACACGCCCTATTGGATGGATCTAAATTCTTATAAAAACACAACAGGTGGAAAAGTAATTAATGCACAAAATGAGATGTATTCCTTTGGTTCTCGTTTATCAGGGAAGAGTAAGTTATTCAATAAATTTGTCTGGGAACCAGTGAACTATGAAGGGTTTCGAAAAATATCCTACAATGCAGCAGATCAAAAAAATGCAGAACTTATGACCAGTGTATTTAAAACAATTCCAAAGGATATGCCTTTTGTTGCAACTCATGTGTGGCCTGCACAGGCAGCAATTCACGCAGGAATGACGAAGGTAGTAAATGCCATTCCAGATAACTGGCCGATGGCACTTCACTTATCAGAGGGAAGCCTGCATACCGTTCAAACCCATTCTTCTTATCTTGGATACCGTATACTAAATGGTATGAATAAAAAGGAAGTTCTTCAACCCATGAAGAAGGAAGATATTGCATACACAGGGCATTATATTGATCATGAGCTAGTTTCTAATATCACAAAAGACTGTGATGCAAGAATCAAGCGTGCCACGACAGGGAAACCAATTCGCTTTTTATTAACCATTGGTGGAGCAGGAGCGCAAAAGGAAATTTTTGCTAGCATTATATCCTATCTGCTGCCTTTTATTGAACAAAAAAAGGCAGTGCTTTACATAAATGTTGGTGATTATAAAAATGTATGGGATGAGTTAACAAAAGAAATTCAGGAACTTTCAAAGGCACATACCTATTTTGATGATTGGAAGAAAACTCGTGACTTCACCAATCAAGCGATTGAGAATGAAGTAGAAGGAATTTATGCATTCCATCATTCAAATATTTTTGAAGCAGTTTATGCAACAAATCTATTAATGAGAAGTACCGATGTATTGGTAACAAAACCAAGTGAATTAGCATTTTATCCAATCCCAAAATTATTTATCAAACGTGTCGGAGGTCATGAAATGTGGGGAGCCATTCATTCTGCAGAAATTGGGGATGGTACCTTGGAATGCCAGGATATACCACATACATTACAAATGCTGGAGTTGTTTATTAAGGATAAAGATGTCTTGATCTCCATGTGTGAAAATATAAAGAAAAATAATGAAAATGAGATATACAGCGGAGCTTATAAGGTAGTTGAACTTGCAGTAAAACGTTAGAGGAAAAATGGAGGAAAGTTATGAAAAAACTATCAATGGGAAAGATGTGGTTATTTGCAATTGGCCAATTCGGTTGGGCAATGTTATCTGGATTAATATCAAACTGGCTGGTTTATTTTTATCAGCCAGATCAGGCGGCTAAGCAGGCTGGACAGACAATTTTTATTCCACAGGGCTTAGTTATTCTTGGAGTTATTACCGTGATTGGATCAATTACAGCAGTAGGAAGAATTTTTGATGCATTTACCGATCCTTGGATCGCATCTTTATCGGATCGCTGCAAATCAAAAAATGGACGCAGAATCCCATTCTTAAGAGGAGCAGCTATACCATTGGCGGCTTCTACCGTACTTGTGTTTTTTGCACCTGTTAATTCGACAAGTTGGTTAAATGCAGCGTGGTTATTTGTATTTGTTATGATTTACTATTTTGCAATTACAGCGTATTGCACTCCTTATACTGCATTGATTCCAGAACTTGGGCATACCCAAGAGGAGCGCCTTAATATTTCAACGAGTATTTCCTTAACCTTTATCATCGGAACCGCAGTAGCTTATGCGGCACCTGTTGTTTGGGGGATATTAGAAGCACCACTTGGAAGAGTAACGGCAATGCGTACAACTTTTATTGTTTTTGCTGTTATTGCTTTGGTTTGTTTGCTAATTCCTGCTTATTTTATTAATGAAAAAGACTATGTAAAAGCAGCGCCAGTAGAAGGAACAGCAATCTCCTCATTAGTAAAAACATTCAAAAATAAGAATTTTCGTATTTTTGTTGGTTCTGATATTTTGTATTTTATTGCGCTAACCATGTTTCAGACGGGGCTGCCTTTCTTTGTAACTTCATTACTTCACTTGGAAGAAACTATGTCAACTTTATACTTTGTAGCTATGACAGCGCTATCCTTGGTGTTTTACCTGCCAATCAATATGATATCAAAAAAAATAGGGAAAAAGAAATTGGTACTACTTGCTTTTTGTATGTTTGCTCTAGCATATTTATTCACCGCATTTTTTGGGAACTCATTACCAATCGAACCAACCGTTCAAGGATTTATTTTAGTTGCGATTGCAGCGCTTCCGATGGCCATTTTTGGAATTTTACCACAAGCTATTGTTGCGGATATTTCCCAAAGTGATGCTATAGTTACTGGAGAAAATAGAGAAGGAATGTTCTATGCAGCGCGTACCTTCGCATTTAAATTAGGACAAAGTCTTTCCATGCTTATCTTTACCGCAGTTGCTACAATAGGTTCTTCTAATGGTAGTGGGTATCGAGTGGTAGCAATCATTGCATGTGCATTTTGTGCATTAGGAGGAATCGTTTTGTTTTTCTATAACGAGAAAGAAGTGAATGCCAAGATTCAAGGATAAAACAACGTTTGTCTGTAGTAAATTAGTTTTTGATGAAGATTTTTGAGCAAACCAGAAAAGGGCTTCCAAAACCTTAGTACGATTAAACATTTTATGTAGCTATAAAATAATCGTAAATAAGATTTTGGAAGCCCTTTCTGGTTTGCTAATCTTCAAAGACTAAATTTGCTGTACTTGCTTCATCTGGTTTTAATTTTGAATAAATTCCAGAAATGACTGCCAATTTAGTGGCTTACTATAGTAGTAGCCTTGAATAAAGTCTATTTCCAATTTATTTAACATGTTTATATGCTCTATTGTCTCCGCGCCTTCTGCAATCACGGTCAGTCCCATTTCTTTTATCATTTTGGTATTGTTACGGTATAAAATGTAAGATTGCTCATTGTTTTCACAATTCCATAATAAATCTTTATCTAACTTAATGATATGAAACGGATAATCAATGAGTGTCTGGCTGTTTGAATAACCGCTTCCATAATCATCCATAGAAAAGGTAATACCAAGGTTGGAAAGCTGTTTCATCGTATCTAGAAGTTGTTGCTTTGATTCAATCACGGCTGTTTCTGTAATTTCAAAGTTCAAAATTGTATAGGGAATCTGAAATTTTGTAATGGTCCTTTTGATGTTCTCGCATAGTGTAATATCCATACATTGTACAGCGGATAGGTTTATATGTATGATTTCGATTCCATATTCCCATAGTTTATTTTTTGAAATGAAGCAGCAGGACTTTTCCAAAACAATTTTACCAATTTGGTTAATAAGCCCTCGTTTTTCCGCAATCGGGATAAACTCGTCTGGAGGAATCGAACCTAGATAGGAATCATTGAGCCGGAGAAGTGCTTCGGCAGTAGTTACTTTTTTCGTTTTTGCACGAACAATTGGTTGAAAATAAACCTCAAAGGAATCCTTTTCAATAGCAGTTCGAAGTGCCTGCTCGATTGCTAACTCCCGCATAAAAAAATCAATGGTTTCTTTATTAATTTCAATATAAGAGTCGTAGCCATGCTCTTTTAGTGAAGAAAAAGCACTTTCTGTAATGGATAACACATCTTCTGTGGTTGATGCATATTCGCTCATTGTTGCTTTCCCAATCGATACTGAAATTTTAATTTCACTATCAAATAAGGTATGGCTCCTTGAAAAATGTTCTTGTAAGGAATGCACCACTTCATTGGAATGATCCGATACAATCAAAGCAAAACGATCACGATCAATACGAAATATTTTTTTTGATGTATAGGAATCCTGCAAAATTTTGGCTATTTTATTAATTAAGATTTCATACCCATCCATTCCAAAGTGTTGATTTATAAAATTTAAATTATTAATATCAACCAAGAGCAAATCAAATGAGGACTGGTAGATCAGAAGTTCTTTGATGCATACAAGAAAGGCATTTCGTTCATACAATCCAGTCATTTTATCAATATAACTTTGAGGATTTTGAAAAGTTAAATACATGGTTAATGTGGATAAGGTAATAGCAAGACCGATAATTAAACAATCTAGATGAAACTGCTGAATAATAGCCATTATAATGATAAACAAGATAATGAAGATCAGTATACGATATTGAAGTTGTGGCAAGTGATTTCGATAATGAATAAGAAACCGTATACTTACGCATAAAAAATAGAATGCAAACAAATAAAGCGTAAAGTGAAATTTTCCATGGCGAAACTGATAGGTATCGTCAAAATAATAGATTAAGTTGGTGATTGGTGAGAGTAACGTAAAGAAACAAGCGGGGATAGCCGGAAATAGTAAGATGCAGATATTACGTTTATTCTTTGGAGAAATATAGCCTACCATAGAAAAGATATAGACGGTAAATAGAATACAAAGAAGCATCTGGCATAGATAAAAAAGTGGATTTAGCAGTTGATTTATAATAGGAGGTACGCTTTGTGCATAGGAAATGGTATGACATGTAATAATATTCAAGCTAAGCGTACAAAAAGAATCTGCCAAAATAAAAGCAAACAATTTATTGCATAAATTAAACATATGTGCACTTGCATAATAAAAAGCCATAATTACTATTAAAAATAAAAGTGATACGAATTCTAAATCCATATTGTAACGCAACCCGTATACCTCCAAACTCGTATATTCAGTGCGAGTTTATTATAACGGATGATGAATAAGAAATCAACCAAAAATTTACAAAAAATCCCAAGATTATCGAATATTTGACATTCATATTGTCTTGTAAACTATATGTTAGAATGTTAGAATGTTAGATGATAAAAAAGAAAAAGGAGAATGGAAATGAAATTTAACTGGAAGAAATTTTTATGGATTGATAAACGTGTGCCAAAGAGATCGTATGTTTTAAGAACTCTTGTGGGCTTCTATCTAATTTATATTGTGTATCAAATAATAGCTGGTATGAAAGAACCAAATGTGACGAAACCTGCCATTGTGATTGTGGCAGCAATCATCTTGTCTTTCTTTTGTGTATTTTGCCTATTGTCAGGAGGCATAGGACTCTATACAAAAGAGTATAATGAGGCACAAGTTGATGAAGAGGATGAACGGAATGAAGAAGATAAACCTAATGATGAAAAGGATGTAAATCCGGACATGATTGACGATATCCATCAAGAAATGCATAATAAGGATGAAAAATAAACGAAGGATTACCTGACATAAAGCAAGAAATATATGAAATTAATAAACAGAAAAGGATTTTCATGGTTCACAGTAGGATTTTCTATGTAATTTGCATAAACAGATTGCTATAATGTGCTTGTAACTGATAAATATGAACAAAATGTTTAAGGGAGGACATGTGAACATGAGAAAGAAATTATTAGCATTAACACTTTGCTTGGCAATGTCAGCAACAATGTTAGCAGGTTGTGGATCAAAAAATTCTGCAACAGAGGAAAAAGCAACAACAGAACCAGCAGCAACAACTGAGGCAACAGCAGAACCAGCAGCAACAACAGAAGCTGCAGTAACAGAAGGTTGCCCAGGTGTAGAAGGGTTAAACATTGGAGTTTGTATCTATAAATTTGATGATAACTTCATGACACTTTATAGAAATGAATTACAATCTTACTTAGAAGCAGGCGGAGCTACCGTAACTGTTATGGATGGTAAGAATGACCAAGCAGAACAAACAAACCAGATTCAGAACTTCATCACTGAAGGTGTTGATGTACTTATCGTAAACTTAGTTCAATCATCTGCTGCTCAGCAGATCACAGATCAGTGTAATACAGCTGGTATTCCAGTAGTATTCATTAACCGTGAACCAGATGATGCTGAAAAACAAAGATGGACAGACAACGGGGTCAAAGCTACTTATGTAGGTGCTAATGCAAAACAGTCTGGTACATTCCAGGGTGAAATCGTTTTAGCATTACCTGACAAAGGTGATATCAATGGCGATGGTAAAGTTTCTTATGTAATGGTAGTTGGTGATCCAGAAAACGTAGATGCTCAGTACAGAACTGAATTCTCTATCAAAGCTTTAACAGACGCTGGTATGAAAGTTGAAAAACTTGATGAACAACGTGGTGACTGGGATCAAGCAAGAGGACAGGAAATCGTTGCTAATGCTTTAACAGCTAACGGCGATGCAGTAGAAGTTGTATTCTGTAACAATGATGCTATGGCTCTTGGCGCTAAACAAGCTATTGAAGCAGCAGGCAGAACAGTTGGAAAAGATATCTATTTATTAGGTGTTGACGCTTTAACAGATGCTCTTGAAGGTGTAATTGCTGGTACTATCACAGGTACCGTATTCAATGACCATATTGGACAGTCTCATGCAGCAGCAGAAGCAGCAGCTTCTTTCGCAGCTGGTGAAACACTTGAATCATTGATCGGTGTAGATTATATCAAAGTTACTCAGGATAATGCACAGGAAATCTTAGATCTTCTTCAGTAATTAATACGAAGTCAAAACTAATTCTTGGGTGTGTAAGAAATGCACACCCAAGTTTCTATGAAAGGAAGGTTACGACATGAGTGAATATATGTTAGAAATGCGTGGAATTTCCAAGAGCTTTCCTGGGGTTAAAGCACTGGATAACGTAACCATTAAAGTAAGACCCGGAACTGTTCATGCCCTCATGGGAGAGAACGGAGCTGGAAAATCCACTTTGATGAAGTGCTTGTTTGGAATTTACAAAATGGATGAAGGCGAAATTTACTTAAACGGGGAACCCGTTCATATTTTAAATGCAGATGATGCGTTACACAAAGGAATTGCAATGG
Source organism: Lachnoclostridium sp. UBA5725 (assembly GCA_002419585.1). Classification (GTDB taxonomy): domain Bacteria; phylum Bacillota; class Clostridia; order Lachnospirales; family Lachnospiraceae; genus DIGJ01. Next base: position 105,480 of record DIGJ01000010.1, read on the forward strand.
TTCATCAGGAACTGCAACCAATTCCAGAGCGAAGTATTGCGGAGAATATTTTCTGCGGAAGATATCCAGTTAGGCAAGTTGGTCCACTTAAGGTAGTCGATCATAAAAGAATGTATGATGAAGCATACGAACTTTTAAAGCAAGTTAGGATGGAATATGATCCGAAAGCAAAATTGGGAACTTTATCGATTTCCCAAATGCAATCGGTTGAAATAGCAAAAGCAGTTTCTATGAGTGCGAAAGTAGTTATTTTGGATGAGCCTACCTCATCCTTGACAGATAATGAAGTAGAAGCATTGTTCCGTATTATCAATGATCTAAGAGATCAGGGAGTTTCTATTATTTATATTTCGCATAAGATGGATGAAATCCTCCGAATTTCGGACGATGTTTCCATTATGCGTGATGGACAGTATGTCGGAACATGGGAAGCAAAAGAATTAACGATTGATGCAATTATTGCAAAAATGGTTGGACGTGAACTCACCAATCTATTCCCACCAAGAGATAACGTTCCAGGAGAACCAATTCTTGAATTAAAAGGTGTGACCAGTATTTTACCGAACTCTTTCAAAAATGTAAACTTAACATTACGTAGAGGTGAAATATTAGGACTTGGCGGTTTGGTTGGAGCACAGAGAACCGAACTTATGGAAGCCGTATTTGGTATTCGAAATATAGCAAGCGGTGAAATTTATTTCAAAGGGAAAAAAGTAACAATTAAACGGCCAAAAGATGCAATTCGAGATGGTATTGGTCTTATAACAGAAGATCGAAGAGGAACTGGAATCTTTGGTGTATTATCCATTGCGGATAATGTATCCATTGCATCTTTAGACCAATATGTAGATGCAGGGATTGTACTAAACGATGCAAAAATCGAGAAATTGGTAAGCGATAATGTTGCAAAATTAAGTATTAAAACACCAAGTTCAAAGACTTTAATCCAATCGTTATCCGGAGGTAACCAGCAAAAGGTTATCATATCTAGATGGTTGGCAAATAACCCAGACATCCTTATTATGGATGAACCTACAAGGGGTATTGACGTTGGTGCGAAATATGAAATATATCAGATTATGATTGACCTAGCAAAACAAGGAAAAGCAATCATAATGATTTCATCTGAAATGGCAGAGCTTATTGGCATGTCTGACCGTATCGTAGTAATGTGTAACGGAAAAGTAACAGGTGAAGTTTCTGGTGAAGAAGCAACCCAGGAAAATATCATGCATTTCGCAACAAAATTCAATTAAGGAGGATGTCAAAAATGAATAAAGCAAAAAGTTTAGATTTTAAAAAAGTCATTTCAGAAAATATTTTGATTATTATCGTATTATTGATGGTAGTTTTAGTTAGTATTTTAAAACCAAATTTCCTTTCCCTAAACAACTTCTCAAACATTTCGGTAAATACAGCAGTTCGTTTCATTATTGCGCTTGGTATTTCAGGATGTTTAATTACAAAAGGTAATGACCTTTCAGCAGGTCGTACCGTTGGATTAGGTGCTTGTATCGCAGGTACCTTGTTGCAAAAACCAGATTACAGCGGTAAATTTTTTCCTAATTTACCACAGTTACCTATCTGGCTTGTATTACTAATCGTAATTGCAATCTGCTGTATTTTTGGTTTTATCAATGGTTGTGTTGTATCGTTTTGGAAGGTACCACCATTTATCGCAACATTAGGTATGCAGACAATCGTTTATGGTATTTGCCTCGTTTATACAAAAGCAGTTCCTCTAGGTGGTTATCGTAAAGATTATACGGATATTGCCAGTGGTAAGTTTTTTGGAGTTCCATACTTGTTCTTCATTGCATTTGTGTTTGGTTTATTTATGTGGTTCTTATACAATAAGACAAGACATGGTAAATATATGTATGCAATCGGTGGAAACGAAGTTGCAGCAGAAGTATCCGGTATCAACGTATCAAGAACAAAAATCAAAATCTATGTATTAGCATCTGCGTTATTTGCAGTAGCAGGTTTCTTACTTGGAGCAAAAGCAGGTGGAGCTAGTGTAAATACAGGTCTTAGTTACGAACTTGAAGCAATCGCTGAATGTACAATCGGTGGTGTTTCTACAAACGGTGGTGTTGGTAAGGTTTCTGGTATCTTAGTCGGAGTATTAGTATTCGAGCTTTTAAAATCTTCCATGCAGTTCTTAAAGATCGATACTTCATGGCAGTATATCGTTCAAGGTGCAGTTATTATCGTAGCAGTTGCTCTTGACTTAAGAAAATATCTTGCAAAGAAATAAATTATTGGAATGAATTATGGTTTGAAGAATGACGGACGTGGGGCTTTTGGGGAAGTCACGCAAGATGCGGTGGATATTGGTTTTTGAGATTCAAATGAATCGGAGGACCTGACCTTGACATCAACCGCATAACCATTCGGTAGAACCTCTAATCATTGAAAAAGAAGCTCTTATGGGAGCTTCTTTTTCAATAGAGTTTCTACCTCATATGCTAAAATGCTGCCAAGGCCAGCTCCTCCGATTCATTCGAATCCTGAAGACTTTGGTCACCGCTTCTTTCTGGTTTTCACAAAATGGACCCGCTGTATCTGCAATCTTAAATAATACCAGAATTTAATTAGGAAGTAGTAAAAAGCATAAGCAGAAAGGGCATTTACTGAAAATTAGACGAAAATAGAATTATAAATAGGATACAGGTAGCATGTGATAAATTGTACCGATAATCATGAATTATGAGTTGAGCGACGTTTATTTTTTGACCGCTTTCCATCTTAATTCTGGTTTCATTACGTTTATGAATCAGCGAGTCCCAATTTCATAGACAGCCATGAAAGTCTGAGCCCATAACTATCATTCAATTTACACGGCTCCCATGCTGGGATTTTATATCATTAGAGCATATGGAACGTAAACTCTATCGAAAATTGACTCCCCTAAGAGTCAATTTCCGATGTTTAGAGGTTACGTGGAATGTTTATGCGACTGATATAAAATCCCAGCATGGGAGCCGTGTAAATTGGCGAAAACCCAAATTGCTCAGCCTTTCTTGGCGTCCGTTCTGATTAAAAACTCGCGTCCGTCTTACCGTTAAACCAGAATTAAGTATGAAAAGCAATTCTTGTGTGAAACTAGATAATGTAGTAAAATAATGGTAGTTTGAATCAATGAAAAATGGAAGAGGAAATACAAATGTATAAAGTGCTTTTAGTGGATGATGAGCCAGAAGTAATCTTGGCAGTTATCAAAAAAATGGAATGGGAAAAACTCGGATTTGAAGTAATTGGACATGCATTGAATGGGGAAGAAGCATTGGAAATGGCAGAGACTAATACGCCAGATGTTGTTATGACAGATATAAAGATGCCTTTTATGGATGGATTAACTCTTAGCAGAAAATTAAAAGAAAACTATGCAGGAATGAAAATCATTATTTTCTCTGGATTTGATGAATTTGAATATGCAAGAGAAGCAATTAAAATAGAAGTTGAAGAATATATCCTAAAGCCTATGAAGCTGGAGGAGTTGACAGAGATTTTTTCTCGTATAAAGAATCTTTTAGATATAGAAAGAAATGAAAAAATTAACATAGATAAATTGAAAGAATATTATTTAAACAGTCTTCCAATTATGCAAGACCAGTTTTTTATCGGCTTGATCGAAGGAAGAATGGAAGAAGAACAGATTGAAAGTTATAAAAATAATTATCAAATTAAAATGAATGGACCTAGCTATGGAGTAACGGTATACCGTGTATGTGAACAGGTTGATAAGGAAGAAACAGATATCGAAATGAAACAGGAACTCCAAAAAATATCGGTAAAACATATATTAGATGAAAATTTGGAGGAGTTCGATTTTGATTCCTTTGCTTATTTTGAACAAATTATACACATTACAAATTTTAATGAAGTAAAAGATATCAAGCATTATGTCGATGAGGTAGATAAAATATGTAAACTTGTGGAGAGAATGCTTGGAGTTCATGTTGTGGCTGGTATTGGTAAAAATGTAACACAGCTTTCACATCTTAAGTTTTCCTATGAAGGTGCAAAAAATGCAGCATTTTACCGGGGATCTGGAGGTGTCAGTCACGCTACTTATATCGAAGAACTTCAGCCTGCATTAAATGAAATGGTTTCACTGGATGATCAGAATATACAGGCAATTATTACAGAAATAAAGATGGGTGATAAAGAAAAGCTAACCCATCAGATTGAAAAATTCATTGAAGCGATGAAAGAGCGAAAATTATCCATCCAGCAGTTACAGATTATTTTAATGGGCATTACGACTGAACTCTATAAATTATCGGGTGCCTATGATATTGATATGTCGGAAGTATTCGGAGATAATTTGGATATCTACCAAAAGGTACTTCATTTTAATGGTTTGGAAGAGGTACAAGCTTGGCTTACACAAGTTTGTCTTTTAGTACGTAAATCGATAAGCAAAGAAAGAAAGAACACTGCGAAGGTTATAATTGATAAAGCAGTTAGCTATATAGAAGAAAACTACGGAGACTGCACGCTTTCCATTGAGAAAATTTGTAGTGAATTAAATGTAAGTTCTGCTTATTTTTCTACTATATTTAAACGAGAAACTGGAAAAACATTTTTAAATTATCTTACTGAGATTCGCATGGAAAAAGCCATTTTATTATTAGACGGGACTGAAGAAAAGACTTATATTATATCAGAGAAAGTCGGATATTCAGAGCCAAACTATTTTAGTTATGTTTTTAAGAAAAAATATGGAATGGCCCCTTCTAAATATCGAAGAATCAGATTGGAGCAAAATGATTCGGAAAATTAAGAAGACTTGTAAAGGATTAAGACGTGCGCTAAATTATCGAAGTATACAGTTTACCATTTCTGCGTCTTTTACTTTGGTTACGTTAGTCTCAATGCTATTTATGGGTATTGTTTTATATTCCAAGTTTGTGTCAAAAACAGAAGAAACTACGATAAAAGCAACCGAACAGCTATTAAATCAGACCAATGTTAATTTGGAAACGTATCTTAGAAATATGATGCGAATATCAGATTCAATGTATTATTCGGTCATCAAGGACAAGGATATATCAAGGGATTCCTTGGATACAGAGATGAATTTATTGTATGAAGTGAATAAAGATAATTTAGTGAGCATTGCATGTTTCAAGGATGATGGGAAGCTAGTTGCTGCAACCCCGGTTGCAACTCTGAAAAAAAACATCGATGTTACATCTCAGGAATGGTTCGTTTCAGCAAATGAACAAATGGAGAACCTTCATTTTTCCACCCCACATGTTCAGAATTTATTTGATGACACCTCCTATCGCTATTACTGGGTGGCATCGCTTAGCCGTATGGTGGAACTTACCTCAAAAGGAAACAATATTCGCGGAGTACTCCTTGTTGATATGAACTTTAGTGGCATCGAGCAACTATTTAAAAAATCTAACGCCAGTGGGGAATTAGAATATATTTATCTTGTTGATAGTAAGGGAGATATTATATATCATCCAAAACAAAAATTAATTGATTCCCAGGTTGTCGAAGAAAACAATAGGAAAGCGGTCATATACGAAGATGGTTCTCATTCGGAATATTTTGGTGGCGAAAAACGAATTGTTACGGTTAAGACAGTTGCTTATACAGGATGGAAAATAATCTATGTAACACCATACAGTACGTTTAATATGAGCTTAAATCAAACCAGATATTTTGTTATTCTTCTTATTAGTATCATGATGCTCATTATGGTTTTAGTCAATCAGTTTGTATCTGCACAGATTGCAAAACCAATCAAGCGTCTGGATAAATCCGTGAAAGGATTGGAGAATGGAAATTTAGATGTTGTTATCTATGAAGGCGGAGGTTCAGACGAAATCGAACATCTTGGAAAATCTTTGAATTTAGTTGTGGTGCAGTTAAGAAAATTGATGGAAAAAATCGTAATCGAACAGGAGGAAAAAAGAAAGTCCGAACTGGATGCGTTGCAGTCGCAAATCAACCCACACTTTCTATATAATACACTTGACTCAATTGTATGGATGATTGAAGGAGAACGGTATTCCGAAGCAGTTTGCATGGTAACCGACCTTGCCAGTTTGTTCCGTATCAGTTTAAGCAAGGGTAAAAATATTATCTCTTTGAAAGATGAAATTATACATGCTAAGAATTATATGAATATACAAAAAATTCGTTATAAAGATAAATTTGAAATCCATTATGAGATCGAGGAGGAAATCTATGATTATCAAACCGTAAAACTGATTATTCAGCCTCTTTTGGAAAATGCCATTTATTACGGTGTTGAGGCTATGTATGACGAAGGAGAAATTATTCTTCGTGCTTATAAAAAAGAGGACAATATCTATCTTGAAATTATTGACAATGGTCTGGGAATGACGCAAGATTCGGTAGAAAGCCTGCTTACCGATAACACGAGAAAGAGAACCAAAGGCTCCGGTGTTGGACTAAAGAATGTAAACTCAAGGATTCAGCTTAGATATGGAGAAGATTATGGATTGAAAATTGAAAGTCAGCCAGATGAGGGTACCAAAGTTACCATTCATTTACCTGCAATTCTCTATTCGGATATGAGAGGAGAACAAAAGCATGACTAATAAAATGAAATATATCCTTTCGATTCTCTTATTGATTCTTTTGCTGTTCTCACTTGGAACCTATGGCTATATGAGTAGTGAAGATAAAAATGATACGTATCATGTATCTGTTATTTTAGAATCCAATAATTCAGAGCGCTGGTCTATTTTAAAACAAGGGATTGAAAGTGCCGCGAAAGAATACAATACGGAGATTAATATTAATACAGTTTCAACAAAAACAGGTGTTACGGAATGTTTGGATATTATTCGTCGAGAGCTCAAAAATGGTACGGATGGATTGATACTTGATTTGAGCAATAATAGCAAGTTAGTAAAAGAGTTAGATGATATGTTATTAGATACGCAAATCGTAATGATCGAATCTGAAATACCAATATCGAAAGGGTATTCTTATATTGCACCGGATAATTATAAGATGGGGTATGATTTAGGAAGCAATTTACTAAAAAACAAGAAGAAAGGAAAAACAATTGGTATCGTAGTAGGAAATAAAAAGAAAAATTCGAATATGGAACGGAAAAATGGATTAATTGCGGCCATTGGTGATCGAAATGTTTCATGGATTCTCGAGGATGACAGTGAGCTTACCGAAGAAGTGATCGCAAGTAAAATGAATGAAAGTCCAGTTGATTATCTGGTTGGATTAAACACTGTAGTTACAGAAGAAATCCTTGATATCTCAAAAGACAATGGTACGCAGGGGATGGTTTATGGAGTAGGGAATACAGAAAAAATAGTTTATTATGTAGATCAGGGAGTTTTAGGTTGTCTAGTTGCACCAAATGAATATATAATGGGATATATGAGTGTGAATAGTATGTTTAATCGATTAAACTATGACACAAAGGAGGAGCGGACATTAGTTGATTATTTAGTAATCAATAAAGAAAATCTATATGATGTTGAGAACCAAAAGCTGATGTTTCCAATGGTTGAGTAAGGATGGGGAAAATGAAACAATTTAAACGTATGTTATGTGTTGGATTATGTATTTGTATTAGCTTTACGCTATGCGGATGTGGGTTAAATAATGGAACAAAAAAAAATCGTATCACAAAATCAATGAAGATCGGGATAACGGTTTATGACCATTATGATACCTTTATTTTAGAATTAATGGATTCATTTGATGCTTATGTAAAGGATTTAGAAACAAAATCAGGGATTACCATTTCTGTGGATGTGGAAAACGCAGCCTCCAGTCAAAGTCTGCAAAACAGTCAAGTAGATGACTTTATCAACAATGGATGTGATGTTATATGTGTCAATCTTGTCGACCGGACGGATCCGACTATGATTATTGATAAGGCAAAGAGTGCGAATATTCCAGTTATCTTTTTTAACCGAGAATTAGTAGAAGAGGATTTGGAACGTTGGGATCAGCTTTATTATGTTGGAGCGGTAGCACTAGAATCTGGCATTATGGAAGGACAATTAGTCGTAGATGCTTGTAATAACGACTTTAATGCAATCGATAAAAATGGAGATGGAATCTTGCAATACGTTATGCTGGAAGGGGAAGCAGGGCACCAGGATGCAATTGTAAGAACGGAATATTCGGTGAATACCGTTACAGAAGCTGGATACGATGTGGAGAAACTCGGATATGCCATAGCAAATTGGAATCGCGCACAGGCACAAACGAAAACGGTACAATGGATTGAACAGTTTGGTGATGACATTGAAGTTGTATTTTCAAATAATGATGATATGGCACTGGGAGCGATTGATGCATTTAAGGCTTCTGGGATGAAAATTATGGATTTCCCTATGATTGTCGGAATCGATGGTACTTCAGTAGGAATCGATGCGGTCAAAGAAGGAAGTCTGAAGGGAACGGTATTAAACGACCAGGATGGACAGGCACGTGCTATAGCAGAGCTTTGTGTGTCTTTAATAACTGGTGATGAATTACCAAGTGATATTGTATTAGATGAAGGGCGTCATATAAGGCTTCCACATCAGATGGTGACACGTTTCAATCTGCAAGATATTATCGACAGTAAGTGATGGATATTTGAAGGTACCTTATTGACAGAATAGGCCTTTTGTACTATTATTTATTCAAAGAATTAGAAAGGATGCATCGCTTATGAAACGCGTTTTAGTTGTAGATGATTTTCGTGCAAATGTAATTATGATACAACGGGCGCTCAGTGGAAAATATGAAGTTTCTACTGCAACGTCAGGTAAAGAAGCTTTGCAAAAGATAAAGGGAATAAAGCCGGATTTAGTAATTTTGGATATTCAAATGCCTGAAATGAATGGAATCGAAGTGTTAGAATCTATGATAACCGATCCGATTATGAAGGACATACCGGTCGTATTCTTAACAGGACAGGCAGATCGTGAAAAAGTAACAAAAGGATATCAATTAGGAATCAAAGATATTATTTCAAAACCAATTATTATGGCAACAGTTGAAACAAGGATAGACCGAGTATTTGAAAATTTGGAGAATGAAAGAGTGAAAAAATCAAATTTGGATAAGGCTGAAAACATCTTTCAATTTGAAACTTCAAATAATGCATTTGCTGAACTATTCGACGATAATTTTTGGTTGACGGATGATTGGAAGGATTTGATATAGGGGGAAATGAAGATTATAGGTATTGATGAATCAATTGGATTACATAATTGCAGTGAAAATGAAGAAGTATATTATATTGTATTAAAAAGTGTATATGATGAGGGATATAAAAAAATAGAATTAATGAATACTGCGATTGATACAAAAGATTACAAAGCCTATGGAATACATGTTCATGGTCTCAAGAGTGTTGCGCTGAGTATTGGCGCAATCGATCTTTTCCATATGGCAAGGGTGCAAGAACTTGCGATAAAAGAAGGTGACATTCTTTTTGCCTTGAACAATAATAATAATTTCATAATGAAGTACAAGGCGGTATTGAATGAAATTTCAAAGTGCAAAAAAATAATGAGGAGTTAATTCGATTAACTTCTCATTTCTTTTAATTTTATTCCTTGTTTTTGCATAATATATCGACCAACCATAGCATCTGGCGCTATAAAACGACAACCATATAAGGTTGAATTTAACTCTTCTAGTAACATGGAACGAACAATTTCTAAATGTAAATTCATATCAAATGAACCATCTACCAGGTGAATACGTACTTGTTTATTTAATGGAATTGGATCCTCATTGCTTGATACAATAAACCCTACTCCTCCATTACTAATATCTTTTACTAATACTTCCCGACGCTCAATACCTTGTTTTGTTGCGAAAAAAAGTGGACAATCGCTACCAACGTATAGACGAAAGGATTCTCTGCGATTATAAGGAATGCCGCTACCTACTAAAGATACACAGTGATAAACCTCTTTTTTGTATTTTACCAATTTAATCGTTGGATTATTCCAGCGATGGATTTTGGGACCGATATGTAAAAAAGAGATATGGTCACTATCTGAAAAACCAACCGATTTATCATCATGCATAATTTGCGAGACCATGATACGGCCGTCATCTAGAATTTTCATAATTTCACAAGAAAATGTGAAACGATCCGTGGATGCAATCAGTTCAATTTCAATGTTATCTCCAATCTGAAGATCTTCAATCTCCATAATAACTACTCACTCCTTCCTATATATAAACAACAGATTTATTATACCAAAATTTAGAAAAAAGAGGTATTGTCTAAAATATACAGAAAACATATATTGAATTTGTAAAATTTCGCTAATATTAATTTTTTAAAGAAATTGACAAAAAAGATAGAGACTGTTAAATTTATTGTATGAGTGTCACTGTAAGTTATATTTCAAGGAGGTAACCATGGCTAAATACACAAAAAGTGATATTATTCGATTGATAGAGGAGGAAGATGTTGAGTTCATTCGACTCCAGTTTGTAGATTTATATGGACATCTTAAAAATATGGCAGTAACGACCAGCCAACTTGATAAGGTATTAGAAAATAAGTGTATGTTTGATGGAGCTGCGATTGATGGCTTTTCAGAAAAGAAAAATCCGGAATTGTTTTTAGCACCAGATTTGGATACATTCGTAATTTTTCCATGGAGACCTCAAAGTGGTAAAGTTGCAAGATTTATCTGTAATGTGATGAATGCCGACGGAACGCCATTTGAAGGAGACTCGCGCTATATTTTACAAAAAGTGGTCAAGGAAGCAAATGAAATGGGATATTCTATTAATGTAGGTCCGGAATGTCGTTTTTACTTATTTGACTTAGATGAAAATGGGGAGCCTACGACAAGAACATCGGAAAAGGCTGGATATTTTGATATTGGTCCGATTGACTCAGGAGAGAATGCTCGTCGTGAGATGGTTTTATATTTAGAAGAAATGGGATTTGAAATCGAATCCTCCTATCATGAAGAAGAAGCTGCACACCATGGAATTGATTTTAAATATGACAAAGCGGTACATACCGCAGATAATATTGTTACCTTTAAACTAGTTGTTCGTAATGTTGCAAAGCGTCATGGGGTACATGCAACATTTATGCCCAAACCAAAGCATGGTGTAGATGGTTCCGGAATGCATCTTTCTCTATCGCTATCAAAAGATGGAAAGAATATATTTACCAATGATAATGATTCAAAAAAGGTAAGCGAAGATGCGTATCATTTTATGGCAGGAATAATGGAACACATCGAAGGAATTACCTTGATTACGAATCCTATTGTAAACTCTTATAAGAGATTGGTTCCAGGATACGGCGCACCTGTAAATGTCACTTGTTCAACAACAGACCGAAGCGCCATTATACGCATGACTAGTATCGGTGGCTTTGGGACAAGAATGGAACTTCGTACACCAGATGGTGCTTCGAATCCATATCTGGTATTGGCAGTATGCTTAGCAGCTGGATTAGATGGAATTAAAAATAAATTAAAACCTAGTGTTGAAATTGATGAGGATATTACGGAGGATAAGAAAAAACATCTTCCAACCACATTAGAAGACGCAGTAAAGTCATTTCGGAAAGATGCATTCGTGCAAGCTGTATTGGGAACTCATATTAGTGAAAAGTATATAGAAGCAAAACAGGCAGAATGGAATAAGTATTGTGAACAAGTAACCAAGTGGGAAGTTGATATGTATCTAAATCGCATATAAAAACCTTCATAAAATAAGTGGAGGTGAGCTGGCTTGTATAACGTAATTGTAGCGTTTCCTAAATTAGAGGACGCAAAAAGTATTAAGAATATACTAATACAAAATGGAATTTCGGTAAGTGCTGTCGTAACGAGCGCAGCTTCGGTAATTTCCACAGTAGAGGAATTGGATAGTGGTATTGTAGTATGCAGCTATCGCTTTAAAGATATGTATTACAAAGAATTAAAAGAATATCTTCCAGAGGGATTCGAAATGTTGCTTCTAGCTTCCGCTACCAAGATGCAAGAAGTAGTAGGAAGTGATGTAATTGCACTTCGCATGCCGTTTAAAACCTACGAGCTAATTAATACCATTGAAATGATGACGAAGGCATATCAAAGGAAACGCAAAAAACAAAAGCCAAAAGCACGTTCGGAGGAAGAAGAAAAAGTATTAGAAAAAGCAAAGGCACTGTTAATGGAACGAAATAACATGTCGGAAGTGGAAGCTCACCGTTATATCCAAAAAACAAGTATGGATAACGGAACCAATATTGTAGAAACGGCAGAGATGATATTAAGTATAATGTAAAATAAATGGAGGAAATACAATGTTTAAAATTAATGACAATTATTTGAAATTACAGGGAAGCTATTTATTTGCAACGATTGCGAAGAAAGTTGCTGCATATCAGGAGGCAAATCCAGATAAAACCATTATTCGACTAGGAATTGGTGACGTAACACAACCGATTGCTCCAGCCATCATTGATGCACTTCATGGCGCCGTAGATGATATGGGAAAACCAGAAACTTTTCACGGATATGCACCGGATTTGGGGTATGAATTTCTTCGAAATGCAATTGTTAAGGGAGATTATGAATCCAGGGGAGCAAATATTAGCGCAGATGAAATCTTTGTAAGTGATGGAGCAAAAAGCGACTGTAGTAATATTCAGGAAATTTTTAGTCTGGATAATAAAATAGCGGTTTGTGATCCTGTTTATCCGGTTTATGTTGATTCGAATGTTATGGCAGGAAGAACGGGGGAATACAATCTTGCTACTGAAAAGTGGAGTGAAGTAATTTACATGCCATGTACCATGGAAAATAATTTTGTACCTGAATTTCCAAAGGAAACACCAGATTTAATCTATCTATGCTATCCAAACAACCCTACCGGTTCTACATTGACCAAAACACAGTTACAAGCCTTTGTCGATTATGCAAATAAAGTAGGAGCTATTATCCTTTATGATGCAGCGTATGAAGCATATATTTCAGAAGAGGACGTGCCACATACCATTTATGAATGCGAGGGAGCAAGAACCTGTGCAATCGAATTTAAGAGTTTTTCTAAAAATGCAGGATTTACTGGCGTTCGTTTAGGCTATACGGTTGTACCAAAGGATCTAAAATCTGGTGAAACCATGCTTCATTCCTTATGGGCGAGAAGACATGGTACTAAATTTAATGGAGCCCCTTATATCATTCAAAAAGCAGGGGAAGCAGTTTATTCCAAAGAAGGTAAAAAACAGCTAACCGAGCAGATTGCATATTACATGAACAATGCTAAGATTATAAAAAATGGATTAAAAGAAGCTGGATATCGTGTTAGTGGAGGTGTGAATGCTCCTTATGTTTGGCTTAAGACACCAGAGAATATGACTTCATGGGAATTTTTTGATTATTTACTCGATAAAGCAAATGTAGTTGGAACACCAGGTTCTGGATTTGGACCAAGCGGAGAAGGATACTTTAGGCTGACTGGTTTTGGAACTTATGAAAATACGGTGAAAGCGATTGAAAGAATAAAAAATATCAAGAAATAATAAAACTAAAGATTGGAGAAATCATGTTAGGGCAAATACCGTTCAATATTGAGTTTGAATTAGCAGCCATTGTTATATTTATCATTACAATGTTTTATACGTATTCGGGAAAAAATCTTCCTAATTTAGTAAACCGGATCTATAAGATAATGCTTAGTGTGGCTTTTGCTACAACGATTCTTGATTTGTTTACGGTATTTTCCATTTGGAATAGTCACATCATTCCAGTGGAAGTCAACTATATGTTGAACTATTGCTACTTGTTTTTACAAAATATGATGACTCCAATTTTATTTTTATATATTTATCTGCTGACAGAAGAAAAAGAGAGAGACTGGTCATTTTATACCTATTTTATACCAATGCTTGTTATTATCATGAGCTTTTTTGTTACGCCGATGACCGGTTTTATCTTCTATTTCGATGAATCCATGAACTATCACAGGGGACCTGGTATGAAGGTACTGTATATTTGTGCTTTCATTTATCTCCTATTATCATTGATCGTTACCATTAAAAATCGTAAGAATTTAAACAAAGGGCAACGATGTGCAATTGGTTTAATTGTTACAATAACGATAGCAGCACTTATCATCCAGTCGATTTGGAGACATATCTTACTGGGGGGATTTGTGACCGCAATTTCCAGCCTTATTATTTATATATCACTGCAAAATCCGGAGGAACAGATTGATTATACAACGGGGATATTCAATCAAACCGCTGCAATTACAATGTTAAGTGATTATTTTAAGCAAAATCAACCCTTTTTTATGGTGGTTTTGGCAATTGATCAATTTCGCTACATTAATGAAACATATGGTTTTCAGATGGGAGACAGTTTACTTCGTAACATCTCAAAATACTTAACGGGTATTGTTCCAAATTGTGCATACCGCTTGGATGGGGATAACATTGCAATTATTTTTGAACCAGAATTGATTTCTTTAGAAACCGTAATCGAGGAAATTCGAAGAAGATTTAAAAGAGAATGGTCCATTGGGGACGATAATGTAAGACTTTCAACTTGTATTTGTTGTATTTCCTGTCCGCAGGATGCGCAAACAGTTACTGAAATATTAGATACGATAAATAATTCCATTATGGATGCCAAAGAAATTGGTAGTGGAACCATAATTTATGCAAGCGAACATATAGAAAATCGTGAGAAAAAAATAGGTGAATTAGAGGAGCAGAAAAGTCTGCTTGAAAATATCACAAAAGAGGCAGAAGCAGCCAGAGTTGAAGCGGAACGTGCGGATCGAACAAAGAGTATTTTCCTTGCAAACATGTCCCACGAGATACGTACACCGATGAATGCTATTTTGGGAATGACGGAGCTAGTACTTCGTGATGAAGTATCCAATCAGGTAAGAGAAAATGTAGAAAATATTAAGAGTGCAGGGGAATCCTTGCTTACTATTATTAATGATATACTAGATATTTCAAAGATCGAATCAGGTAAACTTGAAATTGTAAATGATCGTTATTTTCTGTCTTCCATTATTCATGATATAACAAATATGATATGTTCTCGCATGAGAGATAAGAAAATAGAATTTCTACTTGAAGTGGATCATAATCTTCCAAATGAACTCATGGGGGATGAATTGAGAATTCGCCAGATTTTATTGAATCTGTTAACCAACGCTGTAAAATTCACCAATAAAGGACACGTACGCCTTAGTATTCAAGGAGACATCGAAGAAGAATATGTAAATTTACACATAGCAGTTGAGGATACTGGGTTTGGGATAAAGAAAGACGATTTAGGACATCTGTTTGAGAGTTTTGTTCGTTTTGATGGTGTTAAAACGAGACAAATTGAGGGGACAGGTTTAGGACTTTCCATTTGCAAACAGTTGCTTGACTTGATGGAAGGTGAAATATTTTTAAATAGCGAATATGAAAAGGGGAGCACCTTTTATATCAATCTAAAACAGAAGATTTTTAGCAAACATCCAATGATCGAGGTGGTAGGAAAGGAACTTATAAAACCTTTGGTTATATTACAGGAGGAATCGGACACTCAAATGTTGCAGGTACTAAAAAATCTGGGAGTTAATGCAACCTTTGAAATAGAAGCAGAATCCGTATGGACGGTTTTACAAGATGTGAAGTTTAGTCATGTTTTTATGCCATATTCAATTTATCAAAAGAAAAAAGAGTTAGTCAATGAGCTATCGCTTAATACAAAAGTGATTGTAATTACAGAATTTGGTCAATATCTGGAATCAGTAGGATATTTATCCTCCATTCAAAAACCGGTGTATTGTCAGAATGTAGGAGATGCTATAAATGGAGTCTTGCATACAAAGGTAAAGAAGGAACTGCATGATACCTTCATTGCACCGGAGGCAAAGGTACTAATTGTGGATGATAATGCGGTCAATTTAAAGGTGGCAGAAGGCCTGTTAAAGCCATACAAAATGCAGATTACCAAAGCTCTAAATGGAGAAGAATGTCTTGAATTAGTCAAACAAAACCAATATGATTTAATCTTTTTGGATCATATGATGCCAGTAATGGATGGTGTGGAAACACTTACCAAGATTCGTGCTATGGATGGAGATTATTATAAAAACGTAACCATGATTGCTCTTACTGCGAATGCAATCCGAGGCATTCGTGAGATGTTTATCGAAAGTGGTTTTAATGATTATATTTCAAAACCAATGGATATCGGACGTCTCGATGAAGTGCTTCGAGAACACCTGCCCGCTCGTTTGATAAAAAAAGATGAAGAAACCAGAAAGAACAAGCAAGAAGTGTTTCCCTATAAGATTCCCAATGTGGATACACAACTTGGTGTTTCACAATGCTTTGGATCAGTGGAACTGTACTTTGAATTACTCCGAACCATCATGTTAGAGGGAAAAATAAAGCACCGCATTATGAAAGAATATATTGCAACAGATAATATAAAAAGCTATATGATTGAGGCGCATGCGCTAAAGAGTGTAGCGGCCAGTGTTGGTGCCAATGAATTATCAAAATTAGCAAAGAAGCATGAAGAAGAAGCAAAAAATGAGAACTATATTTTTATTCAGACAAGAGGAAATGATCTTCTGGATATGTACAAACAGTTTTTGGGTTCAGTAGAGGCTGTACTTTTACTAAAAGATGGGGAAAAAGCAGTGGAAGAAGATAATCGAAATAGGGATTTAGTGGATATCGAAGAAACGTTAAAGGATATTTGTGGATTAATTGCCGATTATGAAGATGAACTAGCAATTGATAAACTTGAAATGTTAAAAAAGGTTACGCTTACTCCAAAGTTAAGTGAAAAAGTGATAAATGCATTGGATGAACTAAAAATGCTGAACTATAGTTTGGCGCTGAAGATTTTGAGTGAAGAATAGAGGATAAATGTATGACTAGACAGGAATGGATGAACAAAATACAAAAACAAGTAATCCTATTAGATGGGGCAACGGGATCGAATCTTATGATAAAAGGGATGCCAATGGGAGTATGCCCTGAAAAATGGATATTGGAACACCAGGAAGTATTGCAACAACTCCAAATGGATTTTATCGAAGCTGGTTCCGATATCATTTTTGCACCAACCTTTACCTGTAATCGGATTAAGCTTTCGGAGTACGGACTTGAGAGCGAAGTAAAAAAGATGAATCAAAGCCTGGTAAGTATTTCAAAGCAGGCAATTGAAAACATGAAAAGCCAAGGAATGGATCGGGACGTCTACGTAGCTGGTAATATTACAATGACAGGAAAGCAGTTATATCCGATCGGGAATCTCGAGTTTGAAGAACTGGTTTTGGTATACAAAGAACAGGTGGAGGCACTTGTTCTTGCAGGAGTCGATTTGTTTGCGATTGAGACGATGATGAGTTTACAAGAATGCAGAGCAGCAGTTCTTGCAATAAAGGAGTCCTGTGATCTTCCAATTATGGTGACTTTGACTTTTCAGGAGGACTTACGCACGCTTTATGGTACGGACCCTATTACTGCGGCAGTTGTAATGGAAGCGATGGGGGTAGATGCAGTGGGTGTGAATTGTTCCACTGGTCCAGAAAAGATGAGTGATGTCCTAAGACTCATGAAAGAATATACCAATATTCCCCTAATTGCGAAACCAAATGCAGGGCTTCCGAAGCTCATTGATGGGAAGACCGTGTACGATATGGAGGAGGTCAGCTTTGCAAAAGAGACAGTCAAACTAATTGAAGCTGGTGCATCTATTTTGGGAGGATGCTGCGGAACGACACCAAAGCATATTGCCTGCTTAAAAGAAGAAATAGAGAAAGTAACTGTACCGAAATGGGATGTAAAAAAACGAAGACTACTAACAACAGAACGAAACACGATAGAAATTGATTTAGAGGGTAAGTTTCTCGTAGTAGGTGAGCGGATTAATCCAACTGGAAAGAAAGTACTTCAAGCACAATTACGGGAAGGAAATCTGGATATGGTTATAACGATGGCAGAAGAACAGGAAGAACAGGGTGCCTCGATTCTGGACATCAATATGGGGATGAACGGAATCGACGAAGACGATATGATGCAAAAAGTAATTTACGAGGTACTGAAGGTTTCAAGTCTTCCACTTTGTATTGATTCCAGCCACATCTGTGTTATCGAGCATGCCCTACGCATTTATCCAGGCCGAGCATTAATTAATTCCATCAGCCTTGAAAAAGAAAAATTTGAAAAATTGATTCCGATTGCCAAAAAGTACGGAGCAATGTTTATCTTATTGCCGCTTTCCGATGCCGGATTACCAAATAATCTGGAAGAAAAGAAAGAGATTATTCATAAGATTATAGAGCGTGCCTATAGCCTTGGATTAACGAAAGAGGATATTATTGTCGATGGTCTGGTCACTACAATCGGTGCAAATAAGCTGGCAGCAATTGAGACATTAGAAACAATACGTTATTGCAAAAACGAACTATCGTTAGCAACCATTTGTGGTTTGTCCAATATTTCGTTTGGCTTACCAGAGCGTATCTTTGTAAATAGCACATTTTTGTCTTTTGCGATTAAAGAAGGACTTACGATGGCTATTGCAAATCCATCGCAGGATCTGCTTATGAATGTTGCGTTTGCTTCGGATCTACTTCTTAACAAAGAAGAAGCCTCCAATCGCTACATTGACCGAGTATCCAAGCATCCGCTTACTCTGACTGCGAATGTGACCGAAAAGGAAAAACCAGTTAAAAAAGAAGATAACACACCTGACCGACATCCGATTTATCTGGATGTATTAAAGGGAAATAGCCGTGTGATTCTAAATGATGTGAAAGCAGCACTGGAAGCTGGGGAAAAACCTTCGGATATTGTGGACAAGATGTTAATCCCTGCAATCAATGAAACAGGGGAATTGTTTGATCAACAGATCTACTTTTTGCCGCAACTAATCAGCAGTGCAGAAGCTATGAAAAAGGCAATTGATTATTTGGAACCTTTGCTAAATCAGGAGGGTAAAAACAAATCACTTGGAACGGTTGTAATGGCGACCGTAGCTGGTGATATTCATGATATTGGTAAGAATTTGGTGGTATTAATGCTAAAAAATTATGGGTTTGATGTTATTGATTTGGGAAAAGATGTCCCAGCGGAAGAAATCATTCGAGTTGCAAAAGAAAGCAATGCGGATGTGATAGGATTGTCTGCGCTTATGACGACTACCATGATGGAAATGAAGCACGTAGTAGAACTTGTGAGAAAAGAAAATTTGAAATCGCTGATTGTGATTGGTGGTGCTGTAATTACACAAAGTTATGCGGATGAAATTGGAGCAGACGGCTACTCAAAAGATGCGAAAGAAGCCGTGCTGCTCGTCAAACGATTACTCAGTATATAAATCGGTATAGAATAAAAATTAGATTGGCTCGGTTTTCACAAATTTACGTTTTAAAAATAAAAACCCTTTTTTAAACCAATTTTGAGACTCCATAAACATAACATTTAATTCTTTATAGGAAAGCTGCTTGGTCTCTATAAAAATATCAAGCATTCGCTCCGCCAGGAATCCAAATACTCTTGATTCATAGACGGAGTAGTCCGAAATATCCAACTTTTTTTCGATTTCGAAGAGAATAGCAAAGAGCCATTCACAATATTCATCAAAATAATCTTTTCGCATGATAAACATATTAAACATATGTGCAGCTGTTCGATTCATAACAGTATCATAGGCAGCTGCATATTTTTTATAGTCTTTTTTGATGATGTCACCAAGCATATCAATGCCTTCTTTGTGATGGGCATGTATGTAGTGTGAGTAATTGGTTTCAACAAAGTAATTTCTTTTTTTCGGAAGAATAATATCGGTTTCCTTTAAGAGATTTTCTAGCTCTTTACTACTAAGAATACTTGAAAATTTATCTCCCTTTTTACGAAATGTAAAATGCCGACGGTAATGAACAAGACCGATATAGTCAGCCTCCAGATTTTTATATGCCCAGTAAATACCTGTTAATTCACAAAAAGTTGAGTTCTTCGTAGAGATATTATCTCCGGTATTATCACCGATATAACCAAGTTCGAGGTTTTTACCTTCTTTTCCAACATGAATCGGAAGATAAATTTCGTCCGTTGGCATACGATATTCTTTATGAGCAGCAACTAATATTTTTACATTCATTTCATTTTGTCCCACTTTCAAAAAATAATTGTTCTTTTATCTTGCAAAAGATAAGTTAGTATTTTAGAATTATAGCAATAATGTACAAAAAAAGCAATGGAACCCAAACCCTTTAAGGAGAACAGACATGGATATAGATAAGAAGCAGTTAAGCCCGCTTCATGAATATGAAAGAGACGCATTGGAACAGTTTATCAATGTATGCGCAAAAAATAAATTAGAGTATTATGTGATTGGAGGAACTTTACTTGGTGCAGTAAGGCATCATGGATTTATTCCTTGGGATGATGATATCGATGTAGCGATGCCAAGGGATTCTTATGAGAAATTTATAAAGATTTTTTCAAAGTATCTGCCGGATTACTTAGTGGTGGAATCTCCATATAATAAGCCGGATTATCGTAGCTATTTTGGAAAGATAAGAAATGTAAATGTCGATATCTATGACAATTTGCAGGATAATACACAGAAAAAACGATTGGGATATATGATTGATATTATACCTCTTGATGGTACACCAAATAATGCATTGCTTCGAAAAATATATGGATATAAGGTTTTAATGTATCGTTTCCTTTGTGGAGCAGCGAATGTTTCAACTGGTATTTTAGCGACAAGACCAAAAAAAGAAAAAATAGTATTACACATATGCAAATCATTACGACTTTACAAAATACTGGATGCACATAAAATTTACAAAAAGATGGATCGACTTTTTTCAAGACAGGAATTTCGAAAATCAACTTATTCAGGCACTGTAATGGGTGCGTATAATTTAAAAGAAATCGTGCCAACAAACTATTGGGGGTCATATAGAGAGGCTTCCATTTTGGACTTTGAAGGATTGAAAGTAAAAGGACCAAAGATGGTCGATGAGTATTTGACACATATGTACGGAAATTATATGGAGCTTCCACCAGAAAGTGAAAGAAGAATTCATTTTCAGGGAAACTTAGTCGAAAGAAAAGAGGAAGAATAATTGAAACGGGTACTATGGATTATAATATTTGCAGCAGCCATTCTAGGAGGTCATGAAGCTGCAAAAATGAAATATCAATTAACAGAAACACTATCACTCATGGATCGAGATTCAGAGATGGATTTGAGTGACGTAGAGGTTTCGGATGATAAGTTACTTTCACAGGATAAGGTGGTTAATATTCTTTTAGTGGGAGCAGATAAACGCGAATATTGGAGCCAAAAGGGGCGATCCGACTCCGTTATGATAGCAACCATTGATATGAAAAACAAAGAACTCAAATTGACTTCGCTAATGCGCGATATGTATGTGACGATACCAGGATACGAAAATGCAAAATTTAATGCGGCCTACTCCTATGGTGGAATCAGCCTTTTGTATCAGACCATTGCAGAAAATTTTGGAATCAAGTTAGATGGTTATGTAATTGTAGACTTTGCGGCATTTAAAAATGTCATTAATACAATCGGTGGTGTTGATGTTGAAATAACCCAGGAGGAGTGCGACTATCTTCTAAAGACCTACGCCGATAAAAAAACAAGCATTTCAAAGCTACAACCTGGACTGAATAAAATGAATGGTACACAGGCACTTGCCTATACACGAATTCGATATGTTGGCCCTGGTGATTTTGGAAGAACACAACGACAACGTAATGTCTTGAATGCAATTTTTAAAGAAGCAAAGAGTATGTCATTTTCTGAATTAAATGGTCTGGCAGATGAAATACTTCCATGCGTGAAAACCGATGTTACCAATGACGAGATTATCTCTTACTTGATGTCTGTGGTAATGATGGGTACAACAGAAATTGAGCAGATGCGAATACCAATCGATAATGGATACACACAGGATCGAATCAATGGACAGGCTGTTCTTATTGTAGATTGGGAAATGAATCGTGATGCTTTAACAAAATTTATATTTGAAAGTAACAATTGACAAATCAAGGTACTATTGCTACAATATTTGATAAACATTGACTCTTTAACACATCATAGTAGTGTAGCATTTATTACAATAAAGTGATAAAGCGAAGAGCTTGTGAAGGGAGATATCATATGAGAAGAATGACTCTATCCATTCTTGTGGATAATACTGCAGGAGTTTTAAGCCGTGTGGCAGGTCTTTTTAGCCGACGAGGATATAATATTGATAGTCTTACAGTAGGTGAAACAGAAAATCCTGCTTTTTCAAGAATGACCGTAGCAGTGACGGGTGATGATCTGATTTTAGAACAGATTGGTAAGCAACTTGAAAAGTTGGAGGATGTTCGCGAAATTACAGAACTAAAAGATGGCGAATCGGTTTGCAGGGAGTTAATTCTTGTGAAAGTAATGGCAGGACAAAAAGATCGACAGGCAATTATTGCAGTTGCGGATATCTTCAGAGCAAAGATTGTGGATGTTGCGATGGAGTCACTCATGGTCGAACTTACTGGCAATCAGGTAAAACTGGATGCTTTTATTAAACTACTTGACGGATTTGAAATCAAAGAATTAGTTCGTACCGGTATTACTGGCCTTGTTCGAGGAGCTGGTGATTTGGCACAAGGGATTGATGACTAGTCTTTTAACGTATTACCTGAAACAGGTAAAACCTTAAAGGTGTAAGCCATAGAAAAACAAAAAAATGGAGGAAAGAAAAATGGCAAAGATTTACTACCAGGAAGATTGTAATTTATCACTTTTGGAAGGAAAAACAATTGCTGTCATTGGTTATGGTAGCCAAGGACATGCACATGCATTGAACGCAAAGGAATCAGGTTGCAACGTCATTATCGGTCTTTATGAGGGCTCTAATTCTTGGGAAAAAGCTCAGGCACAAGGCTTTGAAGTATATACAGCTGCACAAGCAGCAAAAAAAGCAGACATTATTATGATTCTTATCAACGATGAGAAACAAGCAAAAATGTATAAAGAATCCGTTGAGCCAAACTTAGAAGCTGGAAATATGTTAATGTTTGCTCATGGTTTTGCAATTCACTTTGGTCAGATTGTTGCTCCAAAAAATGTTGACGTAGCTATGATTGCACCAAAGGGACCTGGACATACCGTTAGAAGTCAGTATAAAGAAGGAAAAGGTGTTCCTTGCTTAATCGCAGTACATCAGGATGCAACTGGTAAAGCTCATGATATGGCATTGGCATATGCCTTAGCAATCGGTGGTGCAAGAGCAGGTGTATTACAAACAACCTTCCGTGAAGAAACAGAAACGGACCTTTTTGGTGAGCAAGCCGTACTTTGTGGTGGTGTTACCGCTTTAATGCAAGCAGGTTTCGAAACATTAGTAGAAGCTGGATATGAACCAGAAAGTGCATACTTTGAATGCATCCATGAAATGAAATTAATCGTAGACTTAATTTTTGAAAGCGGTTTTGCTGGAATGAGATATTCTGTTTCCAATACGGCTGAATATGGTGATTATATCACAGGACCAAAGATTATCACTGATGAGACAAAGAAAGCAATGAAGCAGGTATTGACGGATATTCAAGATGGTACCTTTGCTAAGAATTGGTTACTTGAAAACTCTGTAAATTGTCCAAACTTCAATGCAATGAGAAGAAGAGGAGCTGCACATCCTTCCGAAGTTGTTGGAGCAGAACTTCGTAAACTTTATAGCTGGAATGATGGAAATAAATTGATCGATAACTAAAATATAGAATAAGTAAGTTATATACATCTATTATATAGAGATAAAACTGCTGTAAGGAGATGAAATTATATTCTCTTTTGCAGCAGTTTTTCTTTGCTTAATTATAAAATCAGATTTTTACTTAATCATAAAATCAGTTCTTGTAAAAAAAGTATTTATATACTAGAATGAAAAAATAGGGGAAAAAATTAAAAAGGAGTAGGGTATGAAAAAAATTCATAAAACAAATCTAATCATTGTGATTGTAGCAGTACTGGCACTTGGCGTTACCGCTTTTGCAAAGTATGGCAGCTCACAAAAATTTGTGCTGGCCATTTTAACATTAGGAGTCGGATTAACTGGATCCGTGGTCAGTTATTTTTCTAAACTTAGAGATGATTTTAAGGCATTGGGAATTGTACTATCCGCATCTATTTGTGATACCGTATATTCTGGAGCTGTAGGTGGAAGCTCTGCAGCATTTATAGCACTCTTTATTACACTTGGAATGACTACCATCTATTTTAATCAAAAAATTATCCAATATTTTGTAATACCAATGGCAATCATTTTAATTGGATCAGCTATTATCAATCCAGCCATCATTGAGGGGCCGGAAGAACCAACGGTTCGTGGGGCAATTATAAAAGTGATTGCATATATCTTAACTGCGGCTGTTTTATATACAGCCACTAGAAGAGGAGAACGTTTGATCAAGGAATCCGAAGAACAGCTGAGCCGAATTAAAGAAAATCATGAAAAATCAGATTTGATCGCGGGAAAATTGTCTTCTTCACTAAAAGAGAGTCTTGACAATGTACATAACATCACAAGTAGGGCAGATGAAGTAAGCGATTCGGCAAATCAAATACAACAATCGATGTCAAATTTAAGTGGTGCAACGATTCAAGTGAATACGATGGTAGCAGAAGCAGCTGCTGCGATTGAAGATAATTATAAGCTTGCAGGCGAATTGGAAGATAAATTTATTCAGGTAGGACATGCAGTTAAGGATGGAACGAAGGGAGCAGATATTGTTTATGGCTCCATGGAAACGATGCAAGATCGTGTAGGCCAGGCGAATACCGCAGCTGAGGAATTGTTAGATGAGATGCAGACGATTCAAACAATACTCGGCGAAATCAACTCGATTGCATCACAAACCAATTTACTTTCTTTGAATGCTTCGATTGAGGCAGCAAGAGCAGGTGAGCAAGGAAGAGGATTTGCAGTGGTTGCGGGAGAAATCCGTTCTTTGGCAGAACAAAGTGAAATAGCATCCAAAAACATTGAAAAAATTCTTCAATCTTTAGAAAAGAAGGTCGGAATTGTTTCAGAACGTATTACAGCAGGAACCGATTCGGCAATTGATGGACTATCTAAGATGCACGAATTAAAAGAATTGCTGTCCAATATTGATGAAACAACAAAGGCAGTCGAATTGATCGTTGGAAAAGAATATGCGATTATTAATCAGATAAAAAGCAACTTTCAAACGGTTAACAATGAAATCGAAACTTTGGTTAGTGTGACAGAGGAAAATGATGCAATGATTACCACGATTACTGAAACGGTAACGATGCAAAATGAATCAATCAGTGCCGTAGAAAAGGAACTTGTAAATGTACAAAGTCTTTCCACCGCCTTAAAGCAAGCGTAAAATTCGTTCAGACAAGCATAAAGTTTCTCAGGCAATCGTTTGACTTATTCTTATTAAGTGCATACAATATTTATAAGAATCGGTGCGTGGCTCAGCTTGGTAGAGCGCTGCGTTCGGGACGCAGAGGTCGTGGGTTCGAATCCCGTCGCACCGAGGAAAATCAAATACCGCAATGACTTGTAAATAGAGGTGTTGCGGTATTTTTGTATTAAAAAAGCACTCTTTGAAATGGAGTGCTTTATGGGCAAATGACTAACATTTGACTAACATTATGCTTTTTTCTTAAATAATGAGGCAAGCGATTCAGATGCTTTTTCATCTTGTTTCTGTAAAGCGTGTGCGTATATATCCATCGTTGTAGAGCATTCAGAATGTCCTAAGCGGCCAGAAACGGTACGGACATCAATATTTTGTGCGATTAGAAGAGTTGCCGAAGTATGTCTTAATCCATGAAGGGTAATGTCTGGGAGTTTGTCCTTATCTTTTGCACTTTGGTTATATCGGTTGATGATTTTTTTAAATACATGGTTTGGTGTGGAAATATCCAATTGCTTACCATTATCTTGGATGAATACATAATTGTCCCCTTCCCAGTAACTACCAATGCTTAACCGGTATTTATGCTGTTCTATTTTATACTTCTTTATTAATTCTATTGTATCGGCCGGCAGATTAACTGAACGGTTAGAGGAAAAAGTTTTAGGTGTTTTTGTAATAATTCCTTTTTTAGTTCTGGCAGATGATTTCGAAATAGAAACTGTACTAGTTTCAAAATCAATATCATCCCATGTTAACGCAATAAGTTCACCTCTTCGGAAACCACCAAAAAGCGCCATATGGAAAAATACTTTGTACTGCAGCGGTATTTCTTTTGTATCATAGTGTTTTGCGGATGGGGAACCGTCTTTTTTATTCTGTCCACCGTGAACTACTGTATAGGGTTTATCTAATTGCTCTAAGAATGTTTGCGCCTGCTCTAATGTGAAGTGCTTTACATCTACATTTTTTTGTACTTTAGGTGGTTTAATACGATTGCACGGATTAGATTCAATTAATTGCCAGTGAATAGCAGTATTTAAGCTACTACTTATAATTTGATGAATTCGTTTTATTGTATTTGTGCTATATGCTTTTTTCTTCCCATGTATCACATAGCCATTTTCCATTAGATCATCATACAACTTTTGGATATGCAAGGGTTGCAACTTTGAAAGCTTTATATGACCGATAGCTGGAAGAATAATATTATTTAGAGAGCTTTCACAGCGTTCTATGGAAGTTTGCTCCATCTGCTTATGTGCGTAGTCTTTTAGCCATAGTTTTATATATTCCTCGTAGGTCATTTTTTCGCCGCTTAAGTATAGGCCATTCCTTACTTTATCCTCAAAATCAATGGCGAACCTTTTCAAAGCCTTTTGATTCTGCTTGTCGGTTTTATCTGGATCAGGTACAAATGTAGTTGTTTCAAGTATTTGCTTTCCTGTTATGTCTCTTCCATTGCTGACTGTGACTTGGTAACCATTCCCTCGTTTTCTTATGCTTGCCATAGTATCTCCTTTCTTAAAAAAGTGTATAAAAATACACCTATTGCCAGAACAGGTGCCGAAGTGGTATAATATGGTTTGTTTAGAAGCATATTATATAGGCATTGTTCTGTATAGTATCTATAAAATCCGTCTTGGTTCCAGCCAAGGCGGTTTTTATTTTGTTAATAGTTCAGCAGCTGAATTACGCTTAGACCATATAACTGGGTTTATTCCATAATTATCAAGTACGGTAATTGCTGATTTGTTGATTTTTTTATCAGAATCCTGTATAAAAACATACAAAGAGGAGGATTCTTTTCTAGCTTCCTTAGTATCATTCCATAAGAATGTTATGTTCCCTGCAAGTGATGTGTCCAAATTGTTTGCAACTTTAATTATTCTTTCAGGAGCATTTGGAGACTTTGGAATTGCGAAATCATAATTTGTAGTTAATCCGCTTTTTCCTACAAACGAAATATCTGGCATATATCTAACGTTATTTATATCTAAAAATTCTTTCACATCTTCATTGAATAACGATAAAACAGTTGGTTTTGACAAATAAAATAAATCGCTAATTTTCAATAGGCATTGTGATAGCATATGTTTTTTTAATGGAATATCGTCTTTCCCACAAGTTATAGTAATTGCGTTGTTTTCAGATAAAATTGCACCATGCGCATTTATTATTTTGGTTAATAGATTTTTTCTTTTATCGCTGGAAAAGATGTTAAATCCAGATAACTCTAGTTCATTGAGCGTTTCTCCATCATCAGTTAATAAATAGGATCCATTTTCTTTCATTACAATAAAAATCTCAATACAATCATTATTTCTATCGAGATATGGAAATGTTATTCTATAAGTATTTTCTCTTACTTTGTACTGCTCAATATTGTTGTATAGCCAATCAATATAATTTTTTTTGAAATTTGCATCCATATTAAAGCACTTCCTGTAGTGGTATTCCATCAAGGTTTATATTGCAGAATTTACAAAAATCCTTAAAAACAGAAGAAAAGTTATCCATATTATTAAATAAATCGCTATCGAATCCTTCTAATTCAAAAGCTAATGACATTCCATATTCTTCTGTGTAAATGTGAATATGATTTCTTGATAACTTAGTTCCATCTGGATTTACATGAGGTTTACAATCAATTTCCAGTCTAACCATTTGTTCAGGAGCATTCATATATCGCTCTTGAATTTTTTTCTTGCTTATCTCAATTGTACTTCTGCGGTCAGAATCTATAGAGAATACATGTTTTGTTTTATCTGATAAAACAGTAAGTGTTTTTCCAAGATTTCTGTCCTCTGGTAATTGTATAGATTCATCGTTTATGTGTTTTGGTAATCCCATAAGATATTTAAATTCATCATCTGTCATTATTTATCTCCCCTTAAGTATACAACAGTATTTTCTTTTGGTAAACATATGTTCTTAAAAATACTGTTTTTTTTAAAAGGCGAGTTATATATTTATCCCTTACTTTTATTAATAATCAGCCGCAGCTGGATTATCCCCTACAAATCCCCTGCATAAAGATAGCAATTTACAGCTCTATCAAACAAGTTATAGTTTTCTTTTAAAAAGCGAATGCGTTCCTCATCCTGTTTGATTCGTCTCTTTAATGCTTTTTGCTCCCTTTGCAACCGCATTAACTCTTCCAAATATTGTTTAGCTGGAATAGGTTTATATTCTTCTTTACAGCTTTCCCTTACTCGTGACTCTATTGTTTGTACATCATATTTCAAGAAATCATCCTTTTCAATATGTTTCATAGCATGCTCATACGCAATAAGCTGCCGCTCATATGATAGTCTTGAATTAATAAATATTGTATAGGTTCCATCTGCATTTTCTGTAACAGTTTCTGCTGTTTTTGTTGGAAAATCTTCCAAAACAACATTAACATCCCTCATCATAATCCCCTCGCTCTTTTCTTTTCAGTGCCATGAGCATACTGTGTACAGTGTGTAAATCTTCTGGCGATGCATCCCTTGCGGCATCAAATAGTACACGAAGCTCTTTGTTTTCAAAAATTTCTTGTGCTGCCTTTGCTGTATCATCATTAATATAGTATTTCGAGTTTTCCATTACAACATTAGAATTGTATTTAATGTTATATTTTTTATTTAACCAGTCTATGGTTTCAGGATTTATACCATCATAACTGTTAGAGTGTGCAAGGGTTCTATCAATTTGTCTTTCGCAAAGGGAATTAAACGACATTCCATATATCTCCTCATATCCATTCATTTGTAATTCTTGAGAATACAGAGCTTGAAAATATTTCATAAAAATATCAGCTCTTTTTTCTGGATTGTGATGTGTTCTTAGCTCTTCAATAGCAATTAGCTGATTTTTTTTTGAATCCGAATAATTCATAAGAAAAGGATATTTTTGTTTCAAATTTAAAAATTTTTGATGAAATTCTAAGTGCTCTAATTCTGAATGCTCTGATAATGGATTATTTCCAAAGCCACATATAGGACACATAACCAAGTCTGTATTTCCTAATAAATAATTTACGGTTACACCCAAGTATTCTGCAATTTGTTTCAATCTGTCATCTGGAAATGTTCCTTTTTTTAGCTGTCCTATATAACCATTTGAAAAATTCAAATCTTTCTCTAATCTGGAAATTGGTATTTTTCTAAATTTACAAAGCGACTTAACCAGGTCTACGCTGTTCATAGAGTACCTCCTAAATAATTTAGGTAAAAGCCTAAATATAGTATTGACAAATTAGAGTAAACCCTATATACTAAAAATGAAATTTAGGTAAAAGACTAAATATAGAGGGCTAACTCAAAATAAATTATCACGCTGATATCATTTTAGAGTATTCTCTATGAAAAGTCAAGATTTATTTATAGAAAAGCCTAAAAAGGAGTGGGTCAATGTTAAAAGATTTATTAAAGGACAATATTCAAGAATATTGCAAAAAACAAAATTTATCTATATCTGCATTTGAAAAAAAATGTGGATTGGGAAATGGAACAATCAATGGGTGGAAAAAATCTAGTCCAAGACTTGATTCAATTGAAAAGATCAGCATTACTACTGGAATTAGTGTAACAAAACTATTAAAAAAATAGAATGAAGGCCTCATTAGCTGATTAATTGTCACTTGTCATTAAATATGTATCGAATTTTATTGTAGCGTGAGTGTGAAACACGACATAGGGTATATGCCATATTTTAGAAAGGAGAAATTGATGAATCGTATCAAATTATTTAGTAATAACGAACTTGGAATACAGGTTCGAACAATTTTAAATGAAGATGGAAGTATTTCCATCAATGCGGAAGATACTGCAATTGGTTTTGGGTGGACACAAGAAAAAAACGGAAAAAAATATGTCCGATGGGAGACATTGAGTGGGTATTGTGTTGAATTTGGTTTTTCCCAAGATGTTGGGAAAGATGATTTTATACCGGAATCTCTATATTACATGCTTGGCATGAAGGCAGGGAATGAAAGGGCATTAAAATATCAAAAATGGCTTGCAATGGATGTGCTTCCAAGCATTCGAAAGCACGGTATGTATGCTACAGATGAACTGGTAAACAATCCGGATTTATTAATTGAAGTTGCGACAGCACTTAAAGCAGAGCGAGAAAAAAATAAATTTCTCATTACACAGGTCGATGAACAGCAGGAAATTATCCAAAGGCAACAACCAAAGGTTACATACTATGATCTTGTTTTACAGTGCACGGATTTATTATCAGTAACTGAAATTGCAAAAGATTATGGAAAGTCTGCAAAATGGTTAAACACTTATCTAAGAGACAAGCATATTCAGTTTCTACAGGGAACAGGTAAGCATGCAAGGTGGTATTTGTATGCTAAATATGCAGAAATGGGATATGCACAGTCAAAGACGCATCCTTATACAGACAGCTACGGAAATCCACAAACAAGCACTCATCTTTACTGGACGCAGAAGGGAAGATATTTCATTTATGAGACTTTAAAGATGGATGGAATTGTTCCAATTATCGAAAGAAATTAAAAGTTGCGTTATATTGGGTGAAAAGATACAAGTTTTGCTTTATTTTTTTAGTTGTAATATTTCACAAAATTTATAAACGTTTTTATGCGTTCGGAAACTGCTTAGTTGATTAAATGAAAATTTACCTAACTAATTAGCGAGTAAATTTTGTGATTCGGTACAGGCTCATGTAATAACTGATTTATCCGTATTCAACCATTAATTTAGTTTTGGTAAATTAAAATTTACCTACCAAAAAAAGTGCACAAATCCAGTGTTTTCAAGCATTTGCGTAATTTTTTGCAATATGCTATAGTTCAAAAACACCAACAAGAAAGGAGATTAAATTTATGGACGAAACCTTAAGAACTGAATTAATCAATGCTGTTAGTTCAATAAATAATATAAAGCTTGCGAAGTACATACTTGCATTTGTGAATGAAATGAAAAAAATATGGGAATAGGAGGTGATATTTATGGCAGATAAGAGGGTAGATATCATTCTGCAGGAAGTAAACAATGAGTTTTCTATCCCAACCTACATGGAGGATTATGTAAAGCGCGGAATAGCTAGGGCTTTAAAGAAAATTGACCAAGATAAAGATTTATTAGTTGATATTTCTCTTAAACAGCAGGAAGGAGCGTGAAAGTATGGAAGCATCGAAAATCCCACATATGATAACAATTAGTAAGGCAGCAGAACTTACAGGAGTATCTTATAGCTATATTCGTAACCTGTGTCTTACAAGGCAAATTGTATTTGTAAAAACTGGGTGTAAGTATCTCGTAAATTTGGAAAAGCTAGTAGAATTTTTCAACGGAGAGCAATGTGAAACACTATCTAACAAAGAATAAAAAAATGCCCTTACCAATGCGACCAACAAAGGAAAGGGCTAGCATAGCCGGAGCTATAACCATTCTCTCAAGATGATTATAGCACGCATCCGGCAGAAAGGACAAGCAAATGTTATATTTTGTAGCTTTTATTTTAGGTGTATTGTTCACCGTTAATATGATGCCGGAAGGAGAAAAGAAGCATGAGCATTAGCGAAGAAGTTAAAAAATTACAAATACCTACTCGTTTAGATATTACATCTAAAGACTTGTTAGAAATAGGGGGTTTAGAAGCTGACTGTGTTATGAGAGCTTGTTTGGCTTTTAAACTTGGTTATAAGCGTGGTATGGAAGCGCGGAAAACGGGGGAAACGATTCATGAATAATATAGAGCAGTACGCAATGAAACTAATAGATGTGCTATTGGGAATGACAGTAGAGGAAATCAAAGTTGGATTCGAGAAAACGAAAGTGGAAATTTGGAAAGGTGATTTGGACAATGACACATTTAGACTTGTCGAGGGCATAACAAATTTCGTAATTAGTAAAAAAGAAAATGAGATTCAAGAAGGGATAGGTGCTTAATATGCAAGATAAAATTTATTTTGAAATGTCAGATGCAGAGATGGAACTTCAACACATGGTTGATAGTGTAGATTACGCAACAGTTAAATTATCAAAGGGGTTTACGGCACAGTACAATACATTCACAACCGAAGAGGTGATAGAACTACAAAGTGAGGCATCTAATCTATTGATTGAAGCTAGTACGTGTATGATGAAGTTGCTACAAGATTTAGCATAGATCATTGGAAATTACATAATTAACAAAAAGGAGAATGAACTTCAAGAAGGGATAGGTGCATAATGGAAAAAATGTATGAAAAAACAGTAAATGAAGTTATACCACATATTAAAAATGGAACAAGAGCAGCAGATACATGGTATTACTTAAGAAAAATTTTGAAACATTATGATATGGAACAGTACAGCAATATTTGTGAGCGAAGAATATTACATGAGATTTGCATAGATGATAGAAGTGTAGATATTGATTTAGTAAATGGTGGAATTATATTAAGCAGATTAGGGATTTTAAAATGCAAAGATATAATTTGTGAATTTATTAGTGAAAATCAAATGAATGAACTTATAGAGCTATGTAATCTAGATCACGAATCTAAGATTGCCATAAATAATTTTTTATGGGTTATTAGAAATACATCGGTTAAAACCTTAAAGGATAAAATCCGAAACAAGGATGATATTGAGTGTGCCGAGATTTATAGACAGGAAATTATGGCAAGAAAATTCTTTATTCGTATGTATCGATTTGTATTTAAAGAAGTTAAAAGGCGATATCATAACATTTTGTTTAGTATAGTGCATTTCTCCGAATTTAGATATTTGAAACGTAGCATCAAACAAGATTACGAGAGCGGAAAACTTAGCTCCATAAAGGTACCAATAAACACGGATAAAGCTGAACTGTTTCGGAACTATTTTGAAAGATGCAAAGCGATAAATCCTGCTAGTAGAAGAAAGGATGATTCTTCTAAGTACATATTATCAGGTGTAAAGTATTTTATTAGAAGAAAAAGAGAGAATCTGTCTATTAAGTCGCTCGATCAAATCGAACAGGATTACAAAGACATGAAAGGCATTATAAATGCTATTTCGGACATGACACCAGCAGAGTTTATACATGTTTTCCCTGTAGATAAGGAGTTTGATGGAGACAAGTATCAAATGAAAGATTATTTCTATACACAGGAAATGTTAAAAGAATTTGAGAAGGACAAGCCGATAGGAAATAAACGCGTCGTTAGGTTTCTTGAGGATTATCATAATATAGAATTATGCCATTTCATATGCAACTGGTCTAGTCTGCTTAGTGATTATAGCGTGTATTGTGGCAGAAATGAACCTTTCGAGGAATACTTGAGCGATTTAGAAAGTAGATGTGGGACGGGGGTTGCTTAGTTGTCAGACGTTAAATGGATCAAAATAAAAACGGATGTTTTCGATGATGAAAAGATATTGATGATCGAAGGACTTCCGGCGGCAGATAGCATTATTGTTGTATGGTTTAAATTACTTGTGCTAGCAGGGAAGCAGAATAATGATGGAGTATTTATGATGTCTAATATGATTGCCTATACAGACGAAATGCTGGCAAGCATATTTCGAAGGGATGTTACAATGGTAAAACTTGCTCTTAATACATTTCAGCAACTTGGAATGGTTGAGATTATCGATGGTGTTATCACAATCCCAAACTGGAATAAGCATCAAACTCTAGATTCTTATGACAAAAAGAAGGAAAGAGATAGAAAATACCAAGCAGAAAGACGAATGAAGCAGAAGCAATTAATTGAAAAATCGACTGATAATCGTCTGACATCAAACGACTGTAATACGACACTATCGTCTGACGTCGCTATTTCAGAAATAGAAATAGAAATAGAAAAAGATAATTATATAGTATCTAAAGATACTATATGTAGCACTGATGTGCAACGTGTAATTGATGCATGGAATAATATTGGACTTAATCATATTGTTAAAATTGTTGAAGGAACCCAGCGATACAAATGGCTTAAGAAACGTATTGTTGATTATGGATTGGAAGAAGTGCTTGCTGCCATTGGTAATGTTAAAAATAGTAAATTCCTTAACGGAGAAAATAAGACTGGATGGCAAGCCACTTTTGACTGGCTTATAAGACCAAATAATTTCCCTAAGGTACTTGATGGGAATTATAGTGACAGAGTAAGTGGAGAGGATTCAACCACAATAACAGGTTTGGAGGGATGGGGCGATGAGTAAAGGAGAATTTAAAAAAATACTGCAAATCATTAAATCGGCGTATGGGGAGAAGTTCCCAAAAGTAGATAATGACCTAGCTGATACATGGTACAGATGTTTAAATGATCTTGATTTTAAAACGGTGGAAGTGGCGTTAATTGAATACATAAAATCAAAACCATTTCCGCCTACCATTTCAGATGTTCGAACTGCTTACTCGGTACACTTATTGGCATACGGTAAAGTAATCGAATCACGCGAAGAAGAGGTTGGTGATGATTGGTGAAAACATTTCATCCTACTCAAGGTGAGATAGAAGTACCTGATAGCATAGTGGAAATAAACCAACATATAAAGGCTACTAGGGCGATGATAGAGAATAATTACAACCCGGTAGTCATGGCGTATTTAGATTCCTGTGAAAGTGCGCTCGACATGTACAGGAGGGAATCAGATGAATTATGAGTTTAGAGAAGAGGATGCTTACAGTTTTGCGAGGAACCAAGGAATTGAAACAAAGATAAGCGGGAACGAACTAATGTTTAAGACATGCCCTTATTGCAGACCTAAAGCAACAAAAGGGAACACAAGGACGTTCTCGATCAATTTATCAACAGGTCAGTTTAAATGTCTTAGAGCTAGCTGTGGCGTCACAGGCAATATGGTCACGATTGCGAAAGACTTTGGGTTTAGCTTAGGGACAGAGGTTGATGAATACTATTCCCCAAAGAAGAGATATAAAAGACTTAAGACTCCGGATAATCCAATTGTTCCAAAGCCAAGAGCTATTGAGTACTTAAATAGTCGCGGCATATCTGAAAGTACGGCAAAGCGATATGAAATAACAAACCAGACGGAACATGAGAATGTGCTTGTTTTCCCATTCTATGACGAGAACGGTAAACTGCAGTTTGTCAAATACCGCAATACAAAGTATGATCCAGATAAAAACGAAAGTAAAGAATGGTGTGAAAAGGACTGTAAGCCGATTTTATTTGGAATGAAGCAGTGTGTTGGGTTTAAAAGGCTGATTGTAACAGAGGGCCAGATTGACAGCCTTTCTGTTGCGGAGGCAGGACTTGACAATGCGGTATCAGTTCCGACCGGATGCAATGGATTCACATGGGTACCTTATTGCTGGGATTGGGTTTCAAAGTTTGAAGAGATTGTTGTATTTGGAGACTTTGAAAAAAATCATATGACATTACTTGATGATTTCAAAAGACGGTTTCCGAATAAAATCAAAGCAGTACAAGAAAGTAATTACTTGGGCTGCAAAGATGCAAATGAGATTTTAAGAACTCATGGTAAAAAAGCCATTCTTGATGCTGTGGAAAATGCACAGCCGTTACCGGTTAGAAGAGTAAAGGACTTATCTGATGTAAAACAAGTTGATATATATAAATTGCCAAAGCTAAAGACTGGCTTGTATGATCTTGACAAAATCCTTCATGGAGGTTTCCCATTTGGTCAAGTACATATAATCGCAGGAAAGCGCGGCGATGGTAAGAGTACATTAGCAAGTGAATTAGTAGTAAATGCTACGGAGCAGGGATATAGGTCTTTTGTATACAGTGGTGAACTTCCGACATATCTATTCAAGTCATGGTTTGATTTTCAGACAGCTGGGAAAAATCATATCATTGAGAGTAGCAGGCCAGATGGATCTGTGAGCCGTATTATCTCTGATACAAACTCTACAATGATAAGCAACTGGTACCATGAGAAAGTTTTCGTCTATGATACAAGCATAATTGATGATGATGAACAGGAAGACCTTTTAAAGACGATAAAAGATTCCATAATGCAATATGGTACTAGGGTTATATTGATTGACAACCTTATGACAGCAATAGACCTAGATGCAGAGGAAGGAAGTAATACATATGACCGGCAAGGTAGATTCGTTAAGAAACTGGCTAAAATAGCCCTTAGATTTGATGTAGCAATATTCCTTGTTGCACATAAAAGAAAAAATAACTATTCAACCGATGCGAATGATGAGATATCGGGATCAGGAGATATTTCAAACCTTGCAGGTGTAATTATCAGTTATGACAGGGATAATGAACTGGAACCGTCTAAAAGAAGGTTGATTGTATCGAAGAACCGACTGATAGGAAAACTAGA
This sequence comes from Lachnoclostridium sp. UBA5725, assembly GCA_002419585.1. GTDB lineage: Bacteria > Bacillota > Clostridia > Lachnospirales > Lachnospiraceae > DIGJ01. The sequence goes on from DIGJ01000010.1 coordinate 142,185, forward strand.
ACTGACCGGTTACATATTAAGCTATGATGAAAAATCAAAACGGATATATGGAGAAAAAGATGATTTGAATTTTCAATACGGTTGGGATAAGTCTGATGGATTTGTAAGTGTAGATGAGGAGGAAACTCCGTTTGATTAGGAGGATATATGTCAGAAGTTAAATTCGAGAAAGGTTCCGAAGAGTGGAATATGTTCAATGAGTTTTGGAAGATGTGTCAAACATATTGGATTCCGCAAGATGGCGATGAGTATTGGAATCAGCTAACAAGGTCAGCTAAAGATTTTTATAAAAAGTATAATAGCCCATTTGCAATGAAGCTGTCCATTCTTCTACTAGAGGAATGTGAGCGTAAGGATAAAATAAATCGTCCGAAATTAGATGCAAGTATGTAAGTAAAGGAGGAATTGATATTACAGAAAAAGAACTGTTAGAATATCGAAAAATTAGGAAAGAGATAGCTGATTTAGAGAAAAGAAAGGAAAGACAGGAAACAAAGGATATTGATGTTGTATGCGGAAAGGTTAAATCATCAATGGTTGGCTTCCCGTACATAGAAACACACGTTGCCGTTCAAATGTATGATCCGCTGCAGGTGTGCGAAGCGGACAAGCTTATTATGATGTATAAGGAGAAGATAAACCAATTATATATAGAATTAAACAGACTGGAAGAGTTTATCGAAAAAATACCAGATTCTGAAATACGTCAAATTTTTCGATACCGGTTTATAGATGGGAAGAAGCAAAGGGAGATTGCAAGATTGATACATTTAGATCAAAGCAGGGTATCAAGAAAAATTATAGATTACTTGAAAGACGCATAAAACGCATAAAAAACTGTGTTATAATTTAAGATGTGAAGTTGGACGATTGTTCGACCTCCACTTGAGAGAACCCTTATAATTATTTATACTACCCTAAAAAGAGCTGCTAGAGAACATCTAGGTGGCTCTTTTATTGTAAAAAAATACGTATTGTTGTATAATAATGGAAAATTATAAGGGGGATTATTGCATGGCTTGGTTAAGTAAAATAAGGAATGATGAGGTGCTACAACAGAACGGTGTAGTTGAAGAAATATCGATGTGTTCTAGTTGTGGTAAAGAGATAAAAAAAGGTGGAATGTGGGCTCTCGGTAACAATCAATATATTGCTATATGTGAAAATTGTGCGTCAATATTACTTGATTTATATATTGACACAATGCAAGACAGTGGTAAATACGATGGATTAACAGACCACGAGATTATGAGTAAAATTACAGGTGAATGTCAAAATAGGTATGTTCGCAAGGTTCGCAAGAAGGGTGAGTTTAATAACAAATGTACATTTTAATAGAGCAGTAGCACCTCCGAGGGTGCTCCTTGTTATATACAAATAATATTAGACATAATGCACAAAAATCTATGTTGGGAATTAGTAAATAACAACAAATAATGTTTGCTAAAATGAATAAATTATAATATAATGAGTTAATCAAATAAATTATTTGAAATACAACTTAATAAGGAGGGCAATATGTTATTTTTGTACATATTATTTGCTTTCTTAGCATTACCTTGTCTTATCATATATTATGGTATAGCACTATGGTTCTGGAATTGGCTAAGAAGACAGAAGCACAAATAGCACAAGGGTAATAATTGTTTCTGCACTTATCCCTGCAACAAGTTATCATTTTGTGATGGCTAAGGGGTAAGCGCACCCTTCTTAATTATAAATAATATTACTCAATGTTTTCCTTTAAGAGCAATCGAGTCGTAATTACTTGAAATAGAGTTACGACTCGATTTTATTTAATAATAGAAAACAAGTACATTGGAACCTTGAAGGGTTCCTTTTTCTTTATCTAAACCAACGTGTGGGAGGTGATAGATTGGCTAGGGCGCCGGATGAAAGAGTAAAACAAGCATATGAACTATATAAGTCTGGAATGAAGTTAGTTGAGATTGCAAGTCAACTAAGCGTACCGGATGGTACAGTGAGAAGGTGGAAAAGTACATATGGATGGGATAGCGAACGTTCGGATAAAAAAAGCGAGCGTTCGGAAAAGAAAAAGAACGAAAAGAATAATAAACAAGAGCCTATTGATGATGGAACAAGGGAAACGATGTTAAATGAAAACCTTACCCATGAGCAAAGGCTTTTTTGTATTTACTACAGTAAGATATTTAATGCAACACAGGCTTATCAAAAAGCTTATCAATGCAGTTATGAAAACGCATCATCACATGCATGGGAACTGTGGGATAATGTGGAAATAAAAAAAGAGGTAGCAAGGCTTAATGAGAAAAAAAGACAACAGGTAGTAGCAAGTGCTGATGATCTAATAGAGTTACATATGCGAATTGCATTTTCTGACATTGGTAACTACATTTCATTCGGCAGAGAAGAAGTTCCAGTTATGACAATGTTTGGACCAATGATAGATAAGAACACCAAAAAGCCAATAACAAAAGAAGTGAATACAGTAAAAGCCAATGAATCAACCAATGTAGACACACAGATAATCCAAGAGGTAAAGCAAGGCAAAGATGGCTTTTCTATAAAACTTGCAGATAAGCAAAAATCACTTGATTGGTTGGAAAGATTCTTTCTTATGAATCCAATGGATAGGCACAAGATTGAATTTGACAATGCTAAATTAGCCTTGGAACAAAAGAAGCTTGAACCAGACGAATCAACAATAGGTGCAAGATACAATGGTATTCCAGCTACAATGATTGCCCCGGCATTTATAAAGGTTGTTCATGACATAGAAGAACAGCTCTATAATGAATATGTGTTCCCCGGTGGAAGAGGTTCCACAAAATCCTCATTCATTTCATTGGAAATAATTGATTTATTAGAAAAGAATCCTGATATGCACGCTGCTGTGTTTAGGCAAGTAGGACAGACATTAAGGGATTCTGTTTACGCTCAAATGTGTTGGGCGATATCAGCTTTAGGATTAGAGGATGAATATAAGTGCAATGTTTCCCCTATGGAGATTACAAAGAAAAACACAGGGCAAAAGATATTCTTCCGTGGCAATGACGATCCGATGAAGTCAAAAGGTATCAAAGCACCGGCACTTAAAAAAGAAGCAATAAGACGAATAAAGGTAAACAGAGAAAAGCTAAGCGGAATAGATAAACCAAGTTCAATGAAAGTTGAGAATGGTTACATAGGTATTCTGTGGTTTGAAGAGTTAGACCAGTTCAAAGGAGCCGAAGCTGTCAGAACAGTAACGCAATCTGTTGTGCGTGGTGGAGAAAAGACATATATATTTAAATCATTCAATCCACCAAAGAGCGCAAACAACTGGGCGAATAAATACATTAAGATACCAAAGCAAGGTATGTTAGTTACATTTAGCAATTACTTAGATGTTCCAAAACAATGGCTTGGTAAACCGTTTCTTGATGAAGCGGAGTATCTAAAAGAGGTTAATCCTACTGCTTATGAAAACGAGTATATGGGGGTTGCTAATGGTACTGGTGGAAATGTATTTGATAATGTCGAAATAAGAGCCATCACGGACGAGGAAATAAAACGATTCGATAGAGTTCTTAATGGAGTTGACTGGGGATGGTATCCCGACCTTTATGCATTTACAAGAACGGCATACGAACCAGCACAACACAGACTGTATATTTGGCAAGAGTACACTTGTAATAAGCAAAGCAACGAAAGTACATATAAGAAACTGGTTGAGTTAGGAATAACACCAAATGATTTAATAACTTGCGATTCTGCCGAAAATAAATCGGTTGGTGATTATCGTTCTTATGGTTTGCTTGCAAGAGGTGCTGAAAAGGGACCTGGATCAAGAGAGTATTCTTATAAATGGCTACAGTCATTAAAAGAAATTGTCATTGATAATTCAAGATGCCCTGTTGCAGCACAAGAGTTCCTTGATTATGAATACGAGAGAGACAAGGACGGTAATGTTATTAGTGGTTATCCAGATGGAGACGATCATGTTATAGATTCAGTAAGATATGCTACAGAGAGCATATGGAAGAAGAGGGGGCAATAATAATGTTTGAAAGAATTGTTGCTTTTGCAAAGGAGGTTATCAAGAAAATGTTTCCGGTTAAAACAATACAGAAAGTAATAAACAATGATATCTCCATAACTCAAAAGATGGTGGATAAAATAGCGGAATGGGGAGCAATGTATCGCGGTGAAGCTCCTTGGGTGGATAATGATTCTATCTATTCGTTAAGGTTAGAGCAGGGAATTGTTAGAGAGTTCGCAAATGTTACTCTAAACGAAATGACTTCGAAGGTATCAAATGCCAAGTTAGATGCATTATATCAATCAGCTATCAAGGACTTAAACGAAAACTTACAAAGTGGTTTAGCACTAGGAGCCTTTATCATTAAACCATTAGGCGAGGGAAAGGTAGAATATGTTACGCAAGAAAACTTTATCCCTGTTGAATTTGATGCAAGAGGAAGATTGACAAAGGTTGTATTTGTCGCGACAAAACGCATAGCTGATGATAACTACTATTTTCGCTTTGAGTATCATTCTTTAGATAAGAGCGGTCTAACAATCACGAATAAGGCATACCACAGCCGAAGTATCACAGATTTAGGCACAGAAGTATCACTCGAAACGATTGAGGAATGGAGCAAATTACCACCAGCTATCAATTATCCACTAATGACAAAGCCTGATTTCGGTTATTATCGTAATCCAGTCAAAAATACAATCGATGGATCATTTAATGGAGTATCAATCTTTGATTCTGCCAAATGGCTAATCAAACAGGCTGATACACAGTTCGGACGCATTAATTGGGAATTTGAAAGCGGCGAAAGAGCAGTACATGTTGACATAACAGCTATAAAGCCAAATACAAGCATGACAAAAGAGCAGAAATTCAATGTTGCGAGCTTGAATAAAAGGCTTTACAGAGGATTGGATATACAAGCTGGTAATGGAAAAGAACTGTTCGATGTATTTTCACCAGAGTTTAGAGAGCAATCTCTATTAAATGGGATGGAAGACTACAAGCGTAATATTGAGTTCTCAGTTGGATTGTCATTTGGCGATATTTCAAACCCTGCAGTAATTGAAAAGACGGCTACAGAGGTTATGGCAGCTAAGAAGCGAAAATATAACACGGTTACTGCTATTGAGGACAATCTTAGAGAGTGCTTAAGTGATCTTGTAGATGCGTTAGCGTTTTACAACGGACTTTCAACAACTGGATACGAGTATATTTGCGATTTTAAAGACAGTATTCTTGTAGATGAAGAAACAGAGAGAGCACAAGATAAAGCGGACGTTGCAATCGGGGCTATGTCGTTGGTTGAATATCGTATGAAATGGTACCATGAAGATGAAGCCACGGCAAAAAAGATGATTCCACAACAAGCGGATGTTATTCCTTAGGAGGTCGATACATGAAAACAGTTTTATTACCAATAGTCAAGCTTTTAAACAAGATTCTAGCGCACGTTAATAATAAGCTAAAGAGGCGGTGATTGAATGTTCACACCATCCGATTTAGAGCTTATGCCAAAGGAAATTGAGCAATTATATGCTGATTTGGAAATGCGCATTATGCAAGATGTGGTTAGGCGTATTAAGATAAATGGAGAAGTCACAAGGTCGGCAGATTGGCAGATTAATCGGCTGCACGAATTGGGAGAAAGTAAGAAAACAATACAGAAGTACTTAAAAGATTCTCTTAACTTAAGCCAAATAGAAATTAATAAGATATATGAAGACGCAATTGCTTCTGGTTATGCAAGGTCAGAAGAACTTTATAGCAAGACAGGGAAGCAATTCATCAAGTACAAAAATAACAAGGTATTACAGCAATACATTTCAGCCGTAAGGCAACAAACACTTGATGATTTCAAGAATATCACTCAGTCTCTTGGATTCGCTGAAAAGATAAATGGTAGGATTCAGTTTACAGAGCTTGCAGACTTCTACCAAAAAACATTAGATTCAGCGATGGTAGATATTTCATCTGGTGCCTTTGATTACAACACGGTAGTAAAGCGAACAATATCCACTATGACAAATAGCGGATTGCGTTCCGTTGATTATGCTACTGGATGGAACAATCGAATTGAGGTAGCCGTAAGACGTGCGGTTATGACAGGTGTTACGCAGGTAACAGGAAAGATTAACGAGGATAACGCAAAAGAGTTAGATACAGAACATTTTGAGGTATCTTGGCACGCAGATGCAAGGCCTACTCACCAAGTATGGCAAGGAAAGGTGTATAAAAAGGACGAATTAGAAAGCATATGTGGATTAGGAACTGTTAGCGGTCTTGGCGGTGCAAATTGTAGGCATACATACTATCCTTTCATCCCTGGCATATCTGAACGTTCATATACGGATGAACAACTTGCCAATATGAATAAAAAAGAGAATGAAAAGGAGTCATTCGGCGGTAAAGAGTATACTTCATATGAAGCATCACAACGTATGCGCAATATGGAAGCTGCTATGAGGGCGCAACGAGCAAAAATAAAGCTACTAAATGATGCTGGCGTAGACGATGAAAGTATAATTGAAGCAAAGTGCAAGTATAGAGCAATAAGTAACCAATATGCTTCGTTTGCTAAAGAAATGGGTTTGCCACAAGAAAGGCAACGTGTTTTAATGGATGGAGCAGGTAGGTTAATATCGGGAAAAACACCAGTGGTAATTAAGCAGAGAGATATTAATATTCATAGGAGTGTCGGTGCTGCAGCAAAAAATTATGACGTGAAGCTACCAGATGGAGGGATAACAAAGCTTACCGAAGGAACCAAAATAACCAAGGTTTATACATTTGCAGGGAAGGGAACAAATCGAAAGATTAATGTTGCTGAACACCTTGAAAAGCAGTATAATGTACCTGCAAGCGAATGGAAAAAGGTCAGGGGAGATGGATATGTCGATGATAGCGATAAAAGTCGACACGTTGAACTACACTGGTTTGAATCTGAACCAACTGGAAGAATCAAAATGAAAGTAAAGAGGTATTTTGATGAAGGTTAAATATATTGGTGAAAGCGATCCGGTAATGCTTATAAATGGAAAAACATACGAATGTCTTGCTCAAGAGCATGACCGATATAGGGTCATTGATGAGGAAGGATATGACGAAGAAGAGGAACTTCAAGGTTATTTGTACCCAGTTACATTGTTTGAAGTAGTTGAAGAATAAACCATCTGCCTAATTGGTAGGTGGTATTTTTATACTCAAAATTCAGCACCTTACTTTTGTAGGTGCTTTTGTAATGCAAAAAAAGTAGGAGGTGAATACAGTGGGATTGGTAAAACAGTTGTTTTGCGGTCATGAAATGTCAAGTGAATTACGTTCTGATAAATCACGACCACATAAAAAGAGGCATTATCGCTATTGCATAAAGTGCGGTAAAAGATGGTATGTAGATTAGAAAGGGGTGATCCTTTTATCTCCCTAGTAGAGACGTTGGGTTAAACGTCTTATTTTTGTTGAAAAAATTGGTCAGCGCTTAGACCTTAAATAGGTGGGACACTGGTGGATAGTTACACACCTAAAATAACTTAATAGTGGAGGAAAGATATATGAAAACAGAAGATTTAAAAGCATTGGGTCTTACAGAAGACCAAATCACAGCGATTATGAAAGAAAACGGCATTGATATTGCAAAGGAGCAGAAGAAAACAACTGCAGCAGAACTAGACCGTGACAATTTCAAAGCGCAGTTAGAAACGGCGCAAACAGCATTAAAAGATTTTGAGGGTGTAGACGTTAAAGACTTGCAGGGAAAGATTACACAGCTAACCAAAGATATTGAAGCAAAAGAAAGCGAATATCAAGCAAAGTTATCTGATATCGATTTCAATTCTACCATTGAAGCTGCAATAACTGGCGCTGGTGCAAAGAACTCTAAAGCAGTAAAGGCTTTATTAGACATTGAAGCAATCAAGTCAAGCAAGAATCAAGAAGCTGATATTAAAGCAGCAATCGAAGCGTGTCAAAAGGAGAATGATTTCTTATTTGGTGCAAACGAACCTATTAACATCCCAGTCTTACCAACAGGAGCGCCTATTCCACCAAGCGGAGCGGTCCCAATGTTTAATTTCACAGGGGTAAGACCAAAACCAACAAACCAACAGTAAAGGAGATTTATTATGCCAGCATTAAATTACGCAACACAATATTCACAAGCTCTAGCACAGGCATATCCATATGTGCTTAATTTCGGTGCATTATATAACGCGGAGAACGATACTCGCTATAGATGGACTGGTGCGAAAACAATTGAAATTCCTTCTATTTCTACCACTGGCCGTGTAGATAGCGATAGAGATGTGATCGGAACTGCAGCAAGAAATTATAACAATGCATGGGAGCCTAAAACACTATCCAATCAACGAAAGTGGAGCACACTAGTTCATCCAATGGACATTGACCAGACCAACCAGGTAACTTCAATCGCAAATATCACAAAGGTATACAATGAGGAAAGCAAGTTCCCGGAAATGGATGCTTATTGTGTATCTAAGATTTACACTGATTGGGTAGCACAGAGCAAGACAGCAGACACAACCGTATTAACTGTAGACAACATTCTATCAGTGTTCGATACATTGATGCAAAATATGACAGACAAAAGAGTACCAGAAAATGGACGCATACTTTATGTTACACCTTCTGTTAAGACGTTGATTAAGACAGCGAAAGAGATCAGTAGAGTTGTAGACCCTAAATCAGCAGGTACAAGCTACAACAGAAACGTGACGGATATCGATAATGTTCAGATTATCTCGGTTCCTTCCGAGCTTATGAAAACATTGTATGATTTTACGACAGGTTGGGTAGCTGCAGTTGGAGCGAAGCAAATCAATATGTTCCTAGTTCATCCATCAGCAATCATCACACCTACATCTTATCAGTTCGCACAGTTGGATTCTCCATCAGCAGTAACCGAAGGTAAATATGTATACTTCGAAGAATCTTTCGAAGATGTATTTATCTTAAACAAAAAGGTTAATGCAATCCAGTTCAATATAACAGCGTAGGGGGTACAGTATGAAAATAGTATTAAAAGGTAATAGAGTACTAAGGGTTGGTGACGAGCAGTTGCAATCCTACTTAGAGCAAGGCTATTCCGAGATTGACGAGCAAGGAAATGTCATTAACGAAGCCAAGAAAGAGGATGTAAAGTCTCTTAAGAAAGAGAATAAAGCGTTAGCTACTGAAAATGAAGCTTTAAAATCTGAACTTGAGGCATTAAAGGATAATCAAAAGTAAGCTGAAATGTAAGGGGTTTCCAAGTTATGGTGAACCCCTTACATTTCAAAGGAGGCGCATATGGCATATGTAGATTACGAGTATTATAAAGATACATTCAAAGGCTCTATGGTATCGGATGATTTTATTAAGCAAGAAAGAAAAGCTGAACTTCTTCTAAACAAAGAAACATTTGGAAATATTACAACATCAACCATAATCACAGACGGAATAAAGATGTGCATATGTGAACTCGCTGATTATTTACATATGAGTGAGATGGAATCGCGCAACCAGAATGTAACATCTGAAAAAGTAGGAGAATATTCAGTATCATATGTAAGCCAAGCTGAAAGAGATTCTTTATTCTCTAAAAAGGTAAGAGAAACAGTTAAACTGTATCTAAATAACCCAGATGATTCACCTCTTTTGTATAGGGGGTGTTGATGTGTACACAAATGCAGATATAACGCTTTATTCGTGTTCAAAAGACGGAAAATACACACGGACTGAAATAAAAGAGGTGTTCTGGCAAGAAGTTTATGAAAGCAACATTGGCAAAACGGGATTAATTACTGCAAATTCATTGCATATTTTCATTCCATTAACGAGCGTTCCAAACGGGTTAAATATTACTACAAGCAAGGATTTAGTTGTTAAAGGAATTGTACAGCATGAGTTTGACAATACATCACAGGCAACCATTGCTACATCAATGAAAACTCTTAAGGAATCACACACTGTATATACTGTAACAGTTTCTGACTGTATGCTATACGGAAGCAAAACGATGCAACATTATCAGCTATCATGTAAGTAGGTGATTAATTGAATTTCAAATTAACCATGAAGGATAATACTCAACTGATAAAAGAACGAGGAATTGCACCATACGGGAGAACGCAAAGGTTCATTGACCAAGAAAGTATAAGGTTAATGGATAAATACACTCCAAGGATATCTGGTGCATTAATCAAGACATCTACGCAAGGTACAAAAATCGGCTCCGGCGAAATCGTCCAGAATGCACCTAATGCAAGATACGACTATTACGGAAAATTAATGGTTTCGTCTGTGACAGGAAGTGCATATGCAAGGAAAGGTGAAAGCAAGGTATTAACAGAAAAGAATTTAGAATATACAACATCTGCTAATCCAATGGCAGGCCCTTTTTGGTTTGAACGAATGAAAGCGGATCACAAAGAGAAGATATTGAAAGGAGCGCAGCATATTGCGAATAAAACAGTATGAACATAATTGAGGTAGTAAAGCAAACATTATCTGAATTTCCGAAGATATCTGCTCTTAATAAAGATGTAGCCGTGGATTTTACTGAATCCGATTCTGGTAATTGCGGTTTATATCCAGCAGGGGACCAGCTCTTGAAAGAGGATATCCTTGGAAACCAAGATAGGCAACATAATTTTGTGCTATATGCGAATTTTGATGGCTTTAATGACTATCAGAGATTAGCAAATAGCACTTTTTTATTGGACTTGGCATATTGGCTCGAAAGAGCCGCAAAGAACCAATCCATTGAAGTAACAATAGACGAGCAAACTGTATCCGGCACGTTGACAAAGCTCAGCAGTGCAAACGGAATGCTATACGGATACCAGGAAGGGACTTTAACTGGTCCGGTAACATCTCAACTACAGATTTATGCTCAGTATCACTTAGAAAGTGAGGTATTATAAATGGCAACAATTACAGGAAAGATTAAACGTAAGTATATGGCGCATTACATTGATTCTGCAACAACTGGAACGGCTTCATATGTGCGCCTGGGAACTGATCTTGAAGAGTTCAACATTGAAATGAACGCTAACGTAGAAAAGAAAAAGAATATTCTAGGAGAAAACTCCATTGCTATTGATAGCTACGAACCACAATCGTCAGTTGAGCCTTATTATGCAGTAGTGGGCGAACCACTATTTGAACGTTTGCTTTCAATCGCAGAAGAAAGACTTACACTGGATGATTTAAAAACATCCGTGGTCGATGTTCATCTTTGGGAAGAAGATGCAACAACGGCTGGCTCATACGTGGCGTACAAAGAGGATGCTATTATCGAGGTATCGTCTTATGGTGGAGATCAAACAGGGTTACAGGTTCCGTTTAATATACACAGAACAGGAAATCGAGTAAAAGGGTTATTCGCACTTGCAACTAAGACATTTACAGCAGATTAATTAGCTAATTAGTTTTTATTTGATGGGTGGCGGTACCTCCTGCCGCTACCCAATAAAGGAGGAAATGGAGATATGCAAAATCTAAGTTTCGATGATGGTTACAAAGAGTTTACGATCAACAATGACAAGAACAGGGTTATACGATTTAATCCGTCTGATATGGGTATCGTAGGAAGAATCCAAGAGGCCTACAACAAGATCGAAGATGCAGGGAAAGAAGTAGAAGAAGTAAAGCTTAAAAATGACGGTTCACCTTTTGATGGATTAGAGGAAACCGCAGAAAAGATAAAGAAATACGATACCGCAATCAAAGAAGCAATCGACTGTATTTTTAACTCTGAAATATGTGACATTGCATTTGGAAAGCAGAGTCCTATTAGCTTAGTTGGAAATGGAAAGTTTCTATGGGAAGCATTTCTCGAATGCATAATTGCTATGGTTGAAAAAGAAACCAAGAAGAAAGTGGAACTGAGCAAAGCAAAAATCGGTAAATATAAAGCGCAGGTGTATAGAAAATGATTGGCTTGTTGCCAAAACAATTGAATATCAATGGAACTGATAGAGCTATTTGGAGTGATTTCCGAACAGCTCTTTTAATTTTTGTAGCGTGGAATGATCCAGAGCTTATCGAGGATGAATACACACATGAAAAAACGATGGCAATGCTTGAGTGTCTTTATTGCAACTTTGAAGAGATACCGCAAGAGGATTATAACGAAGCCATCGAAAAGGCCGTATGGTTCTTAGATGGTGGCACAGAACACCAAGAAGATAAAACTCAACCCAAAAAGGTCATGGATTGGGAGCAAGACGAGCAATTTATCTTTTCCACAATTAATAAGGTTGCTATGTGCGAGACTAGAACGCTTGAATATCTTCACTGGTGGTCGTTTCTAGGCTATTTCAATGAGATAGGCGAAGGAATGTTGTCTACCGTAATAAACATCCGTAAAAAGCTAAGTACACATAAGAAATTAGAAAAACACGAACAGGAATTTTACCGAGAAAACAAAGCCATGATTGATTTAAAAGTAAGGTTGTCCGAGGAAGAACAAGCCGAGCTTGAATATTATAAAAATCTCTTAAAATAGGAGGTGAGAAATTGGCATATGATGGAAGCCTTAACTTTGATACAAAAATAGATACAAATGGATTTGCAAAAGGAACGAATACAATCAAGGCGCAATCAAACGGATTGAAAAGCGTGTTGGGAAGTTTAGGAAAAGCAATGATTGCAGCCTTTTCTATTACCGCACTTGTAGCGTTTGGAAAGCAAGCGGTCAGCATAGCTTCTGACTTAATCGAGGTCCAGAACGTAGTTGACACAGCGTTCGGAGAAATGTCCTACAAGATAGAAGATTTTTCGGACACGGCAATTGAAAAGTTCGGAATTTCTGAATTAACCGCTAAGTCTATGGCATCAACCTTTATGGCTATGGGTAAAGGAATCGGTCAGTCTATGGGCGTTGGTTCCGATATGGCCGTTGAATTAACTGGCAGGTTAGCAGATGTAATGTCGTTTTATAATAAGACGGCAGGCGAAGTAGATACGATTGGTAGAGCGCTTTATAGTGGAGAAACAGAACCACTAAAGGCTATCGGTATCATTATGACACAAACCAACCTTGACGCTTACACGCTTGCGAAAGGGTACGGTACGCTATACACAAAAATGGACGCTGCCAATCAGCTTTTAGTCCGGCAGAAATACTTCTTAGAGCAAACAAGCATGGCGGCTGGTGACTTTCAAAAGACACAAGATTCCTGGGCAAATCAAACAAGAATATTGAGCGAACGATGGAAAGAGTTCATGGGTATCATAGGCGGTCAATTGATTACGCTTTTAACGCCAGTTCTTAAGTTCCTTAATAGCTTTGTATCGACGCTTATTAATTTTGCCAATACGATCAGCTCCATCATGTCGAATGTGTTCGGAATCCAGATGCAACAAATAACCGCTACTACAAGTGCTTACGATTCAATGGCAGATAGCGCGACAAACGCTGGAATAGCAGAAAGTGGAGTGGCAGACGCAACGAAAGAAGCTGGCAAGGCTGCCAAAGGTTCGGTATCGAGTTTCGATAAATTAAACAATACGCAAGATTCAACTGGTTCTGGTAGCTCAGGTGGAAGTGGTGGAGGCGCTGCAACATCAACTGGTGCAATCAGCACAGCTCCTGTAGAAAATACAAATGATGCAATGGGGAAAGCGAATGCATTAACAAAGGCATGGTACGCAGAACTTAAGAAGATATCAGACTTATTTTTAACTGGTTTTTCTATTGGCTTTGGAGACTATGAGCCGAAAATCCAGAGTATAAAAACAAGTTTAGGAAGCATAGGAAAATCACTAAAGGAAATCTTTACGGATCCGGTTGTTGTAAACTCAGCAAAAAAATATTTCGATTCACTTGTATTAAATGCAGGAAAGATCGCAGGTTCTTTTGCGAGTATTGGCTTAACGATAGCACAGAATTTAGTTGGAGGAATTGCTTTATACCTAAAACAGAACACTCAGCAGATAAAAAGCTACTTAATTCAAATGTTCGATATTCAAGCGGATGTATTTACGATTTTAGGAACACTATCCACATCAATAGCTTATATATTTGGTGCAATGGGGACAAATGCCGGACAACAAATGACCGCTAATTTTATTGGTGTCTTTTCATCAGCCTTTATGGGGTTAACCCTACTTGCATCAACGATAGGACTAGACTTATTATCCGCACTTACACAACCGTTTATTGACGGAAAAGAGACGCTAAGACAAACGTTTGAAGATATACTTTCTAATATGTCAGACGGTCTAGGATTTATCAAAACAACAGTTGACGAAGTATTCAAAACTTTTCAGACATTGTACATTACATACATTCAGCCAGTGATTCAATCGTTTGGTGACAGATGGAGCGAACTGGTTACTGGTAAACTTGCACCAATGTTTAAAACTTTATCACAATTATTCAGAGAATTGGCAAGTCTTGTAAAGACACTATGGGAAACTTTGATTTATCCGACAATACAGAAATTTGCACCAACGTTTACAGTAGTATTTTCAGCAGTAGGAAATATTATAATGACTACGGTTGAAACAATGTCCGATTTGATTACTGGATTTGTAACAGTTTTAAAGGGTGTTATAAAGTTCATCAATGGAGTATTCAGCGGTGATTGGAAGAAAGCATGGGAAGGCATAGCAGACATATTTGGTGGAGCATGGAAAATGCTTGTGACGCTTTTAAAGACACCTTTCAAGGCAATTATAGATATGATAAACGCTATGATTGATGGTGTTGTTGGTGGAGTAAATACATTAATTAACGCATTAAAAGCTATTAGTATTGACGTGCCTGACTGGTTCACTGAAAAAACTGGAATCGGCGATTTAGGATTTGGCGGATTAAATACAATTAAAGCAACACATATTCCGCAGTTGGCAACCGGAACTGTGGTGCCAGCAAATTACGGTTCATTCCTATCAATCTTAGGCGATAACAAACGAGAGCCAGAGATAGTATCACCTCTAAGCACTATGAAGCAAGCAATTAGAGAAGAAGTTGGAAGCGATGGAACTAAAATGTTGCACGTTACAATCATGTTACCAAATGGCAAGGTTTTATTTGATGCAGTAGTCGAAGCGGAAAAAGAGAACTTCAACGCAACTGGAAACGCAGCTTTTGTACATTAGAAAGGGGAACGCATGGCATTTCAAGGATATTATGTAAAAGTTGATGGGACAACGTTTCCCAATGATTTGTTAGACATTGGTGGATATTCAAATACCCCAAACCAAGAAACGGATAAGAATAGTTATGTAGACGGCAACGGAGCATTAAAAAGGACTGTACTTCCTGTCAAGCGTAGCGGTTTCAAGATTAAGACTATTGATGGTCTCACTTATGGGCAAAAACTAATCATTCAAGCATTCTTTATTCCTAAAACATTAAAGGAATTGCAGTACTGGAACGATGAAACGAACAAATATGAAACAGCAGACTTCTACATACCAACGGTTGAATACGTTCACAAAACACAAAGAAACGGTTCGCCAATCTATCAAGCAATCGAATTAGAATTTATAGCTTACGGGGGTGATAAGTAATGTTAGATATAGCACAAGAACTGAAAGACATATACAAAAATGACCTTATCCCCTTAGTAAACAAGAATGTACATAAGGAACTTAAGTTATTCTTTCCTAGTTTAAATCTAATGATTGAGAACGACAGAATAGATCAGGACAGTTTTGAACTGACTGAAAGGTTATGTTCCACGGATGATTTAACACTTGGTTCGTGTGAAGGGGCTATAGTCAAAATAAAAGTTGCCAATATTACACTAGATGTAAACGGTCAGACGTTTATTCTTACGCAATATGTGAGTGGCTATACAATGCCTTTAGGCACTTACAAGGTAGAATCAGCACTATTGCAAGATGACAACTATTTCCGCGAAATCGTGGCATATGACACAATGAAAAGCACGGATGTTGATGTGTCGGCATGGTACAACGGTTTGGTGTTTCCTTTAAGCGTAAAAGCTATGAGGGAATCGCTTCTTACATACCTTGGAATTGAATTTACTAACGAAACACTTGTGAATGACGCTGCAATGCTTTCAAAAACAATTTCTCCAGCATCTTTAATTGGTAGGGATGTTTTACGAAAGCTGTCAGAAATAAATGCAGGTTTTGGACATATAACAAGAGAGAACAAGTTCAAAACAGTTCAATTATCTGGATTGGGGTTATACCCATCCGAAACGCTATATCCTCAGGAAGACTTATTTCCATCTGAGTCAAGCGAGTTTTTGGCCACAGGATATAAAACTACCCGATATGCAGAGTATATTGTCGAGCAAATTACAAAATTGCAGATTCGGCAAGAGGATGGAGATGAGGGAGTAACAGTTGGTGTAGATGGAAACCAGTATACGATTACAGAGAACTTTCTCTTGTATGGAAGAACAGATTTAGAAGAAATTGCAAATAACATCTTAGATCAAATTAAGAATAAATTTTACCGTCCACATACAACTGTTTGCATGGGGCTTCCTTATGTTGAAGTTGGGGACGCTCTCACAATAATTACACCAACTGACGCAATCGAAACATTTGTATTCACTAGAACACTGAAAGGGATTCAAGCTTTAGAGGATGAATACACCGCAACCGGAAATCAAAAACGTTTAGAAACTTCAAGCCTTAGTACGCAGGTGCAGCAATTAAAAGGAAGAACGTTAAAACTAAGAAAATCAGTAGAAGGTATATCGGTAAATTTATCGGATTTAGAAACCAATACAAGCGAACAATTCGAATTAACAAATGGTCAAATTATTTTAAAAGTTGATTCCAACGGAAAAGTTGTAAGCGTTGCTTTAGGCTCTAATCCGTCAGACGGTTCTAGTATTAAGATTAAAGCAGATAATTTAAGCGTTGAGGGACTTGTTACAGTAAATGGAAAATCAAAATTTAATTTGGATGGTACATTTGAAGCAGTAAACGGTAAATTTAGTGGCGAAATAACATCGTCAAGTGCAACTATAACTGGTGGGTCAATTGATATTAATACAGCAAATGAGACTGATGATATTATTAAGTTGAATTACGGCAAACTTTCTTCCGCAATGAAATCAAGTGGATTTATAACTTCAAATGGAACGAGCTATTCTCGAATAGGATACGCAACATCTACTTTTACTGGAACTGTAAGCATAGCTACTGTGGAGCCTGATAAAATACAGAAATTGACGGGAACGCTTGACATAAAGGCATTAACAATTAATTTAGATGGTTATGTTGAAGTGGTACAAACACTTAAATGTTACAAAAAAGTAACCGCCCTTGCTGGATTAACAGTAAACGGTACATATTCTGATATGCTAGATGTTAATAGTTCCACAGTAAAAGTTGGAAACACAAGTTGCTATGTCGGATTTTTCGGCAGTGGTGGAAGTAGTAAACGAACTGTTTATCCAATAGCGGTTCCGTCAAGTGCAACAACAACTACAAACGCTCAAAAAATAAACGAAGTAATAAATGCTTTAAAATCGTATGGATTGATGTAGGAGGAAATTATGAATTTGCAAATAAGAACTTTCAAGGAATCATTGGTAAATCAAATTAACAGTTCAGAACTTCCCATCGAAGTAAAAAGAATGTGCGTAAGCGAGATACTGCAACAGTTGGAAATTGTAAGCAACGAGATAGTCAATAAAGAATTGCTAGAAATTGAAAAGAAAAAAGCAGAAGAATCTAATGAGGAGGTAACGGAGTAATGACGGAAATGCCAAAACAGAAAGGAGTGATTTAATGTCAGTATGGAGTAAATTATTTAATCTTTTCACATGGGAAAATGCGCCTTCATCCAAAACACCACTTGGAGCTACCTTGTTGCAAAAAATAAATGTTGCTCTATCAGGTGTGGATGATCGTGTAATCGAACTTGATACACGGAAGATGGACATTTCTTCTACCTTAAAAATGGTTCAGTCATGGGTGATGGATGTAAGTACAGGAGTTATCACTGTCACACTGAAAGATGGCACAGTAAATATGTATGATACCGCACTTGAAAAGGTACCTGTATCTGGAAGAATTGATACTGCTACAAATAAACTGATTTTTACAAATTCTGACGGAACAACAACGGAAGTTGATATTTCTAAGTTGGTAACACAATACGAATTTGTAGACACAGATACAGTTGGATTCGCAATCGCTGCAGATGGAAAAGTAAGTTGTTTTGTAAAAGATGGAAGTATAACAGAAGAAAAGCTTGAGACTGGATACCTTGCAAACATTAAAGTCGAAGTTGCGAAAGCACAGGCAGGTGCAGCACAGGCAGTTGAAATGTCATGTTTATCCGCAGAGCAAGCCCAGGAATCTAAATCTTATGCTATAGGAGATACGGGAATCCGAGAAGGAGAGAACACAGATAATTCTAAGTATTATTGCGATCAAGCAAAGCAGTATCGAGATCAAACACAGCAAATTGCAGGAATTACAACAATCATTAATGACACTACTCCAAGTGTGAATCAGACCTATTCATCGAATAAGATAGAGGAAATTAAAAGTGCGTTAGATAACGGTTTAGGTAACAAGTTGGAAGCGGATGGAGATAGCAAAGATAATACCGTTACATTTACCGAAGCCACGGAAGATGTAGATATTGTAAGTGGAGAAACACACGCCACATTATTTGGAAAGATTTTAAAATCTATTAAGTCTTTAAAAACCAATAAGCTAACAATTGGAAATGACTATAGACCAAGCATATTAAATAATGGAGATTTTCAACTGTGGAGTAGAGGAACGTCCTTCACAAACCAAGCGCTAATAGCAGATTCTTGGACCTGCGGGTGGGATGCAACAGGTAGTAATAACATAGTATCAAAGCAATATGATTCACAAAAGAATTTTAATTTTCTAAGGTACCAATGTACTGCTATAGGAACCGGAACTAATTATAGATTATTAACCAACCGCTTAAAGAAAAGACTTAAAATAATTTCTGGTAAAACAGTTACCTTATCCTTTATGGCAAAAGCAGACACTACAAGACAAATAGCAAACACTTTTGTATATGTATTTGGAACAGGTGGTAGTTCTGCTATAGGTAAGTACCTACCATCAGTAACCCTTGATACCACATGGAAGCAGTTCACTCAGACATTTACTGTAGAATCCTTTGCCGGCAAAGTGTTTGGTGAGGATAACGAGTTGTGTATTGATTTCACACTTCCTACCAACTCCACATTCACAATTGATATTGCTAATGTCAAGTTGGAGATTAATGACCATTCCACGCCCTTTATCCCTAAGGCATACAATGAAGAACTCTTAGAATTATCTGATGGTATCGGGTACAAACCTAATTTAATAACTAATAGTAATTTTAAAGTGAATCAGAGAAATGGAAACTACACTAATATAACAGGTACTGCGGTATACTGTGTTGATAGATGGAGACTTGAAAATGGTGTTAATAGCTCTATGACTGCGATGCAATTAGCAAATGGAATAAAAGTATCAACCTCTGGAACAGACTATCATAATCTTGCACAACCAATAGATAGTAAGGATTTCGAAGACTATCGTGGCAAGACGGTAATCATACATTTAAAAGCTAACACAACGAATTATATTAGTGGGCTAGGTATCTATGCAGTTGTTGATGGCGTGTATGGATTTTTACCAGCGACTACTTTAGAGCAGACAAACACTGATTATATTGTACAAATTCAAGTACCATCCATAGGCAACATAACCTACTTGAGTTGGATGGTCTGTTTCCCTAGTAACGCACCTAATACAGACATATATTGGGTTAAAGGTGAATTTAACAATCATGCGACATCTTATATCCCTAGAAGTTATGCAGAAGAATTAGCAGAGTGTCAAAGGTATTATGAGCGTTTTAATCTATACGAAATTGGGTTCTTTGATAGGTCTTCAAATGGTAGCTATTGGATTCGACACAAGTTCCGAGAAAAAAGAGTTGCCCCTACTATTAAAAAACACTACCTTATAACAATGACATGTGCATCGAATAATGCACTTTGCTTCACTCAAGGTCCAGTCGAGTATACTGTCTCTAATGTGTATAACTCAAAGGATTCTGTAACTATTGTTGCTAGTGGAACAGATGCAACCATAGACCAAGTAGCTTATGCACAAGTAGGTCAAGGACCTTATGTTGAGTTAGATGCAGAATTGTAAAGGAGAATGAGCATGGATAATAAACACTATATAAGACTTGATTCTAGTAATAGAGTCATCAAGGGGTTTTCAGATGCTTTTGAAGCCCCCTTAGATACTGATATTTGTATCAATGAACAAGGTGGTAGACAATTTGAATTACTAGGAGTGATTAATCCACCTTTAATCAATATGGATATGACTTATAAATATAAGTATGCGAATGGTGAGATATTAGAAACCACAGAGAAAGAAACACAGATTGAATTAGCTAGTTTTCCAAAACCAGAACCATCACAGACGGAAGAACAGAAACAAATTTTAGATTTACAAAAGACAATAATTGATATGCAAATAAAACTGAATGGAGGGTTTTAATATGTACGGATTTATGGAGAATTTAATCAAGAATAAATGGTATTCCACAAAGGAAGAAGCACAGTTAAAGGTCGGACAACTGTTAGCATTAAATTTGCTAAGAGATACTGATGCACAAGCACTGATTGATTTAAGCGATACGTGCTATGCTTAGTTAAATCCGAGTTTATTAAATGAATAGTAACTATATAACCTAAGGGCCTTTTTATAAGGCTCTTTTATTTTATGAATTAGAGAGGAAATGAGTATGAACAAAATCAAAACAGTATTTATCACAATTTTTTCTGCAATATTTTCATGGCTTGGTATACTGGCCATACCGGTGCTACTCATGATAGGTGTAAACATTATTGATTACATCACAGGTATTGCAGCAAGCAAATACAGAGATGAGAAGATTAACAGCTATAAAGGAATCCGCGGAATTATAAAAAAGGTCTGCATGTGGCTTTTGGTGTGCGTGGGTGCGATCGTGGACCAACTTCTTTTATATGCAAGTGCTACCGCAGGCATAACAATCGGTTTCAATTTTGTAGTTGCTTCCGTAGTTGCTATTTGGATTATCTGCAACGAGATCATAAGCATATTGGAGAATATTTCAGACATTGGGGTGGAGTTGCCACCTTTTTTATTGCCGCTGGTTAAGAACATAAAAAAGCAGACGGAATCTAAAATGGAAAGAGAGGATGAATAATATGAAAACAGGGCAAGCAGGATTAGAACTGATCAAAAGCTTTGAGGGTTGCAGACTGGAAGCATATCTTTGTCCGGCAAAAGTTTGGACAATCGGTTACGGACACACCGGAAAAGTCGGTGGAAAAGCTATTAAAGCCGGAATGAAGATTACACAGGAAAAAGCGGAAGAATTGCTTAAGCAAGACCTCAAATCTATTGAATCTGCCGTAATAAAGGCAAAGAAAGGATTTGTTCCTAATCAGAATCAGTTTGACGCATTAGTAAGCTTTGCATACAACGTAGGAGCAGGAAATCTAAGAGTGTTACTTAGCAATGGGACAAGGGATGTAAAGACGGTTGCTGCAAAGATTTTATTATACAATAAGGCGAATGGGAAAGAACTGGGCGGACTTACACGGAGAAGAAAAGCAGAACAGGCATTGTTTAATAAGTAAAAATATAGCCTCGGACAAAAATCCGGGGCTTTTTTATAATTATTTTTTTCGCTTAATGTAGTTCGTTACGAGCAATTTTATACACAAATAAAATCATTTTGGATTTGTTCCGTTCTTTTCTAAAATAATTAGATATTAGTGTCCCCATAAGCCAAAATACAAAACATATTAAATAAATTGAGCTAAAAATATTTACATATTTTGTATATGTGATTGGGTGATTATTATAATAAAGTGCTGCAGTAGCTACAATAAGGGTAACCGTATTCATGAATGTTTGAATAATTTTGTTAATATCATTGGCTTCGAATACTGCTGTGTCATAATTTAATTCTTCTTCCAATAAATCTAGTTCCACTTTTTCTAGGTGTGCTATTTCTTTTTTTACATCACAATATTTCTCAATTCGCGTTCTGTTCTTGTCGTTTACAATTCTATAAAGTTCGCTTTTAGCAGCAGCTATTTTATCCATAAGTTGTCTCCTGTCATATGTAATAAAAATATTATATCAATCAAAAGATGAAGATTCAATTATTTATGAGAAATGTATAAAAAATATCTGTAAGTGATACTGCAACGCAAGGTATTTACAGTAAATTAGAGCCTCGGAGAAATTCGGGGCTTTTTTTGTTGTTTTAATATGATATAATGATAAAAAACATTTTTGAGGGGTGTATTATGGATAACAGAGAAGAGATAGAGAAAATTTTTGCTAATTTTGAGCAACTTCCATATTTATTTATCGGCGCAGGGTTTTCCAAGAGATATTCTAGTTCTGTATCGTGGAACGATTTATTATTTGAAGTGTGGGCAATTGTAAATGATGGTGGCGACGGAGCAACGTACAAAAAATTTGTAAGAAGGGTTGCTCAAGAGCTGAATTTTGAGTATTCTGGGAAAAGCGAAGAGGAAAGAAAATTTTATTTAAATCCTCAAATCGCAACAGAAATTCAAAAGTCATTTAATACCAGATGTTTAAGTGATAATGAATTTTTAGAAGATTTATTTTTTGATTATGAAATTGCAGATATATTAAACAATGACTATGATTTTTTTAAGTACTATATTGCAAAGAAGTTTAAAAACACGGATATCGATAGTAATCGTGAAGAATCTAAAGAATTAGGATTATTAGTAAAAAATCAGAATAAAGTTGCTGGAATAATAACAACTAATTATGACTTATTAATAGAAAGCATTTTTAAAGATTTTGGTGTTTTGATTGGACAGCAAGACTTATTAGTATCAAACATGAGCAATATTTTTGAAATATATAAAATACATGGAAGTGCAATTAATCCCGATTCAATTACTATTACACAGGATGATTATAAGGAGTTCAGAGATAAGTTGAAATATCTTTCCTCTAAATTGTTAACAATCTTCGTTGAACATCCCGTTATTTTTATAGGTTATGGGATCGGGGATTTAAATATAAGATCAATACTTAAGGAAATTGCGTTTGGACTTAATGCAAAGCAGTTAACGAAGCTAAAGAATAACTTGATATTTATTAGTCCGGCTGAAATAAATGAAGAGGATTTAATCAGAAACAAGGAATTAGAATTTGATGGAAAGACAATAACTATGCAGGAAATCGTCTTAAAAGACTATGCAAAATTATATGGAGCACTTTCTACGATAAAAAGCTCACTTCCTATAGGAATAATTAGGAAAATGCAAAATATGGTTTGTAATTTTATTTCCACAACGGATACGAATCAAAATATATTAGTATCCAATATAGATGATCCTAATTTAACTGATGATAAATTAGGGATATATATTGGAAGTAAGGAAAGGATAGCTGACATCGGATTCAGCAATTACGGAATAGATGAAATAGATGAAGACATTTTGTTTGACAACAGGCCTTATTTACTAGATGAAAGAATATTCAGCAAAACTTTTAAGTTAATTAGAAGCGTTGCTCCTAACACATATCTTCCAATTTATAAGTATTTTGAGAAAACAGAATGCAAAGAAAAGATACCTGATGACTGGAAAGTCATAGATGATTTAAATAAAGTAAAGCTGACGACAAATGATATGCAGTATTCGAAAGGAGTGCCAAAATTCGATAAAATACAAGATATTATTGATTACTTCCCAGGTCATTTGCCAAAACAAATATCAAACATTTTGGCAAATAGAGAATACATAGATGCAGAAGATTTAAAAGAGTTTTTGATATCATGGTATGAGGATGATAGTATGCGAACTATGAACAAATCGGACTTCCGAAAATTAGTTGCAGTTCTTGATTATAAATTATACAAAAAATAAAAGAAGGTGTAATCCCTTGATTTCATTCTTTCCAGTAGAAAGCAATCCACCAAGTTCATGCACCTTGTACTTTTATTATACTTCAAATTACAATCTATTATACCTCAATAAAAGAAATAGTCAAGAATTTTATTAGGCTCCCAACCGGAGCCTTTTTTCTTCCTTATGTTCATTCCAATAAATACCATTGCAAAAAGGCCAAATACTAGTATAATTATAGTATTATGAAAATAAGGAGGATGCTATGGGTATCGTAGAAATGCTATTTGATTTGGCACGTAAAATCATGGAAGACTTAGCCAGAGAAGCAATCAAAGATTCAATCAAAGATGGAACATTAATGAGCGACCTCGAGCGTTTTATGAATGAAATCAAGTGTGTATTATCCAAGTTGTTTAAATGGTTTATAATAAATCTCTTTAAAAAAAAATGCTTTTTAATGCAAATAATATAAGACAACATGTTGAACCTATAAAAAATGGTTCTTTTTTTATGTTATAAAAAGGAATTATTCATAATTACAAAATAGAGATTATGATCTTATAATAAAGACAAATATAAAACTGCCTTTCTCCAAAAGCTGAATATTAAGGCGTCCAAGATATTATTTCTTTTGAAGTGATTGGTTGTTTTTATACTTGCGTGACTATAAAATTGTTTAAAAATGAAGAAAAAAGTTATCAAAAATAATAATAAACATTCGAACTGTCTAATATAGTTCGGTTTTTAAAAACATAACCTAATACAGTTAAACCTTTAATTTTACCATACCAGTTTGTAAACTATAAGACTGTTAATATCTTCGTTTCTTTAATAAAATGAATCTGTTATACAAAACAAAGATTGTGAGGGAAAACAAATGAAGAAATTAACAAGGGTAATATGTGTAATAGGATTCTGTCTAGTGGCAATGCTGGGGATGTCGAATGTGAGTGAGGCGGCTACGGTTGGCCAGATACTTACTGCTCCGGAAGAAGGCTGGCAGCGTGTAGATGATACAAATAAAAATATTGTATACGGTGGTGAGAATTGGGTTTTATCAAGTGGCCTATCTCAATATTTTTACAAAACATCACATAATACATACCCTAAAAGTTCTGAAAATAATACTATAAAATTCAAATTTAAAGGCTCAAAAATTAGGGTGATAGCAGCTTATTCTACACCGTATTCGGCAAATATCAAAATCGCTATTGATGGTAAAGAGTATTCATATTCACAAAAAGGAGCTTTGGTTGAAGGAACTTTGAATTTTGAAAAACTGGATTTAACCTATGGATTGCATAGCGTTGTTATTACTGGTAATAGTGATGGGTGCTTGGGGGTTGATGCCTTTGATATTGATGCCAAGGGAGAGATTGTGCCTCCAGATACGATAGACCCCGCCGATTACGAAGGCAATACCGCTATCCTTGAAATTGTCATGACAAATGGAACAATCAAGGAGTACAGTTTAACAATTGATGAACTGGAATCATTCCTTACATGGTATGACAACCGATCAGACGGAATTGGCAAATCCTACTATCGCATTCCAAAAAAGAGCAATGTAAAACCATTCTTGACTAGAAAAGAGTATCTATCCTTTGACAAGATATACAGCTTTGAAGTAAAAGATTATAATGAGTAAAGACTTCCCCGGTGATGAGCCGGGGATTTGTTTTTTGCCTCGGTAAACTTCTATTTTCATACACAGAATGAAAGAAAATGAATATAATAATCTTGTGTAACTCATTTACATTAGATTTCATAATGAAGGAACATAAGAATTAGATAATTTTCAATAGCTGAAGCTTAACCATTGTTTGATACCTCAAAATCAAATGATAAATAAACTACGGGAGTGAATGACGCAAGCACTTCCGTAGCTGCAATTATACCATCATTTTAGCTATCCTCTTTCATTTTTAAATAAAAAAAGAATCCCAGAATTTGATAGCTCTGGGATTCCTTTTTTTGATTTTGAGTAACTTTAAGTGCGCCAAATATATATAAAGAGATTTAAAAAAGAGAGTATTAGCAGGTTGGTATATATTCACTTAGCAGTAATTGAATACAGAAAGAAAATGTCAAAAATTTTGTGAATTTTTTGGTGAAGCTTTCTTTTGCCGATACACTATTCATGTTTTTACGCTAATTACTTTTTTCTTTAAAATCTCTAAATTTATATGACATTTAGTATTCTAAACAACTATAGATATTTTAAACAATCTAATAATAATAAATATCTTACAAATAAATTTGCGATGAGATAGAATCAAAGTTAAATACAAAGAACACCTTACCGTATATAGTGTTCAAACAACTAAATATAGCGGAAAGATGCTCTTTTATTATAACCTTTTATATAATCTAATAACGGCGTCTTCTGTCAAACAATTGTCTTAAAAATAAAAGCCTGATGATATCTCTTATATTAAAGTCACGAAAACGACGACGGCGAAATCTAAAGTCCCTACTCCTAGGTCCATAATATGATATTTGTTGAGTTTCAACGTCCTCCATATTATAACCAAAATAATTCTCTTGTTCATAATTACTAAAAATATTATCAACCATATTGTCCCAAGCGCCAAGAGATTCCTCTCCGTTCATATGATTTTCTGCAATATAATATTTGATGTCTTCATCTAACATTGCATATAATTCGGGATAATTAGCAGCAAATTCACTAAGTTCCATTTGATATCTCCTTATTTTCTTTTATAAAGCCTTTAATATTTATAATATGAAAAAATTCTAATAGAGTTCAGATATTTTAATAAAACTATTTAATTATTTATGCTAAAAACTTTATAGTTTAAAGCTCCATCGATTAATTCGTTTGAATTCATGCTAATTCATTATAAAAGTTGGGCTATGTATTACATATTATAGGGAATATTAAATTTCTGTTTAATGGACCAAATCTATACAAAATATTAAGAAGTAGGCAACTAAAATCCTTGGAATATATTGACATTATGCATTTTAATATTATATTATTTAATAATAATAAAACATTATACAGGGAGAGTATACTATGGATAAAAAGTTCGGAAAATCACTAACTAGCATTATTTTTACAATGGCCATTATGTTTTTATTTCAACCAATTACTATTTTGGCAGGGAGTAGCTTTAATGCAGCAGACAATATAACAATAGGCGAATCGCGTGCTGAGACACTTGAGACAAAGGATGATATAGATTATTTTAAGTTTACTACGTCAAGTGATGATTCGTTTTATAAAATAGAACTTAGAAATACAGAAGTTAAAGAAACAATTAATTTAACCTTGTATTCGGGGGGCGATGCTACAACCAATATTTATAATTTATACGCACATGTAGCCGAAGCCAATTCTGATACCAGAAAATTGGAGCCTAATCACACTTATTATATTTCCGTAAAAAAAGATTATTTTGATTGTACTGGTAACTACAAACTAAGTGTTACCGAAATTAAAGATGATGCTCCTGATAACTATTCTAGCAGTACTACAGTATCGTTAGATAAGAAGAAAACATACAATCTTGAAGCAGTAGGAGATTCAGACTATTTTAAGTTTACTACCACAACAAATGATTCATATTATAAAATTGAACTGGCAAATACAGAAGCTACAGATACAATTGGTGCTACTATATATTATGAAGATGATATAACAACTGATATGTTGGAAGTATCAGCATACAAAGCTAGTATAGGCTCAAAATCTGTAAAATTAGAACCGAATCATACTTATTATATTGTGGTTCAAGCTCCACCATATGATAGTCCGATTGGAGGTTACAAGTTATGTGTTACAGAAATAAAAGATGATGCATCAGATACATTTAAAAACTGTTCTAAAATATCGCTAAATAAGAAATGTACTTATAAATTGAACGTAGATGGGGATGTTGATTATTTTAAGTTCAAAGCATCAAAAAGCGGTACTTACACAATTACACTTGCCAATAAAAGTGGGAGTGATGGCATTGGTGCAATAATATATAACGAAGCAGATGTAACGCAAAAAATTGATTCGATAACATCGTATAAAGCACAAAAAAACGCAATAAAAATCAAACTAAAGAAGAATCATACATATTATATTGGGGTTGAACAAAGTAGCAATTATTATCCCGTAGTGGGAAGCTATTCAATAACAATAAAGTAGTATTATATAGTTAAGATAGCTGGATATGTTCAATGACTAACAAATGACTAACAAAGTTGAAAAATGTTAGTCAAAGATATGCAAGTTATAAAAAGCGTTGTGTTTAGAAATGGCGTAAACACAAAGAATTTTAAAATACGATATCTTATCAAAATAGATTTCTAAAATTCGGGACGCAGAGGTCGTGGGTTCGAATCCCGTCGCACCGAGGAAAATCAAGCACCGTAACCGCTTGTAAATAGAGTGGTTGCGGTATTTTGCATTTAAAAAGCAACCGAGGAAAAAGGGCGCTTTTTTATACCTACAGAAAAAATAAAGTGCTGTCATATTTTTAAAAAAGGATAATAGTATGATTAAAATAGCAAAATTGAATGACATTCCATATATTGAAGATATATTAAAAGATGCAGTAAATTGGATGGATACTAAAAATATTTTAAATCTTTGGAATGAACATAATATAAGATGGGATGTTCTTTCAAAGAATTATAAGATTGAAGATTTTTATATTGACTACATTAATAATATACCTGTTGGATGTATGGCAGTAACAGATATTGATGTAACATATTGGTCAGATGTAAAGCAAGGAACTTCTTTGTACATACATAAATTGGCTGTAAAACAAGATGCTAGAGGAAGAGGTATTTCAAAAGAATTAATTGATTTTGCAAAAGAAAAGGCATACAGTAAAAATATTAATGAAATAAGACTGGATTGTAATGCAAACAGGATAAAGTTACGGGCATTATATGAAGAACAAGGTTTTCAAATTGTAAAAAAAATATTGACTGATAAAGGATACGAATTGGCACTATATAGTTGTAATTTGAATTAATTTATTGATAATAATAGTTCCTTAATTTCTAATTGTTTAATTTCTAATTTGTTAGTTTACCCAAACTACTAACTATATATTAAGTTAGTAGTTTTTTTGTTGTGAGGCAGGCTTTTAATAAACCACTTGCTATGTCAGGTTACTCTACGGAGAGTAGATTGCATAAATGTCTTTTTGTGATTATTCTTAATGCATGGAGGTAAACATCATGGATTGTTATAGAGTTGGAAGATTAATTTTAGCAATACGGAAAGAAAAAGAAATGACACAGAATCAATTTATAAAAACTATGAACATAAGCAATAACACCACACCAAAATGGAAACGTGTTTTAGGATGTCTCGAAAAGCGCTGTAATCAGTACGGGTTGGGGGTGCATGAAGAATGAACGAAGAACCCATTTTTATGCCCATTGATAGGAGCACATGGAAAATGTCTCAACATTTTCATTATTACACACAGATGGCACCTACCAGTTACACAGTGAATGTTATGATGGATATCACAATTCTGCGAAAAACTCTGAAAGCACAAGGATATAAATTCTTTCCTGCATACCTTTATTTGGTAACTCGAGCAATTAGCAAACAAGAAGAACTGCGGGTTGCTGTCAAGGATGATGTCCTTGGACATTGGGAAAAGCTCACGCCGGCTTATCCAATGTTTCATGATGATGATAAAACAACATCATTGTTGTGGACAGAGTATAATGAGTGCTTTCAGGTTTTTTATAATCAGTACATTGAAGATACGAAAACGTATGGTAGCAGTCATGGCATACTCTCATCAAAAGGGCTTCCATTACCAAATGCATATATTATATCCTGTATTCCATGGTTTACATTCAATAGTTTTTCACTTCATAATCATGCAATCAAAGATTACTATATACCTAGTTTTGAAGCTGGTGGATTCTTGGAATCGGATGGTAATATTAAGATGCCACTTTCTGTTACAGTTCATCATGCAACTACAGATGGATATCATCTAAAGGTCTTTATCGAAGAACTGCAGCGGACAATGGATAGATGTGATGAATGGTTATAATTATTAAGCGTAGTATATGACGCAGATAAATCCTCGTTGTAATAAAGTTATAATTCAAGGATTTGGTCATGAAC
Source organism: Lachnoclostridium sp. UBA5725 (assembly GCA_002419585.1). GTDB lineage: Bacteria > Bacillota > Clostridia > Lachnospirales > Lachnospiraceae > DIGJ01. The sequence goes on from DIGJ01000010.1 coordinate 172,201, forward strand.
ATCCATTGAAGAACGCCATTGAATTTAAAAAGGAGCTAATAAAATTCTTTACGGAAGAAAAATAGAATTAGGTTGAAGAGAGATGCTGGTTGAACTGGTATCTCTTTTTAAATTTAGAGCAAACAAAAAATCACAAATATAAGAGCAAACATATAATGATTTTAGTGTAATCTTTTATTCCATTATGAAGGAAGTGCTCTTGTGAAAAAGGGAAGAAAAATATGGGTTGTAACAGTAATAGCAATTTCTTTGTTTGTGGGATGCACAAAGGATAGCGTAAAGAATGAAAATATATTCCAGCTGGCGTATAAAGATGGGATTGTTTATGAAAATTCAATGGAAAATGTTCTGATAGAAGAAGAGGCGGCGATTCTTTCGAAATCTCCTGGAGCAGTATCCCTTATGCTTAAGGCGAAAGCTTCAGGAACGCTAGTAAAAAAGAATGAGTATTCTATGATTGATTATTCCAACGTTTCAGATGGTTACATCATGGTCAAATATATGGAATCTACTACGAAGAAGATCAAAGCACAGGTAACTGGACCAAGTGGAGTGGTTTATACTTATAATGTAACACCAAAAAAATATGAGGTCTTTCCTCTTTCGGATGGAAAGGGAACCTACAAAACTACGATATATCAAAATATATCGAAATCCTCCTATTTAGAGGTATTGTCCCTGAGCTTTCCTGTGATGCTTATCGATGAGTATGCGCCATTTTTAATGCCAAACCAATATGTGAATTATAAAGAAAATAGTCAAGTGGTAAAAAAGGCAGACAGCCTTACCAAAGGAGTTACCAAGCCTTTCGTAAAGGTAAAGAAAATATATCATTATGTAGTCAATAATTTTACCTATGATAATAAAAAAGCGAAATCGGTAAAAAGTGGATATTTACCAAATTTGGATTCTGTGTTAAAGGAAAAAAAAGGAATCTGTTTTGATTATGCAGCAGTTATGACTGCTATGTTACGTAGCCAGGGAATACCTACAAAATTGGTAGTTGGATATAGTAAAAATGCATATCATGCGTGGATCAGTGTATATATAAATGATAGTGGATGGATTGATGGAATCATTTATTTCGATGGGAAAACATGGAAATTAATGGATCCAACCTATGCATCCTCGGGAAAATCAAGTAAAGCTATTTTGAAATATATCGGTGACGGCTCTAACTATAAGGCAAAATATCTATATTAGAATTTATTCTTCTAATAATGGTGATAGCGAATAGTTTAGATACAATGTACTTTTTTTGTGTTTTCGATAGTAATCATCTTGTATGCGCTTTAAAATTTTTAACGCATTATCCTTTTCGAAACACGGCAATAGAATTAGATACTGAGCACCACTATATTTTGATACAACATCTCCGCTACGAAGACAGAGAATGATGGATGCCAATAATTCTGGCATGGCTAGGTTTAGGGTGTCTAGAGATGGGATGTGATTGTTTTCAAAAATTGTGATTAAAATACAGATATAATTTGAGGTTTTTGAACGAATCGACTGTCTTAATACTAATTGATAAATTTCTTTAAATACACCATAGTTACAAACAAAAGCACCGTTTTCAACTTCTGTTTCTTTTAAATGATTCATAATGACGGAGGAATCCATCTCAATATCTGATTGGTAACTCATAAGTGAGTGATAAAGTTGATTTAGCTCACCAGAAGGATGCACACTTAAATTTCTATATAAGAGATCGGTTGCCTTTTGATGATGCAAAAGCGCACTTGAAAAATGCCCTTGCAGCATAAGAGCTTCAATCAAGTTACAATGAAGTTTTTCATCAAAAGCTTCTATAATTAGTGCCTTTGCACAGCAATCTACCATTTCTTCAATACGGTTTTCTTCTTTTAGTAATTGATATAAGTCTTTTATTGCCTCCAAATAAATGGAGTGATAGTAAGTTGTAAGAGGCACTACCCATTGCGTATCTTTTAATTTAGGAAGAAAATCCCCTTTATACAATTCCAAAGCTTTCTGGTAAGCTGCAATCCGTTCTGTGCGAGGCAAGGATTTTAGCGAGCCTTGTCTGCAGTAAGATTCGAAGAAATCGATATCAAGACAATATGAAACATTTTCATTCCACTGATAAGAACCTCTGGAGGAAAGAATATAATCAGTACCTTCTGGTGTAATCGGTTCTAAAAAAGCACGCAAACGCGAAAAAGATGTTTTGAGTGAGCTTAAAGGATTGTCTCCAAAAGAATCTGCCCATATGGTATCGATAAATTCGCTCTGTGGAATAGAACGTGAATGGTATGTCACTAAATATCCTAGCAAATTCCAAAGCACGTAGGAACGATTTGAACTCTCGTTTATTAATTTCCCATCATAAGCCAATTCAAAACCACCAAACATACGAATGCAAAGCGTACTCTGATTCGAATTATAATATATTTTGTCTATCGTAAATACCTCCCACCCAATTTTTGTACATTCACCCTTTTTTTGTAACTTCATTTTATCATGGTATCCGAATCTTGACAATTGTATATTTTATTTAGTATCTTGCCACAGAAAAGACAATCCTTCTTTGTATTATATATTATGTCTGACATTTTAAAAGTACGTAGCAGAATGCAGTCTTGCTAGCCGATGCAGTATGAACTTGATAGATAGTATCAAAGCCCTTAACGAATGCTACAAAATATATAATTGTCAACTATAATATTACATGATAAAATAAGCTTGAAAGTAGTAGATCTTTTTCCATAATAAGGGAGGCGCTATTGTGCAAAAGAGAAGAATAATATTATTAATAACAGCGATGGCAGTTTCTTTATTGGCGGGGTGCGTAAAAAATAATGTGAAGCAGGAAAACACTACCGATCAAGCATATGAAGATGGGATTGTTGATGAAAACTCAATGGGAATCGTTGAGATTGAAGAAGAAGCAGCGATTCTTTCGGAAGCTCCTGGAGCAGTATCTATGGTACTTAAGACCGTAGCCTCCGGTACACAGGTTAAGAAGAATGAGTATTCCATTATTGATTATTCCAATGTTTCCGATGGCTATATTATGGTTAAATATACGGAAGATACTTCGAATAAGATCAAAGCACAGGTAGCTGGACCGAGTGGAGTGGTATATACATATAATGTAACACCGAAAAAATATGAGGTCTTTCCTCTTTCGGACGGAAATGGAACCTATAAAACAACAATATTTCAAAATATTTCAGGAACGTCTTATATGACGGTGTTGTCGCAGAGCTTTACTGTAGAGCTTACAGATGAGTTTGCACCATTTTTGACGCCAAACCAATATGTGAATTACACAGAAAATAGTAAAGTAGTAAAAAAAGCAGCAAGTCTTACAAAAGGAATTACAGACCCTTTGGATAAGGTGAAAAAAATATATAATTATGTGGTCAATAATTTTACCTATGACAGAAAAAAAGCAAAAACAGTAAAAAGTGGATATCTACCTGATTTGGATACTGTACTAAAGGCAAAAAAGGGAATCTGTTTTGATTATGCAGCAGTTATGACCGCTATGCTCAGAAGTCAGGGAGTACCTTCAAAGTTGGTAGTAGGATACAGCGGTGATGCATATCACGCGTGGATTAATGTATATACAGATGATAGCGGGTGGATTGATGGAATCATTTTTTTTGATGGAAATATTTGGAAGTTAATGGATCCAACTTATGCTTCCTCTGGAAAGTCCAGTAAGGCTATTTTAAAATATATAGGCGATGGTTCTAACTATAAGGCAAAATATCTATATTAGGATTTTATACGTTTTATTCTTGAGCGAAGCGAAAGGAATAGTTGAAATTATGAAAAAAATTAATTTATCGAATGAGTCCGTTTCTGTTTTTTGTATGGAGATGAGTTTGTTATTGCATTCCGGCATTAGTATAGGAGATGGACTTCGTCTACTAGCAGATGATGAAACGGAGATCACATTAAAGTCATTGTTAAAAGAATTAGCGGATAAGGTGAATGATGGAAATACCCTTTCCAGTGCGTTAAGAGAAACCGAATATTTCCCTAAATATGTAGCAGATATGACAGAAACAGGCGAAATATCAGGAAGACAAGAACAGGCTTTTCAATCTTTATCCGAGTATTATGATGGACGTTTCAAATTAATGAATCGTATCAAGAGTGCAATATTGTATCCGGTTATTTTAAGTGTATTAATGCTAATAATCATTGCAATTTTGTTAGTTAAGGTTCTTCCAATATTCAATAAGGTATATGAACAGCTGGGAGGAGAGATGAAGGGCATTGCAGGTGGGTTATTGCAGATCGGATTATTTTTAGGAAATATAATGCCAGTAATCGGTGTTTTATTAGCAATCATCCTAATTGGGTTTTTTATCTTCGCTTTTAATCATAATATGAGAGGAAAGGCAATGAAACTCTATCATAAGTATTTTGGGAGCAGAGGTCTTGTTAAAAAGGTAGGAACTGCCCATTTCGTTTCGGCTATGTCTATGGGAATAATGAGTGGACTTAATGTTGAAGATGCATTGCGAAATGCAGCAGTAATTCAAGATGATGTTCCTGCTGAAAAAAGGCGTCATGATATGTGCATTCAAAAATTGGAAAGTGGTATGGGATTAGCCCAGGCGATGCGGGAGACCCAGATTTTATCAAATAGTTACTGCCGTATGCTGGAACTTGGAATAAGATGTGGTTCAGCAGATACAGTAATCACTGAAATAGCACGCCGATTGCAAGAAGAGGCAGAACAAAAGATTGAAGAAAAAGTTGGTCTTATTGAGCCAACAATTGTAGTCATTACTTCGTTCATCGTAGGAACGATTCTTCTTTCCGTAATGTTGCCGTTAATGAATATCATGTCCTCCATAGGTTAAGATGGGAGCAAGTGTGAAAGAAAAAACCGTTCACACTCCTTTATAAAAAGAGCCGCTAAAGCAGCAGGGGGGAGCAAGTTTGAAGAAAAACTTAAAAGCAGGGGTTCTATTACTATGTATCATTGCATCTCTTTTATTACTCCTTCAGTCAGTAACGAAAGTGGACGCAGGCCAGCAGATTGAGAACCAAAAGCAGTTGGAAGATTCCATTCATAAAGCAATCATGACTTGTTATGCCACGGAGGGATTTTATCCTCCTACCATGGATTATCTGGAACAAAATTATGGTGTTTTGATCGATGAAGAATACTATACAGTTTTTTATGAGATATTTGCTGATAATATTATGCCTACTGTGACAGTGATAGCAAAGAAATAAAAGAATGGAGCAAGTATGAAAAATAGGACAGCAAAACATAGTATCGATAAAGTGTTTGTATTTTTGCTTTTTGGATTATTTGCAATCTTGATTGTGACAGTGTTACTGCTTGGAGTGAATAATTATAAAAGCCTTTTAAATAGAAATAACGAGTCCTATAATGAGCGGATTGCGATCAATTATATAGCAGAAAAAGTACGTCATAATGATATTGCTGGTGGAATATCGGTAGGTGACTTTTTCCAAAAGGAGGATGGCATTTCAACATTATATATGTATCAGGAAATAAATAAGGATAGTTATGTAACAAGGATTTATTGTTATAAAGGTTATATTCGAGAGCTGTTTTCCTTGGATGGAATGGAAGTACGGCCGGAAGATGGAAATACAATCATGAAAGCGAGCGATCTTCGCTTTTCCATACATAGTCGTCAACTTTCGATTCAATGTATCGATGAAGATGGTACACAATCAGATTTGTCACTATATTTGAGAAGTGGGGAGGATGATACACCATGAATTCAGAAAGAAATAAAGTGCCGCTACTATTAATGGAACAGTTAATAATGGTTTTAGTATTCGCATTCACGGCAACCTTCTGCATTCAGGCATTTGTACTTTCAAGCCAATTTTCGAAGGAAAGTCAGGCAAAGGATAAGGCAGTCAACTTTGCGCAAAATGTTATCGAGACATTGATTGCAAATCAAGGAAATATAGAGGAATTAGAACAGCTTTTTGGTGGGAACGCTGATAATGACAATTGGACACTTACTTTAGATGAAAACTGGAGCGAGTCAGAAAAATCAGAATTCGTTGTAATTGTAAACAAGGAAAATACCAATGGTTATTTGGGAGAAGCCAAAGTAATTGTAAAAAATCAGAAGGGGAAGGCTCTTTTTGAACAGAATATAGCATGGCAGGAGGTTGCTGATAGTGAGTAAACAAAGATATGTACCTATGCCGATTGGAGCATCTTCCTTGCTAACTATTTTTGCTGTTTTATGTTTACTAACATTTTCATTGCTGTCACTTTCTACTGCAAATGTAAATAAAAAACTGTCAGATAAGTCGGCGGGGGCAATTGCGAATTATTATAATGCAGATTTTGAAGCAGAACGAATCCTTTCAAAGATGAGGGAAGGAATATATCCAGACCAAGTAAAAAAAATAGGAGAAAAAATCTATTCTTATGACTGCAAGATTTCGGATTCAAAGAACCTATCGGTAGAAGTAATGGTGGATGGTGAAACCTTCGAGATACGAAAATGGAACGTAGTTTCGACTATTGTATGGCAAGCAGATGACAGTATAGAAGTGTGGGATGGGCAGATTGAAGAGTAAGAGAGGGATGTATACATATGAAAAAGCTTCATAAGCTGTTAGAACAAGCGGTAAATAATAGAGCATCAGATATATTCATAATTGCAGGTGGAATGTTAAGCTACAAAGTATCGGGAAAGATTGATTCCATGGGAGACGAAGAACGGTTGCGACCGGAGGATACGGATAAATTAATTAATGACATTTATCAGCTTGCAAATAGAAGTCTGGAGCAGTATATGAAGAATGGCGATGATGATTTTTCGCTTTCGATAGCAAAGCTTGCCCGCTTTCGAGTAAATACCTATTTTCAAAGAGGTTCAAAGGCAGCAGTAATTCGAGTCGTTTCTTTTCATATTCCAGAATATAAAGAATTGGCGATTCCAGAAGAAGTAATGAAAGTTTCAGAACTAACACATGGCATGGTTATTTTTTCGGGTACGGCTGGTAGTGGAAAATCTACAACGCAAGCATGTATCATTGATTATATTAATAAACATAGAAACGCGCATGTGATAACATTAGAAGATCCAATCGAGTACTTATATAAAAATGACAAGAGCATAATCAGTCAGAGAGAAATTGCAATTGACACAAATGATTATTTGTCTGCCCTTCGAGCCTGTTTGAGGCAGGCACCAGATGTTATCCTTTTGGGAGAAATGCGAGATTATGAAACGATTAAAACAGCAATGACGGCTGCAGAAACAGGGCATTTAGTCATTGCAACGCTCCATACAAAAGGAGCTGTCAATACGATTGACCGTATTATAGATACCTTCCCATCGACGCAACAAGGCCAGGTGCGCATACAGCTTTCTATGGTTTTAGATAGTGTAATATCACAGCAGCTTTTGCCTAAAAAAGATGGCGGTATGATACCAGCAATGGAAATTATGCATATGACGCCAGCTATTCGAAATATGATTCGAGAAAGTAAAAGCTATCAAATCGATAATGTAATCCAGACAAACAGTAATTTGGGTATGATTGCAATGGACCAATCGATTTTAAACTTATATAAACAGGGACTCATCAAAAAGGAAGCGGCTGTAGACTATGCGGTAAACCAAGAGCAGATGGATAGAAAGATTCTGGTTTAACGGAGCAGGACGGACGCGAGACTTTTTGATGAGTGACGCTATAAAAGGCTGAGTATTTTAGTCTTTCTACAATTTACACGGCTCCCATGCTAGGATTTTATATCAGTCGCATAAACATTCCACGTAACCTCAAAACATCGAGGAACTGGCTCTTAGGGGAGCCAATTCTTCGATTGAGTTTACGTTACATATGCTCAAATGATATAAAATTCTAGCATGGGAGCCGTGCAAATTGAATATAGATTATGAGCTCAGCCTTTTATGGCTGACTAAGAAATACGGACTCGCTGGTTTACTGGCGTTTTATAAACGTAACCAGAATTAAGTGTGAATTTAGTAAAAAAGTCAAAGGCAGTTATCATGTGATAAAAAAATGCCCTTAACTTTTTTTTATTATTTAAATGCTTTTAAAATTTAACTATTACATAGCTAGCTGATTCAACTTTTGTCTTTTCTGTATATTTCTGGGCAACACTCAAATTGCATTTTTTCTCTATATTTCCAAACGTTAATCAAATTGTATTCTGTTTTTACTACGCCTATATAAATTCTGTTATTTACTGTAACAGTACAGAGTACAGCGGGGCCGTTTACCAAAATCAGCAATATGCGCGGTGGTCATAGCCTTCCTAATTCGAATGGAGCGCAGGGGCAGTCCTTAAAAACATTTTAGCATTATGAGGTAGAAACTCTAGTAAGAATGAGCTCCAATTGATATGCCCCCTGTCAAGTAGA
>DIGJ01000036.1 GCA_002419585.1 Lachnoclostridium sp. UBA5725
TAGAATATAAAATTTCACTTTACGACAAGCGGAAATCTTGACTGATTAGGGTTGCCATGTTATACTTTTCCTATAACAACTATAACTTACTGATTTAAGGGGGGAACAGAATGATTGTTGAGATCGATTTTAACAGTGATGAAGCGATATATATTCAACTTCGCAATCAAATCGTCATAGGGATTGCAGCTGCTGAAATTATGGAAGGCGAGAGCTTACCTTCTGTACGGGACCTGGCAGAGCACATCGGAATAAATATGCATACAGTAAATAAGGCATATACCATTTTAAAGCAGGAAGGTTATTTGCAGTTAGATCGTAGAAAGGGAGCTATTATAGCGATTGATCCAGAAAAATATGACGCCCGCCTTGCTATGATGGAGAATATGCGTGTGATATTAGCAGAAGGCATTTGCAAAGATATATCATGCGAAGAAGTGCACCAAATTGTTGACTCAATTTTCAGGGAATTCAAAAAGGAGGTATAAAAATGTTATGTGATATTTGTCATAAAAGAGAGGCAAAGATTTATTATACCGAAATTAGAAATGGTGAGAAAAAAGAACAATATTTATGTGAAGAATGTGCTGCTGGGCAATCCACCTTTCAGACCAATAAAGGAGAATACAGTATAGAAGGCACATTGAATAACTTTTTATCAAATATCCTCGGAAGTATATATGGAGAGGGCGAACAAAAGGAAAACAAAGATACTATGCCTAGATGTGAAAGCTGTGGTATTTCATATGAAGATGTGCTTGAACATGGTAAGTTTGGATGTGCACACTGCTATGATAGTTTCAAAGTTATGGTGGATAAGAGTTTGCGTCAGATTCAAGGAGCAAATAATCACATTGGAAAACAGCCGGAAAGGGCAAAAGATAGTTCGAAATCTTACGTTTTAAATATGACGGAGACGGAAAAGCTTTCACTACAGTTACAAGAAGCAATTGAACGAGAAGAATACGAAGAAGCAGCAAGACTTCGGGATCAAATGCGAGTACTGAAAGGAGAGGAAGAATGCGTAAATGGTATGAAGAAGAAGGAGAATACAGCGATGTAGTCATTTCAAGCCGTATCCGTTTAGCAAGAAACTTAAAGAAATATCCATTTTCTCCAAAGCTATCTGAAGAACAGGCGGTTGCACTGAATCATGAAGTAATGGAAAAACTGGAAGATATAAAAAATGAATCGGGAACTTATCTTACATGTAGTATCAACCATATGGATGAGATTAGTAGGTTGAGTATGTTGGAACGATATATTATTAGTCCTATTATGGTAGAAAAAAAGCAGGAAACCGGTCTTATGGTTGCACCGGATGAGCGTGCGAGTATCATGATAAACGAAGAAGATCATTTGCGGATTCAAAGCTTGACGGGTGCAATGAATATGAAAAAAGCCTTGGAAGAAGCGTATAAAATAGATGATTATATAGAAGAAAAGCTGGATATCTCGTATCATAATCAATACGGATATCTAACTGCCTGTCCTACGAATGTGGGAACTGGGCTTCGTGCCTCCTATATGGTGTTTTTGCCGGCGCTTGATGCAGCTGGTAATATGACGCAGCTCATGAACGAGGCTGGTAAGTTTGGCGTTACCATTCGTGGTATGTATGGAGAAGGAACCAAAGCTTGTGCAAGTATCTATCAGATCTCAAACCAGAAGACATTAGGGATGAGTGAAGAAGACATTATAGAAAAATTAGATAGTGTGGTGCTTCAAGTGATTCATCAGGAACAAAAGAGAAGAGAGCATATTTTAAATACGAATTTTTCTGTCTTAGAAGATCAAATTTATCGATCTTATGGTGTTTTAAAATATGCAAAGCAAATTAATACAAAGGATGCGATGACACTTTTATCGCAACTTAAGTTTGGTGAAGACACAAAAACAGTAACCTTAGAAAAACCAAATATGATCTTTCGAATGATGATGGAAATTCAACCTGCGAATCTGCAGCAAAAACTTGGAAAAATTGCAGGCAGTGCACAAAGAGATCAAAAACGGGCAGAATACATTAATATGTATTTGCCTGAACTTATAAAATAACGGAGGACATAATTATGTATGATAATTTTACAAACAACGCATTGGAGGCTATACAAAATGCAAAAGAAATTGCTTACGCCTTGTCACATAATTATATTGGGACGGAGCATTTACTAATCGGCCTTTTAACTGCTCCTGGAGTTGCAGCTACGGTACTTGAAGAAAATGGTGTTGATAAAGAAAAATTAGTGGATTTAATCGAACAACTGATTGCACCACAAGGCAATATTAGTATGATGGAACAAGATAATTTCACACCTAGATCAGCACGAATCTTAGATCAAAGTGTAAGAGAAGCGGTACGCTTGAAAGCGCAGAAGGTTGGAACCGAGCATATTTTAATCTCGCTTATTAAGGAGTCTGACTGTATCGCTGTTCGTCTGCTTAATACATTGGGCGTAAATGTTCAAAAGCTGTATGTTGACGTTATGACTGCAATTGGTAAAGATGTTGGAGCAGCGAAGAATGAATATATGGCAAGCAAAGGTAAGGCAAGAGGAAAGTCCCAGACGCCAACACTTGACCAGTACAGTCGAGATTTGACACAGCTTGCAAAAGAAGGACGATTAGATCCTGTTATTGGAAGAGAAAATGAAATTCAACGTGTCGTTCAGATCTTAAGTAGAAGAACCAAGAATAATCCATGTCTTGTGGGCGAGCCAGGCGTTGGAAAAACGGCGATTGCAGAGGGACTTGCAAGCCGGATCATCGCAGGAAATATTCCATCTACAATAAAGAATAAGCGTTTGTTGACGTTGGATTTATCCGGTATGGTTGCAGGTTCGAAATACCGTGGCGAGTTCGAAGAAAGAATAAAAAAGGTAATTGCAGAAGTAATCAGTGATGGCAATGTATTGCTTTTCATTGATGAAATTCATACAATCATTGGTGCTGGAGGAGCGGAAGGAGCAATTGATGCCTCCAATATCTTAAAGCCTTCTCTTGCAAGAGGTGAAATCCAGCTGATTGGTGCGACAACACGTGAAGAATATCGAAAGTATATTGAAAAGGATGCAGCTCTCGAACGTAGATTTCAACCAGTTGCAATTGAAGAACCTGCCGAAGATGAGGCTATCTTAATCCTAAAAGGGCTTCGTGAACGGTATGAGGATCATCATCATGTTACCATTACAGACCAAGCTTTGGATGCAGCAGTGAAGATGTCGGTACGATATATTAATGATCGTTATCTTCCAGATAAGGCAATTGACCTAATAGACGAAGCCTCTTCAAAACTTCGCTTAAGTACTTATATTGATTCTCCACAGATTAAGGAGCTAGAAAAGGAAAATCAACTTCTTGAAAAAAAGAAGGAAGATGCGATAAAAGACGAGGCATTTGAAGCAGCTGGTGAAATTAAGAATCAACAGAAAAAGAACTTGGAGAAAATTGCCCGTTTAAAAGAAAAACAAGAAAATGAAAAGAAAGAAAAACAACTTGTTGTGGGTGAGAATGAAATTGCAGATATTATTTCATCTTGGACAAAGATACCGGTACAAAAAATTGCAGAAGAGGAAACAAAGCGGTTGCAAAAATTGGAATCAATTCTACACGAACGTGTGGTAGGGCAAGAAGAGGCGGTTTCGTCCATCGCGAAAGCAATACGACGTGGTCGTGTTGGGCTAAAAGATCCAAATCGACCAATTGGATCTTTCCTATTCCTAGGTCCTACTGGTGTTGGAAAGACGGAATTGTCAAAGACCTTGGCTGAATCCATGTTTGGAAGTGAAAATGCGATGATTCGCGTTGATATGTCAGAATATATGGAAAAGCATAGTGTATCAAAACTAATCGGTTCGCCTCCAGGATATGTTGGATATGATGAAGGTGGTCAATTAAGTGAGAAGGTGCGCCGTAATCCATACTCCGTTATCTTATTTGATGAGATCGAGAAGGCGCATCCGGATGTATTCAATATTTTACTTCAAGTACTAGATGATGGTCATATTACAGATTCACAAGGCAGAAAGGTGAGCTTCAAAAATACGATTATTATTATGACATCGAATGCAGGAGCACAACGAATTGTAGAGCCTAAAAATCTAGGATTTGCCTCTGTACAAGATGAATCTTTGGATTATAAGAAAATGAAGGACGGTGTAATGGAAGAGGTAAAACGCCTCTTTAAGCCAGAATTTATCAATCGAATTGATGAGATTATTGTCTTCCATTCTCTGACGAAGGATAATATCAAACAGATTGTTGGTATTATGCTAAAAGGAATTATCAAACGTTGTGAAACACAGATGAATATTACACTAAAACCAACAGCAGGAGTTATCGATTTTATTGTAAGTGCGGGTTATGATCATAAATATGGTGCTAGACCACTTCGTCGTGCAATACAAACGAATATTGAGGATAAATTAGCAGAAGAGGTACTAGATGGCAATATCAAATCAGGAGATGTCGTATCCGTTCGAATGAAAGGGAAAGATGTCGCATTTTATATAAAATAGTAGAATTCCAACGGAATTTATAGTATAATATTTGAATACTAAATATATTGGTAATAAAAAAATAAACAATTCGGATAAGTATTTGGGAGGACATGAAAATGCCAATTATCAAAGGTTTAATCAGAAAAGAAGATGACAATACCCTAAGTTTTGGAGATTATTCGTTGGAAGCAAAGACCAAAATTTGTGATTTTGAATTTGAAGGCAATATTTACAAAATTAAGACATTTAACGAAGTGACAAAATTAAAGAAAAATGAACTTTTGGTATATGAATCAGAACCTGGAACTGTAGTTCACAATTTTAAGAAAACGGCTGACTTGGTAGAATTTAGTGTAGAAGGACCAGAAGATGCCCAGATTACATTAGAATTGGAACCAGAACAGGCGTATGAAGTATTTATAGATGGCGATAGCATTGGAGACGTAACGACCAATCTTGGAGGTAAGCTTATGTTAAGTGTTTCTCTTGAGCTGGAAAAAATGGTTTTTGTTAAGATTATAAAAAGAGCATAAAACTTGTACCTTGAAGATAGGATAATAAGTAAATGGCAAAAAATAAAGCAATATTTTTCTGTAAAGAATGTGGATTTGAATCTTCCAAGTGGCTGGGACAATGTCCTGGCTGCAAGGTTTGGGATTCATTTGTAGAAGAACCGACGGCTGCAAAGACAAAGTCGGTTCTTTCTAATAATGGTAAAAAAGGATTGAAAAAAGACCCAGAACCTTTATCAAAAGTACTTACCTCACAGGATGAACGTATTAAAACTGGAATCCATGAGCTTGACCGCGTGTTAGGCGGTGGAATCGTTGTTGGAGGTCTCGTTTTGGTTGGTGGTGATCCTGGAATTGGAAAGTCTACGCTGCTTTTGCAAATGTGCAGACAGCTAACGGGGCAAAATGAAAAGGTATTATATATTTCAGGAGAAGAATCTCTAAAGCAGCTAAAAATGCGAGCAGATCGCTTAGGAGATTTTGCGGGTGAGCTCATGGCGCTTTGTGAAACGGATTTGGATCTGGTGGAAGAAACCATAACGCAAATGCAACCATCCGTTGTTATCATTGACTCGATTCAGACGATGTATCGAGAGGATATTTCTTCTGCCCCAGGAAGCGTAAGTCAGGTTCGGGAGACAACGAGTGTGTTAATGCGACTGGCAAAGAGTCTTTCGGTATCTATTTTTATTGTCGGACATGTGACAAAAGAAGGAATGGTAGCTGGCCCCCGTGTATTAGAGCACATGGTGGATACCGTTCTTTATTTTGAAGGGGATGGATCCGCATCCTACCGAATCCTTCGTGCGGTGAAGAATCGATTTGGTTCCACGAATGAAATCGGCGTCTTTGAAATGAAAGGAAGCGGTCTTGTTGAGGTAGCAAATCCATCGGAATATATGTTAAAGGGTAAACCAGTGGATGAAGCAGGGTCTGTCGTTTCTTGCTCCATTGAAGGAACCAGACCGATTTTGGTAGAGATACAGGCGCTTATTTGTCGAACAAACTTTAATATGCCAAGACGAACAGCAGCAGGAATTGATTACAACCGAGTAAATCTTCTCATGGCAGTTGTAGAAAAACGATTGGGTATTTCTTTGGGTGAATGTGATGCTTACATCAATGTTGCAGGGGGAATACGAATCAATGAACCGGCTCTTGACTTAGCATTGATTGCTGCAATAATTTCAAGTTACCGTAATGCCTGCTTTGACAGTAATATGATCCTTTTTGGAGAAGTTGGATTAACCGGCGAAGTAAGGGCAGTTAATATGATAGAACAAAGGGTAATGGAAGCCTCAAAAATGGGATACAAGGAATGTATTCTTCCAGATGCTAACATGAACTCTTTTGGCAAGCAATCAGGCATGGACATGAAATTGATAGGAATCAAAAACATTAGAGAACTACTTAATTACATGTAACACAGGGGGATAGTACGCAATGGATGAGAAGATAATTGAAATTACAAGGGTTGCAGAAATGGTGAATCAGTTAGATGAAACACAGATGGTGTTAGAAGGAATGGCATACGATATATTGAATTGCTCTGATTCTGTAAAGAATGCAACATACAAAGTGATGGAGACACTAAAACTGGCCGGTGTCTTTGAGGCTACACAAGAAAATCAGACAATCATAGAAGTGTATGATTGCCTGGAAGAATTAAGTACATATACAGAGAATATGTCCATGTGTGCACACTGTAATGAAGAATTTTCTTCAAAGCAACATGAGGTTGTGGAAGACATTAAGGGTGCATTGGAATACTATTATAATAAATTATCCAGTAACTGATTACCAGATGGACAATATAGCGATGGAATTCCTTGCTCTGTAGAACCAAAGTTCTTTATCAGAAACAGGGAACAAATTTCTTCATATGTTTGGCGAGAATACTTTAAGTTAAAGATTCTCGCTATTTTATCGAACAAAACTGGTGCAATGGAATATCCCCAATAAGTAGAACCATTGATAAGTTCAGTTCGGTCCAGTGTCGATGGAGTAATTTGATATTCTTTACCGGTATGCATGTTTTTTGCATAAAGACAAACAAAATCAGTTTTACTATCAATTGTAAAACATAATTCACAAATTTCGGAAGAGTCTTCCCGTAATTGCAATTCTTTCAAGATGTCAAAGGTTGGCTTTAGTTCCAGAGCATCCAGTGCATCTAACCTAATTTTGTTGATGTCATTATTACTGATTAAATGGATCAATTTATCAATGCTGTTCTGACTCAGCACATCTCTTGTAACACCTTCTTCTTTTTCAGATAGAAAAGAAATTAAAGTGTCAATTTCCTTTTGGGTTAATAGGGAAAAACTAGATTCGTTCATAACGATTTCCTCCAACGTAAATATTTGCTATGTCCTATTTTACCATTTCTCGACTTGGTGGTAAACAAAATTTTAACAAATTTGATAGTAATACAATTAGAAATTGGTTTTACCGTTTGCTTTTATTGTTTATTAGAAGATGGTAGCATGTTTATAAAAATAAATAATAAAAGTATTGTTGATTTTTTCGGAGTTTTTACCTATAATTAGAGCCATTACAAACGCGTAAACCATACAAAAAAACGGAGGTAAAGAATGCAACTTTTAAAAGAAAGAATACAAAAAGACGGAAAGGTAAAAGAGGGCAATGTGTTAAAGGTAGACAGTTTTTTAAATCACCAGATGGACGTAAAGCTCTTCGTTGAATTGGGAAAAGAATTTAAAGAACGGTTCAAAGATTGCAATATCAATAAAATATTAACAATTGAAGCTTCAGGTATTGGAGTTGCTTGTATTGTTGCACAATATTTTGAGGTTCCAGTTGTATTTGCAAAGAAAAACCAGACGAAAAATATTGCAGGTGATACTTACACCAGCAAAGTTGAATCTTTTACACATGGTAAGGTTTACGACATTATCGTTTCGAAACAATTTTTAGGACCAGAGGATAAGGTTCTTATCATCGATGATTTCCTTGCAAATGGAGCAGCACTGCTTGGATTAACTAAGCTTATAAAAGATTCTGGTGCATCTTTAGTAGGAGCAGGCATTGTTATTGAAAAAGGTTTCCAGGAAGGCGGAAAAATAGTGCGTGAATCCGGTGTTCGAGTGGAATCTTTAGCAATTGTAGAATCCATGGATCCCAAGACAGGAGAAATTGTATTTCGTGATTAGCTTTTTCGATATAAATTGTAGAAACAGATATAATGGTACAACAAATAAGACAGTTGGTTCTAGTAAAAAGTCATTTGGAACAAATTACTCAATAAATGGGAAAATAGTGTGTTTAGCAACACCACATGTTGACTTTGAATAATAAAGAAATAATTGACTTTATTCGAAAACCAGCAAAATGGCAGTGGAGCTAATTCTCCAGTTTGAACGGTGCGGACGGTCTGTCAGAAAAAGCATTTTAGCATGTTCGGAAGAAATTCTATCAAATAATTGACTCCCATAAGAGTCAATTATTCGATGTCCAGAAGTTCTTCCGAACGTTTATGCGGCTGCTTTTCTGGCAGACCGTCCGCACCGTTCAAATCGAAGAATTACCTCCACTGTCATTTTGCGTGACTTTCCCAATAACCCTGTATTTCCCCATAACCAAATGAAATACTTATTTCTCAATATGTATTGAAGCCACTAAGTCGATATGATAAACTTAATTAACTTAACACCATAGTAGTTTTTAAAAATACAAATGATTCATAAGAATAGAGGCGGAATGTGATGAAAAAGATAAGTTTTCTTATGTTTGGAGTACTATATATAATATATTTCTTGGGGTTAATTACAAAGAACAATTGGATAACGGATATCGTGTCGCCAACGATAAGCTTTCTGGCTTTTTGTTGTATTTTATTTGGATTTGTTATATATGAAAATGATAAAGTGCTAAAAACTTCTGGATTATTTTTAGCAATCAGTATCTTTTTTTGGTTTATAAGTGATGTGTTGTGGGGGATTGTAACGTTGATATTTAGGGTGAATCCAATCTATAATTTGACCATTACTTATTGCTATTTTGCAGTGAATCTATTTTTAATGATATCTTTCGTGATTTTTGGATATTCGGAAATCAGGAAAGGAAGTAAAATGCAGGTTTTTTTGGATACTTTGATTATAGCGCTTTGTTTCTTGGTTTTTCTTTGGGTATTTGTGTTCCATCAAGATATTGAAAAAGCAAATGCTTTGAAGGCAGATACCGTTGCAATGTTATCTATGGTTGCAGATGTTATTATTTCTGCCTGGGTCAGCATTTGGTTTCTGGCTATACGACAAAAAAAAGAACCCTTAATTATTCACTTTATTATTATCGGTGTGTTTCTATTTGCAACTACAGATTTAATCTATTATTATCAATACTTTTATCAATCCTATGATCCAAATTCATTACTAAATTGCGGATATGCATTGTCATTTATTATGTTTGGAATGGGAGGTGTTTTGAAGTTAACCGCGAAGACGATTCCAATAAGAAATAAAAAACCGGAAAGTGGATTCGTAAAATATAAAAAAGATCTAGTATTACTTATTTTACCATTGATATTAGTGATTTTTGAAGGAGCAAAGACGCCTTATTTCTTTATCGTGGTTACTTGTATTATGATATATTATATATTAACGATTTATACGCAAAATAATATTTTTCGAGATGAATTGTTAAGAAAAGAAAAAGAGTATGTAGAAGAACTGGAAAATAAGGTAGAAGAGAGGACCTTAGAAATTGTAAAATTATTAAATACGGATATCACAACCGGATTATATAGCAGACGATATTTGGAAGAACATCTGACGAACCTTTGTGAGAGTCTAGCAAAGAAAGAAAGAATCTCGGTTTTATACATAGAACAAAATAAATATAAAAGTATTGTCTCGTTATATGGAAAAAAATGTTCGGAATCGCTATTGAAAGAAGTGGCAAGAAGGATTCACTTGGTCTCGGATCGAGAGAATGGATTACTTGCCGCTTATGGCGAAAATGCTTTTGTTTTAGTACTCAGGGGACAGTATTCACAAGATTATGGGTTAGAAGTTGCAAATTGCATGATTGAATCTTGCAGTGATGTTTACAATATGGAAAATTATGACATTGCAGTAACCTTCAATGTTGGGATTTCTTGTTATCCGCTGGATTCAAAAAATCCGGAAGAATTAATAAAAAATGCGGATTCTGCGATGTTACAGGCAAGAAGTATTGGAGTGAATAAGGCATTTGAATACAATAAAAAATTAGGCGATCATGAATATTACAAAAATAAAATTGAGATGAAGCTAAAGAGAGTTAAATATGATGAAGCATTTATCCTTTATTATCAGCCACAGGTTTCTTGTGAAGATGGAACCTTAATCGGTGTGGAAGCACTTATACGCTGGCAAAAGAAAGATGGTTCCTTTATTCCTCCGTATGATTTTATTCCAATTACAGAAGAAACGGGAATGATTGTGCCTTTGGGATACTGGATTATGGAAAAAGCAATCAGTCAATTGGCGAAATGGAAAGAGGTAACCTTGAAGGATATTAGAATGGCAATTAATGTATCCGTCAAGCAATTGATTGATCGGGAATTTGTAGTTAGACTCGAAAGAATAATGGAAAACTACAAAGTATCTCCCGATAAAATCGAAATTGAAATAACGGAAAATATTCAGTTGGAAGAAAATCCAGAAATGTTGGAAACATTACAAAATATAAGAAAGCTAGGAGTATCAATCGCAGTGGATGATTTTGGCACAGGGTATTCCTCCCTTTACTATCTGAAAAATCTTCCGGTGAATCGGATAAAGATTGCAAAGCAATTAGTGGATAATATTGAACAGGATTTCTATGACAATACGATTGTAAGGATGGCGATACAAGTAGCAAAATCACGAGGAATCAAAGTGATTGCAGAGGGTGTTGAGACCAAGGAGCAATGGAATAGTTTAAAAGTTTTAGAATGTGATGAAATACAAGGTTATTACTTTGCTAAACCGATGCCACCTGAGGATTTAGAAGCATATATTAAGGTTATTTAAAATCCCCTCGGTTGACATTAGAGTTTTTAGGATGCGGAGGTGATTGGTATTACTCTTCAAAAAAAATTAATTCTAGCATTTACAATTACAATTGTTACACTTGGAACATTAATTGGAATCTATTCCTACGTTGATGCGGAACGGATTGTAATAAATAACAAGAAAAGTGAAATGGTTGATACCATCAATCGTATTGATATTAATATTAATGCAAAAGTGAGAGGTATGACCGAACTAGCACAGAATTTGAGTATGAGTGAGACTGTTAAGGGAATTATGGAATTGGATGAGAATGAGAGAAAAGAGTTGAAACATGAATCTTATATCAAGGAAACGTTCTCCAATTTTGTTAGTTCCTTTGAGGCAATTTCAGATATTATGATTGTTGATATGAATGGAACCGTTTTGTATAGTTATAACCAAAAATTTTCAATTATGGAGAAAGATGAACTGAATCAGTATTATCAGATAGCGTTTCAAAAACCTGAAAAAGCAAATTGGATAGGAACGGCAAAAGCTTTATGCGTTAAGAATGTAACGGATGATGATATTGTCGTATCTATGGTAAAAGCGATTCAAGACAAAGAAGAGTCCAAAAACTTGGGACTATTGGTAATTGAATTAAATCCTGATATATTTAGTAACCTCCTTTTAAGTAATCAAAGCATGTTTCAAAATCAGTACACCTTTATAGTTGATGAAAAAGGGGATGTTATTTGCACGAATAAACATATGAAACATACATGGCTTAGCAATATGGAAGAAAACTTTGAAAAGGGGATTCGTAAGTTTGAGCTTATATGGGAGGGAAAGACATATTATGTATGTGGACAATATAACGGAGTAACCGGATGGAAGACTTTTTCAGCTGTTTCTTTGAATGATTTTTTTCCACAATCCTCTGTTTTAAGAGAATCGATATTTACATTGGTATTTATATCAGTTATCATTGCTTGGATTGTAGTTTTACTACTATCGTATACAATGACAAAACCTATTAATGACTTATCTGAAGCTATGAAAGAGGTAGAAGAAGGTAACTTTTCCTTACAACTTCCAAATAAGCGAAGAGATGAAATTGGACATTTAATTGATTCATTTAATTTTATGATCAATAAAATAAATACATTAATTAAAGAAGTATACCAAGAAAAAATTGCGCAAAAGAATGCAGAACTTGGAGCGTTGCAGGCACAGATTAATCCGCATTTTCTTTATAATACGTTGGATTCAATCAACTGGATGCTGATTGAGAGAGAGGAATATGATATTAGTGAGGTGGTGATTTCATTGGGAGATCTGATGAAATATTCCATTCATGGGAAGGATTCTTTGATTTCGATAGAAGAAGAGCTTCACTATATTTTAAGCTATTTATGTATACAGAAAAATCGTCTAGAGGAAAGATTGGAGTATGAAATAGATATTCCGGAGACCATGAAAGGTTATTTAGTACCAAAACTGATTTTACAGCCTATTGTCGAAAATTCGATTTTGCATGGAATAGAACCAATAAAAAGGGGTGGAAAAATATGGATAAAGGGGCGTGAAAAGGCAGAATGCTTTTATCTTTCGATTGCGGATAATGGGGATGGAATACCGCAGGATAAACAAGAAAAACTTATGAGCGAATTGCTGCTTAAAGAAGAATCAGAAAGCATAGGAGTCCGAAATGTGGATCGACGGATTCGTCTTCATTACGGCGAAGAGTTTGGTTTGGATATAAAAAGTAAATGGAAAAAAGGAACGGTAATTACTTTATGCATTCCAAAATGAAGCAGGAGGTGCAAAATGAATATAGTAATTGTAGATGATGAACCTAAAATTCGTAATGGATTAAATAAATTACTGGATGCAAGAGAAAACTGGAATGTGGTTGGGACATTTGAAGATGCTAAGTCGGCACTTAAGTTCATATATGAAGATGAAGTGGATGTTATAATAACGGATATTAAGATGCCTGAGGTAAGTGGATTAGAGTTGATTGGTCAAATAAGAGATAAAAATAAGAATGTTTGTATCATAATTTTGAGTGGGTATAGTAATTTTTCCTTTGCACAAAAAGCAATTCAATTGGGAGTCACTCGCTATATGACGAAACCAACCAATACAAAAGAGTTGATATCTGTGTTAATGATGATTGAAAACGAAAGGAAATTTGGTAAAGAAGATAAGAAAGAAGTGTTGGAAGTAAACAATCTTTTGGTGTTAAAAGCCATAAAATATATTGAAATGAACTATTCAAAAAAAATTGTATTAAAGGATATCGCTGCAGAATTATTTATTTCTCCAAATTATTTATGCGATTTATTTAAAAAGCACATGGGAAAAAATCTATCGGAATATATAATTGAATATCGAATGCAAAAAGCCAAAAAACTCCTAGGACAGTTAGAGTATAAAATTTCAGATATTGCAGACATCATAGGATTTGGAGACGCAAAATATTTTAGTAGTACTTTTAAAAAGATGTATGGAGTTACTCCACTTGAATACCGAAATGGAAAAAACAACAATTAATATTAGTAAAAAGAGAAATGATTATGTATAATGATCACTTCTCTTCTTTTTTATAAAAACACAGTAATATTTTAGATAAAATAGTAATTTGAAGTAATATTATATTTGGTCAATATATTTATAATTAAGCTATATCAATAGAAAACGGAGGAGCTTAGTATGAAAATGAAAAAAAGTATTAGCGTTTTATTGTTTATGGTAATGATTATTTCATCAGTAGGACTTATGGGGGGATGTGGTGCTTCTAAAAGCACAGATTCAAAATCAGAAACGGTAGAGGGAACCAAAACAGCAGGGGATTACAAGATTGTTTTGATTCTTCCAGGTCCTATTAATGACCAAAGCTGGAATGCAACAAACTATGCTGGTTTGGTAGCTTGTAACGAAAAGCTTGGTACAAAAATGGAATACGTTGAAAATGTGCAAGCATCTGACTTTGAGTCTACCTTTAGAGAGTATGCAGAACGTGGATACAACTTGATACTCTCTGCAGGATCACAGTTTGATGAAGCAGTTGCAACAGTTGCACCAAACTACCCAGATACCACATTTTGCGTAGTAAATGGTTCAAAATGTGATGGTGATAATATAGCACCAATTTTTCCAAAAGAATACGAGGCAAGCTATATTGCTTCTATCATTGCAGGAAATGTTTCTGAAAATGGAAATTTTGCTACAATTGGAGGATTTCCAAATGAACCAATGGAACATTTAATGGATGTTTATGAAAAAAATGCAGTAGAAATTGCCAAAAGTAGAAACATAACAGGAGCAAAAGCAACCAGAGCATATGCAAATAGCTGGGATGATGTTGCACTTGGAAAGCAAATGGCCGAGCAGATGATTGACAATGGAGCAGATACTTTGTTTGTATATGCAAACGAAGTTGGACTTGGAAGTATTGAGGCAGCGAAGGCAAAAGGTGTTAAGTTCATTGGGTTCTCAAGCGATCAGACAACGATTGATCCTAATACGGTTGTTGCTTCTGTAGTCTTTGATTTCGAGACCTTCTATATTTGGGCAATACAACAATATATAGATGGGAAATTAACCGGAAATACCGTGCATGAAGCCGGAATTAATGAAAGTATTTTTGTCCCTGTTTACACAGATAATATTACGCAGGATGTCAAGGATGCAGTAGACGCAGGTATTCAAGATTTTAAAGATGGAAAAGTTGATTTAAAGGCAATGTTTGCACAATAGGAAAGCTATCATGGCGCTCTGTTTGGGGCGCCATTCCTAAAATATAAAGTAAAGGGGAGACTAGCATGGAAGCACCATATTTTGAACTTCGAAATGTGTCAAAGTATTTTGCAAGAGTTGTTGCAAATAAAGATATTTCTTTTAGCATTGGACATGGCGAAGTAGTTGCACTTTTAGGAGAGAATGGAGCAGGGAAAAGTACAGTCATGAAGATCCTTTATGGACTCTACAAAGCCGATGAGGGACAGATCTTTATGGAGGGCAAGGAGCAAAAAATAAATTCACCAAAAGATGCGATGGCACTTGGAATCTCAATGATACAGCAACATTTTTCTCTTGTACCCGCTCATACAGTAACGGAAAATATAATATTAGGAAATGTACATGGAAAAATTGACTATGAAGCCTGTAAAAAGACGGTGAAAAACTTAGCACAGCAATATGGATTTGATATTCCAGTGGATGCAAAAGTATCAGATCTTGCCGTTGGAGTGCAACAGAAGGTAGAAATATTAAAGGCTCTTTACCTCGATGCTAAACTTTTAATTATGGATGAACCAACGGCAGTTCTTACGCCTCAAGAATCAGAAAAACTGATGGAATTTGTAAAGAACTATACGAAGAAAGGAAACTCCGTTATTTTTATTACACATAAATTGAAAGAGGTAATGGAAGTGGCAGATCGTATTGTTGTAATGAGGAATGGCATTCTTTGCGGGAATCTTAACTCGAAGGAAACCAATGAAATTGAATTGGCTAGAAAGATGATAGGGAAGGATATTGTTCCAGCAGAGCGGAAAAAAGAAGATACAAAGCAGGAAAAAGAAGTTAAACTTAAAGTGAATAGAATTTTGGTACAAAAAAAAGGTGAGCTCCCAATATTACATGATATTTCCTTTGATATTAAAGCTGGAGAAATTTTTGGAATTGCAGGTGTAAGCGGCAACGGTCAAGATGAACTATGCGAAGTAATTAGTGGAGCACGAAAGGTAACGGAAGGTGAGATTCTTTTAAACGACGAAGACATCACGAAATTATCGATTCAAGAACGTATTGAAAAAGGAATGGGTTATGTTCCAGTAGATCGTCATAGAGATGCAATGATTATGAATATGACGTTATCGGAAAATATGATGTTAAAAACAAGTTTTAATAAAAAATGGAAAAAGCATGGATTAATTGATAAAACAAAGCTAGATGCATATACAAAAAAAGCAATTGAAGACTACATGATCAAAGCGCCGGGACCAGATGCTGAGGCAAAAGGGTTGTCAGGTGGTAATCAGCAAAAGGTGATACTAGCACGTGAAGTAGATAATGGTAAGGAACTTCTGATTTTAAATCAACCCACAAGAGGCCTTGATTTAGGAGCAATTAACAATATTCATACAGCAGTGCTAGAAGAGAGAAATAAAGGCAAAAGTGTTCTTTTGGTATCCACCGAGTTAACTGAAATATTTGATTTATGTGATCGGATAGCGGTTATTTATAAAGGTGGTTTTATGGGAATCTATAATCATGATGAATTGACAACAGGGAAAATTGGTCTTCTTATGGCTGGTTATGTTAGGGAAGGTGAAGTGTAAAGATGAATGCAAAAATAAGAGATATGATAGTTACCAATTTTTTGGCTATTGCAGCTGGATTAATCTTAAGTGGTCTTATGCTTTTACTCTTGAAAATTAATCCGATTCCTGTATTTAAAGAAGCATTAACTACGATAATTACAGATAAATATACGCTAGGAGATGTATTTTTAAAAGCAACACCATTAATTTTCACAGCGTTGTCCTTTGCTTTCGCATTTAAAGCTAATTTATTTAATATTGGTGCACAGGGACAGTTTTACATGGGCTCAATTGTTGCAATTGCAGTTTCCTTACAGCTTCAGGGTAAAGTTCCAACGATAGTATTGCTAATGATTGTATTTGCACTGACCATGGTTGCAGGTGGATTAATTGGAGCTTTCATTGGTTTTTTAAAGGCGCATTACAATGCAAATGAATTTTTAGTAAGTATGATGTCAACCTACGTAGTTTTAGCCTTAATGAATTATTTACTACGCACCTTTTTGAAAGAATCCAAAGGAGAATATCCCCAGACCGATGCATTAACAAGGGATGCCTGGATACCGAATTTGTTGGATGGAACAAGGTTGCATGTAGGATTTATAGTTGCAATATTGGTAGCTATTGGAGTTTGGATTTTATTATATAAAACGCCGCTAGGCTATCGGATACGAGCGGTTGGAAGCAATGCTTCTGCTGCAGAAATGTCAGGAATTCCTTCAAAAAAAATATATATCATTACCTTCTTTATTAGTGGAGCTCTAGCTGGAATGGCAGGCTTTACAGAGGTAAATGGAGTACAACATATGCTTATTCAGGACTTTAACTCAGGTATTGGTTCTGCGGGTCTTGGAATTGCTATATTAGCAAATGCGAACCCAATTGGCATTATTTTTGCTTCTATTTTATTTGGAGCATTGAATGTAATCGGGAATTTAATGGGAAGAATGCCCGGAGTAAATGTTCCTGCAAGTATTGTAGATTTAATGCAGGGATTTGTTATGATTTTTGTTATTGTTTCTTATTTCTTCCGTTCTTATTTGGAGAATCGAAGAGAAAAACTTAAATTGCAGAAGAAGGCGGTGGGAGAATGATAGTTAGTTTGTTAAGTCGAGCATTAATGATGAGTACGCCATTGCTTTATGGCTCGATTGCAGAAGTAATAGCAGAACGCACCGGAATGATGGTTACTGCAATAGAAGGTATTTTTCTCATGGGAGCTTGGGGTGGATTTGTCGGAACATATCTTACTGGTAGCGCTTTCATTGGTATTTTGATGGCAATGGCAACCGGAACGATGACAGCAGCAATTTATGGGATTGTCTGCATCTTTCTAAAACAGCATCAGGTAGTAACCGGAACGGCAATCAATATTTTAGCAGCAGGTTTTTGTACCTATTTTCAAAGAGTACTTTTTGGCATCCCAACCTCTCCTTTAAAGATTGATCCTTTAAGCCAAATTGCGATACCCGTGCTATCAAAAATACCTGTAATTGGACCTATCTTTTTTTACCAAAATAGTTTAACCTACCTCGTTTACTTCATTATTCCTTTGTCATATTTTCTTTTGTTTCGTACATCCATTGGATTGATTATAAGGTCTACGGGAGAAAACCCAGAGGCGGTAGATGTAGCTGGTATCAATGTTAACGGTGTTCGTTTTGTAGTAGTACTTCTTGCAGGTGTTATGGGAGGAGTTGCTGGGGCGTTCTATTCCGTTGGATATTTAGGAATGTTTACAACCAATATGATTGGAGGACGCGGTTGGATTGCTTTTGCTATTTGTTTTTTGGGTAATTGGAATCCCAAAGGAGCGGTAATTGGTACTGTAGTTTTTGGATTTACAGAAGCAATTGCTATCTATATGCAATCAATAGGGGGAGGTAGTTACTTCCCGAACGAATTATTTATTGCACTTCCATACATATTAACCATTGTATTAACGGTATGTAGAAAGAACTTTAATGTACCGGCTAAGCTAGGTGTTGCATATAGCAAAGAAAATTAGGAAAATGTAAAACAATATTTAAAATAAACAATTGTTTTAATAAGACATAAACAAAGAGANNTCTCTTTGTTTATGTCTTATTAAAATAGATAATCGTGTTAGCCGATTTCTTCTATAATTAGCATTTTGGCTAAATATCTGGAATTTGTATTGATTAATTGTTAGAATATAGATATAATCATTCCTAAACAATAAAACTTTAGCACTTTAACATGTTAGTAAGGACGTGTAATGAATCGTAATATAAAAATAGAAATTGCTTATGACGGAACTGCATATAATGGCTGGCAACGCCAGGAAAATACGAACAAGACAATACAAGGTATACTGGAATCTTCCATTTCGCTTCTTTTAAATGAGGTAATTGAGATAAATGGTTCCGGAAGAACTGATGCTGGCGTACATGCAAAAGGTCAGGTAGCAAACTTTTATACGAAATCGGAACTTAACCCTAATGCGTTCATGAATAAGCTTAATCTGATTCTTCCAGAAGATATAAAAATCTTGAATGTGGAGGAAGTTGAACAAGGATTTCATGCGAGACGGACTGCAAGAGCCAAGACGTATTCTTACTCGATTTGGAATTCGGATATTTCGTTTGTTTTTGGACGAAAATATGTCTATGAAATTGCACCAAAGCTTCATGTTGAAGCCATGAAAAAGGCAAGTCAATTTTTGATTGGTGAACATGATTTTCGAAGCTTTAGTTCTGATAAAAATATGCAAAAGTCATCCATTCGAACCATTTATCAAATTAATATCAATCAAATTGGGGATAAAATAACGATTTCCTATGAGGGAAGTGGATTTTTATACAATATGGTACGCATTATGACAGGAACGCTAATAGAAGTTGGTCTTTTGAAACGTTCACCGGATTCCATTGCTTCCATACTGGTTGCAAAAAATAGAGAAGCATCTGGTTTTACAGCACCACCACAGGGACTTTGCCTAGAGCATGTTTATTATGAGAATCGATATTATAGATAGTAAATTGGTCGAAAGGGGAAATAATAATGCAGTATTTAGACGAAATTGGAAGCAGAGCCAAGAGGGCTGCACGTATTTTAAACAAGCTTTCACAAAATGATAAAAATAAAGGTCTATTGGCAGTTGCACATGCTTTGGTAGAAAAGGCGGATTTTATTTTACAACAAAATGAGGAAGATGTAAGGCAGGCAGTTTTAAATGGTGTGAAAGATTCTTTAATCGATCGCCTTCGATTGACGGATACAAGAATAAAGGGAATGGCAGAAGGATTGGAACAAATCGTTTCTTTGGAAGATCCAATTGGTGAAGTTATTTCCATGAAAATTCGTCCAAATGGGCTACAAATTGGACAAAAGCGAGTTCCAATCGGTGTGATTGGTATTATATATGAGTCGAGACCAAATGTTACGGCCGATGCCTTTGGTCTATGCTTTAAAACAGGTAACGCAGTTATTCTTCGTGGCGGAAGTGATGCACTTATTTCAAATCAGGCGATTGTAAAGGTAATGAAAGAAGCGTTAACGGACGCTGGGCTGCCGGCAGATGCGATACAGTTACTTGAGGATACCAGTAGAGAAACAGCGAGAGAATTTATGAGACTCAATTCTTACGTGGATGTATTAATTCCAAGAGGTGGAGCTGGACTTATCAAAACAGTAGTAGAAAATAGTACCATACCTGTGATTGAGACTGGGACTGGCAACTGTCATGTATATGTTGATGAGTTTGCAGATATTGACATGGCAGTTCAAATCATTGACAATGCAAAAACACAGCGTATGGGTGTTTGTAATGCTTGTGAATCTGTAGTGATTCATGAAGCGGTTGCAAAGACAGCAATTCCAAAAATTCTGGATTGCCTTGATAAAAAGGGAGTTGAAGTCCGAGGTGATAAAATAAGTCAGGAGATAGATTCTCGAATTGCGGAGGCAACGGAAGAAGATTTTCGGACGGAATATTTAGATGCGATCCTATCTTTAAAAGTTGTTCAAAATATTGATGCTGCAATTGCCCATATTAATGAATATAATACGGGACACTCGGAAGCTATTGTTACCAGGGATTATGATAATTCGCAAAAGTTCTTGTTAGAAATTGATGCGTCTGCTGTTTATGTGAATGCATCTACAAGATTTACCGATGGATTTGAATTTGGATTTGGTGCGGAAATTGGGATCAGTACACAAAAACTCCATGCACGTGGGCCAATGGGATTACTAGCACTTACAACCACAAAATACATTGTTTTTGGCAATGGACAAATACGAGAGTAAGAAATGGAGAAAACGTGTGAATAAAAAAATTGGATTTATAGGCGGCGGAAATATGGGGGGTGCGATAATTGGTGGAATTATCGCTGCTTCTTTGGTAAAGAGTGATATGGTAATGGTTGCAGATTTGAATGAGACCTTACTTGATAATTTGTCAACACGTTTTGGCGTAATAACGACAAAAGATAATAAGCAGGTAGCAAAGGAAGCGGATATTTTATTCTTATCGGTAAAACCAAATATTTACGCGGTTGTCATTGAGCAAATAAAAGAGATAATTACAGAACACACATTAGTAGTAAGTATAGCAGCTGGTCAAACAATTGACAGTATTGAAACAATGTTTGGAAAAGAAATAAAACTGGTACGGACGATGCCAAATACCCCTGCATTAGTTGGTGAAGGAATGGCTGCTTTGTGTCCAAACAAATTAGTTGGAGATGAAGACCTGGCAGATGTAAAAGTGATATTTGAAAGCTTTGGTAAATGTGAAGTTGTTTCCGAATATCTAATGGAAACGGTAATCGGTGTAAGTGGATCTTCACCTGCCTATGTTTATATGTTTATTGAAGCTTTGGCAGATGCTGCAGTGGTAGGTGGTATGCCTAGAGCACAAGCTTATCAGTTTGCAGCACAATCGGTACTTGGCTCTGCCAAAATGGTACTCGAAACAGGTATGCATCCAGGCGAATTGAAAGATATGGTTTGCTCTCCAGGAGGCACTACGATAGCAGCTGTGGCAGAGTTGGAAATGAATGGTTTCCGTGGATCGGTAATGGGTGGAACGCTTGCATGTATTGAAAAAGCAAAGCAGATGAATAAAAAGTAAGGAGAAAAAATTTATGAAATATATGATTGCATCAGACATACACGGCTCTAATTATTATTGCCACAAGATGCTCAAAGCCTATGAAAGAGAAGGGGCTGAAAAGCTCATTTTGTTGGGAGATTTACTTTATCATGGACCTAGAAACGATCTACCAAGGGATTATAATCCAAAGATGGTCATTCAGCGGTTGAATGAAAAAAAGCAAGAGCTTCTTTGCGTACGTGGAAACTGTGAAGCGGAAGTGGATCAGATGGTTTTAGAATTTTCAGTAATGGCTGAATATGCATGGATAACTATGGATGGTCTGAATGTATTTGCAACACATGGACATCTACACAATATAGAAAAAATGCCACCACTTAAAAAAGGAGACATTCTTTTGCATGGTCATACTCATATTCAGGCAATGGAACCAGTGGGTGAGTGCTGGTATATCAATCCAGGATCCGTTTCTATTCCAAAAGAAGAGAATGAAAATAGTTATATGATTTATGAAGATAAAACATTTATCATTAAAAATTTGGATGGAAAAGAGATACGAAGAATTACCTTTTGATTTGATTGAATTGATTTGATTAAAATAGAAAGAACTGGTATCAAAATATGAAATTTCGACCATGTATAGATATTCATAATGGCAAAGTTAAGCAAATAGTAGGAGGAAGTCTTTTAGATTATGGGAACAGGGCAATTGAAAACTTTGTTTCAACGTTTGATGCGCCCTATTATGCAAACCTTTATCAGCAAAACAATTTAAAAGGTGGACATATCATCCTTTTAAATGCACCGGATTCAAAGTACTATGAAAAAAATATCGAACAGGCTTATTTAGCCCTGAAAGCTTATCCAAAAGGACTTCAAATCGGTGGAGGTATCACAGACGAAAATGCAAATCTTTTTTTGGAGGCAGGCGCTTCCCATGTGATTGTGACTTCCTTTGTATTTAAAGATGGTAAAGTCAATTATCTAAATCTGGAAAAGCTTAAGGATAAAGTAGGAAAAGATAATATTGTGTTGGATTTAAGCTGCCGAAAAAAAGGCGAAGACTATTATATTGTTACGAATCGTTGGCAGACCTTTACGAATGTTAAGATATCAGAAGAAATATTAGACGAACTTTCAAATTATTGTGATGAATATTTAATTCATGCCGTTGATGTTGAAGGTAAAGCTTCTGGCATAGAAAAAGATTTGGTTTACCTACTTTCTGATTGGAACAAGATTTCTATTACCTACGCTGGTGGTGTAGGTAGTATGGAAGATATTGAACAGTTGAAGGCAATTGGTCATAATAAGATTGATGTAACCGTGGGAAGTGCGCTTGATTTATTTGGAGGGAACATTCCATTTCGACATTTATTGACTCTTTAAAAGTAAAAATAGTGTAAAACAATCCATAATATTTGTGAAAATGTCAAAAAAACAAGGAAAAAGACAATAAAAAAGTACGAATTGGGACAAATTGCCTAGAATCATAGGGCTTTTTTTGTTATTATGGAGAAAGTATAGGTTGTCTATAGAAATATTTGGGTAAATATGCTAAAATACTCCATAAAGCGTGAGTCGTGGGGATTCCAATGTTGTATAATAAGGAGATGTAGCCATGTTTGGAAAGAAAAAGAGGGAAATTCTTTCGAAAGATTTTCAAGAAGAAATGCTTCAAAAGTCAGAAGAAATTCACGAAAAGAAGGAAGAATTGAAAGAAAAGAAAGCAGAAATTCAACAGGGACTAGAAATGATGCATGAAGAAATTCAAGAAGAAGTAGAGGCAAAAAAACAAGGGTTCAAAATGCTTCGAGGAATTCGTGCTAAGTTAATTGGAGCATTTATGATACCAGTTCTTTTAATTATTCTTTTGGGGGTGTTTTCTTATAATAAATCATCCAATGGTATTATTACGAACTATGAATTATCTACATTAACAAGTATGAACATGCTTTCCAAATATCTATCACTAGGATTCGATACAGTACAGGCAAAAACAAAACAGCTTTGTACAAACGAAACGATGATAAAATATTTTTCTGGACATTGGGAAGATGACATTTCCAATCAGATTACAAAGAGAAAAGAATTAGAAAGTGATGCTGTGTCTAATTTGCTGACGCAAGAATATATGTCTAATATTTATATTCTCTCCAGTTATACTACACCAATTGTAGCAAAAGGCTCTTTGTCAGCAACGGTGTATGATAGTTTTGTACAAGGCGATGAAATCAAGCAGATTCAGAATTCAGGTTCGGATTATAATTGGCTCGGTTATCATAATACAGTTGACACAGATGCAAGTACTACAAGTGATACCTATAGTATATCATGCATTGGAACACTAAATGCGGTTGGGAAAAAAGGTATTGGATATGTAGTGGTTGATATT
Organism: Lachnoclostridium sp. UBA5725; assembly: GCA_002419585.1. Classification (GTDB taxonomy): domain Bacteria; phylum Bacillota; class Clostridia; order Lachnospirales; family Lachnospiraceae; genus DIGJ01. The sequence goes on from DIGJ01000036.1 coordinate 23,792, forward strand.
TCACCAGAATTTGTTCGGCAAGCATTAGCAGATACTGATCTTCCTCCGGGAAGTATTTGTGCAATGGTTACACCAGATGGAAAAGAAATCTATGCAAATGCTGAGACGGTACCAGAAGGCTTTACCTTTGCTGGACAAGGATTACTAAAGCAGGACGCTACGGAAAGCGGAAGAAGCTATGTAAAATATAATGGAGCGGAGTATTTATTCTTATACTCACCTTTGTCAGTTGGAAATTCTTGCGTATATGCATTAGTTCCGAAGGGATTTATAACCAGACAAGCTTCGGATGTAAAAACCATAACAATTATAATGGTTCTTGTAGGCACTATAATTGCAATTCTATGTGGAATTGTTTTAGCAAGTGGAATTGGCGGAACCATACATAAAATAAACAAAGTATTAGCAAAAACAGCAGAGGGTGATTTATCTGTAAATGCAAAAGTAAAGCGAAAAGATGAATTTAGAATCCTTGGTGATAGCATAAATAATACCATAAATAGTATGAAACAGCTGATTTACCAGATGACAGGCGTAAGTAAACATGTTTCGGAATCTGCTATGAAAGTTGGAGAAAATTCAATTATGCTTTTAGATGCAACGAAAAGCATTACACAGGCAGTGGAAGATATTGAACAAGGCATCAATCAGCAGGCAGAAGATGCAGAACAGTGCTTGATTCAAATGAGTGATTTAGCTGAACAAATTGGCAATGTTTCGCAGAATGCGGAAGAAATCGATAAAGCTGCAGGTGAGACTAGAAATACAGTAAAAGAAGGTATGGAAATCGTAGGAAATCTAGGAACGGTCGCAAAAGATACCACGGAAATTACTGGAATTATGATTCAAGATATAGAGGATCTAGAGTTTAAATCCAATTCAATTAGCAGCATCATACATACGATCAATGATATTGCAGAACAAACGAATCTTCTATCTCTAAATGCTTCCATAGAAGCAGCTAGAGCGGGTGCAGCAGGTAGAGGATTTGCAGTTGTTGCGGATGAGATTCGTAAACTGGCAGAACAGTCTTCCAATGCAGCTGGAGAAATTGGAACTATAATTTCTCAGATTCAATCACAAACAAAACGTACCGTGGTGAATGCTAAAAAAGCAGAAGAATCCGTTCATTCTCAAGAAAATGCATTAAGTGAAACGGTTATCATATTTGAAAAGATTCAGGAAAGTGTAGAAGGACTATCTAAAAACTTAAAGATAATTTCGGACGGTGTAAGCCAGATTGAAAAGACAAAAGATGGTACCTTAGAAGCGATTCAGAGTATCTCGGCAACATCGGAAGAGACAGCTGCAGCAGCAACTGAGCTTGGTGTGACAGCAGATGAGCAGTTGCATTCGGTAGAAGAGCTCAATAAAGCGGCAGAACAACTTGGTCTGGATGCGAGAAATCTGGAAGACTCGGTTAAAGTATTCAAACTAGAAGATACATCAGCTAATGAAGAATTATTTATGAATGAACAAGTGGCAATCAATGTATTAGCAGATGTAGAAGTGGTAAGTGAAGAAATAATAGAGGAAAATGAAGTAGAACAGATTGAAGATACACAAGAATAATTAGATTTTATAAAAGGTCAGATTCACTCTTATCAAAGGGATTGAATCTGGCCTTTTTTATATCGAATATTTTTATATGAACTACTTATACTATGAAAAGAAGAAAAATCAATTGATAGCGAATCTATTACGGAATATTTAGATTAAAGGAGTGTTTTATGGATATTACGGAACAAAAACGATTTTTGACACCACCTCTTTCCTATTGGATGGATTCAACAAGCCAGCCAGAGTACCCTGTTTTAAACGAAGATATTAACGTTGATATTGCTGTTGTTGGAGGTGGGATTGCAGGTATCTTTACTTCCTATTTATTAAATAAACCTGGTCTTGAAATTGCTATATTGGAAGCAGATCAAATTCTTCGAGGGACCACTGGCCATACCACTGCAAAAATCACTTCTCAACATGGACTAATTTATCATAAAATAATGGAAAAAATGGGTATAGAATTTGCGCAACAATATGCGGATGCCAATGAAACAGCGATTCGCATCATAAAAGAAACAATACAGGAAAACAAGATATCCTGTGATTACATGGAACAATCTGCGTATGATTATACCCTTTTAGAGGATTATTGTGATCGGATAAGGCAGGAAGCTGACGCTGCAGCCTCACTTGGAATTAAAGCTACTTATTTAGAAGAAGTGCCGTTACCTTTCAAAGTGAAAGCTGCTGTACGTTTTGATAACCAAGCGCAGTTTCATCCACGCAAATTTCTCCTTCCGATAGCAGATAAAATTACAAAAAATAGGGTACAAATATATGAAAAAACAAGAATTGTTTCAATTGAAGAAAATGAAAATGGAAGCTATTGTTTAATTACGAACCAAGGAAATAAGGTAACAGCGGAAAAAATTGTAATTGCTTCCCATTATCCTTTTTATAATAAACCGGCTTTTTATTTTACTCGGATTTATCCGGAACGGTCTTATGTAGTTGCAATTAAAGCAAAAGAGAATTATCCTGGCGGGATGTATATCAGCGCCGAGGAACCCGGCAGATCCTTACGCAGTCAAATGACAGACCAGGGAGAACTTATATTTATTGGCGGTGAACACCATAAGACTGGGCAGGGTGAGGATACAACAACACATTATGAAAAATTAATTGATTTTGCGAATCAAACCTTTACAGTAAAGCAGATTCCATATCGTTGGTCTACACAAGACTGTATGACGCTTGATGATGTACCTTATGTAGGACAGTTTACTTCAAAAAAGCCAAATATCTATATCGCCACCGGTTATGGAAAGTGGGGCATGACAAATAGCATTGCATCGGCCATGATTATAAGAGACTTGATTTTGGAAGGAAAGAGCCCTTGGCAAGATGTTTATAATCCATCCAGACATACGATTGTAGCATCCACGAAAACCTTTGTTGTGGAAAATCTAAATGTAGCAGGAAAAATTGTACAAGGTAAGTTATCGCTTATCCATGAGGATGTTGATGTGAAACCAGGGGAAGGAAAAATTATCGAATTGGATGGACAACGAACCGGAGTATATAAAGATATAAATGGTAATTTGCATATCGTGGATACCACCTGCCAGCATATGGGCTGTGAGCTATATTGGAATGCAGCGGAAAAGACTTGGGACTGTCCTTGTCATGGATCCAGATTTAGTATCGATGGAGATATTGTGGAAGGACCAACGGTACAACCATTAAATAACGAAAAGAAAGTCAATCCAATCGGAAAATTATTAAAAGAAGATTTTTAAAACAACAAAATTAAAAAGGAAAATAACCCAACCAGAAGGAGTGAAGCGTATAGTAGATATGCCCGCTCCTTCCTATAATTTCTGGTGTTTTACGAAGATTTTTAAAAGGATAAAACAGGTAATAATTCAATTATATTACAAAAAAACTTGATTTTTTAAATATATGTGTTATAATTGTTACATAAATGTTAATTAAATTTAACAGATTGTTAAGGAGATTATTTATGAAACTCAGAAAGTTAATGATGTGTTTACTTGCTTCCATGGTAGTAAGCGGAATGTTTGGTGTTCACACATATGCAGCTGAAGTAACAGCGCAGGTAGCCGCACAAGTAGCCGCTACAACTACCACTGCTACAGAAGAAATTGCAGAAACGACTAAAGAGACAGAAACTGATCTTATAGAAACTGATGCAACGACGGAGAATACACAAGTAAAGAAAGAAACTTCGACTACATCGAATAAAGAAAAAGCAACAGCAACAAAAACAACCACCAAGAAGGCGAAAGCAGCACAAAGTTATACAAAAGCAGAACTTCGCTTATTATCAGCATTAATCTCATGCGAAGCAAATGGTCAGCCATATGCAGGAAAATTAGCAGTAGGTATTGTAGTTGTGAACCGTATGGAATCAAAATTATTCCCAGATACGATGAAGGGTGTTATTTATCAAAGATACCAGTTTGGTCCAGCTAGAAATGGTTCCCTTGCAAAAGCTTTGAGGGAATATGACAATGGAAAATTTAATTCGGCCAATGAAAAAGCTTGTATTAAAGCAGCAAAGGAAGCATTATCCGGAATAAATACAGTAACTTATAAAGACAAAAAAATTAACATGAAAAGCTACCTGTTTTTCAGTGGTCGCATTAAAAATGCAAGACTAACAATAGCAGGTCATCAATTTAAATAAAATTAGTTTTTTGAGATAAATAAAAGGGAAGTTGCAAATCTGTTTGATTTTGTAACTTCTCTTTTTTATCAAAATTTAGGGGTTTTTAAATAAATCAAACTGTGGTAATATATATTATAAAAGCGATTTTATGACCGAAGGAGGAGAAACAACCATGGAAAATGAAAATTCCGTAGTAGAGAAAGAGGTTGTCTCAAAGAATTTTATTGAACAAATAATCGAAAAAGATTTAGCAGAGGGGCATTGTAAAAGTATAACCACTCGTTTTCCGCCAGAACCGAATGGATATTTGCATATAGGACATGCGAAATCGATTTTATTAAATATGGGACTAGCAAATAAGTATGGTGGATCCTTTAATCTAAGATTTGATGATACCAATCCTACGAAAGAAAAAATAGAATTTGTTGAATCGATAAAAGCCGATGTAGAATGGTTAGGTGCGAAATTTGAGGAACGCTTGTTTTTTGCATCGGACTATTTTGATCAGATGTATGAAGCAGCAGTTATGCTGATTAAAAAAGGAAAGGCATATGTTTGTGACTTAACAGCAGAACAAATCAGAGAATACAGAGGAACTTTAACGCAACCTGGTAAAGACAGCCCTTATAGAGACCGTAGTGTAGAAGAAAACTTAACTTTATTTGAGGGTATGAGAAACGGAGAGTTTGAAGATGGTTCCAAAGTACTTCGAGCAAAGATTGATATGAGTTCTCCAAATATTAATATGAGAGATCCTGTTATTTATCGTGTAACCAGGATGACACATCACAATACAGGGGATAAGTGGTGCGTATATCCAATGTACGATTTTGCTCATCCAATCGAGGATGCGATAGAAGGAATCAGTCATTCGATCTGCACACTGGAATTCGAAGATCATAGACCACTTTATGACTGGGTCGTAAGAGAACTGGAATATGAATATCCACCGAAGCAGATTGAATTTGCAAAACTATACCTTACCAATGTTGTTACAGGTAAGAGATATATTAAAAAATTGGTAGAAGATAAAATTGTGGATGGATGGGATGACCCAAGACTTGTTTCCATTGCGGCACTAAGAAGACGTGGGTTTACCCCAGAGTCTATTAAGATGTTTATGGAATTAGTTGGTGTTTCGAAGGCAAATAGTTCGGTTGATTACGCAATGCTTGAATACTGTATTCGCGAGGACTTGAAGCTAAAGAAACCAAGAATGCTAGCTGTACTTGATCCAATTAAGTTAGTAATTACAAACTATCCAAAAGGACAGCTCGAGTATCTGGATATGCCAAATAATCAGGAAAATGAAGAACTTGGCAGCCGTAAAATACCATTTAGCGGTGAGCTTTATATTGATCGTGATGACTTTATGATTGAACCACCAAAGAAATATTTCCGTTTGTTCCCAGGAAATGAAGTTCGTCTCATGCATGCTTATTTTGTAACCTGTACGGAGTATATTACCGACGATACAGGTAAGGTTGTAGAGGTACACTGTACCTATGATCCTGAAACAAAAAGCGGAAGTGGATTTGATGCAAGAAAAGTAAAAGGAACCATCCACTGGGTTGAAGCAACGACAGCTGTGGAAGCAGAAGTACGGCTTTATGAAAATATAGTTGACGAAGAAAAAGGCGTATATAATGAAGATGGAAGTGTGAATGTAAATCCAAACTCATTAACAATATTGGAAAAATGTTATGTTGAGCCAGCTTTGAAGGATGCAAAAGCATATGATAGTTTTCAATTTTTAAGACATGGTTATTTCTGTGTAGATTGTAAGGATTCAACCAAAGACCATTTAGTATTTAACCGAATTGTATCACAAAAGAGTTCGTACAAGCCTGCATAAGGAGGGAAGCAAACAATGGGTATTTTTTCAGGACTTGAGTCATTTGGCTTAAGTAAACTTAAAAATGTAGATATTTATGAAAATTCGTCAAGTGATGTAAATGGTAGTAAAAATGTAGAAAAACCAAAAATAGTAGAAGCAGATATTTTGTTTGATAAAACGTATACTTGTCCTGTTTGTGATAGTGAATTTAAGTCTAAGACCATTCGAACAGGAAAGGTAAAGCTTATATCCGCAGATACCGACTTAAGACCAAAATATCAGCTTGTAGATGCATTGAAGTATGATGCAATTGCTTGCCCGAAATGTGGTTATGCGGCACTTAATCGGTTTTTTACTTATATGACAAGTGCACAGAGCAAACTGATACGCGAGCAAATTTCTGCAAACTTTAAAGGTATTAGTGACAGTGGAGATGTTTATAGCTATGATGATGCAATTGCAAGACATAAGCTTGCACTTGTAAACACGGTGGTGAAAAATGGAAAGACCAGTGAGAGAGCGTATACATGTTTAAAACTTGCATGGCTGTGTAGAGGTAAAGCGGAAAATCTGCCAGAAAATACAACAGATCGTGATAAGGTGATTAAAGAGTTAAAGGCAGAAGAAGACGAGCTAATAAAAAATGCATATGAGGGATTTTCTTCTGCATTTATGAAAGAACAGTTTCCACTGTGTGGAATGGACGAGTGTACGTCTACTTACTTGGTAGCTGACCTGGCAAGAAGATGTGGGAATTTCGAAGAAGCAATTCGATGGGTATCCCGTGTTATAACTTCACGTCAGGCAAACGAACGTATTAAATCAAAAGCGAGAGAACTAAAAGACCTTATCAAAGCAGATGAGGCTAATAATAAGTAGGGATTGTTATAAAAAAGGCTTTGGCCAACTGACGACTGAGACAAAACATGAACTCATTTCAAAACTCAGCACGATATGCGATTTTTACAAGCCATAGGCAGCGATAATGTCGTGGTAGGCACTCCATTATCGCCATTGTCTTGTTAAAATTATCGTGCAAATTCCTTTTGAAATGAGAACATGTTCTGTCTCAGTCTGATAATGGAGCAAAGTATATTTTTTATAACGATCCCTACTTTTGTTTTAAGAGATAGTTTGAGATTATATTACGGCAAAGCAGTATTGTTCAAATAAAAGGGCGAATGTCTTTAGAATCTTTAATAGGAGGTGAACAAACCGCATAAATGCATAAATTTCTTCAAAAACTTACGGTGCGTATTATCTAAGAATTCGTTACAGAAAAAACAATAACATTTACAGAGGAGAGAAGACCAATGTGATGCGGAGGGGAACCCGAACACATCACTGATTTGCTTGGGCTTATCGGAACGGTTGTAAATGGTTTTTGATGTAATGAATTCTTAGATAATACGCGTGCAATATGTAACACAGGAAAAATTATGCTTTTATTTTGGTTTAATTTATGAGCCAAGATATAAAGATTTCAGTACGAAATTTGGTAGAGTTTATTATGCGTTCTGGTGATATTGATTCTTCTGGTGGTGGCATTCGTGATGCGACTGCTTGCCAGGAAGGAACGCGAATTCATAAGAAGATTCAAAAATCAAAAGGTTCTAATTATCAGGCAGAGGTACCTTTATCTATTACGATACCGCTTGACTTTGAAGGTGATGCTTTTGATCTTACGATTGAAGGAAGAGCGGATGGTATAATGGATGGTAACTGCATTGATGAAATAAAAGGGATTTACATGGAACTTGATTATCTAGAGGAACCTTTTGGCGTCCATTTAGCACAGGCAAAATGCTATGCTTACATCTATGCGAAAGATAAAAGTCTTGATACTATCGAAGTCCAAATGACCTACTGCAACCTAGAAACAGAAGTTTGCAAGTATTTTAATAATACGTATTCCTTTATAGACCTAGAGAGTTGGTTTGAAAATCTCATTAGGGAGTATTCCAAATGGGCCAACTGGCAATATCAATGGAAAAAACTAAGAAATGCTTCTATTAAGCTCATAGAATTTCCATTCACCTACCGAGAAGGACAAAGAGACTTAGTTGCGGGAGTTTACCGCACTATTATTCGAAGTAAAAAACTGTATATTGAAGCTCCTACTGGAGTTGGGAAGACAATATCAACGATATTTCCTACGGTAAAAGCAATGGGAGAGGGCGAAGTTGAGAAAATTTTTTATCTGACTGCCAAGACGATTGCACGAACAGTAGCAGAGGATACATTTTCATTTATGATAGAGAAAGGGGCTTTGCTTAAAGTTGTCACAATAACAGCAAAAGAAAAAATTTGTATATATGAGAAATGTACCTGCAATCCTAGGGATTGCGAACGTGCAAAGGGCCACTTTGATAGAGTAAATAATGCAGTGTATGATTTGATTACCTCTCAAAATCAAATTAGTCGCGAACTTATTTTGGAATATGCAAAAAAGCATATGGTATGTCCATTTGAAATGTGCCTGGATGTAACGAATTGGGCAGACGCTGTTATTTGTGATTATAATTATGCATTTGACCCGAATGCACATTTACGTCGGTTTTTTGCGAATGAAAAAAAACAGGATTTTGTATTTTTAATTGATGAGGCCCATAATCTTGTGGAACGAGCCAGAAAGATGTATAGTGCAAGGCTTTCAAAGAGTGATTTACTTGAAGTTAAGGGGATGATAAAGCCATATCATAAAAAATTAGAAAAAGCACTGAATGCCTGTAATCATGACATGCTCGAGTATAAACGAGCCTGCGATGATTTTGAGGTTGTTACGGATGTTCAGATGTTTGTCTTCCATTTGACACATGCAATCGCACTGTTTGATGAGTTTTTACAAGGTATGCCAAATCTGGAAGGACGAGAAACCGTACTAAATCTGTATTTTGATATCCGCCATTTTCTATCCATTTATGAAGAAATGGATGAACGCTATCTTATTTTTACGGATTATAGTGATGAAAAAGGCTTTGGTATGACGCTAAATTGTATGGATCCTTCGAAAAAGCTTACGTATTATTTGGAAAAAGGGAAAAGTGCAGTATTCTTTTCGGCAACTTTATTGCCGATACAGTATTATAAAGAACAATTGGGTGGAACGCCGGACGATTATGCGATCTACGCACCTTCTCCATTTGATGTGAATAAGAGATTGCTTATGATTGCTCCAGATGTTAGCACCAAATACAAAAGCCGTAATGAAACGGAATTTAAAAAGATTGCGAACTATATTATCACGTTGGCTCAGGGTAAGAAGGGGAATTATCTGGCATTCTTTCCTTCGTATCAAATGATGAATCAGGTAGGTTCGTATTTAAATAATATGGAAGAATTTGAAATTCTTATGCAGACACAGGGAATGTCAGAAATAATGAAGGAAGAATTTCTTTCTAACTTTACACAAGTCAGTGACAAAACACAGATTGGATTGTGCGTCATGGGTGGCATTTTTGGAGAGGGAATCGATTTAAAAAACGATTGCTTGATTGGAGCCATTATTGTAGGAACTGGAATTCCCATGGTATGTAATGAAAGAGAATTATTCCGGAATTATTATCAGGAAAAAAAAGGTGCCGGATTTGATTATGCATACCTTTACAATGGTATGAATAAAGTGTTACAATCAGCTGGAAGGGTAATTCGCACAGCGCAGGACAGAGGCGTTATACTGCTTTTGGATGAGCGATTTACCAACTGGCAATACAATCGACTATTTCCAAAAGAATGGTTTCCGAATAAGATAGTAGATGAGCATTCGATGCGAGATATTGTAGAAGATTTTTGGAGGAATACAAATGATTAAATGTGTACTATTTGACCTTGACGGCACACTGGCGGATTCGGTAGAATCAATAGCAGTAGCAGGAAATAAAGCACTTAAATCAGTGGGTCTTGGGCCGCAGCCAATAGAAGCATATAAATATTTTGCGGGAGATGGAGCGGATACGCTGATTCAAAAAGCACTAAAGGCCGCTGGAGATGTGGAATGTCATCTTTTTGAAAAAGCTTATATGGAGTATAAAAAAATATTTGAAAGAGATTGTACGTACAATGTAAAAGTTTTTCCGGGTATAAAAGAGTTGCTAGATGCACTGAAAAAAAAGGGTATAAAAATTGGGGTTATTTCAAATAAACCGCATCTTCGTACCATAGATGTGGTTGAGACTTTATTTGAAAAGAATTATTTTGACATTATTATAGGGCATAAAGATGGAATTCCTAAAAAACCAGACCCGACGAGTACGATTGGGGCTGCAAATGATTTGGGGATAGAGGTTGAGCAATGTATTTATGTAGGTGACACCGATGTAGATATGAAAACTGGACTTGGGGCAAATATGTTTACAATTGGAGTATTATGGGGTTTTCGAGAAAGAGCGGAGTTGGAAGAATTTCATCCACAGGCAATCATCGAAACACCGCACGAGATTATGGAATATTTAATCTAGGAGGAGCAAAATAATGTTATTTGTGAGAGCACACGAGTTAAAGGCGGGAATGCGCTTGGCTAGACCAATCTACAACAAAAATGGGGTTTTGTTATACGAAAGAGATACAAAGCTCACAATGCAGGGGATTTACAGTATCAAAAACTTTGGTTTAATCGGAATCTATATCCTAGAACCAGCAGAACCGTTACCACCAATGACAGAGGATGATATTGAATTTGAACGATTCCAAACAATGGCAGTATTTTCTCTAAAAGAGATATTTGAATCGGTTGAAAATGGAAAACGTGCAATTTCATTACCAACTTTTGTAAGTGATATTATGAGGAATTACGGTCATGTAGAACGTAAGATGAACTTTATGCAAAATATACGAAGCAAAGAGGATGCCGTTTATAAGCATTCCCTCAATGTTGCAATCTTGTCTGCACTGATATCGAACCGTATGCACATGACGAATCAAGAACAGATTAAGTTAATTATGGCATCTCTTTTGCATGAAAGCCAATACATGAATTATAATCTGGACGAAGCAGTAAAAAAGGTAATCAATCAGATGAATTACAAATTGAAAGCCCTGGAAGATAAAAAAAGTTACTCTGAGATTAGTAATATGGCGGAAGTACTTTTGGTAGCTTACACCTATGATAAGCTGACTGCGATGAAGCTAGATGAAGAGCCACAGTCCGAAGTGGCAGCCATTCGATATTTAATGGATTTAGAAAATGGTTTTTCAAAAGAAGTTGTCTGGGCACTTATAGATAGTATCAATATATTGACTCCTGGTGTGTGTGTGGAGTTAACAAATGGTGAAAAGGGCCTTGTACTTTCTGAAAACAAAAGCAATGTACTTCGTCCTGTGATCTTATGCTTCAATGGAAATAAAAAGGTTGACCTTTATTATGATAATGTTTTTAAGGAAGTACAGATTAAAGATATCATGAAAAGTATGGATAATCGGTTTATTATGGACCGTAGTTATCTTGAAAAAAATAAGGATATTATAAACATATAGTTGACTTTTTGTTCAAATTGTATATAATATAAGTGTTAAATGACAAATTAATTATCGGATTTATATAGATTCATAATTGGATGAATGTTTCTACCAACTACCGTAAATAGTTGCCTATAAATCCCCAGAGACTAGGGGCATTTTAGGCATTGATTTAGGGTAGTTTTTTTGTGCTCTGATAGTCGGAAATTATATTGGAGGAGTTTATATGAAGAATTTTGTATTAAAGGGAAGCATTTGCTACAGCAAAGACAAAAACACATTGGAGGTTATGGACGAAGGATATTTAGTTTGTATGGATGGAAAATCACAGGGCGTTTATAAAGTATTACCTGAAAAATTCAGAGACTTAGAATTGATTGACTATTCTGAAAAAATTATTATTCCGGGTCTTACTGATTTGCATGTTCATGCACCACAGTATGCGTTTCGTGGACTAGGGATGGATTTAGAACTGTTGGACTGGCTTAATACAAATACATTCCCGGAAGAATCAAAGTATAAGGATTTAGAATATGCAAGACGTGCGTATGAAATTTACGTGAATGATTTAAAGAAAAGTGCAACAACAAGGGCATGTATTTTTGCAACGCTACATGTTGATGCAACATTGCTTTTAATGGATGAATTAGAAAAAACCGGTTTGAAAACGATGGTAGGTAAAGTTAATATGGATCGCAATTCACCAGAATACCTTTGCGAATCCAGTGCACAGGATTCCGCAGATGCGACCATTGACTGGGTCGAAAAAGTAGCTGTAAAATACGTAAATACGCAGCCTATCTTGACTCCTCGTTTTATCCCTACCTGTTCAGATGAACTGATGAAGAAACTAAGTGAAATCCAGAAAGAATATCATTTGCCATTGCAATCGCATTTATCAGAAAATCAGGGCGAAATTGCATGGGTAAAAGAACTTTGCCCTGACAGTGCATTTTATGGAGATGCTTATGACCAGTTTGATTTATTTGGTGGTGAGTGCAAAACGATTATGGCGCACTGTGTTTCTTCTGAGGAAGACGAAATAAGTCGTATGCAAGAAAATGGTGTGTTTATTGCGCACTGTCCTCAATCGAACACAAACTTATCTTCCGGAGTTGCTCCTGTTAGAACCTATTTAGACCGTGATATGAATATGGGACTGGGTTCTGATGTTGCAGGAGGAGCGTCCCTTTCCATCTTACGCGCCATGGCAGATACCATCCAATGTTCAAAGCTACGCTGGAGAATGCTGGATAACACGTTATCTCCTGTAACATTCGAGGAAGCTTTTTATTTAGGTACCATGGGTGGCGGAGCTTTCTTTGGAAAAGTTGGAAGCTTTGAAAAATCCTACGAATTTGATGCCGTTGTACTAGATGATACAAATCTATTACATCCACAGGAGTTGTCAGTCAAAGAAAGATTGGAACGTATGATATATTTAGCGGATGAACGAAACATTGCTCATAAATATGTGGAAGGAAGAAAGATTTTTTAAAATGGGCAAAATATACAAAAATATTAATTAAGCCTAAAAATTTGTTATTTATAATTGACAGAACGCAAAATGACATATATAATCAAGATATAGATAAGCGACATAAACAAACGTATTATTTATAGAAAACTTATATAAGTTCATAATGTGGATGAACGTCTCTACCAACTACCGTAAATAGTTGCGCTATAAGTTTCCGTATCTTTAAAAAGAGAATTGGAAACTTATTGTGCAATTTTGGTAGTTGGTTTTTTTATATATTTTCAAATGAACTTAGTAAGTGGGGTACCTATAATAATACTTAAAAGAAAGGAATGTGAATCATGATAGTAGGAAAGAGTGTAAAACGTGTTGACGCCGTGGATAAAATCACAGGACGTGCAAAGTATACGGATGATTTATGTGACAAGGGTGCATTAATTGCCAAAATTTATCATTCAACCATTGGTAATGGATTAGTTAAATCCATTGATACAAGTGAGGCTGAAAAAATAAAAGGAGTAGTTAAAGTTGTAACATGCTTTGACTTAAAGGAGAAGCATTATTTCCCAACGGCGGGACATCCATGGTCAACAGATCCACATCATCAGGATGTTGCGGACCGTTTGGTATTAACCGACCGGATTCGTTTTTACGGCGATGATATTGCAGCTGTAATAGCAGAAGATGAAGTTGCTGCTAGTCAGGCAATTCGTGCGATAAAAGTGGAGTATGAAGAATACCCAGTTGTCCTTGATCCAATCGAAGCTATGAAGGATGGCGCACCACAGCTTCATGAGAAATATCCAAATAATATTCTTGCACATACTACAAATATAAAAGGAAATTACGCAGAGGCAATCAAAGAAGAAGGATTGAAAACGATAGAAGGCTGGTATGAGACTCCTACGGTTCAACATTGCCATATTGAAAACTTTATTTGTTATTGTTATGAAGAAGCAGGAAGATTACATGTTGTTTCGTCAACTCAAATACCACACATTGTACGTCGTATCGTTGGTCAGGCATTGGGGATTGACTGGGGAAAAGTTCGTCTTGTTAAGCCTTATATTGGTGGTGGTTTTGGTAACAAACAGGATGCTCTATATGAACCATTATGTGCTTACCTTTGCACACAAGTTGGTGGACGTCTTGTAAAGCTTGATATCTCACGAGAAGAAACATTTGCTTGTAATCGTGTACGTCATGCCATGAAGTTTCATATTATCTCACATTTACGTCCAGATGGATCGATAGCAGCCCGCAAGGTGGAAGTATTTTCAAATCAAGGAGGATATGCATCACACGGACACGGCATTGCCGCAAAAGCGATGAATTCAATCCCACAATTATATCCATGTGATAATGTAGAATGTGATGCATATACCGTATTTACAAATCGTACGGTTGCAGGAGCCATGCGTGGATATGGTATGCCTCAAGTTACCTTTGCAATAGAAGGTCATACCGATGATATCTGTAAGGAAATGGGGATCTCGCCATTGCAATTTAGACGTAAATACTTAATGCCGCTAGGCTATGTAGACGGATTTTCCAAAAATGAACTTTATCATGATTCCTTTAATCAATGCATGGATAAGGCGATGAAATATATTGATTATGATAGAAAAATCAAAGAATATGCAAACCAGACCGGTGATATCCGTCGGGGAATCGGTATGTCTGTATTTTGGTATAATACAGCAGTATGGCCTATTTCCTTAGAATCATCTTCTTGTCGTATGGTATTAAATCAAGATGGTTCCGTGCAGGTTCAGCTCGGTGAGACTGAAATTGGACAAGGAGCAGATACTGCTTATGCACAGATGACAGCAGATGTGCTTGGTATTCCATTCGAAATGGTTCATACGGTAAGCACACAAGATACCGATCTTACGCCTTTTGGAACTGGCGCATATGCCTCCAGGCAGACCTATACTGCAGGTTTTGCAATTAAGCAGACTGCATTGCAGATGAAGGAGCGAATTTTGAAGTATGCATATGAATTAACTCGTATGCCGATCTTTAATCTGGATATTATTGACGGAAATATTGTTCGCACAACCGATGGCAGAGTTCTTATGACTCTTGGAGAATTAGCAACAGAAGCTCTTTATAGTTTACAACATAGTGAGCATATTACATCAGAAGGTACGTATCAGATTAAATCAAATGCTTATTCCTTTGGATGTTGCTTTGCAGAGGTTGAAGTTGATATTCCACTTTGTAAGGTGCAACTTGTTGACATTATCAATGTTCATGATTGTGGTACTTTGATTAATCCAGCGCTTGCAGAAGCTCAGGTTCATGGTGGAATGAGTATGGGTATTGGATTTGGATTAACCGAAACTCTTCTTTATGATGAAAAGACAGCAAAACCATTAAATGATAACTTATTGGATTACAAACTTTCTACCTTTATGGATCATCCACATTTGGAAGCTCAGTTTGTTGAGAATCCAGAACCTACCAGTGCGTTTGGTACAAAAGCACTTGGCGAACCACCAGCTTGTCCAGTAGCTTCTGCTATCCGTAATGCAGTATTACAGGCTACCGGCGTTAGCATCAACATAGCACCATTAAGACCACATGTTCTTTTTGAACGTTTCAAAGAAGAAGGACTTATTTAAGGAGGATGTAAGCAATGTATGATATAAAAGCATTATATGAAGCGACCAGTGTAGCGAATGCAACCGAACTTTTGCTGGCTCATCCAGAGGCGGATGTCCTCGCTGGAGGAAGCGATGTATTAGTTCAGATTCGAGAAGGACGTCGTGCAGGTAAAGAACTTGTTAGTATTTTCAAATTAGATGAATTACGTGGTGTTAAGATGGAAGAGGATGGTACCATCCGTATTGGTTCTTTGACCAGTTTCTCTCATATCACACATGATCCTATTATTCAAAAACATATCAATGTTTTAGGTGAAGCAGTTGATATGGTAGGTGGACCACAGGTTCGTAATATTGGAACCATTGGTGGTAATACTTGTAACGGTGTTACTTCTGCTGATTCCGCATCTACACTTCATGCATGGGATGCAATCATTGAAATTTCAGGACCAGAAGGAATCCGTCGTATTCCAATTAAGGAATTTTATATTAAAGCGGGTAAAGTTGATTTACGTCCAGGTGAAATTCAAACAGCAATCCTAATTCCAAAGGAAAGCTATGAAGGTTACAAAGGACATTATACAAAATATGCAATGCGTAATGCGATGGATATTGCAACCACAGGATGTTCTGTAAATGTTAAATTATCAGAGGATAAGAAAACAATCGTAGATGCTCGTATTGCCTATGGAGTTGCAGGTCCAGTTCCAATGCGTACACCATCTGCAGAAGCTGTTGTTAAGGGGCAACCTATTTCAAAAGAAATTTGTAAAAAGTTCGGAGAAGCGGTTCTCCTTGATATTAATCCTCGTGATAGCTGGCGTGCAAGTAAAGCATTCCGTTGCCACATTGGTGAAGTTATGGCTGAACGTGGACTTGAAAAAGCGATTAAGAGAGCAGGAGGTGTATTCTAATGGCTGAAAAACAATATCAATTAGTTACCTGTACAATTAATGGTAAAGAAACTGAAACAATGGTAGACGTTAGAGCATCTTTAACCGATATGCTTCGTAATGATTATCGTTTGACAAGTGTAAAAAAAGGTTGTGAAGTTGGTGAGTGCGGAGCTTGTACTGTGTTGATTGATGGAGAAGCTTATAACTCTTGTATTTACCTTGCTGTTTGGGCAGAGGGTAAACGCATCACAACGGTAGAAGGATTATTAGGACCAAACGGAGAATTATCCGACATTCAGCAATCATTTGTGGATGAGTCAGCGGTACAGTGTGGATTCTGTTCACCAGGATTTGTTATGACGGCATTAGAAATCTTAGACACAGGAATCGAGTATTCAGACGATGAACTTCGTAAACTCCTTTCTGGACATCTTTGCCGTTGTACTGGTTATGAGAACATTTTTAAAGCAGTAAAGAAAACAATGCTAAGACGCTTGGGTAAAGAAGTAAAATAATATAATTTAATTAAAATGCTGCAAAATTGATGGTTTATGTATCAATTTTGCAGCATTTTTTTGGCTCTTTGTCAAGAGTT
>DIGJ01000001.1:0-29057 GCA_002419585.1 Lachnoclostridium sp. UBA5725
ATAATTACGTACTGCTCTTGTGCTTTCATTGATAATATAACCTTTCGCATTTGTAGTCTCCTCATTTCTTATAGTTATGCGGGATAAGTATCCCATATGGAGTCCGAATAGGACATAATCATATGTGGTATATAAAGACATTATCAGAAATGGGGCATACAGCACTTTTTTAATACAAAAATAAATTGACAAAATATACCAATAGGTATATTATAGAAATATGCAAACGGTTGCATGAAAGAAAAAATATACTTTAAAGATGAAAAGCATATTTTTTTTACTACTTTATGCAAACGGTTGCATGAGAAAGGCGGAGGATAAAATGGCAGTAACAATAAAAGACATCGCAAAACAGGTAGGAGTGGCACCTTCTACGGTATCCCGCGTAATCAATGGAAGTGCGGTTATATCACAAGAGACAAAAGATAA
Organism: Lachnoclostridium sp. UBA5725; assembly: GCA_002419585.1. Taxonomy (GTDB): domain Bacteria; phylum Bacillota; class Clostridia; order Lachnospirales; family Lachnospiraceae; genus DIGJ01. Next base: position 430 of record DIGJ01000001.1, read on the forward strand.
GATAATGAAAGCAATGGTAGAGATGGATTATCATCCGAACAGCCTTGCAAGAAATTTTGCCAATGGAAGTACTTATGCAATTGGTCTGGTCATCGATGCCAGTGATGATAATACATTTTCAAATGCATTTTTTAATCGAAGTGTATATGCAATTGAAACGGTGGTTCAGGAAAACGGATACAATTTATTAATTACGAATGATCGGGACGATGACAAGCGCTCCTCAGTAGAAAAATTAGTGTTTGAGAAAAAGGTAGATGGGATTATTTTACCTAGTTCAAGTGCAACTCCCAAATTAATTCGGCTATTAAAGAAAAATAATTTTCCATTTATTATATTGGGCGAGCCAGAAATTGAAAAAAATGAAACTAGTTGGGTTGATGTAAACAATGCGCTTGGTAGTGAAACGGCAGTAAAGCATTTATATCAAAATGGATATCAAAAAATTGCTTTTATCTTAGAAAACCGGACGACAGTATTTGCAAAAAATCGTGTGGAGGGCTATGAAAAGGCATTAGAAGAGAAAGGGTGTGGAGAAAAGGAGGATTATATAAAAGATTGTGGTGGAAAGGTAGAAAATGCGTTTGAAATTACGAAAGAGTTACTTCGTCAAGCGAATGCACCAGATGCAATTTTATGTTCCAATAATGTAATTGCATATCAGGTACTGTGTGCACTGAAAGAAATAAATGTATCTACTCCAAATGATGTAGGGGTCATGACTTTTGATAATTATCCATTCTCAGAATATATGGATCCTCCCTTATCTGTGGTAGATGTTGATACCTTTCGCTTGGGTGAGCAGGCAGCGACCAATCTGATTAAGAAGATACAAAATGCAGATTATGAAAATCAGCAAACCATTATCGCAACGAAGTTAATCATTCGTGAGTCTACCAAAGGAAAAACAAAGTAAAAGTTTGCGAAGGCGGACAGAAAGGGGAAGATATGATTAAAGAAGCGATTTCTCACGAAAATACCGTGCGGTTTATATATCCAAAATCGAGAGAATGCTTGACATTTCGCATACGCGTTGGAAGAGAAGACATGAAACGATGTCAATTGATTTATTTTGCACGCACGAATCCGGAAGAAAAGAAGAGCGAAGAAATGATATGGAAGTATCGGGATGCACTGTTTGATTACTTTGAGGCTGATGTTTATTTTTCTAAGATTGCCAGATATCAAAAATACTATTTTTGTCTGGAAGATAGAAGTGGGAAGGTAGAATATTTTACGATTTATGGACCTTCCAAGAAGGAGCCAACGGAGGGATATTTTGAATATCTCTATGTAAATGAGGGTGACACAATAAAAGTCCCAGAATGGTCCAAAGGACAGATTTATTATCAGATATTTCCAGAACGTTTCTGTAATGGTAATAAAGATAATGATCCAAAAGATTTGGCTGCCTGGGGAAGTTTACCAACGAGAGAAAATTTTATGGGGGGCGACCTTGCCGGCATAATAAGTAACTTGGGTTATTTAAAAGATCTTGGGGTCCAATGCATTTATCTCAATCCAATCTTCAAAGGTGATTTTAATCATAAATATGCTACCACCGATTATTATGAAATTGCACCGGAATTTGGAACAAAAGAGGATTTTAAAAGTTTGATGGAGGCATGCCATGAAAGGAACATAAAAGTGATATTGGATGGAGTATTTAATCATACCGGTATACACTTTGGGCCATTTCAGGACATTTTGGAAAAGCAGGAAAATTCGATTTATAAGGATTGGTTTTACATTACTGAATTTCCAGTCAATGTATCGCATCATAATTATGAATGCGTAGGAGCTTATAAGTGGATGCCAAAGCTTAACACCTCAAATAATGAGGTAATGGAGTACATATTAAACGTAATGGAGTATTGGATAAAAAACTATGGAATTGATGGATGGCGACTTGATGTAGCAGACGAAGTGGATGAACGTGTTTGGCAGGAAGCAAAAGTTCGACTAAAAGAGAAATATCCCAATATCTTATTATTAGGTGAAACCTGGGGATATGGACTTAACATGATGCTAGGAAATCAGTTAGATGGTGTCATGAATTATATCTTTCGTGATGCTGCCAGAGATTTCTTTGCCTGTGAGAGCATTGGTACAAGGGAACTCGATCATCGAGTAAATCAAATGTTGGCAGCCTATTATTCAGAAGCAAAGCACAGCTTATACAATCTGCTCGACAGCCATGATACAGAACGATTCTTATTTCTTTGTGGTGAGGATAAGCGAAGGTTAAAACTTGCGGTGGCATTTCAATTCTTATTCTTAGGAGCACCGGTCATTTATTATGGCGATGAGGTAGGTATCACGGGTGGAAAGGATCCATATTGCCGCAAAGCAATGGAGTGGGATGAAAGGAAGCAAGACATAGAGCTTCGTAGCTGGTACCAGAAATTAGCAAAGATCCGCATGCAAGAAACCTGTATTCAAATCGGAGAGTATGCAACAAATATATGCGAAGAAGAGTCCTCCATATTTGGATTTATTCGATTCACCGATAAAGAAGCAATTTATGTTCTTTTTAATCGAAGTGAAGAAGCAGAAACAATTGTACTTCCGGTACTTCGAAAAGGAATCTATCAGAATATGCTGACAGGAGAAACAACTACTTCACAAGAGATAGCAATTAGAGAAAAATTCTATAATGGGGACGTTTTGGCATATGGGGGGAAGGTTAGAGAAAAAGTAGAACCATATTCCATGAAAGTCATAAAACAAATTTAATGGAGGTAGGTATTATGAAAAAGGGCAAAAAAATACTGGCAATTGTTCTCACAACTGTAATAAGCTTGGCGGCGTTCACAGGCTGCGGAAAATCACCAGTAGTATCTGAAACCACCCAAAAGGGCGATGATTCAGCAACAACACAAGAATCGGAAGAACCAAAAAGTGATGAAGCAGTTACGATTAACTTTTGGCATCATTACAGCGCACAATCCGCTGAAAATGAAACACTTGTAAATGTACTCATACCTAAGTTTGAATCAGAAAATCCTGGAATCAAAGTAAATGCAGTATCTCATGAATGGGCTGATTTACATGAAAAAATCTTAATTAGTGCAAAATCAGATACGCTTCCTGATGTAGCGCGCCTCGATAGTGCTTGGGTTCCCGAATTTCAAAAAATGGGTATTCTCGTTTCTTTAGATGAAGAAATGAGTGATTACCAATCCGTAGCAGATGGATTATTGGAAAGTGCAATGAGTACCGCATCGATTGATGGGCATTTCTTTGGTCTTGCACTTAATACAAATTCAAAAATCTTGTTTTATAATGTAAAAGCTTTTGAAAAAGCAGGATTGGAAGCTCCAAAAACAATGGAAGACTTTGTAAAGGCAGCAAAAACACTATCTGGAACCAACGAAAATGGGCAGCAAGTTTGGGGATATGATGAACCAGCACTTGCGGGATGGAATCTATGCCCATTTATCTGGAGCTGCGGTGGTGAAATTACCAATCCGGAGCAAACAAAAGCAAGTGGATATATCAATGGTAAAGAAACAGTAACAGCAATTGAAATGTTTGCTGATCTCTACAAGGATAGCGCCATTACTGGTTGGAACAGCGGCGATATACCGATGACGGATGGTTTTGGAACCGAACGATATATGATGCTACTGGAAGGTCCTTGGAAAGTAGCTGAATTAGCAGGTGCTTATCCTGATATGGAATATGCAACGGTTGATATGCCAGCAGGTGATGGAGGATCTCATTCCGTACTTGGCGGAGAAGACATCTCTATGTTCAATACAGCAAATAAAGAAGCTGCTTGGAAATTTATGCAATTTATGACAGGAGAATACGCACAAACAGAAATGGCTAAATGTGGTCAGATTCCTGTAAACAAAGTAGCTCTTGAAAGTGATACTGTAAATAATGCTGATTTTGCTCCATTCCTGGAAGCAATTAAGAATGCGAAATCCCGTCCAACGGTTGCAAGTTGGTCGGAAATTGATAATGAACTTTCAGTTGCAGTTATGTCTGTTATGAACGGAGATAAAACCGCTCAGGAAGCTATGGATGAACTGGCAGTGAAAGTAGATGCATTACTTACCGAATAATGGATATGGGTTTAACAAACTCATTTCATTATAATACGATAAAAACATCAAGTCAACGAGATTGACAGCTAGGGACGCACAAAGCATGCGAAAGGGGAGCAAGTGCGAAGGAAAGACCTCGCACTCCCTGATTGAAAGGCATGCTAAAGCATACGAAAGGGGAGCAAGTGCAAGTATGAAGAAGAAAACCATGGGTAATAAACTGCAGATTGGTGTGTTACTCCTTCCGGGGTTACTGATTTTTGGGATTTTCACCGTATATCCTATCTTCAAACTATTTATTATGAGTTTTTTTAAATGGGATTTCGGTTCGATGCTGGAGCAGCAATTCATAGGAATGCAAAATTATAAAGAAGTCTTAGGGGATACCTATTTTCGGACCTCTTTTGTAAATACGCTGGTTTATACGCTGGTGACCGTGCCGGCGCAGATGATACTTGGTTTATTAGTCGCTGTATTTATTAACAGTATCGCTCACCTCAAAGTAAGCTTTCGCGTACTCTACTATTTGCCGGTTATCACTTCGTGGGTCATTGCATCTTTGGTATTCAAATACATCTTTAATACGGAGGGAATGTTAAATTACTTTTTAACCAATGTCATCCATGTTACCAGTCAGAATATAAGATGGCTTGATAGCAGATGGAGTGGATTATCCGTTGCAATGCTTCTAGGAACGTGGAAAGGAATCGGCTGGAACATGGTGGTTTTCCTGGCAGCATTGCAAACGGTACCAATGGAGCTTTATGAGGTCGCAGGAATTGATGGAGCAGGAACAATCAAAAAATTCTTCCATGTAACCATCCCTTGCATCCGTGGTACGATCTTGTTCGCTCTTGTTATGCTGACAATTGGAGGGTTTAATGTATTTACCTCAATAAAGATGATAACCGGAGGAGAACCCGGACATCAGACAGATACGATACTTACATGGATGTACTATAAAGCATTTAGTACAGGTAAATTTGGTTATTCTGCAGCGTTATCTTTTATCATTGCAGTATGCTTAGCACTACTAGCAGCCCTGCAATTTAAATTGATGAAAAATAATGAGAAAGGGTAGGAGGAGCAAAAATGAAAACAAAATACATAAAAATGACTTTCCTCTATTTGCTCTTAGTTGCGGGGATTATAGTCGTAGTTATGCCTATGGTATATATGATTAGTACATCTTTAAAACCAAATGGAGCACTGTATGAGTTTCCACCCAAGTTTTTCCCACAATTAAGCGAAATAACGTTGGAAAACTACCAATTTATTATCGGTCAAGGCAAATTCTATGTGAATTTCTTCAATAGCATTTTCGTTTCCGTCACGACCGTTTTGATAGCAGCAATGGTTGCTTCTGCTATGGGATTTTGTATTGCGCGTTTCGATTTCTTTGGAAAAAAGTTTTTGTTTATCTTTATTTTACTAACCATGATCATACCGGGAACAACATTGATTGTTCCCCAGTATGAACTGGCGGTTAAGCTAAAGGTAATCAATAAGCTTTCGGGGCTGATTCCATTTTATATTGCCTGGGTCATTCCCTATTCTACATTCATGATTAAAGGGTTTGTTGAGAATATTCCAAAGGAGTTGGATGAAGCAATTTATATGGATGGTGGTTCTGTCTTTACTGTATTCTTTCGGATTATATTACCATTGGCAAAACCGGGAATAGCCTCGGTATCCATCTTTAATTTTCTGACGGCATGGGAGGAGTTTCCATGGGCCAATACGGTAATCAACGATAATTTAAAAAGGACATTGCCAATTGCGATATCTGGTTTCTTCGGTCAACATCAGTTCACACAATGGGGTTATGTATTTGCACTATCCGTACTTAGCTTGATTCCAATCTTGCTTGTTTTTATCTTTTGTCAAAAGTTTTTTGTTGCCGGTCTTACAACTGGCGGAGTGAAAGGATAGTTGCAATAACGAATAAAAACATTCACACAGAGAAAAATGATGGCATAAATCAGATCTGTGCTGTAATCGAGGAAAATACGGCAATGGCGGAAGAAAGTTCAGCAAGCAGTCAGGAAATGGCATCACAAGCACAGATGCTGAAAGTATTGGTGGAGCAATATAACTTAAGAAAGTAAGTAGGAAAATAGCCCTAGGCCTTTATTCATAAGGTTTTGGGCTATTTACACAAAAAATAGGCCAAAAGATGGAAAAAATTAACATTATTTCCTTGATTTTTCAAAAACAATCTGATATGATTTATTTGAAAGTGAAATTTAGCGAATTAAGAAAAGGAAAGTCGATTTTAGTCGCTAAAGCTTTAGGCAATAATTACAATTCCACACGTAAGATAATCTTGGAAGATCGTTCTTTTTTATCTCTTTGAGCGATTCAATATTCTTTATTTTCCCTCATTAAATGAAAAACCAATACTAACACCATCTGTGCACGAATCATTCGGGGCACTTTGTCGTTGTACGTTTGTTTTCTGCATGCGGAGATGACGACATTATCTATTATTCTCTAAGAATGTGGCTAACTTAGGTGAAATATCTCCTAGGTTAACCACATTTTTCATATTTTTATATTTATGTTAAAATAAAATGAACCAACCAACACTAAGTTTGCTCTTATAGATAGGTGCACCAATAAAACAAAATAAAGGAGGAAGGGTTTTGGAAGATGATCAACTTGTACGCATGATCCAAAACGGGAGTCGGGATGCGTTCGATTTGCTATATGAAAGATATAAAAACCAGGCTATGCGCTCAATGTATTTGATTACAAACAGTCGGTATGACTGTGAGGATATTGTGCAGGAAGCCTTTGTGAAAAGTTATCTTCATATTGGAGAATTAACGGATGTGACACAATTTAAATCCTGGTTTTTTCAGATTTTATATCGAACGGCATGGCATTATATAAAGAAAAACAAAAAAGAGGCTCCAACGGAGGAAATTGCAGAATACTTAAATGATTCAAAACTACCATCTTCCTTAGATGAAGTAATCAAATCAGAAACAAATAAAGTGCTAAGACATGAAATTGAAAACCTTGATGTGAAGCATCGATCAGTAGTTGTGTTGTACTATTATAATGAACTTTCCGTAGCGGAAATTGCAAAAATAGTAGGTTGCTTTGAAGGAACGGTAAAATCAAGGTTAGCCAATGCCAGAAGGAAATTGCGAGATTCGCTAAAGGAAGAAGATATGAATAATATCACTTATTTAAGGCGCGCACAATAAAGATTGGGAATTCGATGTGCAAAATAGATGCGCAGGATTGGAGAAAGAATGAAATTAAATCAAGTCGAAAATAAGATAAAAGAAGAACTTCAAAACTCTTGTCAGATGATTTATGCTTCCGATGCTTTAAAACAAAAAATTGATCAGCAAATTGAAAATCAATCAAAAAAGGAGAGCTATATGAAAAAGAAAATAAGTATAAAGAAAATCGCTGTAGTTGCAGCCGTTATTTGTGTGTTTGCTACCGGAACCTGTTTTGCTAGCGGAAAAGTCCAGTCGCTAGTATCAAGGTCGAATATATTTAACGTAGAACGTGATTTTTCTAAATTAGATAAGCTGGAAGAAGAAATAGGATATGATGTAAAAGCAGTTCAGTCATTTGAAAACGGTTATACTTTTCAAAATATGGAAGCCGAAGATGTAGAAGGATTAGATGAAAATAACAATAAAGTGGCAACCTACAAATGCCTAGACATTAACTATGAAAAGGATGGTGAAGAATTAGATTTAAATATATCAAAAGGAATTTCGGAGGAAGACAAACAAACGCCAACCGAAACTAGACAAATCAATGGAATAACTTTAGAATACAATCTGGATACCTATAAATTTGTTCCTGAAGGTTATGAAATGACCGAGGAAGACAATGAAAACTTATCGAAAGAGCATTACTATATTTCAGTAGGGGCAGAAGATGAAGAAGTAGAAATAAAGCAGGTTTCTTTTTTGTCCTGGGAGGAAGATGGTGTAAAATATAGTTTCATGCAGGATGATACAAAATTAAGTGTAGATGAACTTGTTAAAATGGCTTCGGAAGTGATTGCAAGTAAATAAAAGAAAATTAAATGGAACCTGTGAGATATTTTTCACGGGTTCCATTAATTTCTATCATAAATTTCTATATACATATTGAAACGATATTCCTAATAAGATATGATAGAATGTGTATCCACTGAATTCTCCTATAGAATTTAGAAGTTAGTACATAGACTGATCCAATCAGAAAGGAAATACATATGGAATTAAGCTTTCTTCATGCAATACAATTGATACGAAATCCTATTTTTGATGCCGTTATGGTATTTTTTTCGACGGCAGGGAACCGTGGTTTGATTTGGATTATCATAGGTCTTACCTTTCTTTGTATCAAAAAATATAGAAAATGTGGGATTATCGTACTGCTAAGTTTATTCGCATCGGTTCTTTTTGGTAATACCATTCTAAAACACGTAGTGGAGCGCTCAAGGCCTTGCTGGGTCGACACAAGCGTATCGCTTTTAATTGCAAATCCAAGGGACTATTCCTTCCCTTCTGGTCACACCTTTTCTTCTTTTGCAGCTGCCACCAGTATTTATTTAAACCAGAAAGAAATGGGTAAAATGGCGTATGTTTTGGCGGCAACAATTGCCTTTTCAAGACTCTATCTTTTTGTACACTATCCAACGGATGTATTCGCTGGAGCGATTCTTGGAGCACTTACTGCTTTTATCATTACAAAACTTTGTAACCGTTATTTGGTAATGTAAAAAAAGACTTGTATATCAATATAATTTGTGATATTATAATTTTACAAATAAATAATAATTCTTGCGTCTTAGGACAAGTATATCTATTTTTCTTGGCATTTCGCCAACTTATCAGCGTAATTAAAATAATAGAAAGTGAGGAGGAACATGGCTTACAAGACCTATAAGGGGAAAAGGCGTCGTGCGCTTTTATTTGGTGCACCGGCTTTTATTTTAGTACTTTTTGCTGGAATCACGATAGTGAAACAGACAAACTATGTAAAAGAACTAAAGGAAGTCTATGAAGCAAAAACAAATGAGCTAGAAGATTTAAAAACAAAGCAGGTTAAATTTGCATATGTTACAAACCAAGATATCAAAGCAGGAGAACGCATAGATAGTACACAGGTGTCTTATGATAGTATTTATTCCTCTATGGAGGAGCCCTTATTTGCAAGTATTGGAGAAGAATATAAAATTGCATTGGTTGATATTCCTACAGGGACCCAGATCCTTAATTCCATGGTGGCTCCAGAAGAAATTGATCCAGCTGTACGAGAAGAAGAATTTAACGTATTTTATTTATCCAAAAATCTTGCCGAGTTTGATGTAGTAGACATCCGCATCTTTTATCCCAATGGAGAAAACTATATTGTACTTAGTAAGAAAATTCTAAAAGGATTGAATCTTGAAACTGCAAACTGCCGATTGTGGCTTGATGAACAAGAGACACTCTTGCTATCGTCTGCTATCGTAGATGCTTATCTGATACCTGGGACTTATTTATACACGACAAAATATGTGGAAAGTTCAATTCAGGATGCTTCCACCGTTACCTATATGCCATCCAAAGAAACAATCGACCTGATTGCAAAATCGCCAAATATCCTAGAACAGGCAAAAATGTCACTCAGTAAGGAAATAAGAGAAGATATCGAAAGCCGTAATGATCAGTTTATGAAAGAAGAAGGTAAAGAAAAGGCAATCGAAGCTTTTCCGGAGTTTGTAAATCAAGGAATCACAAAAAAAGAAGAAAATGAAGCAGTTATCACACATGATGCAAAGGAGGAAGAAGAGATTATCTATGTTGACTAAAACAGAATACCGTACGATAGGATTTGCCGGAAGCGGGCAAATAGAATGTATTGCGGGTTGTGCAATTCTATTGAGAAAACAAGGTAAGAAACTATTACTTATGGATTTTTCAAAAACAGCAGAACTTCGAAGTATGATTCCACTACCCAAAGATTTGGAATATGCAAGAAATTTTGTGTTGTCATATCGTGAATATGATTATATAAATGCTGATGATTCTACGAATGTAGAAGATTATGCCTTTGATTATGATTTCGTACTTGTTGATTTTGGCAGAAACATACACCATGCCCAGATTGGAGTATGTAATGAAATGTTTTATATAACGGATCTACGTCGTCATAATGTTCTGATTTTAAAGCAGTACGAAAAAACAGAAAATCAGCATGTTATACTCAAACATTTTCTTCCAGGTGGAGAAACTCCAGAATCCATTGCCGAGGAATTGAATATTGATTTAACACATCTTTTTGTTTTGCCATATGAAGAAAAAGAAATGATTCCATTCTTATGCGGTACACCAATTGATAAAATAAATTTTCGTCATTTTAGTTATGATACAAGGAATCTGATCAGCCATATTATCAATGAAAAAAATGAAATTATATACGAACCAAACAAAGTCCAGGGATTGGGTAAAAAACCAAGAAATATAATAGAAAGATTTTGTTGGAAGGGTAGGGAGCATGTATGGTCGTAGCTTTTTATTCACCCATGCACGGACAAACTGGTACGAGTAGCAATCTTTTGTCAATCGCCCTCTTACTTGCCTTAAAATATCAAAAGAAACTTTTTCTTATGGAAAGCCATTTCGAAAAAAATGCGCTGGAATCTATGCTGGTCAAAATGCCAAAGCCAAGGGAACTTTCCGTATATGAAGACTTTGGGATAGACCTTCTTACAAGAAGTAAAGTTCTAATAAATCTTGCTGAAGAACAGTTAATAAATGCAAGCTTTTCTTTTCTTAATAATCAGATCCATCTCTTACCCGGAACGAGGCAGATAGATCGGGACATCTTTGAACAATCCATTCATCAAACAATTTTAGACGTGATAGAGATAGCGGACCTTCATCATGACATGGTCTTAATTGATGTAAATGCAAGCAAAAATAGACTATCAAATCAAATTTTAGAACGAGCCGATTTAATCGTTGTAAATCTATCACAAAATCCCTGGTTAATAAAACAGTTTTTTAAAGAATCGCAAAATGAAAAAGAAAAAATAATTTATCTTCTTGGAAACTACGATAAAAACAGCCATTTTAATCTGAGGAATTTGTCGTATGAATTTCCAATGTTATCAGGCAAAAATACAGCGACCATTCTATATGATGGCTCATGGAGAGATGCTATGTTTGATGCAAATACGATTGCTTTTATGCGAAAAAAGATAAATAGTGAAGGTAAAAAGAAAAAAGGTCCCTTTCTTGATGGTATTGAAAAAGCATGCCATTTGATTTTAAGAGGGGAAGGTGAGAAAAGCGTCTGAATGGTTGTATTTTATAATAGCTTTTGTTGCGTTTGCTTTCATTGTAACACGAATATGGAAAAAGCCAAAGGAACTAATAAAAATTCAAAGTCCTCCTTCCTACAACCTAAATGTATTGGAACAAGGTATTCGTGAATCTCTTACACAGGTTGTGAATCAAAATCTTTCCAAATTAAATATTAGAGCGAGTGAAATGGAAAAGTGTCAAAAGACGAGAAGTGTTCTGCGAACGACACTTCGAACCTGTGGACTTGGCGATAGTGGAGCGAAGGATTATGTGAAAGACTACATGAAAGAATTGTTACAAAGAAAATTCCTAATCACGCCGGACACCATAGACCAAATAATTCCGTTCGATACTCCGGAAAAACTAACGGTTCGTGATAAATTTGATATACTGCTTTTTCTCTACCGTAGTAAATTCGGGTATGGACGGCGTGCACTGGAACATTTATTTATGAAATACGGATTGGATGAGCGAAAGCAAGATCTGGAAGGCAGGCCAAAATACGAAGTTACAAAGAAGGAAATGGAGGAAATTTATATTGATGAATTACAAAAACTTAACTTTGCTGATAAATTAGAAATCTTGACGCAACGAATTTTTTCTATGAATAAAGGAAATGGTGTAATTGATGATCTTATCTATCAAAAAATTGATGGAGTATCTGGTGGAGTAGAAGGGGCACCAGAAGATACCTATCGGTCGGTCTATATTATGTATCATGGAAAATCGATTCACCTAAGTTTTTTATCGTTTGAATCTGAAAAAGAACTGCGTCGCGTATGCAAAAATATCTATAAGTTTGATGCGCCAGGACAGATGAGCCAAGCAACTGGTTATATGGTAAACAGTCTAAAGTCAGGAGCCAGAGTCAGTGATATGCGTCCACCGTTTGCAAGTTCCTGGACTTTCTGGATTCGCATGTTTGATTCTGTTGAGAAACGTCGAATAGAAGAACTTTTTCCGCAAATGGGAAAAGAGCGATTGGCATTACTACTTTCTTATATCATAAAAGGAGAGCAAACAAGTGTTATTTCCGGTCAGCAAGGCTGTGGAAAAACAACCTGTCTAGAGGCATTGGTTGACTATATTAATCCAGTGTATAACATACGAACCATCGAACTTACCTTTGAACTGCAGCTACAGAAAGTCTATCCAAGTCGTAATATTGCTGCAATGCGTGAGACCAAGACGGTAACAACGGAAGAAGCAATTGAATTTGTTAAAAAGACGGATGCTGACGTTGTAATTTTTGGAGAAATTGCAAAAGAAGTGGAGGGAGAAAAGGTGATTAAACTCTCTCAGTCAGGAAGTAGATTCTCACTTTCGACACACCATGGTGTCAGCACGGAAGCGCTTATTAACTGGTTTCGAAATGCACTCCTTCATTGTAGTGGGTTTCATAATGAAAAAGTGGCCGAAGAACAGGTAGTAGATGCAATTCGCTTTGATATTCATCTTGTAAAGCAATCGAATGGAGTGCGTATTATTGATCGAGTTACAGAAATTATTCGAAATCAAAATTCCTCACAAGATATTTATCGCGTTCATGATATTATGCGATTTGAAGATGGTGAATATAAGATGATTCATTCCATCTCAGCAAGTGCGCAGAAGGCTATTTTGGGCAATTTGGAAGAGGGTGACAAAGCAGGCTTTATTCATCTAATGGAGGAAGTTTTATGATAGATACATATATATGGATAGTGGGGCTTTTGCTGCTTTGTATGATCTATTCTATAATCGGGCAAAAACTCCGTAATTATGAAAAAGAAGAAATCGATCGGATTTACTTTAACCAAAAGCATACAAACCGGCGGCAACTTTATAATTTATATGAATTTTTTACAAGCTTCTTTTTCACAAAGCACTATATTTGCAAAGTAAAAAGAAGAATGGATGTATATTCACCAGGTGACGAAAAAGTGGCAGCAGAGCGTACCATTAAAATATTTCTTGCAACGTTTTTATTTGGCATGATTATCGTTGGAATTGTTATACTCTTACGAACAAAGTGGATGATTGCTTTGATCTTTCTGAGTGGAATTTATTTTTTTAATACGGGGGTCATGAATTATGTTGTTGATAAAGAAGAAATGGAACTTTTACAGCATCTACTTTATTTCCTTTCGGATATTCGTCATGGATATCACGAAACTGGTATGATTGAAGAGAGTATTCATCGTGCCATTCATGATAAGACTCCAGAGGATATGCGGCTTCATGGAACGTATTTATTAAAGGTATTATCTTCCGATGATACGGAGGAAGAAATAAAAAATTATCTAGATCATGTTCCCAATCATTATTTAAAAGAATTGTTAACCTTGTGTGTTACTGTACTTTGCTTTGGTGATCATAAATTGGAAGGGCAATCCTTATTTCTTACGAGTATTCGAAATTTAAAACAATCTGTGAATACGGAAATCCTTAGAAGAAAAAAGCAAAAGCACTTATTTGGAGGCTACTCCTTTATTCTTGTAGCTCCTATTTTTTCACTTCCCCTTATTTCGAATTGGGCTGTTCATACCATGCCATCTTTAAAAAAGTATTATGAGGGTGCGTTTGGAATTCTTTTTCCGATGGCAGCATTTTTTCTTACTTTTATTCTTTATCAAATAAATCTTAAATTACAACAATCTTATTTTTATCAGGAAAAAGAACATAGCATTGTATTTTATCTTTGTGAAATTTATGCAATTGATAAACTGCTCCAGGCAATTGGCTCTAAAAATGAAGGATATAAACTACGACTTGAAGCACTCATAATAGAGGCGGGAGATACGATTTCAATTCGCGAACTTTTACTAAAGAAAATAATCATGGCGATTGGGTTTTTCATACTTATAAATTGCACTTTTTTATGTATACCAGGAAATTACCAATGGTATCATGGAGTGAGTTCGCTTATTTGTGCTTATATTGCCAGTTGCTATCCCGTCTGGATGCTTTACTATGAACGTCTTTTAATGAAACATGCCAAAATGATTGAAATCATGCAATTTCAATCTATCATCTATATGCTTTCCCCAATTCCCCAAATGACACCCGAGCTATTATTATCATGGCTAGAACATTTCGCGAAAATCTTTCGCAAAAGTATATCAAAATGCATAGACTTCTTATCTGCATCCGAAGAGGAAGCATTTTCAAAGCTTTATGAAGAAGAAACTTATGAGCCATTTCAACGGTTGATAGAAAATCTGCAAGCTTGTGACCGTATTGGAGTTTTACCTGCCTTTGATGAGCTTGGTGCAGAGCGACTACATTTTCAAGAAGTCAGAAGGCAACAAGGAGAAATGTCACTAGAAAATAAGGCTGCAGTTGGAGCATTTATTTCTATGGTTCCTACACTATTTGTAGTAATTGGCTATTTATTCTTGCCTTTTATTCTTGAGAGTTTCTCACTATTTTCTATGCAATTAAAACAAATTAATTTTTAGTATCTGCAAAAGTGCAGATAGAAAGGAGCTTATATGAAGCATATATTGGAGTTTTTTCACGACATTATTCCGATTGTATTCGTGGTTGGAATAATTGCAGTTGCCTTCATATTTTATAATCATACCAAAAATCTGGCAGCCGCTGGAGTAGAAAAAGCGTATACCTTTGATGAGCAGCTAAAATATGCAGATGTCTTAGTCTATGACCAAATGACAGTATCGGGAGCAGATGTAATTAAGTTCGTCAAAGATTTTTACAAAGCAAGTGGAACAACCGGAGCATTTGACATTATTGTAAGCAATGTAAATGCAGGAAGCAAATTGGCAACCGGTGATGTAACTGCCACAGTAAGTAGTGCAGCGAAATATGTATGCACCGTAAAAAGTGATGGTGGTACGGTAACAAACGTTACTTTCTTAAAAAAATGAAACAGTTAAGTGAGTTTCTATACGAACTGATCCCAATATTTTTGTTTTGTGTGGCAGTAACCCTTTTGCTTTTCCACTTCAAATCTCTTTCTGCTTCCTATCAATGTATGAAATACGCAATAACTTGCAATGAAATATTTTACGAATCAAGTAATTCCCTGTATAAAAAAAGATTCGCGAGTGATGAGCAAAATGTTTTGAAGAAAGATCTTATGATTACGCTAGTTTCTGGGCTGACCTATGACATTGAATTGGATAATGTTTTATACGATAAAGATACGTTTGATTATGTGACCTTTGACTTTGGAGGTCTTGCAGACTGCTATGAAAAGAGATATCAATACGATACAAATGGACACATTAAAGTAATTTGCTATAGCAGGAAGGAGAATAAGGAATGAATCTAGTTGGAAAAATTATTTCATTTGTATTTGCAATGCTAGTCTTTTTCATACTTCCTATATCCTATCATGCACAAAAGCAAGATGCCTTAATCCAAGTCTTTGTACAGACTGAAACCACGAAATTTGCAGATGCAATAAAATGCAACGGCTACATAGATGAGGAAATGTATCTTTCCTTTTTAGCTGTACTTGATAGCACGGGAATTTTGTATGAAGTTACAATGGATCATGCTCATGTAATAACAGAGCCTGAACTAGATGATGCAGGGGCGGTAACGGGGTACTATGAATATAGCTTAAGCACTTATGAATCGGAGATGTTAGATCGTATTTATCAGGAGAATGGAAGATATAAAATGTCACAGGGAGACTATTTCAGTGTGAAGGTAAATAATCGAACAAATACCTATAAAGATTTTTTTGACCATTTATTGTATGGAGCAAAGACCTCAGAATATAGTGTGTTTGCAACGGCTGGCGGCAAAATACTAGATGAGGAAGAGGGAATGTAGGATGAAAGTTCATAATTTTGTGTTCCTATTTCTTATTATATTTCTATCACTTTGTGTGAATTATGACTGTAAACAAAAAACATTAACCCAAATGAGTACAAAAAAGCAGCGCTATGATGCGATTCTTGAATCAGCTACCAATGATGCAGCTTCAGCCTTAGTAACGTACGATCGAGGAAACAATCCGATCATTCAAAAGGAAGAAGCAATTAATACATTGTTTCAGTCTCTTTACGCAGGGTTTGGAATTCTTCATGATGAATCGGCAAAGCAGGAGTTAAAAGGTTATATTCCCTTAATTCTCATTACGAGTCGTGATGGGTTTTATTTTTGGTATCATGGAGAATATGAAGAGAATGGGCGGACGTTGGTGGAGCGTTTTAGTGAAAAGTATCCCTATTCTTATCATTACAGCAATTTGGATTTAAATAATATCGATTGTAGTGATATCGATTCCAAAGATACAAAGAATTATATCGGATTTACCATGGATGACACAATGTATATGGTAGATGGCAATTTTAATCGCGTTTTGTATGGGACAAGGCAAGATATCATTCGCAGTTATCCAAAGGTCTCATTTTTACAAAATCAGGATTCTTTTGAGGAAGTACGTCGGGAAACCATAATAAACACAATAACAGAGAAAATGAACCAATATATCAATGGCTATAATAAAATTGCATATCGCTATGGAATATCGTATCAATTCTCCGTTCCATATTACGATGTGGATACTTGGGCTCGCACCATAGATGATATATCAATCGTTGTAATATTTCAGGGATATCCTTATGGGAATGGGATAACACAGACATATAATCAATATGAAATAAGTGGAGCAAGAGTGAGTAAGAACAAGTATTATTACATAACGCAAAGTAACGGGAAGTCGCTTTATCATCGCAGTGACTGTAAATTTTACACACAGGATTTGATACCATATGATACAAAAAGAGATTGCGCCCTTATGGGAGCGTATCCTTGTGAAGACTGTAAACCGTAAAAGGAGGGAGGATTACTATGCTACGACACTTAACGGAGTGGTTTAAAGATATTGCTGGAATGTGGATGGTAATTGGAATTTTAACTGTTACTTTACTTGTATTTACTGCAGCAAAGCATTTGGGGTTTACAGCAAATATGAAGATATCCTCCGTCAACCAGGAATTAAATGACTTATCGTTTGAAAAATACAATGGGATTAATCTAACAGGTTCCGAGGTAATCAATGCGATTAAGCGTTATCAGGAAGAACTTCCGGTAACGGTTTATACAGGAGAGTCCGTGGATACTTATCAAGGAAAATTCAAGCCATCCAATAACAGCAGGAAAAGTGAAAAGTACATTAAACCATCACAAGTCTATATCGGAAGTCTATTAAAGGATGCGGATAAAAAAATTGTAGGGCTTGTTTTTGCAAAAGAAGGGATCGTGCTAACAGATACCAGTTATAAAGAGTTGCTTGCAAAAATGGTTGGTGCAAATGCAGAAGAAAGTACCATGGATAGCTTAATTGGGCAGATAAACAGTTTACTGAGCAGTAAGGAAGGAACAATTACGCAGTTGACTCAAAAAGTTGCATCCTTTCAGACCACGATTAGTAACCTACAATCGAAAAACGATGCGCTAAGCGCACAAGTATCTAATTTGAATGGTCAGCTTAGTACCGTAAATTCAAAGTACAGCACTTTGTTAATGGAAGTATCTTCTGGTAAAAGTAGCATTGCAAGTGCAATTACAGATAAAGGTGTATCAACATCGGCAAGTGATTCTTTTTCTACCATGGCAAGTAATGTAAGGAGTATTTCTACGAAAGGATTGTTGTGTGAAGAATATACGTTTTCCAATAGTACAATCGAAAGTGGAGGAGAAATCAGTATGAATCTGACGGTAACAGCTCAAAATTTGGTACCGGAATTTGTGGTAATTAAAAGTAAAATGTTTTTATCCACTTCATATGGAGAATCGAATCTTGGAGTTGTGACATTTACATCAACAAAATATTCAAATGGAAAATATACGACAAGCGGGGGCTCAGTAGGAAACAATAGTGTAATACAATTTAGTGGAGCACAAGTTATAATAAGACCATATATATACATGATTTATACAGGAGGATATTATCTATCTCAAGGAGGAACAACTACAGTGTCTGTGTATGGAATAAAAAAATAGTGCAAAGAGGGGTTGTCGCACTAGATTCTGGTTTACCTACGCATAACGGACGCGAGTCTTTGTTGGGATAGGGACGCCATAAAAGGCTGAGCATCTTAATTTTTCTCCAATTTACACCGCTCCCATGCTAGGATTTTATATCAATCGTATGAGCATTCCACGTAACCTCTGTGCAATCGAGAATTGACTCTTAAGGGAGTCAATTCTCGATAGAGTTTACGTTCCATATAAGGCTGATTTTAAGGGCTGCTCCTGCGCTCCATTCGATTTTAGAGAACCCTAAACCCACCGCCCCTTTTGCGTGACTTCCCCAAAATCTCCCGCGTCCGTTATGCGTAGGTAAACCAGAAGTTAGTGTGACATCCCCTTTTTTGTTGATGGTTTGTAAATAGTAATTTGACTACATGTCGTTTGAAATTGTCGATTGATAATGTCGGATTTAGACACAATTTGTCTTGCATTATAATATTTTGTGTGGTAATATGTCAGTAATTACAGAAGAGAAAGACAAATTGTAGAAGTTTGGAATAAGTAGTGGTTTTACACAAGAGAAAAATGCCGATTGCTAGGATTAGCAGTGACAAGTTGCTTTGTGTGAGACTATTTTTATTTCAAACTTTTTTGTATCTAACAACTTATAAACAAGCAAATCAAAATAGGGAGATTAAAACATGAAAAGAGAAGAAAAAGAAAAAGTAATGGTTGCATTTGAAAACGTGAGAAGAGTTGGAATAGCAGGATATGAAGCGTATTTTGATAAACTAAAGATGAATATTGAAATGTTGTTTGAGCAAAAACAAGATGTTACCAAAGAACTTAGGATAATTCTTGCATATTTAGAAGAAATGGAAAAAGATCGTAGTATTTTTAGTGAAGAACCAGTGCTAGAAGAATATGAAGGTCAGGAAGTGATTTGGCCAACGACGCTTTCTTTATGGCAGGAGGATATGGAACAATTGATTGAAGATGCAAAACAGTTAAATGAATAAGACACTGTATTCTACTTGATATTTTTGCAGATAATACCGATAATAAATAGAGAACTTAACAAATCGGTACAAAAGGACAAGGTATAGCTATGGATGTTTTAAGACAAAGGCAGATTGAGGCTTTAACAGAATTATATTCCTATAATAAAAAGATGTTAGAAGCACTCCCTTCTCTTGTTTGGGAATTGGAGGATAACATGCAAAGTAACACCTTATCCTATCTCAACTCTTTTTTAGAAGGACTTAACTGGGAAATCCAGGTGACAAATCGTTGTTTGAATTATATCAACGAAGACAAGATTAGACTGAATAAAATGCAGGTAAGTAATACCATGGATCAATTGAATCGAACTATTTTAGCAGATGAATATATAGCAGTGGCGGAGGTTCTTCAAAATGGAGTGGAAGCTTATCTAAAGGATATGCAGGAAATTGCAAAAGAGCTTATATAATACAAAACACGGAGGCTTGAAAATGATACATTTATATGAAAAGATGAAACAAGGTGTTTACATCATTGCGGAAATGTCTGCAAACCATGGAGGCAGCTTGGAAAATGCATTTAAAATTGTGGAGGAAGCCAAAGCGGCAGGAGCGGATTGCTTAAAGATACAGACCTATACAGCAGATACGCTGACCATCCAGTGTGATAAAGATCCGTTTAAAATAAATGGTGGACTTTGGGATGGATATACGTTCTATGATTTATATAAAGAAGCTTACACACCGTGGGAATGGCAAAAAACAATCAAAGATAAATGCGAACAAGTGGGAATCGATTTTCTATCCACACCGTTTGATACTACTGCTGTAGACTTTTTAGAAGAAATTGGTACCGAATTTTATAAAATAGCATCCTTTGAGCTTGTTGATATTCCATTGATTGAATATATAGCAAAAAAAGGAAAGCCTATCATTATGTCATGTGGTATGGCAAGTATCGAAGAAATAGAAGAAGCAATTGATGCTTGTAGACGGCAGGGAAATGAACAGATTGTACTGCTTAAATGTTGCAGCCAGTATCCTGCAGAATACAAAAATATGAATCTGTCCGTGATTGATGACATGCAAAAACGGTTTGGATATCCTGTCGGACTTTCTGATCATTCGATAGGATCCCTCGCAGATGTAATTGCTGTTACTAAGGGAGCGAAGATAATTGAAAAGCATGTATGTCTCAACAAGGAAGTTGACAGTGCAGATGCAGGATTTTCCACAGAAATGAAGGATTTTAAGCGGATGGTTGAGGACATACAAAATACAGTCAAAGCTTTGGGAAATTGTACGTATGAGCGTACCGAACAAGAGAAGAAGGAATTGCATGGCAGACGTTCTTTGTTTGCAGTAAACCAGATAAAAGAGGGTGAACCATTCACCGAAGAAAATGTAAGAAGCATTCGCCCTAGCAATGGACTTAAGCCAAAGTATTATCGGGAATTGTTGTCACAAGCGGCTAAGAAATCGTATGAATACGGAGATCCTATTGACTCTATAGAAATTGAGGAATAAGCAAATGTTTTATATTAGGGCTGACGCAAATAACAAAATTGCCACAGGACATGTGATGCGTTGTATGGCAATTGCGAAACAAATCGAAGCACTGGGTGAGCCATGTACCTTTCTTTCAGCCGATGACAATGCCAAAGAGATGATTGAAGAGAATGGTTTTAATTTTCTGTGTCTTAATACAAATTGGGAGGATTTAGACCAGGAGACGGAAGTTTTAGTTTCTTTGATACAAGAAAGGAAGATAAAAGTCTTGCTGGTGGATTCCTATTTTGTAACACAAAACTATCTAGATAAATTAAGTAATTCTACAAAAGTAGTATACATGGACGATATCCATCGATTCCCCTATCCGGTTCATACCGTCATTCATTATGGAATCTTTGATAAAGAGTATACCTATGATAAAAGCAATACAAATGATAAACAGCAGTATCTGCTTGGCTGCGATTATATACCTTTGCGTGAGGAATTTAAACAAAAAACTGCTCCTAATCGGGAGAATATATCCGATATATTAATTACAACTGGTGGAACAGATCCTTTCAATCTAGCCGGAAATCTAATCAAACGTTTGAAAGATAGTGGATTGCATCTACATGTTGTTTCCGGAAAACTAAATACCCATTATAAAGAACTTGTCGATTTGAGCACACAAAATGATTATGTATCAGTTTATACAAACATTAAAAATATGAGTGAACTTATGATAAATTGTGACGTAGCTATATCAGCTGCTGGAACGACGCTTTACGAGCTATGTGCTTGTGGTGTGCCGACAATCAGTGTTTCTTTTGCGGATAACCAGATTTCTGGCGCGAAGGAACTGGATCGAAGAGACATTATAAAATATGCTGGTGACTTGCGCACTGGATTAGAAGGATGCCTCGATAAAATCGAAACGATACTTCAAACATGGGAAAAGAATAAAAAATTACGAAAAGAAAAGAGAGATAAAATGCAGGCGTTAGTGGACGGAAATGGAGCAATGAGAATTGCGGCATACTGTCTTAATCTGCAAAAGGAGGAATAGAGTTGATACCATACGGAACACAGTGGATAGATGAGGAAGATATTCAGGCAGTTGTGGATACATTACGTTCTGATTATCTGACAACAGGACCAAAGGTGGAGGAATTTGAACAGACTGTAAAAGAGTATGTGGGTGCAAAGTATGCGGTAGCAGTTTCAAATGGTACGGCAGCACTTCATGTTGCTTGCCTGGCAGCTGGAATAAAGGAGGGCGATGAAGTAATTACGACGCCAATTACCTTTGCAGCCTCTGCAAATTGCGTTCTTTATTGTGGTGGAATGCCAGTATTTGCTGATATCGATAGAGACTCCTATAATATTTCTCCTCAATCAATTCGAGAAAAAATTACGCAAAGGACAAAAGCAATTATCCCGGTTCACTTTACCGGACAGCCTTGTCAGATGGACGAGATTCATAAAATTGCAAAGGAATACAATCTTATCGTAATTGAAGATGGAGCGCATGCACTAGGTGCTGATTATAAAGGAAAAATGATTGGAACTTTGTCAGATATGACAACATTTAGTTTTCATCCAGTGAAACATATCACGACCGGTGAGGGTGGTATGATTTTAACAAACGACGAAGTGCTGTATAAAAAACTATCCCTTTACCGTACACATGGAATTACTCGAAATGAAGAATGGATGGAACACAATGAAGGCGATTGGTACTATGAGCAACTAGAACTAGGTTACAATTATCGTATTACGGACCTGCAATGTGCTCTGGGAATTAGTCAGATGAAGCATCTTCGGGAATTTGTGAGCCGTAGATGCGAGATTGCGGCTTACTATAATGAAGCATTCGAAAATGTGAAAGGAATAACCATTCCGTTTCAGTTGGAAGGGTGCCATAATAGCTGGCATTTATATGTAATTAAAGTTGATCCAAATCGAAGAAAAGAAATTTTTGATCAGCTTCGCGCTGCCCAAATCGGAGTTAATGTACACTACATTCCAATATATAAATTTCCACACTATCAGAAGAGTGGTTATGCAGATATCTACTCAAAAGAAGCAGAAGCATTTTATAGCGGAGCAATTAGTATTCCGATGTATCCTAAAATGACAAAGGAACAACAAGACTATGTTATTGAACATGTAATTCAAGCAGTTTCAAAGTATTAATTGAAAACTTGTGAAAAATATTAAATTTTCGTGAAACATTCTTTACAACTTCACAGTGACATAATTTTGTGATATACTGTAAATCACTCAAAAATCACAGTAAGAGGGTGGAAGTTTAAAGAAGGGAGATTAATATGGCACAATTTTACTCAGAAGTAAATCCAGAGATTGTTCAATTATCTGCAAGATGCAAGGAGAACATGAGGATTGATCCAGAACTATATCGAAAATATGAAGTAAAAAGAGGGCTTCGTGACATAAGTGGTCAAGGTGTTTTGACCGGACTTACCGAAATATCCGAGATACGATCTTATACGATGGTAGACAGAGATATGATTCCAATGGAAGGTAAACTATATTACCAGGGGATTGACATTGAAGATCTTGTCGCTGGATTTATTAAGGAAGACCGTTTTGGCTTTGAAGAAACTGCTTATCTTTTACTATTTGGGTCATTACCAAATAGCAAAGAATTGGAAGATTTCAAAAACTTACTTATAAAATACCGTGAAGACTTACCAACAAGTTTTGTCCGGGATATTATTATGAAGGCTCCAAGCAAGGATATGATGAATACACTTGCAAGAAGCGTACTTACCTTATACTCTTATGATGATTTGGCAGATGATACTACTGTCGAAAATGTACTACGTCAGTGTTTACAGTTGATTGCGCTGTTCCCATTACTTTCCGTATACGGATATCAGGCATATAGTCACTACCATGATGGAAATAGCTTGTTTATTCATTCTCCAATCAAGGAAATGTCTACAGCAGAGAATATTTTGCATATATTACGTCCAAATAGTAAGTTTACAAAACTAGAAGCCAGGATATTGGATATGGCACTTGTGTTACATGCAGAGCATGGTGGTGGTAACAACTCAACTTTTACTACACATGTAGTAAGCTCTTCCGGTACGGATACCTATTCTACGATAGCAGCATCTTTGGGTTCTCTCAAAGGACCAAGACATGGTGGTGCCAATATCAAGGTTATGCGTATGTTTGAGGATATGAAGAAAAACGTAAACGATTGGGAGAATGAGGACGAAGTTGCACAGTATCTGATTAATGTATTAAATAAAAAGGCGTTTGATCAAAAAGGCTTAATCTATGGTATGGGTCATGCTGTGTACTCCATATCGGATCCAAGAGCAAGTATCTTGAAGAATTATGTAAAGAGTCTGTCCGAAGAAAAAGGTATGGAAAAAGAATTTGCTCTGTATTCAATCGTAGAAAATCTTGCGCCACAAGTCATTGCCAACGAACGTAAGATTTATAAGGGAGTTAGTGCAAATGTTGACTTTTATAGCGGATTCGTGTACAGTATGTTAGGACTTCCATATGAATTGTATACTCCTATATTTGCAATCTCTCGTATTGCAGGATGGAGCGCTCATCGTTTGGAAGAAATAATAAATGACGGAAAAATTATCAGACCTGCTTATAAAGCAGTTGCGCCTCATACCGATTATGTGGCTTTAGACAAACGATAAGCTGTTTTGATACTATGCGTATAGGAGATTTTCAAATGAAAAATCTATTTGAAAAGATAAAAAAAAATAACCTGTGGATGGATTGCTTTAATCTGTCCACAGGTATTATATTAGTTGTCGTATTAATCTTGTTTTGCTTATTTCCTGGTAACAAGGTAGTGATAGCGTTATTGTTTTTGCTTACAGGAACTATAAATCTATCAAATGGCATAAAAAGGTATACTCAAAAAAGTACGAGAAGTACGGGAATACTCTTAATTATGATTAGTGCCATTACATTGATTGCCGGAGCTATGTTTTTAATCAAGATTGCCTAATATAATTAAGAAAAATAAAGGAGGAGGGAATGAGATGAGAAGTGAAATATTAAAAATACTTTTGGAAGGTAATAATTACGTTTCGGGACAAAAAATGTGCGAAGAACTTCATGTTTCAAGAACGGCAGTCTGGAAAGCAATGAATCAACTAAAAGATGAAGGATATGAAATTGAATCTGTAACGAATAAAGGCTATCGAATCATTTCCTGCCCTGATTTGGTGACACAAGAAGCAATCGAAGGAAAGATAAAGACAAGAGTTTTAGGTAAACGGGTTCATTATCAAATGGAAGTAGGTTCAACGAATACAGTAGCAAAGCAATTTGCGGAAGAAAAAAATAGCCATGGTCTACTAGTAACTGCAGATTTACAAAACAGTGGCAAAGGAAGACGCGGCAGAAGCTGGGTATCACCAAAAGAATCCGGAATCTGGATGACTTTGATTTTAAAGCCGGAACTTGATCCAAGAAATGCTTCCATGCTTACATTGGTTGCGGCACTTGCGGTTGCAAAAGGCATTTGTGAGGTGACAAAACTGGATGCAAAGATAAAATGGCCAAATGATATTGTTGTAAATAAGAAAAAAGTATGTGGTATTCTGACCGAGATGAACGCAGAATTAGATTTTATTAATTATGTAGTGGTAGGCATTGGAATAAATGTAAATGTTACTAAGTTTCCAGATGAAATAAAAGAAATAGCAAGCTCTTTGTATTTAGAATCTGGGAATCGAATCAATCGAAGTGAACTTATATGTAAAGCACTGGAATACTTTGAAGAATATTATGAAACGTTTTTGAACGCAGGAAATTTATCCTCCCTCTTGGAGGAGTACAATACGTTTCTTATTAATAAAGGGAAAATGGTTAAAATATTGGGCGAAACCCAGCTTGTTGGAACTGCAAAAGGGATCAATGATAAAGGTGAACTAATAGTAACAGTAGGAGATGAAGACATTACCGTTATGTCGGGGGAAGTGTCAGTGAGAGGATTATACGAATATGTTTGAAAATGTTGTACTTTGCGGATGCAGCGCATATGAAGAGAAATTTTATCTAGATGAAAAATTTAATGGACTTCCGGACATCATAAAGGA
This sequence comes from Lachnoclostridium sp. UBA5725, assembly GCA_002419585.1. Taxonomy (GTDB): domain Bacteria; phylum Bacillota; class Clostridia; order Lachnospirales; family Lachnospiraceae; genus DIGJ01. Next base: position 26,331 of record DIGJ01000001.1, read on the forward strand.
AGAGTTAAAGATTATGTGTGTTTTATATACCGTGGATGTGGGTGGTATCGTAACCTTGGAATTTGACGAGGAAGGTAATCTACTGTTTCATGTGACGGCGGATGAAGGCGACCTGCTATTTGATGAAATCGGAAGTGTTCTTAAAATGAAACAGGTACAAGCAGAGAAAGAAGAACTTTTTGAAGCATTGGAATTATATTATCGTGCTTTTATATTGAAGGAAGATTTGAATAAGCTATTAACCGAAGAAGACGATTAATTGCGGTATAATTGTAAATTAATAGGAATCAAGAGGTCTCTAAAGATAGGAAAAACACAATGAATTTGAAAATTGGAAAGGTAGAAATTTCAGGTAATATTGCGCTAGGACCAATGGCAGGCGTGACGGATCTTCCGTATCGCCTCTTATGCAAGGAACAAGGAGTCGACCTTCTTTATACCGAGATGGTGAGTGCGAAAGGAATTTTGTATAACAATAGAAACACAACCCCATTGATTACGATAGACGAGAAGGAACGACCGGTTTCGTTACAGTTATTTGGATCAGATCCAAAAATCATGAGTGAAATGGCAAAAAAAATAGAGGATCGTAATTTTGATATATTAGATATCAACATGGGATGCCCGGTGCCAAAGGTAACGAATAACGGGGAAGGTTCCGCGTTGATGAAAAATCCAAAACTGGTGGGCGAAATAGTGAAAGCAATGGTTTCCGCCATAGAAAAGCCTGTTACGGTTAAGATTCGTAAAGGGTTTGGGGGGGAAGATCGAAATGCAGTGGAGATTGCAAAAATCATAGAAGCAAATGGTGGAGCAGCTGTAGCCGTACATGGGAGAACAAGAGAACAATATTATCATGGAACAGCCGATTGGAGCATTATTCGAGAAGTAAAAGAAGCGGTCTCTATTCCAGTCATTGGAAATGGAGATATTTTTACGCCCCAAGATGCAAAGCAGATGATAGAAGAAACCGGCTGCGATGGAATCATGATTGCACGGGGTGCACAGGGCAATCCTTGGATTTTTAAACAGGTAAAAGAGTATTTGGAACACGGAGTGCTTCTGCCAAAACCATCCATAGACGAAATGGTGGATATGATTTTACGTCATGCAAGGCTCCAAATAGAATTTAAGGGCTTATATGTAGGTATGCGAGAAATGAGAAAGCATGTGGCATGGTATACCGCAGGATATCCAGGATCTTCAAAACTTCGGAATTCGATAAACGAGGTGGAAAATTACGATGACCTTGTTTTTCTTTTGGATCGATACATGGAATCAGTGAAACGGCATTTATAAGCTGGCTTTATCAATTTAACACGATAAACTAATAATGCAATAAAGTGAAAATGCACAACTTAATTCCGATTATGTATATAATAGTATATAGATTTCACAAAAAATTCTTTTCTGAAGAATTTTTTGTTGTATTTTGACATAGAATGGTGTACTATATTTCTCAATAGGACAAATGTCCGCATAGGAGAAACACAACATTTGAATTACCAAAAAAGCCAAAGGCACAAAGATAGGAGTTTAATTATGAGCGATAAGTTAAAGGTAGGTATCTTAGGCGGTACCGGTATGGTAGGACAGAGATTTATTTCATTACTTGAAAATCATCCATGGTTTGAAGTTACATTAGTAGCAGCCAGTGAAAGAAGTGCTGGGAAGACCTATGAAGAAGCAGTAGGAAATCGTTGGAAAATGACAACTCCTATGCCAGAGGGCGTAAAGAAGTTAGTTGTTCGTAATGTAAATGAAGTCAAAGCAGTTGCGGCAGATGTTGATTTTGTATTTAGTGCAGTTGATATGACAAAAGACGAAATCAAAGCAATTGAAGAAGCATATGCAAAAACAGAAACACCAGTTGTTTCAAATAATAGTGCACATAGATGGACAAAAGATGTTCCTATGGTTATACCAGAAGTTAACCCTGAACATTTTGATGTCATTCAATATCAAAAAGAACGTTTGGGAACCAAAAGAGGTTTTATTGCTGTAAAACCAAACTGTTCCATTCAAAGTTATGCGCCTGCATTAACTGCTTTAAAAGAATTTGGACCAAAGGTTGTAGTGGCAACTACATACCAGGCCATTTCAGGAGCAGGAAAGAACTTTCAGGACTGGCCGGAAATGGTAGAAAACATCATTCCATTTATCGGTGGAGAAGAAGAAAAGAGCGAGCAGGAGCCATTAAGACTCTGGGGTAAAGTAGAAGATGGTCAAATCGTAAAAGCAGAAGGTTGCGTGATTACAACACAATGTATCCGTGTTCCTGTTCTAAACGGACATACAGCAGCCGTATTTGTATCTTTTGAAAAGAAACCAACCAAGCAGCAAATTATCGATGCATGGGTAAATTATAAAGGACTTCCACAGGAATTAGACCTTCCAAGCGCACCAAAACAGTTCATTCAATATTTAGAAGAAGACAATCGCCCACAGGTTACTTTGGATGTTGATTTCGAAAATGGAATGGGAATTTCGATGGGACGTTTAAGAGAAGATATCGTATATGATTACAAATTTATTGGCCTTTCCCATAACACCGTACGCGGAGCCGCCGGAGGAGCAATCCTATGCGCCGAACTCTTAAAGGCGAAGGGATACATCTCGCGAAAGTAATGAGCCATGCAAAAATGAATATGAAAGCATAAATGCTCGCATTTATATGCTTTCAGATTCATTTTTATGAGGCGAAGCCTCGCGGGCAGATTGCATGCT
>DIGJ01000001.1:29172-102660 GCA_002419585.1 Lachnoclostridium sp. UBA5725
TAGGCAATCTGACAGCCGCATGGCGAATGGACGGTTTAGAAAGCCCAAAGCCTTTATAAAGGTACTTTCATCACACATGGGGGATTTTCAGAATAGGAGTTTATAAGTATAATGGAACACGAGAAAGATAAATATTTTATTGTAAAAAGAAGAGCACTTCCGGAGGTATTAGTAAAAGTGGTAGATGCAAATCGTTTATTAGACTCAGAAAAAGCAATGACAGTACAGGAAGCCACAGAGGTTGTCGGTATCAGCCGTAGCTCATATTATAAATATAAAGATGATATCCTCCCTTTTACAGAAAATGCAAAAGGAAAGACCATTACCTTTATGATGCAGATGGAGGACGAACCGGGAAATCTTTCGTTGGTATTAAATGAAGTTGCAAAAAGTGGAGCGAATGTTCTTACGATTAATCAGAGTATACCAATTAACGGAGTAGCACCATTGACGATAAGTGTAGAGATTCATCCATCAACGGTTGACGTTATGACAATGGTAGATGCAATCGAGGGAATCAATGGAATTCGTTCTTTAAAAATAATTGCTAGGGAATAATATTAGAAAAAACGAGATGGAGACTACTATGATAAATATCAGTGTATTAGGTTATGGTACCGTTGGATCCGGTGTTGTCGAAGTGTTAAATAAAAATAGAGACAGCATCAAAAAACGTGCTGGACAAGAAATTAATGTGAAGTATGTATTGGATTTAAGAGATTTTAAAGGAGATCCAATCGAAGATAAAATTGTACATGATTACAGCATCATTGCAAATGACCCAGACGTTCGCATTGTAGTAGAAACGATGGGTGGAGTAAATCCTGCATATGAATTTGTGAAGGAAGCACTTTTAAATGGCAAGAGTGTATGTACATCAAACAAGGAATTAGTTGCAAAACACGGAGCAGAGCTTTTAGAAATTGCGAAGCAGGGAAAAGTAAATTTTTTATTTGAAGCTAGTGTTGGAGGCGGAATTCCTATTATTCGTCCGCTGAATCAGTCTTTGACAGCCGATGAGATTGAGGAAATCACAGGTATCCTAAATGGTACCACCAACTATATTTTAACTAAAATGAGCTACGAGGGGTGTCAATATGAAGTGGCACTCAAGGAAGCACAGGAAAAAGGATATGCTGAAAAGAATCCGCAAGCAGATGTAGAAGGATTTGATGCATGCCGTAAGATTGCAATATTAACCTCTCTTGCCTATGGAATGCAGGTAGATCACGAGGATATCTATACCGAAGGAATTACCAAAATTACGGATGTGGATATTGCTTATGCCAAATCGATTGGCGCTGTCATAAAGATTTTCGGTACGAGTAAGAAAGTTGGCGACAAAGTATTTGCTATGATTGCACCTATGATGATTAAGAGTGACAATCCATTATACAGTGTTAATGACGTTTATAATGCAATTTTTGTAAAAGGTAATCTTTTAGGAAACGTTATGTTTTACGGAGCTGGAGCTGGAAAACTTCCTACCGCTAGTGCTGTCGTTTCCGACGTAGTGGATGCGACGAAACATCTTGGAACCAATATTATGACGATTTGGAGCAGTAAAAAATTAGTGCTCGCAGATATTAATGAGATGGAGCAACGCTTTTTTGTTCGGATTCCAAATGCACAAAAAGACAAAGTAAAAGACGTATTTGGTGAAGTAGAAGGAGTAGCAGCAGGAATCGAAGGAGAATATGGTTTTATAACAAATACCTTGACCGAACGTGAATATAAGAAAAAGGTGAATGGCTTTACCGTTCGAAGTATGATTCGTGTCGGTTTTTAAAAATAAGGAGACAGGCGATGAAGTATATTGTTGTGTTAGGCGACGGAATGGCAGATGAGCCAATTGAGTCCCTTGATGGAAAGACACCGTTAGAGTATGCAAAGACACCAACGATGGATGAAATAGCGAAAGAATCAGAAATAGGTTTATCACATACCATACCAGAAGGCATGAATCCTGGCAGTGATACAGCAAACCTTGCGGTCCTTGGATACAATCCAAGAAAGTATTATACCGGTAGATCACCATTAGAAGCTTTAAGTATAGGAGTTCCAATGAAGGAAACCGATATTGCACTTCGGTGCAATATTGTTACGTTATCCGATGACGACTTGCCATATGAACAAAAAACAATCCTAGATCATAGTTCCAGTGAGATTTCAACCGAGGATGCAGCTGTATTATTGGAAGCCGTAAAAAAAGAACTTCAAAACGATATTTATCATTATTATGTAGGAACTAGCTATCGTCATCTAACGATTTGGGATAAAGGAGAAGTAGTAGATTTGACTCCACCACATGACATCCTCACCAAAGTGATTGGCGACTTTCTTCCAAAAGAGGAAGTGCTTCTTTCTATGATGAAAAAAAGTTATGACATACTAAATTCACATCCTCTCAATGTGGAAAGAGCAAAATCAGGTCTAAATAAAGCAAACTCAATCTGGTTTTGGGGTGCAGGAACCCGCCCAGCACTTGACTCTTTTGAAGAAAAAACAGGTAAAAGAGGTGTTATGATATCTGCCGTAGACCTATTAAAAGGAATTGCGGTTGGTGCTAAAATGAAAAACATTGACGTAGAAGGTGCGGATGGTACCCTACATACTAATTATGAGGGCAAAGCGAAAGCAGCAGTAAAGGCCTTGACTCAAGATGGTTATGATTTTGCATACATTCATGTAGAAGCACCAGATGAAATGGGGCACCAAGGAAGCATTTCTAAAAAAGTAGAAGCTATTGAGTCACTTGACAAAAAAGTTATAAAAGTGGTAAAAGAAGAAATGGAAAAAGCGGGCGCACAATATCGTATGCTTGTTATGCCAGATCATCCGACACCGATTGCACTTCGAACACACACCAGCGATCCAGTTCCTTATATATTATATGATAGTAGGATAGCAAAGGAAGAAACGTGGAATTATAATGAAAAAGATGCAAAGTTAAGTGGAAATTATCTAGAAGATGGTTATAAGTTAATTGATAAATTATTAGAAATATAGGAGGCAATGTATGCTAATTGTTAAGAAATTCGGCGGAACATCGGTAGCAGATAAAGAGAGAATCTTTAATGTAGCGAATAGATGTATCGAAGATTATCAAAAAGGACACCAGGTAGTTGTAGTACTATCGGCTATGGGTAAAATGACAGATGTGCTTTTAGCACAGGCAAAGGATATCAATCCAAATGCATCCAAACGAGAACTGGATATGTTATTAACAACCGGAGAGCAAACCTCCGTGGCATTGATGGCAATGGCAATGGATTCTCTGGGAGTTCCTGCAGTTTCATTAAATGCATTTCAGGTAGCAATGAATACAACAGAAACCTATTCCAATGCAAGATTGAAACGAATTGATACCGACCGTATCAAACATGAGCTTTCGAATAAGAAAATTGTTATTGTAACTGGTTTTCAAGGTATTAACAAATATGATGATTATACGACCTTAGGACGTGGAGGTTCCGATACTACAGCGGTAGCATTAGCATCCGCGTTACGTGCAGATGCATGTGAAATCTATACGGATGTAGATGGTGTTTATACTGCAGATCCAAGAATTGTAAAGAATGCATCCAAACTAGATGAAATCACATATGATGAAATGTTGGAATTAGCATCATTAGGTGCAGGAGTGCTTCATAATCGCTCCGTTGAAATGGCAAAAAAATATGGAGTACAGCTTGTTGTACGCTCCAGTCTTAATAGAACAGAGGGAACCGTTGTTAAGGAGGTAGTTAAAATGGAAAAAATGCTTGTTAGTGGTGTAGCTTGTGATAAAAATACAGCACGTATTTCAGTAATTGGATTAGAGGATAAACCAGGAGTTGCATTTAAATTATTTAATCACTTGGCAAATCATGGTATAAATGTCGACATTATTCTACAATCTGTAGGACGAGATGGTACAAAAGACATCAGTTTTACCGTAGCAGAAGATGCAGCAGATGAAGCGATGGAAATCATTGAAAGACATAGGACTGGAAGTTTAAAATGCTCCGAGATGGAAGTAGAAAAAAATGTTGCTAAAGTATCCGTTGTAGGTGCTGGAATGATGACAAATGCAGGTGTTGCGGCTAAAATGTTTGAAGCACTTTATGATGCAAATGTTAATATTAAACAAATTTCGACTTCAGAAATTCGCGTTACGGTATTAATTGATGAAAAATACGTTGATACAGCAATGAATGCGGTACATGAAGCATTTGCGCTTGGTAGCAATTAATGGTATATTTTGTCGAGGCTACGCGAACGTAGCCTCGTTTTTTGTCGGTCGAAAATAGTTCTTCTTTTTGCATTTTTTGAATATATTTAATAGTGACAAGACTATAAAATACATTTTGGAAAAAAGAGAGGAGTCACACAGATGACAGACAAAGTTATTGATAACAATCAGGTAAGTATAGCAGGTAAAGTAGTAAGCGGTTTTCAGTTCAGCCACGAAGTTTTTGGAGAAGGTTTTTATATTCTTGATGTGGAAGTAAAGCGTTTAAGCGATTCTTCGGATGTTATACCGCTTATGGTATCCGAACGTCTCATGGATGTTACAAAGGATTATACCGGCACTTATGTCGAGATTATGGGACAGTTCCGTTCTTACAACAAACACGAGGATGAAAAGAACAAGCTTGTTCTTTCTGTTTTTGCCAGAGAAGTAAAAATATGTGAAGATAATTATGAAAGTACAAAACCAAACTGCATCTTTTTAGATGGTTACATTTGCAAACCACCGATTTACAGAAAAACACCACTCGGACGTGAAATAGCGGATCTGTTGTTAGCAGTCAATCGTCCATATGGTAAATCGGATTACATTCCTTGTATTTCTTGGGGAAGAAATGCAAGATTTGCTGAGAAATTTACAGTCGGAGGACATATACACGTTTGGGGAAGAATACAAAGCAGAGAATACCAAAAGAAGCTTTCTGATACAGATGTAGAGCGTAGAATTGCTTATGAAGTATCGGTAAGTAAGCTGGAATATGTAGAAGGGTAAGTGCAAAACGAGGGGTGTACTTATTTCAATAGATTTTTTCAGATAAAAGTGATATACTAGGTACAGTATTTTCCAAAATCTTGGAAAATTAGGAGGTAGTTATGAGTAAAGAGGTTCATGTGTTTTATGGTAATGGTCATGGCAAGACTTCTGCAGCAATCGGGCAGTGTATTAAAGAAGCCAGCATGGGACACCAAGTCATTGTAATTCAATTCTTAAAAGGAAAAGACTTGGATGAATTTAGCTTTCTTGTAAAAATGGAGCCCCAGATAAAACTTTTCCGATTCGAAAAAGAGCCAGAACATTTTCGATCCCTTTCACTAGAGGCACAAGAAGAGGAAAAGAAAAATATTCGAAATGGTTTTAACTTTGCGAAAAAGGTTGTTGAGACGGGTGAGTGTGATTTATTGGTATTAGATGAAGTTCTTGGGCTGATTGACTACAATATTATCACAGCAGAAGATATTATTAATCTCATCAACTTACGCAGTGAGGATCACAAAATAATACTAACAGGAAAGAACCTACCGGTACAACTAGTCGATCATGTTGAAACAATTTCTGAAATAATACAAATAAAATGAAAAAGCAGTTGACAATAGGTATAAATTGAGTTACGATACAACTACAAAAAAGTAGAGGCGCATTGTTAATTAGTAAAGAGGTGGATATGCTCAAGCATAGGGGAAACTTTTTGAAAGGTAATCATGCCGAAGGTAAATGAAGCTTGGGGTCATTTTTCCTGGGTATATAGTGAATAACTATATAACTGTCATCAGTCACTGATGGAGAGCTACTGGAATATATTAAACTATCCGGATAAGATAGGGAACTGCCGCTTGGCAGAATAATTAGTATACCAGCATGTTCTTTGTGAGTCGACGGATTCGTCGACTCTTTCTGCGTTCAATACATATAGAAAAAATTAGGAGGATTTTAGTATGGCTATATTTAAAGGAGCCGGTGTTGCTATTGTAACACCAATGCATGCAAATGGAGAGGTAAACTATGATAAGCTAAGAGAACTCATTGATTTTCAAATTAACGGTGGTACGGATTCAATTGTTATCTGTGGTACTACTGGTGAGAGTTCTACCCTAAGTGAAGAAGAACATCTGAATGTAATCAAAGAATGTGTGAAACATGTTGATAAAAGAGTTCCAGTTATTGCAGGAACAGGATCTAATTGTACCGAAAGCGCTGTATGGATGTCAAAAGAAGCACAAGCCGTTGGCGCAGATGCACTATTACTAGTAACACCGTATTACAACAAAGCAACGCAGAATGGTCTTTATATCCATTTTAAAACGATTGCAGAAGCTGTGGATATTCCAGTACTTCTATATAGCGTTGCTAGCAGAACCGGTGTTAATATTGCTCCAGCTACGGTAGCACGTTTGTTTAAAGATGTGGAAAACATTGTTGGTATCAAAGAAGCAAGTGGTAATATTGCTCAATGTGCTGAAATCATGCAATTGACAAATGGAGAAATTAGTCTTTATTCTGGCAATGATGATCAGATTCTACCAATACTTTCACTTGGTGGAATGGGTGTAATCTCTGTATTATCGAATATTGCACCAAAAGAAACACATGATATGGTAATGAACTATTTCGAAGGTAATTTAAAAGAAAGCTTAGCACTTCAGATGAAGTATTTTCCTGTTATTAAAAACTTATTTTCAGAGGTAAATCCAATCCCTGTAAAAGCTGCGTTAAACATGATGGGTATGGAGGCTGGACCAGTTAGACTTCCGCTTACAGAAATGGAAGAAAAGACAGCAGCAGTATTACGTGATGAAATGATAAAAGTTGGACTTATAAAATAGATTCCATGTAAGAAAGGAACATTATGACAAAAATACTAATGCACGGATGTAATGGAGTAATGGGAAGAACGATTACGAATATTGTGAAAGAAGAAACGGATGCCAAAATAGTAGCAGGCGTTGATTTAAACACCAATGTACCCAATGATTATCCGGTTTTTACATCCCTAGACCAGTGTGATGTCGATGTGGATGTAATCATAGATTTTGCATCTCCAAAAGCAACGAATAGTCTTTTGTCTTATGCTGTAAAACATAAGATACCAGTTGTTCTTTGTACGACTGGATTAACGAAAGAACAAATAGAATTAGTGAGAGAAGCAAGCCAAAAAGTAGCAGTACTTCGCTCTGCTAATATGTCACTCGGTGTTAATATGCTATTAAAATTAATAAAAGATGCAGTGAAAACATTAGAACCAGCAGGATTTGATGTTGAAATTGTTGAGAAACATCACAATAAAAAAGTAGATGCTCCTTCTGGAACCGCCCTTGCATTAGCCGACTCAATCAACGAAGCAATGAACAACCAATATGAGTATATATATGATCGGTCCCAAAAAACTATTCCACGAGAAAAAAAGGAACTTGGAATTTCCTCCGTTCGAGGCGGTACAATCGTAGGAGAACATGAAATCATATTCGCTGGATGCGATGAAGTAATCGAATTTAAGCATACCGCATATTCCAAGGCAATATTTGCAAAAGGCAGTGTATCAGCAGCAAAATATCTCGCCGGACGCAGAGCAGGACTATATGATATGAGCGATGTAATAAATAGCTAAATTGAAAATTTAGTAACACACTTACATGTGCGATTATGAAGCATCAGAATCTAACATGGCAAGTGTATGTAGCTGAGAAAAGGAATTGGTGCATAACTAGTAAACTTTATCCCAATTTGCAATTCAAGGCTCAACTAGCCTACGTTAAACCGAATTTAAACGATTATTTTAATAAGACAATAGCAAAAAAACGGGTGCCTAATCACCCGTTTTTTGCTGTTCATGGCTTATTAAAATTGACAATCGTGTTGAGAGTTTAACGTAGGCTAGTTGAGCCTTGAATTGCAAATTGAACACAACCTACCGTTATCCCCATCTCTCCTTTCATAGGTACTTTCTTACCACCTATAATCGCGAATACCCATACGCATTAACCAATGCATCCAACTTTTGATTGTTTTTACAGAAAGGACAATCTACGTAGTCAAATGTGGTATAATCAGGTATATCTGAAGAATGAAAAATGCTATGGACATCCATTCCATTGATTGAGTTTACCGCACTAAAGATAGAGGCAATACCCTCAACATTGCCGCGATAGTAGTTTATACACTCTAAGCACCGGCGAATGGTCTTTCCAGTGGTAGCGGATGCCATTAGAAGAAGGATATGCTTGTTTGTTATCATTGGCTGAATGTTATCCCTAAAAATCATTTGCCCAATGGAATTATTCTCTGGGGAAACAACATATATCGTTTCATGGGAATTCATAGAATGGATTCCTGCACGAGTTAGTTCTTCGGCAAGATAAGCGCCAATGACTTCGGTTCCGTCCATGCAGACGATGGTATCGACGATAGTGGTGTTTACATATTTTCCCGCTAAACCCTTAGCTACTGCTAAAGCTTCACTGTGTCTTGCTTTTAGCATAGTCATATCGAGGTAGTAATTGATATGAGAGTGGTTTGTAGCAAAATGACCTGGAATTGCTTTTAAGTATAAATTTGGTACTGCTTTAGACATAATCTTAGTTGCATTCGATTCTAAACTACCTATCATAATATTCATCCTTTCTGTCTTTGAGTTCTTCAGTTCTTCGTTCTTTTGATTCTAATCTTATGATAATTCATTTTACAGGAGAATTCAAGGAATTCAAATAATATTTGTATTGACGCTTCGTTTAGAACAAACTAAAATAATAGAATAACTCTATATTTTTTTGTGAAGTCGTAAGATGGTTAAATTGCATTAAATAAAAATATAGATACCATATAAAAACAAGAAAAAATAATACTGAAACTAATATTAAAACAAAATTTAATAAATGAAAAGAGGAGTGGTAATATGTTTACAGTAGGAATAATTACAATGAGCGACAAAGGTTCAAAAGGAGAAAGAGAAGATAAAAGTGGTCCTATGATTTCAGCTATTATCAGTGAAAATAACTTGTATGAGGTGATTGAAGAAATATTAATTCCGGACGATCAAAAGACAATCGAAAAAGAATTAATAAGAATGACAGATATATTAAAACTAGATTTAATATTAACAACTGGCGGAACAGGCTTCTCTTTAAGAGATGTAACACCTGAAGCTACCTTAGCAATTGCAGACCGCGTAGCGCCTGGCATTGCAGAAGCTATTCGAGCATATTCCATGACCATTACAAAGCGAGCAATGTTAAGCAGAGGGGTATCTGCAATTCGAAAGCAGACTCTCATAGTGAATCTTCCAGGAAGTCCCAAAGCGGTAAAAGAAAGTCTTGAATATATTATGTCGGAACTTAGCCATGGAATTGAAATATTAAAGGGAACTGCAGGAGAATGTGCTAGGGAGGAGAAAATGCATTGATGAAGGGAAAAAGGGGAAAGAATGCACAATTAAGTTATATTGGAATGGTAATGGTTATATTTGTGCTGATCGCTTTATTTTCAATTAATTCAATTAATAACATCCGAGGTGCATCATATGTAATGCATTATACTGGTTTTATTGGTGGAGCTACCCAAATGGTTGTAAAAGAGGAAATGCAAGGCCATAAAAATGATTCCTTGATACAGCTTATTGATGAAATGATTTTTATGCTTCAGACTGGAGAGGGCGATGATGAAATTGACATAACTGTTTTGGTTGACAAAAACTATCAAGATAAGATGAAAAGAGTCCAGAATGAATGGGAAAATATAAAGACAGAAATATATAAAGTGCGTAAAGGGGCAGACGTTGACTTGCTTTATGATTATAGCGAAAATACGTATGAAGACATTAACCTTGCATCTTATGCAGCGCAAGCGTATATGGAAAACTACGTAAGCCGGATTAAGACAACGATGTATTTTATTTATATTGTGTTCTTTTTGCTACTTGGATTGTTTTTTTATACAGTTACCAAAAATAGCAGGCTCACATCCAAAGCGGAAAGTTTGAATCGTATGGCATATTATGATCCATACATAGGTATCGCAAATAAAGCATATTGTGAAAAAAAGATTAATAATTACCTTGAGAACTCCTATGAAGGCGATTTAACGGTTATAATATTCGACCTAAATGATCTGAAAAAGGTGAATGATCAATATGGTCACCAAGCAGGAGATGCATTAATTCGTAACTTTGCCCTAACGCTTGATACGGTTGGCCGAGAATATGGATTTGTTGGAAGATATGGAGGAGATGAGTTTATTGCTATTTTTGAAAATTGTGATGAATTACTAACTAAGAAATTTATGAAGAAATTTGTTCTTCTATTACAAAAAGTAAACAGCGAAGCAAAGAACCCATGGGAAAAGATTAGTTGCGCAGCTGGATATGCGGTGGGGCATAAAGGAGACAAGAAGATTCATGATCTATTAAAAGAAGCGGATCAGCACATGTATCAGGTAAAGAACAAGATGAAAGAAAAATTAAATCAAGAATAAATAATCGGGCTATTACAAAATCATAGTTGTAATAGCCCTTTTCTTATTCATTTGTAATTTATTAACAAATCCTTAATTTTTTGTAAAGTCATCAAAAATCACACTTTGTTCACAGAATTTTCGCAAAGTCCTCGTATCATAAAAACGATGTAATTCAAACAAAGAAACTTGCATTTATATTTGCAAGTAAGGAGGGAAAAAAGTGATAGAGGTAAAGAATCTAGTCAAACAATATGGTGAACATAAGGCGATTGACGATTTGAGTTTTATGGTAAACAAAGGAGAAGTTGTTGGCTTTTTGGGTCCAAATGGAGCCGGAAAATCCACGACGATGAATATTATAACAGGATATATTCCTGCTACAAAAGGTACTATACTGATTGATGGACATGACATTATGGAGGAACCATTGGTGGTAAAACGTTCCATTGGATATCTTCCAGAGATACCACCGCTCTATCCAGATATGCGAGTAAAAGAATATTTATATTTTGTTGCCGAACTAAAACGTGTTGACAAGAAAAAGAGAAATGAAATGGTGGATGAGATTATGAATATGACTGGTATAGCGCAGCGTAAAGACCAATTAATCAAGCATCTGTCAAAAGGTTACAAACAACGAGTAGGATTAGCAAGCGCTATTATGGGATATCCAGAAGTAATTATTTTGGATGAGCCGACAGTTGGACTTGATCCAATGCAAATAATTGAAATACGTGACTTGATAAAACAGCTAAGCAAAGATCATACGGTTATTCTTAGCTCCCACATTCTTTCAGAGGTCAGTGCAGTATGTGATAAAGTAATCATAATTAACAAGGGAAAACTGATTGTTGTTGATACGCCGGAAAATCTAATCTCAAATATGCAGACTTCACAAGCGATAACGCTCATGGTTAAAGGGGAAGAAGCTATCATTAGGAAAGCATTATTTACGATATCTGATAAAATAAAAAATATGGATATTATCGATGAAGAAAACGATAGTTTAAAAGTGAATATTACAGGAGTAGGAAATGAAGATGTAAGAGAAGCGGTATTTTACGCATTAGCGGATGCAAAGTGCCCAATCCTTGAGATGAAGGCTTCTACTATGTCGCTGGAAGATATCTTCTTAGAAGTAACAAAAGAAGACGGAATCGACAAACTACAGGAAATCAAAGAAGATAACGTAGAGATAGAAGAAGAGGTAGAAGCAGAAGAAAGTTTCGAGAAGGAGGAAAAAGACGATGCTAGCAATCTATAAAAGAGAGTTAAAATCCTATTTTACTTCAATGATAGGGTTTGTATTTATGGGATTTTTCCTTGCAATTATGGGTATATATACCGTTGTTTATAATTTGGTCAACGCATACAGTAATTTTGAATATGTCCTGGATTCCTTATCCTTTGTATTGATTATAATAATTCCGATCATAACGATGCGCGTCATAGCTGAAGAGAAGAAACAAAAAACAGAACAACTATTATATACGTCACCAGTTTCCGTTGAGAAGATTATTATTGGAAAATATTTAGCGGTGCTTACCTTGTTTTTCATTCCTATGGTGATTACACTTTTTTATCCACTCATCTTATGTCAGTTTGGAACAATCAATTTTGCAACTGCTTATGGTGGAATCCTTGGATTTTCTATCATGGGAGCAACATATATTGCACTAGGTGTGTTTATATCCTCACTTACTGAAAGTCAGGTGATAGCAGCAGTAATTTCATTTTTGGTATTTTTATTAACGGATTTAATGCCTGCAATAACCAATATCCTGCCTTCAGACAAAGTTACTTGTCTTATTGTTTTATGTGTCATTGTTATAATTGTTGCATGGGTGCTTTACTTCATGATGCATAGCTATATAATGTCCATTGCATTTGCAACAGTGGGAGCCAGTGTGCTCACTGCAATTTATATGTTCAAACCTTCTTTATATGATGGACTTTTAAGCAAATTGTGCAACAGTGTTTCTGTTATGTCACGCTTTGATAATTTTATAGCTGGTATTTTAGATATTTCAGCAATTAACTATTATTTAAGCTTGATTGTGTTATTCCTTTTCTTAACGATTATAATGATTAAGCAGTCGTTCACACCGAAAAGGATAAAAAGTGGAGCGTACCAAAGTGGCATTATTGCTGCAGTAATAGCCATTGTGGTTGTAATCAATTTAATAGTTACGCAGATGAATGTTCAAATTGATTTGAGCGATGATTCCATGTATACCTTAACAAAGGAGACAAAGAATCTGGTTGCAGGCCTAGATGATGATATAACGGTTTATTATGTAGTGCAGGATGGAGCACAGACTAAAGAAATTCAAAATATAGTAAAACAATATAATGGACTATCTGGAAAAGTCAAAGTAGTTGAAAAAGATCCAGTGCTCTATCCTAATTTCACAAATGACTATACCGATGAAGAGGTCGAAAATGAAAGTATTATTGTGGTAAATAAGACAACTGGTATATCAAAATATGTACCATATACAAATATGTTAGTGAGTGATATCGATTATACTACATATCAAAGCAGGACGACCGCAATCGATGTAGAGGGGCAAATCACTTCTGCAATACAGTTTGTAACAAGTGACAACTTACCAAAGATGTATGTTGTAAATGGTCATGGAGAGGCTGCGATAGGCGACGTCTTGAAAACTTCCATTGAAAAAATGAACGTACAAATGGAAGACCTCCAAACATTAACAGCAACATCAATACCCGAAGATTGTAGTATTCTTGTTGTCAATGCACCTACTTCTGATTTAACAAAAGAAGAGGAAAATATGATAAAAGATTACCTTAAAAATGGTGGCAAGGCAATTTTGAATACAGCCTATACCGATAATAAGATGACACAATTTGATGCCTTGCTTGCTTACTATGGTATTTCAAACGTGAATGGAGTTGTAATCGAGAGTACAGGAAATTATGTTGGTAATTATCCAACTTATTTAGTACCAAAGACAGAAAGTCATGATATCACAAACTCTATTGATAATTACCTGGTTTTAGCTGTTGCACAGGGACTGGAAATTGCGAGTGATATCCGAAGTACATTAACAATTGATCCATTGATTACGACTTCCGATAATGCATATTCTAAGATTGATCTATCTTCAGATGATATTGCACAGGAAAAAGAAGATATTCAAGGTCCGTTTGTACTTGGTACCGCAATTACCGAAAGTGTTGATGATAAAGAAACCAAAATAGTAACGGTATCTACTGGATATTTATTAGAAGAATCATTTCTATCGACCGGTCAGTTTGGAAATGAAGAGCTATTCTTAAATGCAATCAGCTGGTTAGAAGGAAGCGATAGCGGCTTATCCATTCCAGCACGAAGTGTTAGCCAGACGTATCTAACAGTAAGCGCGTCACAGGCTATTTTCTGGGGTGCAATATTTGTAATTGTAATACCAATCATACTTCTTGTTACCGGATTGGTAATATGGCTTAGAAGGAGGAAGAATTAATGCGAAAAAGAAAACAAGCGATGGTATTGGTGTCCTTGATTGCTTTTATGATTGTATTAATCGTTGCTTATTTGGCAATGATTCGGGTTGCAAAAAGCAAGGAAGCAGAAGCGATCACTGATGATAGCATTGAACTTTTTACCTTAAATACAGATACGGCAAAAAAACTAACCGTTAAAAATGAAAATGGGACGTTCGTTTTTGTGAAATCAGATGATGTTTGGACGCTGGAATCAGATCAATCCATCACACTCAATGAAACAGTAGTGTCAACAATGCTTTCCACTTTAAAAACAATCAATGCCTCTCGATCGGTCAGAGAAAATGTAGAGGACCTTAGCGAATATGGAGTTGATAAACCGAAAATCACAATATCCGTTGAGCTAGAAGATGGTGTCCGTGCAAAAATAGAATTAGGGAATGAAGTTCCAATCCAGGGCGGATATTATGGAATGGTGGATGGAGAAAACCATGTGTATGTGATGAATGAAAGCTACTATACGAATTTTTGCTTTGAACAAAGTGAGCTTAAATAAAGGTACTGAAATCTTAGATTAACGGTGCAGGACGGACGCGGGGTGGATTGGGGAAGTCACGCAAGAAGCGCGGTAGAGTATGGTTTTCGAAATTCGAATGGAGCGAAGGGGCTGTCCTTAAAACCAGCCGCATAAACATTCGGTGGAACCTCTAAGCAAGGCAAAATAAGCTCTTATGGGAGCTTATTTTGCCTAGAGTTTCCACCGAATATGCTAAAATGGTTTGAAGGACAGCCCCTTCACTTCATTCGAATTAGGGAGACTATGATCACCGCGCATCTTGCTGATTTTGGGGAAGTGACCCCGCTGTTGTTTGTGATGTTACAGTGAATAACAGAAAAGGCTGAGCTCATAATCATCGTTCAATTTACACGGCTCCGAGGATGGAATTTTATATCATTTAAGCATATGAAACGTAAACTCTATGAAAAAAGGACTCCCATAAGAGTCCTTTTTTCATGTTCAGAGGTTACGTGTAATGTTTATGCGATTGATATAAAATTGCATCCTCGGAGCCGTGTAAATTGTAGAAAAACTAATTGCTCAGCCTTTTCTAGCGTCACTCCTCAACAAAAACTCGCGTCCGTTCCTCGTTAAACCAAATTTTATTACTAATTGCGATTTATAAGAACACATATTTTAGTACAAATAAAACGGCTAGGATATACATAACAATACTGATTTTCTTTTCTTTTGCTTTGCCAGTAATTAAGTTAATAAGAACATATGAGATAACACCAAAGGAGATACCTTCGGAAATACTATAGGTAAATGGCATTGCAATAATACAGATGAATGCAGGGATAGCTTCTGACATATCATCAAAGTCAATATTTACGATAGAACCGATCATGTAGAATCCTACAATAATAAGACCAGGTGCAGTAGCAAATGAAGGAATTGCTAAAAAGATTGGAGATAAGAATATGGAAAGACCGAATAATACAGCGGTTACCAAAGAAGTTAATCCGGTTCTACCACCTTCAGATACTCCAGTAGCACTTTCTACATATGTCGTAACAGTAGAGGTACCAAGTAAAGAACCAATTAATGTAGCAATAGCATCTGAAAGAAGAGCACCTCTGATTCGAGGAAGTTTTCCTTCTTTGTCTAACATATTAGCTTTTGCAGAAACACCAATTAAAGTTCCCAAAGTATCAAACATATCTACAAATAAGAAAGCAAATACAACTACAATAAAATCAAGAGTAAAAATACCGGAAAAGTCAACCTTGAAAGCTACATCGCCAAGAGCGGAAAGCTGGAGACCTGATGAAAAATCAGGAAGCAAGGAATAGTGCTTATTCGCGATATCAACAACATAGAGTCCTGATAACTGACAAATAATACCAAGTATCCAAGTTGCAAGAATACCAAATAAGATACCACCTTTTACTTTCTTGATTAAAAGTACAGATGTAATAAAAATACCAATAATTGCAAGGATAACAGCAACATTAGCTGTTTGTGTTACGCCCTCAGCATGAAATGAGTGAAACTGAACTAATGTAGCACCATTAACTTCTACAATACCTGAATTTTGTAAACCAATAAATGCGATAAATAAACCAATACCACAACTAACTGCAAATTTTAACGTTTTTGGAATCGAATTAAAAATTGCTTCACGTACATTGGTAAGTGATAGAAGGATGAAAATAGCACCTTCTACAAAAACAGCGGCTAATGCAACCTGCCAGGTGTATCCCATTTTAAGAACTACCGTATAGGCAAAGTATGCATTTAATCCCATACCAGGAGCCATAGCAAAAGGATAGTTTGCTAAAAGAGCCATAAGTAAAGAACCAATAAATGCTGCAATAGCAGTTGCAATAAATACTCCGCTTGGATTCATTCTTGCAGATCCCTCAAGTCCAAGAATGTCATTGAAAGCGGTCATGGTGCTTGGGTTTACTGCCAAGATGTACGCCATGGTCATGAATGTTGTAACACCGGCCAATAACTCGGTTTTTACAGATGTGTTGTTCTCTTTCAGTTTGAACAATTTTTCTAACATAGTTGTTACCTCCCATTAATGTAAAATGTATATATGTAGTTTAACAAAGCATGGCTAAAAAGTCAATTTAAACAAAAAATTTTTTGAGACAATATAAAATTTTGGAATAATCACTAAACAAAGTTCGTCCAAATAAAAAATAGAAGTGCAGTATGCACTTCTATTTCGTAGTTCACATCAAATTTTTCCAAGTATTTCCTCTAGATTATACCTTTTTATTACGTAGTTCAAAGTATCGTCTGGATCAATGGCTATCTTCTCAATGTTTGCCATATGAACTTCTTTGAGTTTTTCATAGCAATCATTGGTGTAAAAATGTCTTTTCACAGCATCCATCGAAAAATCCATAGCATCCATACTCATGTTGGTTGGTCCTCCATTCGAAATATGTCAAAATTATGTATATATCCAAAATTAGCTACAAGGAGTACTATAACATAAGGGTCAATTTTTGACAAGAAAAAAGTTTTTGTGCGATTAGATAAAGTTGACATAACTAGAGCAAATGTGGAATAATGTAGCAATAAGTAGGCCAATTTTTGGAGGACATAATTATGAAGAGAAAAATTATTTTATTTTTCATAGGTATTGTTACATTAGCTGTTTTGATCGGAGTGCAGATTTTTTCACGAGGAGAAAATAGTAATAATATAGAAGTAAGTGAAGAGTATATAGGAGCAGAAACCCGGATTACAAGAGCTGAAATTGCCCGTATGATAACCTTATTGAACTATACAAGGCAAGAGATCGAGTCGTTGGACCGAACGATTACATTCACAGATACGGACGAAACAAAATGGTATGATAAGTTTATTAATGCATATAGCGCGATGGGGTTTATTGACAAATCAAAAGAGAGCAATGAATTTCATCCAATGGCATATTTTACATATGGTGATTGTAAAGAATTATTTGGTTTAATTAAAGAGCAGACAAAAAATGATGCGCTAGATACAAAACTCTTTGCCTTATTGGAACAATTTATGGATGGTAGAGGAGAGGAGGATAATATTCTTCCAAGTCAATGGATACTTCTTTATCAGATGATATTTGAAGATGGATATGGTATGGAACTTACCGAAGATTCCTTGTATTTTGTTGAAAGCTGGGAAAATAATGAAGACTTGAGCAAATGGCAGACGGTTACCAACCAAGGAACGTACTATGGTGATGGTCTTAATTTTGTACAGTATCTGGATACCAAGCATAAGGTGTTTGTAAAAGACAATGAAATTCTTTGTGTTGGAGAAGAAATGGAAGGGGAATCTCAGATCTCAAATATTTGGATTTTGGGAAAAAAAGATACAAAACTGAACGTATTTATCGAAGGATGTACCAAGGAATTTGCACTGGCAGGAAACATTGAGGAAGATGTTAGTGGACAGGTGGGAGATCTTTATATAGAAAAAGGTCAGATTACCAAGGTCAGTATAAAGCCTGATAAAATTAAGGGGCGTATTCTTGTAACGAATGATAATTATATTGAAATTGAAAACTATGGAAGAAAAGCACTTTCTGACGATTTTTGCATATACCGAACCTATGGTGATATTTCAATGGATAAAAGTAACTCACTGGTGGTTGGTTACGAAAATGCTGAATTTGTTATTGTTGGCGATGAAATATGTGCGGCCATTATCACAGAGCCCGTAGTAGCAGAGGATATTCGAGTTCTTATAAAGACGACTGGATTTGCTGATTATTATCATACCTCGGTAAAACTGAGCGCAAATACAAAATTTACGGTTAGCTATGGAGATAATAAAAAGACATATAAGGCGGACAAGGTTATTACCATTGATCAGGATTCTGCGTGGTTTAACAGTGGCAGGATCCTGATAACACCGGACAAGGAAGATGGGAAAGTTACGATAAAAACGATAAAGCGAAATGGAATCAATCCATCGTACCAAGGATCGATTGAAATTGCGAAAGACGAAAATGGACTGTTAATTGTGAATGAACTTTCGATTGAACAGTATTTGTATGCGGTAGTTCCAAGCGAAATGCCAACTACTTATGGACAAGAAGCGTTGAAAGTGCAGGCAGTGTGTGCAAGAAGCTATGCTTATAAACAGCTGTTGGCAAATAATCTTAGAAATTATGGTGCCCATGTTGACGATAGCGCCTCCTATCAAGTTTATAACAACATACCAACGAATAAAGACGCAATAAAAGCAGTGGATGCAACTTGTGGTGAAACGATTGCATACAATGGAGAAATAATAACGGCATATTATTTTTCGACTTCCAGTGGATATACAGCAGATGCTAGTCAGGTATGGAATGGAACGCAAGAAGTACCTTATTTTACAGGAGGTCTTCAGCTTACAGAATTGACCTCGAAAGCGCAGAAGAAGTTCGATGATTTATCGAAGGAATCTGATTTTAAAGCATTTATGAAACAAGATAAATATGAAAGCTATGATAGCGATAGTCCGTGGTATCGTTGGAACGTAACAATATCACCAAAGAATCTCAAAAAGACAATAGACCAAGGGCTATCTGCCCGCTATGAAGCAAATCGAAAACTGATTCAGACAAAGCAGGAGGATGGCACCTTTAAAAGTGTTCCAATTGACACAATAGGAGACGTGAAATCAATTCAGATTGATACACGTCAGCAAAGCGGCATCATAACAAAGATGATTATCACTGGCTCAAAGAATACCATCAAAGTAGAGAGTGAATATAATATAAGATTTCTCCTTTCACCATGCTTTAGTACGATAGAACGACAAGACGGAAGTAAAATAAGTGGATTATCCATGCTACCAAGTGCTTTCTTCTATATGAATGACACAAAAGACGGCTACCAATTTATTGGTGGTGGATACGGACACGGAGTAGGCATGAGTCAAAATGGCGCAAAGACCATGGCAGAACTAGGCTTCACCTACAAAGAAATTCTACAACATTACTACAACGGAACAAACCTGTCCATGGCGCAAAATTAATAAACGCTATGTTCAATTTGTAATCCAAGGCTCAGAAAGCATACGCTCCTACTTCAAAACGATTGTCAATTTTAATAAGCCATAAACAGCGAAAAACAGGTGATTAGGCACCCGTTTTTCGCTATCGTCTTATTAAAATAATCGTTTAATTCAGTTGGAGCGTATGCTTTCTGAGCCTTGGATTACAAATTGGGATAAAGTTTTTTGATTTTGAAAGATTGATTTATTTCTTAGATAAATGGTGATAGAGTAATTCGTTGATTTCGCAACCAATAAATAAAATGTACATGCAGGCATAGAGCCAAAGCATACAAAAAATCAGGACCGTTAAACTGCCATAAGTATTGAAATTTGCAAAATTATCAATGTATAACGAATAAATCAATGAAAATCCCATCCAACCAATACTGGCAACGATTGCGCCTGGAATTACATATACAAATCGGCATTTGAAGTTGGGGATCCAAAGGTACATAGCACTGAAAAATAGAAATAGAACTAAAAGACCGCCTGCTGAGCGTATACTCATAACCATGAGAGCAAAATCTTCAAGAAGGGGTATCTGATTTACGATACCAATAAATATCTTATTACCAAATACTAAAATGGCAAGAGATACAACTAAGGTAAGAGCGAATATGAGGGTATAAAACGAAGCAACTAAACGAAGTCTTACATAATTTCTGGTTTCTGGAATCTTATAAATAAAATTGAATCCTTGCATCATAGATAGGAAACCTTTTGAAGCAGACCATAATGCCGAGATAGCAGTTACAGAAATGATAGTAACCGATGGCTGCGAATAAATTTCGTTTACAAGGGAAATGACATAAGTATTAACGGCATGTGGTAAAAGTTGGCTTGCCATAGAAACCATAGAATCCTTTGTAATAGGAAGATACTGGATTAATGTCAATAAAAGCATAAGAAATGGAATAAACGATAAGATAATAAAAAAAGCAGTCTCTGCTGCAAAAGCCGAAACAGCATCTTCCTTCATTTTTGTTAAAAAGAATTTTATATAATTTACAGTTTTAGTTATTTGTTTCATGTTTACTCCATTTCTGCATATTAAGTTTGTATGCGAAGCAATGACCATAAATTTATTGAGTGAAATGTCAATCTTCATTTGCTACAACTTTGCATTCTAATAATACTAAGCAATTATAATATTATATGTCAAAAGTGGCAAGTAAAATCAAAGCATACGCCTAAAATGTGAAATAAAGGTTGACACGATGCATTTCTGTGATAGAATAAAAGGCATAATATGAAAAAGACGTTGATGGTGCAAAAGAATATAAGTCCCTTTCAGAGAGAGAAACTCATCGGATGGAAAGTTTCTTAAGGTAGATTATATTTTAATTTCACACCGAAGTTGTAAGGCTGAAAGTATAGTAGGCTTTGCCGTTGACATGGACGTTACCCATGCATAAGAGCTTGCACTTTTTGGAATTTTGATTTTCAAAAGAAAAGCAAGAATTAGGGTGGTACCGCGGATATAACACAGTTCGTCCCTTAGAATGTAGATTCTAAGCGACGGGCTTTTTTTATGGGCAAGTTTCTTAGAATAAGGAAATTTCAACAATGGAAAGGAGATTTATCATGCAAGACCAATTAAAAAACATTGTAGACCAGGCTATTTCTCAAATCAATGAGTCAGAAGGCATGGACAAATTAAATGACATACGTGTCGCATTCCTTGGTAAAAAAGGAGAATTAACTTCGGTATTAAAATCGATGAAGGATGTAGCACCGGAGGATCGGCCAAAAGTAGGTCAGATGGTGAATGAAGCCAGGGAACAACTAGAAAAGATATTAGAAGAAAAGAAAACCATGTTCCTTAAGAAAGTAAGAGAAGAACAAATCAAGATGGAAACCATCGATGTTACCCTCCCTGCGAAAAAGCCAGTTATGGGAAAACATCATCCAAATACCATCGCCCTCGAAGAAATTGAAACTATTTTTACTGGTATGGGGTATGAAGTAATTGAAGGACCAGAAGTAGAATACGATTACTACAACTTTGAGGCGCTTAATATTCCTGCAAATCATCCGGCAAAAGATGAACAGGATACCTTCTATGTAAATAGTAATATTGTACTTCGTACGCAGACGTCCTCTGTACAGGTGCATGAAATGGAAAAAGGAAAGCTTCCGATTCGTATGATAGCGCCAGGTAGAGTATTCCGTTCCGATGAAGTAGATGCAACGCATTCACCATCTTTTCATCAGGTTGAGGGATTAGTAATTGATAAAGATGTAACCTTTGCAGACTTAAAAGGAACGTTAGCAGAGTTTGCAAAAGAATTATTCGGAGAAGAAACAAAGGTAAAATTTAGACCACATCATTTCCCATTCACTGAGCCAAGCGCAGAAATGGACGTTTCCTGCTTTAAATGTGGTGGTAGTGGATGTCGTTTCTGTAAAGGTTCAGGTTGGATTGAAATCTTAGGATGTGGAATGGTGCATCCAAACGTATTAAAAATGAGTGGAATTGATCCAGAGGAATACGTGGGATTTGCATTTGGAATGGGATTAGAGCGTGTTGCACTATTAAAATATGAAATCGACGACATGCGTCTTCTATACGAAAACGACGTAAGATTTTTAAATCAGTTCTAAGAAAGGAAGCGAATATTATGAATACACCACTATCATGGATCAAAGCCTATGTTCCAGAACTTGAGTGTACGGCTCAAGAATATACCGATGCAATGACATTATCAGGAACAAAAGTAGAAGGCTTTGAATGTTTAGATAAAAACTTAGAAAAAATCGTAGTAGGAAAAATATTAGAAATTGAAAGACATCCGGATGCAGATAAATTGATCGTATGCCAGGTGCAGATTTCGGAAGAAGGAGATCAGGTGCAGATTGTCACCGGAGCTTCCAATGTATCCGTTGGAGATAAGATCCCAGTCGTACTAGACGGAGGACGCGTAGCCGCTAGTGCGCATGATAGCGAGCCTCATCCAGAAGGAATCAAGATTAAAAAAGGAAAACTTCGTGGAATCGAGTCCTTTGGTATGATGTGCTCGATTGCAGAACTTGGTTCTGACCGTGATATGTATCCGGATGCAGCTGAGGATGGCATCTACATTTTAAGTGATAATGAAGATTATAAAGACGCGAAGCTTGGAACGAGCGTTCCCGAACTTTTAGGTCTAAGCGATGTTGTTTTTGAATATGAAATCACATCAAACCGTGTGGACTGTTTTGCCGTAATCGGTATTGCAAGAGAAGCAGCTGCGACCTTCCGTAAGCCATTTATACCTCCAGTTATAACAGAAACTGGTAATAGTGAAAAAGCAAGTGATTATATCAGTGTGGAAGTAAAAGATACCGATCTTTGCTCTCGCTATGTCGCTCGAGTTGTAAAAAATATTAAAATCGGACCTTCTCCAGAGTGGATGAAGAGAAGATTAGCGGCAGCAGGAATTCGACCAATCAATAATGTTGTCGATATTACCAACTACGTAATGGAAGAATACGGCCAGCCAATGCATGCTTACGATTTAGACACGATTGCTGATAAAAAAATTATTGTAAGACGCGCAAATAGTGGGGAAGAATTTGAAACCTTAGATGGACAAAAAAGAACGTTAGATACTTCTATGCTCATGATTTGCGATGGCGAAAAACCAGTTGGTATTGCGGGTATCATGGGTGGAGACAATTCTAAGATCACGGATAATGTAACGACGATGCTATTTGAAGCGGCTTGTTTTGACGGAACCAACATACGTCTTTCCGGTAAAAAACTTGGAATGAGAACGGATGCGCAGGCAAAGTTTGAAAAAGGATTGGATCCGAATACAGCTATGCAGGCAATGAACCGCGCTTGTCAGTTAATGGAAGAACTTGGTGCTGGTGAAGTAGTTGGTGGTTGCGTTGATGTATATCCACAGGTTCGCCAACCAAAACACGTAGCATACAATGCGGAACGTATCAATGCATTGCTCGGAACCAATATTGAAGAATCTACTATGGTAGAATACTTCAAAATGATTGATTTAGAAGTAGATGAAACCAAGAAAGAATTAATCGTTCCTACCTGGAGACAGGATGTTGGATGCCATGCGGATGTTGCAGAAGAAGTAGCTCGTTTTTATGGCTATGATAATATTCCAATGACACTTCCAAGAGGAGAAGCAACCCATGGAAAATTATCCCATAAGTTAAGTATTGAAAAAATAATTCGTTCCGTAGCAGAACGTCATGGATTTACAGAAGGAATGACATATTCCTTCGAAAGTCCAAAGGTATTTGATAAGCTTTTGATTTCTAAGGAAGATAAACTTAGAGAAGCAGTTGTTATTTCAAACCCACTTGGAGAAGATTATAGTATAATGCGTACACTTCCGTTAAATGGAATGATGACATCTCTTGCAACCAATTATAATAGAAGAAACAAAGATGTACGCTTATATGAAATTGCAAATATCTACCTTCCAAAAGCATTACCACTTACGCAGCTACCTCAAGAGAGAACACAACTTACACTCGGCATGTATGGAGAGGGCGACTTCTTTGATATGAAAGGTGTTACGGAAATGGTATTCGAACGTTGTGGTTTGATGGAAATTAAAATGTATGACCCGAATGCAGGAAAATCTTTCCTTCATCCTGGTCGCCAGGCAAACATTATATATGATGGAAAAGTAATCGGATATCTGGGTGAAGTTCACCCTGAAGTTTGCGAAAACTACAATATCGGAACCAAAGTTAATGTTGCAGTGCTTGATATCCCAATGATAATCGAACGTTCTAACTTTGCGAAGAAATTCAAAACGATTGGTAAGTTCCCAGGAGTATCCCGTGATATATCGATGGTTATGAAAAAAGATATTTTAGTAGGTCAGGTGGAAGAAATCATTCGTAAGCGTGGAGGAAAGCTATTAGAAAACTACAAACTCTTCGATATTTACGAAGGTGCACAGATTAAGGAAGGTTATAAATCAGTTGCCTATTCCATAAACTTCCGTGCAGAAGACAGAACACTGGAAGAAAAAGAAATTTCAGCGGTTATGGAAAAAATACTGAACGGATTAAAAGAGCTAGGTATCGAGCTTCGTCAGTAAATAGATATAAATAGGATATAAGTATTTCATAAATTTAAGACCCTTTTTTATAAATTGTTGCATCCAAAGATTATAATTTTAACTTGTGACAAAATATAAGAATTGGGTCTAAAATTTTCCTGTTGTGAGAATGCCCGTTTTGGTTGATTATTTCGGTAAATTAGTCTATAATTATCGCGAAGCTTATTGTGAAGTGTTAAGCTGTGATTGAAAAGATGGGAGTATATATGAAAGTTTCAAAGACAAAAAAAATGTGGATTCATCGTTTTGTGTGGATTCTTTTTTTAATATATATAGCCGCAATGGTTTATCTTTTGTTTTTTAGTGAAGAACTGAATCGTAATAGTGGACCATATGAATACAATCTGGTTCTTTTTAAAGAGATTAAACGTGGTTTTTGGTGCTATCAAAATGGGATGAAAAGTTATTTCTTTTTAAATGTAGTAATGAACGTTGTTGCATTTATGCCTCTTGGATTTATACTGCCAATCATCAGTCCGAAAAATCGAAAATTCTTAAATATCCTAGCATTGGGATTTGAACTTACTTTGCTCATTGAATTATTACAGCTTTTTTTAAGAGTTGGTTGTTTTGATGTGGACGATTTGCTTTTAAATACGATAGGAGCAGTTTTGGGATATTTACTATTTAAAATATGCCATAAACTTGAAGGAGGCATGAAACATGGTTGATAAAAAAGGGAAAAAACGTTATCGAAAAATGCAAAATCGTAAGAGCAAAAATTATAAATTTTCAGATAAAATACACCCAATAAAAGGTGTTTTATCCTTTGCTTTTGCTGTTTTTGGGATTGCGATATTTTTGATAACAAGCTATTTTTCATATGCAGCAAAAGGTAATGCAGGGCTTTTTGTAGGCTTGTTTGGAGTATTGGCGCTCCTTTTTTGTGCAGCGGGAGTTGTTTTATCCTTAATGGCGATGCGTCAAAAAGATATTCATTATCGCTTTCCTGTAATAGGAGGCATTTTATGTGCGGTTATGTTAATTGGATACATGATGATGTATACACTTGGAGCCATTGTATAATGGCTCATTTTTATCCTGTTTATTTCAAGAAAATTTAAGATTTCTGTAAGGACTAAAGTAAAAAACTGTGTTACGATAACCCTAGAAGCCATTGGTGGCAGGAGGTACATATGGAAGAAAGAAACATATTAGTTGTTGATGATGACAAAGAAATTGCTGATTTAGTGGAAATTCATTTAGTTGGGGATGGATACAAAGTCTTTAAGTCGTATGATGCAAAAGAAGGACTTAAAATACTAGAAGAAGAACAAATAGACTTGGCGATCCTTGATATTATGATGCCTGGTACAGATGGAATTACCCTCTGCAAGATGATTCGTGAAAATAACACCATTCCAATTATTATGCTGAGTGCAAGATCAAGCGATCTAGATAAGATCGTAGGACTGGGAGCCGGCGCGGATGACTATGTGATCAAGCCATTTAACCCACTTGAATTGACAGCCCGGGTAAAATCTCAACTTAGAAGATATACAACACTCAATCCAAATTCTTCAAACCAACTGACAACCAAAGAGATTCATTTGGAAAACCTAACCATAAACAAGGAAAATCACCGCGTAGTAGCTTATGATAAAGAAGTGAAACTTACACCAATTGAATTTGATATTTTATATCTGCTTGCAAATAATTTAGGCAAGGTATTTAGTACAGAAGAAATCTTTGAAAATGTATGGAATGAAAAGATGTATGAAGCAAACAATACCGTCATGGTACATATTCGCAGACTTCGCGAAAAAATCGAATTGGACTCTAGGAACGCAATGGTAATAAAAACAGTTTGGGGAGTGGGATACAAGATTGAAAAGTAGCGAAGTGAAATTATACAAAAGTTTTCGATTTAAGATTGTCCTTTATACCTTTCTAAGTATCATTTATACAGCAGCAACCGAGTTTTTGCTGTATCTAATATTTCAAGGAATTAAGAAAATTTTGATACTAGATGAATACAAAGTTGAATCGATTGAACAAAACACCATGTTATACAGTAAACTAAGCAACAATGCGATTAGTAACAATATGCTAAATAACAGTGAATTCATGAACAACAATCTTACACCGCAAGCAGAGTCGATAAGAAGAGGCTATATGGGTGTGGGCATTTGCATTATTATATTGATTAGCATTACTATTTTTGTTCTCTATTTTTTGTTGCTGACGAAAAAGTTTTCGCTGTATTTAAAAGAAATTGTATTGGGAATCGACAAGATTGCAAAAGGCGATTTGACGACGCGCATTCATCTAAAAGATGAAGATGAATTTTCCATTATCGGAGATCGTCTCAATGCCATGGCAGATGATATACGGCTTCTCATGGAAAATGAACGAAAAAATGAGAAGATGAAAAATGATTTAATTACGAATGTTGCACACGATTTGCGAACACCGCTTACTTCCATCATTGGGTATCTTGATATTACATTAAGGGATCCTAAACTGGAAGTGGATACTAGAAATAAATATATTCAGGTGGCTTTTGATAAAGCGCTTCGATTAGAAAAGCTAATTGGAGACTTGTTTAGTTTTACCAAGTTTAGTTCGGGAGAGATGAAGCTAAATTTAGCACCAATTGATATCGTAAAGCTTATGGAACAGATGGCAGATGAATTTTATCCGGCTTTTCAGGAAGCTGATCTGAGCTTTGAATTCATTACAGAGTGCGAATCCGCCGTTGTTATTGCAGACGGAGATCTTTTGGCAAGAGCATTTTCAAACTTAATTAGCAATGCGGTCAAGTATGGAAAGAATGGAAAAAGCATCAAAATTCGTATTACACAGACCGAATGGGATGTTTCGGTATTAGTCATAAACTATGGAGAAGTAATACCTAGGGCTGATCTTGAGCATGTGTTTGATCGTTTTTACAGGGTGGAAACTTCAAGAAATATAGAAACGGGTGGTACTGGTTTAGGGTTGGCGATTGCTAAAAAGGCAGTACTTATGCATAATGGAACGATTAAAGCTTCTAGCACACTAGAAGGTACTATATTTGAAATAACGTTAAAGAAGGATAAAATTCATGAAAAATAGGTGTTATAGGTTAGTTTTTTTATTTCTATTAATCGTAAGCCTTTTTACAGGTTGTAGCAGCAAGACGGATTATTTGACGAGTACACAAGAAACAACCGAGGAAAATGAATCAATTACAGAAACGGATACCATGGAAGGAAATGGTCTTACGGTATCCGTCCAATTCGGTTATCAGAAATTTGTAAAGAGTGGAAGATATGCAAGATGTGTTGTTACGGTTGAAAATGAAGCAAAAGATTTCACTGGATCCATTCTCGTTGGATTTTCTTCTGGAAATGTTCGAGAAGTTGCATATAAAAAAGAGATTTCCGTGTTATCTAAGAAATCAGAACAATATGAAATTGCCATTCCGATGAATTCAAGAAGTGATGAGGTTACGGTTTCCATTCATGATGAAAAAGATTCACAGATTTTGACAAAAAAGATAAAGGTCAATCTAGCCTATAATAGTGATATGGCATATGTTGGTGTGCTGACAGAGGATGCCTCACATTTTGCATCCTTTGTTGGAAGTAAAGTAAAACTCTTTTTCTTGTCAAAAGAAGAATTTCCAGAAGATATTTTATGCCTTGATAGCTTAGATGCGATTCTGATCGATGATTTCGATCTAAGTACGCTGACGCAGGGACAAAGAAATGCATTGGAACGTTTTTCCAAAGATGCAAGTGTTATTTCACTCGACAAAAACTGGAATATTGAAAACGAATTAGAACAAAAGATAGAGGAACATTTAAGTACCAATTCAAAAATCCGTATTGAAAAGGAAGCAAATGGGAATATTGGTAATTATACAGCATATTCGAGTGCACAGGTAAAGGATACCAAAAAGTTACCTGGCTTGCTAAAATATGCAATTGCTATTCTTTGTTACCTTATTATAATAGGCCCTCCACTTTATTTTGTACTAAAAAAAATAGATAAGCCTGGTGCGCTTTGGCCTTTGGTTCCGATTCTATCCGCGGTTTTTGCTTTGCTGATTTATGGAATGGGTACGAAAACACGGTTGACACAACCATACATAGGATATCTGTCGATTATGGATATTGGGGTAGAGAATTCCCATGAACAGGTTTTGTTTACCTTAACATCACCTTATAATGCAGGATATGAGGTAACACTTCCAAAAGATTATAACATTGCCACTGTAAATAACGACTTGGGGTATATGGGAAGCAGTTATCTTAGCAACAAAATAGGTGGAAATCTAATGAATGAATTCAATACCAGCATTCATTGGGTGGAGGATGAAACAAAAATTACAGTTGCAGATAATGCTGCTTTTTCAAATGGATATTATAAAGCCGATCGAACATTGGATGGTGGAATGGACCTAAAAGGCGATATTCATATGTCAAAGGATTATAAGGTGACAGGTACCGTTATGAATTCTACGGGATATAATCTGACAAATGCGTGTTTGTGTGTGGGAGATGTGTATGTTGTAATCGGAAATATAAAAGCCGGTGAAACGGTGATATTAGACAACTTGCAACAAGAAATCCTGACTAGCTCAGTCGAGCTGTATGAAGAAAAAACATTAGAATATCTGGCGGGGGGCAATCCTAAAAACGACAAACGAAACGTAAGAATGTCTAGAATATATAATGCATATCAGTATTTTTTGGAAGACAGAATGCTGGCATTTACAAAAGAGGACTGCGAACTCGTTGGATTTGCAGAAACGGAACAAGAATCTGAAATTTTTGGTAAGATTAATTACCCAAAAGACGGAATATCAATGATAACGATGCAAGGAACTGCCAATTATACGTTAGATGAAACAACATTTATACCAAATCTAGATGTTTACATGCATGCGGAAGATACGTATTACTACGATACCTATCGTTATATGAATAGCGATACCATGAAATTCCAACTTCAATTTGATAAGACGGATAAAATAACGTCTTTGATTTATTCGAAAGAGCTCAATAATGAGTTTAAAGAAGATAGTTGGAGTGGATTCAATGGTACAATAAAGGCGTACAACTATGTAACGCAGCAATATGATAACTTGTTTACTGGTGGTGAAAGGAAAACCATAAGCAACATATCACCATATCTTAGTAAGAATAACAGTATGTCACTTTTGATGGAAGCAAAGGCAGACAAACAAAACAATAAAACCATTACAATTCCAGTTTTATCGGCAGTAAAGGAGGCCAAGTAGATGTTAGAAATACAAGGTTTATACAAACATTACGGCAAATTTACGGCATTGAATGGTCTTAACTTAGAACTAAAAAAAGGGGAACTTTTCGGATTTGTTGGACCAAATGGAGCAGGAAAAACAACGACAATGAAAATCGTTTCAGGCCTTTTAAACGCTGATGCAGGAGACGTTTTCGTAGACGGGATTAATATTCGAAAAGATAAGAAAAAGTTAAAAGAAAAGATTGGATATATGCCAGATTTCTTCGGTGTCTATGACAATCTAAAGGTTGTAGAATACATGGAGTTTTACGCATCTATTTACGGAATAGAAGGAAAACCAGCCAAGAAATTGATTTATGAACTGCTCGAATTAGTGAATCTTTCGGAGTGTGCAGGAAATTATGTGGATGGGCTGTCTAGAGGAATGAAGCAAAGATTATGTTTGGCAAGATGCTTAATCCATGACCCGGAGCTACTTATTCTTGATGAACCAGCATCTGGTCTGGATCCTCGCGCAAGATTTGAGATGAAGGAAATACTTCGAAATCTTAATCATAAGGGAAAGACGATTATCATTAGTTCGCACATTTTGCCTGAATTGTCACAAATGTGTTCGACCATCGGAATTATCCAAAAAGGAACGATGGTTCTAAAGGGTACGGTAGAAGAAATCATGCAACAGATGAATGTATCGAATCCACTTCTGATTCAGGTGGTAGAAGGGCAGGATAAAGTGATTTCCTTATTAAAGAGGAATCCTTTTGTAGAAAACATTGCAATAAAAGGTAGCAATTATTCCATTGGTTTCAAAGGTAATAAGG
Source organism: Lachnoclostridium sp. UBA5725 (assembly GCA_002419585.1). GTDB lineage: Bacteria > Bacillota > Clostridia > Lachnospirales > Lachnospiraceae > DIGJ01. Next base: position 59,770 of record DIGJ01000001.1, read on the forward strand.
TGGAGGAAGCAAATCTTCTTCATTCATTAATCGAAAATGATATTCGAATATCATCTTTCTTTCGACAGGAAGGTACATTAGAATCGTTGTTTATACAGATAACAAAAGAAGAGGAGGGTGAAAAGATTGAAGTTTAGAATGAATCCGGTATATAAAAAAGAGCTTAAAATAAGCGTTCGAACAGTCCGAATGGCAATGATTATACTAGGATACAACGCAGTTCTAGCATTAATTGGCCTTTTATCTTTTTACTTTACTTTTAATTATAGTTTTAACAATAACATCGATTATTCAGGAATTTTACAGATTTACTTGATTTTGGCGGTGATTGAGTTTGGGCTTGTGCTATTTGTTGTTCCGGCATTTACCGCAAGCGCAATATCGGGTGAGCGGGAAAAACAGACACTCGAGATATTACTTACAACAAAGCTAAAACCCTCTCAAATTATATTTGGTAAACTGTTGTCTTCGATTAGTAGTACGTTATTGCTGGTGTTTTCGAGCCTACCAATATTAGCGATTGTCTTTTCTATTGGTGGCATTCGATTATTTGACTTGATTCAGCTTATGCTTTTTTGCGTAACAACGGCAATTTTTGTCGGTAGCATTGGTATTTTCTTTTCTACCTGTTTTAAAAAGACGGTTCCTTCTACGGTATTCACATATGGGAGCATTATTTTGCTGGTTATTGGAACACTGGCAATCATCGCGGTAAGTTATATGATTGGAGTGCGAAATTATGACAATCTGTATTCTGCAAGCAGCACGATGATAGAATACAATCCTCCGGGAGTTGGGCATGCGATTAATTTGTTGCTTATCAATCCCGCAGTTAGTCTTTTAGCATTATTGAGCAAGCAGTTTGGCAGCCCAAGTTATCTTTCCAGTCTTCTTTCTCATTACGGTAAGACAAATACTGTGATTTTCGACCACTGGTATGCGATTAGTATACTGATACAGATGTTACTTGCAGTTGTACTCCTTTGTATTTCGGTTCGAACATTAGATCCCTTAAAAAATAAAAAATAAAACGATAAAAATGCCACCAAACTATGTTAAAACATAACGTTGGTGGCTTTTTAATTGAAACTATGAAAATGGAAGAAGAAAAATATATTTATATATTAGCATAAAAAATGGAAAAAGGATAGAGCTTTTTTGAAAATAATTAAAAATATTTTAATATCAAATAAATTACGTAAGAAAAAATTAAGAATTATAAGGGTGGGTTGAAGTTTTTGATCCTCTTCGAAACCTTTATTTTACTATATATTTCATTGTATTCTTCTTGGTTTAGCTTGTTGATGAAATTGCGCGGAAATTCTTTTGTCAGTCCTTTTTCTACTAAAAGATCTGCTGCTTTATTATAAGCGATTGCAGCTTCATCCTCGCAGGAGTATCTTCCTATAATATAATCTCCATTGATGTGTATTTTACTTACATAGATCGAAACACCTTTTTGTGTTACTTGTTGTACTCCGTGATACTTATTTATAATAGCGATGTTTTCGTAGCGATAATCAGTATCATCTCCATTCATAAAAAGAAAATCGCGCCCTGGTACTGCAAAGTTTTTAATACCATATCGGGAAAGTATATTTACCTGCATTCCAAAGTCAGCAACAAATAAGTGGCCCCCACGCTTCATGATTTGGTGATTGGCATAATAAAACAAATCATCCACTGCAAATTTCAGTGGGGTTTTCTGCTCTAAATAATATTCGAAGAAACGATGCCGAATATAGATTGGTGTTTTGAAATAAATTCCGTTGTCTCGAAAGTTAATTAAAATCACCCACTTATGAAAGGAGAGAACGTGCTCTTTCGGAGAATACGAATTGATTTGATATGAGGGGGTTGTTAGTATGGCGTTAGCTAATTGATACGCCTGATGGGCAGAAGTTTCCTGTGGGAAGCTTCCTAAACTAATATGCTTGTTTTTATAGGTAATGGAGGAACGATAATAGGTTTCTCCATTTTTCTTTTTTGCAGGGTATACACCGGGGAGACGAGTCATATTTTATCCTCATTTCTGCGCTGCTTCCTCGCATATCAAGTTTGCGCGCGCAGCGCAGACACAAACTTGTAGTGTGAATGTTATTTGTTCACACTCATCTTCTTGCTTTTTTAGTTTACCATATAAAAAAGAGATGGAAAAGAGAGAAAACGACATAAAATGACAAATAAAATTTGTGGAAAAACAGGTGGTATATTTTGAGAAAAATAGGATAGAATATTACATAAATGTTACATCAAAAACTTAAAAAACAGCGAAAAAACGTTTCTACAGCACTAGAATAGTAAAATATATAAAAATAAGTTAACAATTCGTTAATAATTAATGCAAAATACAATTGACATAATGCATATAAAAATATCGATAGACCACCATTATATAGTGCAATATTAACATATAAAGGAAAAATATGGAAACAACTTAGAGTGGTATTTCCTGAAAATTAGCAAAACTTATTGACACAAAATTAGTAGATGCTATAATCCATGTAGTTCCATTTTATACAGGAAAAACATGGAAACAAAAAAGAAAGAAATGAGGAAGTATTATGCAAAAACAACACTCGTTTCTTCTAAGTGCTAAGAGCAAAGTATGGTTGTTTGCAATTATTTATTGCATCATGGTAGGTGCTCTGATCTACAGTACAGGTGACGCACAAGCAGAAAGTGAAACAACTTCAATTGTCTATGCTCAGGGTAAGACAGTGGTTGCTACAGCAAATGCGCAAGAAGAAACAATGGATAGCACGCAGATACCTCTTGAGGAAGAAGCTGGGGTGCAAATGGAGGAAAGCGCTCAGGCGATGCAACTTCAATTAGCAGATGAAATTGCAAGTGCAGAAAAGACAAGAAGAGAATTAGAAGAAAAGAAAATATATTTATCCAAATCGGATACCGAAATTTTGTACAGAATCGTTGAGGCAGAGGCAACAGGTCAAGAGATTGAAGGAAAGATGCTGGTAGCCAATGTAATATTAAATCGAGTAAACAGTGATGAATTTCCGGATACAGTGGAAGATGTAGTATTTGCGAACAAACAGTTTTCACCAATACGTGATGGCCGGTATTATAAAGTTACAATTACAAAAGAAACGAAAGAGGCTGTCGAACGAGTATTGAATGGAGATGATGAATCCCATGGTGCGGTCTATTTTATGTCAAGAAAGAGAGCAAGTGCCAAGAATGTGAGCTGGTTTGATAATCACCTAACTAGAGTTGCTGTTTATGGGGCTCATGAATTTTATAAATAACCGGAAGGGAAAGACGTGGAAGCTTTGTGTTGCTACGCTCCCTCATATACCGGTCGTTCAAAAAACAAACGCATAAACATGAATTGGAACCTCTGAGCAATCGACAATTCACTCTTTGGGAGTGAATTGTCGATTGAGTTTCAAATTCATATGCTAAATGATTTTTTGAACGACCGGTATATGAGGGAGCTGGCAACACAAAGCTTCCACTTTTTTGCTGCCGGTAGGTTAAAATATATTTTAAAATCCGTAAGTATCGTGAGTATAATTGTGGCACTTTATCGTATTAACTTTAAATAGTGTTGCAAGTGAAAGTAATACATGTTATAATCCTCACAAGTTATTTTTATATTAATTGACAGAAGTAGAAGGAGAAATGAAGATGAGTATACTTTATAAGAGTACTAGAAGTAATGATGTTCAGGTGACTGCTTCACAGGCAATACTGCGTGGACTTGCTGAGGATGGGGGACTGTTTGTTCCGATGCAGATTCCGAAGCTGGAGGTTAGCTTGGAGACATTGGCTGAAATGACATATCAAGAGGTTGCGTATGAGGTTATGAAGCTTTTCTTTACTGACTTTACGGAAGAAGAGTTGAAAACTTGTATTGCTCGTGCTTATGATGATAAATTTGATACAAAAGAAATTGCTCCGTTAAGGAAAGCAGATGGCGCATATTATTTGGAGTTGTTCCATGGTTCTACGATTGCATTTAAGGATATGGCACTTTCTATTTTGCCTCACTTACTGATTACATCAGCGCGTAAAAATAAAGTAGAGAATGAAATTGTAATTCTTACTGCAACTTCTGGCGATACGGGTAAAGCTGCGCTGGCGGGATTTGCTGATGTAGAAGGTACCAGTATTATTGTGTTTTATCCAAAAGATGGCGTCAGTCCGATTCAGGAAAAACAAATGCTCACTCAAAAAGGTGATAATACAACTGTAATTGGCATTAAGGGTAATTTTGATGATGCGCAAAATGGTGTTAAGGCGATGTTTAACAACAAAGACCTTGAACAGAAAATGAAAGAAAACGGCTATCAGTTCTCTTCTGCAAACTCGATTAATATAGGAAGATTAGTTCCTCAGGTTGTGTATTATGTATATGCATATACCAGACTTATGAAAGAGGGAGCAATCAATACAGGAGAAAAGATAAATACAGTTGTACCAACTGGTAACTTTGGAAATATTCTTGCCGCTTACTATGCAAAAAACATGGGACTGCCAATTGATAAGTTGATTTGTGCTTCCAATGACAATAAAGTATTGTTTGATTTCTTTAGCACAGGCATATACGATCGAAACCGCGAATTCATTTTAACGAGTTCACCTTCCATGGATATCTTAATCTCCAGCAACTTAGAACGTCTGATTTATAAAATTGCAGGGTGCGATTCAAATCGATGTGCAGATTACATGAAAGCACTCACCACAAGTGGAAGCTATGAAATTGATGCGAATATGAAAGCAGAACTTGCAGATTTTATTGGTGGATACGCAGATGAAGATAAGACAGCTCAGGTGATTAAGAAGTTGTATGAAAGCGATTATTATATCATTGATACACATACAGCAGTGGCAGCAAGTGTTTATTATGATTATAAAGAAGCAAGTAAAGACGAAACCAAGACAATGATTGCCTCCACAGCAAGCCCTTACAAATTTGCACGGAGCGTAATAAATGCGATTGATACAAAATATGACACACTTGGCGATTTTGAGTTGATCGATGAATTATCCTCCCTTTCAAAAGTAAAAGTGCCACAGGCAATCGAAGAGATCAGAAGTGCTTCCATACGCCATAACACGGTATGTGATACGCAAGATATGCAAAAAACAGTAGAAAGCATCTTAAAGTTAAAATAAACCAGTTTTGGCATTTTGTTGACATAATTTTGCCATAGTACTAGGGCATTATAGAACTAGGTTAAAGATAGTAGCCAAATAACGCATCACATTTGGTGCGATGGAAATGTTTTACAGTTCTATCGTAGATAAAGGTAGATCTTTAACGGAAACTAATTAATATTAATCTTATGGGAAGCAAGAAAAAGTGAGCGTTTTAGCCCACTGTAGTGATTGTAAAAATACAACAAAATCTTTGGGAAAAGGACTTGACCTTTGATTTGAATATTGTTATAATCATCTTGTTATTGGAAAGATTATATTTAGGCATAGTGTCTGTATTTTTAGACGAGGGAGTAACACCTTGAAAGAGATATGGATGTTTTATGCGTGAATATGATACTCAACCATAAATTTTAAGGAGGAAGAAAAATGAAGAAAAATTTCTTTAAGAAATTGGCTCTCGTTATGGCTTTAGCTCTTACAGTTACATCCGTACCTGCTACCAGCGCATCTGCTGCTGCAGCACCTGGATTTAAATCAAAAGCTGTTAAAGTTAACGTAGGTCAGACCAAAAAGTTTAGCACTGCAAACTCAACAAAATACAGTGTTAAATTTAAAATCGGAAACAAAAGTGTAGCAACAATCGCAACAAGCAAAAAAGCTGTTAAAGTAACAGGTGTTGCTGCAGGTAAGACAACTTTGAAAGCTACTTTCAAAAACTACAAAACAAAGAAAGTTACAACCGCTAAGGTTCCTGTAACTGTTATCGAAGAAGCTACAACACTTAAATCTGTTGAAGCTAAAGGTGTTAAAACACTTGTTGCAACCTTTAACAAAGCTGTTGATGATACTAAGGCTGTAGTTGCTGTAACAAAGGGAAATGCTAAGCCAAGCGTTTCTACAACAAAATGGGCAGAAGACAAAAAGTCTGTTACCGTAACTATGGGATCTAAATTAACAGATGGTACTTATGAATTATCTGTTACTGGATTAACCACAGATGCGTTAAAAGGATCTGTATCGGTTAAGGACGAAAAGTTAACTTCTATCGAGTTTATCGGAACTAACTTAACTGCTGATGGTGAACCAGCTACTGTATCAACAGCTAGCATTGGATTCAAGGTATTGAATCAGTATGGTGAAAAAATGGCTGCTCCTGGTACTGTAAATATTACATCATCATTTGGAGCTAAGGCAGAGCAAAGCGATGCTACCTCTACTTCAAATGGAAAGGTTACATTTACAGTTTCATCTCCTACTTTAAGAGTATATGGTACATCAGGAAGCGTTACCGCAGTTGAAACCAGCACAGGTGTAACCGCTACAGCTACTGTTACATATTCTGCAAAGGCAACTGCAAAGACTATGACTGTTAAAGGTCTGTATGATTCTACTGATGCAAAGATTAAAGATATCTCAAAGGGAGATACTGCAAGCAACTTCTTTGTACTTGCTACTATTGCTGATCAGTATGGCAATGCATTAAATGCAAAAGCATTAAACAACTCTACTATTAAAGCAACTTTAGTTGCTGGTAATACAGGAATTACAGGACCAAATACTACAGGTGCAAATGCAGTAGTTACAACGTTTGAAGATAAGACTGTAGATGGCGTTGACTATGTAGCGTTAAAGCTTGAAGGTGGTGTTGTTTCTGCAGGTACATTCTACATGACTATTGTAAATAATTCTCTTGGATTACTTGCAAACACATCTTTCACTGTACAAAGTGGTACTGTTATCAAAAGCCTTAGCATCTCTGCTAATGATACTATCTATCAGGGTTCTAAGAATGAGTTGAACTTTGAAGCAGTTGATACTGATGGAAATGCTGTAACTAAATATTCTACATTAAAAAATCTTGTTTCTTTCTCTACCAGTGGTACTGATAAAGTAAGATTTGAAAAGAAATCAGATGGAACAGCTAAATTAGTATATATTCCATCCAAGGATTCTGTTGATAAGAATTATCTTACAAAGACATTTACAACTACTGTAAATGACAATACTTCTACAAGCTATTTTGTAAAATCTAATACATTTAACACATATGCTGCAAAAGTTGCTACAGAAGTAACTGGAGTTAAGAGTGGCACTAAAGTTGCTGTAGCTTCTGGTGGTTCATTAACTATCGATTTAGGCGACCTTGTTGTAGAAGATCAGTACTCTAATGTAATGTCTTCTGATGAAGTTAAAGCATTAGATAACCTTTACTACACAATAGCTGGTACAGGTGTAGCTACTACAGTAACAACACCAACCAATATTCCAGCACGTGGATCAGTTAAAATGAACGGTATTCTTGGAAATACTGTAACTATTAAAAATACTCTTACTGTTGGTTTCTTAAAAGACGCTAAGCTTTCAAAATCTGCTGAAATCTCTATCTATACTGTAGATGCTTCTAAAGCAACCAGCTTATCCATTGACTCTATCAAGGATGGCAATGTTGTTAAAGCAGACGGTACCAACAAACCTAGTACTATTGTTACACCAGGTGCAATCTCTGTAATCGGTAAGGTTTCAGGATACACTGTTGAGTTACCATCTGACTACTATGTTGTTACTGGAAATACAGGTGAAAATCTTGGTTCACCTAGCACTACTAACACAGTAGCTTATCAGACTTTGACAGCTACTCTTGATGTAGCAGTTAACACTAGTGATGGAACAGTAATGTTGAAAAAAGACTACTCTTACTCCAATGCTGGTGCTAAGATTACAAAGATTGAATCTAATACAACAACTAAAGTTGCACCACAAGTATTAGATGCTACTGTATTTGAAGGCTTGTTTACAATGAAGGATCAGTATGGTGATTCTATCGCTGCAGATAAGAAATCTGGTGTGAAGTATGAAGTGATTCAGAATATTGCTGTTGGATCTAAAGAAAGTACAATTAAATTCAACAATACAAATAATGTATCTGTATCTACTACTACTCTTGGCGATGAGTTTACTGTAATTGCAACATATGGAGACATCTCTGTTTCTAAGACAATTACAATTGCGAACTAATTAATTAATTATAAGTGTTGCAAGACAGTTTTATAACTGGCTTGCAACACTTTTTTGGCTCTATGTCAAGTGTTGGGGTGTGATTCTATGAATCACGCTCCATTACTGGATGTAGAGCTATTTTTATGTAGAGGTTCTTAAAAATCTGTTTTTGGGCATGACAAATAAACCTTCGTGCCAGTCTGAGATTATTTAGTTACAAGAGTGTAAAATACGAGTTCGAAAGCGTTCAAAGTTACGAATACCATATGAGACACGCTTTAATACCTTAACTTTGTTATTAAATCCTTCTGTTATTCCGTTTGTTAATCCATATTTGAAAGCATTCAGTATGTATTTCGCCCAATGGCGATAAGTTGAAGCACAGGTCTCAAACTCTTTGATACCACAACTTTCAGCATTTCTAATCCATTCATAAAATTCAATTCTCTGAATCGAATATTTGGGATTTTGACAAATACGGTAAAACCATTCCTTGAGCATGTGAGCTTTTCTCAGATCATCATTGTAATATAGCATTAAGTCACATGCTTTTTTGTTTTCGTCTTTTAGCTTATCATAACGTGCTAATATCAACTTACGACTTCGTTTATAATACTTTCGAAGTGATACAGGCATTGTTTTTTGTAGTCGTTTACGAACATTTTCGATTGCCCAGGTGACTTGTCGTATGAAATGGTATTTATCAATGATTACCTGAGCATTTGGAAAATAAGCATGAGCTATATCGACATAAGGCTGCCACATATCACAAACAAAGAACTTAACACGATACCGTTGGTCGCGATCCATATCTCGAAAGTATTCCGATAAATGAGATTGCGTACGATCAGGCAAAATATCCATAACAGTATGTTTCTTTGGATTTACTAAAATACATTGATATTTACCAGTGTCAGCATTACCTTTAAACTCATCAATAGCAATCGTATCCTTTAGAGAAGGACATGAGTAGCTGATAGTATCAAGTATTCTCGAAACAGTATTTGTAGAAACATTGGATTGTTTTGCTACATACTTAAGTGATACTGAGTCTCGAAGCTGATTAGCAATAGATTGAGTAAGCCTGACAGAGCGCTGCTGGTAACGAGCAAGAAAATCGTATTTTTCAAAGAAGCGCTTGCCGCAAGAACAATGATAGAGTCTTTTCTTTAAGACCAGATAACAGTCCTTTTGTTGAAAAGTCAAATCCTTAATTGTTTGAAGCCTGTAATCATGAATTCTTTTTGTTAAGGCTCCACAGTTATGACATTTCTGTTCTTTGGGATCTGTCTGCATATAAATATTCACATAATCATCTGATGGATAATATTTTTACTTTTACATCTTTTAAATTTAGTAATTTATTGATACAATAATTATGCATTATTGCGTCCTCCGAGTGGTTTGTTTGTCATACTGGCACTTGGAGGTTTTTTTATATTATAAACAAAAATGTTGGAGATGTGAATGGCTATTCACATACCCCAACATTTATTATAGAACCCATAAAGTGAATTCTGCCGTATCAAAATAAAACTGCTCTGAAAAGAGGAGATTAGGGAGGTAAGAAAGAAGCTTATTAGGGAAATGATGATACAAAACATTATCTAGGAAAGTAACTATACTTCGTTCATTTTGTAGAGAGGGTAAGAGTTAGAAAATGTTTTATTTACTTTCAATATTTTTATCTTTTAAAATTAATGAGAATCCGTTATAATAAAGAGAGTAAATATAAAAAATATTGTGGGGGCTATGATGTCAAAAGCAAAACAACAAAAGAAGAATAGATTATTACTGCCACTTATATTAGTGGCATTTATACCGTTAATTATGTACTATCATGCATATGATACAAAGCTTGATTCCTATCCATGGTTTGGCACGGCAATGCAAGTAGATGTTTTTTTGTATTATAAAATGGTAGCAATCATTGTACTTAGTATAGCAATGCTGATATGTCTCTTGGGTTACTATTATAATATAAAGGTTTCATCTGCAAGCAAATTGAAAAAAGAAAAAGAACTACAGGTTTTCTATTCCTATAAAACATGGATACCACTTATGATATATGCAACACTTGGTTTGTTGTCGACCATATTTTCTCAATACTCTTACTGGGGATATCATGGAATGACGCAACAGATGGAGACTGTTTGGGTATTGCTAGGATATGTAATATTAACGTATTATGGTTATGTATTTGTTCGTACCATAGATGATATCCGCACTATCATAAAGTGGGTATTAATCAGCAGTGGAATTGTATGTTTGATTGGAGCATTTCAAGCATTTGGATTGGATTTTTATAAGTCGACATTTGGAAAGTATACTTATTTACCTGCTTCATTGGTTAACGAAGAAGTAGAATTTGTATTTGAAAAGGGAAGATCTTATTCATCACTTTATAATCCGAACTATGTAGGCGTATATGTAAGTCTACTATTACCGATTATTATTGTTTTGATTCTTGTGGACAAGAATCGTAAGATGCTAGTGGCATATCTTTCATTATTGGCTGCTGTTATAATTAGTCTATTTGGATCTGGCTCGAAGAGTGGTATCTTGTGCATTGCAGTATCCTTACTGCTTTTACTTGTACTGTTTCGTAAAAAGGTAATTGAGCAATGGAAGCTTTTATTTGTTGGAGTCCTTCTTCTTTGTATTGCATTTTTTGGAGTAAATGCACTAAAAGGAAATGCACTGATTGATAGTTTGAAAAATGCACTGAATACTACAAAAAGCGAAGCACCTGCACTTTCGAAAATTGAAACAAACGATGATAATGTCACCGTTGTCTATAATGGAAATGAACTGGTATTCCAATTTGTGGAGAATGCAAAGAGCCTAGAAGAACAGTTGAGTTTGACCGATGGTTCTGGAGAGAAAATTGCAGTTAGCGAAATCGACGATGCGACACTTTCTGTTTTAGATGAACGTTTCCCGAATTTTACGGTGGGATTAGCAACGTATCAGGATATCTATTATGTTGATATTAATATCGATGGTAAGGCGTGGTATTTTACAAATCAAGATGGCGATAATACATATAAGTATCTTACCATCGTAGGTAAACTTGATAAAATTTCGCAGCCAGAATTTAGCAACCTATTTGTTGGTAAAGAAACATTTGCTAGTAATCGTGGATTTATTTGGTCCAGAACATTACCACTTCTTAAGAAATATGTATTTCTTGGAAGTGGTGCAGATAGCTTTTTACTAGTTTATCCAAACGATGAATATGTCGGAAAGAACAACTATGGCTATGGAGAACAAAATATAACCAAACCACATAATCTGTATCTGCAAATTGCAGTACAAACAGGTGTGGTGTCATTGATTGCATTTTTGGCTTTCTATCTAATCTATTTTGTGACAAGTATTCGGTTGTATATGAAATCAAAATTGGAAACTTATGAGACGCAAATCGGAGCGGCAATCTTAGTAGGAACCTTTGGCTATATGCTGACGGGAATATCAAACGATTCATGTATAGCGGTTGCACCAATTTTTTGGCTGTTGATGGGTGTTGGAATCGCAATTAATTACCGCTTAAAAAATGGACAACTTGAAAAATAATAAACAAAGGAGTACTTGTATATGTGCAATATTCCGGAACGTGTGAAAAGTGAAATTATTTCTTTCGCAAAGCAATATGAAATTGATAAAGTATATTTGTTTGGCTCAAGAGCAAGAGGAGACAATCATGAGCGGAGCGATATTGATCTTGCCTTTTGCGGAGGAATCCACACGGATGAATTTAGAGAATGCCTTATGGAAAATCTATGGACGCTGTTAAAAGTAGATGTAATTTGTTTGGACGAGATGCCGGATTCTTTTGTAACCGAAGTTGAGAAAGAAGGAATCATTTTATATGAAAAAATATGAGAATTTTTGTACTTGTTTAAATGATTTGAAAAATTATAAGAAATATGAAGATACAAAAGAAGCAGTTATCAAGCAAGGAGTTCTTTCTCAACTAGAGATTACCTATGATACTTCGTGGAAATTAATGAAGTGGATACTATCAAAAGAGGGTGTTGTCAGTGCAGAATCAGGATCACCAAAGGCAATACTTTCTCTTGCATATCAATATGGTATAATTAATGAGGAAGAAACATGGATAGAGCTTCATAGAGATCGTAATCGTTTAGCACATGAATATAGTATTAATAACATACTAGATATCTTTGATAAAGTTTTTACTCGTTATCTGCCAATACTGGAAGAGGTGTTAGATAAGATTCCAAAAGAGCGAGCAGAAGAATGAAAATGAAAAGAATGAAACAGTTAAATGAAATCCTTTTATAGCGAAACGTTATGTAAAAACATGAAAGCTTACAATAAAAGGATTTTTTCATATAATTAGAAATAGAAATAAGCAGATCTGTAGCCTGCCGTGCTTAAAAAATCAAAGGGATACAAGGAGAAATAGAATGTATAAAGATATAAAAAGATTGCTAGATATCGTGCTTTCTTTCATTGCTATTATAGTTTTATCTTGGCTTTTGCTGATTTTAGCAATTGGTGTGAAAATTAGTTCCAAGGGGCCGATATTGTTTCGGCAGAAACGGATTGGAATACATAAGACTTATTTTTATATCTATAAATTTAGAAGTATGCGCGTAGATACACCAAAGGATCTACCAACGCATATGCTGGCAAATCCAAAGTCATTTATTACACCAATTGGTCAATTCTTACGAATGACAAGTCTGGATGAATTACCACAGTTATTCAATATTTTAAAAGGCGATATGAGTATCGTTGGACCAAGGCCTGCATTGTGGAATCAGGATGACTTGGTGGAAGAACGGGACAAATATGGTGCCAATGACATACGACCGGGACTGACTGGATGGGCTCAGATCAATGGACGAGACGAGATAGAAATACCACTGAAAGCAAAATTAGATGGAGAATATACAAATAGAGAAGGCTTTCTCTTTGATATGAAAATCATTTTTCTTACTTTCACAAGTGTCCTGATGCGAAAGGGTGTAAAAGAAGGTGGTACTGGAGCAGGTGAAAATGAGAAATAATAAGAAACAAATCCTGATAATAGGGAAAAATAGTTATGTAGGTAATTCGTTTAAGAAGTATATCGAGAGTACGCACAATGACGAGAACTGGCAGGTAGATCTAGTTGGAGCTTCTGATGGAGAATGGGAATCATATAGTTTTGCGGAATATGATGTCATAGTACATGCAGCGGCTATCGTTCATCAAAAAGAGAGTAAAGCAAGAGAAGAGATTTATCGAACTGTTAATTATGAGATGCCTTTAGAGTTAGCCAATAAAGCCAAAAAGGCAGGTGTTACGCAATTTATCTTCCTTAGTACTATGGCTGTCTATGGTAATGTGCATGGTAAAATCACAGAAAATACGAAAGTAGAACCTTGTACTTACTATGGAAAGTATAAACGGCTTGCAGAAATTGACCTACTAAGCAAAATCACAGATCGTTTTCGAGTTGCTATAGTACGTCCTCCTATGGTATATGGTAAGGATTGCAATGGAAATTTTGCCCGGCTTATGAAATTATCGAAATATTGCAGTATTTTCCCTAAGATAGAAAATAAAAGAAGTATGATTTATATTGATAATCTGAGTGAATATCTGTATCTAATCATAAAACAGGAAGATTCAGGAATTGGTTGCCCGCAAAATTTGGAATTGGTAGAGACCGCGGATTTGTTTTGCCAGATGCGTAACCTTCAAAATAAGAAAACTATTATGACGCAACGTGGTAATCGTTTTTTTCTTTTTTTGATGAAAAGGATAAAAGCTTTTCAAAAAATGTTCGGAGACAGCTATTATGATATATCAAAAGAAGAAGTAGGTTGGTTTTCAATATACGAAAACGAGTATCAAGTAGTAAGTTATGAAGAAAGTATAAAGAAGTGCTTGTAATATAGTATAAAAGTGGACAAATAATGATAAAAATGATATTATTTATATAAATAAAAGAATGTTTAAAAAGTTAGAAAGTTGATATACATGAAGAAGATAAAGGTGTTGCAGGTAAATAAATTATACTATCCCACGACAGGCGGGATTGAACGTGTAGTTCAGCAGATTGCCGAAGGATTGAATAAACGTACTGACATGAAGGTTTTGGTATGTAAGGAAAGTGGAAAAACAAGTGTGGAAAAAGTGAATGGAGTGGAGGTACATCGAGCTGGAAGTCTTGGTGTACTCTTTTCTACACCCATTTCTTTTTCTTTTTTTGGGAAATTTAGGAAACTTTCGAAAGATAGAGATATTATTCACTTTCATATGCCTTTTCCTCTTGGAGACTTAGCGTATCTATTGTCTGGATATAAAGGAAAAGTAGTTGTATGGTGGCATAGCGATATTGTACGACAAAAGAAATTGATGAAGTTTTATTACCCATTGATGCAACACTTTTTAAGACGTGCGGACCTTATTATAGTTGCTACAAAGGGACATATCGAAGGGTCAGATTATTTAAAGCAGTACAAAGAAAAGTGTGTGATAATACCATATGGTGTCAATAAAACAATTGCGTCGTTAGCCAATCAATGGAGTGAAAACCAGATAAATATAATGAGTTATGCACAAAGTGATACTGTGCGTTTTTTGTTCGTAGGAAGGCTTGTTTATTATAAGGGATGCAAGGTACTGTTGGAAGCATTTAAGGAAGTCAACCATGCGGAACTGATAATCGTTGGAACTGGAAATCTGGAAGGTGAATTGAAGAACATGGTAGCCACACTACATCTAAGTGATCGGGTACATTTCTTAGGCGGTATATCGGATAAAGAGCTGACAGAAGAATTTAAAAATTGTGATGTGTTTGTACTTCCATCTATTCTAAAGAGTGAGGCTTATGGGTTGGTTCAAATGGAAGCGATGGCGTTTGGAAAACCTGTTATTAATACAAGTCTTGAAAGTGGAGTTCCGTATGTAAGTCTTGATAAGGTTACGGGTCTTACCGTTAAACCAGGAGATACAACAGAACTTACAAATGCCATGCAGTGGATGGTTGATCATGAAGAGGAAAGACTTTTAATGGGGGAGAATGCAAGGAAAAGAGTATTAGAAGAATATCAAATGGATATGATGACGGAACGTTTACTTAAGGCGTATGAGGGACTATTATGATATCAAAGATAGTAATTAAAATTACAAATCATTTAAAACCGATTCTACTAAAAATATTTCCATATGAGCTACTCAAAAAATGGAAAGGAAAGATGATCAATAGAAGCTTTGAGCAACTAAAAGATGTAAAAGTTGAACCTTTTAAGCCCGGAATTTATACTAAAGGAATAAATATTATTGGCAATATAAAGGCAGAGACAGGACTTGGGCAGAGTTGTCGATTAGTTGCAGGAGCGATAGAAAAAACACAAATTCCGTTTAGCATCTATCAGTATGACCAATTAGGTAATTTGAAAACCAGAGATACTAGCTGGCATGAAAAAATATCAAATGAATTGCCATATGAGATTAATTTGATTCATATTAATCCGCATGAATTAGGCATTGCCTATATGCAAATGGACAAATCAGTATGGAAAAACCGATATAATATTGCTTATTGGTTGTGGGAGTTAGAAGAGTTCCCGCAAGAGTGGATTCCTTGCTTTAATTGTGTTCATGAAATTTGGACGCCATCTGAGTTTATTAGCCAGGCAATTCGGAAAAAGACGGATTTACCAGTAGTCACAGTTCCATATTTTATGGAACTAGAAATCAACGATGAATACGATAGAAAATCGTTTGGTTTACCGGATGATAAATTCTTATTTTTGATGATGTATGATCACAGTAGTGTAATGGAACGTAAAAATCCGATCGGGGTATTAAAAGCCTTTAAAGAAGCTTTTGACCGAAAGAATGAGGATGTAGGTCTGGTTATTAAAATTAATAATTGTGACGAAAAAGATATCAAAGAAATCGAGAAGATACTTGATGGTTATCAGAATGTATATTTTATACGTGAAGTACTAAGCCGACAACAAGTAAATGGTTTGATTCAATGCGTGGATGTATTTGTCTCTCTACATAGAGCGGAAGGTTTTGGGCTTGTTTTGGCAGAAGCCATGTATCTAGGTACGCCTACTATTGCTACAAACTGGTCATCGAATACGGAGTTTATGAATCAAGAAGTTGCTTGTATGGTAGATTATAAGTTGATTACGATTGAAAAAGACTTGTCGCCTTTTAAAGCGGGGAATCGATGGGCAGATCCGGATTTAGAGGATGCGGCTAGATGGATGAAATTATTGTTCGAGAATACACAATTTTATGAAGAAATCAGAGAAAAGGCGAAAAAACACATTAGAGAGGTACTTCATAGTAATAGAATTTCAAATTATATCGAAGAGAGAATGGAAGAAATATATAAATAGCATTTATATGTAATAAAAATCACAGGATTAAATTGTCTGTAGTGAGTTTGGAGTGTAGAATGGAGTCAATACAAAAAGTTACAAAAATAGTATCTATTTTAAAACCACTAGCAATAAAGCTAGTACCGATAAAATTTAGAGCGCATATTCGGTTATATTATGCTAAATTAAAAATAAATCAGCTAAATAAAATAAATATTATAAGATTCAATAGAAGTATGAATCAAGATGGCATAAATTTGATCGCAAGTATTAAAGAAGAATCTGGCTTGGGTCAAAGTGCAAGATTGTTAGCAAACACACTGAAAAACGGTGAATATGCTTTTTATATAAAGAATCTTAGGGCGACGAAGCAGGTTCCCGAATATGATAGTAGCTATAACGAACGTTTGAAAGACTCCTTAATTTATAACATAAATCTGTTACATATAAATCCGCAAGATTTTGTGGAGGCTTTTTTAGAACTGAAAAAAGAATCCTATGATAATCGATATAATATTGCATTTTGGCTATGGGAGACTGAGAAGTTTCCAAAGGAGTGGGAAGGATGCTTTAATCTAGTGGATGAGATCTGGACGCCTTCGGAATTTGTTAGTAAAAGTATTCGAAAAAATACGAACAAGCCGGTAGTTACAATGCCCTATGCCGTTTTTGCAGAAAAGGAAGATAAATATGATAGAAAGTACTTTCACTTACCAGAAGATAAGTTTATTTTCTTGACGTTATATGATTCGAACAGCATCGCGGAACGGAAGAATCCATATGGAGTATTGAAAGCTTATAAGGAAGCATTTGAACTCAATGAAGAGGTTTTATTAGTAATAAAAATTAATAATGCTACAAAAGATGAAATTAAGAAGATTGAAGAGTTTATGGGAGAGAATAGAAATTATTGTATCATAACAGATAGATTTACAAAGATAGAAGTGAATAGTTTGATAGCTTGTTCCGATGTTTTGGTATCCCTACATAGAGCAGAAGGATATGGGCTTGTTATGGCTGAGGCAATGATATTAGGAACTCCTTGTATAGCAACAAATTGGTCAGCAAATACCGAATTTATGACACAGGAAGATGCCTGTTTGGTTGATTATAAATTAATTGAATTAAAGGAAGCGGTGGGCCCTTATGAAAGAGGAACAAGATGGGCAGAACCAGAGATAAAAGATGCAATTAATTATATGAAAAAATTATATTATGATGAAGACTTTTATCATAAATTAGTTGCTTCCGGGAAAGTAAATAGTAAGGAAATTTTTGATATGAAGATTGCTGCGGATCGCATAAATAAGAGGATTCGCGAGATTTATAATGAGAATTAAAAAATACATTCAAAAGACAGGAGAGTTAAGGAATGCAGACATTAAAAGAGATATATGCATATCGTGAAATGATTATTAGCCTTGTCCGAAAGGATTTAAGAGGTAGATATAAAGGATCAATTTTAGGGTTTTTGTGGACATTTATAAACCCACTATTACAACTATGTGTTTATACGTTGGTTTTTTCTACAATCATGAAATCGGATATCGAGAAATACTATTTATATTTATTTGTAGCCTTAATCCCTTGGATATTTTTTTCCTCGGTTTTAACTACCGGATCAACTATAATATTGTCACAAAAATCATTGGTTACGAAGATTTATTTCCCAAGGGAAGTATTGCCAATAGCATATACTACGAGCTCCTTCGTTAATATGTTACTCTGCTTTATTGTAGTATTTGTTGTAGTAATTTTTTCTGGAATACATTTGAGTATTTATGGGTTATTATGTCTACCAGTAGTTATGATAGTTGAATATATTTTAGCTTTGGGAGTAATTTTTTTGACTTCTGCAATAACTGTGTACTTTAGGGATTTAGAGCATATTTTGGGTATTCTTTCAATGGCGTGGATGTTTATGACACCTATCATGTATTCATTTGATATTATTCCGGATAATTTAAAACCGATATTCTCATTGAATCCGATGCTTCCTATAATCACAGCATATCGTGATATTTTGTATTATGGATCAGTTCCACATATGCGTACATTAGGTAGTGCGGTCCTGCTTGGAGTATTAGTTCTTGCTCTTGGAGTATTTGTATTTAAGAAATGTAAACGTCACTTTGCGGAGGAAATGTAATGAGTGTAATCACAATTAAAAATGTTCATAAAAAATTTAAAGTTTATTATGATAAAGGATATAGCCTAAAAGAACGCATTATATTTAGAAATAGAAATTATTATGAAGATAGATGGGTGTTGAAAGGAATTGATCTTGAAGTTGAACAAGGAGAAGTTTTGGGATTAATTGGACACAATGGATGTGGTAAAAGTACACTCTTAAAATTATTGTCTAAAATCATGTATGTCGACCAAGGCAGTATCGAGATTAAAGGTAGAGTATCAAGTTTAATCGAACTAGGTGCAGGATTTCATCCTGATATGAGCGGACGAGAAAATATTTATACAAATGCATCAATTTTTGGACTTACAAAAAAGCAAATTGATGCCAGAATACAAGATATAATTGAGTTCTCAGAACTAGAAGAATTTATAGACAATCCAATACGATCATACTCTTCCGGTATGTATATGCGTTTGGCTTTTTCTGTAGCGATTAATGTAGATGCAGATGTGCTTTTGATTGATGAGATACTTGCAGTAGGTGATGCTAATTTTCAAGCGAAATGCTATGAGCGTATGAGAGAGCTAAAAGCTTCTGGGGTAACGATTGTCATTGTAACTCATGATACTGGAACAATAGAAAAATTTTGCGACAAAGCAGCATGGATAAATGAGGGACATGTTGTATCATATGGTAAAGCGATTCATGTTGTAGATGATTATCTAAAATTTATGAATGAAAAAAGGTATGAAGAAATAGCGGCACATGAAACGCATGAAAAGAATAAGGAAGTAACGGAAGAAGTACAAGAAAAAACGGATGAAGAAAATCAGAGTCAAAATATGGATGAGGTACCATTCGAAGAAGAGACGGAGGCATCCCCAAAAAGTACTGAGCAAGAGATTGATTTCAATTCAAATCGATTTGGGTATCGATACGTTGAGATTCTGCATGCGAAACTAAAAAATAAAGAAGGAAAAGAAACATTAACACTTAAAGCTGATGAGCCTGTTGATATAGAGATTGCTTATAAGATAAATAAAGAATTAGAAGGGTATGTTTTTGGTTATTCTATTTCCACGATTGAAGGAACTCTAATAACAGGATCCAATACGCAACTCGACCGCTTGGATATTCCCAAAATGGAGAATAATGGAGTTGTAAAACTTCATATTGATAAATTACCATTACTTTCAGGAAAATATATATTGCAAATTGCAGTGGTTGATGAAAACGGGACACCGATGGACTTTTATCGAGATTATTGTCATTTTAATGTAATTTCGGATGAAAGAAGTGTTGGAATAATAAGTATAATGCATGAATGGAAAGTGGGATGATAGAATGAAAAACGATTCTGTAGAAGCAAGAGTACTTTATAATTATTTAGTAAATAGTAGTTCGAATCAAGGTTTGAATTGTGATAATGTAAATACTGTTTTTTGTAATAATGAATATAACGAATCAAATATGCCAGATCAAAAATTTGCTCAAATAGAACTTCATTGGAACGAAATGGATTGTTCGAAAACGAACTGGTCTTACCGTATATTAACCCCAGGTAAAAATATTATTCAAAAAACAAATGTATTCGTTAAGAAGGTAATTAGAAGATTATTACGATGGTATGTAGATCCTATTTGTGTACAGCAATCTACCTTTAATGCTGCGGCTACAAGATTAACTGGTGCGCAATTAGAGGTATTAAGATATTTTCAAACTCAAATGGTACAGCTTGCTGAAAATGAGGTTCAAAGCAAGACGGAACATGCTGCAATGACTGAAAAGTTGGAATTGCTAGAACATAAATTTGAAGAAAAATTAGAAATTATGGAAAAGCAAGTTGAGGAAGGAAATATTAGATGTACTAACTTAACGAATGAGTTAGAGTCTATTAAAATGCAAATTCAAATTAATAGTGAAGAGCGATTTACTAGGAATGATATCAGTGCCTTTAATAATATCTTTTTTCAACAAGTAATTTCAGTATCTCAAGCTGGGGAAGATCGTATATTAGCTACACTTTTATTCTCCATTGGAAAAAAATTTGAAGAGTGCTCTTACATTGATATAGGAGCAAACCATCCAATTGAGCTAAGCAACACCTATTATTTTTATAAACTTGGTTCACAGGGCGTTTTACTTGAGGCAAACCCAAACTTAATTCCGGAACTAGAGCAAATAAGACCAAGAGATATTATTCTAAACCGTTGTGTGACGACGGATGATAAAGAAGAAGTAGAGTTTTTTGTTATGAATAAAGACGGTTTATCAACTACTGATAAAGTATGTGCTGAAAATCTTCTGAAATCAGACCCAGAATTGGAATTATTGGAGACTGTAAAAATTAAGACGATATCAGTAAACGAAATCATAGAAAACTATTTGAAAAAAACTCCAATTATTTTAAACATCGATATTGAGGGCATGGAATTGGAAATATTACAGCATATGGATTTTGATAAATATCGTCCGTATGTTATAGTTGTTGAAAATATTGAAGTTAATGCTCAACTAATTGAAAACAGAAAAGATAAAGTACTTAATACATTTATGGAAACGGTCGGATATAGAGAATATGCATTTACAGGGATAAATTCTATTTTTATAGACAATTTGAGAGGATGAAGATATGAATATTGCATTTGATGCTGGAGCGATAGAAATTGCGAAGGGGAGTGGAGTTGGAAACTATACATTACATCAGTTTAAAGCAATGATAGAGTCAACACCGGAAAATAATTATTATTATTTCAATACGATATGCAAATCAGAATTAATAAAACCTTTAAAAGAACACTCTAATTTTCATGAAGAGTATTATTTTATGGGTAAAGATAACGTGCTGAGAGAATATGATGGACAATATAGCGAACTTTATGGTCAATTAGTGAGGAATTTCATAAGAAAACATGAAATTGATGTATTTTATATAACTTCACCATTTTTGTCTGAAAATGTTATGTATCAAAAGGAATGGTTTGGAAATGTAAAAGTGGTTGCAACAGCGTATGATATTATACCATATATTATGAAAGAGAAATATTTGCCTTCGAAATACTTAATGAAATGGTATATGTCTTGTATCGATATGTTGCGATGGTGTGACCGACAGTTGGCAATCTCTCAAAGTGTGAAAGATGACATGGTCAGTTATCTAAACTTTGATCCTGAAAAGATTGATATTATTTATGGTGGGGTAAGTGATAAGTATTGCATGCAAGAGTATTCGTATGAAGATAAAAAAGCATTATTTCATAGATATGGAATAAAGTCAAAATTCATTATGTGTGGTATTTCAGCGGATCAAAGAAAAAATATAGCAGCAGCAATTGCTGCGTATGCACTACTTCCTCAGAACATTAAAAAAGAGTATCAACTGGTTATAGTAGGAAGAGTATTACAAGAGTCTATGCTACAATATCAGGATCAGATTACCAAGCTTGGAGAAAAAGGGAATGTTATATTAACAAATTATGTTTCAGACGATGATCTGATTAAGTTATATAATTTTGCTACACTGATGCTATTTCCTTCCCTTTATGAAGGGTTCGGTTTGCCATTAATAGAAGCTTGGGCTTGTGGTACACCAGTAGCTGCTTCAAATAATTCGAGTTTAGGAGAATTGGCAACCGGTGCAGGTGTGCTATTTGATCCAAATGATGTAAAAGATATTGCGAGAGCGATTACGGAGGCATTAACAACGGCAGATTTAGAATTGCTCTTAGAGAATGGTAGGAAAAAACTTTCTGATTTTACATGGGAAAATGTGGCAGATTTAACGTTATCATCGATAAAAAAGGCTTGTTGTAATAGTGCTATTGAAACAAAGGATGTCAGAAGTAAAATTGCATGTATATTTTGGGATGAGGCTTTGTATTTTGAAGGATGGAATCTGTTTTTTGAGATTTTAAATGAGTATGCGGATGTATCAGTGGTAAAATCAAAGGAAGTGGAAACTAACTCCAATACACTCCAATATATATCCTATGATCAATTTGTCAAATCACAAAAGAAATTTGATGATGTTTTTCACTTCACATCAATTCAGATTGATAAGGAACAAGGAAAGAAAATAAAGCAGCATAAAGGAAGTCTTGTTCTAATCAATGAAAAAATACTAGAAATGATTCATTGTTTAACGAAAAATGAAAGAAATGATTATGTTGAAATATTGATAGCGAAGGATTTAAAACGCTATTTTGACTCAACCATCGATGCTAGTAATATATTTGAATATATTCCATCGTTTGAAAAAATTGTTACATTCAGTGATGAACAAAAACAAGATATTATGCAAAAATCTCTAGACAAACAAGTAATTAATATCGCATCAGATTTTGCTAATGCAGATGAGACTACGTCAGACGAAATTAAAGCAATTGCTCAGAATCTGATAAGAACAGCAACTATTTTTAAACCTCTTAGAAATACTAAGTTTTGGGCGGATAAATTAGTTACAGAAGAAATTGTGCAAAAAAAATATACGAGAGAAGAAATCCGAGAATTGGCAAATACACTTGGAATGTCCGTTTCAACAGAATGTGAAATGCTTCGTTACAAAGTACCTGTCAAAAGCAAGGACGTATCGCTTAAAGCAACGAATGTAGATATGGTAACAACTTGGAATACAAAATGTGGAATTGCTGAGTTTACGAAATACTTTATCCAAAATACATCAGATAAAGTGAATTATACTATATTCCCGGATGTTACAGCTTCGCTTATCAGTACGGATGAAGAGAATGTTGCTCCTCGCACATGGAAGCAATATGATTGTAACTTTTCTGACTTAGTGACTGAACTAGAAAAATCGGATTCAGATATCATTCATATCCAATACAATTTTGGATTCTTTTCATTAGAAAATGTTGCAAAGTTAATTACGGATTTACCTAGTAAAAAGGTGATTGTGGATTTTCATGCGACAAAAATGATTTCAGATGCATTACCAAAAAGCACGGTTAAGAAGACGGTAAATGCACTCAATAAGGCTTTTCAAATAATTGTACATCAACAAGAGGATATAAAGGAATTGACAGATGTCGGAATCGAAAGAAACCTAATTTGTGTAATACCACTTGGACAGAGTGTTTGGATGGAAAGAAGTAAGGAAGACTGTAAAAAATGGCTCAATATTGACTCTCAGCACGTAATAGGAAGTTATGGATTTATGCTTCCTCATAAAGGAGTCGATAAAGTGATTGAAGCGGTTGCTGAATTAAAATTAGACTATCCAGACATTTTATATATTGTGTCTTGTGCACTATATAATGCAGATGTATCAAAAGAGTATCTACTAAAATGTAAGCAACTTGCTAAGACACTTGGAGTAGAAAAGAATGTAGTTTTTATTAATGAATTTTTAAAGCCAGAGGAATCTGCAATATTATTACAAGCTTGTGATATGTTAGCGATGGTGTATAGTCCGACAAACGAATCGGCGAGTGGAGCAATCCGTTTCTGTATGTCAGCGATTCGACCTATTATAACAACAAAACAACCGATATTTGACGAATATACTGATTGTACCGTTCAAATAGCAAGCAATGATGCAAAACAAATTGCCCAAGCTGCAAGAGGTTTATTTGAACAGTCAAATGAAGAATATTTACGCAAAATTAAAGATAAAATTATGGAGACTTCATGGAACGTGGTTGGAAACAAATATTTTGATTTATATAATGGTACTATAAGATAAAAAAATAGAAGAAATAGGAGTAGGTAATGATTACTAAAAGCGGGATAGGATTAGGACAATTGAAAAGTAAGGTGCCAATATGGGGTTTGCGAATTGTATTAATCGTATTAATTATATCAAATATTTACTTAAATATAACACAAACACAGAACCATTTAAATTCTGATATTGTAAACGAGACTACCTATAAGCAGCAAGTTTGTGAAACGAAAAGTTTGTTACCGGAAAATTGGATACATCCGCATGAATTGCATACAAATCGCTTAGTTGTCTTGTTTGCACCCACTTATTGGATTACCCATAATACTTTATTTGCACAGGAGTTAGGTGTCATATTTGGTATGTTTCTTCAATTACTTCTAACTGCTTATTTACTAAAACAGTTAAAAGTTAAAGAGACGGTAATTTTACTGTGTTTATGTATTTATTTAGGGTTTAATCCGCAAGCATCGGTACTACATACTTACTTTGATGCATATGCAGGGTTTATATTGGCATTTTTATTAACACTTGGGATAGAAATAAATCTAGTGAAGAATATAGATGGAATCAAATCATTTAAAAATTGGACATTTATTTCTAAAATTATGATTTTGTTTGCAATTTCAATTTTTTTTGGCTATGGTACTCCAAAACTATTTATTATGTTATATGCCCCAATTATGATTACAGATTTAATTCTATATTTTAAAGAGCATGGTTTCCAGCATAACTTAGTTTATAATAATCGGTTTTATTCGTTTGTCTTAAATTTATTATTAACAATTTCAAATGTTATAGCGTATGCGTTCTTTCTGAAAAGTAATATTAAATACAATCCAGTTCCGCTAACGATTGGACAACTAAAAGATCAATTGGATTGGGGGAATCAATCATTACGAATAGAAGAAGTTGTTTCTTCCCTAGGATTAACGATACCAGCTGAATTAATTTCGTTGAATGGCATATTATACTTATTGCAAATTGTTTTTATAACAGCATTACTTTGTGCTATAATATATTTATTGTTTTATTCAAAAAATGTCTTTTTTATGCAAATTACATTAATGTTGATTTTTTCTACTATACTGATGATGGCGTATTTGCTAGTCACTGTGACGGTTTTTAATACTAGCAGATATTATGTATGTACATCAATACTTGCTATTATAGTTATTTGCTTAGCAATTAACGAGGTTGTTGTAAACAAATTATGGTGGCGTAAAATACCGTTTATATTGTTGTTAGGGATATTATTGCTTTGTTATAAAATTCGTCCGTATGATGAAATGTTATTCATACCAACTGCTACAAGGGATAACTTAAAAGAAGTTACACAATTTATAGAAGATAATAATTTTACTACAGCAACTGCATCCTATTGGAACGCTGGACTCATTAGAGCTTATTCAAATTGGAACATACAAACACGTCAATTTATCGGAGCTCCATCTCAAACACCATTCCTTTGGATAACCGATGAAAGTATATACAAACCAGCTTATAACAATCTACCCAATGCATTAATTCTTACTGATGAAGAGGAAGAAAAAGGATATCAAGATAGTGGAATAGCTAAAATATTAAAAGATAATCACAAGATTAAAGAAATTGGCGAATTTAATATTTATTCTTTAAAGAGTAGTATTTTTAAAACAGTATTTTTCCCGTCTAAAATTGGCGAAAGTTATCAATATACATTTGATCAGTGGCCATTATATTCAAATGATGATAGCTATACAATAAAAGATAGTGAAATAGTTATTGAAGATGGTAACCAATTATTTTATGGTCCATATGTTGATGTGAATGATGGTACTTATGATATCTCAATGGAATATGAAATAGACAAAAATGATACCGAATCATTTGGAACTATAAAAATTACGCAATCTAATGGACAATCAATACTTGCAGAACAAAAATTAATGTCAGATGCTAAAGAAGTATGTTTAAAAAATATAGAACTACATAATTCAAAGAAATTAGAAGTAGTGATAGACGTAATGGCAAAAACGGAAGTAAAACTCAAAAAAATTGTTATAAAACGAGTGAATGAATAAAAATAGGAGATACAAATGAAAAAAATAAGCGTAGTTATTCCTTGCTGGAGTGAGGAAAAAAGTGTTGCTATGATGTATCAAAGATTAACTAAAGTATTCATAGATAAGTTATCCAATTATAATTATGAGATAATATTTGTAGATGATTATTCTCCAGATAATACGCGTGTAGAGATTGAGAAAATCTGTGATTTGGACAAGCGTGTAAAGGGAGTTTTTAATGCAAAAAACTTTGGATTTACAAGAAATGTATTTGCTTCTCTAAAATACGGAGATGGGGATGCTGTATTTATGATTTTCGGTGATTTACAAGATCCACCCGAATTATTACCAGAATTTGTGAAGAAATGGGAAAATGGAAACAAAGTTGTAATAGGACAACGTACGCATGGGGATGAAAATCGATTTATGTATGCTATGCGAAGCTTATATTACAAGATAATAGGTACATTATCTGATACAAAACAAATACAACATTTTAATGGATTTGGTCTTTATGATAAAGCGTTTATTGAAGTAATTAAAGAGTTAGATGATCCAGCTCCTTACTTAAAAGGAATTGTTGCTGAGTTTGCTATGAGGCAGTCAGTTGTTCCTTATGAGCAAGCAGCTAGTAATCGAGGAAAATCGGGTTCTAATTTCTTTAAAAATTATGATGTTGCAATGCTAGGAATTACCTCCTACACAAAAACATTAATGAGAATGGCAACCTTTATTGGTATGGGTCTTGGGGTTGTAAGTGCTTTGTTTGCAATTTTTATTTTAATTAATAAATTAGTACATTGGAATACCTATCCAATCGGTATACCAACCGTAATAATCGGTATTTTCTTTATTGGGGCAGTTCAATTATTTTTCCTTGGAATACTTGGAGAATACATCTTAAGTATCAATACAAGAGTTTTAAAACGACCATTGGTTGTTATCGAAAAAATGATAAATTTTAGTGAGCCACAATTCGTAGATAGGAAAGAAAAAGATGTTAAAGAAACTGATAAAATCATGGGCACGGACCAGTAATATCCTAAATTCCAATGAGGACATATTGAAATGGGTGGAAGAACTAAACAATTCGTTGGATGTTAATATTATTTCAAATAAACTATCAGATAGTTCATACTGGTTTTATGATAGAGAAAGTGGATCGGTTAGAAATAAAAACAATAGTTTTTTTGCAATCAAAGGATTACAAGTGAGAATAGAGGAGAAGTTAGTTTTAGAGCAGCCAACTATTATTCAAGATGAAATAGGATATCTTGGAATTATTTGCAAGGAGATAGATGGAGTTATTTATTTTCTGATGCAAGCGAAGATAGAACCAGGAAACATAAATAAAATTCAAATCTCACCTACAATTCAAGCTACAAAGAGTAATTTCACGCAACAACATGGTGGTAAAAAACCAGCATATTTGGATTACTTTGTAAATGCGAATAGTCATACGATAGTGGTTGATCAAATTCAATCAGAGCAATCTTCCCGATTTTTTTGTAAAAGAAATCGGAACATTATAATTAAAGTTGATGCACCGATAGAAGTATTGAAGAGCCATAAATGGATGACCCTAGGACAGCTAAAACAACTGATGCGTTATGATAACTTGGTAAATATGGATACAAGAACTGTGTTATCATGTATACCATTTTCTACGTTAAAATATGAAGGAGAAGACTTGTCTGGTTATTTTACAGATAAGGCATTTTACCGTTCTATTATGGAGAAAAATCTATCCGAAGAATTATCAACCATATATAATTACATTAATAATTATAAAATGTTTGATGAAACCATGAATTCGATTGTGCCTTTACATAATCTAGATCGATGGGAAATGAAAGATGATGGTATCTTTTGCAAAGAACAATATAGCTTTAGTGTCATATACTGCGATATTGAAGTTGAGAGTAGAGAAGTAAGGGAATGGGACCAACCGTTGTTTAAGGCAGAAGGAATTGCCACATTTGGACTATGTACAACCATTGTTGATGGCGTGAGGAAATTCTTAGTATGTGCAAAACCAGAAGTTGGATGTTTTGATAAGATCGAATTAGGCCCCACGATACAACTAGAGTCAGTTCGTGAAAATGAAGAATCTAATATTGAAAGGAAATTTTTTGCTAATTACAATCAAAAAGAAAATGTATTGTATGATGTTATTCTATCAGAGGAAGGCGGACGCTTTTATCATGAGCAAAACAGAAATATAATAATTGATATAACAATGGAACAAGTAGGTAAATTACCAGAAGGGTATTTTTGGGTTACTTATTCAACATTAAATATTATGACTCAGTTTAACAATTGTTTAAATATACAGTTAAGAAATTTGTTGTCCTTATTGGAGGTATAAAGATGAATAAAATTAAGATAGGAATATTGAGTCCATCTAATATTGCATATAATAGATTTTTGCCATCACTTCAAAAATCTATAAATTTTGAATATATAGGACTTGCAGTAGCTAATTGTGAGGAATGGAAAAATGAATTTGAAACCGTTTCGGAAGAAATTTTAAAAGCGGATCTAGATAAAGCAAAACGTTTTACCGATAAATTTGGGGGTGAAATTTATCAAAGTTATACTGATATGATTCATGACACAAATATTGATGCAGTTTATATTCCACTACCTCCTGCACTACATTATGAGTGGGCAAAAAAAGCATTGATTGCAGGAAAGCACGTATTAGTAGAAAAACCTTCAACTACAAAGCAAGATGATACAAATGAATTAATTGAGCTTGCAAAGAAGAAGGATTTAGCTTTTCACGAAAATTATATGTTCGTATTTCATAAACAGGTGAATATCATTAAATCTATGATATCCTCTGAAGAATTCGGTCAGATCCGAGGTTATAAAATGTCATTTGGATTTCCTAGAAGGGATAAAAGTGATTTTCGATATAATGCAAGTTTGGGAGGCGGAGCACTCCTTGATTGCGGCGGTTATCCTATGAAACTTGCATCTGTGTTGCTTGGAGAAACGGCAGAGGTTATGTATTCTAAACTTAATTATACCGATGAATTTGAAGTGAATTTATTTGGAACGGTTGTAATGGAAAATGGCAATGGCATTACGGCTCAGATTTCTTTTGGAATGGACAATGCATACCAGTGCCAACTTGAAGCATGGGGAAGTAAACAAACAATAATAGCACCTCGTATATTTACAGCTGGAAGCGATGTAGAACCACCTATAATTATAAGGTCATCAACCGATGAAGAGAAGATAGTATTGGATACGGATGATCAGTTTTTACATTCTATCGATCACTTTTATGACTGTATAAAGAACGAAAATGCTAGAGTTCAAAATTACAAAACAATAAGCAAGCAATCGGAACTAGTAGAATACGTGATGAAAAAAGGGGAAGAAGAAAAATGCAGGTAACGGATTTGGATTTTGGTGGAGTGAAAATAATAGAGCCAAAAGTTTTTGAAGATAATAGAGGTTATAGTTATGAGTCATATAGTAATAAAATCTTAAGTGAGAGCGGTGTAAATTTTCCATTCGTACTGGATTATGAAGCAATGAATCTTAAGAAGAATACGATACGAGGAATTCATTTTCAAAATAATCCTCATCCACAAACAAAATTAGTTCGTGTTTTGAGTGGCGAAATATATGATGTTGTAGTAGACTTAAGAAGTGATTCGCCAACATATAAAAAATGGATTGCACATACGATTTCTGCAGAAAATAAAAAACAAATTTTAATACCAAACGGGTTTGGACATGCATTTTTGACAAAAGCAGACAATACGGTTGTGTTATACAAATTTGATGATTATTACGATGGAAGTTTAGTTCGAACGATACGATGGAACGATCCTGAGATTGCAATTGAATGGGGGATTGAAAATCCTATTTTGTCAAAGGGCGATGAGACAGCACCTTTCTTAATGGAGAGTGATGTAAACTTTACAATGGAGTTGAATAAATGATGAAAAAAGTTGTTATTACTGGAGCAGGTGGATTTATTGGAAAGTCATTAACTGCAGAGTTTATAAAAAAAGGATATTTTGTTTATGCAATAGACCGAAAAGCAGATAATTTAGAGGAATTTAGTTCGTGTGAGAATATAAAGATTTTAGCGGTAGACTTACATAATATTGAATATTTAACCAGCCAAATAGACCAAGGTATTGATTATTTCTACCATTTTGCATGGCAGGGAATATCTTCTGCAGACTATAAAGATATTAACATTCAAAAGGATAATATTCTAACATCTGTATCAGTGGCCCAAATGGCAGTTCATTTAAATACAAGGAAGTTTATATTCTTTGGAAGTAATCAACAATATCTAATGAATATAAATTCGATTGATAATGAATTCTGTTATAGTAGTGTCTATGGTATTTGCAAAGCTTCTGCACAAATGCTATGCAAATCCGTTGCGGTCAACAAAATGCAATTTAATACGGTTCTATTTACAAACGTATTTGGTGTTGGCGATTATTCAAAGCGTACTGCAAATATGTTTATATCAAAGATGTTAAAAGGCGAAGATATCGATTTGATTGAAGGTAATAATCTATACGATTGGTTATATATAGACGATGCCATTAATGGAATACTTGCTGTTTCTGAGCATGGAAAAAACAACAAAGATTATTATATTGGAAGTAGGAAACTTCGTACCTTTAAAGAAATTATATTAGATGTTGCTGGGATATTGAATTCTAAAGTTAATTTGAATTTTGGCACATACAGTGATACTTCTTATACGGATTATTCTAAAATAGATTTAGAGGCGTTATACAATGATACCGGTTTTGAATGTAAATCAGCTTTTAATGAGAGCGTAAATAAAACAGCTGAATGGGTATCAAAGTTAGGTTGGTAGAAAGGGAAAAGAATGAATTATGATGTTATTGTAGTGGGAAGTGGTTTTTCGGGGAGTATATTAGCCAGAAAAATAGCTGAGGAATGTAATAAAAAAGTATTAGTAGTTGAAAAAAGAACGCATATAGCTGGAAATATGTATGATAGATTTGACGATCATGGAATACTGATACAAGAATATGGTCCCCACTATTTAAATACAAATAAGTATTATATAATCAATTTTCTGGAAAAGTATGCAACAATGTTTAAACATACCGCAAAGTTATTAAGCTTTATTGATGGCAATTATGTCAGATTACCATTTAATTTCGAGACGGTACAGCAACTGTTGGGATCAGAAAACTCGGAACAGATCCTAGAAAAATTAAGATCCAGTTTTTCAGGAAGAGATAGGGTACCTATCTTAGAATTGGTTGAGCATGAAGATAATGATATCCGGAATTATGGTAATCTACTGTTTGAAAAAGCTTACAAAACTTATACTGCAAAACAATGGGGTTTATCTGTTGATAAAATAGATAAGTATGTTTTGAATAGAGTACCCATGGCAATGAATTATGACGAAAGATATTTAAACAAGGATTTTCAATATTTGCCAGTACAAGGATTTACGAAAATGTTTGAAAATATGTTAAATCATGAAAACATAGTAGTCAAAACAAATCTAAATGCATTAGATTATATAACGTTTGATGAAAATAAGAAGGAAATTTTTTATGATGGAAACTTAGTATCAAGTCTAATTTTTACAGGACCAATTGATGAATTATTCGGTTTGAAGTATGGACCATTACCATATCGTTCTTTGGATATCAAGTATGACTATTATGAGAGTGATAGTGCATTGCCGGGTGAGATAGTATCCTATCCTCAAGCAATAGGATATACAAGAAGTACGGAATATAGAAAAATAATGTATGACTGTAGTAATGTCAAGGGGACTGTTGTAGCCACTGAATACCCAATGCAATATAATCCAAAGAATGAAATTGGTAACATTCCGTATTATCCTGTAAATACAGTTGAAAGTAATATTCTTTATGAGAAGTATTTAAAAGAAGTTAGTAAATATAAAAATTTATTTTTATGTGGGAGATTAGCAGAATTTAAATATTACAATATGGATGTTTGTATCGAACATGCGCTTGATTATTTCGAAAATATTAAGGAATATTTGGAGACTCATGCATGAAAACAAGAATTAGTAACTTGATTAAAAAACATGCAGAATTAATTTTATATGGATTTTTTGGAATATTAACTGTTCTTGTTAATACGGTTACCTTTTCAGTATTGTCGTTACTATTTTCAAATGAAATTATTGCAAATACAATTGCTTTTTTTATCGCTGTACAATTTGCATACTTTACTAACACAAAGTTTGTTTTTAAAGAAGCGTTTACAAAACAGAATTTTTTACAATTCTGGGGGATGCGCATAGGAACGTTAGTCATTGACAACGGAGGGCTTTGGTTATTATTGAAATGCAACATAAATACGTTACTAGCAAAAATACTTGTTAATATTATAATTATACTGTTAAATTACATATTGAGTAAATTTGTAATTTTTAAGAAGAAAGGATAAAAAATGAAGGGAATTATACTTGCAGGAGGAAAAGGAACACGTTTGTATCCGAATACAAAGGTGGTTTCGAAACAACTATTACCTATTTATGATAAGCCACTGATCTATTATCCTCTTTCCGTGTTGCTTTTAGCAAAAATTAAAGATATATTGGTTATTTCCACGCCGGAGGATATTTCAAGATATATGGATTTGTTGGAGGATGGATCGGATCTTGGTATACGAATTCAATACAAAATACAAGATGAACCTCGTGGTTTAGCTGACGCATTTATTCTTGGAGAGGAATTCATTGGTGATGATAGCGTTTGTTTGGTGTTAGGAGATAATGTGTTTTATGGACAAGGATTTAGTATAACATTAAAAAATGCGCAAGAACAGATAAAAAGTGGAGGTGCAACCGTGTTTGGTTATCCAGTTGCAAATCCAAAAGAGTTCGGTGTCGTTGAATTTGATGAAGCTAATAAGGTTGTTTCAATCGAAGAGAAACCAGAAATTCCAAAATCAGATTATGCGGTTCCGGGTTTATATTTTTACGACAATGAAGTGACAAAGATTGCAAAAAAAGTAAAACCATCTGCTAGAGGTGAAATTGAAATTACGTCAATAAATAATTACTATCTAAGTATAGGGAGATTAAATGTTACACTAATGGGTAGGGGTATGGCTTGGCTGGATACTGGCTCTCCAAAAGGAATGCTAAAAGCTGCCGAATTTGTACAAACTGTGCAGGATATGCAAGGCTATTACATTGCATGTGTGGAGGAACTTGCATGGAGAAATAAGTTTATTACAAATGAACAATTCAGAATGCTTGGTGAACGAATGAAAATGACTGAGTATGGGCAATACATATTAAAACTTGCGGAGGAAGAAAGATGCAAAACATATTAGTTACTGGTGGGGCAGGGTTTATTGGATCCAACTTTGTAAAACATATGTTAGAAAAACATAATTATAATATAGTAAATCTTGATGTTTTAACATATGCTGGAAATTTAGAAAATTTAAAAGAGATTGAACATTATGAAAATTATCATTTTGTAAAAGGAGATATCTGTGCCTCTGATTTCGTTGAAAAAGTCTTTGCAGAGTACAAAATTGATACCGTTATCAATTTTGCTGCAGAGTCACATGTAGATCGAAGCATTACGAATCCTGAAATATTTCTTAAAACGAATGCAATGGGCACACAAATTCTACTGGATATAGCGAAAAAGATGTGGAAAATATATCCAGAGGATAAACATAGCCGGGAGTATAAAGAAGGAGTTAAGTATCTTCAGGTATCAACAGATGAAGTATATGGAGCATTAGGGAAAACAGGCATGTTTACTGAGACAACACCATTATCACCAAATAGTCCGTATTCCGCCTCAAAGGCAAGCGCAGATATGTTTGTACGTGCATATTATGAGACATTTGGCTTACCAATTAATATTACCCGTTGTTCGAATAATTATGGACCATATCAATTTCCTGAAAAACTGATACCTTTAATGATTAATAATTGTAAAACTGATAAAAAGTTACCAGTTTACGGAGATGGAATGCAAATTCGTGATTGGTTACATGTAGCGGATCACTGCTCTGCAATTGATACGGTATTACATAAAGGTCAAATAGGAGAGGTATACAACGTTGGTGGCAACAATGAGAAAGCAAATATCGAAATTGTAAAACTAATTATTCAGACATTGGATAAAAATGAAGAACTAATACAATATGTAGAAGATAGACCAGGACATGACCGACGCTATGCAATTGATAATTCGAAGATAACGTCTCAATTAAACTGGAAGCCAAAATATACGTTTGAGCAAGGATTAAAGGAAACAATCCAATGGTACTTGGACAATGAAACATGGATGGAAAATGTGACAAGTGGGGAATATCAAGAATACTATCATAAAATGTATTAAAAAAGAAATGAGGATGTTGCGACATCCTCATTTCTTTTTTATGCTTTAATTATTTCTCCAAAAATTTAATGTTTCCAATAGTGTTGTATCGAGTGAAATCTGTGGAACCCATTGAACACATTGGGCTAATTTTTTTGTATCGGCCTCGATATCTGGCACATCCACGGGTCTTAACTTCTTTTCGTCAACAATTACATGAATATCAGATTTTGAAAGCTTTAAGATGCGGTTTAGAATATCTCTGATTTCAATGGATATTCCGCTTCCAACATTATAAGTCTCGCCTCGTTGTCCTTTTTGTAAGATAAGGGAATATGCCCTAACCACATCACGAACATCAGTAAAATCACGCTTTGCACTCAAGTTTCCCACGTAAATTACTGGATCAAGACGTCCCTTTTCGATATCAGCAACTTGTTTACAAAAGTCAGAAACAACAAAGATAGGTGACTGATTTGGGCCTATATGATTAAATGCTCGAACCATCATAATATCCATATGATATGCATCAGCGTATATTTTCCCAATCATATTTTGACAAGCTTTTGTGGCTGCATAAATATTGCCAGGTCGAAGAACAGTAGTCTCTTTGACAGGAGTTTCAGTTGGTAAAATACGACCATATTCTTCTCCAGAACCAATTAATAAAATTCTTGGTGCATATTCTGGTATTGCGCGAATTGCATCCAATACATTTACGCTACCTTTGATATTGATATCTATAGTAAGTGATGGATCTTTCCAAGACAGAGAAACCGAGCTTTGCGCAGCTAAGTGAATGATATAATCAGGTTTTTCATTTTGTAATAAGGTAATAATAGATTTTGAGTCAAGGATATCTAAATCATATATGGTAATATTTTTATACTCTATTGTTTCGTGCGCCAGTTTAGTTGCAACAATAGACCATCCACAATCATTTTGTAAATGGTCTATTAAGTAGCCTCCAACGAATCCAGCAGCACCGATAATCAATGCTTTCATAATTAAAGTATCCTTTACTGAATCTTTGAAATTTTAATTTCTTTCTCTACAAGTGCCATATCATTGTCGATCATACGTTTTACTAATTCAGAAAATGGAATTTCACGCACCCATCCAAGAGCTGTTTCCGCTTTTTCAGGATTTCCTAAGAGAACATCAACTTCTGCTGGACGGAAAAATTTTGGGTTGATTTTAACAATTGTTTTACCAGTAGATTTATCAATACCGATTTCATCAACTCCACTACCTTGCCATTCGACAGTTATACCTACATGTCCAAAAGCAGTTTCTACGAACTCACGAACGGTTCTGGTTTCATTTGTAGCGATAACATAATCATCCGGAGTATCTTGCTGTAACATAAGCCACATTGCCTGAACATAATCTTTGGAATGCCCCCAGTCACGTTTTGAATCCATGTTACCTAATTCTAAATGGTCTTGAATGCCTAGTTTGATACGCGCAACAGCATCGGTAATTTTTCTTGTAACAAACTCTTTTCCACGGCGTTCACTTTCGTGATTAAATAAAATACCACTGCATGCAAATAAATTATAGCTTTCACGATAATTCTTCGTAATCCAGTGTCCATAAAGCTTTGCTACTCCATATGGACTTCTTGGGTAGAATGGAGTAGTTTCCTTTTGTGGCATTTCCTGAACGAGTCCAAACATTTCACTGGTTGATGCCTGATAGAAGCGAGCGGTAGGCTTTACTACACGAATTGCTTCCAACATATTTGTTACACCAATTGCATCAATATCAGCGGTTGCAAGAGGCTGTTCCCAACTTGTAGCTACAAAGGATTGAGCTGCTAAGTTGTATACCTCGTCAGCTTGTGAGAGCTTCATTGCTGATATAAGGGAAATTGGGTCCGTCATATCAGCATAGATAAAAGATATTTTATCCTTGAATGCATCTACGTTGCCATAATCAACAACGCTCTTTCTACGCATAATTCCATATACTTTATAACCTTTTTCAAGTAAGAGTTCGGCTAAGTAAGAGCCATCTTGTCCGGTGATACCGGTAATAAGTGCTGTCTTCATATATTAATCTCCTTTATGTTAAATGTACTCATTTCGATTGCATATTTTCAAATTTTCTAAGACCTTTTTTATGTCTCCGGCATGGTTTTTATCACAGATTAGTGTTGCATCTTCTGTATCAACAATAATAAGATTTTCAAGACCGATGGTAGCAATCAGCTTTGCTGAGCCTTCAATGATACAGTTATTTGTATCAATCGTGATGATATTACCGTTCGCTACATTGCCAAATTCATTGGTTTTCTTGATTCGCTCTACAGCTAACCAAGAACCAACATCATCCCATCCAAAAGAGCCTGGAAGAATATAAATGTTTTCTGCCTTTTCCATAATTCCATAATCAATTGATTCGGAAGAAAAATTAAAGAATTCTTTTTCCAAAACAGAATCTTGCTCTGAAGTATTGATTGCTTGTTTAATGTTTAATAATCCTTCATAAGTTGAAGGCATAAATTTTTCAAGATTTTTCAAAATAGATGAAACTTTCCATACAAACATACCACTATTCCATAAGTATTCTTCTGTAGCAAGATATTCTTTAGCTACTTCTAAACTTGGCTTTTCAACAAACCGATCAACAGCAAAGGAACGGCCATTTGTTATCTCTGTATTAAATTTGATATAACCATAGCCAGTCTCCGGATAGTCTGGAGTGATACCTATTGTTACCAGATTTGTATCATTCTCAGCAACCTGACAAGCGTCTTCAAGGGTGTTAATAAATAAATGATTATATTTGATAAGATGGTCTGATGGCAAAACCATCATTAAAGCATCCTCATATTTGCTAGCAATATGAACGGCACCAAGCCCAATACATGGTGCGGTATTACGACCGATTGGCTCACACAATATATTTTGTTCTGGAAGTCCTGGAAGTTGTTCCATTACTAAAGATTTGTAATCGCGATTTGTAGCAATATAAATATCTTCTAATTTTACAAGTGGTAAGATACGTTCTACCGTTAATTGAATCATAGTTTTTCCATCATCTGTCAGGGAAAGAAACTGTTTTGGTAGATTTTTTCTACTACGAGGCCAAAAGCGTTCACCTCGTCCACCTGCCATTATAAGTGCAGTTTTTTTCATAAGTAAAATCTCCTAATAATTTTTTATACTGGGAAATACCCAATTACAACTATACTATAAAACACACTTTTATACAAGGTTTTAAGAAACAAAGATTTTATAATCCATATATTGTAAACCGTAGCATCACGTGTTAAACTTATACTAGTAAAATCGAAAGGACGTGAAACTTTCCTATGAAGATTGATGAAAGTATATCTTTTCTAAAT
Organism: Lachnoclostridium sp. UBA5725; assembly: GCA_002419585.1. Classification (GTDB taxonomy): domain Bacteria; phylum Bacillota; class Clostridia; order Lachnospirales; family Lachnospiraceae; genus DIGJ01. The sequence continues at coordinate 97,819 of DIGJ01000001.1, forward strand.
CAAAACAAAAAGGAGTTTTTACAAAAACAGATTATACACCTGATAGAAAAGGTTGATACGTTAGAATATATTGTGCTATTTGGAAGCTATGCAAGAGGTGAGGAGCGGGCGACTAGCGATATGGATGTTATGGTCGTAACACAAACGGAAATGAATCGCTTGCTTCGAGGAGAGCTTTGCAGCCAATTTGACGAGAATAATATGGATTTAATATTTTATACATTAGAACAGTTTAAAGATTCAGATTGCTTGCTTGTTCAGCGAGTAAAGAAGGAGGGGATTGTGATATGGAAAAAAAACTAAATACTTATTTTAGTAGGGCTTACAGTGACTATCTTTATGCGAAAGCTGGTTTAGAAGTTGGCAAGTCATTCGGAGATTATAATGGAGTAGCTTCCATGTGTGCTCAATCCGCTGAAAAGTATTTAAAGGCTGTGTTAGAACAATGTATTATCGATGAGGATGTAATGTCACTACTACATTCCCATAATCTGCGTTCCATTCTTAATCGGATTAAAGAAGTTTATAAAGAATTGGATGTTTCTACAAAAGATATTAAGTGGCTCGGAGATTTTTATTTTGATGCAAGGTATCCTGGTGATAATTTTGTTGCAGTAAGTGAAGAGGATGCGTTAGAATGCTTGCGCATCGTTGAAGATCTAGAAACCAAAGTAAGATATTTACTGGAGGAAGAAGAAAAAAGGCGAGCTCTCAAAAAAGAAAAGATTAATAATCTAGATACATTTTCGTTATGATGATAAGACGAAAAATAGAAATAATGATAAAAGAAACTATGAAAATGACTTTGCATGCAAAAACGAAGGTTTACTGCATGTAAAGTCATTTTCATAGTAAGCGTAGTAGAATTTTTATTGTCGAAATTTTATATTTATGGTAAAATGAGAAAGGCTTTCATATATTTTAAAAATCGAGGGTTTAAAGCAAATGAATAAAGAATTTGATCGAAAACTTTTTGTCCGACGGGCATTTTTAGTATTATTAGATATATTACTCATTAATTTAGCATCATTTTGTGCCATTGCGATTCGCTTTGATTTTAAAATATCAAAGATTGAATTGCAGTATAGTGAAGTTATAGCGCAGTATGCACCGATTTATACATTAATAACACTACTTATATTTTTTGTTTTCCGTCTTTATCACAGCCTTTGGAGGTATGCAAGCATAGAGGAGATGACGAATGTTATTTATGCTTGTACCATAGCTACAATTTTGGAATTTGCGGGATTAAAATTGTTTCATTACCATGTACCCCGCAGCTATACACCACTCAACTTAATGTTTTTGACGGCATTTATAGCTGGATCAAGGTTTTGTTATAGAACGCTTCGTATGTTTAACCAGCAATATCGAACAGATTCAAAGAAACATATTATGATTATAGGTGCAGGGGAAGCTGCCAGTGGAATCATCAAGGAAATTGAAAATAGCCAATATCTTGATGGTAAGGTCGTTTGTGCAATTGATGATGACAAAAACAAAATAAATCGTTTTATTCAAGGGGTTAAGGTGGTTGGTAATCGATATTCCATCCTTGAAAATGCCGAAAAATATAATGTTACTGATATTATTATTGCGATTCCGAATTTGCCAAGAAATGAATATAAAAAAATTATTGATATTTGTAAAAAAACAAATTGTAACTTAAAGACAATACCTGGAATGTATCAGCTAATTAACGAAGAGGTGAAGGTAAGTCGCCTTCGAAATGTTGAAATTGAAGATTTGCTTGGTAGAGATGCTGTAGAATTTGATATGAAGAGCATCAGTGATTATGTAAAGAATAAAGTGGTTATGGTAACCGGCGGAGGAGGTTCCATTGGAAGTGAACTTTGCCGACAGATAGTAAAGTATAGTCCAAAGCAGCTTATAATTATCGATATTTATGAAAATAATGCTTATGATATACAGCAAGAATTGATAAGACAGTATCCAGATTTGAACCTTGTGGTACTGATTGCATCGGTACGAAATACAAATCGAATGAATAATATTTTCGAAGCGTACAAGCCGGAATTGGTATATCATGCAGCAGCACATAAACATGTACCCCTTATGGAAGTTAGTCCAAATGAAGCCATTAAAAACAATGTGTTCGGGACTCTAAAATTGGTTCGTGCAGCAGATTATTATGGGGTAAAGCGTTTCGTTCAAATTTCTACGGACAAAGCAGTAAATCCAACAAATGTTATGGGGGCGTCGAAACGAATCTGTGAAATGATTATCCAGACCTATAACAATCGCTCAAAGACGGAGTTTGTCGCAGTTCGATTTGGAAATGTTTTAGGAAGCAATGGCAGTGTTATCCCACTGTTTAAGCATCAGATTGCAACAGGTGGACCCGTTACCGTGACTCATCCAGATATTATCCGATATTTTATGACGATTCCAGAAGCAGTTTCCTTGGTACTGCAGGCAGGTGCATTTGCTAAAGGTGGGGAAATCTTTGTTCTTGAAATGGGAGAACCAATGAAGATTGACGATTTGGCGAGAAATCTAATCCGTTTATCTGGATATGTACCAGACCGTGATATTGAGATAAAGTATATTGGTCTTCGCCCTGGTGAAAAGTTATTTGAAGAACTTTTAATGGATGAAGAAGGGTTGCAGAATACGGAAAATAAATTAATACATATTGGGAAACCGATTGCAATGGATGAGGAAGAATTTATAAAGAAATTAAAAGAACTGGAAATAGAAGTAATAAAAGAAACAAATAACGTAAGAGAACTATTACAAGAAATCGTACCAACATATCAGCAAAAAAACTAAATCAATGAGGCGAGTAAAATGAGAGAAATAATATTTTTGGAACCTGTTTTTAAAGAGTTAATATGGGGTGGTAATCGCTTACACACCCACTTTGGTTATAATATACCAAGCGATAGCACGGGTGAGTGCTGGGGGATAAGTGCACATAGTAACGGAGACTGCGTTGTAAAAAATGGAATATACAAGGGTAAAAAACTAAGTAGTTTATGGGATAAAAATAGAGAATTATTTGGAAATATTGAGGGTGATTTGTTTCCTTTACTAGCTAAAATAATTGATGCAAAAAAGAATCTGAGTATACAGGTACATCCTGATAATAGCTATGCAGATAAATTTGAAAATGGTTCTTTGGGAAAAAGTGAATGTTGGTATATATTAGATTGTGATGAGGATAGTACAATTGTTTTGGGTCATAATGCGAATACGAAGGAAGAATTAATCGAATTTGTTGAAAATGGCAAATGGAATGATTTACTAAGAAAAGTACCTGTAAAAAAAGGAGATTTTTTTCAGATTAGTCCTGGAACTATTCATGCCATCAACGGTGGCGTATTAATTTTAGAAATCCAACAAAACAGTGACATTACGTATCGCTTATATGATTATGACAGATTAACAAATGGAAAACCTAGAGAATTGCATTATAAGCAATGTATTGATGTTATTCAATGCCCTTATGTTGACAGCAACATAAAAAAGAAAGAAACAATTTTAAATAATTGCATAGTTGAAAATTTGATTAGCCATAAATACTATACAGTAAATCATGTTGATTTAGAAGGGGTTGAGACTTTTGCACAGCGCGAAGTATTTACTCTAATAAGTATAATTGATGGTAGTGGAACAATTGATGGAATTAACATTGCAAAAGGAGACCATTTCATATTACCGGCGGAATACGGTGACTATGAAATTCAAGGAAAACTGAGTTACATACATTCACATATTTAATAATTCTACTAGATTTAAAAGTGCCGAAAATCCGTATTATGGAAATGTTCAGCACTTTTATCTTTTTAGAAACCTTTAGATTTTATTTTAACATTTTTGTTAATTTCCTTACAACTAAAGTTAGCTGATTTGCTCTTAATCCATGACATTTGTCATAGGAGAATATGCCATTTATCAATATTAAAAGAAGATTGCTTATAATATAATAAAGAAAATTCAATAATACTATTATTGAAGATAATCAAAGACCTAGTTACGAATGAAAGTGAGGAAAATAGTATGAGATGTCCTAGTTGTGGAAGTGATAGCTGTCATGTGGTAGAGGAGACGCAAACGCATCAGAAAGGTTTTGGTGTATGTAGTGGTCTTTGTGGTTATGTTATTTTAGGACCAGTTGGATTATTATGTGGACTTTGTGGTATGGGAGATGGTCATACATCAAGAAAAGCATATTGGGTTTGTGGTCATTGCGGCAGAAAGTTCAGGATTTAATATGGAAAATAGGGATAGGATAAGTAATATAACCTGCTGTAAAAAATCAGACCAGACTTGGATGAAATGGATGGACTTTGGACAAAGAATGGGTTGTCATCAAAAGCCAGACAGAAGCTTCTTTATAGGAGGCTACCAGCTACCAGTTTGCGCAAGATGTACCGGAGTCTTCATCGGCTATCTAGCAACTCTTTTCCTTTTGCCAGCGACAAAAGGAAAAGAAAAAATAACAAACATAGTAGCAGCCGCAGGGTGCATCACCATGCTTACCGACTGGTCCCTACAAGCCCTAAAAATAAAAGAATCCACCAACAAACGAAGATTCCTAACCGGAATAATCGGCGGCCTCGGCATCATGACCTTATGGATACATCTAATAAGTAAATTTTTACGAGCCATCTTAAAAAAACAGCAAAAAATGTGGCCTAAAAAATGTAATATCGCAAGAACGTTGCCGTCAGTTGCTGTGAAAAATCATGAGAGCATACGAAAGGCTGCTGAAAAACTACTGATTTTTTGCTCTCAGCAAAGATAATTATCCCTAATAAAAAAATAAGAGTAAAAATGGCTTCATTTTTCCCATTTTTACTCTTATTTTTTTCATAT
>DIGJ01000035.1 GCA_002419585.1 Lachnoclostridium sp. UBA5725
CAAAGCTCTCCTCTCTTTCAGTTTAATCTTCTTTTAGTTCTGCTTTTATTTTGTCAAGACCTCTACAACTAACAATTCTTGAAAGACAAAAATTGTCAATGTGACCATATTGGCACATATCTCTTGCTATCATCATTTCACTATATAATTTGTAATATAACTCATTCTTATCATCTTCTTTAGTGTTATATAATACATTACAAATCTTTACCAGTTCATCTGCTGATAAAGATACTGTTACCTCACTATCTTTCTTTGAAATATTCTGTATATTCATCCTTTTCACCTCGTTAAATTTTAATTCAGTTCTTTTAATTCATTGACCAAAGAATCCCTCTTATCCTTAATAACTTTTAATACTTCATTTTTAAGTTCGTTATCAAGTTCTAACTCCATACCACTAATTGCGCCGTAAGAATTTGTTTTGAAAATCATTTTTGGCTTTCTTATCTTTACTTTTGCAGTCCACAATGTTTCAGCATTGTGTATAAAACAATTAAGATGTTCTATTTTTGATTGAATTACAATACCTTTATCTAGTTGTTCTTTTGTCATATTGCACCAACTTTCTATATTATTTTTTTATTTGACTTTATATTTCTTGGGGAGTATTATATCCATTGTGAGTCGCACCCTTATGTGGCTTGCAACCCTTATAATTATTTATACTCCCCTCATAAGATGCTGCCGTTTGGTGGCATCTTTGTTTTAATTTACATAGTCCTCAATTTCATCTGGATAAACCGTTACATCTCCGTCCTCTGTTCCAATTTCAATGTAATTATCCTCGATATTTATTATTTGCCCGATTACCCTGTCTCCACCTTTGAGTACTAACTTGATATCATCGAACAAGTCAAATCTTGTTTTTAAAAATCCGATGTAAAGACTTTTCTCTATACTTGCTGCCATCTTGCTACCTCCTATTCTTCAATTTCCACTGTTTCGACTTGTCCCGATTCTTCCAACCATTCCTCTATACACTCTAAACAGGTATAAGACGATACTGGTTCTCCATCAAAGAATCCGCTTTCATTCAATGCCTGCTCTCCTACCTTTATTTCTTTATCGCATGAAGCACAAGTATGTGGTTTTCGACATTTAACAATCTTTTCCTTGTGGCATTCTAAATCTTCATCGCAACCGTAGAATCCACTGTCTATGTACAAATTCTTGTCATACTTCAAATTGCTACCTCCTACTTAATCAACATTAGCGAATTTTCTAATATTCTTCATGGTTGGTTCTTCCCCTGTTAGTTGCTTAAATAAAACACGATCAGTCAAATATATCTCTGGAAGAAGTCCCTCTCTTTTATCCTTGCTTGTTTCCCATGCCAAAACGTTGCGAGCTATGATTTCTTCCAATGTACAAAAAGTTTCTCTGATTTTTTTCTGCTGTTCCACTGCTTTTATTGCAATATCAAACGCTTCTCCAAACAGCTTTATTTCTTCCGGATCAGCATCTTTCATATCATCATTACACCGCTTCGTTTGCTTTAAAATATCTAATGCCATTTTATTTTCCATACTTCGTTAAACCTCCATTTCATTCCTAATTACCTACCATCTCTAATAGATCATCTAAATATACCGCAGCTAACGCTAACACATTTTTATTTACAATCACTTCTGCTCCTGCTCTTCCAGGGTTACCAATTCTTGCTCTGTCTTTAAAATAGTCAGATACTTCTTGTACGTTCATCTCTCTTGTCGAATCGCTCATGCTTTATACCTCCATAAAATCAAATATGTCCATCTGCTTACAATCACCCTCTACGTCGCCATTAAGAGGGCAACCGAATCTACTAAAATAGCTTTCTGTGTTCGTCCAGAATGTCAATCCATTCATGGAAGCACTACAGCCGTATGCGAACATTTTACCGACTGTATGCTTTTCTGAATGTCTGAAATGGGGACAAGTTGAGCAGCTCATTGTTCCTCCCCTATGTAATTAGGATTGTCAACCCATGTTTGATTTTCGTATGTTAGGTATTCCTTGCATACCTTGGGTTGATGTGCTGAATAGTTGCATCTTGCACCACATAACTCTGTGCAACTCTGGCAACAATTTGCCTTGCAATCGATATCACAACATTGTATTGCTACGGTCCTGCAAGCGCCATGATTGCATTCTTCATTTGTTGCATGGCAGATTCTTTTCGGCGGTGAGTAATATTCCATTTTGTCGACCAACTTGTGTATTATTCCTTCAACCTTTTGCCATGAAACTAATTCCCTATGTTCTCCATCTTCATCTCGGTATTCTATGTTTAAACCTTCGGCACGAAACGAATCATAACCATGTAGCCCATATCCTTTTAATGGCCATCCTGAACCACCTTGACCATATTCTTTCTTAATTACTTTTGCTCTTTCATTTGATGGAAGATTGCGTTGATACAGCTCATAAACTCTTTTCTTTCCACCTTCAAATCCGGTACCATGTAACACGGCTTCTTCTGCGTAATCTAATATTGTTTTTTTACTGCTTTCTGTCTTAGGTTCAAGAATATCAAATATGTTCATCTGCCCCAGGCAATCATATTTATCTAACTTCATCTCGCTCCTTTCTAAATTTTTACCTCGTTAAATCTCCGTTACAAAAATCACTATTTACAATAATTACTCAAAGTGACACTCTCGCTTTCGATAGGTCCAAACGAAGTGTTTATTGTTTCTTCCGCATCACTTCCCGGATAACTCCGTTTTCTTGTTTTCAGTTCCTCTAGCATTTTTATCTGTTCCTCGTAGCGTTTCTGTCTTTCACTCTGCTCCTTACACATCTTTGACCAGGCATCACGCTTAAGGTTACTAATCATTGCTTCATACCTTCGAGTATTTACAATTGCATTTCCTTCGATGATATTGTAAAGAGTTTTTCTACTGTACCCGGTGTAATCTGCCAATTCCGAAACGCTCATATCGAATTTATTTGCAAATTCCTTTACTGTCATATTTCACGCTCCTATCTTTTTTTGTTACCTACTACACATTTTTAAATGTTTTTGTGTAAAGTTGGTTCGTTAAATCTCCGTTTAAATACTAACTAACCTTGTTTTCTTTCAATCGCATCCGATAATTTTTGCAATACTCCGCATTTTTACCACTTGCTACCTTCTTTTCTGTTTTTCGCTTTGCTGTTTCTTTCCCTTTTTCTGATCTAGCATAGCGCCTTTTTGCTTCTCTGCACTTTTCAGACTGTGCATAGCGTTTATTGGATTCCTTTCCTTTGTCCGATTGCTTGTACCGCCTTTTAGCTTCCTTGCCCCTTTCAGTCTTTCCATACTTACGGTTATTTTCAAGCACTTTTCTGTAAGATGGGTCGATAGGAAGTAAATCTTTATCGAATCTATCTTGACGCTTTCTGTCTTCTGGAGTGACCTCATCGTAATTGCAATCATTATTTACGTTATGCTTGCAAAATTCGCACTTTCCGTCACACATTCATTTCACCCCTTTGTATTGCCAGCTTTCTAGCTTCCATATTGCTGTAATCATCTTTGGTATAACTGCGTTGAGGAAAGCTATTGAAGTCGTTTTGTTTCTTCTTTACTATCCCTTTTGATTCACCTGAAACGTAATTTTTATCAAGATAATCCACATAACCGCTGTTGAAAAATGTACTGCCGTTTTGAGGTTTTCTCCAATTTTCATTTTCTAAGTCCGCTTTGTAACGGTCGATAGCTCTTTTCATTTCATCGAATCCGATATCAAATAAATGCCTCTTTTTAGAATCTGATACTTGTCCTTTCCCTCGTTTCTGTGGGTATAAGTTCCATACGCTTTCAAAGAATGAATCAATTTCTTTTGTCGATACTTTCTCCGTGCAATCATTTTGCACAATGCTTTTATTATCTAAACCTATACTATTCTTTTCTTTTCTATACTGTGGTTCCATTTGGTTGCCAATTGGTAAACCATCATCTAAAAGTCCCTTATTTTCTGTATAAGATTTATTATCCTTAAGCTCAATCAAGGACTTTTCTTCCAGATAAACAGTTTCGTTATACCTGTCATTACGGATCGTATTATGTATTCGCCAATGCTTTATTACAATGACACCGCTTTCAAAGATAAGAACATACCTTTTTGCTATCAGAAGATTTAAATCATCCTCTGCAGCTCCTACCATTCGTTGTATGGTCTTAGGCTTGTCCACGAATCCATCATCATCCGCTCGCATATTTAAGTGAAAATACAATGCCTGTGTTGATAAAGGCATACTTAGAAATGCGTCACTGTCGATTATCTGCTTCGAAAACATTCTTTTTTCTGCCATTCTCAATCTCCTTAATCCACTTCTTTAACCCTGCAAGGCTCCATAAAATACTCATTGCTCTGTTATGTTCTTGCTTGTAAAATTGCTTTGCATCCAGATATTCTTGGATTGTAGGTCTAAAATATCCTTCTGAATCCTGCAAGTTAAGTATTGGATGCTCTCTTCTTGCTTTTGAAATTAACCAACGCACCTTTCTGTCACTTAAACCTGTCATTATACATAGTTCTGTGCGTGTTACGGCTTTTTCTTTGCCAAAAGGGATATATTCCTCAATTTGTATTTTCCTTGTCTTAAAATCGAAAATACTCATTTGTCCTTCCATCACTTCGCCGCCTTTCCATCCTCAAAAGCTCGATACAGTTTAACCCAATCATCCATAGTCATAGTAACCAACCATTCGCAATGATTTTTTCTATGGAACAATGCTGGAAGTTCATTTTCTTTTTTATCCCGCTTCGCTTGGTCCATTGCATCAACGATATTAAGCTTCTCTACTCTTTTTACTTCGATATGTATATCATCAAGTCCAACCACGTCAGCATCACCATTGATGCCACAGTACTGTTGTCCTCGCCTAGTGTTGTATCCGTACTCTTGTAGCTTGTGTGATAGCTCTAATTCACCTTTTTTCCCTTTAGCCTTACTATTTATAGCCATCTATCAAACTCCTTTCTCCTGCCCCTAAGGAGAGGGGCAAGGAATGTCACGATTATGCCTTATTACGTTGTGAGACGATTAAAAGGATGTTCGCGTGACTGGTTAATAAGTTACTATAGATAAGACCTTAAAAACTCTTTATGAAAAGTCTCTCTATTTCCATATAATTCTTCATATTTTGTCTGCGCGGCAGCTTGTACATTTTTTCTAACCATTTTATTTATATGTACTGAATCCGGTCCATTCCTATGGCAACGATTGCCACACAGCCACACTTTTAATCCATACTTTTCAGATAGTTTACGGTTAGCACCACCAAAACAATGATGCGCTTCCAACGGATCACCATTTCCGTTTCTGCCACATAGAAAGCATTTCTTTTCTGTCTGCATCACACTTTCCATTGTTGTTTCATCCTCTCTATTTCATCCGGTGTTGCGGTTTCAATTCCAAGATCTTTGGCATCCTCGACAGTTCCATCAATCAGCACCGACATTTCAGCCGTATCATATGTATGAGAACCACGATATACTTTATAAAATGTTGCGGTTTCTTCATACTTGACCGGAATACAATGTATACTTTCTTGCTCCCACATAAATTCTTCCGGCGCATTTGTTTTGTATACCATGATGTTTCCATCTGGAAGAAGCTGAGGTTGTCCATATTTGCAAATTAACACATTCTTAGCTTTCGCTTTTGACAAAGTGAGCTTGTCCGCTATTTTTCCAACCAAAACATGAAAGTAAGCGTTTGCATCAAGACTTCGCTTTTCTCTCCACTGCTTTACCGTAACCCTTAAATCTTTCTTAAGGAACGGTTCAGCAGCTTCGAATATATTGTTATTGGAAGAAAAAACAATCATGTTTTTACCAGATGCATAATCCGGATACATAGAAACTATTTCGCCTTTAAATTCCATTACTTCTCCTTTTTACTAGGACAATTCTTAAGGGCATTAATTGCTTCGCTCAAATCAGATTCTGTCATTTCTTCAATTTTTGTTACCTTTGCATTTCCGATAAAGTAATCAAGTGATTTTCCTGTGCGCTTGATCTCTGACTTGAATTGCTCTAACAAGGTTTCTTTTGTTTTACCTGTATCTGAATCTTTAGAATCATCGATACAGAAAAGCCCATTTAAAGCATACTTTCTCGCATAACTGCTTGTACTGCCAGTTAGTTGTGCGGAATCCATACCCTTTTTATCTGCTTCCTCTCTTGCATATGCTTTATTCGATATTAATTCACCTGTTTCACAGTCAGTAAAAACAGCCGTTGCCTTTATGTAATATCTGTCACCAATAAGGATAATTTCATCATCCAAAATAAGCGTTGCATTCACTTCATTCAATATTGGTTTAACTGCTTCTTGGATATCTTCACAATTTCTGTAATAATATTTACCGAATGTATTGTACTGGCCTTTTGGTGCTTTTAGCTTTGACTGGACTATTTTCAGTTTTTCATATACCGTCATTTCATCACCTTCTTAATTCAAATTTGTTTCCACTCAATTCCAACGCTATCCATAAACATTTCAAGTTTTGCCTTACCGTCAGCGTTCAAAAGGATTATGTACATAAAGGATGTGGAATCATCATTAAAATGAGGAGTAAGCGATTCAATAATTTCTTCTTGTGCTTCAACTTTTGCCTTTTCAATTTGATTAGCCGTTTCTATGTTGCGTTTCTGTTCTTCCAGCAGCTTTTCTCTTTCTTCCTTTCGGATCCGCTCACGCTCTTTTTCTCGCTCCTGTTCCTCTGCAATACGCTTTTCTTCATCTAATTTTGCTTGAATTTCACGTTTCTGCGCTTCGTACCGATTAATCATGCCTATAGCTTTTGCAACGTCCAAATCGCCCCAGAATAGGTTTAAGGCTTCTTCTGTCTTGTCAGATACCATTGATTTAATAAGGTTCACGTTGTCACTGATTGTTTTCAGTTTGCTATCGATTTCCTCTTTTACGGATTTCATAGAAGCAGTTGCATTTTCCCATCTACCGTCATAGATTGAAGCAAGTCCGACTTCTTCCTGCATGTCCAAAGAATATCTTTTGATCACATCGGAAAAGTAAGATTCAATATCTGCTCTCTTTTGAAGTCTCTGTTTCTCTTCAAATTCCTTTACCTGGCTGTTGATAATGGCTATAGGATCTTCAATTATCTGTACCAGTTCATTTGCCTTTTCTCTGAATAATTCGTAAGGAGCAAGGCAAGCCTTTTTAACTTTTGAATCCTCTTCTTTTACCGCTTTTTGCATCTTTCTAAGGGTTGCAATGTCTTTCTTTCGCTCTGCCTTGACTTCCTCTGTAACTGCCAATTCTTTGTATACTTCCATTTGTTCGGCTAGGCCTGCCTTTACATCTTCAAAATTTGTAGATACCTCACTTGCCTTTACCTCAACAACTATATTTAAATCATTCATTTTTACTTTCCTCCAATTCTCTTTCATAAGCCTGTTCATTCATGGCATTTTTAATCGCTACTCTTTTTTGACGTTCTCTTTCAGCTTCATACATATCATAAAAGTCAAGGTTGTCCGGAATATTATCATTCATCAATACTAATCACCTCGAAATTCTTACATACGACCTGCTGGTCCAATCCTTGCTTTACGCTATCTGTTAGGTCAAGGGCTTCACAACTACACACCATACCTTCCATGCAATGTTTGCAACTGAATTTGTCACAAAACACTATCATTGGCATAATCGAATCCTCCTATGGATATTTGACCGTCTACCTCAACAAGAAGTTGGTCAAATAATTGTTTGTTTTCTTCATGTTTCCTATCACAGTCACATTTTTCGCCCGGGTCTAAATTGGCTTTACATACCGGGCATTGATTAAAATAAGCCATTTGACATATGTACCTTTCTGTGATACTTTTAAATTGATAATTTTCTGATGGGCGCAAACAGGACGGCAATCCTATGCGCTCTTTTTTTACTCTTCTTCAATAGATACAACTTGTCCATTATCCAAGACAGTTCTTTTGTTTTTCATATAAAAGTTATCTAAGCAGTCTTGAACTGTAATTGCATCATGATTCATACTTTTTCACCCATCCTTTCTAACCTTATTTTTTCTAACTTTTCAGTATCGAATATTAACTTTCCACCACCAGAAGTTTTGAAAGCTGGGCTATTTTTCATACGAGCAAATTCGAGTAGTAGGGCCTTAGGGAAACCCATTTCACATAATTCACTCGTACTCATTAATGGTTTTGGATATACCATAAGAATCACACTCCTTTCTAATCCAATAGCTTAAATATTTAATTGATTATTACAATCTGTAATAACCAACTTTGTATTATGGCAAGGTTCCCAATTCTCCACATATTTTATTGCATCATCGAATTTAATTCGTGGTATATTGTTTCTAGAATTAGCATTAAAGTATCTCTGAATGTCCTTATTGCACTCGCTAAAAACTACCTTTGATATATCGTTATACGCATTACTGTTTTTACCGCCTAGCCAGTAAGTTACTCTGCTATTTACTTTTTCTTTTAAGACTTGTTGCTGGCCGTAATCAATTACCATATTGCTTTCAAGATGTTCAATGCGATTGTCGCTTTTCTCGATATGCTCTATTACTGATTGAATCTTTTTATCATGCATGATTAACGCTTGCATTTCAGTAGACAACCCATCAAATCCTCTCAAAATCGTATCTTCCATTTCGTGAAATCTTTTTACGTACTTAGCGGTAAATAAAATCCCTTTTTCGCCAGTGAATTTGTTCGCCAAGAAGTCACACCCTAGCTTTGTTACTAGGTAGCACTTGTTTTCTTTTCCAGATGCATCCTTATATGTAGATTCTGTGAAATAATCACTCACCGACATTTGGTTGTCAGTCAAAACCTTAATGATACCTTTTCTGTCTTTTGCACCTTCTAATTTTTTTAATACATCAAAATGTGTTGTTTCCGTCATTTCTGCTATTTCTACAGTTGTTATTGTTTGTCCGATTTGTTTCAAATAAATTACCTCCTTATATGTAATATTTTGTTAATTATGTTATAATCTCCTTATCGCTGGGGAGTGAAATATTTAGGAAGGAGATTATAAAATGATAAATGATACCAATGCTCCAAATTTAGCAAACGGAGAATTTGAACCAGAATCATTAAAGTACCAAGAATACTTAGAATTAAAGAAAAAACATGAACTAAAAGCTCAACGCATGCATGATTATCGATTAACCCTAGTCAGTGCAATAACCGGTTCTGTTTTTGGTCTATTATCATCGCTTATATTCTGGATGCTAACAAAATGAATGTTATAGACACCGTTGCAATATATGCCAATGCTCCAATTAATGCCAATGCTATCGTTCTCCAAATGCGATAGCTTTTTTCATAAAGTTCTTTGTAAAACTTGTAATACTCTCTTTCCTCCATTAGTGTTTTTATCTTTTTGTTTTCGCTTTCTTCCACTTTCACTATTTTCTCCTTTCTAAATATAAGGATGACAGACACTCTTCACTAACTTTATTTTTCTTTTTCCGTCTCAATTAAATCTTCAATTGAAACATTTAGATATGTAGCGATTTTTTGAAGCTTATCTGTTTTAGGTGTACTTCTTCCGGCTTTCCAATCGTAGAGCGTCGACATTGGTAATCCGCAGTCTTTTGCAACTCTATATGGTGTAATTTTATTTTTCTCTATTATTCTCTGAAATTTACGGTACAAAATTTTTCCTCCTTTCCAATATATGGTATTGACTATATAACGGAAATGCGTTATAATTCTTAGTGTCGAGTTAAGAATTATGGTTATAGCGAAATATGGGTAACTTTCCTCTTTTCCTATAACGGTTTGCCGTTATATGTATATTATCACGGAGTACCGTTATAGTCAATAGGGTTATGTCGTTATTTCTCGAAATACCAATTATTTGTGAAAGGTGAATAAAAGACATGAAAGAAACTATTGATTATTTGTTAAAAATGAATAATGTTACATTGTATAAAGTCGCTAAAGACACTGGAATCGCTTATACGACGCTATCTGATATATACAAAGGTAATTCAGCTCCTAAGCCTGATAAGTTAATGAAATTAGCTGAATACTTTGGAGTAACCGTGGATTACTTATTGGGAAATGAAAAAGATGAAAACGTTCAATATTATTTGAACGAGGAAACGAGAGAAATAGCACAAGAAATATTCGAAAATAGAGATATGCGTACTTTATTTGACATGAGTAGAAAAATGACGCCAGACCGATTAAAAGCGCATATTGAGTTTATGAAAAAATTGCAAGATTCTGAAAATAACTAACATTTTTACAAAGGGGTTGTATTAATGAATGATGTATTTACACAAGTTATAGAAATGGATACCGGGGTTGCCGAACACGTGGTTAAAAATAAAGATGATTCATACACTATATTTTTAAATGCTAGGCTTTCATATGAAAGGCAATTGGAAGCTTACTATCACGCTATGAAGCATATTGAAGGAGATGATTTCTCTAAGTATGACGTGCAAGAAATTGAATCAAACGTAAGGGGTATCTACAATGAAGATTTAAAACCTATTCCAGCTACACAATATTTAGAAGAGTTAATGATACTGCAAAGAGAGCATAAAGCATTAAAGAGAAGAATCAAACAGGACGAAGAGCGTATTCGCTTTTTAAAAGAAAACTATAGTATGTATGATAGAGCAGAAAACTGCTATCTTTATGCAGGTGATTTGTAAGGAATAATCCAGCTATGGCTGATTATTAATAAACTATTTTTTAAGGAGAGTATAAGTATGAATTGTACAAAACATGAAGAACGAGAAGCAACTGGCACTTGCGTTTTCTGCGGAAAATTTTTCTGCGATGAATGTCTCGTTGAGATTAACGGAAAGAATTATTGCAAGGAACATGCGTCAAATGCAGTTACAGAGCAAGCAGCTACGAATCAACAACCAAACATTGTTATTAACAACGCAAATTCAAACGTTAATACAAATACGAATAATAATAACGGATTTGGAACTGGTATAAGCCCAAAAAGTAGAACTGTGACCGCTTTATTATGCTTTTTCCTTGGATTTCTTGGAATACACAGGTTTTATGTAGGAAAAACAGGTACAGGAATCTTATTTTTAGTTACATGTGGATTCTTTGGAATAGGTGCTTTAATTGATTTTATATTCATACTTCTCGGATCGTTTAGAGATAAATATGGAATGGTTATAAAAAATTGGTAGAATAAAATAAAAACCGCCTTGGCGGGAACCAAGACGGATTTTATAGATACTATACAGAACAATGTCCATATAATATGCTTATTCACAAACCATATTATACCACTTTGGCACCTGTTCTGGCAATAGGTGTATTTTTTATACACTTTTTTAGGAAAGGAGAACTAAATGGCAAAATACAAAAAACGTAAAGATGGCAGATATGCTGCAAATGTAGTAATTGGATTTGACGAGGAAACAGGGAAAAGGATTTATGCACCTACAATCTATGCAAAAAGCATATCTGAGCTAGAATCAAAGAAATCAGAAATAAAAGTGTCATTAAATAACGGAACCTATGCCGATGATAAAGGCACTACAATAAAAAAATGGGGAAAAACATGGTTAGATATATATAAAAGCAGTGTGGAAGACGCAACAAAAGACAGATACGAATACGCTATACGAAAAATGGATGCAATACATGATATCCGATTAATGGAACTAAAGAAAACAGATGTGCAAAAATTGCTAAACGATAAATCAGATAACCCAGAAACGCAACGAATAATACGGCTTACTCTTAGGCAAATGCTAGAATGCGCCATTGATGACGGACTGATATATAAAAATGTTGCAAGAAATGTTACAATAGAAAAATCAAAGAAGAAGTACAGCGGGAGACGGTTGACAGAAGCAGAACAAAAAGCAATAGCAAGTTGCGATTTTGAACTTAAAGAAAAAGCTTATATCTATATGCTTTATTATACTGGTATTCGCCCAGAAGAAGCTCTTGCTCTTACAAAAAGCGATGTGGATCTAAAACATGAAATAGTCCATATTAACAAAGCAATTACATGGAAGGATAAAAACTTTCCTGTAAAAATTAAAAGCACAAAGTCAGAAGCTGGAAATAGAGACATCCCAATTGCTGCTTCTTTGTCTCCGATATTACGACTATATATGAATGAATTAAACAATATATATCTTTTTCCACAACCAGACGGAAGTATGATGCAGCAAAAAGCATATCAACGTTTTTTTGATAATATTAGAGGAAAGATAAATATTAAGCTTGGTGGTACTAATGATAAAAAGGTAAATGGGAGAATTAAAGAGCATGGAATAAAAGCAACCGATCTAACTGCTTACACATTCAGGCATAACTATGCTTCTATGCTTTACGATGTTGGTGTAGATGTAAAGGAAGCTCAATATCTTTTAGGTCATTCCGATATATCGATTACACTAAATATCTATACTCATTTAGATGAAAATAAAGCAAACTTAAAAGAAAGTATTAAAAAATTGAAGACCTTATAATAACCCTAAGTTAGTCAAAAGTTAGTCAAAGGTGCTTCAACGGCAGTATTTACAAGTGGTGTTCAATCATTCGTAATGCGTGGGTCAGGGGTTCGAATCCCCTCGGAAGCTTTCTTTTTTTGCACAAAAATACGCTTGAAAAAGATGCTACCAAACGGTAGCATCTTATGAGGGGAGTATAAATAATTATAGGGTTGCAAGTCACCGTAAGGGTTAGTGACTTACATGATTATCATACTACGAAAATGGAATTAAGTCAATCGAATTAGTAGGGATTAAGAATAAAAAATAAATAATCTCTCCATAATCTCAGGTAAATATTCCAAAAGAACAGCTCTCGGAGTATTGTCCCAGTTCCGTAAGAAAACTACTCCCTGCTCCTTGTGCCCCAAGTTGATACAATGAATCTTCCATATCAGCTAGCTTATCTGGATAATGACTTACTCAGCTTGCATATTTCCCTGAACCTACGGTAGAAATGAGTTCTGATTTTCCGTTATATTCCACATAGCATTTTATTTTACCTATACTGTTCATTTTCTCAGTGCAGCTATATCTGAAATATTGTCCATTGGTTCGTTCCTTTCCTAAAAAACTTACTGTTATTGAACTATCATATACCACTTTTTATGACAATCAATCAATTATTTATGAAATAAGATTTTGTTTATAGGCTTTCCAATATGCTTGTCCTGTCTCCACTGAGGAGCCTCTCCATCATCACTCCAATATTCATCCAATTTACGTATTCTACCGCTTGTTACTTCAAAAAATGATGTGACATGGAATGAAATCTCATTTGTCCATACACGAGTAACCGTAATTACGGTTTTCTCAATCGTTTCTATTCGCTCAATCTCACCATTCCATTTTCCTGGATACTCACAGTTTGCTCTAAGAAATTCTTCAACATTAAACTGCTCATTTGTATTATGCCATCTGATACAGGCATCTTCATCAAAGTAATCCCTTAATCTTTCTTCGTCCTGCGCCGCAATGCAACTCCAATACTGCTTAAAAAAAGCTTCCATATTTATGTGTTTCCTTCCTGTAAATTCCAGCTTACTAATCCTAGATCCTCCGTTTTATTCCATCAGTGTATCACGGAAAATTGTTATCAAAACAATATCTGCTATACTCTGATTCAGATAAATCTGTAGCATACCTTTTGGCGTAAGCTTATATTGCTCTAACTGATGTTTATAGTCCACAGCAGCTTTCGCTTCAATATTTATATGGTCTTTAAATGGTATAATTCGAATAAATTTTTCTTCCACATAATAGCTTGGTATTTTTGCCCATAATTTTTCTTCTATCTCACATGGTATACTTTGATATACCAGATTTCTTAAATCAATAAATAGTTTTTGTATGTCATCGCTATATTTTTGAGTATATTCCTGAACCTCTTCTTTCATCTAATGCTTCTTCCTTCAATAATTCCTATTCTTTGTAATTCTGACAAGTATTCCATACAAATCCTCTTCTCCACTAATGCTTAATACCGTGATATTATCTCCCCCTTGTAACGGACCGCTTTCCTGATACGTAGATATTTTTGCTTCAAATAGTAATTTAAGGGTTTTACTTAAATGACTTTCCCAATTTTCATAGGTATCTAACCACTCCCTCTCATCAAAGCCCGCTTTTGAATTGCGCTTATCACTTGAAAACTCTTTTTCATATATATCATCATTCATTTGTTATTTACTCCTAATAATATTTCTTATCCTACTCATCAAATAATACACTTACCCCCATAGAAAAAAAAGAAAATCTCCTCGAAATCAATTTGTTCCATCAGGTTCTCCAGAACACTCCATTTGGCATCCTACATAAATAACCTTGAAATTTTTCTTTTATTTTTCCGTTATTTATATCTCTTACAATTACATTTTCGTGATACTCTGGGTTCTCATACCATTCAGAAAAATATAAATCGCACATGCATGATTATAGGCTACACTGTCTTTCCACCGTTATAGCTTTATAGTCATGTGCATACCATAACAAGGACTTAAAGCACTTCACATATTAGGATATTCTTTATTGGAATTTCGATAGATGGCTCTTACGTAAATAAGTCATCTTAAAATAAATCAAGGATTCCATTATCCTTACATATTTGACTTACTGTTTACCAGCTCCTGCCAACGCTTATTTTTTTTCATATAATCATATGCTTCTTCATCTTTGAAACATCTCAACAAGTTCTCATGCAACTCTTTCAAGAACTCATCACTCGTTTCTATAAACTCCATATGTTCATAAAGAGCTGATTTTGTAAAATCACATATTTTATCAAGACTGGCTATCATTCGCTCCATCGTTTCTATCGTTACCTCCGTATCTTGCTCTGAGGTTGCTAAATCAAGTCTACACGATACCTCATGGTATTCTCCCATTTCAAAAATGTTTGCCAACTCTCTTTGTTTTTCAACAAGCATATGAACCTTTCCCATTTCTTTATCTCGCATTGCCAGCATATATATGCTGTGAAATACCATGTTTATCATTTGATAGCCCGAAAATAATAATTCTTCATATGCTTTATATGCCTCGTTCACTCGGTTTGTTTTACTGTAAATAACGGCCTGCTTTCTCTTTCTCTCTGGATTCTGTTTTGAAAGGTAAGCCAGATATTCCTCTGCTTTCTCATACTGTTCTTTTCTTGAGTAGAATCCAAATAAGGAATCGGCAGCACTGGTTCTAATATTCTCATCTTCACTATTCAATGCACGCACATACCAACCATTGATGTAACTATCGTATTTCTCGGAATCCTGAATATCCTTTGTCAAGCGCCATGCATCAAAAATCACAGCCATTTGCCAAATCATCTGTTCACAGTCAGGATATTGCTCGATTTTTCTCTTTCCCCACTGAAACGCTTCTTCATAGGTTTCAAATTTTAATTTCGTATTCGCTTCTTTTACAAAACTGTTTATTTCTTCTGCTGTAAGTTCTTTCTGAAAGGATAATAACGTATCTAAGGTTATATCAAGCAGTCTAGCAATAGGCGCTAATAACATAATATCGGGTTGTGAATTTCCATTTTCCCACTTATTTACTGCCGGTGCCGTCACCCCAAGACGATTTGCCATTTCTTCCTGGGTTATGTTTTTTCTTTTTCTGTATTCCCGGATTACTTCACCTATCTGCATACGAATAACCTCCTGATTCATTTTTTAATTCGCTACTACCCTAGCTGACTTAATCATATCAGGAAGTATCCTTTCTAACAACTGAATATGCGTTAATTATTCTTTACAAAAATTAACCGTCATTCATATATTATCTTGCTTTTATTCTTTATTCATAATCTTAGTTTCTGTAGTAATAGTTGTTTGTTTATTCACCTTTAAGTTATTAAATGACACCATGCCAATAATCGCTAAGATTATATTCAAAGCTATAATCGCGCCAATAAGGATAGCAACTGTTTTGCTAGCAACGCATATTAACATTGTAGATTTCGTACCATAATATACTCTTCTTCATTTTCAGCCTCTGTCTGAAAGCCAAGCTTCCTATACATTTCAACCGCATAATTATCTTTCTGCACTGCCAAGGAAGCATTAGAATAACCATCTTCTTTTAAATGCTCAATCATTTGCTTCATCAATTCTGTTCCAATTCCCATTTCTCGATATTCTTTATAAAGCGAAATTGCAAATTCCGGTGTATGGTTATCAATACTGCCAAAACCATTTATAGTTCTTACCCATACGGCGCCAATAACCTTCTCATCCGCCTCAGCACATAAACAATAATCGCCCTGTTTGCATCCGAAATTTTGGATATAGACCTGAAGCTCCGGCTTTTGGATAATTGATTTTGGTGCCAAATTATTTTCATCTCGCTGGAAAATTGCTTCATACAAGAAGTCCTCGAGAAGCGGATATTCATAGGAATGCATTTCTCTGATAATATAATTCATGGTTACCTCCGATTGTTGTTGTTATTTATAATCGGCTTTCATTCCACACATATTCGTTTTCTCCTTTACTTATATACTAATTGCTCATGATAATATAAATTGGTATATTACAGCCTGAGCACTTATCATTTTCCGCATAAGCAACAGGCAAGACCACATCTTGCTATTCCTATTTCTCGTTTCATCTCAAAACCTCTCTAATAATTTATTTCCAGACCATCATACGCAAATTCGATTCCATCATAGCGCTTCTGCAGTTTAGCATAATCATCGTACGATTTTCTCCAGTCTTCTTCTAATTTCATAAACAATATCCAAATTTCTTCGCCTGTTCCTCTAGATGAGTAAGAATTTTGCAACCTACACCAGAAGACTTTTTTCTGGCAAACATCCGCTTAATTTCTGCTGTGTCATCGGATAATTCTCGCAATGCTCCACATCCGACCGCTATATCACTTTCCCTTGCAATTACAAATATTGACCTTGGATTTTTGGTATCAGCATTATCAAAACTACCTCTACCGCTGTTTCCTGTGATATGTTCCAATACCGCTGATAGTTCATCCATTAATATAATGGCATCAGAAGAATTTATATTTTCTAATCCTATCGTTATATCCATTATACACCTCAAGCAATTCAGTTAATATTTTCATTGTCATAATAGTTCGCTTTATCGTTATTATTGAAAAACATACCAGATTGATTATGTATGATTATTCCTGTTTTATCTGAATCCGGATAGCTAATAATATCAGGTGAATTTGTCGTGTCAAAATCTATGTATTTTAGCACTTCATTGCTTGAATCATTAATTAATTTATGTGCCCCATTTTCTAATGGAGGACAAACTATATAATCTCCTGCTTTTATGCTTCTATCCCCATTCGGTGTTTTTAAGATGCCTTGTCCACTAATAATATAAAATACTTCCGTATTCGTAGCATGATAGTGATATGGATAATTCGATTTCATCGGAGGAATTTCATAAATCGCAACATAGCACTGGCTAAAATCTTCCCTCGGAGTAATCTCATATTTAATATATTCATAAGGTTCATGCTCCGCTTTATGCTTTCCAGTCAAATTATTTTCATTCGTAATTAGTATCTCACCCTTCATAAGCACCCTCCAATACTGTCAACAAAAAACACGTAATTATTTTACAGATTAATGGTATACATCATACCATGACCTTCTTTATCGTTCGGTCTTAAACGGAATCCTAATTTCAAATAGAATTCTTCCTTCCCTCTAGCAGCCATGAGTCCAATTGCAGTACTATTTTCTGTTCTTAGGGAATAATCTGTTCATAATAATCGTCTCCCTCTTCAAAAACAGCGAAATCAAAATTATTACTCTCCCTTTCATTTAATTCTCGGTATTCTGTCCATATTTCATCGATACATTGATACTTTTTATTATCCAAATATATATTACGTATCAAGTCTATATATCTTTCTATTAGACTTTTATCCAATGTATTAGTCATATTCGGAAGTTTATTATTGAAAAACAAAATCTTAGTGCAATCCATATAATCTGAAAAGCTTTTAACGGCATTATCCATACACTTTTCTACATATTTCTGTATTAATGCATTGCAGTATGTATTAGAATAATAATCAAAAGAAGAATCTATCTGTAAATAATTCTCTTCAGTCGTATTTACATATACTGTCATGATTCTATTTGGCTTTCTTTCATCTTCATAATGTAAAAAATCGCGTTTCAATGAGGTTTTATTTATCATATCTGATTCTATTTCCATATTTATTTCGATTTGCTCATCTGATTTTATTTCGGCGATTCTTTGTGAAATGGCAATAATTAGATTTTGAGCAAGCTTTTCAACAACTTTTGCATTCTTTATATCGATTGCAACTACTGATTCATCTAATACTATATTTAACCCTTCATTATCAAGTATGTTTTTCCAACATTCTCTTACTGATGGTTCAATTAATTCATTTTGATTTGATAATAAACTTATTATTTCTTCATCGATTTTCTTTGTAAGCTTATTTAATTTTGTGATAAATTCAAATGTTAAAGTTTTTGCTTCAATTACTACATACTTATTTTCATTAGAAAATTTAATTTCTGGTTGAGCCCCATTTCTCACAACCTTATCACAACATTCAAAATCCATTTTTTCATATTCTAAGTTATACCTTGCTTGAATAAAATCACCTAAGAATTCTATAATTTCACAACTTTTTTGTTTTTCACAATTCTGACACTTTTCCATATTTTTCCCCTATCTTCATGCATCTACTATAGTCGGTACATACTAATTCCACACTTTGCATATTTCCTATCTAGCGAGATTTCTAATCACTTCTAATAGGTTATCGAGTACCCTGGAGCTATTGCCTTGCAATTCCTAACTCTCGTTTCATCACAAAACCTCTCTAATAATTAATTTCAAGACCATCATACGCAAATTCGATTCCATCATAGAGCTACTGCAGTTTAGCCTACTCATCGTTCGATTTTCCCCAAGTCTTCTTCTAATTTCATAAACAGCCCTATCTCTTATTTATCAAATTTCATTAATACCTGTTACATTTATTCCAACTGCTCTTTAACCTGTTTCATAATATTTTCGTATTTATCAGTAGAACATGAATTTTCTCCGCCGTATATTGTTCGATACGCCATACCTGTAGGGTCTTCAGCAATCTCCCATAAATAGCTGTCCGTTGGATATAGATATGACGTATATTCCTCCTCATCAATAACACCTTCATATCTTGGATTTTCCATACTACATGGCCAATAATAATATCGCCCCTTCTTAAGCCCCAAAATGGCATCCGTATCTTCTCCAATATATTTTAATACAGACCACACTTCTTTCTTATTCATCTGCAAAATTAAATCTTTATATGATTTAAGTAATTCAACTAGCTCAGCATTGTTATCAATTTCACCTTTGTTAATTCTCTTATCAATTTCAGCATAATATTCTTCATAACTACTATAACCATAAGGGTCAAGATTGTCTTCACCAGCGTCGCCTAGTTTATCAAGCAGATTACTTGGATAGGAAAAGACTTCTCCGTTACACTTTTGGCTTTGTAAAAGCAAATTGTATTTTTTATGATTATCTGGTATGTAAACCATTCATTACCGCCTCCATAATCTAAGCAACGTTCATGCATTTTTAATAGCATTCTCTACTTTCTTCAATAATTTTGGCTGAATTTCAGGATAAGTCCATTTATCAGGCAGCTTATCAAATAATTCTATCTTTTCAATTTCAAATCCCGGCAGTTCTTCAAACTTGGTAATATCAGCAAAATATAACATTCCAAACGTCTCTGTACTATTTTCAATTACTCCGTCATTACCACATACAGAATATACACATATCTTCTTTATTGAGTATTCAACTGCACCGGTTTCTTCATAAAGTTCTCTTTTTGCAGTCGATAAGATATCCTCGCCTACTTCTCTGTGCCCGCCCGGGCATTCATAGCTACTTCTCTTCCTATGTTTACACAACACCCATTTCCCTTGACTTTTCGATACAATAACAGCAAATTTCAATAAACTGTCATCGATATTATCGTAAAAATTTACTTTTAACATAGACATCTCCCCTAATTTGTATATACTTTAATCACCATTATAAAATCAATATAAGTCTATTAGTTGGACCTTCTCAAATAAATAACATTGCTTTTCCGGGTCATAAAAGCTCATATTTTATGTTCCACATAAACGGAGTTTAGGTCCTTCAATTATTTCAATTCCAAACCTTTTTCTTTTTGCTCATTAGTTATTATGTGCTTTAGCATTTTTGGAATATCTATAAGCTCCTCTGCAAAAAAAGCTGGAAAGGCCTTATAATTCTTCAATTCACAGATTGGTAGCCAGTACATATTTTCTTTATATGTACCCATTGGTGTAGTTGTAAAACTATTACTATTTAATTCTTTTGTACCTCTTGATTTCATTAAATAATAAAACGCAATCTCATGACAGTCATAACCATCCAAACTTCCTGTCCCAAGGAAAAAATTTTCATGTATAAATAACAATCTATCTATTTCATATTTTATTCCTGTTTCCTCATATACCTCGCGAAGTATTGCATCATCTGCTTTTTCTCCTAAATGTACACCTCCACCAATAGAGTAGAAATAGTCATCTGCTTCATTTTCACTTTTAGCAAATAAAACACAATTATCTTCTATAATAACAGCAGCAGCCCGATATCGAAACCACTTATTTTCGTTAGCAAAACAACAATCCTCTTTTGTCATATTAGCATTCTCCTACTTCACTTTCTGTAAAATCCAACCAGTAATTATACTCATCGAATTTGGTAAAGTGTATATGTTAACGGTATCCTGTTCTTGATTTACTTATCTTAATGCGGCTGATGGAATAACCATAACAGCTCAGCATTTTTTCCATTTCATTTTCAGAAATTTCAGCTTTTGGTCCGATTATGATTTCGACCAATGCATTCTCTTTACATTTAGAAAAGTCCATTTCTCTAAAAGGTATAATTGCATTATCATTAACACGATACTTTATTTTACTGATAGGAATTTTCACATCATTCTTTAAATATTCAAATTCATCATCATATATTATTCTATATTCTTTTTCCTCCATAAAACCAGGATTTTTACAAAGTAATGCATTAAGTACTATATCATGTAAAATATTTTCACATGTTGTCACCCAATTTTTTGTTCCCTTTCCATTGCAGGATTTGTATTCATTTAACCAATCTTTACATAGTATTTTATCATTTATAATGTTGGATTGCTCATAACTATCATAAACAATTTTTTCAATTATTACTTTCGAATTTTGACTAATAAAATCACCATCAAATCCAATCGCTACTCCTTTCCCGTTATTAGCATAAGCTCTCCATTGACTTAGGATATCCCCTTCTTCTGAAAGCGATGCTATATATGGTGGTTCAATATTTTGAAAATACCAATTATCTTTTATTACGTTGTTCGATTCAAATAAGGTATCAAACATTTGTTTAAAATCTTCTTTATCATTTACGGTCAAATGAGAAGTATAAAATTCATAATTATTTGTTAGGTTTTTTATTAACCATTTTATTTCGTCGCAATCGTTCATTTTAAATGGATTGCCTAAACGGAAACTAGCATTTTGAATTATACTTAAAAATGAATCCAAAGAACAATAATGATAATATGTGCACATAAATAACTCCTCTAATTTTTTTATTTCCATTTTATACCATATTATTAGCTATTACTACATATTTTTAAATCGGACCTATCTATAAAGAAACTAGCATTATTAAAACCGCAAATTGTTTGTTAAGTAATTTATCCAACATACCTTTAAGACAAAATTAGAAGAATTTTCTATTTCCATCATGTCAATGAGGGAACCGAGCGACATAATGCAAGCAACGCGTAGTCATTGATGTCTGTGCTTGCTACGTTTTATAAGTATTTTTATTTAATTTAATTGCAATTAATTCGAATTTAATTTCCGATATTTTTTAATATTCTGATTTGCATTTGTAGGTGATTTTAGCTGTTTTCTTCATCATTTCAGTCCATCCATTATTCCCATGATATAGAATTTGCAAAAACCATATCACAAAAAAGATTTCGAAATCGCTGTATCAAGAAGTTTGTAGATAAAGGATGCGGTTTCTACATGTTTCTGACCCTTTATCAGCATGAATCTCTAATATACCGCTCTTTATTTCAAAAAATATCGGTTACTGCGGTACTTAATAAAAAGGTATCAATATAGCTGGTATTGTTTTTTATAAAATACCACAGTAGCTGGTATCATTTTAAAAAATAAAGTACCACAGTAGCTGGTATTAAATCCATAAAAAGTACCACTGTACCTGGTATGTTTTGTAGAAAAAAGTACCACCGTAGATGGTATCATTTCAAAAAATAAAGTACCACTGAAGTTGGTATTAAATCTATAAAAGTACCACATACATTGATACTTATTGATGCAAATGTATCAGCTATACTGGTACCTTTTTTCAGAAAGGTATCAGCTATATTGGTACCATTTATTTTATTCCATCATATTAATTCAATTTAATTAAAAACATACCAATCAGATATTATTCCTGGCTAGCAATACAAATTATCTTGAACAAGCAAAAGAAAAAGGCATCAGACTTCTGACACCTTAATAACGATTTGCTATAAAATACATTTCCTTAAAATATAAATCTAGCATCTCTTTTTTGTACTACTAATTGATTTAATTATTCACCCACTAGGCCATCACCATCTCTATCATCCATATATTTATATAACCAGCAATCTTTTGTAATTGGCATTTTATATCCTGCGGCTTTTGCTTCTTTGATAGTTACTTTTCCATTTCCGTTTGTATCTATTTTTTCCAATTTACCCTTTTCGTTTGACTGTTTCGGTTTAGTTTGAGTTTTATCTTTAGATGAATTCACTTTATCAGGATTTACATTATCAAAACTATCTGTTACCTTCCTTCCTTTAAGAACATATGAAAATTTATAATGAGATGGAATTTGGGTTTTAGTATCTGGATATGTTATCACTGCTACAAAATTGGTGCAACCTTCTGCATCTCTAATCACTTTTTCCATATAAGCTTGGTCGCCATTTCTATTTAATGTGCTGTTTTGCGGGGTAATATTATATGCGTTAGACACACCACCCAGACTATCTGCAATGACATGCCCTTGGTCTAAATTCTCTTGCTCTGTTCCTGGCACGTTGGCTTCATCCTTATAATATCTTCCGTTATCCAAAACTGGTTCTGTTTTATCGATTTGTAATACAACCTTATCGGCTATCACATAAACAAGTTGTCCATGCTTGTTTGTTAGTGCCCAATATACTCTATTACCATATCCAACATCAACGGCTACGTTAGATTTCCTTACCAGATAGATTGCCTCCATCAACTTCAATCACTTTATATGACTGACCATTATATTTTATATACCTGACATTATTTTTTGTTACTGATGTCACATTACTGTTCGCAGCCTGTACTGTGATACCTTTATTTATAAAGCTACTACAAGCATCATTATTAAATGCTACTGTTAAAAATAGAATTAGTGCAGTTATTAGAACCTTATTAATTTTGTTGTTCTTCATTTTATTTCCTTCCATAATTCTTTTTTCATTTCAAACCATTTTCTTATCGGATTATTTTATCACCTATTAAGTAGTAAGTAAACTCATGCACTGTTTATAAAGTACTATATTCATAATAAAAATCGTTTATTCTATTTATAATGCCAAAAGGATACCCAACCTCTGATAAGGTGCATGGTATCCTTTTAGCATTTGGCTAAGTATTTTATTTCTTACTTTTTATAGCTTCTTTCTCAGTATCCAATATCATCTCACTTTACTCATACCGCCTCGATATTTCCGTATAAATCACTCTTAAATCAAGACCCTCTTCATATTTTTCTATAAACTCGTAAACCGGTAATGGCTCCCATTTTTCATCCTCGATTTTAATTCCAAAAAGTAGGTCTTTCGGTTTCTTTTTAATACGAACAACAAGACCTGCTTTTCCTAACATAGCATAAGCCATGTAATTGAAAAATTCCTGTTTTAAAATTTCTGTATTATTCGTATCATTCTTATAATAATTGAAAATAACGGGGCCGTCTAGCGTTGATAAAGTCACAGTTTTATCTTCCTTGATGCGAAATATCTCATCCGTCAATGTCATCGCCTCGTACCTTTGTTCCAAACTGATATCCTGTATCGCCTCCAAAATCCGTTTCCGTTCTGCCTCTTCGAACAGCTTATAATAGATGTTCAATATATACGCATCTTCTTTCCCAAAATATTTAATTCTCTCATGGACTATTCTTATCTCACAATATCCATGCTGCATAATGGAGATGAAGTAGATATAGTTGCATTTTTTTCAAGTCCTGAAAACAACGCATTAATTTTAGCTGACAGTGAAAATAAAGATGGCAATGTATTTGGTATAGTTGAAATTAACGACAATGATGATATTCCCAAAAAATTCTACATGGCACGAGGTGAGGATGGTGTTCTAATCTCCGATTATTGTGAACAAGGAATCTTTTGGAAAAGCAAACATCATCAAAAATCATTTGAATATGTAGACTTTAACAAAGTACCAATAATAAAAATGTGCAAAAAAATCATTAATTATATGAGTGAAATCGAGTTTAAATGAGCATCCATTAGTATAATCTTTTCTTTGTGGTAGACACTTTAAGCAAAACGATAATCTACCACAAGGATGAATAAATCTCAGCATTTAGGATTTAATTATTTTGATTATAGCTTTTTAAGTTATCCAAATAGTTCTACCAGAAAACATACATGTCTCCTAGCTCAAATCTAGATATCAAAATTAGATTCACATATCTCTCATTTATAATATATTCCTGCATTTACTTCATGTATAAATTATTGTTTTTCCTAATTTATAAACATTATCCACCCTCTCTGTGCTATAGTTCAAATAGTTATTAAGCAACACCCCTATCCAAAGACATCATTAAATTCCTTTGCTTTCAACAGTCCTTTTACATCTTCATAAATATCATCGAGATACCATGGCTTAACCCCTGCTTTTTCAAGCAATTTATTCTGAGTAATCACCTCGTTTTCATGTTCAAGTTCCCTTATAGCCCAATCAATCCTTCTCAAGTGAAATTCCTGCAGTGTTTCAATGTGACTATCCAGATAGTCTTTAACCAATGGTAATCTATCTCGATTTTTTCCAAACCAACCATTAATCCCAAGCCTTCCACCTACACTATGCCACTGAACATGCTCCGGTCGTCCCGTGTGCATTGATTTAACAATTGCTTGTACTTGAATCAAAAGCTCTTTATCTCGCTTTACCCAGTCGATGTTATCCTGTACCGCTCCCCTTGATTTTGAATTAGAAAGCAACCACTGCTTGCCTTCATTGAGCTCCAATACACGAAAGACTCTTTCTTCATTGTTTCTAATAACATCATTCTTTTTCAACTGAATCCTCCCTCTCAACAACAACCTGCCAATCCAATACTCCTCTGTTAAACCAAAACTGCTGGCTTTTTTCTAACAGGAGAGCAACCGATGGTCTAATCAAGTTCTTCCTATAGACACATTCTCTCACGAGTAAATCACCATTTGCCTTTTTACGTACAAAGTCAGTTGTATATTCCGCATCTTCCTCTAAGCCATCTAATAATACATTGCATTGGATTTCAACAATATCTTCCTTCTCGGATAGATAGTTCAGGCATGCTGCTTGAACCTTATCATATGTTTTACAAATCTCCTGACATTTACTGACCTTCTTCTTCTCACAACGCCCCTTTTGAATTCTGTTCCTAATTTTAAACACCTCCGATTTTTTATGAGATTTTCCCGATTATTAAAAGTTCGGGCATAATTCGGATAAAATTCGGAAAAAATTCGGAAAATTGAATCTTCTGTAACGCCTTATTTTAAAAGCTTCTATCAATATCTCCAATCTTTTCCTCCGAACTTTTTCCGATTTTCTTCCGAGTTTTGTCCGGATTTCATCAAAATCCGGGATTTTGCATAGCTTCCTAAAATCAAATATCGAAAAGTCCTTATTTTAAGCCACTTTCAGAGCTTACCCCTGTAAAATAATTCCCCGAATAACATCATTTTTGAATACCTCTATATCATGGGGTAACCCTCTTTAGCCTCGTAGGGGCAATCTCATTTATCCACTAACGAGGTCTATCTTCATTGCAGTTATCCACAAAATTCTTCAAAGATATCGCTTTTCGTTCATAATTTCTTCTATCTTTTTTCCTTCTCTTTTCCTCTTCTTTTTCCATTCCTTTTTCTTTCTTTCAAAAAAGTGAAAAGAGCTGGGATGCTTGATTTTCAAGGGTTCTACGTTTATTTTTCTTAAATTTTTCTAATGTTAATTTGTAGAAGCTATGCGTTTCTGGTCTGAAATGGATAAAAAAACAGACCTGAGACGGGGCGGTTTATGGCCCTATCTAGGTCTGTGAACGAGGTTAATTTCGTTTTTATTTTCGTATTCATTTTCTACTTGTTCGAGGATAATTGCGGTTGCCTAATGGATAAGACGGGGCGCCTCGGGACAGCTACGCATTAAAAGCAAACAATAATTCCCCCATCATTTGCATACAGAGTACTTACGCCTTGCGTATCCATAATAATCACATCCTTGAAATCCACTCTCTTTTCTAACTCTTCCTTCACAAAAAGTGCTCTTTCATAATTGTTACAATGTGCAATAGCCAAGGTCCTGTCTTGAGAGTTTCTTACTTTGTCTGCAATAATTTCACTCATACGAATTAAAGCTTTTTTCATTCCTCTTGCTTGATCTACCTTATCAATGCTACCTTCGTCGTTACCAATCATAATCGGCTTAATATTGAGAGCACTTGCTATGAAGGCTTTCATATTGGATAAACGACCATTTTTTCTTAAATTCTCTAACGATTCTAATACAAAAAAAGTAGACATTTCATCTCTGAATTTATTTGTTTGCTCAATTACTTCTTTAAAAGGAAGTCCCCCATCTGCCAACTCTTGTATCTTCATTGCAATTAGTGTCTGTCCACCAGATGCAGATTTTGAATCAAATACGTAAATATTTTTATCTGGATTTTGTTCCAGATACAAATTTCTTGCAAGTTCGGCACAATTATAAGAACCACTTAGCTGGGATGATAATGTAATAATGTAAATATCATCTGCCTGGTCAAATAATTTCATATAGCTTTCCGGTGCAGGACAAGCTGATTTTGGGCAAGCTGAGCTTGCAGCCATCTTTGTTATAAACTCCTTTTGATTAAATGTTTCATCATCAATAAATGATTCATTTTCAATTTGCAAAGTAAGTGGAACTAAGTCTATTTTTTTACTTGACTTTTGTTCCTTTGTTAAATCCGTACAACTATCACCAATGATTCGATATGACATATATATCAACCTCCTACGAGAACATTCACTATTATATGTAGTTTCCATTACTACATATAATCATACCATATGTCACATGCATCGTCAAGAAAACACTCAACTTTTTTCACTTTGAAAGACAAGATTAATATCGTTTACAATGTTACCATCCAGCTCTTTTCGGTTCACCATTTTTTGAAGTATTTGTATGGATCTTTCATGGCTCATTCCTTTTTTGTATGGACGCTCTTCTGACAATGCCTGATAAATATCGAGGCACGCCATCAACCTTTCTTCCTTACCAAGTTGATCTTTTGTTTTTCCAAACGGATATCCTTTTCCATTCAATTTTTCATGATGACAGGATGCCCATCTGGTAATCTCTTCTAATCCTTTTATCTTATGCAACATCTGATATGTGTAATATGCATGTGTCTTTATATGTTCATATTCATCTTCTGTTAGTTTATCCGGTTTTTCTAAAATATCATGTTCTACTACTAGTTTTCCTATATCGTGAACTGCTCCTGCAAAATATAATTTTGCCTGTTTTTCTTCATCATATCCATAATACTTTGCCATCGTCAAACATTTTTTTGCTATGCCGAGCGAGTGTTCTTTCGTGAATTCAGATTTGTAGTCGACAATATTAGCATAAAGAGAAGAAAAGTGAATCAGTTCTTCAGGCGTATAATCTCTTTCCATATATGGCAATTCTTCAAAAAGAACGTTTTCGATTTGACCATTTTCCATCTTAATAAGCGTTTGTGGAGTAACATTCTGCAAAAAAGCATTCACGCTATCTCGATCAAATAGCTTATCTTCTTCTTGTTTTAAAAAGGAAACGATTTTTTGTAATTTTTCATCTGTTACAACACTTAAATCAAACATGGCATCTACTTGATCTGCAAGATGAATAATACGTGCATATAAAGGTGTCTCACTGGTCTTTTTCATAAAAGGCCCACTTCCATCTGCACATTCATGATGAAATAAAATCGCACCTTTCACATCTTTGAAAAATGGTAGCTTCTTTATATTTCTCTCTCCTAGCAGACAATGTTTACCGATTATTAATTCCTTCTTTGATTCTTTGGAAGCATTCCCCTTCCCATATTCATCCTCTATGTATTCTGTCAATGCATTATCGTGCAGTGCTGCACAAGCTGCTAAATCTAATTGTTCCTCAACGGTCAAGTCAAAATATTTTCCTAACTGGATAGAAAGATATGCAATTCTTTTGGAGTGATATGTCGTTACCCCTACTAATTCATGTTCCACACAATCAAGTGCATAGGAAAATGAATATAGCATATCATTAAAACAAATTTTCATATGTAACCTTCCCTATCTTTCGTATTTCGTTTCTTAATTATTCATTTTTATAGTTCCTATTATAACAGAAAAATTCAAAATATAGCATGTGAAATAAAAGATTAATCATTGCAACTGAAAGCAGTGTTAAATAAAAAATGAGAATCAGGTGATGCAACACCTGATTCTCATTTTTTAAAGCTTACATTGTTTTATGATCGTGAAATACTTCCTCTATTTTGACTCTGGAACTCTTACAAGTACTTTGTAGCAATAAGTTTTTCCATTTTGTTTGATTTTGGCAGTAACAACACATTCACCCGCACTAATCGCAGTAATTGTCCCATTCTTAGACACAGTCGCTACTGATTTAATGTCGCTTGAATAACTTACTACTGCATCACTTGCAATATTCTTCACCCCAATATTCGTCTTCTTTCCGACATATAACCTTTTATAAATATTTAATACTGGAAGACTTGTATTAATTGCAATTGCCTCACTTGCAGGAATTGTACGGTTAAACGGCATTCCTTTTTGTACCTTAATTTTTATTATTACTTTGTACTGTGAACCTTTTTGTGTAATGGTTGCTGTAACATCTGCTGTTCCATTTTTCTTTGCTACTATGGTTCCATTAGAGGAAACGGCTACCACCTTGCTATTGGACGTTTTATAAGTTACCTTTGCATACTCATTGATTCCAGTCATTGTAAGTGCAAACTTGTTTCCAATACTCATACTTTTTGTCATGTAGAATACAGGTACATCGGTCAGCGTAATTGCTTCGTCATAAGCTACGACCTTGATGGTATACGTTACAGTTGATTTGTCATTGTAAGTTACCTTTAAGGTATAGGAACCCTCTTTTAAATTGGTCAACTTGTCTTTGCCTAATACAATCTGTCCATCTCCAGCTTTGTAGTTGGTCAAATCGATAGTTTGATCATTTAATGTTACGGACGTCACAGTCTTTGTTTTATCAACCGTAACTGTTGCATCCTTTGGATTTGATTTTTCTAATACCACCGGCGTGTCATTTACCGTATCCGCTTTTGTAGTCGTACCCGTTCCTATCGCTTCGCTATCATATTTAATTGCATAGGTTGAATAGGCATCCGATTCAAATTCAACCTCTTTTTTATTATTTACAAGAGTAGAATTCAAAAGGGTAACTACGTCGTTATGAACTCGGTAAACGCTAATTGTATATTGTCCGCCTTGTATCTCAGTAGGAAGTGTTAGTCGTACCTTAATTGGTGCTAATGTATTATGGATATTTTCTTCCGTTGGAATTCCATTATCAATGGTTACTGATTTGATTAATTTCAAATCAATAAATTTGAGATTGCCTCCTACTGCTGTTTTTAATGATTGTACGTCCGTCGCATTTATTTTTGCTTCATTTGCATCCGCCTCAAATCGAATCGCTATGTTAACATTATTGGATGTACTTGCAATATCACTAATATCGATTGCATTTGTCAAACTCATCTTAGGTATAGCAGCCATAATTCCAAAAGCTTTAACTTCTGTGGTTATGTTGCTCCACTTCGCTCCGTAGGATACAAATTTAAGTGTATAAGTTTCCTCTTTTACAGTGATTGTTATTGTCTTATTAGCAGCCGATGTACCACTTGGAATTACGACATCATAAGAACCATCTTTCATCTTTTCATAAGTAATACCATTGCTGGTTGTAATGACTACTTCCTTTTCGCTTGGTTCTACACTAAAGATAGGTTTGACGTTTGCACGAATGGTTGAATCCGTACTTGAATCCTCGTGTACATTTACGCTAAAGTTATTTACGGTGTCTATAACCTGCGCTTTTGTTGCGGATGTTTCCGTTCCTCCATTTCCGTCGGAAATTATCTGAGTAACATCCATACCAATGACTTTGATTTCCTTTGTTTTAATATTATCGGTTGCTTTCTTTGTTGTAAAACTCCAGTCCGCTTTACCATCAAATGCTTTCAAATCATTTCCTACACTGTCAACCACAAAGCCTTTAGATAACGAAATGTAGTACTTTGTATCATTCAAAAGAGCAGTCAGCGTTTCAATACTAATTGTATTTCCACCACTAAGGCGAACAGCTTTACTGGAAGCAGGTATGCTATAAACAACAGAGTTATCACTTGCCTTCTTTATGTATAAATAACCATCACCTTTGGTTACTATTTCACTTACTGTAAACTGTATCTGTGGAGCGACTGCTACTTCTTTCATATCAACAGCAGGACTTACCTTACTAGCAATGCCTGGGGCCTTTGTATCGATATCAAAAGGTCCTACATAAGCAGTATTTATATTACCTAATTTATCCTCTGCTAAATAGTGAATATAGTAAGTCCCTTCCATATCCTCAACCGAAATACTCTTGGTATCATAATAACTGTACGGCACTGCTTCCCATTGTTGTGTAGTTGGCGTTGTTGTTGAAGTGGTTAGCAAGGTTTTTTGTTTTTGAACGCCGCTGCCACCATTATCTGAGAAACTAACGGTAATTGCTTTCATAGGTAATGTAACAGCTCCCGCTTTTGGTGAAGACGTTGCAGTTGGTCCCGTTTCGTCTTTGATTATTTTAAATGTACGAGCAACTCGTTTGGAATCCTTGCTTCCATTGTTCGTGATCAAATAGATGGAATAAGTTCCTGCATTTAATCCACTTGTGTCAATGCTATAAACCCCTGGCTGTCCTGGAACTGCTTCCATCGTAATTGCAGCACCCGTCGTAAATTTAAAGGTACTGTTAACTGCTTTTCCATATAAGTCATAGCTCTTATCGGTTACGGTAATAATATTGGATCCTGTAATGGAATCACCCGATGCATTTCTTATAAATCGATCGACCGATATCGTAAAATCAGCAATTGGTAATGCAGCTTCGCTTGGATCATAGGAAATTTGCTGTGAGGTAGTTGCACTTGCTCCCCATTTATCCATTACGGTCAAAGAGATCAGATAAATCTTCCCTTCTTCCATCGTAAGCGTTGCATTTTGACTTGCATCCTGGGTTAGTTCTATTGATCCGCTTACAGAACCTACTTCTGAATAGGTCCATTTGCTTGTCAATGCACTCTTTTCTAAATCAACAGAATTATTGGTAAGAGTTGCCGTAATTGCTGCACCACTTGCAACCTGCACATCGAATTGAGCTTTCGGAGGCGCATTTAAGATAATGGTCTTAACTAAATTATCTGCTAGCGTTCCACAATAATAAATTTCGTAGGTCCCAGCTACTACAAAATCTGGTACTAAATTGGAAACAGTTGTTGTGCTTACTAATGTACCTTCTGTATCATAAAACTTAATGGTCCATTTTCCATCCGGATATGTACTATCTGCAGTATTGGTTGTTTCTGCACCAGTTACGTTCAGTGTAATCGCATTTCCTGCAGTAATTACATTTGCATTATTTTGCGATTCTGCTTGGTAACGTGCAACAATCAAATCAGCAATTTCTTTGATTTGTTTATCAAGTGTATCTGTAGCTGCATTGTTAATGTTTACAATGTCACCTTTTAAATCGTTTTTGGCTAAAAACTCAGAAGATTTGGCCTCATTATTATCGGAGCACCATCCAACATAGTGAATATCATCATTTTTCAAACGATTTAGCAATTCACCTGTTACTTGTTCATTATCAAAATCTTCAATTGGGTCTTCATTTAAATTTACCAAGAATTTTGAAGAATCTTTGCTCCACTGTGGTTCACGGATGACTTCATTCAAAGAACGAACTACATCGGTTGCCATCGTAAGGTTGGAAAGTTCTACTTTTGTAAGTTGCTGGCAGCCATGGCTTCCATATTTAACCATTGGTCCAAAATCATTGCCGCCGGTCTTAAATGTAGCATCTAGCGGTATCGTTGTCACTTTCTTACTTGTATCCGATGCTAATGTAAAGTTGAGTGCTGTCAGATTCTCATAGCTTGTCCCTGCAAACGCTTTATAACCTTCGCTATTTTCATCAAAAGCCTTTGCTGCACTTTCATTTGACACGCTGCTTACCGTATGTGTCTCATCGTCAAATCCTGCATAGTATATAGAAACGCTAGTAGGTGTTACTTCCACACGGAATTTTCGTAAATCATCAGTTCTCCTATAATTGCTATCAACGGTTGCATCTGAAGTAGCAGAAGGGGCAATCGAGGCACTTAAGCTCGCAATCAGGGTAAAATTCGATGGTTGTCCCTTTAAATTATCTATCTGCATTTGCAAACTTTTGACATAATCCAAGTAGGCTTGTTTTTGGATTGGATCAGTCATACTTTCTGCTATTGATGTATACGTTTTTATATTTTCTTCTAACTGCTTAATAGTGGCTGCGTTTCCACCAACCTTCAATTGTGCATTTGAATCATTATGAAAACTCTTTAATTTTAGATCTACTATTTTATAGATAGCAATTCCTGTTGTACTGTTACCATTATATTCAAGGGTCATAATATAACCATTTAACAACAATTCATCTGCCTGATACGCATCATACATCGCGTTGAGTCCCGTGTATTTTTCAGTATCGTAACTTAAGTTTGAATTAAAAAAGAATCCAATATTATACAATGCATCTGCTGCAAAGTATTCTTTGATATCAAACTGGAATGTCTTATTGGTGGTCTGGTTGTTTTCAAGTAGCATAAAGTCAGAATATGCGCTTCTACCATATCCGTTAAATGTCAACTTGGTTCCTTGGGTTGTGTCTAGTATTACATGACTATCTGAATTGTCATATACGGTACCCATCTGTACTCCAGTCGGATCGATAAAATCATTGGTATTACTACCATTGCTTAAGCTATGGTCAAATTTCAACCATTCAAAATCACTGGATGTACTCGTGTCTACCGATGTGGTAGCCATAATATTTAGACTGCTTTCTGGAATTCTATCCCCAATCGCCTCCCTTAGTTTGCTTTCAAAGGAACTGTAATCTACGGATGTTGATCCAACTGCTAATGCAACATCTACTTTCTTATTTCCATTTACTGTAATCTGTACATCGCTTGCTGCAAGAGCAGTCATTGCACCATTAGAAAACTGCGTAATAATCAATGCCAGTACTAGTAATAGGGAAGCAAATTTTCTTCCTGATTTTTTCATCATTTTCCTCCTTTGTTTATTAAAGATAGTAGTATTGTACTAAAAAAAGGACTCCAAAAGGACTCCTTATTCATTCGAAATAATAAAATATATAATTTATTTTTATAATCGTGAATATATTTTGGGTTTGTCAATTTCTTCCATTTATTGCATTGGCTCGATTTTGTAAATTTGCAGTTGTAAACTCTGCCCAGCTGTAATTTGCCATGTATTCGCCCATATACGAATTTACTGCCAAGGTGTCTTCCTTTAAAAAGTCATAATAGTCACAAGTAAACTTACTGGTATCAACCGCCAGATAGTTCCATTTTTTCACAATAATGTCCTCTATACCTACTTCTTTTAGATTTTTCATCATACAAGAAATAATCTTTTGTGTTTGATTCTTAAGATTCCTGCTGTATTCTTTATCTTCCCATAGAACCGCACTGATATGAGCGGTTGTAGATCCTGCGCCTTTACGATCTACCAAATAGGCTAAGAGCTCCTTTGCTTTTATACGCTCAAATACAACCGGAATACCGTCTACATAAACATCAAAATTCCCAAAGGTCTGTATTCGTACAGATACACTCGTCGCAAGTCTATCTCGCCAACCTTCGCTCAGATTATCAAAAACAGCCTCGACACTCTGTCTCGTAGCCGGTTTTAATATATACCCCAATGCATGAATCTGAAATGCCTCACAGGCATACTCGCTATACCCTGTGACAAACAAAATCTTTGTCGAAGGGCAGATATCCTTAATGCATTTTGCAAGCTCAATGCCTCTCATACCCCGCATTTTTATATCAAGAAAAGCATAATCTAGCTGGCCTCCCACATCGATTAAATCCTGTATGTATTTCATAGCCACTTTGTGTTGTTGAAATCCTTTTACTATATGTGTGCTTCTTACTTGCCTTCCGTTTTCTTGTTCACAGAACACTTCTTTTAGCACTTCAACAATCTGCTCCAATGCCAATGCTTCATCATCCACTGCTACTACGTTCAATCTGTTACCTCCTGCTTTGGTATCTTTATCGTGATGGTGGTTCCCTCTCCTATTTTTGATTCAATATACAATGCTCCCCCACATAGGCTTTCAATATGTTCTCGTACGTTCTTCAGCCCAATGTGACTTCTT
This sequence comes from Lachnoclostridium sp. UBA5725, assembly GCA_002419585.1. Taxonomy (GTDB): domain Bacteria; phylum Bacillota; class Clostridia; order Lachnospirales; family Lachnospiraceae; genus DIGJ01. The sequence goes on from DIGJ01000035.1 coordinate 34,878, forward strand.
CCATTGGAGGCACTTTCGATTATATTTGGATCAAAACCAATCCCATCATCCGCAACTACAATAATAAAAGCTTCCTGCTCTTCTCTTGTCCCTATAAAAATGGTTCCTCCCGTTTCTTTGTCGCCTACTCCATACTTGGATGCATTCTCAACGATGGGCTGTATTGTTAGTGGTGGCAGATAGAAATCCTTTGTTTGAATATCATATTCTACATTGAGCATATCACCAAACCGTATCTTTTCCAAATATAAATACGCCTTAATATGGCGAAGCTCTCGGTCAAACGGTATTAGCTTTGTACTTTTTAATGAATCCATGTTTCCGCGTAAAAAATCTGCAAATTCACCAAGCGCCAGCTCTGCTTTTTGAGGATCTTTTCTGCAAAGCATCTGAATACAGGAAATGGAATTGTATAAAAAGTGAGGATGTATCTGGCTTAGCATAATCGAAACATTATTTTCTAACAGTTTCTTTTCCATTTCTGCAGACTGTTTTGCCCGGGACATCACCATTTCAATATATTTGATTGAAATGGCACACTGTGCCAAAATAAAAATGACATATCCACTCGTATGAAAGATTGTTTCTTGGGTCATTTCAAACACGTAATTGAATAGCTCCAAGATTCCAAAAAATACAAAAACCACCATGGAACGCATCACCCTTTTGTTTACCTGATCTTTTCCCTTTATTATTTCATAAAAAATAGAAACCGTTGCTATTAACAAAAGAGTTCCAACTACGGCAATGTAATATCCTCGAATTTGATAGGCGTCTACCATTCCAACAATCTGCGCTGCCATATAGCAAAATAATAAAATAACGCTTACATATTGAATGATTATCATCATTTTCCTTGCTCTGCTATTCATAAAGTATAGCATATACTTTGTAAGAAGTGGCAGTTGCAAAAAAAGACACAACGTATAAATCGTACAAATAAAAACTGGATGTGGATACAGTAATATCGCCGCATCATTTTGTAACAAGAACCAGATTCCGTTTATGAATATGCATAATCCACCCCAGATAACAGGTCCCATTACTTTTAATTCTCGCAAAGAAAAAATTCCACCAATAACAAATAAGGCCACTCCGATGATTATCATTGAAAATCCAATGATAATTGTGCTTATGTTTTTTGATACACTGAAAAACAGCAAGCTTTTACTATCTCCGATATAAAAGCTTTTCATAAATTCTTCAAAAACCGTGGTATAATTCATACTCCCATACGGATTATACAGCGTAATTTCTATTTCATCTGTTTTATCGATTCCCTCAGAAGTTATATTCCCCCAGATTTTTCCACCACATTTTAAAATAGGCGGATAGCTTCCCTCATTTCCAAAAGAATAGATTTCCTTGTCATTTTGTTTTATATTTACCTTGAGATAATGAATCAAAAAGTAGATTTGTTCATTTTGTTCAATCGTTCGATTAAATCGGACACGAAAGGTTACTGTATTATTTTCTTTTATAGAAATTTTGGTATCTTTACTTAATTCCTTCGCAGTTTCCATCCTAGCGGTCTGATAATTACCTGTAAAATCCATATGCTCAAGATGATAAACTTGTTTATTATAATTACAATCTAGTATAAATATGTAAGCTGAAAATATGGCAATAAAAATTGCACTTATTAATATAAAAATATTGACTTTCCATTTATAAACATTCAATTTTTAATCCTAAGTAGGTAAGCTTTCCCTTCGCTTCATTTTTCTAATATCATAACAAAAAAACATTAATATATCTATCTTTATTTTCTTAATTTCTATCTATTCGAATCAAAATCCATTTTACAAAAAAGCCCAATTATTTTTATCAAATGAGTATTTATATTCCTTAATTTACACATAATAAGCAGAACAAATTTTAAAATGACAGATGGGGGTTCCATTATTATGTATGAAATGAAAAAAATACCTTGTGAGGGCACCATGGATCACAGTCTATCGTTATTATTAGACGGCTATTCCTTTATACAAAACAGATGTTATAAATATAAAACAGATATTTTTCAAACGCACTTATTAGGACAAAAGGCCATATGTATGAGTGGGAAAGATGCTGCTAAAGTATTTTACGATAACGAATACTTTAAACGAAAGGATGTCACTCCAAAAAGAGTACAAAAAACATTAACCGGACAGCAGGGCGTTCAAGGTTTAGACGGAAAAGAACATATGAACCGCAAGCAAATGTTTCTATCAATTATGACTCCAGATAATGTGCAATTACTCATTGATTACACAAACAAACAGTGGAAATCCAATAGCAGAAGATGGTATAACAAGGACATTGTATTATTTGATGAAGCACAAATTATTATGTGCCAGATTGCATGTCGATGGGCAGGAGTGCCTCTTCGGGCAAGGGAAACAAAGCAAAGAGCTTCTGATTTAGGAAAGATGATTGATGGATTTGGTGCCGTTGGCCCAAGATATTGGCAAGGACGGATTGCGCGTCAACATTCAGAAAAATGGATTCGCGAGATTATTGCTGACATTCGCTCACAAAAACTAAATCCAGAAAAAGGTAGCGCTGCCTTTACCATTGCCTGGTATCTTGACCAGGATAGTAAACTTTTAAGTACGCAAGTAGCTGCCGTTGAATTGCTTAATATTATACGTCCGATTGTCGCAATCGCTACTTATATCACTTTTGGGGCATTGGCGATGTTTGAATATCCGGATTGCCGTAAGAAGTTTCAGATAAGTGGTACTCCTTATAAAGATATGGTTGTGCAGGAAATCCGACGACTTTACCCTTTCACTCCCTATGTTGGAGCCGAAGTAAAAAAGAGTTTTATTTGGAAACAATATTACATTAAAAAAGGGACCCTTGTTTTACTCGATATCTATGGAACCAATCACGATCCTCGTTTATGGAACAATCCTTATGACTTTATTCCAGAACGGTTTTATAATTGGGACCATAACGCATTTTCATTTATGCCACAAGGTGGTGGAGATTGCAATACAGGGCATCGTTGTGCAGGTGAATTAGTAACTACTGAAGTCTTGAAGGCAAGCCTTGAATTTATCGTAAATCACTTAAATTATAAAGTTCCAAAGCAAAACCTAAATTATTGCTTATCGAGAATTCCTACTTTACCAAAAAGTAGATTTCGAATGAGTAAAGTCAAAATTATATAATTACTACCCATACGTTAAAATTATTATATTTTATGGAGAATGTTGTATAACCAAAAAACTTTATCCCAATTTGCATCCCCGCGCACAAATAGCATGTGCTCTAACCGAATTTATACGATTATTTTAATAAGACATCACTGTTTATGGCTTATTAAAATTGGTAATCGTATTGAGGTTAGAGCACATGCTATTTTGCGAGAGGAGGCAAATTGAACATAGTCTGCTTGTTTTGCGGCATCCTTTACATTACTATTTTTTAGTGATGGAATAATCGAATCTTTGTAAAACTCATCACCATACCGTATTTATCGCAGGTTTCAATTACATTATCATCACGAATCGAACCACCTGGCTGCGCTACATATTTTACCCCACTTTTTTGTGCACGTTCGATGTTATCCCCAAATGGGAAGAAGGCATCGGAACCAAGTGCGACATGATCTAGTTTATTGAGCCATGCTCTTTTTTCTTCTTTTGTAAATACTTCTGGTTTTACCTTAAATACTTTTTCCCATGCACCATCACCTAGTACATCCATATAGTCTTCGCCAATGTATAAATCGATTGCATTATCTCGATCTGCTCTTGCAATGTTTTCTTTAAATGGAAGATTCAGTACCTGTGGTGACTGGCGTAGGAACCAGTTATCTGCCTTGGATCCTGCAAGTCTGGTGCAATGAATTCTAGACTGTTGCCCTGCTCCGATTCCAATTGCCTGACCATCTTTTGCATAACATACGGAGTTTGACTGTGTGTATTTTAGGGTAATCATTGCAATGGTTAAATCGATAATTGCCTCTTTTGGAAGATGTTTTTCCTTCGTTACAATATCTTGAAAAAACGTATCATCTATCACAAGCTCATTTCGTCCCTGCTCAAACGTGATACCAAATACCTCTTTACTCTCAATTGGTTTTGGCTGATAAGAAGCGTCAATTTGAATGACAGCATAACTGCCTTTTTTCTTTTGTTTTAAAATTTCCAATGCCTCTGGCTCATATCCAGGTGCAATCACCCCATCCGATACCTCTCGCTTAATCATAAGCGCTGTAGGTACATCGCAAATATCAGATAAAGAGATAAAGTCTCCGAAAGAAGACATACGGTCTGCTCCCCTAGCTCTTGCATAAGCACAGGCGATTGGAGATAAATCAGCTAAATCATCTACCCAGTAAATCTTTTTCTCAACTTCACTTAATGGAAGCCCAACTGCTGCTCCAGCCGGTGATACATGTTTAAAAGATGTCGCTGCTGGTAAACCAGTCGCCTTTTTCAACTCACTGACTAATTGCCAGCCATTGAATGCATCAAGGAAATTAATATATCCTGGTTTTCCATTTAACACTTCGATTGGAAGTTCTCCATCTTGCATATAGATTCTGGATGGTTTTTGGTTTGGATTACATCCGTATTTCAATTCAAATTCCTTCATGATTATACTCCTATCTGTTTTTATTCATCAGGCGGCTTACATAGGTACCATCTTCAATATTGATATATCGTACATAAAGTGAAATCTTATTTTCCTCATTTAGACCATTCCAGATGGTATTGGTAAATGCATCAATGGAATCAGGAATGGTAACGGATTTGGGTTCTCCTTCAAAGCTAGGAAGTGGTTCGCCATCACATTGATACGTATGAATAAAATGTCCTTGTCCATTCACTGGATTACTATAGGCAAACATATTTCTCTGGCAACTGTTAGGATTTCCATCATTGCTTTTTAGTATGGACATCGCATAATGATAACTACCAGACTCTACATGCAAAATTCCTGAAATACGCGGGGTATAATTTGGAGCATCTGGCTCGAACTGTCTGGTGCGAAGCGCCTGTTCAAAGGTTTGCTGCTTATCCATAAGATCATAAATGGTATCTGTTTGGTCTCCATTGGTAACAATTGTTTTATTTCCTAGAACACGAACTGGTGCATAGATAATAAGACTAGGGTCGGACAATTTCGAAGGATCAAAGGCCTGCGTCCGTAGCCCATTTCCTTCTTCTATAAAAACTCGGTTTCTGCTATTTTCACTTCTTCCCATAATAAAGTAAGCAAATACTGCATGATTACCAGATTTTGATTTTCCAATCACGATTCCTCTACCTGGATACGTGTTTTCTTGTAACATGTTTTCCAAATTACCAAATTCCATCCTAAATCCTCCTAAGCAAATTTGTTCGTTCAAACTTTACCTTTGCATTGTAACATTACTTTATTAAATTGACAATAAAGATGGCTCATATCTGGCATTAAATAATCTACTCGAATTTATAAGTGCTGTTAATAACTCCAACTATGCATTTATACAATAATGACACTCAAGCGGTATGTATCTCGAGTGTCATTATTTGTAACTTAGTATGATGCTATTCAATCTTTTATTTAATAAATTTTATTTTATTCTACTTATGATACCCTCCTTGTTACAATAATACTGTTTCCCTTTTATTGTAACCCATTTCGATTGTACAAGCTTTCCTGATTTTGTTGCAATATATTTATTACCTTTTAGTTTAAACAATTTATCGGTTACAACTTTTCCACTTGACTTGGTTGTATAATATCTTCCTCCATTTGTATTTATGATTCTACCAGTAGCAACTACGCCAAGCTCATCAACAATATATTTCACCCCAGTTTTTGTTTCTACAATTGCAGATATATATCTTTCTCCATTTTTATCTAAAATATACCTTTCTCCTGATTCTGTTTTTACAATGGCATCCCTAACTCTTTGACCATCCGCTCCATAAAACAGTTTATTTTTTTCTGTTGCAGTTACCGGCTTTGTTGAAATTTCTGTCGTGACCGATTTTACAACGGATGGAACTTCACCCTTCTCAGGCTTTGGTTCTGGATTTTTTGTTGCACTTGGTGCTGGTATTACAACTGGTTCCCCACTTGGCACTGGTGTTTGTGTAGGATCTGGTGTTGGCGTTGGCGTTGGAATCGATGTCGGTGTCGGTGTTGGTTTCGGTGTTGGACCTGGATCTTTGACTTCTGACACTTTCCATCGATAAATTCCAGTCGCATGAACTTTATCCGCAATCGTCATATTGATTCGAATGGAAGTTGTTGTAACATCTTTAATCTTTATCGTATTATACTGATTCAAAGCAATCATATCTGCATATTTCGAAATCATGGTTACCGACTTCCACTTACCTGACTCATCTAGATAATCAAAACTAATGGTAGAAGGAACTCTTGTCTCTCCTCCATCATCATACCAAAAGATATTGAAGGTATTCATCGTTACAGGCATCTCCCATGTATAGGAAACCCAACAATTCGTACCAGGTTCCTGCGAGTAATTCCCCCATCCTTTTCCTGTTCCACCTTTCGATACAGTAGGTTCAAATGTAGCATTATTAATGCCATCAACGGTTTCCCAGCTTGCCGTATAATGTGCACTTGGTATTGCTGATTGATCCAGGCAAGTTGGATCAGGTACGGGAGGATTAATCAAGCGGAAGGTTCCTGATATCGTAAGTTTTGATGTTACATTCAATACCGTATAGGTGTTATCTTCCTCCATTGTTACCTCTGTTCCATTTATAAGAAGTTTTTTTACTTTATAACCACTATTTGGCACAGCCGTTATAACTAGGCTATCACCTTGTTTTATCATATCTGCACTGAGGGTAAATGATCCATATTTTGGCATTGTATTGAATATACCTACTTCATACCATGGAAGGCCATCATCTGCACCTGTTATTATTTTGAAATAAGTTGAATATGCATAATCCGCAGCATCATACATCGGAGCAAATTCCATATTGTTAATGGTTAATTTAGGTAATAAAGAGGCTGTGTCTACTTTTATGGAATCACTTAAATTTTCTGATAAAATTAAAGTTTTCATCGTTTTAGTGCTGTCTTTTGCAACCATAACCAACGGACCATACATAACACTTGCTACGATGCTGTTTCCTATTTTATCTGGTGTCTTATCAAGATGATAGGCATATGGCATATTGATAATGATGATATCTCCTGCATTCATATCCTGTAATTCTACATAAGAACTTGGTTCTGGATTTTGTACCTTTACCTCTCCATTTACTGTAATCGTAAATCCCTGTGTTGCCCAGTAAGGTACACGGAATTTCATATTAATTGCACTAGGACTTGCAGTCTGTTCATTAATAGCACTCAATGTTAATGTTGTGATTTCAGATGGAAACTGGTTTGCCTGTATTACTTTTAATCCCTTTTCCTGCCACTCTAGTGTTGTCGGAATATAGAGATTTACATATAAACAGTTACCCTCTTTATAATAAGCAGCTTCCTGATATTTCACATGATTTTCCATGCCGGTTCCATGGCAACAGGTGAAGGAATCATAGTCTCCACCGTAACTCTTTGTTTCACCAGGACCAATTGGAAGCATATAAGTGACACCATGGTGCATCTGCTCCGTTACATTTGGATTCTGCGAAGCAATGATCTGATTATATAAGGTTCTTTCATAATAATCCATATACTCTGCATTGTCTGGATCATACTGATACAATTGTTTGGTTAACTTGAGCATATTATAAGCAGCGCAGGTTTCACAATTTCGATCACTATTTATAAAATTAGCCTGTTCATATGGGGTCTTAAAGTTTTCACCAGTTCCCACTCCTCCAATCGAATACGCATATCTGGATGCTACCATGTTCCAAAAATTCTTTCCTATGTTATAGTAATAAGGATCTGCAGTACCTTGTTTCACAGTTGCTGCATACTCTTCCATTGCTCCAACAATCTGCGGAATATGCTGGTTTGCATGACGGTTTGCAATATCATCCAGGTTTTTATTTAAATTATCAAAGAACTTTTTATTATCAAATAATTTTGCTCCATTTAAATAATCTTCATCTCCAGTAATCAAATAAAGTCTTGACATGGACTCATTAAAGCCTCCTAATTCACCAGCAATATACATATCCCACATTTTGGAAAGCTGTTCTTCACTACACGCACTCAAACGCTTATATACCCATTTCCCTAATGATTTGGCTGCATCCAATGCTTCCTCATTGCCGGTATATTCATAGGAATCTATGAATCCTGCCATAATCTTATGTAACGTATAATATGGCGCCCATATCGTTGCATATGGAATATATTGTTCTAATAATGCAAATTGATCTGGAGAATAACCACTAATAAAACCTTCTCCCCAAATTGAGGGATCAGTACTCCATACTGCCTGATTGGTACCTTGCGTAACAAATGCAGCTGGATCTCCAGAGGATAATTTTTGCAATTCACGCAACTGATGAACCATATCATCAAGCTTTGTTTTTATCTCCGCGTCGCTCGATGTTGCATAAGCTAGTGAAAGCGCGGATAGATAATGTCCAGTTGAATGACCACGAAGCAGACCAGTTGGCTCATCCCATCCTCCTAATGGATAAACTTTCGTGTCATCTGCCAACACCATAAATTCTCCACCCGAATCCTTATCCATACTTTTGTAGTGTTTAAATGTTTTATTAAAGTTATATAGCATTCTATTATTATCTAGTAATTTTAGATAATTAAGCGTACGCTCCTTATTCTGTGTTAAAATGGAGTCTCCATCTAGTGAAATATCGTTTAAGTCAAACTGACTTGCAATGAGAATTGCATTTCCAGTGGCCTCATCTACTACATTTACTGTTGCTTTAATAGCTTTTGTCTCTCCAACAATTTTGCCAGCTACTTCAAAACTTCCTACCGATTCATAATTACTAGCTTCAATACTTACCGGCCAGATTGCTCTTAGCTTTGCTGTTGTTTGATTCGAATATGTTACTTTTACATAGTTAGGAAGTGACGGTGCATAACCTTTTGTTGTTGATACTGTAATTGCATCATAGTCCGTTATCGTAGCAGTTTCTTTTTTGGCTAATACCGTTGCTACAAATTCTTTTGTTTTCGCACTTTCACCATATATTACTTTTGCTTTTAATGTTACAACTTCGTTCTCTTTTAAAACATCTGGACGTGTTACTATACCAGTTGTCGAAATCACCTTAGGATTACTGCTTTCCCACGTTATGGATGATCCCCATTCTCCTTGTTCTAAAAGAGTCAAGTTACCAGTAACCGCATTCAGATCCGTAAATGTAATGGCATTCATATCATGTTCAGTAATTGTATCATCCGTATAATTAGCAAGAATTGTTACTACAAAATCTTTTGTTTTTGTAACACCACTATAAGAAACCGTTGCGGTTAATGTAACCGTTGCATTTGCTAATCCTGCTGCAGGACGAGTCACTTTTCCAGTTCCTTCGTTTATTTCAATGGCTGAATCACTACTTTTCCATGTAATGGTTGATCCATTTGCACCATTTGTCGGCAAAGATATATCATTTGCCAGACCGTTCAAATCTCCTAAATTGATAGCTGCCAAATCACCGTCTACCATTCCTCCATCATCTACTGTATATAATGAGGCAACTTCACTATCTGACATTGCATAATCATAGATCGATACTTCAGCAAACATACCCTTTGTCGGATTATCTCCGAACTGCCCATATCCGATCCAGTTCTTTGCTGTTTTACCCAAATCACTCAGACTGACTGTTAGCTGCTTTGTTCCAATTTTCGTTCCGTTTTCATAGAGTGACATTGTCGTTCCATCGACGACAACTGTAGTTAAAGTCCATTTGTTTATAGAAAGACTGCTCCCCTTTTGTATTCCCTGTTCCTGACTCCATCCATTACTTGTAATTGCACTAGCATAACCTTTAAAACCGTCATTTCCTCCATCCGACAATAAATACATATAGCTTGATGTTCCATTACCAAAATCCCATATTCTTTGGTATCCCTGATTAGTTGCCAGATTGACCCACATATTAATAGTTATGCTTTGTTCCCCTTCTAGAATTCCTTCTGGAAATTCTAAATAACCTCCATCTGATCCCCCCGGTAGTGATAATGCCTTTACATTTGTTCCATAAATATTGGCATCTACAATCTCAAATCCTCCAGCATCATAATTTCGTATGACTGCAGCTTTACCATTTCCAGAAGCATCATTAATAATGGTAGAGTCATATTCTTGAAAATTGTAATAAACTATTTTGCTTTGTTCGGCTGCTTTTACAAATCTCATACTATCGGTTGGAATTCCCACAACAACCAAGGCCGCTGCTAGAAATAAAGATAAACCTTTCCTAAACTTGGACTTCATATTATTTTCCCCTCTTCTCTACTTACTCTTTGCTACATTAATTACACAGTACCCGCCCTTTCTTATTATGTCTTTTGTTTCACCTCCTTTTTCCTATACAATAGCCCTCATTATGAATCAATATCTAAATCAATTTCAGTATATAGATATAAAAAGATTAAGTATTTAGAGAAATTTATCGTATTTGTTTATTTTTTTCTGGATTTTTTTATTTATGTAGATTTTTTTCTAAATCATTTCACTTATTTTAGATTTAAACATTTAAATATAGACTTAATCAAACCCGATTTGCTTTCATATGTGATTTACAAATCAAATCTTACTATGATATAATGGCAGACGGACTGTATCAATGTTTTAACAAAGGATTAGGTGTTTTTATGAGTATTTTAAATGTAGAAAATTTATCGCATGGATTTGGCGATCGTGCTATTTTTAATAATGTATCCTTCCGACTCTTAAAGGGAGAACACATCGGATTGATTGGTGCAAATGGCGAAGGTAAATCCACTTTTATGAATATTATAACCAACAAACTTATGCCAGATGAAGGTAAGGTAGAATGGTCGAAGAATATCCGTGTTGGTTACCTTGACCAGCACACCACCCTTGAAAAAGGAATGAGCATCCGTAATGTCCTTGCATCTGCTTTTGATTTCTTATATGAAATGGAAACTCGCATGAACAATATCTGTGACAAACTCGGCGATGCGAGTGATGCCAAAATGGAGCAGTACATGGAAGAGTTAGGAACGATTCAGGACTTACTTACCATGCATGATTTTTATATCATTGATTCTAAAATCGAAGAAATCGGACGTGCGCTAGGCCTCAACGAAATCGGACTCGACAAAGATGTTACGGACTTAAGCGGTGGTCAGCGAACGAAAGTATTGTTAGGAAAACTATTATTGGAAAAACCAGATATCTTATTGCTCGACGAGCCTACAAACTATCTGGATACTGAGCACATTGAATGGCTCAAACGTTATCTAATTGAATATGAAAATGCCTTTATTTTAATCTCTCATGATATCCCATTTTTAAATAGTGTAATCAACCTGATTTATCACATGGACAATCAGGAACTTAACCGTTATGTTGGCGATTATGATAAATTTCAAGAAGTCTATGCAATGAAAAAATCGCAGTTAGAGTCTGCCTATAATAAACAGCAGAAAGAGATTGCAGATTTAAAGGATTTTGTTGCAAGAAATAAAGCCAGAGTTTCTACTAGAAACATGGCAATGTCAAGACAGAAAAAATTGGACAAAATGGATATGATTGAACTTTCGGCTGAAAAACCAAAGCCAGAGTTTCATTTCAAAGAATCCAGAGCAGCCAGCCGTTATATCATCAAATCCAATGCCCTCGTGATTGGATATGACGAACCACTCTCTTCTCCACTAGACTTAGAGATGGAACGTGGCCAGAAAGTTGTACTAACCGGTGCAAATGGAATAGGTAAAACAACTCTTCTAAAGAGTATCCTAGGATTGATCAAACCACTAAGTGGTTCCGTTGAACTTGGTGATTATCTAAATATCGGGTATTTTGAACAGGAAATGACATCGGATGCAAAGACGACTTGTATAGACGAAATCTGGAAGGAGTTCCCTTCTTATACCCAGTATGAAGTACGCTCTGCTCTTGCAAAATGTGGCTTAACAACAAAGCACATTGAAAGTCTTGTCAAAGTACTAAGTGGTGGTGAACAAGCCAAAGTGCGTCTTTGCAAACTAATTAACCGCGAAACCAATGTTTTGCTTCTCGACGAGCCTACAAACCACTTGGATGTTGACGCGAAGGCGGAGCTAAAACGGGCTCTGCAAGAATACAAAGGTAGTATTTTAATGGTATGCCATGAACCAGAATTCTACGAAGGACTTGCATCCCATGTATGGGACTGCACGAAATGGACGACTCGCTTGTAATTTAAATTTGGTATACGTTTGCTGTGCGGACGGAGGGACTCTGGAAAAGTCACGCAAGATGCGTGGTGGATATGGTTTTTGAAATTCGAATGGAGCACAGGGACTGCTCTTAAAATCAGACGCATTAAACATTTGGCAGAACCTCTAAGCAAGTAAGAATGAGCTCAATGGGAGCTCATTCTTACTAGAGTTTCTACCTCATAATGCTAAAATGGTTTTAAGACCAGTCCCTGTGCTCCATTCGAATTATGAAGACTATGACCACCACACATTTTGCTGATTTTGACAAACGGCCCCGCTGTTGTCTGTACTGTAAATGTAAAACAGCAAATTTAGTTATGAGTAGTAAAAAGTGCAGGTGACACCGTTGTTACTATTAAATAAAAAAATCATGCCCCGGACTTGCCTTTGACTTTTTACCAAATCCCCCTAAATTCAGGTTTTCATTTATAAACATTTGATAACCAGCGAGTCCGTATTCCATAGTCAGCCATGAAAGGCTGAACTCACAATCTATCGTACAATTTACACGGCTCCCATGCTAGGATTTTATATCATTTGAGCATGGAACGTAAACTCTATGAAAAAAGGGCTCCCTTAAGAGCCCTTTTTTCAATGTTCAGAGGTTACGTGGAATGCTTATGCGACTGATATAAAATCCTATCATGGGAGCCGTGTAAATTGTTCAAAAGCCAAAATCACTCAGCCTCTCATGACGTCCGTCACCCACTAAACTCGCGTCCTTCCTTCACAAAACCCAGAATCCCCTAGTACCACCGGGCCTTTACGGATTCATATTTTTCATGCATTTTTTCAACATATTTTCTTATATTTATTCCAAGTGCCTGAATTAAATGATATACAAAATCAATGGTAAATACCAGTAATATAAATCGGCACAGCATAATTCCTTTTGACATATCATGGTAGTTAATAAATCGAACTACATAACTATTTAGGTATAAAATAATACCCACTGCGTAAAATCCCCATGCAATCGTACTTTCTGCACAGATAATTCCTTTGTAATTTAGTGGTTTCTCATTATAATCCCACCACAACTCACCAAACATTCGAAGCATAAGCTTTCCAACTAAAAATTCAAAAATGGTTGCAGATACTGCTCCTATTAGATATAGCTTGATTACATTATCAGCAAATGGATGTAGTAATAAATAACCAGTCACTGCGCCGACTCCATAAATTGGACAAAATGGACTAAAGGCAAATCCACGGTTTGTCAATTTACGATTACAAATCGACATATATATTGATTCTAACAACCATCCTAGCATACTATATATAATAAAGCATGCTACCAAATGATAAACATCGGTTCCAAATACTTCTTTCGTCCACATACGCTTCACTTCCTTAATTTCTATCTTCTAAACTATCGTCCTTAACAGCTGCAAATTCATAATCATTGGTATTCTTTTCTGATATCTCATTTAGGAATTCATACGTACTATCCTTATAATAGACATGCACGAAAAATACTCCTACTATAATAATAATGGTAACAAACAATCCACCTTCTGGTCCAAAAATACCTCCATTCCAAATGGTATTTTCTTTGTATGTCATTTGAATCAAACTTGGAGTACCAATACCACTTACTGGGAAACCATAGAATCCTTGAAAGAAATTCCATGTAATATGATATCCAATACACATCCATATATTCCCTGATCGAATGAACATAAAAGCAAATAATACACCAACCAACATTAAGTTGATATACGGTATTAAACCAATTCCAGAATTACCAGAATGTAATAACGCAAATATAATTGCGGATACAAGTACCACCATGACCTTACTCTTAGTCTGTCGTAGAATAGCCATGATATAGCCTCGCCCAAAGATTTCTTCTGCAAAACCAACGAATATAAAGAATACTAGCCATAATATCATATCAAGCGAAAATTGCGGTTTCCATGAGGTAACCGTTGCATTTCCTGAAACAACAATGCCAGCAAATACAAGGCTGATGGAAACAAAACCAAATACGAAACCAGATAACATTTCCATCTTATGTACACCAAGTGAATCCAATCCCATTGCACGTAATGGCTGCTTTGAAAACTTGGTCCACGAAATAATTGGTATTATAATCATCAAGACTTCTTGTACTACCATTGCTATTTTGGAATAATACGACATAATTTGTTTTCCACGTTCCGAAGCGAATTGTGTCGCAACATCAAAATCACCCGTTTTTGTTAAATATGCGATTAACGGAATCTGTAGTATAAATGTGATTGTTAAGATAAATCCAAACAATACAAGCGTTGTAAGTAGAATTTTCCAGCCAGAACGAATCTTTCCATCTTTGTTCTTAAACATAATACTTCCCCTTTATTCATGTATTATCTAGAAAAGAGTATATCATATGATGTCTTAGAAATAAACTTACTTTTTTATTACAGTCTCCTATTCTTAATTTTCTTCATTATCTAGTGGAAATAAGATCTTTTGTACGGACGGATCAAACATATTTTGTTTATTTACGAGTATCGCATCTGTATATACAACATTTCCTGTTTTTTGTTGTTTTTTTATTAGATGATACGCATTTTCAATTCCAAGGTATCCCATAGCAAAAGGATTTTGGACAATTAGTCCATCTATTTCTCCACTTTCTAACATTGCAACGGATATTACGTTATTATCAAATGCAACAACCTGTATCTGATCGGATAAATTCAATTCCTGAATGGCCGAACCCACTCCTAATGTAGTCCACTCATTAAAGGTGGCAATTGCATTCATTTCAGGATGTGCTTTAATCAGTTCCTTTGTTCCTTGTTTTGCTGATTCAATATTGGACTCAACATTAATGCTTTCCAAGATATGGGCACGTTTTTCTTTCTTCATCCAATCTCGAAATCCCTTTTCTCGTTCTTGTCCATTGGTTGTATTCTTATCAAAATTAACAATACCTACGCTTATTTTCTCCTCTCGATTCTTTAAGATTGCTTTTGCCACCTTTGAACCTGCATCATAATTATTCGTACTAATTTCAGCATCAATATTTTTCATATTAATACCACTATCGATAATTACAACATAAACACCTGCTGCCTTTGCTTCCTTGATGACCTCTACAGAAGCATTGGTATCAATGATGGATACTACAATCGCTTTTATTCCATCTTTTACCGCTTCTTGTATCATCTTATTCTGTGTCTGATAATCCTCTTCGTTGGTTGGCCCTTCAAAAGTTACATTCAGATTGTATTCACTTGCTGCCGTATTCACACCACGCTGGACCGCTTTCCAAAAATTCGAATCCGTTGATTTCGTAATAACCGCAATGTCCGGTTTGTCTTTTATCTGACTCGACCATGCTTCTTCCTTTTCCCCACAGGAAGTACATAGGCAAGTTAGACCTACCAAAATCAGGAATAGCATCCCTTTTGTTCTATTTCGATTCATATACCCTTTGTCTTCCTTTCAACTCCATTTATTCATTTAAATAGATTTTCCTGGCATCTTCTTGTGTAATTTTTGGTAACCGTATGGTAACTTTCGTACCTTCATCCAGTTCACTTTCAAGGAAAACTCCAAACTGTTCTCCAAAGTAAATCTGAATACGGTCGTTTACATTTTTAAGTCCTATACCATAGTCTTTATTTCCATCACAATGCAAAATATTTCGAAGCTGCTCTTCTGTCATCCCATTCCCATTGTCTTCCACAATCAAGCAAATTGCATCTTTTGTTTCCTTTGCTCGTATTGTAATCTCACCATCCTCTATTGTTGCATCCATACCATGAATTATGGCATTCTCAATCAAAGGCTGTAATATAATCTTATTACAATAATAGGATAACACGCCTTCCTCAATATCAAAATGAAAAGCAAACTGATTACTATATCGGAATTTTTGAATAATAAGATAATTTTTTGCATGCTCTATTTCATTTTCTATGGTAATTAGTTCGTGCCCCTTACTGATGCTGATCCGAAAAAATTTAGCCAGTGCACTGACCATTTCTACGGCTTTTTCTCTGTCTTCCCGTTCACACATCCATTGAATCGAATCGAGCGTATTATATAGAAAATGTGGGTTGATTTGTGTTTGCAAGGCCTTTAGTTCAGCCTTTCGCAGCGTTATTTCTTCCTTTTTTACTTTATCCATTAACTGTTGAATGATTAGTACCATATGAGCAAAAGATTCCGAAAGCATCTGTACTTCATCAATTCCTTTTATCGACTCATAACGATAATATTCTGCATTTTTCTCAAATTCCTTCATATCCAATACCAACTGTTTTACCGGTTTCGAAACTTTATTTGAAAATATCTGGATGATAAACCATGCAATTGACATGCACATTAGAGCACTAATCGCGATTGTTTTAAGTGCCCTCCATATCTTTTGTTGTACCAATTCATTTGTATAGCTCACACCCACAACCTTCCAAGGATTTTCCTGTGATGACTTTACGGAATAGATCACATCTTTTTGAATATATACTCCATCTTTCAGTGCACACAATTTGTGAAGTTCCTCTTCTTTTAATCCAGCAAAAATAAGTTGCTGCTGTGGATGATAAACTAAATCACCATTGTTATTTACGACAAAACAATATCCATGTTGGCCTATACTTACATTATCAACATAGGATAAAATCGAAAAGAAACGAACATCCATTACAAGATATACTTCTTCCCCATAAAGACTTGAATTTAATGAATCGCCAATTGTCGCCACCCAAGGATAGTATGATTCAAATAAATTTTGTATATGAGGTGCCGATATTTCGTATCTACCCCTAGAAAACATTTCCGGATAATACGACAAACTCTTACTCTGATCTTTTTTTAATTTCTGATCAATCGCATAATAATTTAACAGTTCCCCATCTTTGCTGTATATCATGATGGACACCAGATTATTCTGCATTTGCAGCATCGACATAAAGGACTTCCTAATATCCTCTTTTGTATTGCAAACTTTGATTTCATTTTCAAGATATTTTATATCCTGTTTCATTTCATCGGAATAAATCCCTATTGTATTTACTACCTGGGAAACTGCCTGTTCCGAATTAATAGAAGCTGCCTGATACAGAGAATTCTGATAGATGTGAATGAACGTAATCATACATACGCCAACTAAAAGAATGGACAACATGCTAATGAGCAGCATCCAAAAAGTGGACAAAGACATCTTCTTTTTCTGCATCTTTTTCTTTTTCATCTCAAACATCTCGTACCGATTCCCTCATTTTATTTGGTGATATACCATAGTATTTTTTAAAGCAATAACTAAAATAATGATGATCACTATAGCCGCATGCTGTAGCAATCTCAAGAATTTTACGTGATGAGCATAGCAGGTATTCTTTCGCTACTTTCATTCTCTTTTCTGTCAACAGGCTTATAAAGCTATCACCTTGTTCTTTTTTTATGAGAGTGCTTAAGTAACTTGAGCTAACGTGAAGTCTTTCACTGATAGCCGAAAGCTTAAGGTTTTCGTCACTATATTCTTGATTAATGATTTGGATGGCTTCATCACAAATGAGTTCGGAGTTATGCTTTCGTTGATTTACTATCATGCTATGTGCCATAAATGCAAACTTACGAATACTTTCCTTTATTTTATCATAGGAATGACGAACTAATAGCTTATCAGAAAATGACATTTGCTTTAAGAGCAATTCGACTTCCTTTTCCTCAACCGCACTGCTAAGAACTGCATAAATCGTAGACATAAGCTGCATCATCAAAAATTCGTTATGTCCAATTTCTGGGTCTTCAAACACTTGATTTAAAAATGCATTTAACACATCCTCTTCTGCAGTCTTTAACAAACGTTCCAATTCCATTGTTATCATATCAACCGGTTTACTTATGTAAGTATTCACATTCTCCATATCGGATATAAATCGAGGTTCTTTGCTTTCCCCAAACGTATATTCACACGCTGTTACCGCTTCTGCATATGCGGTGTTCCCATTTTTTAAAAACTCAAATTGCTTACTTATGCCAATCTCGCAGCCCTGATTTAAAATTCGATTGGCCCCTTGTATAATTTCTTTTGAAAAAATCGGCGTATACTTGTCTAGGTTTCGTTTATTATCACTGACAATCGTAATTATTTTTCCATTGGAATAAACACTTCCACAGCACACATATTTTTTTGCAATTTCATCTACAAATCCAATATGCTCCCATTCTGTACAATTGTATTTTTCTCCTTGCCAAAACTGTATAACCAGCACACAGTAAAGGGAGTGGTCGCTCACTGCTCGCTTCAGCCCTAGTTCTACTGCTCGCTTTTCAATTTCTATTTCGTTGTCTATATTTCTTGGCACATTGGTAACATGTAGAGAAACCGTATCCAGAAAGATCGGTAATAAATATAGACTACGTTCATACTCCAACTTTTTTTGACTAAAATCAGACAACGAATGCACATATTGCATTTTTTTAAATTTCTCATCCATTTTATTTTTTATATTTTGCATTTCTTTTGTCAATTCAGCAGCGGATAATGGTTTTAACAAATAGCTGATTATATTGTACTCAATTGCCTGCTGCGCATATTGAAAATCATCATATCCACTTAAAAATGCAATATCCATAACCGGACGAACATTTCTCGCTCTGCGAGCCAGTTCTATACCACTTAAAAAAGGCATTTTAATATCCGTCAATAAAAGATCCGGTTCGAGCTGTTCCACAAGTTCAAGTGCTTCTACCCCATTCTCTGCCTCGCCTACAATGCGAAATCCAATCTCATTCCAGTTAATCGTTCGAACGATCGCATGTCGTAATTCATTTTCATCATCTGCAATCAACATTGTGTACATAAGCTTTTTCTTTCCTCCCTCGTTGTAACTAATCCCCTTTTATATTGCTTTATTCTCGTAAAATGTATAGTAAGCCATCCTCTGACCAAACGGACAGAGGATGGCTATACACTACTATTTTACAACAATTTCTATTTTTTTCTTTTTATTTCCAACTTTAATTATAAGCTTAGCCTTTCCTTTTTTCAAGGCTCTTACTTTACCAGTTTTGCTTACTCGTAAAACCTTTTTGTTGGAGGAAGTAATTGAAACATCCGATTTTTTATAACCTGATAATTTCAAATCGTATTTATATACTGCTCCTTCCTTTACCGTATCCTTTCCACTTACACGAAAGGTTGCCGGCTTTACCGTTACGTTTACTTCCTTGGTAATGGTTTCTTTGTCGTATACCACCTTAACTGTCATCTTTACTGTTCCAGCTTTTTTCGCAATTACTTTTCCATCTTTACTGATTGTCGCGATTGACTTGTCTGAGGATGAATATGTAATCTTAGCGTCTTTTGCTTTTACTCCTTTTGGAAGTTTTACATCTAAAAGTTGTGACGCTTTTGTCGTACCATCAATGAAAAGATTTACTTTCTTTGTAACAGTAATAGTATCTGCCTTTGATGGTGCTGATGTTGGTTTCGGTGTTGCAGTTGGTTTCGGTGTAGTTGTTGGTACTGGTGTTGGTTTCTTAGTAGGTATTGGACCTACAGGATCACTGCTAGGTTCTGGTGATGTACTAGGCGTCGCTTTTGTAACAATAATATTAAATGTCTTAGCTGCTAAGTTTTTACCGTCTGCATCTTTTCCGTTTGCTAATACTGTAATTGTTGCTTTTCCTTCTTTCAAGCCTTTTACATAAACCTTGCTGCTAATAGTATTTCCATCTGTCAATACTTTAGTTGTGTAGGTTCCATCCTTTTGTTCTGATAGTTTCGCACATTGTGCATTATCTGAGTTATATGTAATTGTCTTATCAGTAGCATTTTCCGGTCCCACTATAGATGAAATGGATTCTGTTTCTCCAACTTTGAGTGTAATCGTCTTTCCATCTTTCGGAGCACTGCCAGCACTTGCGGAAAAGCTGGTAATTGGACGATAAATGGATTCTACAGTGGTATTACTAAAATCATACCAAAGCTGTACATCTGCATCTGATTTGTCGATTGCAGCTGTTGTTGTGGTACCTTTGTCATAATTCATCTGTCCAATTAATTCTTCTGCAGTAAGAGCTTTGCTGTAAATTCTTGCAGTTGCGATGCTGTTACCACCTGCTCTGGAAGTTGATTTATCAATACCAATTCCAAGTGGTGCATCATCCTGCGTTGCTATACCACCTACTGATGCTGTAGTAGTAATAAGTACACCATCAATATATACCATCAAATTTGTACCATCATAAACACCAGCTACATGATGCCATGAATTCAAATCAGGCAATGCTCCCAAACAGGTCTTCCAACTACCCGATGTGTTTTTAATAAAGAAGTAAACGGAGTCTTGAGAGACACGGAACCCCATACAAGCATCACCCTTACTAATAAGTAGATTTGATTCTGAATTTCCTCCATTTGGATTCATCCAAGTCTCCACAGTAAAAGGTTTGGTTCCCTTCATTACTTCATTAAATTTTGCAGTTACCTTAGCATCTTCCATTGCAAAGTTTCCAGTAAATATCTTACGTCCAATCGTCTTGTCATATCCTAACTTGAAACTTGTTGCATCCGTATAGGATGTATCAAACGCATTTTGACTCTGATCTTTGAAGGTAACCTTCACACTTCTTCCCTTTAGTGCCTTCGCTGCTTCTAATTTTTCGCTTAATGAAGTAACCACGTTTGAATCTAAGGTATTAATTACAGTCTTTAAGTCTGCTGTAAATTTCGTGTTGTATTGTTCTTGTAACTTTTCAAGTGTTGCATATTGTGAATAATCATATACTACAATTTTCTTAACTGCATCTATAAAATCCTGTGCCTTTGTATTTAACAAGTTATTCCAATTTACACTAGCAACCGTGCGATATGGTCTACTAATCTGTGTTAAGGTATTTTCTGCCGTAACCTCCGCTGTCTTGTATGGAATCATCGTGTATTCATACTCATAGACTTTTGTAGTAGGTAGCATATAAGCACTCAATGGATTTTGACCACAACTTGCATTTCCAGTACCCTGTGACTTATAGTTTACAGACAGGATTGTTTCATTTAGATGTTTAAGCTCATATGGATGCTGTGCAGAGGTTAAATCATCTGCTGTAAAGTGTAAAGCACTTGTTTCTAACGTATCCTTTGCTGCAATCAATATAGCACTACTTGTTGCTGCATTTGTCACACTGATCCATTTTGTACCAGTCAAGGTACCGGTATCTTGTGTATCCAAATATGGATAAAATAGTTCATCTACCGTTGATTTGTACTCTCCAACCATAGCAAAACTATTGCGGTCAGAACAGCTTTCTACTGGACCATTTCCATACCAGGTTACTTGTTCATATCCAGCAGGCAATGTCAATGTAGAACCAATACGAATGAAGTTCGCGATTTTTGATGCTGTAGCATCTACACTTGTTTTTAATGTAACTGCACCACTTCCATCAATGGTATAAATGATGGCTTCTTTCACACCTGTATTTTTTGAAAATGTAAGGTTTACTGTAATTACTTTCTGACCCTCCGTGTTCGTACTTATTACGATTGAGGAAGCCGTTGCTGATGCAGCCATGGACTGCCAGCTGCTGTCATAATTATTATTATCGTTATTCATCGGTGCACGCCAGAAGTTTGGAACAGCGCCACTTTCGACTAATGTGTTTCCTTCATAACTGTAATCTTCCATTGCACCCGTAGTTTTATTTATTTTAAACGTAAAACTTTCACCACTTACGGTTACATAATCCGATGCACTTTCATCGATTGCGATACCCTTTTGTGATATCACTTTAGCTGCCTGTGCAACTTCGACTGGAAGGCAGAATTGTTCATGCGCAATTTCATGTCCGGCCTTTGCATAGGAAACATCTTCCTTTAACTGCACGGACAGGTTAAGATAATATTCTGCGCCTGCTTTTAATGTGTCTGGTAGATTCTGTGCATATGGGATATTGAGGTTCTTTGTTTGTTTTGCAGCAACATCCTGTGCCGCTAACACACCAGTACCTATTGTTCTTTCATCTTCTTTCAATGTCCATACTACATTATAATCACTTAAATTCTTAAAATTGTTTTCATTATATACGGATACCGTTCCATCCTTTAGTTGGATTTCATCCGCTTTAAACCAGAAGTTTTGATATACATATTTTGCCTGATACAATTCCGGCTGAACATCTCTGTCTGGTGATACCATACCATTAACACAGAAGGAATTGTCATTTGGTACATCTCCCCAATCTCCACCATATCCATAAAAACGTCCACTACTAGTTTTTGATCCTGTCGTTACAGAGGATGTTGAAGTTACCATTTGACCAGCAGTTGATGTTGTTGAGCTTGAATCATACAAATTTTTCTGTGCATAGCTTTGCGCGAAATAGTCGTAAATTCCTTGCTCTTCTGGCGACAATTCCTTGATATTGCTGTAATCAATCCAAAGCACTACACTACTATCGTTTGGTGCAATTGCTGGTAACAAAGAATTTTGTGCTGCTATTTGTTCAGATGTTAATTCTTTATTATATACTCTCGCAATTGAAATTTGCCCATCAAACGTTCTTCCTTTTTGTTGACAATATCCAACTCCTAATTGATAACCAGAAGGATCAATTGTTGCATTTGTATTACCTGTCTTAAGCAATGTCCCATCACAGTAAATTTTTACTACTCCAGCATTATAAGTTACTGCTATCTGATGCCAATTATTTAACCAGCCATTTGGAACATCAACGGTAACAGAACTCCAATTTCCACTATGATAGCCAAAGAATTCCATCTGTTTATTGCTATTGGTCTTGAATGCCCAAGTGTTATCCCCCTTAGACATAAACACACTGTCACCATCAAGTGCAGTCGGGTATACAACCATTTCTACTGTAAATGCTTTATTTGCTCCAGTAGTTTCAGCATTGTATGCATCGGTATACTTTGAATCCATCAACATATATCCATTTAGACTTTTTGTGCTTAAGGAAGCTGCTTCTGGTGACTCATTTATAGATTTTATATTTACTATACCAGTTGCTTTCTGGTTACTGGTATCTTCTATGGAATATTTCTTTGGTAAAGTATCAAAAGAAACTAGCCTGGATTGATCAACCCAATCCCATACAAACGCACCAAGCATATTATCGTGGCTTCGAATTGCATCCCAATATTCTTCCATATTACCAACTGCATTTCCCATGGCATGATCATATTCACAAAGAACATATGGCATATTCTCAGCCGCTCTCGCCCATACTGTAGATACCGATGGATACATGTTACTTCCCATATCGGTTCCATTTTCACTATTGGATGATTCACTATGTACTGGCCGTGTTTTGTCGTTTTTCTTAAAATACCAGATTAAATCAAAGAACATTCCATTTGCATAAGTTGCATTGCTGGAATAATAATTTTCATTTCCAGTCGACCACATTACGTTACAAGTACGATTCTTTAACCGATGAAATGCAGTGACAGTTCGGTCCATTGCAAGCTTTTTAAAATTAGTCTGTCCTGCTTCACCATTTTTTTTGTCATTCATCAATGCATGGGACTCTAAATTTGTCTCAGCCATTACATAAAGTCCATATTTGTCACAAAGATAATAAAAATACTCATCATTGCTATAGTGAGATGTGCGAACGGCATTTAAATTATACTGTTTCATGATCAGTACATCTTCTTCTGCCACTTGCTTTGGTACATATTTTCCATACACTGGATCGGTGTCATGTCGATTGGTACCCTTTAATAATAGAGGCATTCCGTTAATCGTAGTCGGTTTATAATCCTCTTTCTTAGTGATACGCACTCCAGTTTTTTCATCTACCTGTGTACTGGTAAACTCAATTTCTCTAAAACCAAGTTCTTGCGATACACTTTCAATATAATTTCCAGATGCATCATAAAGTGTTAGTACAAGGGTATAAAGATTAGGATCTTCTGCTGACCAAAGTTTTGGTGAATATACGGTCATATCCGGCGCATTTAATACAACTTTCGTCTTTTGTCCATCTTCACTGGCAGCTCCTACACTAGGTACACTAATTGTTTTGCCATTCATGAAGGCAGAACCATCTGGATTATAAAGAGCAACGTCTACCTTATAACCTTCTGCTGCTTTATTTGAACTATTTGAAATAGCAAGATCTAACTGCATATTTGCATTCTTATAATTTTCATCAAGATCTGTGCGTACAAAATAGTCATTGATATGTATCAATGGGGTTGCATACAAATAAATATCGCGGCAAATACCACCATCGTAAATCATGTCCTGATCTTCCATCCATGTTCCATCACAGAACTTATGAACTTCAACTGCAAGAAGATTTTCCTGTCCTTTTGGATTTAAATAATCGGTGATGTCGAAGCTATGAGGACTAAACGTGTCTTCACTGTATCCTACTTCTTTACCATTAATATATACATAATAGTTGGACTCAACACCCTGGAAAGATAGATAGATTCTTCCGTTTGCACCATACATACTATCATTTACTGTAAAGCTTTTTCGATATAAACCGACCGGATTGTACACAGTTGGAGCCACTGGTACTTCAATCCCACTATCATACTTCGACTGCCAAGGCATCTGTACATTACAATAAATGGAATAATCGAATCCATAAGCTGTCCAGCTAGCTGGAAGTTCCAGATTATTTTTCCATTTTACATCATTAGCACCAACAGACGCTGTATTATAATCTGCTTTATAAAAGTTCTTGTAAGAATCAGACTGTGCTATTTCCTGATTTTGTACAACGACCAAATCCCAATCCGTTACACTGCTATCTGATCCAGTTAGAAATTGTACATATTTGGAAGCTTCTTTTTTATATTCTTTCGCTCCTGCAATCGCTTTGTCCACGGTATCATATGCAACAGATAATGTAGAAGAGGTGCTCGCTTCTTGTACATTAATTCCATAGACATCTGCTGCTTTTACTTCTTTTCCATCCACATCCTGGTAAGTAGTTCCCGTCCACTCTTTGTGAGTAAATTTTGTGGCCTTATCAACACTTGCATCTTTCACGGCTGTCATCGCATCTAATGCTGCCTGCGATTTTGCTGTTGAGTACGGTCCCCATCCCGTAACGGTATTTCCTGTAGACGTAGCTAACTTCACTACTTGATTTGTGTCTGCTTTTGCATAGGTAGGGCAATTAAATGATGTTCCTACCATAACAATAGCAAGTGATACTGATAATAGTTTTTTTAGTTCCACAATTCTCCTCCTCTTTCCCAATAAATCATAACCCCAAATTTCTTTGTTACAATTTTTTTATTTTAAAACAACATTCAAAGAACAATTATAATCATATTGCACAACTCATCAAATGTAATTGCATTTTTTTTATAATTTGTTACAAATTTTTACTATGTTGTTAATTTTTTCTATTTATCATGATTAACTTACATAAAAAAATGGTTCTAAACTTTAGATTG
>DIGJ01000020.1 GCA_002419585.1 Lachnoclostridium sp. UBA5725
ATTTTTTCTTAAGTTGACGACATTGTCCCCGCGTCCGTCTTAAATGCACTTGTTAAACCCGAATGAAGATTTGCAAACAAGTTAGAAATATTTAGAAAAACATGTTATAATTTTCTTTATGGGATTTGCAATTTTATTGGAGGGTAATTTATGTTAAAGGTATTTTTGATAGAGGACGAATTTGTCGTTCGCGAAGGCATTAAGAAAAACATTGATTGGAAGAGCGAGGGTTTTGATTTTTGTGGAGAAGCAAGTGATGGGGAATTAGCTTACCCATTGATCAGAAGCACAAAACCTGATATCGTAATTACCGATATTTGTATGCCATTTATGGATGGATTGGAAATTTCTCGCATGCTGAAAAAAGAAATGCCAGAAATTAAAATAATTGTATTAAGCGGGCATGAGGAATTCGAATATGCAAAAGAAGCAATAAAAATAGGAATTGAAGAATATTTGTTGAAACCAATTAATGGAGAAGACTTATTAGCAGTCGTGGCAAAAGTTGGACAAAAAATTCTGGAGGAACGCAAAGAAAAAGAAAATATTGAAAAGTTTAAAAATGAAATGGAAGAAAACGAAGAAGATGCAAAACGTAATTTCTTCAACGATTTGATTCGAAGTAATCAGCCAGTTGGCAATGTTTTAGAGCGAGGTAAACAGTTAAAGCTTGAGTTATCTGCTCCGTTTTATAATATCATTCTATTCAAAGTACAAAGGGTCCATGGCGATGTGCCTGTGGCTGACGAGGAATTTTCGAATCGTCTGTTACATATACGAAAACGAATTTCCGAAAACTTTTTCGAAAATGGGGATGTTATAGAATTTAATCGAAATTTAGAGGGTGTTGCATTTTTATTAAAAGCGGAAAATGCAAAGGAAATAGAAATGATACAAAAACGGGTAGTCGAAACAATAGAGAATATTGTTGGAGATTATCAGCATATCAAGTATTTTGGGGGAATTGGAAGCCCGGTAACAAGATTAAGGGAACTGGAACATTCTTTTGAGGATGCTAGCAGAGCCTTTGCGTATCGATTTATATTAGAAAAAAGTCAATTTTTAGAATGTAAGAAAATTGAAGAAACATCAATTACAGCAAATGACACGTTGCAAATCTCGATGATTGATGCTGAAAAATTAGATAAGAAGAAGGTGGAATATTTTTTGCGGTGTGGAGAAAAAGAAGATATTCCTTTTTTTGTCGATGAATATTTAAAAAATATTGGAAATTCAGGAAAAAATTCACTCATATTTCGGCAGTATATCATTATGGATATGTACATCACAGTGGCTAAATTTATGGAAGGTCTAGGATATAAAAAAGAGGAGAATAAAAAAGAACCTCTTGAAAAAACAAAAGAAATGACACAGGCTATATCAACGATTGAAAACAGTGTTATATATATAGAAAGGCTTTTCGAACATGCATTGAATTGTCGAAATGAGGTCTCTCGCAAAAAATCGGGGGATATAATCGATAAAACGAAACGTTACATAGAAGATAATTTTATGAATGAAGATTTGTCCCTAAATGCAGCTGCCTCGTATGTCAATATTAGTCCGAGTCATCTAAGTGCAGTTTTCAGTCAGGAGATGGGCGTCACTTTTGTAAAATATCTGACGGATTATCGCATGAATAAAGCGAAAGAATTGCTAAAATGCAGCAATAAAAGAAGCAATGAAATTAGTATGGAAATAGGATATAAGGATCCTCACTATTTCTCTTATCTTTTTAAAAAGACACAAGGGTGTACTCCTATGCAATATAGAGGAACCAAAGGAAGTGAGGAATAAAAAACATGCCCAAAAAGTTAATGGAACGTTTTTTGAATCTAAGTTTAGTAGCGAAAATGCGGTATTCTTATCTTTTAGTGATAGTTCCTGTATTGATATTTACCTTTATTTGGTTTGGTAGTATTAAAAATTTTAACCAACAGTATGACAGCATTACGAGAAGCGCTTCGGCTGCGAGTGAATTTAGTATTGACTTTAAAAAAGACTTTGATTACAAAATTTATTTAATTATTGTCGGTAATCAAAACTATGAAGAAGCAGATCCTATCGCTGATATTGAGGAAGCACAAAGAATCGTTAAAGAACTAGAAAAATCAACACAGGTACAAAAGAACCGGACAAGGCTAGAGCGAATTGAAAAGTATCTGATAAATCTAGAAAAGTATACCGCAAATATTAAGGAAAACATCAGAACGGGTGGAAAATACGATGAAAATATAGAAATGTGGGATGTTGATATAAAGGGAGTTACTTCCTTAATTCAAGACACCATCTTGGAATTTCTGTATTATCAGACCAAAGAAATTGACAACCTAAGATTACAAATGGAACAATCCTATATGAATCTTATGAAATTCAGCATTCTATTCTTAGGTTTCGTAATATTTGTTACGTTTGTGCTTTCCGCCGTTATTCCTAAAACAATAACAAAACCAATTCGACATCTTTGCAAGGTAACAGAGGAAGTATCAAAGGGAAATTTAGAAGTACGGTCGAATATAGCAAATGGAGTGGAAGTAAAAAAATTAGGTGATTCTTTGGACATTATGATAAGAAGATTAAGCGAATTGATTGAGACCGTAAAAACAGAACAAACACATTTGAGAGAGGCGGAACTAAAACTGCTTCAAATGCAGATTAATCCTCATTTCCTATATAATACACTGGATACGATTGTATGGCTTGCAGAGGGGGGGAATCAAAAAGATGTTGTAAGTATGGTGGGTTCCTTATCTGACTTTTTTCGAACTTCCTTGAGTCAGGGCTATGATATTATCAGGATTAAAGATGAATTAGTACATGCTCGCAGTTATTTAGAAATTCAGCAGGTCCGTTACCAGGATATACTGACATACGAAATCTGCGTTCCAGATCAACTTGATCATTATCTGATACCTAAAATAACCATACAACCGCTGATTGAGAATGCTCTTTATCATGGTATTAAAAATAAGCGAGGTGTTGGTAAAATCACAGTGAGTGGACAAATGGAAGAGACCTATTTTGTAATCGAGGTGAGGGATAACGGAATTGGAATGAGTGAAGAACGACTTCATTTAGTAAAAGAAAAAATACAAAAAAGAACCATTGAAGAAAGTGATGTTTATGGATTATATAATGTAAATGAACGAATTGTACTTCGTTTTGGAGAGATGTATGGGATAAAAATAGAGAGTAATTATCTTGAAGGTACGATTGTTCAGATTCTTTTGCCATATGAAATGGTAACATCTAAAAAAAATGAACTAATGTAAAAAAATAATGAAATAGTAAAAATGCTTTCATAAGAATATCAAAAAGGAAGCGAAGAATCTGCATTGTATTTCGTTGTGATATTCCATAAAATAGTAACTGTAATAAATAATATTGGGAACTGAAAATGGAGGAGGAACTTTATGAGAAATTTAAAAAAAGTGGCAGCTTTAATGCTGACGGTAGCAATGACGGTTTCATTAGTAGCGTGTGGAGGTGGCAGCACGAACACAGCAAAGACAACAGATGCTACAACAGAAACGACAGAAACGACGGAAGAGGCAGCAACAACGGAAACAACGGATACGAGTAGTGAAAAAATTATTGTTGGATTTTCGCAAGTTGGTGCAGAATCTGACTGGCGTACAGCAAACACAGAATCAATGAAATCTACTTTTACTGAAGCTAATGGATATGAATTAATTTTTGATGATGCTCAGCAAAAGCAAGAAAACCAAATTAAAGCAGTTCGTAACTTTATTCAACAAGATGTTGATTACATCGTTATAGCACCTGTTACAGAAACCGGATGGGATACTGTATTACAGGAAGCAAAAGAAGCAGGCATACCAGTAATTATCGTTGACCGTATGATCGATGTATCGGATGACAGCTTATTTGAATGCTGGGTTGGATCTAACTTCTTACAAGAAGGCTATGATGCAGTTGCATGGTTAGCTGAATACTTAGATTCCAAAGGAAGAGCTGACGAAGATATTAATATTGTTACACTTCAAGGAACAATTGGATCTTCTGCACAAATCGGACGTACCGATGGTTTTGAAGAAAAAATGGCAGCTTATCCAAAGTGGAAAATGTTAGAAAGACAGACTGGAGAATTTACACAGTCGAAAGGTCAGGAAGTTATGGAATCCTTCCTTAAATCTTATGATGATATTGATGTAGTTATCGCTGAAAATGATAACATGGCTTTTGGAGCAATTGATGCGATTGAAGCAGCAGGAAAAACTTGTGGACCAGATGGAGACATTACTATCGTATCATTTGACGCAGTTGCAGCAGCATTTGATGCTATGATCGCAGGCAAGATGAACGTTTCTGTTGAATGTAATCCATTACACGGACCACGTGTAGCTGAAATTATTCAGAAATTACAAGCTGGCGAAACAGTAGATAAACTTCAGTATGTTGATGAAGGTGTATTCCCTGCAGAAACAGCAAAAGATATTAAACCTACCCGTGCATATTAATTTGCAAATGAAAGTCAAATAAAGTAAGGTGTGAAATTGGGAGAATCCACCGATTCTCCCTCACACCTATTTTTTATCGAAAAAATAGGACCAAAAGCAATAATTATGAGAATGAAAGGTGGAGTCCCAATGGAAAACGTGAATAAAATATTGCTTACTATGCGCCACATCAACAAAAACTTTCCGGGAGTAGTTGCTTTATCGGAGGTAGATTTCACATTGAGAATGGGTGAAATACATGCATTGATGGGCGAGAACGGGGCTGGAAAGTCCACTTTAATAAAGGTACTAACCGGTGTTGAAGAATTTGAAACTGGTGAAATAAAACTAGATGGTTATGATCACGCGATTGTAAATCGCTCGCCCCAAGAGGCACAGGGGAAGGGAATAAGTACAGTATACCAGGAAGTTAATTTGTGCCCGAATTTAACCGTAGCAGAGAATTTATTTATTGGCCGTGAACCGAAAAAATTTGGAATGATTGATTGGAAAACAATGAATCAAAAGTCGAATGAAATATTGAAAAATTTGAATATTAGTATAGATGTAACCGTTGCACTGGAAAATTATTCGCTTGCGATGCAACAGATGATTGCTATTGCAAGGGCTATCGATATGTCAGCAAAGGTACTTATATTAGATGAACCAACTTCTTCTTTGGATGATGGTGAAGTTGAGAAATTGTTTGTTTTGATGAAAAAGCTGAAAAGCCAAGGCATTGGAATTATTTTTGTAACTCATTTTCTGGAACAGGTATATGAGGTATGTGACCGCATTACCGTTTTGCGTAATGGATGCCTAGTTGGTGAATATGAAGTAGAAAAGCTGCCAAGAGTTCAGCTAGTAGCAAAAATGATGGGAAAAGATTTCGATGATTTGGCGTCGATTAAA
Organism: Lachnoclostridium sp. UBA5725; assembly: GCA_002419585.1. Lineage (GTDB taxonomy): Bacteria > Bacillota > Clostridia > Lachnospirales > Lachnospiraceae > DIGJ01. Next base: position 5,373 of record DIGJ01000020.1, read on the forward strand.
AAGGATAATCTGGAAGCAGAAAAAAAATCTGGAACGCTTGTGATTGATGCCAAACATTTAGGAGCGACCGGAACAATAAAGCCATTTGATCTACAGATTCATGAAGGAGAAGTTATTGGATTAACCGGGCTTTTAGGATCTGGACGTTCCGAACTAGCCAGAGTAATTTATGCTGCAGATAAGGCAGATAGCGGTGAATTATTTGTGAGAGGGAAAAAGGCTGTAATTAATGCCCCTATCGATGCAATGAAAGCAGGAATGGGCTATCTTCCTGAAAATAGAAAAGAAGAAGGTATTATCGCAGACCTTTCTGTGCGTGAAAATATTATGATTGCGCTACAAGCGAAAAAAGGTATGTTTCATCGTTTGAGCGTAAAAGAACAGGAAGAATTTACGGATAAATACATTGAACTCCTTCAAATAAAAACAGCCGATCGAGAAGTTCCAATCAAACAGCTCAGTGGTGGTAATCAACAAAAAGTAATTCTGGCAAGATGGCTTTTAACAAATCCAGAATTTTTGATTTTAGACGAACCTACCAGAGGAATTGATGTTGGTACAAAAACAGAGATTCAAAAACTGGTCGTAAAGCTTGCAAAAGAAGGAATGTCAATTATGTTTATTTCTTCTGAAATTGAAGAAATGATACGAACTTGTAATAAGATGGCAGTACTACGAGATGGCTGCAAAGTAGGCGAACTTAGCGAATCGGAATTAAATCAGGACAGCATTATGAGAGCAATTGCAGGAGGTGAAGCAGATGAATAATACATTGAAAAAAATTACAGGGTATCGATTGTTCCTTCCGTTGGTTTGTCTTGCTCTGGTATTATTAGTAAATGTAATTAAAACTCCGAACTTTTTTGCAATTTCGATACAAAATGGAGTTTTTTACGGATACATAGTGGACGTTATTAACCGTGCCAGTGAATTAGTTATTTTGGCAGTTGGAATGACTTTGGTAGTAGCTGCTTCTGGAGGAACGGATATTTCAGTTGGAGCAGTAAGTGCGGTAGCTGGAGCAGTTGCTATTTTTATTATCGGCGGCGGAGAGGCTAGTACAGATTTCTATCATGCCCCTTATATTCTTGGTTTTTTCGCAGCACTTTTGGCTGGTACGTTATGCGGTGCATGGAATGGCTTTTTGGTAGCAAAAATGAAGATTCAGCCAATGGTAGCTACTCTAATTCTATTTACTGCCGGTAGAGGAATTGCACAGCTGATTACAGGTGGAAATATCTTATATATGAGAGTGGATAGCTTTAAACAGTTAGGTGGATTTATTCAAGGAGTACCACTTCCAACCCCTGTTTTCGTGGCGATTTTTGTAGTTCTAATTACCTTATTTATCTTAAAGAAGACAGCACTTGGTCTATATATACAGACCGTAGGAATTAATGCAAAGGCAGCTAGATTGGTTGGACTTAATTCGGTATTGATTCAGTTTCTAACCTATACTTTTTGTGGAATATGTGCTGGTATTGCAGGAATGATTATTACATCACGTGTTTATTCCATAGATGCAAACAATGCAGGCTTAAATATGGAATTGGACGCAATTCTTGCAGTTGCACTTGGAGGAAACAGTTTAGGAGGCGGTAAATTCTCTTTAATCGGAAGTGTAATTGGAGCGATAACAATTCAGGCGCTCACAACCACTCTTTATGCTATGAAGGTATCAGCAGATCAACTTCCTGTTTATAAGGCTATCGTTGTTATCATAATTGTATCCTTACAATCACCGGAACTTAAGAGAATGCTTCGTAACGCAAAACTTCAGCTTCAAAATGGGCAGCAAGGAAAGAAGGTGGCATAATGAGAGCAAGAAAGAAAAAAATTGACGGAAATTCTTTTTTATTAATGATTACAATCGTATTGTTTGCCATTATGTATGTGATTGGAATGATCGTATTTGCGGATAAGAATTTTGGAAAGTTGCAAGTATTTTTAAATCTATTTATTAACAATGCGGGCCTAATTGTAGCTGCTACGGGAATGACGATGGTTTTGATAACAGGAGGAATCGATATTTCCGTTGGTTCTGTTATCGCAATGACATGTATGCTCTTGGCTTGGATGATGGAAATCAAAGGAATGGGAGCCATTCCATCACTTGTCATTGTCCTTGTTATCGGTTTGATATTTGGGCTTGTTCAAGGTTTTTTGATTGCTTATCTAAAGATACAACCTTTTATTGTTACGCTAGCCGGTATGTTTTTTGCTCGTGGTATGACAGCCATAATCAGTACGGAAATGATAAGTATTAAAAATAGTTTGTTCCTATCTTGGGCAAATGCAAAGATCTACCTTCCATTTGGTGGAACGATAAATCGTAAGGGAGTTATGATTTATCCTTACATATATCCAAGTGTTGTTTTGGCTATTCTAACACTAATTGCATTCTTTGTTATCCTTAAATTCACGAAATTTGGTCGTTCCGTTTATGCAGTAGGTGGCAATGAACAATCTGCTCTTTTGATGGGACTCAATGTAAAACGAACCAAATTAAAGGTATATATTGTCAATGGGTTGTTGGGTGCATTCGCTGGATTTTTATTTTGCCTGAATACTTGTGCAGGATTTGTGGAGCAGGCAAAAGGGTTTGAAATGGAAGCAATCGCATCTGCGGTTATCGGTGGTACATTACTAACGGGTGGTGTAGGAAATGTGTTTGGTAGTTTGTTTGGAGTTTTGATCAAAGGAACGATAGAAACATTTATTACCTTTCAAGGTACCTTGTCCTCATGGTGGACAAAAATAACGATTGCCGTGCTATTGGCTTTCTTTATCATCTTACAAAGTATATTAGCGAAAAAAAAGCAGAAAAAATAGTTGACAATAATAATTATATAATTGAATAAAAAATGGGGGTTGTCGCACTAAATTTGGTTTAACGGTGTAGAACGGACGCGGGGGATTTAGGGAAAGTCACGAAAGATGCGCGGTGGGCTTATGGTTTTCGAGATTCGAATGGAGTGCAGGGGCAGCCCTTAAAATCAGCCGCATTAAACACTCGGCAGAACCTCTAAGCAAGTAAGAATAAGCTCTTATGGGAGCTCATTCTTACTTGAGTTTCTACCTCATAATGCTAAAATGATTCCAAGGACTGCCCCTGCACTCCATTCGAATCAAGAAGACTATGACCACCGTGCATCTTGCTGATTTTGGTAAACGGTCCCGCTGCACTTTGTAATGTTACAGTAAATAACAGAATTTATATAGGCGTAGTAAAAGAGAATACAATTTGATTGGCGTTTGGAAATAGCAGAAAAAAAACAATCATACCTATCTGGTTTGTCTATGAAACACCAGAAAACCAGCGAGTCCGTATTTCGTAGTCAGCCATAAAAGGCTGAGCTCGCAGACTATCCTTCAATTTACACGGCTCCCATGCTAGGATTTTATTTCATTTGAGCATATGTAACGTAAACTCAATCGAGGAATTGGCTCCCCTAAGAGCCAATTCCTCGATGTTTTGAGGTTACGTGGAATGTTTATGCGCCTGATATAAAATCCTAGCATGGGAGCCGTGTAAATTGTTGAAAAACTAAATTGCTCAGCCTTTTATAGCGTCACTACTCATCAACAAAGACTCGCGTTCGTCATGGGCTAAATCAGAATTTAATGCGACATCCCCCTATTTTATGTAAAAAAATGACATATTTACTCTAGGAATTGTGACATTTGTAACTTGGATGTGACAGTCAATTTGCATATCATTATAGATGAGAAAAAAAGACACATATTTTGTGCAGATTGGAGTAATATGAAAGTAACTGAAAACAATAATCCTTTGTGGACCAAGGATTTTACTATAATAACGGTGGGAAGTGTTGTTTCAAAGCTTGGAAATGCGATTTCAGGTTTTGCTATGGGACTTCTGGTTTTGGATTATTCTAAGTCTACATTCCTTTACGCCCTATATATGGTTTTATATATGGCACCAAGAGTTATAGTTCCACTAATAGCAGGACCGTTTTTGGATAAATATTCGAGAAAACGGACCATTTATACGTTAGACTTTATGTCGGCACTGATTTATGGAATTTTTGCAACGATAATTTTTACCAACCACTTTTCATACATTGCTTTGGTTCTTGGATGTGTCCTTTTAGGTTCCATTGACAGCATGTATAGTGTTGCTTATGATAGTTTTTACCCAATGCTTGTGAAGGATGGGAATTATACAAAGGCATATTCGATATCCAGTACTCTAGAGACACTTACTATGGTAATGGTACCAGTTTCTGCTTTTCTTTATAATTTAGTTGGTATTGGTCCATTGTTCTTATTCAATGCAATTACATTCCTTATTGCAGCAATTTTTGAAATGCAAATAAAAGCAAAAGAAGAGTACACTAAGTCAAAGGATAATGAATTTTCCTTGAATCAATACAAGAAAGATTTTATAGAAGGAGTGAATTACCTAAAAGCAGAACGAGGACTTTTGGCTATTACGATATATTTTACGCTTACCATGTTCGCAAATGGCGCACTTCAAACACTTGCTCTCCCTTACTTCAAAGCAAACTTTACATCTGGCGAGTACATTTTTATTGCAGTAATGGGTTTTTCTGTATTAGGCCGAATAATTGGTGGAGCAATCCACTACAAATATAAATACCCGGTGAATAAAAAATTTACCATAGCACTTTTTGTATACATAGCACTTACAATTATGGATGGAAGTTTTTTATATTTTCCACTCGAAATCATGATGCTATTACGCTTTTTGGGAGGAATTCTGGGGGTCACTTCTTACAATATTCGAATTTCTGCAACACAAAGCTATGTATCAGATGAACGGAAAGGACGTTTCAATGGTATATTTCAGATGTTTGTTACCTTAGGAATGATGATCGGTGGATTATTAGCAGGAGCTTTGGCAGAGTTTGTGTATGAACCATATGTCATTAGCGGATTTATGGTAGTCAATATGCTTGCAGTATTCTTTATTATGTATCGTATGCGCAACCATGTGAAACCAATATATAATCGACATGCGTAATATTTAATGACTTATTCGCTACATCTTTCGCTACATCTTAAATAGGAAATTTATTGTAGAATTCTTCGTTTGGTAGTATAATAGTAAAAACTTTAGCCATGTAAAAGACTACTGTATAAAAGAAAATGAAGGGAGCAAAGGATGAATTCTTTAATTATTCCACAAAATTATAATTCAAAGCTCAATATAAGAGAAACCGAAGTAGCAATTAAATACGTAAAAGATTTTTTTGAGCGTGAACTTGCAAATCAATTAAACTTAACGCGTGTATCGGCACCTCTTTTTGTCGTTCCAGAAAGTGGACTAAACGATAACTTAAACGGGGTAGAACGTCCGGTTAGTTTTGGAATCAAAGAACAAAATGACAAGGAGGCTGAAATTGTACATTCTCTTGCAAAATGGAAGCGTTTAGCATTGAAACGTTATGGATTTAAGCAAGGAGAAGGTCTATACACCGATATGAATGCGATTCGACGCGATGAAGATACGGATAACATCCATTCGATTTTTGTTGACCAGTGGGACTGGGAGAGAATTATATATAAGGATGAAAGAAATGTTAGTACTCTTAAGTCTGTCGTAAAGAAGGTCTATAAAGCACTTCGTAATACTGAAAAATATATGTCGGAAAAGTATGGGTTTATTAATTTGATTCTTCCAGAAGAGATCTGTTTTATGACCTCCCAGGAGCTGGAAGATATGTATCCAGAATTGACTCCAAAGGAGAGAGAATATCAGATTACCAAATTAAAAGGTGCCGTATTTTTAATGCAAATCGGTGGAGAACTTGCATCCGGAGAAATTCACGATGGACGTGCACCAGACTATGATGATTGGTCATTGAATGGAGATATCCTGATTTATTATCCAATTCTTGATATAGCACTGGAATTGTCTTCGATGGGCATACGTGTCGATGAAGAAGCACTTAAAAAACAACTTGAAATACGAGGTGTTAGTGACCGTGCAGAATTACCATTCCAGAAAGCACTTTTGAATGGAGATCTTCCATATACAATTGGAGGTGGTATTGGTCAATCCAGAATCTGCATGCTTTTCCTAAGAAAAGCGCACATTGGGGAAGTTCAGGCATCTCTATGGCCAGAAGAAGTCATTGAGGAATGTGAGAAAAATAAAATCCATATTCTGTAAATACTTTAGCCGTTGAAAGTGATAGAAATATGAAACATTAAACTAGCATCGCTTTACATTTGTGCTTGACAAGCGCACAAATGTATGTATAATGTATGTATAGATGTGATAAAGGAGTCACTTATAGTGGCTCCTTTTTTTACCCCATTCAACTTAGTGGATTAAAGCGTTAACGGGGTACACTGCAATAAAAATTGAATAATGGAGGAGAGACAATGAGAAAGACGAAACGAGTTTTAGCACTATTATGTGCTGCAGTTATGGTTTTTGGCTTAACTGCGTGTGGAGGAGATAGTTCCAAAGGTGATACTAATGCATCACTTGAAACAGCAGGTGGCGAAGCAGCAAGCACCGGAAACGTATTAAATGTACATATTGATGTAGAAGTGGCTTCTATGGATCCACAGATTGCAACAGACGGTACTTCCTTTGAAGTATTGGCAGAAGTTACAGAAGGGTTATATTCTGTAGATGCATCCGGTAGCCCGGTTATGGCCCTTGCTGATACAGTAGACAAAAGTGAAGATGGGCTCACTTATACAATTACGTTAAAAGATGCGAAATGGTCAAATGGAACCGCTGTTACTGCAAATGATTTTGTATTTGCATGGAGAAGACTTGTTGATCCAGCGGTTGCAAGTGAGTATTCCTTCATTGCATCAATTGCTGGATTCAAAAATGCAGCAGCGATCACCGCAGGTGAAAAAGGTATTGAAGATTTAGGTGTAACAGCAGTTGATGATAAAACTTTAAAAATCGAATTAGATACACCAGTTCCATTCTTTGAAAGTTTATTATCATTCCCTTCTTTCTTACCAGTAAATGAAGAATTCTTTACGGCAGCAGGAGCGAATTTTGGTACATCACCAGAAACGATTCTTTCCAATGGAGCGTTCGTTATGACTTCCTATGAACCAGCAGCAACAACCATCGAATTAGCAAAGAATCCAGATTATTACGCTGCAGATTCCATTGCTCTTGATGGTATCAAATATCAGGTAATTAAAGATGCACAGCAGGCAATGCTTGCATATCAAAACGGCGATCTTGACGTGGCTACACTTTCTGGAGAACAAGTAGAACAATTCAAGGCAGATCCAGAATTTAATAACATTATGGCAGGATACCTTTGGTATATCTCTCCAAATCAGACCGTTGCTGGTTTGGAAAATCTAAACCTTAGAAAAGCATTGGCTCTTTGCTATGACAAAGCAGCGATTGCATCAAACATCTTAAAAGATGGTTCTATCGTAGCAGACTTTGCAGTTCCTATGTTACTTGCAACAGGTCCAGATGGTAAGGATTACCGTGAAACAAGCGATACTTATTTATCTACCAATAAAGAAGAAGCTCAAAAATATTGGGAAGCAGCAAAGAAAGAACTTGGCGTAGATACATTAAAATATACGATGATCGTAGAAGATACGGAATCCGCTCAAAATGTTGCGCAGTTCATACAGGCAGAAATCCAGACAACACTTTCTGGAATCACAATTGAAATTGAAGTTATGCCAAAGAAAAACCGTGTGGAAAGAATGCAAGAAGGAGATTTTGAAATTGGCTTAACCAGATGGGGACCAGACTATGCAGACCCAATGACATACTTAGATATGTGGATTACAGGAAGCCCTAATAACTACGGTTTCTGGTCAAATGAAAAATATGATACAATCATTGATTCTTGTAAAAAAGGTGAACTTGCACTTGATGTAGACAAGAGATGGGAAGCATTAAAAGAAGCAGAAAAAATTGCTATGGATGAAGTAGTTATCATGCCAGTATACCAAAAAGGCGATGCAGTTATGATCAAGTCCAATGTATCTGGTATTGAATTCCATTCAGTTGGAGTTACCCGTAGATATAACAACGCAACGAAGAAATAAGACAGAAATATAAATAATTTATACACGGCAGTGGTAGAATAGCCACTGCCTGTGTATTATGAAGGAGCGAATACAATGAAGAAATATTTGCTTAAAAGAATCGGGGTTTCCATCGTTACTTTACTCGCAATATTACTTATCCTATTTTGTATGCTGGAGTTTATGCCGGGTTCTCCATTTAATGATGAAAAACTGACAGCCGATCAAGTAGCAGTATTAAACGCAAAATATGGTTTGGATAAACCAACCATCGTACGTTTTGGTAATTATATTAAAAATATGCTAACAGGAGACTTTGGAGTTTCCTACACAATTTCGAAAAATACACCAATCTCAACCTTGTTACAGAGTCGTCTTCCTATTTCCATTCGTATTGGTGGGCAGGCAGTATTACTTGGTACCTTGATTGGATTGATTTTAGGTATAATAGCAGCATTGAAACACAATACCATATGGGATACGCTTACAACGATCATATCCGTATTAGGTGTTAGTTTGCCTTCTTATGTATTTGCCTTGCTGCTCTCCTATTCATTAGGATTTAAATTAAAATGGTTTCCGCTGTTGTATGCCGTTGATTCGCCATTAAACTCTTCGGTGCTTCCGACCGTGGCACTTTGTATGTTTACGGTAGCAACCATTGCCCGATTTACACGAACAGAGATGTTAGAAGTGTTGGGTTCGGATTATATGCTTTTGGCGGAGAGTAAAGGTATCAGCGGTCCACAGCTTATCATCAAACATGCACTTCGCAATGCCTTGATTCCTATTATTACGGTATTGGCTCCTTTGATTGTAGGTCTTATGACAGGAAGTTTGGTAATTGAAAAGATTTTCTCCATTCCAGGCATTGGAAGTCTTTTGGTAACAGCGATTCAATCGAATGATTATAATGTTATTATTGCCTTGTCCTTTATTTATAGTGCAATGTACATCGGAATAATTTTGGTCGTGGATATTCTTTACGGAGTAATCGATCCAAGAATACGTTTGGCAAAGGGGGATGGCAATGAGTAATCAAGTGGATACAGTAGAATTCATAAAAGATGATTTTGAATACGTTGGAGCAGATAAGATATCCCAAGTTGATGTTGCTTATGAAAGCCAACCGTACTGGAAAGACGTATTATCACGTCTATTTAAAAATAAGGGAGCTATTGTTGGGCTAATTTTTATTATTCTGATTGGCATTATGGCGGTCATCGGACCAAATCTCAATGATTATACATACGATTCTCAGATTATAACCGAGCAAAATCTAGCACCAAGAATACCAGGAGCTGAAAAAATAGGTATTTTTGATGGTAATGAAAAGATGAGTACTTCTACCGGAATGACAAAAGTAAATGGATACATATCCGCGGATGGCACGGAAACAGGAAGAGAAAACACCTACTACTGGTTTGGTAGCGATGTTTTAGGCCGTGACATATTCACCCGTGTATGGGTTGGCACACGAATTTCTTTGTACATAGCATTGGTAGCGGTTTTGATTGATATGTTGTTTGGATTAGGTTATGGCTTGATTTCAGGATATTTTGGTGGAGCCGTAGATAATGCCATGCAACGTTTTGCAGAGATTTTGAATGGAATTCCAAACCTTGTTATTGTAACCCTCCTTATTATCGTGCTAAAGCCAGGACTTGCAACGATTACCTTTTCCCTCATGATTACTGGATGGATTGGTATGAGCCGTATTGCAAGAGCGCAGATGCTAAAATTGAAGGAACAGGAATTCGTGCTTGCTTCCAGAACCCTTGGAGCAAAGAATTTCTTTATTATTTTCAAAGAAATTTTGCCAAATATATTTGGTCAGGTTATTACAAATACGATGTTTTCGATACCAAATGCAATTTTTACAGAAGCTTTCTTAGCATTTATCGGACTTGGTGTTCCACAGCCAAAAGCATCGTTAGGATCTTTGATTAGTGATGCATTTAAGTCGTTTACGACACATCCATATATGATCATCGCACCGGTTATTGTGCTTGCAATTCTGATGCTCAGCTTTAACATGCTAGCAGATGGACTTCGTGATGCATTTGACCCTAAGATGAAAGAAATGTAGGAGGAGACAATGGAAAAAAATACAATATTATCGATTCAGGATTTGTCTATTTCTTTTACTACAGGAGCAGGAGAGGTAAGTGCAATCCGAGGTGTGAACTTTGATTTACATCGGGGAGAAACGATTGCGATCGTTGGAGAGAGCGGCAGCGGAAAATCAGTAACGATGAAAGCGATCATGGGTATTTTAAGTAGTAATGGTAAAGTAAATTCCGGAAAAATATTATTCTCTTCGGCGAAAGAAGATATGGAAGAGGATATCGATTTATTAAAACTTGATAAGAAAGAAATGCGTCGTAAAATTAATGGGAAGCGTATCGCCATGATTTTTCAAGATCCTATGACCTCTCTCAATCCGGTTATGACAATCGGAGCTCAGATTATGGAAGGTATGAAATGGCACTATAAGACTCCTAAAAAGGAAGCATATAAGCGTGCAGTTGAATTGCTTCAATTAGTAGGAATCACGGATGCAGAAAAGAGAATGAAGAACTATCCGCATCAATTATCTGGTGGTATGAGACAAAGGGTAGTAATCGCAATAGCCTTAGCTTGTAATCCAGAGCTTTTAATCTGCGATGAGCCAACCACCGCACTGGATGTTACGATTCAGGCGAAGATTTTGGAACTGATTAAAGATATTCAGAAAAAATTGGATATTTCCGTAATCTATATTACCCATGATTTAGGGGTAGTGGCAAAGGTAGCAGACTATGTAGCAGTTATGTATGCAGGTAAGATTGTTGAAAAAGGGCTTGTAAATGAGATTTTTTATGAACCAAAGCATCCGTATACATGGGGACTATTATCTGCTATGCCAGATCTTGACACAAATGATGATAAACTTTACACCATACCAGGTACACCTCCAAACTTAGTAAATAAGGTAGCTGGAGATGCATTTGCACCACGTAATATTTTTGCATTAAACATTGACAATCGTTTGGAACCTCCAATGTTTCAGGTTTCCGAAACTCATTTTGCATCTACCTGGCTGCTACATGAAAATGCACCAAAAACGGAGATGCCAGTTGAGTTAAAGGCAAGAGTAGAGCGAATGTTAGGGGAGGCGAAAAAAGATGGAGAATAAACAACCATTATTATCGGTAGAAGGCTTGCACCAACATTTTAAAGTGAGTAGAAGTTATACAGTCAAGGCAGTAAATGGCGTCGATTTTGTGATCTATCCGGGTGAAACGTATGGACTTGTTGGAGAATCTGGAAGTGGTAAATCAACGATTGGCCGTTCTTTGATTCGACTCTATAATCCAACGGCTGGAAAGATAGTCTTTGATGGAGAAAATATATCTGGAAAGATGTCAAAAAGTACCGAAAAGCACCTTCGTACCAATATGCAGATGATATTCCAAGATCCAATGGCCTGTCTGAATCCAAGAAAAAAAGTATTGGAAATCATTGCACAGGGGCTGGATATACACCATATCTGTAAAAATAAAAAAGAGCGCGAAGATATGGTTTATCAAATCTTAGAAAAGGTTGGTCTATCGAAGGAACACGCCAATCGTTACCCACATCAGTTTTCTGGTGGACAAAGACAGCGTATTGGTATTGCTAGAGCGTTGATTATGAATCCAAAACTGATTATCGCCGATGAAGCCATTAGTGCTTTGGATGTATCCATACAAGCGCAGGTGGTCAATCTGATGAAAGATATACAAAAAGAAACTAATACCGCAATCTTATTTATTGCGCATGATTTATCCATGGTGAAATATATTTCGGACCGAATTGGAGTGCTACATCTGGGCTATCTGGTAGAAACGGGAACGACCGAAGAAATCTTTCGTAATCCGATTCATCCATATACGAAGTCATTACTTTCTGCGATTCCTCATCCAAATCCGATTGTGGAAAAGAGCAGAGTTTCTGTGACTTATAACTATGTGACAAGTGGTATTGATTATGCAAAGGGAAGCCAGAACCACATAGAGGGTACGCATTATGTGTTAGGAACCAAAGAAGAGCTTGAAATGTGGGCATAGATTTAACGAAATAGAAAATTAAGTAAATGGTATGTTAAGAAGACTCGTAAAACAGAATTCTGACATACCATTTTTTAGCGTTTTGCTTTTTGGAGCTATTACGTTCATGACGGTATTTCCAACGTTCATGACCAAAATGGTCATAAACGCAAGATGCATGTTACAATCATTATAACTGAGGATTTTAGCGGAGTCTCAACTATTTCATATTTTGCGCCTTTAGCTAAAAAAAACTATATTAAAAAGGAGGATAAATGGAAGGTGTATTTATTGTTTTATTGATCGTTATTAGTTCAGTTGTTCTTCCAATTACACTGCTTTACTTGGTAATTTCTAAAATAAATCCAGATGATGATCCAGAACCTATAAAGAAAACCATGGAAATCCACGGATATGTTAAAGGATTTTTTTGTATTATCACATTAGTCATTTTGGAGTTAATTAGATTTTATTTTAAATATAATTAGAATGAGAAGTACATATTAGAAGAATTGATACGGGAGAAGGGAGTGGTTTTATATGAGAGAAAAGAATGGAGAGTATGTAAAAGACGGATTCTATCCATGGAGAAGGTATTTCGCGAGAGGTCTTGATACTAGTCTTAATTTTTTGTTGCTGTATTTTCTGATCAGTATAGTATTTCATTATAATATACTAAGAATAAATTCGGTTACTCAGATTGTATTGCAAACAGCAGCAGTTGTCTTGATGCTGGTATTTGAGCCACTATATCTGCATTATTTTGGTACTACTTTTGGGAAATGGGTATTTGGGCTGGCGTTGGAAAATGACACTGGAGAGAAGCTGAGTTTTCAACAGGCATTTAGCCGGACTAAGGGTGTTTTTATCTATGGATTTTTTTGTGGAATACCAATCCTTAATATCTATGCTGCATGTAAATGCTATACTCGCTATCAAAATGGAGCGAACCAGCCTTGGGAAGAGGAAGGAATCGTTTATACCATCAAGGATACAAAATGGTATCGGGGACTTGCATATATTTTTGTATTTTTCCTATATATGGGAGCTGTTTTTTTGTTAGTGGAAGCAGGTGGTCTTCCTCCAGTGCGAGGAGATTTCGCTGTTTCTGATTTTTCAAGAAACTACAATTACCTAGATTTGTATTATAATGGGAAGGGGAGTAGATATCTTGATACGGAGGGTACATGGGAATCCAGAGAGGCGGAAGATGGAGTTTGCTATGCTGATCTTTGTATAAGTCCAGTTCCTGTTTTTGAATATAAAACAGAAAATGGAAACCTCAAAGAAGTTCGATTTGAAATAAAACTGAAAAATAGTAAGGATTTATTGGACACTTATTTGAACGAACGGCTGCTAGCTTCTTATGCATTTTCTGCAATGCAAGAGAGCGGTGGGGATTATTTTTCTTACTGCAAGGATATAAAAAAAATCATGACAGAACAATACATGGAAAATTTCACTTATTCAAAGAATGGAATTACTTGTGTAAATCAGATCGAATATTCCGGATATGAAGTAGGCGGAGATTTTTTATTTCCAACGGTTGGAAGGAATAATTATTTTCATCTCATATTCACGGTGAAAAAGGACTGATATCGATAAGAACAACTTACGTATAGTGCGAAAAGCGACATATGTAGGTTGTTTTTTTTATAGAATTTTAGAATCAAAATAAATAACGAAATGCATTAAAATATAGTAAAAAATAATGAAACACAAAAAATAGAAATATTTGGGTTGAAATTTTATATAAGTCATGATATAATCAAGTTACTTAAACGCTTAACTAACAATGAAATAGGGGGATGCTTTATGAAACCAGACTATATTTGTACTGGGAATGAGATGATTTCATTGCCTTGTATTAATAAAGTGAATGCGTCAATTTTTGATTTTACGATGCTTCACATGGGGTATAAGGGTTTAATAGATGTAAGAGGTACTTTGGAGAAGGCACTTTTACAGCCAATTATTAAAATCAATGATAATGCAGTTGATTTTGATACAATCGTTTGGAGAAGGAAAAACGATTGGATTCCTGTTTTTGAAATAGAAAATCATCAAGTAAAGATCAAAGGAACAATCTTGAGCCCTATCGGTGAAAGAGGATTTTCATATCAATTAAAAATTCGAAATAAAGGAAGCGCTAGCCTGAAAATAACCCTTGGATTTGAGGGCTGCTGGAATAGCACCTATCATTCAATTAATGAAGATAAGGAGATTCAAGCACCATGTTATGTTTATGAAAGTGATTGGAATCATAGCTTGGTATTTGATATGCGTATTGGTGTTTCTGTATTTGCATTTGCTCCAATGTTTCGTGAAGAGATGAATATGGAATACAATCAAAGCAGTGAGGGGATATCCTATCGATTTGAAAGAGAGTTTGAAGTAGGAGCAAATGATGCGGCTGTTTTGGATAGTTTCTGGGGAATCGGGGTAGAGGAGGTTTCGGCTACTACATCCGCAAAAGAGATGTATCGTGTTGGATTTGAAAAGGAGTTAAACAAAACAAAAGATTGGCTTACCAAACGATATCGAGTGATAAAAGAAGACTCTCTCAATGAAATGTTTCATACAAATCTATTTTTTAATTTCTTTTATGCATCCGGTCGAACCATTGATACGGAAGAACTTGTCTTGGTGACATCAAGAAGTCCTAGATATTATGTAAGTGCTGCCTACTGGGATCGTGATAGCCTGTTGTGGAGCTTTCCATCTATTTTACTCGTTGATGCTTCGTACGCAAAAGAAATGCTTTTATATGTCTTTGGAAGACAAAGAAGAAATATAGGAATACATAGTAGATATATTGATGGGACTATATTAGAGCCTGGATTTGAGTTAGATGAATTGTGTGCGCCGATTATTGCGCTCTATAATTATGTGAGCAAGACAAAAGATGAAGAGATTCTAGAGTCTGAAGGAGTAAGAGAAGGAGTTCGATTAATTTTAGCAAGATTGGAAGAAAAGAAACATCCAAACATTGCATTATACGAAACCTTCCTACAGCCTACGGATGACATGCATGTTTATCCATATATTACCTATGATAATGTTTTGGTATGGCGTGTTTATAAAAATATTAGCATGTTATTCAAAAACAAATGGAAAGAAGAAACGATTAATAGGATGGAAGAACTTGCCCATTCCGTGTATGAGGCGATATTCACTCATTGTGTTAAGACCTACCAATCAAAACGCATCTTTGCTTGGTCTGTAGATCAAGACGGAAACTGGGATGTTTACGATGAGCCTCCAGGAAGCCTTCAGCTTATGCCTTTTTATGGATTTTTAAAGGAAGATAATGAAATTTATAAAAATACAGTGGAGGTAATCAGAAGTAAAGATTATCCATATTCCTTTTATGGAAGTCCGATTGCAGAAATTGGCTGTCCTCATGCGCCACATCCTTGGGTACTTAGTATTGCAAATAGCTTATTGTGCAATAGATTAGAAAGCAGCAAAGCGAATCTATTACAATTGAAGATGGACAATGGAGTAGCATGTGAAAGTGTGGATGAGAATACCGGAGAGAGCACAACAGGAGATGCATTTGCAACCTGTGCAGGCTTTTTGGCTTATGCTATTTATGAAGCTTTTCACGTTTGATGAATTGATGTTATGTGTTTCATATAGTTTGAAAACAAGGAGGAACAACAAATTTGAATAAGTTAGACTACGACGGATGGAGAATTAGATCTACTTGTTCGATGCGGGAAAATAAGAAATACTATGAAAGTGTATTCTCGCAAGGCAATGGATATATGGGGATTCGAGGAACTCTTCCAGAAGACCTGGAAAATCAAAGTTATGAACGATGTACTTATATAGCTGGTGTCTTTGATTATATTAAAGATGAAATTACCGATATGGTAAATGTGCCTGATTTTATGGATACCAAAATTATAGTTGGAAAAGAAGTCTTTGACCCACTTCATGAATCTGTGGAAAAAATAGAGCAATCCTTGTGCTTTAAAGATGGAACTTTAGAACGCTCCTATTATTGGAATACAAAGAATTATGGAACCATTATTATAAAAAGTAAGCGATTTTTAAGTATAGAGGATGTGCATACCGCAGCAATTCGTTATGATATAAAGGCACTTGAGAAATCTTGTGATGTTTTATTTCAGACGGGAATCAATGCAAATATTACGAATCAAAGCATTGAAGACGATCAACTCAAACAAAATAATAATGTATTGAAAATGACAATTCCAATGGAATACCTTTTCGAAGATGTAGCATTACTTAAAGTAATGACATCTGGAAAGGCTAAGATACAAATTATGGAAGCTTTCTTGGTTCATACCAATGAAAGTAATCTCTTTGCTGCAAATGTGAAGGAAGATGGTTATGTTGGAAAAAAATATGAGTTTATAGCAAAACAAGGAAAATCTTACAGCTTTGATAAATTAATTTCAGTTTTTACCTCCAGAGAATGTAAGGAGGATGAGCGAAACAAAACAATCAAACAGCATATATTAAAAAACAAAAGCCTGGGCTATGATACATTATATTCGCTTAATAAGCAAGCTTGGGAGAAAAAATGGGAGACATCTGATATAGAAATAGAAGGTGATCTTAAGATACAGACTGCGATTCGTTATAATATATTTCAATTGATTCAAACAAACGCTGAACATGATAGTTCAGTAAATATTGGTGCTAGAGGAATTATGCACGGCAGATATAAAGGATGCTACTTTTGGGATACGGATATTTTTATGCTCCCCTTCTATGTACATACCAACAAGGAAGCAGCAAGAAACCTGGTGATGTATCGATATTTAAAATTGTCAGACGCAAGGGAAAATGCCAAGGAGCTTAATCTGAAGGGAGCTAGATACCCATGGATGTGCTCGATTGATGGAAGAGAACAGTGTGAAAGCTGGGATATCGGTAAAAGTGAAATACATATTACAGCAGATGTGGCCTATGCAATTGATTATTATGTGCGAATGACAGACGATCTGGAATTTTATGAAAATAATGCAATTGAAATGTATGTAGAAACTGCAAGATATTTTGAAAGTCGTTTGACGTACGATGCAATAGAAGATAGATACAATCTAATGTTTGTCAAAGGACCTGACGAGTATTGCGGGATAACGTCTAATAATACCTATACCAATTGGCTCATACGCTACAACATGAAGCTGGCAAGAGAAGGGCTTACCTATTTAGAAGAAACATGCCCGGAGAAATACGAAGCGCTTAAAATAAAACTTGCGATTCAAAAAGAGGAATTAGAAAAGTGGGATAGCGTCATGGATAAAATCATTTTGCCTTATGATAAGTCCAAACATTTATACATACAAGATGATACATTCATGAAGCTAGAACCGCTTAACATAATGGACTATAAAACGAACGAGTCTCCGCTTTATCATAGCATCTGCTTTGATAGACTTCAAAGATACCGCGTTCTTAAACAAGCAGATTTGGTTTTACTGGTAACCTTATTTCCAGAAGCGTTTTCTTTGGAAGAAAAGACAGAAATATGGAATTATTATGAACCGCTTACGCTTCACGACTCTACCTTAAGCTACGGTGTGCATGCTAATCTTGCTGCAAGTCTTTCCAATGATCAAAAGGCACTTGAGTATTTTGAAAAGAGCGTGTTACTTGATTTGGAGGATGTCATGAAAAATACCGGAAAAGAAGGTCTTCATTTTGGTGCATTTGGAGCATCATGGCAAGCACTTATTATGGGGTTTGCGGGTGTTCAAATAAAAGAAGAAGGGTTAACAGTCAATCCACATATTCCAAAGCATTGGAAAAAACTCCGTTTTAATTTATATTATAAACAAGAAAAATACTTTGTTGAGATTACAGATAATATTCCTAATATAGTGAAAGCATAGAGATTTAAATACCACAAATCATATAATCTGATTGACAAATACAAATCGTTCCTCTATAATTAACTTAAACGGTTAAGCCGTGAAATGAAAAACAACAATCATAAATCTATGAAATATAAAAATAAAAGGAAATAACGCTTACTTTTAAGTAACATATTCATTAAAATATACAATTTCAATTATTTTATAGACTTAAGCGGTTAAGCAAATAGGGACTTGGTACTATGAAGGAGGAAGGTTGGATGATGAAGCGGATTGGGATTAAGGATGTAGCAAAAGAGGCTGGTGTATCCATTGCAACGGTATCCTATGTAATCAATAACAAGGGAGGGCAAAGCTTAAGTGAAGAAACGAAAGAGAGAGTCTGGAAGGCAGTCAATAAGTTAAATTATGTACCAAATCTTTCGGCGAGAATCCTGGCAAATAACAAATCAAATCTCATTGGGGTTGTGATTCCTCAAACAGAGACGGACAAAGAGTTTATGTTTGCGAATCCATTTTACGCAGAGTTTTTAAGCAGTCTAGAGTTAACCGCTAGGAAAAGGGGATACCATGTATTGATTTCAGGTGCCAATGCGGATGAGAATTATATTGAAGTAGCAAAGAAAAGAAATCTGGATGGAATTGTAATTTTGGGTGTTTATCCAAAAGATACGCTGGCAGATATTCAAAACTCAGGGATACCAACGGTCATTATTGATAGTTACATTAAAAGCTATCATTTTAATACGGTGGGGACAGATGATTGCTATGCTGGTTATACGGCAACAAAATATCTTTTAGAGAAAGGGCACAAAAAGATTGCAATTGTAACGGGTTCTACTTTGGAAAAGGGCGTAAATCAAGAAAGGGTTCGTGGGTATCAGGATGCACTTTCAGAATATGAGATTCCAGTAGAAAAAAGGTACATATGTACGGGTACCGTTGATTTTGAGTATGGAGAAGAAGTGGCGGAGAACATTGCCAAGATGAAAGATGAAATTACAGCTGTTTTTTGTACAGCAGATATTATGGCTCTTGGACTGTTGAAAGGTCTTACGAAATTTGCTATCAGGGTTCCGGAGGATATTTCGATTATGGGGTTTGACAATACATTCATTTCAAAGATTTCAACGCCAGCATTGACAACCGTTAATCAGAATATATCCATTAAAGGAGAGCGGGCAGCAAAAATGATTATAGGTTTGCTTGAAGAACAATTGAAAGGGAAACAAGATTATATTGTCCCAATAGAAATTGTTGAAAGAGAATCTGTAAGGGAGGTGTAGGGGTGTATTTTCCGAATAAAAAGCAGAAACTAATATCAATTTGTATTTTTTTATTTCCCTCCATGTTAGGACTCATTGTATTTTGTCTGTTCCCGATGGTAGCATCTGCAATCTATAGCTTTTTGGAATATGATGTATTGCTGCCACTAAGTCAAGTGAAATTTGTGGGACTTGATAATTACAGAAGACTATTTGGGGAAGGTGAGCTAATCACTACTTTGTGGCATAACGTAAAGTATTTGATTATGTACATACCAATTATTATGATTACATCCTTAGCAATGGGGGTTCTTCTAAATCAAGATTTTAAAGGGCGTCGTTTGGTGCAGATTATCTTTTATACGCCGGTCATCACATCTTGGGTAGCTGCCGCTGTTGTATGGAGATGGATATTAAGTGGGAAATTTGGTTTTATTAATCAGGCGTTTGCAGTGATTGGAATTAATGCACCTGCGTGGCTTAGTGATCCAGCCTGGGCGATGGTTGGAATTGTCATGGTTGCAGTATGGAAAGACACCGGTTATTATGCCTTATTTTTCCTTGCGGCACTAAAAGGAATAAATTCTACTTATTATGAGGCAGCAAATATGGATGGAGCAAAATGGCATCACAAACTCTTTAAAATAACACTTCCATTGATTTCGCCAACCATATTTTTGTTGTTTGTGTATAACGTAATTGCAGGATTTCAGGTGTTTGATTCGGTTCAAATAATGACAGGAGGCGGACCGGCTGCTTCTACTACGGTAATGATGGAACGGGTGTACAAATATGGGTTTAAGATGTATCAGATGGGATATGCTGCGGCATGGTCATGGGTACTGTTTGCGATTATCTTAGTAGCTACCGTCATACAATTCATTCTGCAAAAAAGGTGGGTGAATTATGATGCTTAAGAAAAATGACGCGATATCTTTTAGAAGTAAACGAAATAAAAAATTAATACATACGACAAAAATAGCTTCTTTCTACCTGATTTTATTAATTGTAATACTTATGATTGTTCTTCCATTTGCATGGATGTTAAGTACATCCTTTAAAGGTGTTGAGGCAATACGTACGATTCCAATTCGTTGGATCCCAGAGAATCCAACATTTGATAATTATAAAAAGATATTTAACATGTCTAGTTATAATTTTTGGAGAGCAGGATTTAATAGTTTTTATCTTGCCGTTACCTGTACGATTGTTTCGGTTTTATCAGCTACGATGGCGGCATTTGTATTTTCAAAAATTGAATTTAGGGGTAGAGAAAAGTTGTTTATGGTTTATCTAGCTACGATGATGATACCAACCACCGTAATCATGATACCCAACTATACGATTTTAAATCATTTACATTTGCTGGATACCTTTACTGGGCTGATTTTGATGTCATTAAATAATACATTTGGTGTATTTCTAATGCGACAGGCTATGATGGGGGTAAGTAATGCGTATCTAGAGGCGGCATTGATGGATGGTGCCACATTGCGGCAGATTTTCATTAAAATAATGCTACCAATGACAAAACCTACACTATTCACACTGATTTTAATGAATTTTATGGGTTCATGGAACTCGTATTTACAACCATTGCTAGTGCTAAGCAGCAATGATAAACAAACCCTACAACTGGTTCTTGCTACGTTAAATGGACAGTTAAAAGGAAAGGAAAATATTACGATGGCGGGAGCTGTTATCTCAATACTTCCAATCGTAGTTGTTTATGTAATCGTTCAAAAATATATTGATCAAGGTCTTGAGATTGGTGGCATCAAAGGGTAACTTTATGTGATACGTAAACTTTGCGTTTGGTTTTCATCAAAGCAAAGTTACAGTATAAAAAATTAAGGAGGGTTTTTATGAGAAGGTTAATTAGTTACATGTTAGTAGCAATGATGACAGCAAGTATGCTGGTTGGATGCGGACAGTCGGACAAAAAGGATGATGTTACACAAACTGATGCCGTAGCACAGGATACGCAGGATGCACAGACGCAAGGAGATACAAGTACGGAAAAAACAAAAATTGTATATCTTCAATTTTCGGCAGGTGAATCCAATGCAGAAACATTAAAAAATATGGTGGCAAAATTTGAAGAAGACAATCCTGATATTGAAGTTGAAGTACAGTCATTAGGATACGAGGATTATTTTACTGCATTAGCAACAAAGATGGCCGGTAATTCTGCTCCGGATTGTTTTGAATTAAATATGGAGAACTTCTTAACTTATGCAATCCGGGATTCGATTGAACCGCTTGACACTTATTTTGTTTCAACGGGATCATCTACAGATGCATACAGCGAAGGACCGTTAAATGCTGCAACCTATAATGGTAAGCTGTATGCAATTCCACAAAGTTTTTCTACAGTTGTATTAATCTACAATAAAAATCTTTTTGACAAGGCAGGAGTTAGTTATCCAACATCCGACTGGACATGGAAAGACGAACAGGCAGCAGCAGAAAAAATCCGTGCACTTGGCGATGATATCTGGGGAACTTATCAGCCGGTTACTTACAATGAATTATATAAATCAGTTAAGACAAATGGTGGTTCTTTAGTGAGTGAAGATGGTAAAACATTTACGATGAATTCTGCAGAAAATGTTGAGACGCTTCAAATGATGTTAGACCGCGTATGCGGAGATAATCGAGTAATGCCAAACACGGAAGATATGGCAGGACGTGGTGACTGGGATATGTTTAAATCAGGAAATCTTGGTATGATTCATACAGGAATTTGGGCGTTTAGTGATTATGCTCAAAACATTACGGATTTTGACTGGGATATTGCAGTAGAAACTGGAAACAAAACGCATGCAGCACATTTCTTTGCAAATGTAGCTTGCGTCAATAAAGAGAGCAAAAATAAGGAAGCAGCGTTCAAATTTATCAATTTCATGGCTTCCAATAAAGATGTGGTTAAGATGCGATTGGATGCACAGTGGGAATTACCAACGGTATCCGATCAAGACTTAATGGCTCAGTATCTGGAACAAACACCACCGGAAAGCAGAGAAGCAGTTATGGAATCTCTTAATTATGCAGCTGCACCTCCTGCACTTTTAAAATATAGTGAGGTTGTTGACGTCATGACACCAATCCTTGAAGATGCTGTAATAAATAATATACCGGCTAAAGATGTATTAAATCAAATCCAAGAAGAAGTGGTAGCCAAAAAATTAATGAATGAATAAATGAATAAAGAAACCCTAAGACGATCGTCGATGGAGGGAACATGAAAAGTAGTATAGACTCAAAGGTTGTCAGAATGAGAATATTCTACTTTTCGTGTTTATACACAATAATGGAGGCTTATATGGAAATAAAACACATTCCCAATCGAATCAATCCGTATGAATGTAATGATTACGGGAGAGAACCTGAATTTGTAACGGCATGCGATGACATAATCGTGAATTGCTATGTATCTGGAGATGATAATCGAGCAAATCCTCCTAAACTAACATTTATAGTAAATGGAGCAGATGAGAAAACAACGGAAGGCGTTTTCAGATTTAGTAAGGAACAAAGAGACTATTATACCTTTCATCTTGGATCATTTTCCACGGGATCAAAGATTCAATACTCGATACAAATGCTTAGCGATGATTGTGTCATTAAAACAAAATGGTATGCGTTTGATGTCCTGGCAAGCTACGAGTTTAGTGCACCCACGGAAGTATTTGTTGACAAAGGAATTGATAGTGAAAGTTTGTGCTTGTATTACAGCATTCATGAGAATAAAAGAATGCAGCTTAAAATCTTGTTAAATACGGATTATATTTCGGTTCAAATGAATATGACCAACAAACGAAACGATATGCACAATCTCGTTAAAGATAGCTATCAATATAACGGATGTGAATATTGGTTAACAATGGATGCAGATGCTAATTCGATCAAATTAGGGGGAAAAAAGAAGGAAATCTTAGGAGTGTTTAAAAAGGGAATACATGCAATAAAAATACTACTAGATGAAAAGGATACCATACAACATATTATATTTTCTATGGATTTATCAGGACGTGCATTTTATGGGTTTGGCGAGAAGTTTGACAAAGTGAATCAGAGGGGACTTCACCCTAAGAACTGTGTCGTTGAACAATTTACGCACCAAATGGATAAAACCTATCTTCCAGTACCGTTTTTTATGACAGAAAAAGGATACGGCGTGTATTATGATACCAATCATATCGTTGACTTCGATATAAAAGAGACGATTGAGGATCATAATACGGTAACCGTAAGTACCACAATTGGGACGGCACCATCAAAGGATTCTTTTCTATTCTTTTTTGGCACAATAAAAGAGCAGTTGCAACAATACATAACACGAACGGGTGAACTTATGCTTCCTCCAAGTTGGACATTTGGTCCATGGATGTCAGCAAATGGATGGGATACTCAAAAAGAAACATTGGAACAAATTGAAAATATGAAAAAATACAAAATTCCAGCAACGGTAATCGTTTTGGAAGCTTGGAGTGATGAAGCGACCTTTTATTTGTTTCATGGTGCAAAGTATGAGGAAAAGGATGGAGGTGAAACGTTTTCATATAAGGATTTTAGGTTTGAAGTAGATGGAAAATGGACAAATCCAAAGGAGATGTCTAAGATAATCCATGATAATGACATGAAGCTCATATTATGGCAGATTCCAGTGATAAAACAGGTAGAAGACAAAATAGTCAAACAGCATGAAAATGACGAAAGAACTGCCATTGAAAAAGGATATTGTGTATTGCAGGCAGATGGTTCACCTTACCGAATCACGGATAACTGGTTTGCAAATTCACTCCTGATTGATTTTACAAATCCAGAAGCCGCAGACTGGTGGTTTTCGAAAAGAGAATATCTGGTAAATGAACTTCATGTAGATGGATTTAAGACCGATGGTGGTGAGTTTGTCTATGACTATGAATCTTTATTTTATAATGGTATGACAGGATATGAGATGAAAAATAGATATCCAAACGCCTATGTTGGAGGCTATTACAAGTTTTTAGAAAAAATGCTTGGTAAAGGAGAGGGTATTACCTTTTCAAGAGCTGGATACAAGGGGGCGGGAAGCTTTCCGACTCATTGGGCAGGAGATCAGGTATCTGAATTTAGCGAATTACGTGCACAGATTCGAGCAGGACTATCAGTGGGTCTATCTGGAGTATTTTTCTGGGGATTCGATATTGCAGGTTTTGCAGGAGACCTTCCAACCACTGAATTATACTTACGTGCAACTGCAGTAGCAGCATTTTGTCCAATTATGCAATTCCATGCAGAACCTAGAACCGGTCAGTTCGGAGATATGAATCGCAGAAGCTGGAACAATGATAGAAGTCCATGGAACATTGCAAAAGTGAATGATGATGCAACCGTTATGGATATATACCGATATTATGCAAACTTGAGAATGAATCTGCTTCCTTATATTTGCAATGAGGCAAAACATGCAATTAAAGAATGCCGTCCGCTATTTGCTCATCTGATCTATGATTATGAGGAGGATGAGAAGGTATACGAAATAGAAGATGAATATATGTTTGGAAGAGGTATATTGGTGGCACCAATTCTTTATGAAGGGCAGGAGGAGCGAAGCGTATATTTACCAACAGGGATATGGTATGACTTTTTCACCAATCAGCCTTATACCGGTGGGAAAGAATATGTGTTGCCTTGTGAACTTGGTGAAATTTTAATCTTTATAAAGGAAGGTAGTATTCTTCCGATGAATCTTTCTGAAACATTAGAGCTTGGAAGTTATGTGGGGAATAACTCTAAGAGTTATGCAAATCTATGTTTTATTGTCTATGGAGAACAAGGGGAATGTAGTTACGAGGATGAAACAGGGAATCATTTGTTGGTTCAATATTCAAATCAAGAGGGAAAGGTAGACGAAGAAGGGAGGGAAAATAATACAAAAATAGTGTCGTCTGTGAATTTGAAACACACGTATGATAGTAACTAAGAATGCAGCAAGCAAAGGAGGCTTGTATGATAAGAAAAATTGGGAGTATAGTGATTGCAATGGTATTATGTGTGCTGTTTATTTCGGAACCTGTATATGCAATAGGAGGTGTCTGGCATTCGCCGTATGGAATCGATGATCTTTACGACAGTGAGCCGACGGAACGAACCCCTAGAGATCCGGTTGCTGGAGAGAATGTTTTGATTAACTGTACAACATGGCCTATTGAATCAGGTCAAAGTGTTTGGGTTGCATATACAAAAAACGGTGTTTGGCAGCAAGATGTGGGAGCTTCTTGGAAATATAACAGTGGAAATAATTCGTATTGGCAGGCGAATATCGGAAGCTTTGCAAAGGGAGATGAAGTTGCTTATACCGTATACGCCAATAAAGATGGAAGCGATCTAAAGCAAATTGGTTCATTCTCCTTTAAGGTAACCGGATGGGAATATGTAAATAGTGCACAGTTAAATACGTCTGATAATGGATGTGTTGTATTTAACGCAACTGCAAACACGGGTAATTTTTCACCAAAATTTGCAGTAAGTTTTCCAACCGATGATACCTTCCGCATGCAGTTGTCACCAACTGGAAGTTACAATTTTGACAGTGGATTAAGTAATTATACGGTAAATGAAACTACCAGTACGGTTACCATGCAAACAAGTAAGATTAAAGTTGTGGTTACTAAAAATCCGTATAAGTTACAGGTATATGATTTAGATACCAATGTATTGCTTTCAGAAAGCGGCAGTCAGCAAAACCGATTAACCTGGCTTACGGATGGAAGTAGCATCATAAAAGGAGTGAAAGATGCATATTCTTCTCCTACTGATGAAAAATTTTATGGATTTGGTGAGCGATATTCTAATTTTCAAAAAAGAGGTAAAATTGTAGAAACCTATGTTTATAATCAATACCAAAACCAGGGAGAAAAAACGTATCTTGCCGTTCCATTCTTCTATTCGAATAAAGGGTATGGTTTATACTTAAATTCAACATATTATTCCAAATTTGATATGGCATCTACTGATAATTCACAGTATAGCTTTGCGTCGAATACGGATGGTAGTTTGAGCTCCATTCTGGATTATTATTTTATCGCTGGAGATAGACCAGATGATATCATATCACAGTATTCAAATCTCACCAGCTTACCACAAGATATGCCAAAATGGGCATTTGGTTTATGGATGTCTGCAAATGA
Source organism: Lachnoclostridium sp. UBA5725 (assembly GCA_002419585.1). Taxonomy (GTDB): domain Bacteria; phylum Bacillota; class Clostridia; order Lachnospirales; family Lachnospiraceae; genus DIGJ01. The sequence goes on from DIGJ01000020.1 coordinate 31,763, forward strand.
ATGGGATAATCAAACGGAAGTAGAAGGTGCAATAGGAAATTCGATTACCAATGATATTCCTGCAACCGTTGTTGTATTAGAACAATGGAGTGATGAGAATACCTTCTATATTTGGAATGATGCGACCTATACTCCAGTATCCGGAGAATCGGCATTAGCAAATAATGATTTTACCTATGGTACCAAATGGCCGAATCCAAAGAATATGGTGGACTACATTCATAATAACGATATGAAAGTGTTATTGTGGCAGGTACCTGTACAAAAATATACGGCCTATAATTATCAGCAAAAAGATAATGACGAATCCTATATGATACAGCAAGGGTATGCGGTAGGTGATGGTACTGGCGCACAATACCGGATTCCAGCGTCTGGGTGGTTTGGGAATAGTCTTCTTTTGGATTTTACCAATCAGGCAGCGGTTAATTGGTGGATGTCAAAACGGGCATATCTTTTTGATGACATTGGAATTGATGGATTTAAAACGGACGGAGGCGAAATGGTTTGGGGACGAAACACGAGTTTCGCAAATGGAAAAACCGGAAGCCAGATGAGAAATCTTTATCCAAATCTTTATATCAATGCATATAATAATTATGCTAAATCAAAGAAAGGTTCAGATGGAATAACATTTAGCCGCTCTGGAACCGCTGGAGCACAGCAAAGTGGTGCATATTGGGCGGGAGATCAGTCATCTACATTTTCTGCATACAAAGATGCCCTGCGTGCTGGACTTAGTGCAGGAATTTCTGGTGTACCTTTCTGGGGTTGGGATTTAGCTGGTTTTACCGGTGATTTTCCAAATGCAGAGCTATACAAACGTAGTACACAGATGGCAGCATTTGCGCCAATTATGCAGTTCCATTCTGAAAAATCAAATCCTAGTCCGAGTGAGGAACGTTCTCCTTGGAATGTGCAAAGCAGGACAGGGGATAATACCGTAGTTTCTACATTCCGTAAATACACAAATACACGTATGAATTTACTTCCTTACATCTACAGTGAATCACAAAAAGCAGCAGCAGAAGGTACACCGATGATGAGAGCAATGCTGCTTGATTATCCAGAGGATGAAACTACATATTCATTAGAAGAAGAGTATATGTTTGGGCATAGTCTATTAGTGGCGCCAATCCTGAATGAAGGACAAACATTGAAAGATGTTTATCTTCCAGAAGGAGACTGGATTGATTTTTATCATAATGCCATGACAGCTGGCGGACAAACAAAATCCTATTATGCGGATGTGAATTCGATTCCGGTATATGTTAAGAATGGAAGTATTTTGCCAATGAATCTGAACGCAGATTATGAAATTGGCGGATCAATCGGTAACGATGTAGATGCTTACAATCATCTTACATTCCGAGTTTATCCAATGGGAAATTCCACTTATACATTAACGAACAATGATAAATCAACTATGACAGTAACTGCAGTGGAAGATTTTTCATCGGAACAAGTGACGGTGACGGTGCCAGCGGCTTCAATTCCAGTGACCACGCAAATATTTGCTACGGAACCTACCGGTATCTTGGTAAATGGTTCTGCTATAACAAAGTATACGGATAAAGCTACCTTTGTGAATGCTTCGACGGGGTATTATTATAGTAAAGCTGAGAAATTGGCTTATGTAAAAGTACCAGCAGGAACATCCGCAAAAACGATGGTAGTAAATGGAGTAAGCAAAGCTCCATATGAAGCAGAGCATGCAAGTTTAACTGAGGTTTCTACAAATACGAATCATAATAATTACTATGGCGATGGATTTGTGGATGGATTTTCAGGTCAAGGGGATGCGGTTACGTTTGATATCAATGTACCGGCAGCAGGCACTTATTCCGTTGCGGTACGTTATTGTGCTGGAACAGAAACAGCAAAAAGAACGCTCATACTGAATAATAGCACAAATCTAAGTATTACATTACCAAAGACTTCCAACTGGGATACATGGGGATCCTATATTGCAAATGTTACGTTAAGCAAAGGGAAAAATACGATTAAAATAGCGTATAATTCGGGAGATTATGCGGGTATTAATCTGGATTGCATCTTCTTAAAGTAAGGGAGGCGAAAGTGTTATGCGACAGCAAAATAGTAGAAAGTTAAGTTGGATTACCAAGTTTATAGGTATTTTTGGTGTATCGTGTATACTGATTGGCAGCTTTTATACAACATCGATTGACGCCTATACATCGGCGTTAGGAAATGTAGTAGGGACCCAAGTGGATGGAAACTCATTAACCGTAACGGTAGATAATGGAACTGAGGCAAATGATGATCTTCTTGTACTTGATGTATGTGATGAGGGAGTAATTAAAGTGGATTATCGTCCAAATTCCATTGCACCCAGCAGTGATACCCCTATGATTGATCCGAATTTGTCATGGGATAGTGTAGACTGTACCATTAATACAAATGCAGATCCAATTACATTAGAGACCACGGATATGCGAGTTGAGATTTCGAAGACACCTTGTCGTATGACGGTGAAAAAGGCTGATGGTACCACACTATTCTATGAGCCTGGTTCAGGTGGAGTCTATTATGATGGGGTACGATTTGTTCGAGAGGATTCTACCAACCTGTATGGAATTCATTCTTACGATTGCTTTTCGAATAATGGAGAATTGCTTCGAAATAATAATACGAGTGCTGCAACGGCTGGGCAGCAGGGAAATTCAGGCGGGCCTTTTATGTGGTCAACGGCTGGATATGGTCTTTTGGTAGATTCGGATGGTGGTTATCCCTATACGAATTCTACGGATAAAAAGATGGAATTTTACTATGGGGGTACACCACAAGAGGGCAGAAGATATGTAAAATCAGACGTGGAATACTATATAATGCTCGGTGAACCGAAAGAAATCATGAAAAGCTATGCTAAGATTACAGGAACTTCTCCAATGATGCCAAAGTGGTCACTCGGTTTTTCTAATTTTGAATGGAATATTAATGAAGCCGAGTTAACGAGTATGGTAGATACTTATCGTGCAAAGAATATACCAATTGATAGTTATGCTCTTGACTACGACTGGAAACAGTATGGGGAAAATAATTATGGAGAATTTGCATGGAATACGTCGAAATTTCCATCCTCTGCAAGTACCGACTTAAAGACCACAATGCAAAACAAAGGAATTAAATTAATTGGTATAACGAAGCCTCGCATTGTCACAAAACTATCGAATGGGACAACTACCGTTCAAGGGAGCGATGCGGCATCAGGCAATTATTTCTATCCAGGTCACAATGAATATACGGATTACTTTTTACCAGTAACGGTTCGAAGTATTGATCCTTATAGCGAAAGTGAGAGGACGTGGTGGTGGAACCATTCCATCGATTCGTTTAACAAAGGAATTGTGGGCTGGTGGAACGATGAAACCGATAAAGTATCTTCTGGTGGTGCAGAATACTGGTTTGGAAACTTTACGACGCTTCATCTGTCACAAGCTTTGTATGAGGGGCAAAGAAATTATACATCAGGTCAAACAAGAGTATGGCAGACTGCAAGAAATTATTATCCTGGTACACAACGATATGCTACTAGCATTTGGTCAGGAGATGTAGGTGCACAGTTTTACAAGGGTGAGAAAATCAGCTGGGCAGCAGGATTAAATGAGCAAAAAGCAGTTTTATTATCAACGATAAATAATGGTCAGCCTAAGTGGGGAATGGATGGCGGTGGTTTTAACCAAAATTCAGGTACCATACAAAACCCAAGCCCAGAGTTGTATACCAGATGGCTCCAGTTTGGAGCATTTACTCCAGTATTTCGTGTTCATGGTAATAATTATCAGCAAAGGCAGCCTTGGTACTTTGGAAGCTCTGCAGAAGAAGCAACCAAGTCCGTCATACAGCTTCGATATTCACTCATCCCATATATGTACTCCTATGAGAGAAGTGCATATGATACTGGATTAGGTCTGATACGACCATTGGTATTCGAGTATCCATCGGATTCGAACGTAGCGAATGATACGGATGCATGGATGTTTGGAGATTGGCTCCTGACGGCACCAGTTACACAAAAAGGACAGTCTTGTAAATGGATCTACCTTCCACAAGGAGAGTGGATAGATTACAACAGAGGTCGCGTATATACTGGCGGTACAACGATACCATATTCACTGAATGCAAAAGATTGGAGTGATATCCCATTATTTATTAAAAAAGGTGCAATCATACCAAGGCAAAAAGTGGATGATTATGTTGGCGAAAGCACTGTTGATGAAATAATGGTTGATATTTTTCCGGATTCTAGCACGACCAGCTTTGACTACTACGATGATAATGGATCAACTTATGACTATGAATCCAATCAGTATTTGAAACAGACAATTCAAGCGATTTTGGCGAATGATACTGTCAATGTTACGGTTGGCCCAAAAGAAGGAATTTACGAGAATGGAGTTGAATATTATTACCTTCTCGTACACAACAAAGCAGGCACTGCTGTAAACATGAATGGTTCATCATTAACGCAGTATTCAGAGTATTCAAACTTAGAGCAGGCACAAGGAAGCGGTTTTTCGATTGGAAAAGATGTCTATGGTGATGTAACCTATATTAAAATACCAGCTGCAAGTACAACATCGATTCAGTTGTCAGTGACGGGTAATGCAACGGTTTCATCAAGCACGCAAAAGTATGAGGCAGAGCAATCATCTTTATCGGGTGCTACACTAAGCACACAGGCGGGCATCAACACAAACCATACGGGGTATTCTGGACTTGGATTTGTAGATGGATTTCATAATGATAAGGCAGCTATGACATATTATGCTAAAGTTGCGAATGCTGGAAATTATAAGGTTGTATTGCGATATGCCAACGGAGGAAGTGCTGCGAAGAGCATGAGCGTTTATGTAAATGGAAATTATGAAGCACAAGTGAATTTTGATGTAACATCTGACTGGAATACCTGGGGCAATGTGACACAAGTATTACCACTAGCTGCCGGCAATAATAGTATAAAAATTCAATATGATACGGCAGCAGGGGATAGCGGTAATATCAATATGGATTATATTCTAGTTCCATTTTACCCAGATCAAATTGTTGCAGAAGCAGAATCAGCTGCGCTTTATGGAACGGCATCCACCAATAACAACCATTGGTTTTACGAAGGTAGAGGTTTTGCAGATGGAATAATTTCCATAGGAGCAGGCGTATCCTTTGGTGTGACTGTACCAAATGCGGGTAATTATGATACTGTTTTGAGATACTGCAATGGTACGAGTGGAAGTAAAACCGTCAATGTATATGTCAATAATCAATACTGCACTACGCTTACAGTACCTAGCAATGGTGGTAATTGGAATGACTGGAAAGATATAGCGACTTCGCTTCCTTTGGTAAATGGAGAAAACACAATTTCATATCGATATGATTCTTCAAATAGTGGCAACATCAATATAGATCAGATGCGTGTTTTGATAAATACCTCCACTATAAAACCTATGAATTTATTAGATAATGCTGGATTTGAGCGGGAAACCAATGATTCAAATTGGACCGAGTGGCATCCAAGTGGTCAATCATTAGCCTATGGAGTAGATTCTGGATCAGGAATGAATCCACCAGAATCAGCGAAGGAAGGCGATAGACGAGCTTATTTTTATAGTGCAAGTGCTTATCAGCAGAGCATTCATCAAGGGGTTTCGGTTGCGAATGGTACCTATCGGGTAGAAGCATGGGTGAAAACATCAAATACTACACCGACCACTAATCGATTGGAAGTTAGTAATTATGGCGGATCTGCAATCTATGCGAATTTGCCTACAGAAAGTGGTTGGAGGCGAGTTGTTGTTGACAATATCAATGTAACCAGTGGATATGTTGATGTGGGATTCTATGTTGCATCGTCTGGAAATACTGTGGTACACATAGATGGAGTAAAGTTATATAAAAAGTAGAGAATACTAAAATCAATTGAAGGGTTAACATTGGGACTGCTGTGAAATGGAGAAAAATCTCATCTTACAGCAGTCTCAATAAATGGTTGATAAGTTTATATGAAAACTAGAATTGGGAGGCCTAAAGTATGAAATACGATGCCGTGATTTTTGACTTGGATGGAGTGATATGCCATACGGATTTATATCATTTTAAAGCATGGAGTAGGATAGCGGATAAGCTAGGTATTTACTTTGATGAAAAAATAAATAATCGATTGCGAGGAGTAAGTAGAATGGAAAGCCTGGAAATACTGCTTGAGAATTACAACGGAGAGATAGCCGAAGTGGAGAAGATTATGTATGCGGAAGAGAAAAATAATCAATATAAAGAACTGTTAAAAGAACTCTCTCCCGCAAACTTAAGCATAGAAGTAAAAGATACATTGGATGCCTTACGTCTTAAGGGAATCAAACTTGCAATTGGATCTTCAAGCCAGAATGCTAAATTTATTCTAAAGCAGATAGGATTAGAAAATTACTTTGATGCCATAACAGATGGATGTGATATCATGCATTCAAAACCAAATCCGGAAGTATTTATAAAGGCGGCGCGAAAATTGAACGAAGAGCCAGAGCGTTGCTTGGTGGTAGAGGATTCTGTGGCAGGAATACAAGCAGCAAAATCTGGTGGTATGGAAAGTGCTGCAATAGGAGATGCGGTATCCTCACCTATCGCAAATTATCATTTACATGAATTTAGAGATTTATTAAAGATTATAGATTGACACGGGTATCAAAAAGTCATAAAAACTACTTGCGGTGTAGAGTGAAAGCTCTATAACACAAGTAGTTTTTTGTCTTGACAACTGCATACTATAGTTTTATAATTATCGACCAACTGTAAAATAGCACAATGAATGGAGGATAAGAAACATGGGAATACGAATAGCAAATAAGAATGATTTTGAAACGGTGTATAAATTATTCGATCAAATTTTCAGGTTACATCTAGATAGAAGGCCTGATATATACAAAGACGGGGTAGTAATTACTAAAGAGCGCTATAAAGAAATGATAGAAAATCCAAACGATGTGATATTATTATGGATAGAGGATGATAAAGTGGCTGGATTATGCCATATGATTAAAAATGAATTAGTAGGAATACCTATTTTGAAAGCGGATGTACAAGTATTTATTGAAGACTTTGTTGTAGATTCTGAGTATCGATCAAAGGGGATTGGAAGAAAACTTTTTGAAGCAGCGAAGCTAAAAGCGAAAGAGTGGAATTCCAATTATTTAGAGCTAAATGTCTGGGAAGTAAACAAAGAAGCAGAGTGTTTCTATAACAAAATGGGATTAAAGGTAAAAAGTAAACGGATGGAGTGTACACTAGATTAAGGCATACTAATATTTCCGTTCGAATAGAATAGTAATTGAATAAATGGTAAAAGGATTTTTATGCAAATATATGTAGTAGAAGCAGGAGTTACAGTAGATGATATAGCAAAAAGATTTTCGGTTCCAGCGGAAGACATTATATATAGTAATCAATTGGTTAGTCCTTATCCATTAGCGATAGGGCAGGCGCTATTAATACCGATTAAGGAAGAACATGAAAAGAGTCAGCTTTTATTATCCTTGGGTTATGCATATCCCTTTATCAATCCGGATGTATTAAAGGAGACGCTTACTTATCTAACCGAATTAGCAATATTTTCCTATGGTTTTACAACGGAAGGTTACTTGATACCACCGGAACTTCCAGATGATTGGATGATAACAGAGGCGATAAATGCAAAAACACTGCCGATACTTACCTTAACACCATTAGGGCCGGATGGAAAATTTAGTAATGAGTTAATTACGGCTGTGGTAAATAACCAGGTGGCAAAGCAAAATTTGATTGATCAACTAAAGAATACGTTGCAAACAAAAGGATATAAAGGAGTCGACGTAGATTTTGAATATATCAAACAAGAAGACCGGGATGCGTTTACCTCTTTTGTAAAAGATCTGACGGTACAGATGAACGCACTTGACTATCGAGTTTCGGTTGCTCTTGCTCCGAAGACTTCAAGTGAACAGGTAGGGTTACTCTATCAAGGCAAAGATTACGGAGGTCTTGGTGCTGCTGCAAATTCTGTGTTATTAATGACTTATGAATGGGGATATACATATGGGCCGCCTATGGCAGTAGCGCCAATCGATAAGCAACGCCAAGTCGTAGAATATGCAATTACAGAAATACCGAGGGGAAAGATTAAGCTAGGCATACCAAACTATGGGTACGACTGGCCACTTCCTTATGAAAAAGGGGTTACTGTGGCAAAAACAGTCGGTGTTGTGGAAGCGGTACAGATTGCGGTTAAATATGGCGTAAATATTGAATTTGATGAAGTTGCAAAATCACCATTTTTCCGTTACTTTGATGAAAATGGGATTCAACATGAAGTGTGGTTTGAAGATGTTCGAAGTATGCAGGCAAAATTTGATTTGATTAAGGAATTTACCCTACAAGGATGTGGATATTGGCAGGTAATGAAGCTGTTTCGTGCAAATTGGATTTTGTTGGATGATAATTTTTATATTAATAAAGCGGCAGCGCCAAGTACACCAGCAACACCAGCCGCGCCAGCAACACCAGCCGAGCCAGCAACACCAGCTACGCCAACGGCACCAGCTACACCACCTTCGCCAACAACCCCAAACACCCCAACTACTTAACAATTAATATTTTCATAGGTTTCAAACATAAAAAGTCAAGGGTAACTTACGTTATACCTTGATTTTTTTGCTTGTCCGATAGAAGCAATTTTTGAATCTTTTATTTTAATGATAGTATTTTAAACGTTTGTGACAAAAAATAGGTATAAAGTGCTATAATTAATATACTTTGATGAAAATTATTTTTTAAAGAGGAAAGGGAGAGAAAAATGAAATTTTATATTAAATTAAAAAAACAAATAGTCGTTGCCTATTGACAATAGCAATAATTATTGGAATTTCTTGCAATTTATTCGCACATAAGGCGAATGCAGCAGACAAAGATAAGATTACGAAAGATACATATGGTGTAGTGGAGGCTGTGTCAATTGGAACAACAAAAATTATAGTTTCATATCCCAAAATTAAAAGCATTGAACTAACGGACAATGTAGTAGAAACAGGTTCCATCGATAAAAAAGGCACGAATCAAAAGGTTATTGATAAAGCAGAGAAGCTTTATGATACAAAGTTAGAAACTAGCAATATGGTAAATTATTACCGCACATTTGATAGCTTATCTGATTATGATTTTTCAAACAGTAATCACGACATCATTGACGTACCTATCGTTGTATGTAGTTCATATACCGATGAGACTCCAATGGATGCAGATAAGTATTACGTCTGTCCAATGGATCGATCCATATCTGATGCAATGAAAGAGAAAATGAAAGCGCCTATAAGTGGATATAAAGTCAAAAAAAATGTAAACGGAAACCGTAAAGGTTGGTATCATTGGGTTTTAAAATAAAATACTGCAATCGAAAAAATCAAGGGTAGCGATTAGGCTATTCCTTGATTTTAATATTTTACATAAAGTTCGAAGCTTGTTATTTCTTGTGCTGACTATTCATTTTCAGAATCGTGAGCAGTATCAATACCTTTTAAAATAGTATCTAATTTATTTTCGATGCGAACTATCTTATTGATAATCACACTTAGTCCATACATAAGTATAGACAATACGCATCCTCCGATACCAGCAATAATAGGTATGATAATATTTCCTTCGGCATCTAATGAAATGAGAATCCAGAAACAAGTAATAATTATACTCAATATAAATAAAACTTTAGAAGCAGTGGAAAAAGTATTTAAATTATCGTGAAACATAATAATCCCCCTAGTGTAAAATCTCTAGGATAATTATACTTGATTAGGGATATTTTTACAATATTCATCGGTTGTAAGAAGAGAATGTTGTGATAGACTGAGATAAACGGAGGGGAAGAAGATATCTTTTAGGTTATGATAATTATTATTGGCAAAAGCAAAAACACTTACAAAAGTTTAATGAATGAAAAAAATTTAAACGCATGCAATATTTTATAGATGTCAGGAATGTTTATAGTGAAAGGAGGATATTGAATGAAATTACAACGATCGGAAGCAGAAACAGTTGCAGTAATAGAACAGTACTCAGATACTCTTTATAAAATAGCTCTTTCTTACACACGGTGTCCGGCAACGGCAGAAGATATTTTACAAGATACCTTCCTTAAGTATATGCAGTGTCAAATTGAATTTGAAAATGCAGAACATACAAAAGCATGGTTAATCCGGGTAGTTATCAATGAAAGCAAAAAGTTTTATCGACTATTTTGGAATTCAAAACGAATTCCCTTAGAAGACATCTATTCTTTTGAAATCCCAGAGCGTCATGATATATTTTATGCTGTTATGAATTTGCCAAAAAAATATAGAATGGTAATTCATCTATTTTACTATGAGGAATTTTCTGTCAAAGAAATAAGCAAAATTTTAAATCAAAAAGAAAATACCGTTCTATCATGGTTACATAGGGCAAGAAAATTGCTGAAAAGAGATATGGAGGTAGAATATGAATATAGAAGAATATAAAAGAGCAATGCAGGAAGTAAATGTCGATAAGGATAAGATAAAATTAAGATTTGAAAGTTCAATGGATGAAAAGAAGAAAAAACATCTAAGAATAGTTCAACCAAATAATTTTAATAGAAAAATACGGATTTGTGTAACATCTTTAATTCTAATATTTATGTTGATTAACGTAAAATCTTTGAACAATGCAGATGTCGCGAACTTTACAATCACGGTATATGCATCTGATTTAAACAAAGAATTATTGCTATCAAAAAATCCCGTTTCTCTTTCTACATCCAATCAATTCAATATTCAGGCTATTACAAATGAGGGAAAGAACAGTGAGACTGGATCTGTAAATTTTGATTTAAATTTTAAGTGTGAGGGTAAAAATATTAGAAAAATCACATATCAACTATCGGATAAAACAATTTCTCGAGAAAACAGGAGCGAGGCAGTAGCATGGTTTGCTGAAAATGATGATTCATACGGTACAATCCCCGATTCAACTAGTAATGAAGATGTAAGTGTTTACAGATCTTATCGTGATAATACGAATCATACCTGTTACGTTACAAAAATGATAGGGAATAGTTATTCCGTAGATTATGAAAATCAAAACGATAAACAATATGCATTAGAAATAAACCTTTTTCAAAATGAAAAAGGTGAACTGGAAGCTAAAAAATTTACAATTACTGTCATCTTAACATTAGATGATGGTTCTACTTTGGAAAAACATATTTTAGTACGTCCGCTGATTGCAGATACTTCGGAATACGAGATATCTAAAATAGAAATAACACTAAAATAATTCTGGAATTGCTCAAAGGATTTTATAATCAAGGGAAAACTATACGTTTTAATAAGTAGATTGACTTACTATATTTGGAAATGTATCATAAGATAAAAGGAATCGCAATTTTGTGTACTACATATTATTTGAATGAGAGAGGTTGATATGAAAAAGAATGATGTTAAACTTTACAATTTGATTTTTCCAATATGGCTTTTATGGCTAATCCCAATTACGTGGATAGTCGTTCTTCCTGCAAATTTTGTTGTGGATTTGATGGTTGTTGTGCTAACGATGAAATATTTGAGAATACAAAATATCAAAAAGAATGCTAAAACTGTAATTTTCAGAGTTTGGATATTTGGATTTGTCGCAGACTTTATAGGCACAGCGGCTATGTTTATGGCTAATTTAATTGATTTTAACTACGAAACACAGCTAGGAAGATGGTGGTACAACAATATCACAAATGCAGTCAGCTATAATCCCTTTGAAAGCGTTTATGCAGTGCTATGGGTGACTATGTGCGTGATAATAACTGCATTTTTTATATTCTTATTCAACTATAAATTTTGTCTGAAAAAATTAGACCTTGATGATAGTCAAAAGAAAAAGATTGCATTGTCACTGGCTGTATTTACAGCACCATATTTATTCTATGTTCCTACGTCTTGGTTTTTTTGATTTATATTAAGGGAGTATCCTATGAAGAAAAAATATGTACTTTTATCAATTTTGACATGGAGTTACTTAGTTGGATATATATTATGTAAATTCTATTTTGCACAGGGGAAGCCGATGGAAAGTTATACTGCGGCATGGTTATTCAGACATTCATTTATGTATACTTGGATAATCGTCATTTTGTTTGCTGTTTTCAACAAACCTTTTACAGCTATATCTACAACTATAGGTTGTTTTCTTGGTATCGTAATAGGTGATATCCTTGGAGAATGGGTAAGAACAGTCAGAATAGAAAAAGTTGAAGTAATGATAAAAAGTGGAATCGAAGTAAGTAAGGAAGTCGAAGCAAAGGCATACTATCATTTTGGAGTTTTTCCTATCTGGTTCAGTGTAATTTTCCTGCTTTTAATATTAGGATTTATTGTTGATCAAATATTGAAACAAAAAGTATGTCCATAAAGGAATAATAACTCAGAGGGGTTAAAAATAAGCACGAAAAATACCTTAGATTACAGGAATACCGAGAGGAAAGACTAAAATTAGGAATACCAAACTTTGAATACGACTGGAAATTCATAGAACACAAACATAAAAATCAAGGGTAGTATTACGTTATCCCTTGATTTTTATGTTTGTTTGGCACGGAAAATATTATGGTTATGATTTCTACTTCCAATGAGTTTAATATAAAACTAGTACAAATGTATGGGAAGACAGCGAGTAGATTGTAATATCGGCATCTCAAATTGCAACTTAGTCAAATCGAGTTGCCAAAATGAATCGATTCGTATAACCTAAGATAGGAGGCGGATGAATTGAAAGTAAATTATTACAAGGACGAAACGATAAAAGAAAATCACATTGATGTGTTTTACCAAACAATCAATCCGGAAGTTTCAGGGATTATAGATTATTTGAGTACATACGATATGATTCTTGGCAAAAAAGATACCGTTACAAAGAAGATATTTCCGAGTGAAATCTATTACTTGGAAATTGTGGAAAGGCGTTGTTATGCATATCTTGAGCACGAAGTATACCAAATAGACTATAATCTTAAAAGTTTTATGGACTGCTTTTGTGGCAAAGGGTTTCTTCAAATCGGAAAATCTATCCTTGTCAATGCATATAAGTTGGATAAAATCAAAACCGATTTAAATATGAAAATGCGCCTGTTCATGAGCAACGGAGAGATACTTATTTTGAATCGAAGTTATAAAAAGAGTTTTATGGAATATTTAAAGAAGTTGCAGGAGGTAGCAGATGAAACTATTGAATAAAAGTAATTTTATTCCAGTTGTGTGTGTGGTATATACCATACTCTCTATGACTAAAGTCATAATAGAAGCCATTTTTCAAAATAAGTTTGGAAATTATCAGGAAAATTTGCTCATGATGCTTTTCTTATCCTTTTTAGCAACTTTTGTTCTATCACAGCATTATCGGTTTCATAATTTACCACTGACGCTGGTAATTATTTTGCAATATTTGCTCTTAGTTGCAATCGTAGTATTTCTTACCTGGCTTACAGGTTTTTATAGCAGATTAAGCCCTTATGCTTACAGGGATATGTTTCTGTCCTTTACGATTTCATACATCATTGGTGCGATTATTTATTACTATCAAGTGTACCAAGAAGTAAAAAAAGCAAACCAAATACTAGAAAATCTTAAAAAAAGGAGGCAATAACGCTTGGAAAAGAAAATAAGTGGAGGGGACTATTTCTCTTTGGGTATGTGTGCGTTTGGCGGGTTAGGAATAGAAGGGATTTATGCTTACTTGTTAGAACCGTTCCTTTATAAATCAAGCATGCAAAACTGGAGCGGCTTGCAAATCATTTTTCATTGGATTATCACTTGTGTCACCTGGGGCGTATTATCTTATATTTTGATACGGAAAGCGGCTTCAAAATATCAGTTTCAGATTTCGGATGAAAAGAAAATGAAAAAGTGGCAATGGGCATGTGTTATTTTATGCATCTTGTTTATCACAGGAATGAACTATATCGACTGGAATGGATTTAAAGTTTTGATTGAATTTCAAAGAAAGGGAGCACTTTTGTTTACCTTTCAACATATTTATTATGCGTTTGAGACGGTATTATTTATGCTGATTGTTGTTTTTATGCAAAAGGCATTTGAACTATGGTTTAAGCGAACTGATTTCCCGTTTGGAGGAATTCTTTGTGGAATTACCTGGGGGTTTGCACATACGTTTACGAAAGGTAGTATTTATGTTGGTTTGGAAGGAATTATCATTGGTTTTTTGTTTGGAATTACCTATTTGCTTGTAAACAAGGATATCAAGAAAACATATGTCGTACTTTTTCTTATGTTTATACTATAGGACTATTATTTGAACGCTGATGAAAATAAGGAATACTAGCACACAAAGGAATAATAACGATAAGCAGGAAAAACACCTTATGATCTCTAAGGTTATTTTTCCTGCTTGTTTTTTTAATTGAGTATTTTAATAACATTTACGGATTATAATTGATTACAACTATTCTTCAAAAAATCCTCCAATTACCTTTTGTTTTTCAAAATCAGCATAAAGAGTAAAAGGACGGTCGTGATTCGTTTCAAAAACCTTGATTACTTGCGAAATACCATCTTGTTCAGGAAGGATTTTATCGATTCGGTTTTCATTGCCATTTTGGAAAAAGGCATTACCATCCGAGTTCACTGTGAAAAGGTCTTTGTTAAAATAATTATGTAGATTGGTTTTCAAATCCATAATTGCTATATAAAACATATTGGTTTCTACGATATCCTGGAACATATGACTTCCGTAAGACAGTTCTGGTATAAACCCAATATCTGCATCTTCATATTCACACAGAATGCTAAAGTTGGAAATATCGGAAAAACTTACCGTCACACCTAACTCCGGTGAGGAAGTTCCGATTCTTCCAGGACTTATGAGCATTAACGTTTTACCGCTATCTTTGTAATATTGATTAATCCGACCTATGATTCCGGCATAAGAGCTTTTTTGTTTGTATGCACAAGTATGATAGCTGACAGAATCCACCCATACGATGACATCTGCCTTTAAGCAGGCATGACTACCCATAAAGGTTTTTTGCATCTGAAAGAGTATACGATCCAATGGTATTTCGGGAATTGCCTGCCCTATAACAGTCGGCCATACATGAAGAGGGCGACATTGGAGCAGATTTACACGAAAAGCGCCATCTGGGCGAAAATTGATTGTAAATTCCGTATCCACAGGTGTTTGATAATGTTCCTGCAAAGTGCGCAAAATATCTTGCATCATTTTCATCAGTAAATTATTTTTTACTGCATTATGGCAGGAGATGAATAGCACTTGTCGGTTGTCTCCTCGTTCCGCACAAGAACGCTCCGCTTCGTAGTCATGTTCGCAGATCAGATTTTTATACCAAACTGGGAGCTGCGGTATCAGTTGATCGGCAGAAATTTCATCCAGCTGATTGGCTTTTACATTAATCATGTCGAGTCTGCGCTGCGAAAAACGATGCTTTTCCTCGGTTGTGACAAGCGTGCTGCTTTCTGGATTATCGAGATTAACCAGTCTTGGATAATCAATACCTGTACGATCAACTGCTTTGGTACCAAGGCCGGCAACAAGCCGTAAAAGACCTGCATTTGGGTCTAGCTCATCACTCCAACGATAGACACTGTAGGAAAATCCGACACCAGCAAGGCAAGGCATATAGTAATCACCGAATCTCGCACCGCTGACACGCTGGACAAGGATCGCCATTTGCTCTTCGGATTTATCCATTCCCCTCTTTTTTCGATACTCTAAAGCGGAACGGTCCATGGTGCTTGCATATACCCGTCTTACCGCATCTTCAAAATATTTCAGCCTCTCTTCGGGATTACAACTGTTCACACAAAAAACTGATTCGTATTTGCCTGCAAACGCATTACCAAAACCATCCTCCAAAAAACTACTCGAGCGAACGATAATTGGAATTTGACCAAAATACTCCAGCATTCTTCGAAACTGCGCCCGGATATGTTCAGGGAATTTTCCTTTTAAGATCATGTTTCCAAGCTCTTCTCCCTTTGAAAAATAGTACTCATCCTGATGCTGGAGAATTCGTGTCTTCCACAATTTGTTTTCAACGATATAGGAATAAAAAACATCGGTACCAATATAAAAAGAGTCATGGGGTTCCATATAAGTAGCGTATTCAGGCAGGTATTTTTCAATGATTTTTCTGGCAAGTAACATACCGCAGGCTTTTCCACCGATGGTTCCGGTGCCGATTAAGCGCTCTTTGATAAAAAATAGATCTTCTGCTGAAAATTCTTCTTTTATAAATGCGGTCATTTTATAATCATGGGTCATCATGCTTCGACAGATTTTACTCACGGTCCATTCGTCTAGAGTACCATTGAAATACGCTGTTTTGGCTTCCGAGAAAAAGCGTTCATAACTGTCGGTATTTTGCTCTGTGGCGATGGAATGCTCTTTATGAATGAGATCGTAATAGTCGGAAAAATCGACGCTATTGGTCAGAGATTCAAACTGATTGTCTGCATTGAGCCGATGTGGAAGAAACATTTCCTCAGAGTATCGCCCCCAGACTTTGATTGGGTGTAGATAAAAGCAGTACTCATTCGAATAGATATCTAGAAATAGCTGCGTCGTGTCCTGAATTCGGGCAATGGTTGCATAATCATGATGCCCTCTTAGGACTGGAAAGAAAGCGACCGTATCCAACTCAAAAAGATAAGGGCAGGTCACACAGAAAAAGTTGCCCATCATTAAGTCCGTAGACCAAGCTACCTGCAGATCGGAGAGGCAGTCAAACACATAGAAGGCCTGCACCCCTTCCTTAGCAATAATCTCATGAACACTGATGGTAAACGCTTCAAACTCACGGGCTGGATTTAACTCATAAATCTTTAATCCTTCTCTTGGCTCCAGAAGGGCTTCGTGTTTGGCAAAACGTATATAGATTACATTTCGATGGTCCAAAATAGAGCGGGTTACAAAGACTTCGGCTAATTTCTTGAAATCCTTCAGTTGAAAAACCTGCATTACTACATTATCTCCAAGTCGGATGTGATCCAAAATCAGATCCATGGTTGGAAGACCAGAGTCAATTTTTTCTTTTTTCATAAGAGCTCCTTTATTCTTTGAGAACGAATGGAAGGGTTAAAAAATCTCTATTTATAATGGTAGTATATCATTTTTCGAGGGGGTTGTGTTACAATTCTTTTTCGATGACAACGAATTGCTCAAAATAAATACCCCCTAAAAGCGGTATCTCCTAATCGAGTGGAAATGAAATAAATAGAAAGGAAGAGGAAAAAGATGAAGAATAAAGTAGTTGTAGTATCAGGTGGAGCGATGGGATTAGGAAAAGCATATTACACAAGAAGAAGTATTGTTAATATATCATCAACAAGGTATAATATGAGTCAGACAAATACAGAAAGTTATACCGCAACCAAAGGTGGAATTACTTCCCTTACCCATGCATTAGCGGTATCTTTGGCAGGAAAAGCCAGAGTAAATGCGATTGCTCCGGGGTGGATTGATACCACGGAAAGTACCCTTTCAAATGCAGATCACATGCAGCATCCAGTTGGAAGAGTTGGTGTGCCTTTAGATATCGTGAATGCAGTTATGTTTCTATGTAGTGATAAAAGCAGTTTCATCACAGGGCAGGTGCTGCCAGTAGATGGTGGGATGAGCAAATTAATGATTTATCATGAAGATAATGGTTGGACGTATGAAGATCAAGGAGGTAATATTTGATGGAATGGGACAAACTATTTTTAAAAGATAACAAACCTACACTTGAAGACATTGAGCAATTTATTCATAATCCTTTGTGGGAGAAATTTAGTAATTACATGGTTGAGAACTTTCATGTAGAACCAGTACTAGAATATAGTAAATGCTCCATGCAACCAGGATGGAATATCAAATATAAGAAAAAAGGAAAAAATCTGTGCACCATTTATCCGGAGGCTGGCTATTTTAAAGCTTTGGTCGTTTCAAGTGAACGAAACCAGGTGGAATCCGATTTACTGATTCAAACTTGCAGTCATAAGGTACAAAAGGTATATCAAAATGTGAAGTATCTGAACGGAACAAAATGGTTGATGATGGATGTGGATGCGGAATCAATACTTGAGGATATGGAAAGGCTTATTGAAATAAGAAATAATACGAAATAATTCTTCCAGTTGAATGCCGTGTAAATAGAATTTTTATATCAAAACGTATATTTAGATAACATATAAATTACTTATAGGACAAGGAGAATAATTATGGACTTTTTAACTCTTGCGAAAGACAGATACTCTGTACGAAAATTCAGCGATCAGCCAATTGAACAGGATAAACTAGATAAAATTTTAGAAGCAGGGCATCTGGCACCAACTGCTGTAAATTTTCAGCCTCAACGAATACTTGTTATCAATAGCGAAGAGGCATTGGCAAAAATGAAGAAGTGCACAAAGTTCCATTTTGATGCACCGGCTGCAATGCTTGTTTGTTATGATAAAAATGTCTCATGGAAACGTCGTTTTGATGGGAAAGACAGTGGGGAGATTGATGCGAGTATTGTAACCACACACATGATGCTCGAGGCAACACAGATTGGGATCGGAACAACCTGGGTTATGTATTTTGATTCAAATATGATAAAGGATGAATTTATGATACCAGAGCATATCGAACCGGTAGCATTGCTGGTCATGGGCTATCCAGCCAAGGATGCAACAATGGCAGAATCGCATTTGAAATACGAATCAATGGAGAAGACCGTATGTTATAATCATTTTTCTCTTTAGTATCTATATGGAAAAACTTCGAAGGAATCAATGAAAAGTACACGAAAAAATACACGAAAAAATTATTTATTTTTTCGTGTATTTTTTTATCAACAGACCAAATTCTTTCATAGCAGGAGTAAGCCATTTGTTTTTGTGATAAAAAATTTGTCCAAACATATCAAAATGAAAATCGGATACATCGAGGGAGATAAATTCGTTTGCCTGTAATTCATTTTTTACTGAAAACTCAGGAAGTACTGATAAACAAATCCCAGATGCAACGAATTTTTTTATGATTTCAGTATTACCGATTTCCATAAAGGTACTAAACGGTATATTTGCTGCAAGTAACAGGTTTTCAAATGCCTTTCGATAACTGCAGTTGCTTTCTGTAAATATAAATGTTTGGCAGGCTAAAGAAGATAAAGCGATATCATTCTTATGAGCCAATGCATGAGTAAGCGGAGCAATTACTTTTATTGAGTTTGTATATTCGTATTCTTTAATCCAGTCAAGAGACTCTATTTGATAATCGAATGTCCATAAGAGGTCAATCCTATTTGAATTAAGCATAGATGAGAGTTCTTCATAGGTTCCTATTTTTATTACAATATTTACAAGAGGATAATTTTGATGAAATTCTTTCATGATCTGTGGAAGATAGGTAATGCACAAAGAATCTAAAAGTCCAATTTTCAATTCTCCAGCTACGGTGGAAACATCTGCTAGTTCTTGTTTTGCATCGGATATAGCGCAGGTAATTGTTAACGCATACTTCATAAAGGATTTCCCATCCTCAGTTAAAGATATTGTCTTACCAATTCGATCAAATAATATCGTATTCAGTTCATGTTCCAATTGTTTAATCTGCATTGTAACATTTGACTGTGTATACCCTAATTCATGCGCTGCTTTTGAAAAACTATGTTGTTCTGCAACTTTGATAAATGAAATAATATTTCTGATTTCCATATGCACTCCTATCAATAATTTTTATGATTGTGATAAATTACATGAATTTTACTTATGGTAAATCCTATGATAAATTAAAACCATAAAAAAATCAATCATGAGAGAGGTGCCATATGGAAAAAAAGATAAGGATAGGAATTTTAGGTTTGGGTACGGTGGGATCCAAAGTAGTTGACTTGATTCAAGTAAATAAAGAGAGAGCAAAAATTGAATATGGAATTGAGTTGGAAATTGTTGGTATTATGATTCGTGACCGGAACAAAAAAAGGAATGTTGCTACAAAGGGGATTCGATTAACAGAGAATATAGATGATATTGTAAAAAATCCTGATATCGACATCTGTATTGAATGCATGGGTGGAGTTGGGACAGAACAGACGAAGAATGCTGTAATAATGGCTTTGTGTAATCATAAGCATGTAATCATGTCGAGTAAAAAATGCCTGGCATTGTATGGTAAAGAAATATTTCTTGCTGCAAAAGAAAATAACAGGCAACTGAGAATAGAAGCTTCGGTAGGAGGGGGTATTCCGATTTGCAGCACAATAATGCATATGTCACAAGGTGAAACCATCAAAAAAATATTTGGAATTGTGAATGCAACATCAAATTACATATTAACTGCTATGAATAATGATAAAACATATGAAGAAGCGTTGACACAGGCAAAGAAAAATGGCTTGGCTGAAAATAATCCCGAAGAAGATGTCGATGGTCTTGATGCAGCATATAAATTATGTATTTTGGTACGATTATGTATGAAACTAGATGTTAATATTAATGATATACAACCAGTGTCTATTACGAAACTTAGTGTAAATGATATGAAAGCTGCAAAGGAGGAAGGAAAAATAATTAAGCCCATTTTTTATGCGAATGTGAATGAGAAGGAAGAAATGGAGTGTTTCGTTGGACCATACGCGGTGAGCAAAGAGAATCCATTGGCTTTTGTCAATGATAATAATAATATGATTTTTGTGGAAGGCAAGTATAGTGGTTTACGTGCATTCTATGGGCAAGGGGCAGGAGCTAGTCCAACGGCAAGTGTGATATATGACGATTTGATGGATATAATTAAATAAAACAGTTGCATTTCAATGGTCATTCTTGCTTTAATAGAAATAGGATTGGAGCGATATATTTATGAAGAAGATAAAGCAAATTAGTTTTCTATTACTATTACTGTTCACTTGCTATATGCTATCAACCTCCCTGAAAGAAGCCAATCGTTTCATGGTACACTTTATTGACGTTGGGCAAGGGGATGCGATTCTTTTACAGTATAAGAATGCAAATGTACTAATTGACACAGGTATCGAAGCGGAGTATAGCCAGTTATATAGATATCTCCATAAGAAGAGTGTAAAGAAAATAGGCACATTAATTGTAACTCACCCTGATTCAGATCACATGGGAGCAGCGGATTATGTGATGCGGGATTTTTCGGTAAAAAGAATATATATGACAACCTATAAAAGTAAGACAAAAGAGTACAAGGAAATGCTTCGGGCAATTAAGAAATATAAAGTAGAGCGAATCAATGTAAAAGAGGGAAGTACCATTCCAGTCGGAAGTCTGAAATCAATGGTACTTTCCGCAAATGCGAAGGCAGAAAAGTCCAATGATTCTTCGATTGTGCTATTGTTGCAACATGGAGAGAATAAATTTTTGTTTGCAAGTGATGCACCTGCAAAAGTTGAGAGTAAAATAAAAGAAAAATACGACATCGATGTGGATGTATTAAAAGTAGCGCATCATGGCAGTAAATCTTCAAGTCCCATAGCGTATCTAAAAGAAGTAAGCCCTGAATATTCCATTATAAGCGTAGGGATCGATAATAAATATGGGCATCCAGTTAGTAGCGTATTAAAGAGGCTAAACAAATATGGCAAACATACACTTCGTACGGATTTGAATGGAACAATTGTTATGGCCTCAGATGGGAATGAAATCGCTTGTCGATGTGAAATAGAAGATTAGCATCTTGGGAAAAATAGCATGTGTTCAAATTTATACGATTTGAACACATGCTATTTGTACTATTTGTTCTTGTCTTATTTCTTTTTTGATTTTTTTGCTGCTGTTTCCATAGGTGGCGAATCTACAAGCTCTACTTTTGGTGCAGGTTTATCATAAACATTAATGTAGATTTGTTTCAGCTCACTAATCAATGGATACCTTGGGTTTGCTCCGGTACATTGGTCGTCATATGCTTTTTCTGCCATATCATCAAGGGTTTTATAAAAGCTGTCTTCAGAAATACCAAATTCTTTGATTGTCATTGGAATATTTACTTTCGTCTTCAATTCATCAATTGCATGGATTAGTAATTCGACTTTTTCATCCTGTGTATTACCACCAAGATGTAAGAAATCCGCAATGTTAGCATATCTTGATTTTGCATTTGGATATTTATATTGTGCAAATGCAGCTTGTTTTATTGGATTATCAACTGCATTAAATCGGATGACTTCATTGATTATGATTCCATTTGCAATTCCATGTGGAATGTGATGCTGGGCGCCTAGTTTATGCGCTAATGAGTGGCAAATTCCAAGAAATGCATTTGCAAATGCCAAACCTGCCATACAAGAGGCGTGTCCCATTTTTTCCCTTGCTTCTTTATTATTCGGACCTTCATTGTATGCTATTGGTAGGTATTTAAATATTAAACGAATGGATTCTAAAGCTAAGCCATTTGTAAATTCAGAAGCTAAGATAGAAACATAAGCTTCAATTGCATGGGTCAATGCATCGATACCGGAGGCAGCAGTTAACCCTTTTGGCATATCCATCATTAATTCAGCATCTACAATTGCCATATTTGGAGTGATTTCGTAATCTGCCAACGGATATTTCTGACCTGTTTTTTCATCGGTAATGACTGCAAATGGAGTGACTTCAGAGCCGGTGCCGGCAGAGGTTGCGATACATATCAGCATTGCTTTATTGCCCATTTTAGGGAATGCATATACTCGTTTTCGAATATCCATAAATCGCATCGCGAGATCTTCAAAAACAACATCTGGATGTTCATATAATACCCACATAATCTTGGCGGCATCCATTGGGGATCCTCCACCGATTGCGATAATAGTATCAGGCTCGAATGCCGCAATTTGTTCGGCTCCTTTTTTCGCGGTTGCTAACGTTGGATCAGGCTCAACATCCGAAAATATTTTGTAAGTTACGCCGATTTCATCAAGCACACTGGTAACTTTATCGACATAACCTAATTGATAAAGTACGCTATCGGTGACAATAAAAGCTTTTTTCTTTTCCATATCTTTCAATTCCTGCAAGGCAATTGGAAGACAGGCATATTTGAAATATATTTTTTCGGGAATTCGAAACCATAACATATTTTCCCGGCGCTCAGCAATACTTTTTATATTCAGTAAATGTTGTGGTCCAACATTTTCTGATATCGAGTTACCGCCCCAGGAACCGCAGCCAAGAGTTAATGAAGGACTCAGTTTAAAATTGTATAAGTCACCAATTCCTCCATGTGAGGAAGGTGTGTTGATTAAAGTTCTGGCAGTCTTCATCGCTGCTGCAAATTTATTTATCTTATCGGTTTCATTCATTTCATCTACATATAAGGAGGAAGTGTGTCCGAATCCACCAAATTCAACTAAGGTAACCGCTTTCGATAGCGCATCATCAAAATTTTTTCCTTTGTATAAAGCCAAAACGGGTGATAATTTTTCGTGTGCAAATGGTTCTTCTGGCTCAACAGACTCAACCTCACCAATCAAAACCTTCGTATCTTTGTCAACCGTTAATCCAGCAAGCTCTGCTATTTTATAAGCTGGTTGTCCAACGATTTTCGCATTTAAGGCACCATCTTTTAAGATGATACTTCCAACTTTACCAACTTCATCCTTCTTTAAAATATAAGCTCCTCTTTTTTCAAATTCCTTCTTTACTTGATTGTATACGGAATCAACCGCGATGACAGATTGTTCCGATGCACAGATCATACCATTGTCAAACGTTTTTGACAGAAGGATAGAACTAACTGCCGTTTTAATATCAGCTGAATCGTCAATGATAGCAGGAGTATTGCCAGGACCTACCCCAAGTGCAGGCTTTCCGGACGAATAAGCAGCTTTTACCATACCAGGACCTCCAGTTGCGAGAATCATATCCAGTTCTTTCATTACGGTAGAGGAAAGTTCGAGCGTTGGTTCATCAATCCATCCTATGATTCCTTCCGGAGCACCAGCTTTTACCGCTGCATCGAGAATTATTTTTGCGGCTTCTATCGTGGAATTTTTTGCTCTTGGATGAGGGGATAAAATGATTCCATTTCTTGTTTTTAGACAGATTAGTGCTTTGAATATAGCAGTAGAGGTGGGGTTTGTAGTTGGAATAATTGCAGCAATTACTCCGATAGGTTCTGCTATTTTAGTAAGGCCGAATGCTTCATCTGTTTCAATAATATCACAAGTTTTTAAATCTTTAAATTTGTTGTAAATATATTCAGATGCAAAATGATTCTTAATAACCTTATCTTCAACAATTCCCATTCCGGTTTCTTCCCTCGCCAATTTTGCAAGTGGGATTCTGGAATTATTGGCAGCTATCGCTGCTTGCTTAAAAATTTCATCCACTTGTGCTTGCGTATAAGTAGCAAATTTCTTTTGCGCGGCTCGTACTTGTGAAATTTTTTGCATTAATTCATCCATATTTGTTACTTTCATAAGTTTCTCCATTCCGGCGCATGTTCTTTACACTTACTGCACCACTTTTTCTATAAACGAACGAATATTACATTCCTATTGTTTGACTTTTTATTGAAAAATATGATTTGTTTCATAGGTAATTATTATCAACTGCTCCAAATTCAAACAAAAAAGAACGTTTTCAGTTTAAGAAAACGTTCTTTCGTTTGACAAATTTTTAAATATTAGGTTAAGTCTACGATTCGGTTGTCGAGGATTCCGTTTTTGCTGTTCCATTTTTCCAAGCATCTATTTTTTCTCTTGTTGCTTCTAGCGTCTGCTTACAAATCGATGGTAACTCATCGCCCCAGGATTTTGTTGCTTGCTTATAACCTTTTTCAATTGCACTCATTAAAGTATCTGCTTTGGATGGATCGCCGCCAGCTAATGCATAAGCAAAAGAATACAGTCTTTCTGAGGTCTGTTCTACACCCCAGTAGCCATCTTCTGAGACATCTTCTTTCGCCTGAGTAATATCTTCTATGGAGAATTCAACCTTGCCAGATTTTAAAACATCAAAAATGCTTTCAGAAGTACCAAGTTTTTGACCTTGCTTTAACAGAGTCTTTTCTACTAAGTCTTGTAATTGCTGCTTTCTTTGATTCAAATCATTTAATAGACTATTGATCGTTGCGGTATCTCTTTTATATGTCTTGTTTACGGAACTAGTTTGTTTGTCATCTGTGCTTGCCTCATAAACAGCAGCTGCCTGCTCGTTCTTGGTATTCGTTTTTGTTTCATTCTTAGACGCTTCTTTTTTTGAAGTGGAAGCAGATTTCGAAGAAGCAGTAGTGTTATAAGTAGAAACATTTGTTGCTGAAATATTATTTGTATTCATAGCTTTACCCTCCTTGGTATGATACGCCTATCTTGTTATAGCGTATATCGACAAATTAGGCTAGAAAGATTAGTGAAGTACTACATAATTTTGCGCGTAATTGAAGCACCATTCTATACATGCCATACCAATTGCAAAGGTAGTAAGCATCACCATAATAAAGATTGCACCGCCATCATAGGTGATTTTTCCTTCTTTGTCCTGAAAATAAGAAACGAGTACTTCTGTTCCTAGAAAAATAAAGATAATCGGCCAAAGCTTCATAATAAATTCATAGGAAATAGCAATGCTAAAGATATGAATGATAAATAACAGACCGAATACGATAAGTGTAGCTCCAAGAGTAAGAGTTCCTATTCTGCGAGTTTTCATTCCGTTTCCTCCTTTGTATCTTCCACGATGATTTCCTCCGAAGAAATCGTAATATCTTCCGAAAAAGTTTGATCTTTATTTTCCTTTGTTATCGTATTAGTTTCAAGTGTAGTTTCGTGATTGTAAAGTTCGAACTTTTTTCCCTGAATTAAGCGAATACCCGCATAAATAATGAAGAAAGCAAGTATCAGTTGAGGAATTGCATCGAAATAACTAGAAATCTGATAATATGCATCCCATCCGATAATAGTACGTAAAATTTCGGTAAAATTAGAAAATAGTAAGCTTGCACCAATTAAGATAAAAGTTATAGCAATAACCTTTCTAAACTTTCCTTGCAGTAGCAAAGTAAGTTCGGAAAAATTTATGTTAAATAGATAGTGGTCCTCTATTTGATAGAAGTCTTCATTTTTCATTGAATTTTTATTAATGGTATCAAAGAAACTGTAAAACCACAGAATCGGCAGAAGGAACAGGATGGGTTCCATCCGTAAAATGGCAGCAAAAAACAACGTTCCACAAAGCATTGTTATTAGAGAAATCCCCATTTTCATAAATCCAAGATACATGTGACCAGCACCTGGTATCATGGAAAAGCAGAATGTTAAAAATTTTCCTTTTCGTTTAATCATTATTGTTACCTCCGTTATTATTCGTTATATGTTTATTAAAGATAAACATATTCATTGTTTCATTAATTTGATCGGTAAATTGGAATATCGATTCGTTCATGGTATCCATGATTGTATCAGCATTAGCATTGGTATAGGTGGAAAGAGTATTAGAAATCATAGCATCTTTCCAAGAACTTGAAAATAAAAGAAAAAGTGCGCCACACATTGCAGTACACACCCGCATGCTGTAGAAAAAGAGCTGACGTTTGGTTGCATTTGATTTCTTTTTTTTGACATGAAGCAAAATGCTTTCCTTTAGCGTCTTTGGTGCTGGGATAATACAATCATTTTCAATAAAACTTGCAGCAAATAAATCTGCACAATACGTACATTCTGAGATATGTGTTAGAAGAGAATCGGTTTCTTCCAAGGATAATTGATTCTTATGGTACATTTTTAACTGATCTTTCTTAATATGTTGATTGTCCATGGATTATATCTCCTTTCCCCATTTGCTTTTTAATAAGTTTTTTGCACGATAAATCTGTGTTTGAATGGTCTTTATCTTTTTACCGGAGTTTGTTGCGATTTCAGCAACTGTCATCTCATTATAAAAATAGCTAGTCGCAATTTCATCATAGGGAGGTTTTAAGGTTTGACAAAGTCTCAAAATCCGTTCCTTATCATCTTTTTCTAGTAATGCATCCTCTGGTGTAGGTCCACGGCTCTCAATCCCCTTAAAATATTCATCATCGGTTGGAAGTATTCGCTTTCCTGCACTTTTGGTATAATCCAAGCATTTGTTGGTTGCAATTTTACTGATCCAGGCTCGCTCATTCTCTCCGTCAAAGGAGGGGAGATTTTTATAAACGGAAAGGAACGTTTCCTGTGTCAGATCTTGTGCATCAAAACAATTGTTTGTTATTTTGTAGCAGATAGAATAGACCAGATTGCTATATCGATCCATCAACTGTGCAAAATATTGAGTTGAATTAATTTTCCCCGCCTCCCTTGTTTGATTCTCATAATCTATAACGAATGGAATTTCAAAAAGTCTTCAATTATTTTAAAAAATATGGTATCTTTTTTTTAGATGGTAAAATACGTAAGTATTGTAGCATAAATATAGTGCATTGGAAAGAAATGGAGAATCATGAATCAAGGAGCAATAAATTATCAAAAAGAATTAGAGAAATTAATAGAAAAGAATCAAAAAGAAAACAGAGTACCAGCGCTATTCTTGCATAGTTGTTGTGCGCCTTGCAGTAGTTACTGTTTAGAATATTTGGCAGAATTCTTTCATATTACTCTATTTTATTACAACCCCAATATCTCACCGAAAATGGAATATGAAACGAGAGTAGAAGAGCAAAAAAGATTAGTCGAAGCACTGAATCATAAAGTAACCTATCCAATTGAAATGGTCGAAGGGAACTATGATCCAGAGCGATTTTATGAAATGGCAAAGGGAAAGGAAGACCTACCAGAAGGTGGCGAACGCTGTTTTGAGTGCTATAAACTTCGACTAAAAGAAGCGGGCCTCTATGCAAAGGAAGGGAACTTTGATTATTTTACGACCACCTTATCCATTAGCCCTCTAAAAAATGCACAGAAACTAAATGAAATCGGAAATAAAATAGCAGACGAGGTTGATGTAGCCTATCTGCCTTCCGATTTCAAGAAGAAAAATGGATATAAACGCTCGACGGAGCTGTCCAAGGAATATGATCTTTACCGCCAGAATTACTGTGGCTGTGTTTATTCAAAACTAGATTAAAGCAGATTAAAGTTACAAGGAGGATATCGTATGAACAAACGGTTATTACTGCCAGTAATATGTTTGACCGCATGCGCCCTTTTTCTAGCTTGTCAAAAAAAAGAGAATACGTTGTTTTCTGACAAAGCAAGTAACAAGGACGTGGCTAATAATTCGTCGGAATCACTCGATTGGCCGACCTTATATTTGGATGGAGTATATTATCAGTCGGAACGATTTGAGACCATTGTTGAACCTGAGAATATAACAGTTATGGGAACGATTGAGACGGCTTGTTTAGAAAGCGGTATGCCGACTAATTCATCTGAGGTAAATGATAGTGCTTATATTAGTTCAAAAATATATGAATCAGACAAAAAGGAGATTATCTATCTAAAGTATTTGAATGCCAATGGGGATACTGTATATTCGAAATGGTCCGCAAGCACCTTATTAAAAAGAGAATTGCCTGAAGACTGGTATCCATCCGTGATGGTAAATGACCATTTGTATTGGCAATCGGATTATACTATGAAAGATAATCTACCACCCCAAATGGGTTATGAGATTGCTAGTCAGCTTCTTTACGAGGAAGGTGCTATGGCTAGCAGAAACTTTAGTAATAGCATTCACATGCTCGGAGCCAATATATATGAATCAAGCCAGAATGAAGATGTCATATATATTGGATATGAAGATGGGCCATTTGCAGAGCTGACCATGGTAAAATAGGTGTCGCGATTTCTATCCTTATTAAAAATTAAGTTGTGAAATAAATTCGTTCTCAAAGTCCGGTGTATTAGCAAGGTATAATACATCGGATTTTTCTTTTATATCGGCAAGGCGTTTTGGAGCATTTGGATCCGTTGCATACTGAATTGTACCAAGTAAGGAAGTATTACCGGCAAGTGTTATTTTATCTTCAAAACATTGTGGCAACAGACCTATATTCATGGCTTTTTTTAGATTCGTTGCACTTCCAAATGAGCCACAAAGATACACGGTTTCAATATCGGATTCCTGGCATCCATATTCTTTACAAAGAAGTGTAATGCCTGCGCGAATTGCGGATTTTGCCATCTGTACTTCGCGGATATCTTTTTGAAAAAAGCGGATATTTTCAGCACCTTTTGCTGCCTTGGTAACTGGAAATCCTTCCTTAAAACAAGTGTCACATAAAAGACCTGTCTTATCAATGATACCATTATCTAAAAGTTCAGAGGTTAACTCGATAATTCCACTACCGCAAAGACCAAGTGGGCGTCCGTATTGCAGGGTTTTAAATTTCACTTGCTCTTCTTTGATTTCTAATTGATAGATGGCTCCCTTAATTGCAGCGATTCCATATTTAATATTACCACCTTCAAACGCCGGTCCGGCAGCAGTAGAAGTTGTTAAAACTCGATCTTTGTTTCCAAGTGCCATCTCACCGTTTGTTCCCAAGTCTAGGAAAAAGCTCAGCTTATCGGATTGATCCATATTTGTGGCATATAGACCAGAGGTGATGTCTCCTCCTACAAATGCAGAAATAGCTGGAAGGATAATAAGAGGACAGGAAAAATCCTCTAGTCCTAGTACTTCATTTGCAGTAAGTGTAAGAGTATCCAGTGTTACCGGTTGAAAAGGATAGGCGGAAAGTCCTTCGCAAGAATATCCTAACAGCAAATGAACCATTGTAGTATTAGCCGCAATGGTAATTGACTCTACATCATTTTTTGTACTTCCAGACTTCCTTAAAATGGAGTCGATTCCTTTGAGTAAATTTTTCTGTATTAAAGATTGGAGCATAAGCCCTGAACCTTCCATAGAAGCCTTAATTCGGGATATGACATCCACACCAAAAAAACGTTGTTCATTTAGTATAGTCTCTTCTATTCTCAAATTCGTACGGCTATCAATTGCTGAAATGGCAATGGTAGTCGTTCCGATATCAATGCAAATCTTCATAAAACCTCCTACTATGATGCATGTACGCATTTATTTCTTATACTTTACTGTATGGATTGATTTTAATCAAGAGGGGTTGACAAGAAAAGGAGTGGAGAGTAAAATTGATTTAGAAAATGATAATCGTTATCAATAAATAAGAGGTGGACTATGAGTGTACGAAATGGAATCATTGGAAGCGTGTATGTTGTAGAATCTTTGCAAATGAAAGGCTCTACGTTAAGAAGATTAGAAGCGCTGGGACTTAACGTAGGAACAAAGATTACAATACTTAACAATAAAAAGAGTGGTACGGTAATTTTTATGGTTCGAGGAACCAGATTGGCGATTGGTGCTAAAATCGCAGATTCGATATTGATTCGGGAGGATAAAGTGTGAAATAAACCAGTTCACACTCCTGGGGGTTGAGTGCCGCAAAAAATTAACGCAGAAATGGAGAAAACATGAGAGAAGAATTAAATGTAGCATTTATCGGAAATCCAAATTGTGGAAAAACGACGCTTTTTAATGCATATACAGGGGCTAAATTAAAGGTGGCAAACTGGCCAGGTGTTACTGTTGAGAAAAAGGAAGGGGCCATGAAGTATCATGAGCATTACTTCAATATGGTAGATCTTCCGGGTATCTACAGTCTTACTTCTTATACGATGGAAGAAAAACTCAGCCGGCAGTATATCTTAGGAGAAGAGGTTGATGTCATTGTAGATGTGGCAGATGCGTCTAGCTTAGAACGTAATTTATATCTTACTCTCCAGCTGATTGAACTTGGTAAACCAGTTATTCTTGCATTAAATATGATGGATATTGTAGAGGAGAGAGGAATGGAAATTGACCTTCACCGCCTCCCAGAAATGCTTGGAATACCCTGCATTCCTGTTTCTGCCAGAAAGAAAACAGGACTTGATATTTTGATGCATACCGTTGCTCATCATAAAAGAAAGATTATGGATAGCAATTTAGAACATCATCACAGTTTACAAAATAAAGAAAAAAACGGGAATCATAAACATCAGCATCATAAAGAATATACCGTTGTATATTCGGACGAAATTGAAGATAAGATTGATATCATTACGGAACGTCTTACCAATGCGTATCCGGATTTGCCAAATATGAGATGGCATGCAATTAAGCTCTTAGAGATGGATGCTGAAATAATAGAACAGTATCCAATTGAATGTGGCGATATTATTGATCATTCCTATGAATCGCAAATCATCAACGAGAAGTATGACTTTATCGAAGAAATTATGGAGGAAGTTTTATTCAATAAAGATACAAAAGCTGCAGCTACAGATAGGGTAGATAAGGTACTGACACATCGTATTTTTGGAGTGCCAGTATTTCTAGGAATCATGGCGATTGTTTTCTTCCTTACGTTTTCCGTTGGAGACTTTTTAAAGGGTGGCTTTGAAGTTGTATTAGATACGATTTCGTATGGGGTGATGCATGGACTTTCGTATATCGGAGCAAACAAAATTATAACATCGCTTATCATCGATGGAATTATAGCTGGTGTGGGTGGTATTTTATCATTTCTTCCAAATATTTTTATTTTGTTTCTGGCTTTGGCCGTGTTGGAGGACAGTGGTTACATGTCAAGAGTTGCTTATGTTATGGATGGAATCATGGGTAAGATGGGGCTTTCTGGTCGAGCATTTATACCTATGTTACTTGGCTTTGGATGTAGCGTACCCGCGATTATGGCTTCCCGTGCATTGGAAGACCCAAAAGATCGCTTCCGTACGGTTTTTATTACGCCATTTATGTCATGCAGTGCAAGACTTCCGATTTACGTATTGTTTTCTCAGTTGTTCTTTGGAAAGTATGCAGCACTAGCAGCTTTTTCAATGTATATAATAGGAGTTATCGTTGCAATAACAATTGCTTTGATTATGAACAAATCAAGCAAATTCAAGGAAATAAATACTTTACTAATTGAGCTTCCAGAGTATAAAATACCTAATATAAGAACGATATTTATTTATGTCTGGGAAAAGGTGAAAGATTATCTTACGAAAGCAGGAACAACGATCTTTATTGCCTCGATCATTGTATGGACCATACTCAATTTTGGACCAACTGGGTTAGTTACCAATATGAGTGATAGCTTTGGTGCAATAATCGGCAAAGTGCTTGTTCCGGTACTAAAACCGGCGGGTCTTGGTATGTGGCAGATCGTCTTATCCTTAATCTCAGGTATCGCAGCAAAAGAAGTTGTTGTTTCTAGTATGGCAGTGTTATTTGGAATCAATAATGTGAACTCGGCGAGTGGCATACTTCAAATGTCGAATGCATTAAACAGTCAAGGATTTACTGCTTTGAATGCCTATGCATTTATGGTATTTTGTTTATTGTATACACCATGTGTCGCAACAATCGCAACAATTAAAAGAGAATTGAACTCTACAAAGTGGGCTCTGATTTCGGTTGGATTTCAACTTTTGATTGCATGGTTTGCAGCAACACTGGTATACCAAATTGGAGGTCTGCTCGTCTAACGATCCCGAAAGGTGATGGTGTACGATGGAGAATAGAGAGGAAAAGAACTTATTACTTGATAGGAGCTATACCTGTCCAGTTTGTGAGACAATGTTTAAGTCAAAATCAGTCAAAACAGGAGCTGCAAAGCTAATTGATACGGCCATCGATTTACGTCCGATTTACCATAATGTCGATGTGACGAAGTATGATGTGGTGTTATGTCCGCAATGCGGTTATGCGGCATTAACAAAGTATTTTCAAAATTTGTCCCAAGCACAGATTATGTTTTTAAAAAACAAGGTTGCTGCTAATTTTAAGAAAAGAACTATGGTTTACGATTATTATGATTATGATGTAACGTTGGAACGATTTAAGCTGGCCCTTCTTAGTGCAATGGTGAAAAATGCCGAGCCGAGTGAACTTGGATTTATCAGCTTGAAGATTTCTTGGCTTTTACAAAACAGAAAAGACGCACTGGAAGCATCCGAAAAAGATTATGATACGTTAGCAAATGACTATGAAAGAGAAGCAAGTGCTTATTCAAAAAAGGCATTGGAGTATTTCATGCAGGCCAGGATGGAAGAAGAGTATCCGATTTGCGGTATGGATATGCCAACACTGGATTATCTTCTTGCGGCACTTTGTACCATGGACAATCAGTTAGACAAGGCGATGCGAATGCTTTCTTTGGTATCGTCGAATAGGGAAGCGAGTGATCGATTGAAAAATAAAGCATATGATTTAAAAACAATAATAAGCGAAAAACAAAAGCTTGTTTCGATGTGAGAATAAGTATTATGCAGATTATGTTCGAGAGTATGATACAAAGTTTCGAAAAGCCGGAAACAAGTGATAGATTAGACTTTATATTTTTTTACATTTAATCTATAATTTGAGTAAAAAAGGGGTTATAGATATGGAGAAAAAAGAGTTAAGAAATTATTTTATCTTATTAGTAATTATTCTTTTTATAAATATAATATCACTATTTTTTTTGAGGTTAGAAAAATTACCTACTACAATATATTTCACAATGTGTCTACCTTCTCTTTGTCTTGCATTAGGTCAAACAACACATGCATTAATAAGGTTAATGAAAGAAAAAGAATAGAAGATCCTGTATGGCTATTTTTAAACTTTAGTAGTATTAAAAAACTGTCTTGAATGTTGTAAAATCATAGGGTATAATGTAACTATGAAAACAGAAATTCAAGAATTACTAGAAGATTGTCCTATTATTACTGCAATAAAAGATGATAAGGGCCTGGAACGATGCTTGGAATCAGACAGTAAAATTGTCTTTATTTTGTTTGGTGATGTTTGCAGTATTGCAAAGATTGTACAACGCATAAAGGACTCTGGGCGGATGGCTATGGTACATTTGGATTTAGTGACTGGGCTTAGCAATAAGGAAATTTCCGTGGATTATATCAAAGAATATACCATGGCGGACGGAATTATTACCACCAAGCCAGCACTTGTAAAACGAGCAAAAGAATTAAAATTATTCACGGTACTGCGTTTTTTCGTAATTGATTCGATGGCACTTCAAAATATTGAGAAGCTTGGAAAACAAGTAAAACCCGATTTAATTGAGATATTACCGGGAGTTATGCCAAAGGTGATTCAAAAGATATGTGGGATTACAAGGATACCGATTATTGCAGGTGGATTAATTCAGGACAAAGAAGATGTTATGAATGCCTTATCGGCAGGAGCTGTTTCTATTTCAAGTACAGATGAGTCGGTATGGTTTTTATAAAAGAAATAATGTTATTGCTAGAGAGATGAGTCAAGCAAAGGGCATGTGATAAATGATCACATGTGTTTTGTTTGGCTCATTTTTTAATGCCGCGATCAACGAATCACAACAAGCGCAAAGAACAGCGCAGAAATTAGGAGAAAAGTGAAAAAGAAAAGGAGTGTAGTGTATGTATGATGTAATGATTATTGGAGCAGGCGTAATTGGTAGTTCAGTTGCCAGAGAACTTTCAAGATTTCAGCTGAAAACTTGTGTATTAGAGCGGGAGGTAGATGTATGTGAAGGTACCTCAAAAGCAAATAGCGGAATTGTACATTCTGGTTTTGATGCAAAGCCAAATTCTTTGAAAGCAAAATTAAATGTGAAGGGAAGTAAAATGATGGAGCAGTTATCCAAAGATTTGGATTTTCCATATCGAAAAAATGGATCGATTGTTCTCTGCTTTCACGAAGAAGATATGGATAAATTAGAGGCATTGTGCGAACAGGGAAAGAAAAATGGCGTGGATGGAATTCGTATTGTAAAAGGGGAAGAAATGAAACAGTTAGAGCCTAATATCTCCGATGAGGTTGTAGGACTTTTATATGCACCAACGGGTGGTATTGTCTGTCCTTTTAATCTAACCATTGCGATGGCTGAAAATGCAAATGTAAATGGGGTTGAATTTAAATTTGATTGTGAAGTTGAACACATTGAAAAAATAGAAGAGGGTTATAAACTAAAGACTTCTCAGGGAGATTACGAAACCAAAGTGATTGTAAATGCAGCAGGTGTTTATGGAGATGTATTTAATAACATGGTAAGTAAAAGGAAACTTTCCATTACACCAAGAAAAGGTGAATATTGTCTGCTTGATAAAAAAGTTGGAACATTTGTAAATAAAACGGTATTCCAATTACCTACCAAGCTAGGTAAGGGTGTTTTAATCACGCCAACGGTACATGGCAATCTCCTAATTGGACCAAACGCAAATGATATTGATGATAAGGAAAATGTCGAGACAACCAGTGAGGGTATTACTGATATCATTGAAAAAGCAAAACTAAGCTCAGGTAAGGTTCCAGCAAATCAAGTGATTACTTCTTTTGCAGGCCTTCGCGCACATGAAGCAGGAGACGACTTTGTAATTGGAGAAGCAGTGGATGCGAAAGGCTTTTTCAATGCAGTAGGTATTGAATCACCAGGACTTTCCAGTGCACCTGCAATTGGTGTTATGATGGCACAGTTGGTAGAAGAATACCTCCTGCCACCAAAGAAAAAGCATTTTATTGCGACTAGAAAAGGAATGGTTGATTTAGCACATGCGTCCAAAGAAGAAATCGCAGAGCTTGTCAAGAAAAGACCTGAATATGGAACAGTAGTCTGTCGGTGTGAAATGGTTACGGAAGGTGAAATCATAGATGCCATTCAAAGACCACTTGGTGCGAAAACAATGGATGGCGTGAAGCGTAGAACCAGAGCGGGAATGGGACGTTGCCAGGCGGGATTTTGTACCCCAAAGACAATGGAGATTTTAGCCAGAGAACTCCATCTTTCACCTTTTGATATTACGAAATCAGGAAAAGATGCAACGTTACTCGTTGGATATGATAAAGAGGACTTATAAGGAGGAGAATGAGATGAAGTATGATATCGTAATCGTGGGTGGAGGTCCTGCCGGACTTGCGGCTGCCACTTCTGCAAAAGAAAATGGAATTGACCGTATTTTAATATTAGAACGAGATCATGAATTGGGTGGTATCCTAAATCAATGCATTCACAACGGATTTGGATTACATACCTTTAAGGAAGAACTGACCGGACCAGAATACGCAGAACGATTTATTGAAAAAATCAAAGCGCTTAATATTGAATACAAATTAAATACCATGGTACTGGATATTTCAAAGGATAAGAAAGTTACGGCCTTAAACAAGGAAGATGGACTGTTTGAGATTGAGGCTGGTTCAATTATTCTTGCCATGGGATGTAGAGAGCGTTCCAGAGGGGCACTTAATATTCCGGGTTACCGTCCAGCTGGTGTATATTCAGCAGGTACAGCACAACGTTTTGTTAATATCGAAGGGTATATGCCTGGTAAGGAAGTTGTTATCTTAGGTTCTGGTGATATTGGTCTTATCATGGCAAGAAGAATGACACTGGAAGGTGCCAAAGTTAAGGTAGTAGCGGAACTTATGCCTTATTCAGGAGGTTTGAAACGTAATATTGTACAGTGTCTGGATGATTTTGGTATCCCTTTAAAACTGAGCCATACCGTAACAAAAATACACGGAAAAGAGCGCGTAACCGGAGTAACGCTGGCTCAGGTCGATGAAAATCGCAAACCAATTGAGGGAACTGAAGAGTATTATTCCTGTGATACCTTGCTTTTATCAGTAGGTCTGATTCCTGAAAATGAGCTTACCAATAACTTGGATGTAAAAATGGTACCAGTTACTTCTGGTCCTGAGGTAAATGAAAGTCTTGAGACTAGCATGGAAGGTGTGTTTGCTTGTGGAAATGTACTTCATGTTCATGACTTGGTAGATTACGTAACGGAAGAAGCAGTGGCAGCAGGTAAAAATGCTGCAAAATACATTCACGGCGAATATAAGAAGGGAACCTATATTGAACTTGTCGGTTGTGATGGGGTCCGCTATACAGTACCAAAGTATATCAATCCAGATAATATGGAGGATGTTGTAACGGTTCGCTTCCGTGTGGGAGATGTGTACAAAGATTCCTATGTATCCGTATCCTTTGATGAGAAAGAAGTAATTCACCGAAAGAAACGAGTATTGGCACCAGGTGAAATGGAAGATGTGAAGCTTAAAAAAGAAGACATCTTAGCACAGAGTGACTTAAAGAAGATAACCATTCGAATTAAGGAGGATTGACCTATGGAGAAAAAAGATTTAATATGTATAGGGTGCCCTTTGGGCTGTATGCTTTCAGTAGAAATGAACGATGGGCAAGTAGTAAAAGTAGAGGGAAATACCTGTCCAAAAGGCGATCAGTATGCGAAAAAGGAATGTACCAATCCGACGAGAATTGTGACTTCCAGTGTGATGGTAGATGGAGGAACGATTGCCATGGTTTCTGTCAAGACAGAATCGGATATTCCAAAGGAAAAGATTGCGGCATGCATGAAAGAACTGAAAGGGATAAAAGTATCAGCACCTGTTCATATAGGGGATGTTATTATCAAGGGCATTGCTGATACAGATGTAAATATTATAGCAACGAAAGAAGTTGCATTAAAATAATTGGTAGGAGGATATTATGGGACAGTATGTAATTGCCTTGGATCAGGGAACAACAAGTTCAAGGTGTATTTTGTTTGATAAACAAGGAACCATATGCAGCGTAGCACAAAAGGAGTTTACACAGATATATACACAACCAGGCTGGGTGGAACATGACCCAAGAGAAATTTGGTCATCACAGTTTAGCGTGATGGTGGAGGCAATGGGAAAAATAGGGGCAACACATGATGACATTGCAGCAATTGGAATTACAAACCAGCGAGAAACAACCATTGTTTGGGACAAGACAACCGGTGAACCTGTTTACAATGCGATAGTATGGCAGTGCCGCAGAACATCGGGAATCATTGATGAACTACAAGAAAAAGGATTTCATGATTATATACAAGATACCACAGGATTAGTACCAGATGCGTACTTTTCCGCAACCAAAATAAAATGGATTCTTGACCATGTAGAAGGAGCCAGAGAACGCGCTAGACGTGGGGAACTTCTTTTTGGTACTGTAGATACCTGGTTAATTTGGAACCTAACAAAAGGTGCAACATTCGTGACGGATGTAACAAATGCATCACGAACCATGATGTTTGATATACACAATTTGAAATGGGATGCAAAGATTCTAGATGAACTAGATATTCCAGAATGTATGCTTCCAACTGTTATGCCATCAAGCTGTGTGTATGGATATACATCACCAGATGTAGTTGGCGGAAGAATTGCAATCGCTGGAGCTGCTGGGGACCAGCAGGCAGCACTCTTTGGTCAGTGCTGTTTCGAAGAGGGAGAAGTGAAGAATACCTATGGTACCGGATGCTTTCTTCTTATGAATACAGGAACAAATGCTGTGAAATCGGATAACGGACTACTTACCACAATAGCAGTAGGGATTGATGACCATGTGGAATATGCGCTTGAAGGAAGCGTATTTATTGCTGGTGCCGCAATTCAATGGCTTCGCGATGAACTTCGTATGATTCGATCTGCAGCTCAGACAGAAGAATATTGCAATGCAGTGGAAGATACACAAGGAGTTTATGTGGTGCCAGCATTTACTGGACTTGGAGCGCCATATTGGGATCAGTATGCAAGAGGAACCATTGTTGGACTTACTAGAGGCGCAGCAAAAGAACATTTGATTCGAGCAACGGTGGAATCGTTAGCATATCAGGTATCCGATTTAATTACGGCTATGGAAGATACATCCGGCATACATTTAAAGACATTAAAGGTGGATGGTGGAGCCTCTGCAAATAACTTTTTAATGCAGTTCCAGGCAAATATTTTGAATGTTTCCGTTGCTCGTCCTAAGTGCATTGAAACTACAGCACTTGGTGCTGCCTATTTAGCGGGGTTAGCAGTTGGCTATTGGAAGAACAAAGAAGATATCAAGCATAACTGGATGCTATCTAGAACGTTTGAACCAAATATGGAAGAAGATGTCAGAAGAAAATCAATAAAAGGTTGGAAAAAAGCAGTTCGCTGTGCCTTCGACTGGGAGAAAGATGACGAATAATGTCAGTCACGTTCGTAGTTGATAAGGTATACATTGTGAGATAAAGGCGAATTTAGGATGGTAACACTAATAATTGCTCTCGTCTCTGAAAAAGAAATTTTTCGGAGACGAGGGCTTTTTGTATTTTTGTTCTTTAAGAGATTCTTAAGAAAATAATAAGTTAAAATGTATAAATACAAGGATTACATAAAGTAAAATATTATAGAATAAGAAGGAAAGGGAGTAATTAGAGATTGGAAGATAAACGTAGAAAGATGAAAACAAAATATATAACTAGAAAACGACGCAGAAGATTTGTGTCAAAAGTTTTTCGCATTGTATTCGCAACTGTTGGTATAGTGGCTTGCTTTGTGACTTTTTACAAAATAAAAGGACAGGGAATTGGTTCATTATGTCAAATTTTATTATTCGAAGCAGATGAAGAATATGACAAAAATTCTGAGGTGGTAGTTGATAATAAAGATTTTGAAGCAAACAGTAAAGAAGATGACTTGGACAAGCAGTTGCAACTTTTAGCGCAAAAGGATTCGGATATAAAAACGTTATTGGATAATAGAGAAGAATATCCGGACGAAATTCTTTCGTTATTTGTAAGAAATAACGAGACAAAGCAGTTTGTGTTAGATTATCCGACAAAAAAAGATGGCAAGGTTAGTATTGACATATCGGGAGATGTAGAAGAAAATGTACCTTTATTCCTTCAATGGGATGAAAGATGGGGGTATACTATGTATGGAGAAGAGATCATGGCTATTGACGGATGTGGACCTACTTGCTTATCGATGGTTGCGGTATCCGTATTAGGAGAT
Source organism: Lachnoclostridium sp. UBA5725 (assembly GCA_002419585.1). Taxonomy (GTDB): domain Bacteria; phylum Bacillota; class Clostridia; order Lachnospirales; family Lachnospiraceae; genus DIGJ01. The sequence goes on from DIGJ01000020.1 coordinate 71,590, forward strand.
ACTTCGATGAATCCGTATTGGATGGCGCAATATAGTGAGGAAAAAGGTTTTATTTCTTCTAATGAGACCCTATGGAGCTTGATGTCAGAAGGTGCTACGTCACTTGGACTAGATGTAACTGAGATACCTCTTAATGAACAAAGAGTTGCTGATAATTTGGATGTCGGGAATCCTATCATTTGTATTATGGGGCCTGGAGACTTTACTACCAGTGGACATTTTATTGTATTAACTAATTATGAGGATGGAATGGTTACAGTTAATGATCCAAATAGTATTGCAAGAAGTGAAAAGGAATGGTGTTTTGAAGAAATATCAAGTCAGATAAGAAATTTGTGGGTATATCGTTAAGCGTTAGGAATGATAATTAGGATTGACGGAACAAATGCAGTTTTTTGTAGCCTATCAGAAATGTGCAAAGGATGGAAAGAAAAACTATAACTATAGCGGTTATGGAGAAAGATGACAAATAAAGTCCTGTCAAGCATTTTTGACTATGTCC
>DIGJ01000018.1 GCA_002419585.1 Lachnoclostridium sp. UBA5725
GACATAGTCAAAAATGCTTGACACTCTATTTGTAAATTATGGTTCAATGAGGGACGGACGCGAGTCTTTTTGATTAGTGACGCCAAGAAAGGCTGAGCAATTTTAGTCTTTGTCCAATTTACATGGCTCCCATGCTAGGATTTTATAACAATCGTAGCATGAGAACCGTGTAAATTGAATATAGATTTTGAGCTCAGCCTTTCATGTCTGTCTATGAAATAAGGACTCGCTGTTCACGAATGTTTGTAAAACCAGAATTTTGAGGGTGTGAGGTAAAAAGTCAAGGGAAAATCAAATTCTGCGTTTTCCATTACATTACAGATAACAGCAGGGCCATTTTTTCACAATATCAATGGCTTCACCAGATTCGCCGCAAAGCCCCATCACAGCATTGATCAAAATATCTTTTTGAGTCATCATAGGATTCAAAGTGCGCATCGCTTGTTTTTGGTATTCGGTTATATTCATTACATCTACTCTTTAAAATTTCTTTTTTTTAATAATAATTTATAATAATTTATAACTATCTGCAAATAATATCTCTACTAAATAAAATATAAGGAGATATTATTATGCTAAAAGAAGGAAAAAACGAATCGATTCATTGCACAATTAGGAATTGCGAGAATCATGCAAAAAATGAGGACTACTGTGCACTAGATAAAATATCAGTTGGTACACACGAGAGTAATCCAACAAATGTTGAATGTACTGATTGTGAATCTTTTAAAAACAAAACATGGTAATTTTTAATTTGCGGGGAATTATCCCCGCATTTTTTAAAATACATCTGCATTACATAGTTCCCAATTATCTCCTATGGCATAATTGTTACGAAAATGTTACAATCACTTTGTACTTAGCTAATACAACAAATAAATCAAAGGAGGATACGTCTATGTGTTTCAGATTTTATAGTTGTAATGATATAGCAGCTCTTATCCGCTCTTGCTTCGGATATTAATAATGATGATTTTTTGGCTCTGACTTTTGTCAGAGCCATTTTTTTATTGTGAATACTAAGACAGACTTTCCTTTCGTCCCTCAAAGCAAAACCTCGCATCCGTATCTCGTTAAACCATATTTTACTTAAGCAATTTTTATTGATTCTAAGTAAAATATAGCATATATTAGATATATCTGATCTTAAAAAATAAAAAGTATAATTTTATTAGGAAGTGAATAAGATGCAAAATGTATTTAAACTAGGAATATTAGATGTTCAACCCTCGCAATTATTTATATCCGAGGTGAAACTAAAAAAAGTTTCAGAATGGTTAAATCATAAAAATATTGATAATTATGAACCAATCCCAATTAAAAAATTGAACGGACAAATGTTTTTTACGGATGGTCATACACGAGCATTTGCACTATATAAAATGGGAATTGAAGATATTCGCTGTACATGGGATGAGGATGAACTTGATTGGGATGCATATCAAATTTGTGTAGATTGGTGCACTCAAGAAGGGATAACAAATATTTCCCATTTAAAACAAAAAGTAATTAATAGTGAAAGTTACGACTTACTATGGAATAACAAGTGTAAAAAAATGCATGAGAAATTGAAAGAAGAAAGAAGCAAATAGATTAAAGACGATTAGCACTTATGTTATATATACACTCCATTCTATGTTTCATTGTAAATCTTTTCGTGTACTGTGGTATCACAGAGAACACCGGGACTGTTTATCAAAATCAGCAAAAGGCGCGGTGACCTTAGCCTTATTAATTCGAATGGAGCACAGGGACTGTTCTTACAATCAGACGCATTAACCATTCGGTAGAACCTCTAAGCAAGCCAGAATGAGCTCCCATAAGAGCTCATTCTGGCTTGCTTAGAGGTTCTACCGAATGGTTAATGCGTCTGATTGTAAGAATAGTCCCTGTGCTCCATTCGGATTTCGAAAACTCTAATCCCACCGCGCCTTTTGCGTGACTTTTCCCAAATCCCCCGCGTCCGTCCCCACCGTCAAACCAGACTTGCATATCGCTACAAAAAAAGGACTGACAATTTGTCAGTCCTTTTTCATTATTCACAGAAATATTATTTAACTTTTACGTTAACCGTCTTTGTGATATCCGCAACTTTTACAGTCACTTTTGCTTTTCCAGCTTTTTTAGCACTTACAGTAACAGCATCATTGCTGCTTGTTTTTGTAAGTTTTACAATTGTTTTATCACTTGTGGTCCAAGTAATATCAGATGCATTGAATCCAGCAGCTTCTACTGTAAAGGTTGCTGTTTCACCTTTCTTTAAAGATTTTACTGCATTTAATTTAACACTTGCTTTGTTTACTACAACTGGTGTAGAAACGGTAAGTTTTTTACCATCATTTAATTCAACATTAGAAGTAATGGTAGCTTTTCCTGCTGCTTTTGCTTCCAATTTACCATCGGTACCTACTGTAACAACAGCAGCATCGCTAGAGGTATATGTCACGCTCTTAACAGCACTTGCATCGCCAACAACTTTCATTGTTGATGTGCTTCCTGTTGTTCCTCCTAAGTAGAGGTTTTGCTGAGCTTTTGCTACAGTTGCAATTCCTTTAAAGCTAGCTTCTGTAACTGCTTTCACGTTTGGAGTTCTTCCATCTGCTGATACAGGAATTGAAAGAAGTCCTGCAGATACTAATTCAGCAACTGCTGCGTGTTTTTCTTTATCCCAGTTTGTTCCTGTAACTTTCCAGTTATGGGATAGAGAAGGTGAAATTACACCTTTTTTCACATTTTTAATGTAATCACCAATTAATTCACGAACGCCACCAATGTTACCAGCAACATCTTTTTCTAATACGATAGGAAGTTTTTCGCCTTCTTTAAAGATTGGTCCATAAGTTAAAAGTTGAGAACTTGCACGATAGTTGTTGACTGCTACTACTAATACATCAGAATTCTTTAACTTTGTTCCATCTGCTTTGATTACATTTTCAATTCTACTTCCTACTGGTTTTGAAATGTTTACATCATATGAAATACCAGAAAACATATCATAGTTATATCCACGGATATCTGGATTGAAGGAAAGTGTTAAATCTCCATCTTTATATGTGTTATAGTAACTAGCTGACCATTCCATAAATTTCTTTAACTGTGATCCGGTCATCTGCATTTTATATAATGTATTGGTATACTTATAAATCAATGCAGTGTCACATTTTTTGATACTACCTGCATACATATTCGCTGCTGTATTGAAAGCTGCAGCTGCAGATACATCTGCTCCAGTGTAATACATCTGTACTTCATTGATTAAGTTAATCATTGCACTTTCAGCAATTTGAGACTGTGGAATACCTGTGATTTCATCAGGATCAACAAGATTACCACCTTTTAATTTACCAATTACTTGATTTGCATCTTTGATTGCTTTTGTGTTATAAGAATCTAAAGCTTTAACAAGAGTATCATCAGCAACATATGTTGCTGTAGAAATAAGCTTTGAAGCTTTATTTTTGATTTCGAATGTTCCATCCGATTTTTTGCTTAATGTAATATTAACCTGTGCTACTGTTGCGCCATCGCTCTTGTTTTCAACAGTTAATACGCCACTGTGTTCTACACCTTCAACACCTTTGTGTTCATGTGCTGCAATAATAAGATCGATTTCAGGGCAAGCTTTTGCAAGATCTTCAACGCCGGAATTTGGAACATCATATTCATTGGACTCACCCATATGTTCTGCTGCAATAATAACATCAACCTTATCTTTGATTTCAGCAATTACTTTTTTTGTTTCCTCTACAGGATCAGTAACTTTGTAGTTCTTTAAATTTTCGCCATCCCATCTTGTGATGTTTGGTGTTACCATACCGATAATACCAATTTTAACACCATCTTTTTCGATGATTGTATAAGCGTCTGCAAGGTTTTTACCTTTTTTTGTATAAACATTACCAAATAATACCTTAGCATTCTGTTGTTTCATGATCTTTTGTAGTGTTGGTACTCCATAGTTAAATTCGTGATTTCCAGCTACCCAAACATCATATTTCATTAAATTCATTGCGGCAATCATCGGATGTACGCTGTCATTTAAGAATAGTTCAGCTGAGTTTCCCTGAAGAGAATCTCCGGCATCGATTAAGATTGTGTTTGCATTTTCAGCACGTAATTTGCTTACAACGGTTGAAATCTGTGCATAGCTTCCTCCTGTTGATGCTGCATTCAAAGCATAATCATATGGAAGAAACTTTCCATGTACATCGCTTGTAGCAAGTACTTGAATTGTCACATCACCGGTTGCGGTTGCTTTTGCTGTTTCCTCTGCGAGCGCTGTCATATTGGAGCTTGTTGCGATAATCGCCGCTGCGCTTAACATCGCTAAGGCTTTTTTAAATATCTTCTTCATATTTCTTATCTCCCTCTTTTTGTTAAATTTGACTAGATATTCCATCCATCATAAAGTATTATAGACTTTTTGCACAAACTATAAAAGGGACATTTGTCCCATTTTTTGTCAATTATATGTAAAAATACGGTAACGAATTCACTCGCTACCGCATCCTTTTTATTCAAAAAACTCATTTAATTTATCTTTAAATTTTTTCTTTCCTTTGCCGTTTCCAGTTCCATGCTCTGTTTCTTCTTTTATGTCCTCTTTTGGCTGTTCGTTACTATTTTTGCCGGTCATTGCTTGATCGAATGCTTTTAACAATTCTTTTTGCTCTGAATTGAGTCCCGTTGGTACCTGTACTACTAACGTAACATAATGATCGCCTCGCACCGATTTATTACGTAGTGTTGGAACACCTTTACCACGAAGTCGTACTTTCGTGTCTGTTTGCGTTCCTGCCTTTACCGTATAGACAACGTCACCATCGATGGTAGTGATACGAATATCTCCACCAAGAACAGCTTGCGCATAGGAAATTGGTGCCGTTGAAAAGATATCATAATCCTGACGCTGTAAAATTGGATGACGACTTACATTTACTTCAACCAGTAAATCACCTCTCGGTCCGCCATTCACTCCCGGTTCACCTTTTTCACGGATACGTACACTTTGACCGTTATCGATACCAGCTGGTATGGTAATTGTTATTTTCTTTTTATTATTAATATAACCTGTGCCATAGCAATCTGGACATTTATCTTTAATAATCTTACCAGTTCCATGACAATCTGGACAAGTCTGTACATTACGAACCATTCCAAACAATGACTGCTGCGTAAATACGACCTGACCTTTACCGCCACATTTTGAACAGGTTTCCGGAGAACTTCCTTGTTTTGCACCAGTTCCATGGCAAGTATTACATTCATCTTTCAAGTTGAGTTCCAATTGTTTTTCTACGCCAAAGCAAGCTTCTTCAAACGTAATTCGAACAGATGCACGAACATTGGCACCCTTCATTGGACCATTGTTTGGTCTTCTGCTACGGCTTCCACCACCAAAAAGGTCGCCAAAAATATCGCCAAATATGTCACCCATATCCATACCAGAGAAATCAAAGCCGCCGGCTCCGGCTCCGCCATTTTCAAATGCCGAATGACCGAACTGGTCATACTGTCTTCTCTTATCCGCATCGCTTAATACTGCATATGCTTCGGAAGCCTCTTTAAACTTCTTTTCTGCCTCTGCATCACCCGGATTCATATCGGGATGGTATTTTTTTGCCAATGCTCTATATGCTTTTTTTATTTCATCATCCGTAGCAGATCTTGCTACTCCAAGCACTTCGTAATAATCTCTCTTACTCTCAGCCATAGTTTTGATTCTCCAGTCTTACCTATCTTCTTTTATATCACAATTTCCCCCGCCAATGGCGGGGGATATTTTATCTACTTGTACAAACGTTTTTATACTTCACGATAGTCGCCATCAACAACATCGCCATCATAGCTTTCTTGTGCAGCCTGACCACCCATGTTACTCATATCTGGACCAGCGCCCTGACCTTGTGCTTGTTCGTATACTTTTTGGAACAAAGCTTGTGCATCTGTCATTAATTTTTCTTTCGCTGCTTTGATATCTTCTACTTCACCATCTGACATTACTTCAGGATTGGACTTTTCGATCAACTCTTTTAAGTGTGCAAGGTCTGCTTCCACACCTGCTTTTTCATCTGCACTTAGCTTATCTCCAACTTCTTGCAATGCTTTTTCTGTCTGAAATACCATGGAATCTGCATCGTTTCTAGTATCAATCGCATCTTTACGTTTCTTATCCTGTGCTTCAAATTCAGAAGCTTCTCTTACCGCTTTTTCGATATCTGAATCGGACATATTCGATCCAGCAGTAATCGTAATGTGCTGTTCTTTTCCGGTTCCTAAATCTTTTGCAGATACATTTACGATACCATTTGCATCAATATCAAATGTTACTTCGATCTGTGGAACACCTCTTCTTGCTGGTGGAATACCATCCAAACGGAATTGTCCAAGAGATTTGTTGTCTTTCGCAAACTGTCTTTCACCCTGTACGATGTTGATATCAACAGCGGTCTGATTATCAGCTGCAGTTGAGAAAATCTGGCTCTTCTTTGTAGGAATTGTAGTATTTCTTTCGATTAACCTTGTAGCAACACCACCCATTGTTTCGATGGATAAGGAAAGTGGAGTAACATCAAGTAAAAGGATATCACCTGCACCAGCATCGCCTGCTAATTTACCACCCTGAATAGAAGCTCCTAAAGCTACACATTCGTCTGGGTTTAAGTTCTTGGATGGTTCTTTTCCTGTTAATTGTTTTACTTTATCCTGAACCGCTGGAATACGAGTAGAACCACCAACTAATAATACCTGACCTAATTCAGAAGCGGAAATTCCAGCATCTTTTAATGCATTTTGAACTGGAGTAACGGTTCTTTCTACTAAATCATGTGTTAACTCATCAAATTTTGCTCTGGTTAAGTTCATATCAAAATGCTTTGGACCTTCTTGTGTTGCTGTAATGAAAGGAAGGTTGATATTTGTTGTTGTTGCAGAAGATAATTCTTTTTTCGCTTTTTCTGCAGCTTCTTTTAAACGTTGAAGAGCCATTTTATCAGTAGATAAATCAACACCTTCTGCTTTTTTAAATTCATCGATCATGTAACGAGTGATTTTTTCATCAAAATCATCTCCACCAAGTCTGTTATCTCCAGATGTTGCTAATACTTCGATAACACCATCTCCGATTTCAATAACGGAAACATCGAAGGTACCACCACCTAAGTCGTATACCATGATTTTTTGTTCATGTTCATTATCAAGTCCATAAGCAAGTGCTGCAGCCGTAGGCTCGTTGATGATACGCTTTACATCAAGACCAGCGATTTTACCAGCATCTTTGGTTGCCTGACGCTGTGCGTCATTGAAATATGCAGGTACGGTGATAACTGCTTCTGTTACTTTTTCACCAAGATAGCTTTCTGCATCTGCTTTCAATTTTTGAAGAACCATTGCAGAAATTTCCTGTGGTGTATATTTCTTGTCATCAATACCTACTTTGAAATCAGTACCCATGTGTCTTTTAATCGATGAAATTGTCTTATCTGAGTTTGTTACTGCCTGACGTTTTGCTGGTTCACCAACGAGACGTTCTCCATTTTTTGTAAATGCTACTACAGATGGTGTTGTTCTTGCTCCTTCTGTATTTGATATTACAACTGGCTGGCCGCCTTCCATAACTGCTACGCATGAATTTGTTGTTCCTAAATCAATTCCGATTATTTTACTCATAATAATGTCCTCCTAAATTTATAATGTCTAATTAGTTCACTACTTTTACCATACTGTGTCTAACTACAGAATCTCGATACATATAACCTCTTTGTAACTCTTCTGAAACGATATTTTCTCCGAAGCTTTCATCTTCTGCATGCATTACTGCATTGTGGAGATTTGGATCAAATTCTTTTCCAACCGCTTCGATTGGCGTAACTCCTGCAGATTCAAGTGTAGTTAATAACTGCTTGTAAATCTGCTCTATTCCCTGAACAAACGCTGAATCTTTCTCCGTTTCTGGTACAGAACCTATACCACGTTCAAAGTTATCAATGATTGGCAAAATCTTTTCGATAATGTCTTTTGCTCCAATTTCAAACATGTGCGTTTTTTCTTTTTCTGTACGTTTCCGGAAATTATCAAATTCTGCCATTGTTCTCATGAGCTTATCGTTCAATTCTTCGATGTGCTCATCTTTTTTATCTTTTTTCTTTTTGAATCCCTTTTTTTCTTTTTTCTCAGAATCAGCCTCTCGCATCACTTCTTCGGATACAACTTTTTCTTCCTGCTCATTTTCTGGAATCGTCTCTTCTACTTTCGTTTTATTTTCTTCAAAAGTATTATCTTCATCCTGTTTTAGCGTTTCGTTTTCTAACACTTTTTATTTCCGCCTTTCTTATATCTTCTTTTTAAATATTTCATCTAACTGAACCATTAAGGTTTTTAAAGTACCAACCACTTTTTCATAATCCATACGCTTAGGTCCAACAATTCCAATCTTTCCATAAACGCCTTCTTCAATTTCATAAGTCGCTGTTACCATAGAACAATCTTTCATTACCTGCAACGGTGCTTCGTCTCCAATGTATACTTGAATTGCGTGATTCTCAACATCTTCATTATCCCTTGTATCATTGATCAATTTTGTAAGTTCTTCCTTTTCTTCAAAGGTATAAAGAAGTTCACTCGCTTTGTTTGCATCACTAAGCTCTGGATATTTCAAAATATTAGTAGCACCACTTGTATAAATTTCTAAGTTATCTTCTTCGCTGATTGCTTCTGCAATGACATCCAAAATATTTCCTATTACATCAGAGTATTCACCAGCCTGTTCTTTCATCTTTTGAATCAATGCCATATTGATTTCAGTTAAATCAAGACCTTGTAGAAATGTATTTAAAACAATGTTTAATTTCAATGTCATTTCTTTGGTTAAAGGAAGGCTTAAATGGATTATTTTATTTTTTACAATATTTCCTTCTATCACAATTACAGCAAGTAACTGATTTTCCTCTACTTCGGAAAGCTGAACAAATTTCACTTTTTTATGCTTATATTTTGGCTTTGAAACCATCGAAGTATAGTTTGTATTGACCGCTAAAAGCTTTGCTACTTGTTGTAAAAGAAGTTCGATTCTGTCTGCCTTCTGGTCAAGCTTATCTTTAATTTCGTCAATCTCTTGAATTCTTTCTGCCATCATATTATCTACATATAAGCGATACCCTTTGTCTGTAGGAATTCGTCCTGCCGAAGTATGTGGCTGGATGATAAACCCAAGTTCCTCTAAATCAGACATTTCATTTCGAATGGTTGCAGAACTTAAATTCAAATCGGTATATTTCGATATTGTTCGAGAACCTACCGGTTCACCAGTTTCTAAATAGTTGCGAACGACCGCTTGTAATATCTTAAGTTTTCGATCATCTAACTCCATCTGCAACCCTTCTTTCTTTGTTAGCACTCAACTTTATGGAGTGCTAACATCTTTAGACATAAAATACCACTTCTGAAATGCTTTGTCAATAATCTTTTGGGATTTTTTTTAAATTCTTAAGGAATTTATTGATTCATCGCAAAAAAAAGAATCTGAAAACAGATGGTTGACATATAGGACATACCTCCATTTTCAGATTCTATTTATATAACCTGCAACCATTTCAGTGCATTTTCTATACCATCTTCATCCACATCGGTTGTTATATAATCTGCCATTTCAATGACTGCCTTCGTTGAATTTCCCATTGCAATACTAGTATGCGCATAAGATAGCATTGATATGTCATTATTACTATCACCGATTGCAACCGTATCACTGATATTCATGCCCAGATAATCAATCAAATACTGAATTCCACTCGCCTTTGAAAATCCTCTTGGAACAATCTCCCAGAAGCCTTTTTCCCGATCAATAAAATCAAAAACATGTTTGAATTTATCCTTGAAATAGTTCAAATCACTGTTTTTATCCGTATAAACAAATAATTTATCAATAATCAAATCTGGATCGTCCCATTTCTTAAATATAAATGTTTTTTCACGGATAAACTTTTTAAAAAGGTCAGTATGCATATTTTCAAATTCGTCTATGTAATCGCCCCATTCACCTTCTAAAACTGCATCAATTTTGCAAGCACGCAATTCTTTCATCACTTCCATCGTTGTCTCAGGCGATAGCATCTGATGCATCAGATCTTTTTCTTCAAACTTAATCGAAGTACCACACCCTAATAGGTATCCATCAAATCCAATATCTTCTTTTAATTCTTTTTCAACCAAATAATCACATCTTCCAGTATTGATCACTGCAAAATGACCATTCTCTCTGGCCTTCTTTATTGCTCTTATCGTACTTGGCAATATTTTCTGACTTTTTTCTCCTAAGATCGTACCATCAATATCAAAAAAAATAATTTTTCTTTTCATCTTTACTCTCCATTTCCTTTTCTGTAAGCTGCTCTTCTATTCCTCTAATAAGAATTTGGCAAGTACATAGTTACTAATATCAATTCCTCGTTCGGTAAGATAGATATCGTTTTGGTTTTCTTCTAAGAGTTTATCTTTTACCAATTCTTCGATTACCTCTTTATAAACTTCTTTTAATGGTATCCAAAAAGTTTGTGCAAATTCTTTCTTTGAGACTCCCTTCATTTTTCGAAGGCCCAAGAACATAAACTCTTCCATTTGTGTCTTCTCGTTTAGAACTTGAATGTCTCGTCCCGTATTATTCTTCGTTACATAATTATGATACCCCACATGTGTAGAGGGATTTTTAAACCGCTCATTTTCGAACAAAGAAGCCGCAGATACTCCAAGCCCTAAATATGGTACCCGTTCCCAATAACCTAGGTTATGCTGACAATGATACCCTTCTTTCGCATAATTCGAAATCTCATATCTGATATAACCAGCTTTAAATAGCATTTGTTTGGTTACCCGATACATTTCACGCTCCGTATCTTCATCCGGCAGTAATTCTTCGTGATTTTCATAAGTATCATAAAAAGGCGTTCCTTCTTCTATAATTAAACTATAAGCTGATATATGCTCTGGATTTAATTCTAAAACTTGCGTAAGGGTATCTTTCCACGAATCTAAGGTTTGTCCTGGAAGCGCTGACATCAAATCGATATTAATGTTATCAAAACCACACGCTCTAGCTAACCTATAATTTTCTAGGAATACCTCCATGGTATGAATCCTTCCAAGTAGCTTTAATTCTTCATTATTGGCCGACTGAAGTCCAAGACTTAAGCGATTGATTCCAAGCGAACGGTACATCGCAAGCTTTTCTTTTGTTAGCGTTCCTGGGTTAGCTTCGATGGTGATCTCTATTTCATCCTTTGGCAAAAGAGAAAAGACCTCGTTTACTTTGTCCATAATTCCTTTTATATAAGAAGAATCGATAGAGGTAGGGGTGCCACCTCCAATAAATACTGTCTTTACCTGGTAATCCCAAATCGGAAAATTACCATTGCCATAGTTTTCGATTTCCGTAAGCAGGTTGTGATAATAGATATTGATTACCTCTTTCGTTTCCGGTCCAGAATTGAAATCACAGTACTTACACTTTCTTATACAAAAGGGAATATGGATATATAGTTCAAGGTCTTTTTTCTTATTCATTATTCATCATCCAGTTTTAGCACACTCATGAATGCTTTCTGTGGAATTTCTACATTTCCCACCTGACGCATTCTCTTCTTGCCTTCTTTTTGCTTTTCCAATAGTTTTCTCTTACGTGAAATATCTCCACCATAACACTTTGCCAATACGTCCTTACGCATCGCTTTTACCGTTTCTCTGGCAATTACTTTTGACCCAATCGCCGCCTGAATCGGTATTTCAAACAACTGTCGTGGTATTTCTAACTTCAATTTTTCACACATTTTGCGACCACGCTCATAGGCAGAATCTGCATGAATAATAAAGGACAACGCATCGAGCGACTCTTTATTAATCAAAATATCGAGTTTTACCAAGTTAGCAGGTTCATAATCCTTCATATCGTAATCAAATGACGCATATCCTTTGGAGCGAGATTTTAATGCATCAAAGAAATCATAAATAATTTCATTTAATGGTAAATCATATTTTAGAAGAGCTCTCGTTTGTTCCATATATTCAATACCAAGGTAGACACCACGTCTTTCCTGACAAAGAGACATAATGGATCCAACGTATTCGGTTGTAACCATTATTTCTGCACGAACCATTGGTTCTTCCATATGTTCAATTTCAGAGGGATCTGGTAAGTTACTAGGGTTGGTAAGATCCATAACTTCACCATTTGTTTTATACACTTTATATATTACACTAGGTGCAGTTGTAACTAAATCCAGATTATATTCTCTCTCCAATCGTTCCTGAATGATTTCAAGATGAAGTAATCCTAAAAATCCGCATCGGAATCCAAATCCAAGAGCGATAGAGGTTTCTGCTTCAAATTGAAGAGATGCATCATTTAACTGAAGCTTTTCAAGGGCATCTCGTAAATCACCATATTTCGCACCATCCGCTGGATATAGCCCACAGTAAACCATCGGATTTACTTTTTTATAACCAGGTAGTGCTTCCATACAAGGATGTTCCGCATCGGTTATCGTATCACCGACACGTGTATCTTTTACATTTTTTAAACTAGCAGTAATATAACCTACCATACCAGCAGTTAATTCCTCGCATGGAATAAACTGTCCAGCACCAAAGGTACCTACTTCCACAACCTCTTCCATTGCGCCTGTCGCTATCATTTTCATCTTAGTCCCTTTTTTAACACTTCCGTCAAAAACACGACAAAATATAATAACACCCTTATAAGAATCATAAATCGAATCAAAAACCAAAGCTTTTAATGGTTCTTCTACTTTTCCATGAGGGGCTGGTATCTTTGCAACGATTTGTTCTAAAACTTCTTCTATATTAATTCCATTTTTCGCCGAAATCAAAGGAGCATCCTGCGCTTCTATCCCAATAACATCCTCTATTTCATTTTTTACACGTTCTGGCTCTGCACTTGGCAAGTCAATTTTATTTATTACTGGCATGATTTCTAAGTCATGGTCCAAAGCTAGATAACAATTTGCCAGTGTCTGAGCTTCAATTCCTTGTGCCGCATCTACGACCAAAATCGCACCCTCACAGGCTGCAAGACTTCTGGAAACTTCATAGTTAAAGTCGACATGACCCGGTGTATCTATTAAGTTAAATATATATTCTTCGCCGTCTTTTGCTTTATATATGGTACGAACCGTTTGTGCTTTAATCGTTATTCCACGTTCCCGCTCTAGATCCATATTGTCAAGTACCTGTGCCTGCATTTCACGACTCGTTAACAAACCAGTCTTTTCTATGATACGATCGGCTAAGGTCGATTTGCCATGGTCAATATGCGCAATAATACAAAAATTACGAATTTTACTTTGGTTTATTCCTGACATTCTTATCTCCTATTCCATTCATAATACTCATAAGAGTATATCATAGCTTTATCTTTCATTCAAGCACTTGATTTAGCATGTCAGCCAAAGGTATCATTGCATTTTTTGCTTCCTCCAAGGTATTATTTTGATTTCCAAGTTCAATTAATAGCGAGCGGCCTGCAAGATGCATATTGTATCGATAGCCTTTCAAATAATTCGGAGTCGTAAAGTTTGGATACTTTTCCATTGCAATTAACTTAAGTTGAAGCGAAAAGGCAAGGTTTTTAAAAAGATTTTTGTTTTCTAAATAATCAATCGGCCCCGTTTTATTTCGGCTAAGTCCATTAAACAACATAATTTTAGCGGTCTTTTTTCCGTCAACTGTAGTAAGTTTCTTTTCAGTTCCTGGCACACCATCACGATGTATATCTATAATCACCTCAATGCTTGGGTATTTTTTTAAATTATTTTTAATGCCAACCGCAGCTTGATTATAAGCTTTGTTTCGATCTATTACACCATCCACAATATCATATGGTGTTTCATCATGAATCACGCTATATCCATATTGTTCTTCCAGAATTTCTTCCAAATAAGCACCTACACCAATAACAGAATCATCCTTATTTCCTTCTTGACTATCCACAAAACTTTCTGATGCACCATGTGTATGATATATCAGTATCTGGGGAGCTTCGATTTTTTTTATTGAAAAATCTTCGGTTATCATTTTCTTAATATTAAAAATACTAGTATCTGCTGATGTAGTGGCATCCACCACATAGAAATTGTGTAGTAAATATTCCGGGTCCAGGGTTTTTTTAAGCTCTTTTATTTTGGTTTGATTGGTTTTTGCAATTACTTCTATATTCTCCTCTTCTTCAATGACATCTTCGTAATAACTTTCACCAGTAATAATAGGAAAATCCGAATATTCATTCAGTATTGAGTAGTTAATTGTTGCATCCCCTTCTTGCATTTCAACAGAAGTCGAAGCCGCTGTTACTTCGCTTTCAATGGCCCCAAGCAGATTCCAATTTTTGAGTGCTCCGCTAACAAATGGATAGGAATTATATTCATAAAGAGTTGCATTGCGGCGAATAAAGTCAAGGCTCCATTGCTCTTTTACATACGCCCCAACTTCAAGATCTAAAACATTTCCTCCTTTTACGATCAGACAGGCTGCTCCAAAAAAGATACCTGTCCAAATTATGATAAAAATAAATTTTGCTACATTGGTAAGTTTCATATGCCTTCTCCTCTTCTATGATTTTATTCCTATCCAGAAGAATTTATGTTTCAATTATTTAAGCACTTGTAACAGGATAAACTAACTGATTAAACGAGTTTGCAATCACCTGGCTCATAAGATTCACCGATTCATCAATATCCTTCGGTGTGACAAACATATTTCGCATCGTTTCACTATTCAGTTCAAGTATAAAATTCTCCGAATCGTCTTCGCTAAATCCTTGTTTGGAAAGTACCTCTCGCATGCGGTCTTCCACAATGGTAAGTGCATCTACAACCGTGGGAACTCCCAGTGCAATGACTTTAATTCCAAGACTATCTTTGTTTAGCGCTTTACGATTGTTTCCCACGCCGGCTCCAGGGCTAATCCCCGTATTGGTAATCTGAATGGTCCGATTTAAACGTTTGGTACTTCTTGCTGCTAGAGCATCTATCACGATTAGGCAGTCCGGTTTTGTTTCTTTTGCAATTCCTTGTAGTATTTCCGAGGATTCCATTCCCGTTTGAGCCATAACACCTGGTGCAATTGCACTCAGCGCTTCCATCTTGTATTGGTCTTTAAAATCCTTACCAAATTCTCGAATCAAATGTCTCGTAGCAATTAATGAATCCACTACTTTTGGTCCTAAAGCATCTGGTGTAACCTCTCTGTTTCCAAGACCAGCCACCATAATATGTTTGTTTTTAACACCACCAGTAAGTTCCTCAATATAATGACCAACTACTGACTCAAGCTCCGGCATATCTTGATCCAGTTCATTTACTTCTATTGTTATATACATACCAACTGGTTTATTCATTGCCTTTTGCGCTCGTTCATCTTTTATTTCCAATGTTGTAACTTTAATTCCGTTTTTTTCTTCCTCTTTTAAAATAACACCTTTGACTTCTACATCATCTTCTGGAAAACTCTCTCTTGCTTCCAGTGCTAAATCGGTACGAATCATAATTACTCCTATCTTCCAATTTGGTGGCATATCATAAAGTTATTATCAATTTTCCCAAATATGAATCGGAGTATACAAAAAGAGAAGAAGCAATTGTCACACCCACAATTGCTTCTTCTCTTTTGTTATTTAAATGTATTTAATTCTATAATTTAAGCAAGTTTGTTCACAGCTAATGTTAAACGAGATACTTTTCTAGAAGCTGTGTTTTTATGATAAACACCCTTACTGGTTGCTTTCTCAATTTCTGTGATAGCAGCTCTTAAAGAAACATCAGCAGCAGCTTTATCACCAGCAGTGATAGCAGCATCTACTTTCTTAATAGCAGTTTTAACTGCTGATCTAATAGATTTATTTCTTGCAGCCTTAGTTTCATTAACTAAGATTCTCTTCTTTGCAGATTTTATATTTGCCAATCTGTACACCTCCAATTAATATAAATGTTCATAAATTTTGTTGCACCTAAATCGGAGACACGATTCGGTTCGATGCAAACATACTCTCTTATTTTAGATGAAAGGTTCTTATCTGTCAATAAGTTTTTCATCTTTTTATTTTTTTGTTTCAAAGAATCTACAATAATCCATTGAAAAACGGAGAGTGAGGGAGTTGAACCCTCGCGGCTGTTACACCCTAGAGCATTTCGAGTGCTCCCTCTTCGGCCTCTTGAGTAACTCTCCAAGTGAGTTCTTGTTCAAACAAATCAGTACCTCGAACAAAAACAAAATCTATACTTATAATCAATCAATGCGCTATGCATGACTGTAAGTAACAATTAATAATTCAACACCCATTGTATCTGCTAAGCGACCGGTCTTTACCTGTTCTTCGATATCTGCACAATTTTGCAATACTTGAACCAATTGACTTTGCTTAAAATTTTTACTTTGGGCAATATACTTATTTGCTGCAAACGGTGGAATACCAACTTTTGCTGCTAAGGAAGATCCTGCTTGTCCTATCTTTGCCAATTCTTTTACCTGAAGCAGAATATTAAAGTGCCTCGTAAGCAAATACAAAATGGACATTGGCTTTTCCCTTAGTGCTAATAAATCGTAATAAAGAGTAAGTGCTTCGGATTGTTTGTGAAATCCAATCGCATCAATCATTTGAAAAATCTTACCGGTAATCTGCGTGGTGCTAATCGCATCAACGTCCTCAATGGAAATCACTTCACGATCATATGCAAAACAGACTAATTTTTCAATTTCAGTTTCCAAATTCTTCATATCTGTGCCAGATTTATTGATAAAGTAAGAAATGGTCTGTTCTGTACTTTTCTTACCTTCTTTTTGTAGAAGAGAAGCAACCCAAAGCTTTAGATTCTTTTCGTCCATTCCATTCATTTCACAAACATAGCCAATTTCTTTTACTGCTTTAAACAACTTACTTCGCTTATCGACTTCGGATTCTACAAATACAACGACCGTTGTATCAGGGAACTCTTTGATATAGTCAGGAATTCTACTTTGGTTTTTAAAATATCCACTATTCTTAACCAAAACCATTCGCTTTTCACTAAAAAAAGGAAGAGTTTGTGCGATCTCGATGATTTCATTGTCTACCATGCCTTTTCCTTCAAAGTGGGAAAAATTCATTTCATCGCTTTCACTAAGAATAGCTTCCTTTAGCTTATCCTGATATAATTTTTTCAAATAATCCTCGGTACCATACAGTAAATACACAGGTTTAAATTGATTCTTTTTAATATGTTCTTTTATAAGCTGCATATCTACACCTCAATTCTAACCTAAGTCCATTCACTATTGTACAAAAAATTTAACAAATAATCAAGTATGAATTTTCTCAAATTTGATATTTTTAAAGCGTCTCTTTTCTTATAATAATACATCAAAATAAAAAAGCATCCAAACAAATTCTCCTATCGTTAGACCAAAAATCTAATTTGTAGAATCCCTTTACAATTTGGATGCTTCTTTATACAAGTCTTTTTAACTATTTTTTATTATTTTTAATTTTTACGATTTTTACTGTATCCGCAATTCCACTTGCTTTTAACAATTTTACATATTTCTTATATTGTTTTTCCGGCACTTGAATGACTGCATCACTTGCTATTCCTTTGAATGCATCTTTACCAATTTTCTTGATATTTTTTGTATTAAGGATAATTACTTTAAGATTTTTTGCTCCAGCAAACGCTTTATCACCAATTGTGGTAATATTTGCTCCAATCGTTGCCTTCTTAATTTTTGTATTTCCTTTCTGAGCATTATTCGCAATAGCTGTTACTTTAAAGGTGATACCATCAATTTTTATGGTTGCTGGAATCACAACTTTTGTGGTATTCGACTTTGTATCTTTTACAAACGACACACTTCCCTTTGTTTGTGATGATTTCGTTACTTTATAGGTTGTCGTTCCTTTTTTAATCACTTCATTTTTTGCTGGAAGTGTTACCTCATCCTTTGTATCAGAAGGTTTTGGAGTAGCACTAGGTTTTGGAGTAGCACTAGGCTTTGGTGAAGGAGCAACGATAATAACATCTGGGGCGTAGTCTGGCTCTGGTTTTGTTTGTGAACTCTTTGTTACCTTCACTTTAATGACCGCTTTTAGCGCACCATAAGATGCTGTAATTGTTGTACTTCCCTCTGCCTTACCTGTTATTTCTCCCCCTATAACCGTAGCAATTGTTTCATCTTCTGACTTCCAGTTGATTTCTGATGCACTCACCCTATTTATACTTGCAAGAGAAAATGTACTTAAGCATTTGAAAGGACTCGCTTCCACTGCTTGCTTCACAGCATAGTCTCCTGTATAAAGTTTTGCATCTGCAATATCGACACAGTCATCACTCATTGATCCAATTTTGTCCACAAAAATAATAAGGGTATTTGCTGCACTAACATCAATATCTACAAATTTTGCATTGTCGGGCTGCAATATAGTCCCTGACTCATAAAGTTTATTTCCGTCTGCAATACTGTCTTTGTAAATAATAAAATTTACTCCATCTCTTGTTGTTCTTGTACTCTTTACAAAATCAATTCCAATCCATGTCTGGAAGCGTTTTGCATTTAATCCCGTCAAATCATAGGTAAAGGTTGCATCTGCATTCGCACTTAATCCCTGAGCAAATGTTGTCTGCACATCTCCGATCTTCATGCTAATTGGTGTATTAGACTGTGCTCCTTCTACGTTATCCGCTTCATTAATATGAACGCCACCCCATGCAGAAACTGCAGAAGTGAAATTAATTGCTCCACACGAAGCAGTACCAACTGTTGTAGTACCAAATATTCCATTTGTTGCATTTACTTCACCCGTCAAATAAGAAGGGCTTAATCCACTCGTCGTATCAAGAGGTGTTATTGCAATTGTACCTGCTATTGCGGAACCCACTTCTGTGCTTGTCGCAAAAATAGTTGCTGTTCCGTTGGAAAGGATGGTTACTTTTCCTTCACCAGACACTCTTGCTACACTTGCATCGCTTGAACTCCAGGTTACTCCCTGCTCTGTTGCATTGGCAGGTGTTGTCGCTGCCGTCAGCGTAAAGCTATCTCCTACTTTAACAGTAGATGGCAAACCATTAATTGTAATTGCTGTAACTTTTACTGCTCCGCTTGCAGCTTCCGGTGTCAAGCTTGCAGGGAAACTTGTTGTGGCAATACTTGTTTGATTACCTGCTACTATCGTAATCATAGAAGTCGTAAAATTATAGGATTTCTTTATCGCACCCGTTTTCAAAGAAAAGTCTGCTTTCAATATCTCTGCATTCTTAGCGGCCGCTTTTGTCAATTCATAGACCACTTTTATTTGTCCATTTGCAATTTCCTTGGTAGAAATCGTACCTTCAACAGAAGGTGCAAGTGTAACTTTTCCTGCTGTAAAAGCAGAAGTATCATAATTCAATACAAACGAACCTGCTGCCATAGCTGAATTATCAGCAGTTGATGTCTGTGCAATGGAACCCGTCAATGTTACTTTACCATTGCTTGTTGTTGTATCTGCTGTCGTTAAGGATAGAGTCAAATCCTCAGTTGCTCCTGTAATCTGAGTACCCGATACTGCTTCTCTTAATGCAATCATATCTTTTACATCAACAAAATTATCTTGATTCATGTCAGCCGCATAGGCATTTAGTTTATCAAATGTTTCATTGCCCGCTATCACTTCACGAAGTTTATTGATATCGGCAATATCAAGTTTACCATCTGAGAAACCATCTACATCACCGTTTACCGCTATTTTTAATGTATCCTTTAGCGTTCCTTCAACAGAAAGTGTTACCAGATATCCTGTTGCAACTGGTGCGTCCTCCGATGTCTGCTCCGCATTGTATGGATCTAGCATGGTAATCGTTCCATCCTTAACGGACTTAAACATCGCTTTTAATTCTGCTTTTGTTGTACCCTTTGGTACATTGTATAGAATCTTATTTTCTGTATCAATCTTTGTTTTTGCTCCGCTTGCTAGTTCAAGAGCAGTTTCCTTTTGATAGAATCCAGTCATAATTAGCTTGGTATCACACCAGCTCACCATATCGTGTCCATCTTTAATATTTTTGTCTGCATAAAGTACAATTTCTTTTGCTCCAGTTACATCAACGTCAAAATACTGTGCGTTCTCATTTGCCTTCATTAATTTAGAACGATACACTTCCTTACCATCCACATAAATTATAGCATAAGCTCCATCCTGCGTTTTATTCTTGTGAGCATCAATGCCGACGTAGCCTTGTAAGCGCTCTACATTTAAATCTGCAACATTGAAAGATAATTTTGAATCTGCATTTACACCATATCCACTTTCAAAGGTTGTCCTTGTTCCGTCAACATATAAATCGAGAGCCGTTCCAGCATTGTCTTCATTCGTATGAATTCCACCATACGAAGTAAGAATACTCTTTGTTAAATCATATCCTACATTAGATAGCATAATCGTACCTGAATTTTTCAATTGTATGGTATACGTTCTACTATAACCATTCTTTGCGGTTGCAAGAACTGTTGCAGTTCCTGGGAACTCAGTTGCCTGTGTAATTTTAAGTGTTACATCTTCGGAAATCGCTGTAGCCGTAACCTGCGGTACACTTCCATCCGGTGAAGATGCATTGTATGCGTATTTCGTAATATCATTATTAAACTTTGGAAGTTCTACATCACCAATTTTAATAGAAGAAACTAAATTCGTATCATCCTCAAAGGATACCTTGCTTATTTCCATCAGTCGATTTTGTGGTTCACCGGAAATCGCTTTAAAATGATATGAATAGGTATACGTTTTGTTTGTAGGAAGCAAGTACTTAGACAAGGTAGCCTGTCCACAGCTTGCCGTTCCAAGTCCCATCTGATTATAGTCAATTGTAACAACGGTATTCTTCGTCTTTTCAATTTGATATGGATGATTTGCAGCTTGTAATGCTTCCTGTGTACAATGCAATGCACTCATTTCAAGAACTCGGTCTGTCGCATCAATTAAAAGTCCATCTCCATTGTCATCGGTAAGTGCCATCCAACGAACATCCGTCTTGTTACCAGTTTCCTGTGGGTAGACAAAGTTTGCAAACTGGTCTGATACGGTACTATTCCATACACCAACATCGTATCCAGTCTTTCTATCACTATAACTATCCGATTCACCTCGACCATACCATGTCATATTTTCAAGACCTTCTGACAGCTGAAGTCTATTACCAACTCTTAAAAGGTTAGTCATATTTGTGGAGGGAACGAGTGTACTCTTAACAAAAATATCTCCTGTTGGATATATGGTGTATGTAATGCTGTCTTTTGAATCCGAACATTTTGTTAATGTTCTAGTAGCAGTAACATAAACGACATTCTTCTTTGTAACAATTGAAATATCATCAATGGTTGCATCTTGATTTGCATTTTTCCATTTGGCATCGACCGCTTCTTTTTCATCATTGTCGGTATATGCTCTCCAATAATTTGGTTCAATCGCCTCTGCAATCAATTCCTTGCCATTTGACTTAAATGAAGTCATTTTTCCGGTGGATTTATCAAATTTTGCTGACCATGTATCCTTTGCAATGGACAATGTCGTTTCATTTTCTGATACTTCTCCACTTTTAAATTCGATAGTACCTACACTACCTTTTACAACTTCAGCGGTTACTGTTTTCGTCTTTCCTTCTTCCACCGTAACATTTGAACTAGAAAGTTTCATGTAATCTTGCGATGCGATATCAGAAATAGTAGGTAGCTGTCCTTCTTTCGTATAATTCAATTCAAATTGTCCCTGAGCTACTTCATGTCCAGACTTTGCCCATGCAACCTGATTGTCTGTTTTGATAACAAAGGAAACATTTAGGAAATATTCTTCTCCTGCCTTTACACTTGTTGGTACTGTAAACGGTATTTCAACATCTTTTGAAGTCATCGCAGGAATATCAACTTCCATGGTTCCATTTTGAACACTTTCTCCATCTTTCATAATAGACCATAGCATCTTATATTCATTTGCATTTGTGTCAATAAATTCATTATTTATTGTGATGGTTTTACTATCTAAATCTTTTAGGCTCATCTGAAGTGCTTGATAAATTCTCTTTACTTCATAAGCTTCTGGCTGTAAGGTTCTGTCTGGTGAAATAATACCATTTACACAAAAATCTTTGTTTCCCGATTTCCAACTAGCATATTTTCCAGTATTCCAATCCCCATCATAGCCCCAATATGTACTTTTTCCATCCCATGTTCCATCTTCGGATAACAGTGGAGTATTAAAAGATTGGTCTACCCAATCCCAAATAAATCCTCCTTGCAAGATTCCATTTGCACGGATTTGCTCCCAGTATTCTTTCAGTCCTCCTGCACTGTTACCCATTGCATGCGCATATTCGCACATAATATATGGTTTTCCGGTTGTTGTTTTTAATTTTCCAATAGAAGGATACATTTCTGAATATACATCAACACCTTTATTATCATTCCATCCTTGATAATGAACAACTCTAGTATCATCATTATTTTGGAAATAATTTATTTCTGCCTGTAGGGAATCACCTGCACCAGTTTCATTACCAGGAGACCACATAATAACACATGGATAGTTCTTATCTCTCTCTAGCATACTGATTGCTCTATCTTCTGCTGCTTTTACATATCCAGGAAGACTTCCAGGAACACTATACTGACTTCTACCATTATGTGACTCTACGTTCGCTTCATCCATAACGTATAATCCATATTCATCACACAAACGATAAAAGACAGGATCATTCGGATAATGGGATGCTCGAATGGAATTTATATTAAGAGACTTCATCAATTCTAATTCTTTGCGTATATCTGATTCCGTCAAATAATGTCCCGTTTCCGGATCATTTTCGTGACGATTCACACCAGTAAGCGTTACAACCTTACCATTTACACGAAGTCTTGTATCAGAAGTTCCTACATCGGTAATTTCAACTTCTCGAAATCCAACATAAGCCTGTGTTGTTTCTATGGTTTTTCCATTTTTCTTAAGCTCAATTACCATATTATAAAGATTTGGATGTTCGCTTGTCCATTTCTTTGGATTCGTAAATTTCTGAGTTAAGGAAACGGTCGCTTTATTATCCGTAAAAGCACCGACTTGTGCCTTGAGTGGTGTAGTTGTAACCAGTTTACCCTCTGCATCGTACAAGTTCGCCTCAACACTAAGACCCTCGGTTTCCGTTGCACTAAGATTACGAAGTTCTGCCTCTACATTTAAATCAGCATCCTCATATTTATCATCTAAATCCGTAATAACTGTGAAATCACGAATTTCAACACTATCTTTTGTTGTCAGATATACATCACGGAAAATACCGCATGCACGAATCATATCCTGATTCTCAATATAACTACCATCAGACCAACGATACACTTCAACCGTAATAACATTTTTATTACCCGTTGAGAAATCAAGTGCTTTCGTAATATTAAATTCATGTGTCGAAAAACTATCTTCACTATATCCAATGTATTGACCATTTACCCAGACATACATTGCTGATCCTACACCTTCAAAATCAACAAATACCTGTCGACCTGCCCATGTTTGATCAATTGAAAATGTTTTACGATAAGTTCCAACTGGGTTACAAGTTTGTGGGGCATCTCCTACCGTATAAGCAGAATAATTTTTACCTTCTGCTGCCATCCATGGATAATTTTGATTGGAATAGATAACAGGATCATATTTCCATGAACCATCTTTATTTACGTAGGTTTGCCAATCCCTAGGAACCGTAATATTATCCCATGAACTGTCATCATAAGTTGCTGCATTAAAATTTGTATCTTTTGTAGCAATACGATCCGCCGGTTTGACCGCCCAACTAAACTTCCAATCATCCCCATTTAACAACTGATAATAACTAGATTTCGTTTTATCTGCTGTTTTAGCCTGCTCAACTGTATCATAGTTATAAAAAGTCGCCCTCGCGTCCTCTCTGTTTACCTGAAATATTTCAGGGCTTGCATTCCATTCAGTTTTCTCTGCTGCCTTAACTGGTATCGTAAATATTCCTTCTAATCCAGAAACATTCACCCCAGTTACCACCATAGTAGCTGCAAGAAAAAGTGATATGATTTTTTTCCTCATTACATTATCCTCCTTCTAGTCCTTGATGTCTTAAGGGTTGTCTTTCTTTTACATGACTCCCTTTATATAAAACCGCCTTTTATTTAACAAAATTTTAGGTGCTTCGTTTATTAAAAAGCGATTCTATTTCTGTTTATAATGCATAGGAATTCTAGTAATGCATTATTTCTTTTAATTCTATATTTAATGTTTTATTGCAATTTTGCTGTTTCTTTCCTAATGTTACCATTTTTATATTGTAATGTAAAGTATAAAATTCTATATTTTTACATTATTTTTGTGCATTTATCACAAATCTCTTTCAATCCACAACATGTCTTTAATAAATCAAATTATTATTAAATGTGACTAGAAGGTATGCTTGAACGTATCAATTACATACTTTTTCCCATTCGTTTGTACGCACACCGCTCCAACTACACTCGAAATGAAAATATCAGACTTTACTGCCTTAAGTCGTTCCAACGTTTCTTTATGAGGATGTCCGTATCTGTTTTTTAATCCACAGGAAATAAAAGAATAGGTCGGCGCTATCCGTTCTAAGAATGCAGGATTGCTAGATGATTTCGAACCATGATGTCCCACTTTTAAAATTTGATACTTATCGCTCGTTAAATATTGCATGGCATCTGTTTCACTTTCCTCCATATCGCCAGTTAACAAAATTGAGAATTTACCATAGCTTACTTCCAATCCAATCGAATTATCATTTTTATCGTCCGTTTCTTTTGTGCTGTCCGGATTGATACAGTGGAGATAAAATTGTCCTTTTTTTAAGTCTTCATTTCTATTTATGTATTTTAATTTAATATTATGTTTTGTTAGTAGTTCGACTAATTCAAAGTAAGCATCATCCTTTTCAATGCCTGCACCCAACACAACAGTATCAATTGCAACACCACCAAAATCCGTAAACTCAACAAGTTCAAGAATTCCGTTGTAATGATCTTGATCAAGATGCGTAATAAATACATAGTCCAGTTTTTTGCAACCTTGCGATTTTAAAAATGGTTCCAATATATATTGTCCTACCTTTGCTTTTGTGCTACTACCTCCATCCACCAAAATATTTATCCCATCTTTTGTTTCAATGTATATACTATCTCCCTGCCCCACATCCAGAAACGTCACCTTCATTCCCGGATTCTTTGGCAATATTGGTATAGCAATTAGTAAGAATAGAAGCATCCACACTCTTTTCTTTTTCGTAAAGTGCCACAATATAAGTGTTCCCGCTAAAATTGTATAATACAGTATAAAAAAGCTGGTTTGTGGTTTACCCGTAATTATAGTTGCAAATGGAAATTTCAGAAAAAAGTTTGTAATTCCTTCATATATCTTTAGAATTACAAAAATACCTCCAACAAAAATCACTGCTAATTTACTCCAAATCATTCCAAGGATTCCTGCCCCCACCGATAACACTGCTAGCACAGACATTAGTGGTATCACAATTAAATTTATTAAAATACCATACAGTGGATATTCATAAAAGCTATTCAAAAGAATTGGAAACGTAATTAGTTGAATGGATATGCTCATAAGAAGAGAAGAACAGATGCCCTTCAGCCATTTATTCATTACACATTTATTTTTTGAAACCGAAATCGTTTCCAACTTTTTTTCTTTTTGCAAAGTCTCGAAAATCGTAAGAAAACTCTCTTTGAGTAATGGATAAATAAAAGCAATACCAAAAATTGACCCGTAGGACAATAAGAAACCAGAATTACGAAGTTCCAAAGGATGAAACGCTAAAATAATACTTGCACTTAAAGCCGTTGCTGAAAGCATATCATAGGTACGTCCCATTAAAATTGCAGCAAAGCTAATCAGTATCATAATAACTGCTCGATTTGTTGAAATGCTAAATCCCGTCATAATGCCGTAAAGTACCGCCGTAATCATTGCGATTAAGGCTGCTGCCTTTTTTCGTTTCAATGTGCTTAATAAAACTTGATAGATTCCCATTGCAATCAAAGAAACATGAAGACCAGAAATGGCTAGCAAATGTCCCATACCATTTTTTTGATACTCCCTTTTTATGTCATTTGATAGTTGCGTTTTGTCACCTAAAAACATTGCTGATAAGGTTGCTGCTTGTTCCTCAAAAAGCCACGTTTTATAAACCTTCTCAATGCTGGTTCTTCCCATTTGAAGGCATACTTTTAACCAGTCTTTTTTCGCATCCAAAACAGTAACATCTGCTTCCATCATGCGATAACTGATTCCTTTGCTGTTGTAATAATAGTACGAATTGAATTCACCCGGATTTGAGGGTGGCTGAAATTTAGATAAGATTCCTTTTACAAGGATACGATTTCCTAGATACACATCGTTCTCTTTTGTGTATACAAGAATTTGATTCAGAATATAAGGGTTGGTATCTCCCTCTTTTTGAAAAGAAACTTCGGATAGGGTAAGCGTCATCTTTCCGTCTTTGCAAACGATATCATCGATCCTACCCGTTGCCTCTCCTACCTGTTTTTCGTCAAATAAAAAGTCCAGGGAACTTCTTGGAACTGACGCCATTAAACTAGCGATTAAAAGGAGGATACAAATCCAAATCAATGGACGTTTTGGCTTAATACGCACTCCTCCTTATTCACTTTTTGTTACAATATCAAGGTTTCTCTCAAACGGAGCGTCTAGTTGGATTCCATCTCCAAATGAAACCACTGGTGCACCACTAATTGTGAACTGCACTTTACTAACCTCTGAAATCTCAGTTAAAGTATTGACCACTGAATAAATTGTTGCATTGGCTGAGACGCCTTCAACCCCTTTTAAAAAGTCACTGCTAAAATCCACATAACAAACACCATCTTTAACTGTTACCTTATTAAGTTCCGTTTTTTCTGGTACCGTTTGGAGGATTGCATTCGGATTTACCCCTTCGATACTATTAGGGCCTTTAATCAATTGATTCAATACAAGCTGTTCGAGTGGAATCGTTCCATCGTATTTAATCTTTACTCTTGTATCCATCAATTTTTTTCCACTTGCATCTGCAAAATAAAGGATAACGGTTGCATTTTGCTCATATTTTACTTCACCACCGGTATTATCAATAAAGTCCTCTTCTTGCATAAATCCAATCGGTAGTTCATAGCTATTGTTTAATGGCTGCCCATCTACTAAAAACTGTACATATTGAATACCTTCAATCTGACAAAATGTTTTTACGATTGCCGCCCTGCATAAAACTTCAGAAGCTCCCCTAAGATTCAAATAATTACTGTCAAAGCTAAGCGTAAGCTGTTCATTTTCCACATCCATGGAAGGTGTCATTGTCACATAATCAGGCAATGCTTTCTTGGATGTAAGTTCAGATGGCTTTTTCTGTCTTAATGCATCCGAATACTCTTCGATTTGTTCTTCCATCGTGGTTCCAGTCGGTTCGTATGCCTCTCTTACAACCTGTGTTTCCTTATTATCTAAATAGTAAATATAATAATCCGAATTCTTTTCTAAGTTTTCTTCCTTCGTTCCAGTCTCTTTGCATCCCGTCAAAAGAATTGCTAATAAGAATAAGGATACCAATAAACGTATCTTTTTCATAACCAATCTCCTTCTCCTTACGCTATGAAATTGAGTGGAATACGAACCGTAAAGGTCGTACCTTCATTTTCTTTACTATGAATCTTGATAGCTCCACGATGCATCAGCACTGCACTCTTGGTAATGGAAAGTCCAAGTCCCGTACCACCGGTTTCCCTTGATCTTGCCTTATCTACGCGGTAGAAACGCTCAAATACTTGATCCTGAAATTCTTCTGGAATTCCAACACCCGAATCCGCAACTGAAATATAGAAGAATTTGTGATCTGCATTTAAAGAAACACGCACCCATCCATCGTCGAAATTGTATTTTATAGCATTTTCAATCAGATTACTAAGAGCTAAAGACATCTTCACTTCATCCACATCTGCCATTACCGGGCGAAAACTCTCGTACACAAGTTCAATATTTCGCTTTTCTGCAATCGGACGTAAGCGTTTTAGTATCTGCTCTAATAAATCGTTGACATTGATCTGCGATATATTTAATTCTCCTGAAGTCTTATCCAGTTTTACTAAAGATAGTAAATCATTGATTATTTTATCTTCGCGTTCAATTTCTTCCGCAATATCCACCATGAATTCCCGATAAAGTTCTGCTGGAACACCCTCTTGTGAAAGCAAGGAATCCGATAAAACTTTCATTGAAGTAATCGGAGTCTTGAGCTCATGCGACACATTGGATACAAATTCCTGTCTGGATTTTTCCAGTGTCTGAAGTCTCGTTAAAAGATGATTAAAAGAATCGGCAATCTTTTGCACTTCTTTGTAACCACGAATCGAAACTTTTTCTTCCAGATATCCATCTGTTGCATGATCTATCGCACTCGTCATTTTCGCAAGTGGCTTAGATACAATAACAGAGTATAGATAAGAAAACAACATGACCACAATAAAGATAACGATATATAGAACATTCATCTTCTGTTTAATAACATCATATACGGCAAATACATTTTTTGTTGAAAAACTCATGATAATGATACCCATATTATCTTTTGTTTTATTATTAACAATTGGGTTTACAAGTTCCACATACTCATTTTCATTATCCACGTATTTGCTGGCAGTTCCTCTGGAACACGAAATTACCTGTTCTGATATAATCGTCTTTCCTTCTTCCAGTCCATACGTATCTTTTAAAATATTTAAATTGTTATCCACGATAACGATTCTTCCATGATATCCTTCAGCAACCTGCATAATCTCCGCATTCACATCCGTGATGTCTTTTACATCATTTCCAGAAAAATACCCAGAAGAAATCAATAAATTCGATATAATTCCACTTCTTTCCTGAAGCTCGGTGACTCGGTTTGAAATTGCCTCGTTTTGATATGTATTTAGGAGCACAATCGAAAATACATAAACTGGCAACACCCCAAGAACAAGCATGACAACAAATATTTGAAGGCGCATGCTTTGAAAGAATACAACTATTTTGTTATTTCTGGAAATAATAACCAACTCCCCATTTCGTATGTATATAATTTGGTTCGCTTGGATTGCTTTCAATCTTTTCTCTCAAGCGACGAATGTGTACGTCTACGGTTCTGACATCACCTGGATAGTCATATCCCCATACTAAATTAAGCAAATTTTCCCGGCTGTATACTTTATTGGAATTGAACATCAAAAGTTCCAGCAAATCAAACTCCTTTGCTGTCAAGTTCACTTCTTTATCAAGAATAAAAACGCGTCGACTCTCACAATCTACCTTGAGTTCACCCACTTCTACCGTCTTGGACGGCTCGGCTTTTACCTGTTTACTTCCGGTACGGCGCATGATTGCTTTAATTCTTGCCTTCACTTCTAAAATATTAAATGGTTTCGTGATGTAGTCATCTGCTCCATACTCAAGTCCTAGTATTTTATCCATATCATCACCCTTGGCAGTCAGCATGATAACCGGCACATCAGAAAACTCGCGAATCTGTTGGCATACTTCAAATCCCGTAAGCTTTGGAAGCATGACATCTAAAAGAATGACATCGTACTCCTTTTGCTTTGCCATCTCCAATGCTTCTTCTCCATCATAGGCACAATCTACTTCCATTCCGTCTTGCTCTAAGCTAAATCGGATTCCTTTTACTATTAATTTTTCATCATCTACAACAAGTACTCTCTTCGCCACAGATTCCTCCTGCCTTTCTACCCCTATATTTTAATAAAATCTTTTACTTTTTTAAATACGCCCTCTTTGATTCCATCAATCTTCATAATATCTTCGATTGACTCAAACCGTGCTGTCTGCTCCCGATACGTAATAATCCATTCTGCTTTTAACTTTCCAATTCCCGGTAACGTCATAAGTTCTTCTTTTGTTGCAGTATTGATATTCACCCGCCCATCGGATGCTTCATCCGAGCTTTCATGCGTTTCCTTTGCCGCTTTTTTTGCTTCTTTTTTTGTCATGATATAAATCTTTTCGCCATCCGTTAAACATGCCGCTAAATTCACATCATTCAAATCTGCATCTTTACAAAATCCTCCGCACAGATCCATCAAATCATCTAACCTGTCATCCTCTGAAACTTCATATACTCCAGGTGAGACTACTGCTCCACAAATATAAACTTTCATTTTCTGTTCTTCATTTGGTTCTTCCTTTATATCTTCGTTTGGTTTCGATGTGCTTTCAGAAAATGCAGTATCCATTTCTATTACGTCAGCACTTTCCCAGTTATTTTTGGATTGATTTTGTGCAATAAAATATAGGATTCCGGATAAACATAATAACAAAGCGGCTCCCAATATAATAATTTTCTTATTCAAATCGTTTACTCCTTTGGTATAATTTGCCCTCTATACCTAAGCTGAGTAAGATATAAGATAATTCTACACAATTAGTCCACGGTTTACAATAGGCAAATAGTAATTTATTTACTCCATTTAAATGTAATAATACCTACGATAATAACTGCCATACCTATAATTTTTCTCCATTCAAAATCTACTTTTTCCACACCAAACAGACCGAAACTTTCAATTAGGAATGCTATCACCAATTGTGCTATCAAAATAAACATAACTGATCTGGCAGGTCCCAAACTACTTACACTTTGTATCACGGTATAAGTAATAAATGCTCCCATTACGCCACCAAGCAGCATATATTTGGGGCTGAAACGTAAAAGTGCCCCCACATTACTCTCCCTACCAGTTACAAACCATGCTATAACACATACAATCAACGCTGTAAACTGAACAAATCCCGCTGAAATCCATATGCTCGTATCTTTGGTGACTTCTGAATTAAAAACACCCTGTATGCTCATTAAAGCTCCCGAAATAAATGCAAGTATATAGCCCCACATAAAGCTCTCCTTTTTTACTCACATTATTCCCCGATTTGGACTGTCTTAATCTTTTCACAGATAGTTTTAAAATTTGAATAGTAAATTAATTTACCTTGGTTGCAATCGATTAATAAAACTTAAAATCAAAAGAACATCGCTGTCATCCAGGTTTTTCAACCCTTCCACCGCCTTATGAATTAATCCAGGATTTGTAAATTGATCATCAAAAAATTCAGCAGGGCTTATACTAAAATATTCACAAATTCCAAACAGTTCCGTTAATGGTGGAAGTGATTTACCCGATGAAATATTGTATATATAACCTCTGCTATGCCCTAAATCATAGCTCATTTTATATTCAGATACTCCCTTTTGTATCCTAAGCTGTGTAATTCTGTCACGAACAAATTTATCATTCAATATAATCACCTCCAATTTATATAATATGTAATTATATGAGATAATTAGTCAATAAATATATGTCGTTATTATTGATATAGTAAAATATTGTATGTTATAATAGTTTTAAATATGTCATATATTGTATTTATATGAAAAATCATCGAATATCATTCGACAAAACATATTTAATCATACATACCCAAGATTTTATCTATAAAACTTACAATATGAAAGCAAATGAACATCAAAAAAAAACAACTTATAATTTAATTAGGAACTACCATTCTTTTTAGAATGAGTCTTATGATAAAGGAACCGATTAATATGAATTTTGAAAACTTAAACCAGCTGATTGCATCTCTACAGATGCTTTTAAGATTTTATTCTGTTGTCCGTATTTCAGATGGGGAAACGAAAAAAATATTATATGACAGCGAATATTCTATGCTAGCTAACGGAATTCCTATTTCGTTCTCTGGCTGTTACGACGCTTCTTTTTCTATTAATGAGAAAGATAGTACACTATCCCCAACAATTACCATTCCAGTATCTATTGCCAAACATCTATGCTACTTGCAACTTATACAATGTGATGATGAAATCAAGTCTACACCTGTTATGCAGGAATTTATGTTTCAACACATCCAAAAACTTCTTATTACCGACTCCCTGACTAATGTGTATAACCGTAGATATATTGATACCCAACTTCCAGTTGATTTAAACCAGGCATTTCAAAATAGCAAGCCTGTATCCTTGATATATATTGACATTGATTATTTTAAAAACATTAATGATAAATATGGTCATATAGCAGGTGATAGTCTTTTGAAAGAAGTTGCTATAATATTCCGTCATCATATTCAGAAAAGCAAAGGTTGGTTGGCTCGTTATGGAGGGGATGAATTTCTCATCTGCCTTCCTGAAATCTGCCAATCAACGGCAGTCAAAATAGCTAACAAAATACGTATTGCTGTGGAGAGTAGCGATTTTTGTGTCAATTCTCATCATATAAAAATAACATGCAGCTTAGGTATGCAAACCGTTTATAAAGAAAACGGTGTGAATACGGTTGATAACATCATAAAATTAGTTGATAAGAAATTGTATCATGCAAAAAAACATGGCAGAAATAAAATAGGATTATAATTTGTTTGTATGCCATAGCCTTGACAAGACAGTTGATTTTATGATTTCACATAAAAAATCCCAGGAATTCTTCATATGAAGTCTGCCTGAGATTTGTTTAGTATCTTGCCACTTTTCGTTTTTTATATAAGTTTTAGAGTTTCATTCAGTATCTCTATCATTTCATCAATCTGTTCTTTTTGAATAATAAGCGGAGGTACAAAGCGAATTACATTGGGTCCTGCACTAATTACAATAACTCCTGCATCCATTGCTTTGTTAATGATATCAGCTACTGGAATTGTAAATTCCAATCCTTGCATAAATCCTTTTCCTCTTCGTTCTTTAATAATATCGTATTTTTCTACCAAGCCATCCAGTTTGCTTTCTAGATAAGGTGTTACCTCTTTTACATGTTCAATCATATTTTCTTGTTCAAAAAGGTCAAATACCTTGCTTACCGCTGCACAAACAAGGGGATTTCCACCATAGGTGGTTCCATGATCTCCTGCTTGCAAAACCCCTGATACTTTACGATTCGTCAGAAAAGCTCCCACAGGAACCCCGCATCCAAGTGCCTTAGCCGTTGTCAGAACATCCGGCTCTACTCCTAGGTCCTGGAACGCATACATGCTTCCACATCGTCCCATACCACATTGAATTTCATCAAAAATTAATACGATATCTTTTTCATCACATAGCTTTCGAACTCCTTCTACAAATTCCAAAGTAGCAGGATAAATTCCGCCTTCTCCTTGTACTGGCTCAAGGATAATAGCACATGTATTATCATTTACGAAAGCTTTTACATTTTCAAGATCGTTGTAATTTGCGAACTTAACGCCTGGCATCAATGGTCCAAACGGTTCACGGTACGCTCCCTTTCCTGTTAAAGCAAGTGCACCGGTGCTTCTACCGTGAAAAGAATGATTCATTGCGATAATCTCGTAACGATTCTTCTGTCCTTTTAAATAGGTGTATTTTCTTGCAACTTTAATTGCACCTTCAATTGCTTCCGCTCCACTGTTTGTAAAAAACACCTTATCCATACCAGACGCTTTTATTACTTTAGCAGAAGCTTCGGCCATCGGAACTGTATAAAATAAATTAGAGGTATGAATCAATTTATCAATCTGCTCTTTTAAAGCATCATTATACTCTTTGTTTCCATACCCAAGAGCAAACACTGCAATACCAGCTGTAAAATCCAGATACTTTTTACCGTTGATATCATAAAGGTACGTACCTTCGCCTTTTTCCAATACAATTTGAAATCGGTTGTAGGCATGAATCAGGCTCTCTTCCGCTGTTTGTATGTATTCATTCATAATGCCCCTCCTAATCTTCATTGGAATAACGTTTATTATCTAATATAGCAGTTCCAATACCTTTTTGCGTAAAAAATTCCAGTAACAGACAGTTTTGAATACGTCCATCTAAAATATGAACACGACTCACACCATCCTTTACCGCATCAATGCAGTTTTGCAGTTTAGGCAACATTCCTCCACCGATATATCCTGCCTTGATATATCCATCTGCTTCACTGATTGTCATTTTTGCAATCAAAGTATTTTTATCATCTGGATCCGTATATACCCCTTCGGTATCGGTTAAAAATGCAAGTTTTTCCGCTTTAATGGCACGTGCAATTGCACAGGCTGCATCATCTGCGTTAATATTGTAGGTTTCAAAGTCATCATCACTTCCAATTGGAGCAATGACAGGAATAAAATCATGGTCAAGTAATGTATTGATAATATCTGAATTAACCATCTTGATATCTCCAACAAATCCAATATCTTCACCGTCAATATACTTTTTGTCTACCGTTAGGAGTCCACCATCTTTTCCGCTGATACCAACTGCCTTTACTCCTACCTTTTCGAATAGTTGGACTAACGTTTTATTTACACGGTTTAAAACCATTTCAGCTACTTCCATTGTTTCTGCATCGGTAACGCGAAATCCATTGCAAAACTGAGCTTCTTTACCGATTTTATTCAACCAGCTGCTTATTTCCTTTCCTCCACCATGTACAATCACTGGGCGCATTCCTACTAACTTAAGAAGAGCCACATCTCGGATCACACTTTCTTGTCTTTCTTTGCTTAACATAGCACTACCGCCATACTTAACGACAACAATTTTATTATTAAACTCTCTAATATAAGGCAATGCCTCGATCAGGGTGTGCGCTTTGGTCATAATTTGTTCCATGTATTCATCCATATTTTCTCCTCTTTTCTGCGCTGTTCTTTGCGCATATAAAGTTTGTGTGCACAGCGCATACACAAACTTGCTGAGTGAATGTTTTTCTTTCACTCTATCTCCTCTTTTCTGCGCTGCTCTTTGCGCATATCTTAAGAACGATAGTCCCCATTAATTTTTACATAATCATAGGTTAGGTCACATCCCCAGGCAGTTGCAGTCTTATCTCCCATTTTCATATCTACAAGGGCTGTAACTTCTTCTTGCGATAGAATCTTCGTTGCTTCGCTCTCACTATAGTCTGTTGCCATTCCATTTTCAAATAACTTTAGTTTTACTCCATTGCTTTCTATAAATAAGTCCACTTTTTCTGGATCAAATAGAACACCTGAATATCCAAGGGCACATATGATTCTTCCCCAGTTTGCATCATTACCATATACGGCAGTCTTCACAAGATTCGAAGTGATTACTGATTTTGCAAGGATGACCGCTTCTTCTTTCGTCTTCGCATGAATAACTGTAGTTTCAAACAATTTGGTAGCACCTTCACCGTCTTTTGCCATTGTCTTTGCAAGTGTCTTGGTCACCATGGATAATGCCTGGCAAAACAAGTCAAATGCCTCTCCTTCTTGTGTGATTTCGTCATTATCAGCTAGACCATTTGCAAGTATCAAAAAGGTATCGTTAGTTGAAGTATCACGGTCAACCGAAATCATATTAAAGGAATCTTTTACATCCATACGAATTGCTTTTTGTAACATTTTTTTAGAAATTTTCAAATCGGTTGTTACTACGCCTAACATTGTAGCCATATTGGGATGAATCATACCAGATCCTTTACTCATACCACCTAAGGTAATCATCTTACCATCTAATTCGAATTGTACGGCGCATTCTTTCTTAATGGTATCGGTTGTCATGATTGCCTGTGCTGCCATCGTACCATTTTCGATTGAATCAGAAAGTGCCGGCACCAGTTTTTGGACCCCGATTTTCACTTTATCCATAGGAATCTGCATACCAATTACTCCAGTGGAAGCGGTTAATACCGATTTGAGTGATATTTGCAGAGCACTTGCTACCTCCTGTGCCATTTTTTCGTTTATTTTCTTACCAGCTTCACTTGTGCAAGCATTCGCAATTCCACTATTTAGTACAACAGCCTGTGCATATTCTTCATTCTCAACAATCGCTTTATCCCAAAGAACTGGTGCAGCTTTTACTACATTTGTAGTGAATGTTCCTGCCACCACTGCTTTCACCTTGGAATAAACAAGCGCCATATCCATTCGATTCGAATATTTGATACCTGCTTCGGCTCCAGCTGCCATAAATCCTTTTGCACTTGTTACGCCGCCCTCTATTATTTTCATAGCATTTCCTCCATTATTATTTCAAACTATTTTTTAACAATTCATCAATCATTCATGTTATTAAGATATTCCTATTCCTCTTGATCACATATTTCTATTTATGGAAACATTGGTACTTGTTTTAATCCTTTTGATTCTTCAAATCCAAACATCAGATTCATATTTTGAACCGCCTGACCAGCTGCACCTTTTACTAAATTATCCATTGCACCCATCATGATAATACGGCCAGTTCGCTTATCAATTTTGAAATTGACATCAACAAAATTACTTCCTTCCACCCATCTGGTTTCTGGTGTTACATCCTGATCTAACACTCTTACAAAATATTCTTCGTTATAATATTTATTATAGATTGCCTTTATTTCCTCATAGGAGTAAACTTTATTTAAGCTTGCATATGCCGTCACTAAAATGCCTCGGTTCATCGGTACTAAATGTGGTGTAAAGTTTAGGATAACTGGTGAATTGCTTACATAGGATAACTGTTCTTCGATTTCAGGTGTGTGTCTGTGATTTGCCACTCCATATGCTTTGATATTTTCGTTTACTTCGCAGTAGAGATTGTTAATCTTTGCTCCTCTTCCTGCTCCAGATGTACCTGACTTTGCATCAATTATCAAAGTATTCATATCAATCACGCCTTCTTTTGCCAGTGGATAGATCGATAAGAAGGAACAAGTAGGATAACAGCCTGGGTTTGCAACTAATCTAGCATCTTTTATTGCCTTCCGATTGATTTCACAAAGGCCATACACTGCTTCTTCTATAAAACGTGAACTTTTATGCTTGATTTCATACCACTCTTCATAAGTAGCCACGTCTTTGATACGAAAATCAGCACTTAAATCTATTACTTTTACTTTTGATAAAATTTCCTCTGTAATCACAGATGCACAAAATCCTTGTGGCGTTGCCATAAAGATAACATCTACTTCATCCGCTAATTTGATGATGTCATCTGCTTCACAAATATTTTCAATCAGCTGAAATACATTTCCAAATACCTGGTAATACTTCTTATTAATATAGCTTTGTGATCCGTACCACTTGATTTCAACGTCTTCATGTCCGAGTAACAACCTTACAATTTCCTGACCAGCATATCCAGTTGATCCTATTATACCTGCTTTTATCATGATTCAGTCACACCTTTCTTTGTTTCGTTTGTATGATTATACATCCATTATTCGCATAAATCAATGGTTTTTTAATTTTTCATAAATATTACTTGCATATTATACATTTTTGATGTATATTTATTTAAAACAAAAGAACAATCATAACTTATCAAATATACGGAGGTATTTATTATGAAAGAAAAAGTTATTCTTGCTTATTCCGGTGGTCTTGATACGACCGCTATTATCCCTTGGTTAAAAGAAAATTTTGATTATGAAGTTATCTGCTGCTGCATCGATTGTGGTCAGGAAGAAGAATTGGATGGCTTAGAAGAACGAGCAAAACTATCCGGAGCTACGAAATTATACATTGAAAATGTAATTGACGAATTTTGTGATGAATATGTCGTTCCATGCGTACAGGCAAATGCGATTTATGAAAACAAATATTTATTAGGAACTTCCATGGCTCGTCCAGTCATTGCGAAGCGCTTAGTAGAAATTGCAAGAAAAGAGGGTGCTACTGCAATTTGTCACGGTGCAACCGGTAAAGGAAATGACCAGATTCGTTTTGAACTTGGAATCAAGGCTTTGGCTCCTGATATCAAGATTATCGCAGCATGGAGAAATGATAAATGGACCATGCAGTCTCGTGAAGACGAAATCGCTTACTGCAATGCACATGGTATCCATCTTCCATTCTCTGCAAATTCAAGCTACAGCCGTGACCGTAACTTATGGCACATCAGCCATGAAGGTCTTGAATTAGAAGATCCATCCAAAGAACCAAGTTATGATCATTTATTAGTACTTGGCGTATCTCCTTTGAAAGCTCCAGACAAAGAAGAAACCGTTACTATGACGTTTGAAAAAGGTGTACCAACAAAATTAAATGGGAAATCTATGCAAGTTTCAGAAATTATCAAAGAATTGAATATACTTGGCGGAAAACACGGTGTTGGTATCATTGATATCGTAGAAAACCGTGTCGTTGGAATGAAATCCCGTGGTGTATATGAAACTCCTGGTGGTACTATCTTAATGGAAGCACACCAGCAGCTGGAAGAATTGATCTTAGACCGTGACACTTATACTCTCAAAAAAGAAATGGGTAATAAGTTTGCAGATATCGTATATGAAGGTAAATGGTTTACTCCCCTTCGTGAAGCAATCCAGGCATTCATTGAAACAACGCAAACTTATGTAACCGGAGAAGTTTGTTTTAAACTTTACAAAGGCAATATCATCAAAGCTGGAACCACCTCTCCATATTCTTTATACAATGAATCTTTAGCAAGTTTTACTACTGGCGAATTATTTGATCATCATGATGCGGAAGGTTTTATTACCCTCTTTGGATTATCCACAAAAGTTCGTGCAATGAAAATGCAGGAAGTGGAAAAAGCAAATCTAAAGTAGAAATCTTGACAAACAAAACTGATATATGTTACCATTTTATGCAGTTGCATTCTCACATTGTGAGTGTAGCTGCATAATCTTATTATAAGGAAAGGAGAACAGGAATCAGCCCAAGATTCAAGCCACAAAAACAGAAATGTTTTCACGTTTGTGATAGAATTAGCGCCATGTACCTTTATTGGGTCGTAAAGTGAAAGGTTGACGAGGAGAAGAGAATATCGAAAATTCGGCGGATGCTCTTCTGCGTTTCTTTGAACGCACATATGTTGCAAAAGCGGCAGGTAACTGCAACACAAAAGCAACATAGTCAAAGAATAAAAAACTTAATAAAGGAGACTACATTATGTGTGGAATTATTGGATTTACAGGTATTATGGATGTCAAAAAAATCTTAGTGGAAGGTTTACAAGAATTAGAGTACCGTGGCTATGACAGTGCTGGTATTTCTTTTTTTACGGAGGATGGAGTTGAAACAATCAAGACCATTGGAAAGGTTTCAAACCTCGCTGAAAAAGTAGAAACAGTAGCCAATAAAGCAACTACTTGCGGAATCGGTCATACACGCTGGGCTACTCACGGTGGAGTTAGTGATGTAAACTCGCATCCACATACCTTTGGTAGAGTAACCTTAATTCATAATGGTATCATTGAAAATTATCAGACGTTGCAAAAAGAATTTGCTGCACAAGGCAAATATCCAGTATCGCAAACAGATACGGAAATTGCTGCTATGGTGATTGATTCTTGTTATGATGGAAACCCAGTAAAGGCAATCAAGGATGCAGTTTCAAAATTGGAAGGTGCGTATGCATTCTGTATCCTCTTTCATGATCAACCTGGTGTTATCTATGCAATCCGTAATGGTAGCCCATTGGTTGCAACAAGCACAAAAGATGGTTCTATTATTGCATCTGATATGGTTGCTTTAATCAAATACTCCAAAGATTACTTCGTATTGCCAGAACATCACATTGCAAGATTAACACACGATGAGATTACCGTAACCAATTTAGAACATCAGGTGGTAGAACCAAAAATGCTTCATGTAAATTGGGATGTTGCAGCAGCTAGAAAAGGTGGCTATGACTACTTTATGCTGAAAGAAATTCACGATCAGCCAGAAGCACTTCGTAATACGATTATGCCTCGTATCGAAAATGGTCTTCCTTCTTTTGAAGAAGATGGCGTTCCTGATTCTTTATTTTTAAACCTTAACCATATCGTAATTGCTGCCTGCGGAACCGCAATGCATGCAGGTATGGTCGGAAAAAATCTTATCGAAAAACTAGTTCGAGTACCGGTTAAGGTTGATATTGCTTCCGAATTTCGTTATTCAGACCCAATTATTGATGAAAAAACTTTAGTTATTACGTTATCACAATCTGGGGAAACAGCAGATACATTAGCAGCGGTACGGCTTGCAAAAGAAAAAGGTGCAAAGACGTTATCTATCGTTAATGTAAAAGGCTCATCGATTGCCAGAGAAAGTGATTATATATTATATACACATGCTGGCCCGGAAATTGCAGTTGCCAGCACGAAAGCTTACACCGTACAACTTGCTGTTATGTATTTAGTTGCATTTCGGTTTTCGTTGGTAAGAGGAACGTTATCAGAAGAAGAAGTCAAAGACTATATGCAGACTTTAGAAAACACAGTTTCTACAGTAGAGGAACTCTTAACCTATGATACAGAAATTGAACCAATCAGCAAGCGACTAAAAGAAGCTACTGACCTTTTCTTTATTGGCCGCGGTGTTGATTATTCTCTTTGTTGTGAAGGTTCCATTAAATTAAAAGAAATTAGTTATATTCATTCCGAAGCGTATGCAGCAGGCGAATTAAAGCACGGTACCATTTCCCTGATTACAGATAATGTTCCTGTCGTTGCTTTAGCAACACAAAAGCATGTTTATGGAAAGATGATTTCGAATATCCGTGAGGTTCGTTCCCGTGGAGCAAAGGTTATTTTAGTTACCAATGCGGATGTGCAGGTAGACGCTTCTCTTTGCGATCATCACATTATGCTGCCTAAAATGGAGGATCTATTTACACCATTTGGAACCGCTGTTGTGCTCCAGTATCTTGCATATTATACTGCTGTAACAAGGGGATTAAATGTTGATCAGCCAAGAAACTTAGCAAAATCAGTAACCGTAGAATAAAGATAACTGTAAAAAGGTATACGTATGAAACGAGGACGAATATGATAAAACAATTGTATCAAACGCATGAACCTGTTTTTTCTTTGGAGGTCTTTCCTCCAAAGAAAGACAGTGACATTGATTTAATATATAGCGCATTGGATTCCTTAAAAGGACTGAACCCTGATTTTATCAGTGTAACGTATGGAGCAGGCGGTAGTACAAGCAAAAAGACCATTGAAATTGCGTCTTACATTCAAAATAAGTTGAATGTAGAAGCCGTTGCTCACTTAACATGTGCCGAACTTGATGAATCTAGTCTGCAAAATTTTTTAGATGATTTAAAAGCACACAAAGTGAAAAATATCCTTGCACTTCGTGGAGATATCCCAACAGGAATGTCAAACGAAGAATTCAATCAACGTGTCTTTACACACGCTAGCGACCTGATTTCTCATATCAACAAAAATCCAATTGGTTCGATTGGTGCTGCTTGCTATCCAGAAACACATCCGGAAGCTTTATCTTTTGATTCAGATATCTTAAATCTTAAAACTAAAGTGGATACTGGCGTTGATTTTTTAATTACGCAATTGTTTTTTGATAATCATATCTTTTATCAATTTTTAGAAAAAGTAAGAAAAGCGGGTATAACAACCCCTATTTCAGCAGGAATTATGCCGATTACTTCTGCTTCACAGATTCAAAGAATTGTTGAGTTATCCGGTTCCGCTGTTCCAACGAAGCTTGCTCATCTCGTGTCAAAGTATGCAGATCAACCAGACGACATGAAAAAAGCAGGTCTTGAATTTGCTACCATGCAAATCGAAGACCTACTCACTCATCAGGTTGATGGCATCCATCTTTATACAATGAACAAGGTAGATGTTAGCCAAACTATTTTTAAAAATATCGGTCGCATTTAGTTAATCCAACCGGGTATATCGATTGCTTCCATTCCAAAGAATCCACTCTTCATAGCCTGCATCTTCTACCGCTTGAATCTGTGCTTCGATTTGGTCCTTATCATATGTCTGGTGATTGGAAAGCCAGCTAGCCGTAAAATCCTGCAGCCATGGTCGAACCGTGGCTGCTTTTGTATCTTCTAATACCATAACAGACTCACTTAATGCTTCTTTTACAATGGTATAAGGATCCAAATCTGGGTGTTTTACTCCATAGCTGCCATCTGCATAATGAGAAGGATAAATCATAGGACAAATATAATCTAAGTTTTCAGCCATGTCTTTATAGTCTTGACCCACAATTTTTTGATCTACCTCACTATTAATTATAATTCCATATACATCTGCAGATACATAAACTGAAAGATCTGACAAGTTATCCTTCATATACTTTGTAAATTCCGTAATCACTTCTTCTTTGGTCTTATCCTTCGCCTCTTTACCAAAATCAACATTCTTCATGGCACTGTCCGTGGAAAATCGAATATAATCAAACTGAATTTCATCAAAACCTAACGCGGCTGCCTCTTTCGATATTTCCAATAAGTAATCCCATACTTCCTTTTTATATGGATTTACCCATGCTAAACCACTTTTATCGCGAAATATAGATCCGTCCTTCTTCCTTAGTGCTAATTCCGGTTTTTCTTCCGCTAAAATAGGATCTTTAAATGCAACAATTCTGGCAATCAGATAAATATCCTTATTCTTTAAAGATTCAATGAGTCCTGGCATATCTGAGACATATTTTTTCCGCGCTCCAATCTTTTTTGCAGTGCGATTGTCTATATTATATGTAATCTCACCAGAATCGTTTTTTACATCTATGACCATCGCATTGATCTTCGTTTCTTCCACAAGTGAAATCAAATCATCCATTCCGCCAGACCCAGCTTTTGGACCAGTCACATAAATCCCCTTAACTTTTACTGGCTGTTGTGGTGTTGGTTCGATCGTTGGGGTAGGTGTTGGCGTTGGTGTTTGTGTTGGCACTGGAGTTTGTGTTCGCACTGGTGTCTGATCTCCACTTTGTTGTGTTTTTCCATCTTCTACTTTTTGTGAGGATGCGTAAAAACGTTCCGCCTCCGAAAAAGTATCCTTTTTCTTACATTGGCACGAAGTGCATATGATTGGAAGAATGCATAACGTAAAAACTAGAATAACCTTATTTTTATATTTCATTATCGTCTCTTTCATTTTGTTTTAATTTATGTTGAATCTTATTGAATACTTGAATGATTTCTGGATCAAAACTACGACCAGATTCTGCATTGATAATTGCCGTGCTTTCCTCATGGCTATATGATTCTTTGTAGCAACGTTTACTCGTTAGTGCATCATAAACATCGATCACTGCCATAATTCTTGCTGCTAGCGGTATTTCATCTTTTGATAGGCGATCCGGATATCCCGTTCCATCCCACCTTTCATGATGAGATCTGGAAATATCAATTGCCATTTTTAGAAATTCATTATGCTCATTTACCTCATATAATTCGGTTAACATATCTGCACCAATCGTTGTATGGGTCTTTACCACTTCTATTTCATCACTACTTAGCCTTCCTGGCTTTAACAAAATATTATCGCGAATAGAAAGTTTTCCCATATCATGAAGGGGTGCAGCGATTTCAATTGTTTCAATAAAATGATTGCTAATTTCTTTTTCAAATCTAGGAGACAACTGAAGGCTCATCGCAAGCAGCTTACAATTTCTTGCCACATTTTTTATATGATTTCCAGCTGGGTCTTCTTTTGACTCCGATAATTTTGCCAAGGAAAATATAAAATGCTTCTCCTCTTCTGCTATCTTTTTCATTTGATCATTCACCATTTTGTGAAGTTTATGATTATATCCTTCCAATTCTTGTTGCATTCGATAAATGCGCAAATGATTGTTGATACGAAGGGTTACTTCTTCTAATTCAAAAGGCTTTGCAATAAAATCAACTGCCCCCAGTTTAAAACCCTTTATTTTATCCTCTTTATCATCCATCGCAGAAATAAAGATAATTGGAATTTCTCTTGTTTTTACATCTTTTTTTAATAACTCGCAAAACTCATACCCATCCATATCCGGCATGGTTATGTCTAGTAAAATAAGCTGAGGCAGTCTATCATGAATGGCTTCCATTGCTTGCTTTGCACTGGTCACTGGTCTTGGTATATAGCCTGCATTTTTTATCATTCCTTCCAAAATCGCAAGGTTTGATGTGATATCATCCACAATCAGAATGTTTTCTACTTCATTATTTACTCCCTGATATTCCATCCCTTATCCTCCGCTATTTACGCTTAAATTTATCCCCTAGTAACTGTTCGAGTGTATGATACAACTCTTTCGATTTTTCCAGATCCTCCTTTCGAATTGCCAATTCAAGGCGAAATACGCTTCGCTCCAAATCTTCCTTTTCTTTTCCTACCAGTATCTTTACGGCCTTTGCAAATCGTTCCGCCTTTTCCCAATTATTCATTTCAATGCAAAGGTTTAATTTATCCATATTTTTACCAATCTCTTTTTGGTTTTCTTCACTCCCAAATAAAAAAATCTGATTTACATCATAAAGATTGGCTCCATCTTCTGAAAAGTGCAACTGTAACGCTTCTTTAGACGATAGATTTGAAATATACTTTTTTCTTGAATCTT
The DNA here is from genome assembly GCA_002419585.1 of Lachnoclostridium sp. UBA5725. Lineage (GTDB taxonomy): Bacteria > Bacillota > Clostridia > Lachnospirales > Lachnospiraceae > DIGJ01. The sequence goes on from DIGJ01000018.1 coordinate 44,381, forward strand.
CATAAATAAAACTTCCGGATGCTGCATCATGAAGGCCTGCATCTTCCTCATCAGCACGGTGCAATCGTATCGAAAAGGAAAACGTACTTCCCTTTCCACGTTCACTCTTGACAAAAACAGTTCCCTTCATAAGCTCTACTAATTGTTTCGTGATACTAAGTCCAAGACCGGTTCCACCATATTTTCTTGTTATGGAAGCATCTACTTGAGAAAAGTCCTTGAACAATTTATCCAGATCTTGTTTTTCAATACCAATTCCAGTATCCATCACCATAAAGAATAGCTCAATCTCTCCATTATCGTTTTCCTGCGTCATATTTACTTCAATGCTGATTTGTCCTACATTGGTAAACTTTATACTGTTCGATAATAAATTATTAATAATCTGAGTTAACCGAAGCTCATCTCCAATTAAATTATCGGGTACATTTGGTGTAATACTAACACGAAGTGTTAATCCCTTTTCATTAATCATCGGAAGGGATGCTTCCATGGTTCGATCCATAAATTCACGAAAATGGAATTTTCTCTCTTCTAGCGAAAACTTTCCAGATTCAAGTTTTGAAAAATCAAGTAAGTCATCGATTATCGTTGACATATTATTGCAGCAACGTTCAATAATACTTAGTAGACTCTTTTGTTCTTGTGAAAGCGTCGTATCACGAAATGTAGCGGCAATTCCTTTGATTCCATTGACGGGTGTTCGAAGTTCATGTGTTACAATCGATACAAAGTCATTTCGAGTCTGTAACGCTCGTTCTGCTTGTTCTTTTGCTTTTTCCACCTGTCGGAATGCTGCTATTCGTTCCGTAATATTGACTGCACTTATGATTTTATACGAGTCATCCCCTTGATTGGAAAATACTCTCATTTCTACTGGAAAGCAAGTTTCATTCTTTCGATATGCGAACCCATTCTTTTCTTTATTTATATATTCTACACCTTGGAAAGTCATTCGAAACTCTCTTCGAAAAATATCCATAATCGTAATACTTTCATCGGTTTCAAAATACCCCAGTTCCTTCCTTGCCATTTGGTTCCATCTTATTATCTCGCCCTTGCAATTTATGATCCAAAACATGCAATATGCATTGTCGAATACCATCTCTTTTAATTCTTGCAATTTGTCTAATTCCATAGGATTACCCCTAGTTTCTTGGCTCATAATTAGTTACATTTATTCTATTTCACAAAATGTGATTTGTCAACAAGTGCCCCATGGTTGTGAACATTTTATGACTTTACTTGACATTTTGCAAAATAAGTGTATATAATAACATGAAACTATACGGTCTGTGAACAAAAGGAGCCAGCCATATGAACTTTAATGTACGTTTAAAGCAATTACGACAAAAGCATAAACTGACACAAAGTGAATTAGCTGATATTCTTGGTCTAAAGCCTACTGCTATATCGAATTATGAGTCTCAGCGAAATGAACCATCTTTTGATAAATTAATTGCACTCTCAAAATATTTTGATGTTTCATGTGATTACTTGTTAGGGATTTCCGATGCATACCTTCCGGTTGGAGGAGAAGTGCTGGATAAAGATATTGTAGAATTCTTTGATTTATATCAAAAATTAGATGGTGATAAAGCCAAGGAAGTTCGTAATTACACGAATTACCTAATTTATTGTCAAGAGCATCCGGAAAAGTAAGATATGTACGTATGCAAAAAAATGCTGTGGCCTAGTTGGCTCCACAGCATTTTTTATATTTCTTTCCACTTCCGCAAGGACATGGATCATTACGTCCCACTTTTTTATCCTTCACGATAGTGCCTGATTTTTTTTGTTCTTTATAAAGTTCTTTTCTTTTCTCTGGTGTCAAGAGGCTATCCCAAACTTCTAATTCGTACAACCACTCTGCTTTTGCCTCTACCATATTATAATATAGTTTTTCTTTATCAATATCCAAAGATACCACAGTATCTTTATCCATCTCTTCAATTGGATTTTGAGTCTTCAAACTATCATTAATACCATCTAAAAATCCTACCATGATACTTAATTCGGTATTGTACTTCTTTGCAAGTTCTTCAACCGTTCCACTTACTACGTTATCAATATCTGCAAGGATTTCTTCGTAAATACCTTTTTCAATCATAAAATATTCAGCCCAGAATTTTTCTCCGGCTTTTGTGTTTGTCATTTCGCGAGAATATGCGTATTCTCTCCAGTCATTTAATAAACTCATAATAAACCTCCCTTTTCATGGTCCGTTTAACAGTATATCATAAAGTAGTCCAAGTTTTCAATAATTTTTTATTTTTTTACTTAATATGTATAAAAAAAATAAGGACGATAATACTATAATCATACCAATGACAAATTATAAATACTTATCCTCCCCTGTTGAAGAGGCTGGCGCATAGTTTCTAATTTCCCCCTATGCGTTGGCCTCTTCATTTTATGATTTTCTTACTTTTATCGATTTAAATCCTTGTTCTTATTCTTCAGTGCACGATAAACGAGTATATATCCATAAAGCATTACTGGGATAGCTACTGTGGAAAAAATACAAGCCATAAATAATCCTTTTGTAGCAGGTGTCGTAAAAATCGCAGAAATCAAAGTCACGACATAAAGGGCAACTAAAAATACGACTCCTATCATAGCTAAAATTCTCTGACCTTTTGGTCTTTTTTCTTTTTGATTCTCCATCTGGTTTTCTCCTTACAAATTTTCTTTTATATGCAAAAGGGCTTGTACAATCATTCTTGGATGATCAAACGCCGTTTTGCTATTTTCTATTACTTCATAGTCCGTTTCCTTTAATATTCCTGTTTTATTATAGGTCACACCAACTTTGCTAATAAGATGAATATCCTGTTCTTCATTTGATAATCTTAGTTCATAGATGTCACGAATTCGTTCCCCATTTGTCTGATCACATACCTTACTTTCAATCTGGCGAAAAGAAATATCCATCCACTGCGCATCGGCTGCGTCATCCCCAGCTTTTATCTTTGCTACACTATCATCTACAATTGCAAGATAAGATGTGGTAATAATTCGCGTTCTTGGGTCTCTCCAAACTTCTCCCCAAGCATACATTTGCTCAATTGGAATATCTTTCAAGCCGGTTTCTTCGGTAAGTTCCCGTTTTGCTCCGTCAATTAAGTCTTCATACATCTCAACGAATCCGCCCGGTAGGGCATAGTATCCAATACTAGGATGATTGCGTCTTTTAATCATGAGCACTTTCAGTCCTTCTTCCACACATTTCAATTCACCATGGGTACGAATCACAATAATATCAGCTGTGCTGCACGGATTCTTATATTTTAAAGGATCATATACCTCCAGAAACTCCTCTAAAGTCTGCCCGAATTCATTTTTTATTCCAGTCCCATAAAAGGATTCTATAGTTTCTAAAAAAGCTGACATCATTACCTCCATTTGTTTTCATCTGTAACAAATATGATAGTCCATCCTGGTAAAAAATGCAAGGTTAACTGTTGACGCTTGTATTTTCTCATCGTTTGTGTCAAACTGTACAAGCTAGGAGGATATAACATGTTATACACAAAATCAAAGGAAACGTTAGCGTTCCCTGATAATTATACGGTCATTGATCTAGAAACCACCGGTCTTAATATAGAGGAAGATTCCATTATCGAGATTGCTGCATTAAAAGTAAAAAGCGGAAAAGAAGCCGAGTATTTTCAGACACTAATTTCTTGCCCCATTACGATAACACAACGGATACAAAATCTGACTGGAATATCAAATGAAATGCTGATGGACGCACCAATATTTTCGCAAATTGCAGGACAATTAAGCGCATTTATCGATGATGATATCATCATTGGTCATGCTATATTGTTTGATATTACCTTTTTATCAAAGGCTTTCTTGGCAACTGGATTTATGCCCCTTGAAAATCTTTATATTGATACCTTGCCAATCTCTCAGAAACTGCTGCCAGAATTGGTCCATCATCGTTTAAAGGATATGGCCTCTTACTACAAGTTCGATACCACCAATGCCCATCGGGCGATGGTGGACTGCAACATGAATTATCAGGTGTTTGAGGCAATGAAGCAGACCATTATAAATACGTATACCAGTTATGATACTTTTATTTCGAATTGGAACACGCTGTCCAAACGCATCAAGGCGGACATGATTTCAACAGACATCGAATCTTTTGACACTACACACCTTCTTTATCAGAAAAATTGTGTTATTACCGGGGCTCTTGACCGCTTTTCGCGTAAAGAAGCAATGCAGATAATCGCAAATCTTGGTGGTATCAATATGGATAAATTGAATACATCTACTGATATTTTGATCCTCGGAAATGGAGAATACTGCGACTTATTAACTGGTATTACAAAAAAGCAAAAAAAAGCCCTCCGCCTTATCGACGAAGGGTACCCTATTAAAATCATAACTGAGCTGGAATTTTATCAGTTGCTTTCTTAAAAATGTTCAACGAAAGACTTTATTATACAAGGTTCAGTATTTCTTCTTTGGCAGGTTCTGTTTCTTCTATCTCAATTGCATAGAGTACAGGACCTTTTCCATTGTAATCCGTCCAAAATTCGTTTTTTACTTCTGCGGTTACTTTCACCCATTGTTTATTCTCAAGATGTCTTGCCTGCCTTGTCTTACATACAAAACCAAGGAATGCAATATCATCTGCACAACACGTCATAGCCATTCTGCCGGGCACAAAGTAATTTTTTGGGAAACCTCCTGGTTTTAACACCATACCTTTAAATTGTACTTTCTTGCCAACATAACGATCCGTATTTTCCAGTGCATCAATATACCAGATGCCAAATGCTTCCTCATCAATTTCAATAGTTGGAGCGTTTACATCGTATGGCAGATCTTCTTCGGTTATAACATCCACCATGTCTTCATCTGCATCCTCAAAGACAACCTGTGCTCTTTGATTGATTGCTTTCAGAGCCCTACGATATACTGGAAGATCTTCGATTCCCTGACAACGGTTGAAAATAATCATATCTGATTTTCGAATCATTTCTGCCAATAAGGATTTCATATTTGCAAAATAAGTAGTAAACGTAGATGCATCAAGAAAAGAGATCTGCTGCTGAATCTCCCAATGTCCAGGAAGTTTCATATCCTTGGCATTCCACATTCCATTGTATTCAAGCAAAATACGTTCTGGCTTATATTTGTTTTCCAGTGTAATCAGTTTTTCAACGGTAAAATCTTCCTGATCTTCTATCATTTCCAAAATGGTACGATTTTTATCTAATAGCTTAGAATCATATTCCACCAATCCATCTTCACAAACAATCAATAGCGTAGTGCCCTCCACCAAAAAGTAATCTTCATCAATTGTTTGATTCAAAAAGGTAGTCTTCCCACTCTCCAAAAAACCATTTATTAAGTATATTGGCATTGTTTCCATCCTGGCACCTCATTTCTAAATATTGAACTTATACTTCTTACTTAAATAATTGTTCCAAAGCTTCTTCCTTTAACTTTGATCCAATCACGCAAACTTTACCCGTATAATCTGGCTTACCTTTTCTAAGTTCCATTTCTCCTGGAACATAGTCAAAGTAAATCCATTCCTCGTTATCTTTGGATTTCACCATACCTTTGGCACGAAGTACAATACCGTAAGTCTCTTCCTCTTCCAAACGGGCTAACTTACTCTTTAATTCATCTTCTGCATAGGAAATTGGTGCTTCGAATCCCCAGCTTCCAAATACTTCATCGGCGTGATGATGTCCATGTTCATGCCCATGATTGTGTCCACAGCCACAGCCACATTCTTCGCCGTGTTCATGATGATGTTCATGCTCTTCTTCATGGTCATGGTGATGTCCACAGCCACATTCCTCATCATGATCATGATGGTGTCCACAGCCACATTTTTCATCCTGATCGTGATGATGTTCATGATGGTGTTTCATTTCTTCTAGCATTTCTTTTTCTAATGTATTTGTCTTTTCAATTGCTTCAAGTACTGCGGTTCCATCTAACTGATCCCATGGAGTAGTAATGATGGTAGCCTCTTTATTATAGTTACGAATTAATTCGACACAAGCATTGATTTTGTCTTCTGACATCTTGTCCGTACGGCTTAAAATAATCGTCCCTGCATGTTCAATCTGATTAATAAAGAATTCTCCGAAATTTTTCACAAACATTTTACACTTTATCGCATCCACAACAGCTACTGTACTATTTAGTGTACTTCCATTTTCACGCACGTCTTCAACTGCCTTTGTGACATCCGAAAGTTTGCCTACTCCAGATGGTTCAATTAATATGCGCTCTGGCTTATATTTTTCGATTACTTCTTTTAATGACGCACCAAAATCTCCAACAAGAGAACAACAAATGCATCCAGAGTTCATTTCACGAATTTCGATACCAGCTTCTTTTAAGAATCCGCCGTCAATTCCGATTTCTCCGAATTCATTTTCTATCAATACAACTTTTTGTCCATTTAACGCTTCTTTTAAAAGCTTTTTGACTAATGTAGTTTTTCCAGCACCTAAAAATCCAGATATAATATCAATCTTTATCATAATATTCCTTCCAATCCTTTCAATCGAACTGTCCACCTAAATTTGCGGATCAGTATAACCTAATTTATCCATTACGGTGTACATCATACCACAAGCAAATTAAGAAATCAAATCGTTACACGAAAACCTCGTAGGAACTTTCACTCTTATTATAAAAGCTTAGCAGTGCTTCTAAGGAACCTTCCACCATACTGGCAACTGCTGCATCGGTATAAAAAGCCATATGCTGTGTCATCGTAACATTTGGAAACTGACGAAGATATGCCATATCTTTGTTAGAAATAATGTCAGAGCGAAGGTCATGATGGTATATGCCTTCTTCTTTCTCAAAAACATCAAGTCCCAGAGCCCCAATTTTTTCTGTTTCCACCGCCTCAATGATATCCGGTATTGACATGAGCTCGCCTCTTGCACAGTTAATAATGATGACTCCCGGCTTCATCTTTGCAATCGAATTTTTATCAATCATATGATACGTACTGTCAAGCAACGGTGTGTGCAATGAAATCACATCACTTTTTTCATATAGTTCGTCCAAAGAAACATAAGTCACCATTTCTTTCAGACTTTCTTTTTTATAGGCATCGTATGCAATAATATTACACCCAAATCCTTGAAGATTTCGAACGACCGATTCTCCAATTTTTCCAGTTCCGATAATACCAACTGTGAGATTTCTAAGTTCTCTTCCCTGCAATCCTCGCAAGGAATAATCATTTACATTTCCACGAAATAGAGCCTGTTTATAGTGTCTTAATGACATAAGTAGCAACATGACCGAAAACTCTGCTACACCATTTGGAGCATACTGTGAATTACTGATACGAATGCCTACTTTCTTTGCATATTCTACATCGATATGGTTAAATCCGATCGTTCTGGTTGCTAAAAACTTCACGCCAAACGCTTTCATTTTATCTAAAATTTCGGAACTAATATTACTTCGTCCCAAAATGGTGATTCCATCCTGACCGCTAATTTGGTCAATATTTTCTAAGGTCAAGGCTTCGCTACAGTAAGTAACCTCCATGTGAAAACGCTCCGCTTGTTCTAAAAAGTCTTTCTTTTCATCTTCTCTTACTTCAAATGCTATTACTTTCATTTTTTATACACTCATTTCTATAGAATAGGAATCAATTTGTTTCAGTTCTTCCTTCGTGAAGGATATTTTATCTATTATTTCTAAGTTCTCTATAATCTGTGTTGGCTTTGATGCACCTATCAAAACACTCGTAACCTCACCATCACGCAGTACCCAGCTTAGTGCCATCTGTGCAAGCGTTTGTCCTCGCCCTTTAGCAATCGCATTAAGCCCCTCGATTTCTTTGATTCGTTCTGGGGTTAGATTATTTTCCTTTAAAAATCGGCCATCCTTTGCAATTCGACTGTCTGATGGAATCCCATGAAGGTATTTGTCCGTTAACATTCCTTGCGCAAGCGGACTAAATGCAATAATTCCGCAGCCATGTTTTGCTGCGTATGATTTTAAACCATCTTCTTCCATACTACGGTCAAAGATCGAATATCTCCTTTGGTTTATAATAAATGGGCACCGAAGTTCTTTTAATATCTTCATGGCCGCTATGGTATGTTCCTTGTCATAATTGGAAATGCCCGCATAAAGTGCCTTCCCGCTCTTTACTGCTTGATCTAGTGCCATCATGGATTCTTCTAACGGTGTTTCTGGGTCCATTCTGTGATGATAGAAAATGTCAACATAATCAAGATCAAGGCGTTTTAGGCTCTGATCAAGACTAGAAAGTAAATGCTTTCTACTGCCAAAGTTTCCATAAGGACCTTCCCACATGTCATATCCAGCCTTTGTACTAATGAGTAGTTCATCCCGATACGCATGCATTTCATTTTTTAGAATACGTCCTATGTTCGTTTCTGCACTTCCTGCAATGGGACCATAATTGTTTGCGAGATCAAAGTGTGTAATACCCTGATCAAATGCCGTAGTGCATAGTTCCTTCATCGAATCATACGATGCATTGGAACCAAAATTATGCCATAATCCAAGCGACACCATGGGAAGCTTGATCCCACTATTGCCACATTTTTGATAACTCATCTTGACATAACGTTCTTTATTTGCTACATAGGTCATATGTTTATCCTCATTTCTGTGCTGTTTTTGCGCACTCCATTACTTCATGATATACCGTCTGATAGTCAAGACCTGAATCCATACATAGTTTCTTTACACTCTCATACTCCGGATACCATTTCACACCATGATTTCCTTCACACACTTTTACCTTCGCTGATCCGTAGGTTGTTTCGATGCAACGTATCTCTCTTTTCAGAGTTGTACGTTCCATTGGACATTTTCGAATGCCTATGGTTGTCGTATTTGTAAATACGATGTCTTCACATTCTTTTATTTTCTCTTCTTGACAGATCACAGAAAGCAAATAAGCAGGACGGTTTTTCTTCATATAAATCGGAGTATAGTATACATCTTTTGCCCCGACTTCAAAAAGTTTCTCCATGGTATAAGAAAGGGCTTCACCCGAGCAATCATCGATATTGGTCTCTAGCATCCAAATAGAATCCGATGGATGTTTAAAAGACTCCTCATCCCCTGCCGTTTTTCTTTCAAAAAGCATGGCTCGAAGAATATTTGCCGTTTTAAACTCCTTCTTCCCTGCGCCAATTCCAGTTGCCAGTATCCTTACATTCTCTGGCAAGGTTTCTTTGGTTTTTAGTGCAGCTACAATAGCCGCACCAGTTGGCGTAACCATTTCTCCTTGATTATCCGTTATCCTTAAGGTTAGTCCATAATCACACACTATATTCAAAGTTGCTGGCACTGGTACTGGAAGAATCCCATGTTGGCAGCTAACATGCCCCTGACCTTCATATAAGGTTGAAACAACTACATCATCTACCTCTAAATCACAAACACAAAAAGCAACGCTAACAATATCAACAATGGAATCAATGGCTCCTACTTCATGAAAGTGTACCTCTTCAATTGGTAACTGATGCGCCTTCGCCTCCGCTTTTGCTACGATTTCAAACATCCTTTTGGATAAACTTTTTACCTTTTCATCCTCTATGGCATCCAGTATTTTATGAATATCGTATAGATTGCGATGCATGTGAGAAGAATGATCGTTCTCCTTATGATGATGCGTATGATTATCTTCTAAGATTACATCAAATGAAAAACTATCTATACCACTTTTTTTACATCGTTCCATCTTTAGTTGGTAACCGTCAAATGGCAGTTTCTTTAATAATTCCTGTAACTTCTTTTGATCTGCGCCAAGATCTAGTAAGGCACCAACCGTCATATCTCCACTAATACCGGAGTAACATTCCAAATACAAAGTTTTATTCATCTGTCTTTACCGCCAATCGATTAATCTGTGTTGCCATATAAGCTGCTCCGTAACCATTATCAATGTTAACCACTGCAATTCCATTTGCACAGGAATTTATCATGGTTAAAAGAGCAGACACTCCTCCAAAATTGGCTCCATATCCCACCGAAGTTGGTACTGCTATTACTGGCATGTCAACCAATCCAGCTACCACACTTCCAAGTGCACCTTCCATCCCCGCAACCGCTACAATACAATTGGCTGACTGAATTTCCTCTAACTGGGATAACAATCGATGAATCCCAGCAACACCCACGTCGTAAATACGGGTTACCTTGGCTCCAAAAAATTCAGCTGTTTGTGCTGCTTCTTCTGCAACCGGAATATCAGCTGTTCCAGCTGTGCACACTACTATATTTCCAATTCCTTCTCTTGGATTTTTTTGAATCTTTATGATACGAGAAATAGGATCAAACATAACCGTTGGAATCTGCGGCTTCAACAATTCAAATTGTTCCTTTGTTCCTCTTGTACCCATAATATCTTCTCCCTTTTCGTAAAAGGAGCGATAGATTCCTAATAGGTGTTCATCTGCCTTTCCACCACAAAAAATTACTTCACCAACTTTTGTACGCAGTTTTCTATGATGGTCAAGTTTCGCATATCCTAAATCCTCATAAGGAAGATTTTTTAGCAACTTTTCACCCTCTAAAACGGTAAGTGTTCCATTTTTAATCTCATTTAGTATCTTCGATACGTCCATTTTTCCTCCTTTGGGCACTGCTACGCAATTTTCCTTAAATCAAGTTTCATATTATGGTAGTAGAGTAATAATGTTATGCCCCCTACAAATATGGTAGTCGCAGCAAAAATCCAATTTGCAGAAACGACTCGTAAAAGAAAGAATCCTGCAATCGGAATCGCTACACTAATCATTCCCACTACGATAAATATAAAGGTTGCTGCACTTTGTTTTATAACATCAACCTCATTGTCCCATTTGAGCTTTGGCAATTTCAAGTTAATAGACAATCCTGCGACTGCTGAAAACAAGCAATAAACCATTGGTGTCACAAACAGCCAAATCAATTCCATTCCTTTAAATGGGAGGGCAAATGCAAACATAAGTGATGTAAGTACTGCCGATGGAATGGATAAGGTTAAATTCACGAGTATTTTGCTATCAAATATCGTCTTCGGCGCAATCGGAAGGGATAATAGTATATCCCATTGCTTTCCTTCTAAAGAAATAGAAGAGGAAGTAGTCGAATTAATACAAACCATGGAAGCAATAATTAAGGGTGATATTGACGCAATTACGTTCTCAAATCCTGGTATATTAAGCATGGTTTCAAGTCGTTTTGCTCCCATAACGAGTATTGCGATTCCCATTGCAAGCATCATAATATATCCAATCCCTGCATTTAAAACATATACAGAGGAAGAAAAGAATCGTTTCCTCTCTTTTTCATAAAGTGCTTTTAACGGTGACTTTGTACTAAGCTGCGTGAATTGATAATTGCTTTTGGTCATATGCGCTTTTAGCGCACTATTTATCTCTACATACTTCCAAGCAGTTAGTCTTACAAATAAATAGAATATACCAATAGACAAAACAGCAAAAATCAAAAAAGAAAGTCCATTATTTTCAATCATTGCTTTGGAATAAATCGAAGTCAGCGGATACATTTTTTGCAATTGTTTGGTTAAAACAAGGGAAAGATTTGCATAATCGTTTGCTTTCAAATTACCACTTCCAAACGATAAGGCCATAATTCCTAAGGTTGCACTCATTGTAAATACAATGGATATCAGATTTTTATGTTTCATTCTTGATGCAACTGCTGTGATAATAGCGCCTATCATAGCTGCTATGGTCATTGGGATGAGCGGAATCAGAAAAACACTCAAAATTAGCATGACATAGAACCATAGCGATACCTTTACAAATGTAACATATACAAAAGCGCTGGGAATCATGGTCAACGCACTGAATGCTAAATTATTGACATACATCGTTAAAAACCGGCTTGCAACGATAGTTTTCGGTAAAATCGGAAGTGCGCTTAACAGCTCATAATCATTCGCACCAAACAACATTCCATTTGTCTTAAAGATTGTAAACAGTAAGATAACCACACTTGTAATGGCAAGCATGTAGGACGGGATGAGTTTTGTCATACCAATCATCTGCAAGGAATATGCCACCATCCCCACATACATAGCCAACGTAGCGCCTACAACCAAAAAGCAAAATGCCATAAGGATTGCCGTACTCTTTTTCTTTTTATCATGAGAATGCAGGATATCATTGATACCAAAAATACGAAGCAGCTGTACTTTGAGTAGTATCTTTAAGTCTTTAAGCATGACTTACAACCTCCATAAATACCTCTTCCAAAGAATTGTCTTTGGTCAATTCTTCCATTACTCCGTCGTAAACTAGTGTTCCATTTTTAATGATTGCTATTTTATTACACAATTTTTCTGCCACATCCAACACATGGGTTGAGAAGAAAATTGCACAACCTTGATCACACATCTGACGCATTCTGTTTTTGAGTGTCAAAGCTGCCTTTGGATCAAGGCCAACAAAAGGTTCATCCAAGATTAATAATTTCGGTTGATGTAAAAGTGCCGATATGATAGCGAGTTTTTGCTTCATACCATGAGAATAAGAAGAAATTAAATCACCTAAATTACTGGTAATCTCAAACTCATCCGCATATTCTTTGATTCTTTGTTCTCTTACTTCTTTCCCTACCTGAAAAATATCTCCAATAAAGTTTAAATACTGGATACCAGTAAGATGCTCATAAAGGTCTGGATTGTCAGGGATATAAGCAAGCATCGATTTACAATCCTTCGCATCGGTTCGAATCGACTTTCCATCAATCAAAATCTCTCCTTCTTCAAAATCAATGATTCCAACAATCGCTTTTATGGTTGTCGTTTTACCTGCACCATTGTGCCCGATAAATCCATAAATATCTCCTGCTTTGATTTCTAGACTTAAGTCGGATACTGCTGGTTTATTTCCCTTATATGTTTTTGACAAATGATTGATCGTTAACATAGGCCCCTCCTATTTTCGTTTAAAATGAAACATTCTTCCTGAAAATTTAATAATATCAAGCATAATATATGGCTTATTTGTTTTAGCATTCCGTGTTTTCAAAGATATGTCTTTCTTTTTCGTCGCTCCACCAAATGCTTCCCAATCGGAATTTAATACTTCCGTTAGTATACCATCCACTTCCACTTCGATGGTATAATCTTTCACGTCTTGATTCATGAAATTAAAAAATACCATAAAACAATCCTTTTTGGCTCCCCTTCGATATGCATATATGCACTTTTCTTCTCCATGCACTTCCAGCCATTTAAAATAATCGCTATCATATTCTTCGCTATATAAGGACGGTTGCATACAATAAATTTGATGAAGCTCCCTCATATAATGATGAAATGCATCATGAAGCGGATAGTTTAGCATATCAAAATCCTGGCCTCTGCTTTCATCCCACTCACGAAATTGTGCAAACTCATTCCCCATAAAATTAAGCTTTTTTCCTGGATGCGTAAACATATATAGATATAAGGCCCTTGCTTGTGGAAATTTATCTTCGTAGGATCCCCACATTTTTTGAATAATCGTTGCCTTCCCATGTACTACTTCATCATGAGACAAAGCAAGTAAATATAATTCCTTATAAAAATAATACATGGAAAAGGTCAGTTTGTGATAATTCTTGCTTCTATTTTCCGGTGGAAGTTTAAAATATGCTAGTGTATCATTCATCCATCCCATATCCCATTTGTAATCGAATCCAAGTCCATCATATTCAACCGGAGCACATACTTTTTCGTAATCCGTAGAATCTTCTGCAATCAGCATAGCATTAGGATGCAGATTATGTAATCCCTCATTCATCACTCGAATAAATTCGATTCCCCATTCGTTGACCCCTCGGCTCTTATCACCCATCCAGTAGACTGCCCGGCTCACCGCATCCATTCGTATTCCATCAAAATGGTATTTCGTAAGCCAGTAATTTGCAGCCGATTGAAGAAAGCTTCGCACCTCTCCTCTTGCAAAATTAAAGTTAAGACTACCCCATTCACTAACTCCAATGTCAGTTTCTGGATACTCAAAAAGTGCCGTTCCATCGTATCGCCTAAGTGCATAATCATCGACTGCAAAATGTACCGGTACAAAATCCATAATTACTCCAATATCCGCTTGATGGCAGGCATTTACCAACTCCATGAGTTGCCTTGGTGTCCCATACCTAGAGGTCGGACTAAAAAATCCGGTATTTTGATATCCCCAGGAACAATCGGCTGGATGCTCACTTAACGGTAAAAATTCGATGTGTGTATAACCATTTTCCTTTATATACGGAAGTAGCAGGTCCTTCATCTGCGAATATGTATACCATCCATGTTCGTCAGTTTCATTTGTCTTCCAAGATCCGAAATGTATCTCGTAAATATTAAGTGGACGATTGTAATTTTTATCCCGATTTTTCATCCACTTTTCATCACTAAATGGATAGGATATATCAGCAATCCGACTTGCATTTTTAGGGCGAAGTTCCATCGAAAAACCGACAGGATCACAGTGCTCAACATAAGTATCATCTTGTCCATGTATTTTATATTTATAAAGCATTCCCTCTTTCGCCTTTGGAACAAAAATAGAAAAGATGCCACTTTGTTCCTCCTGCTCCATTTCTTCTTCTTTCCAACCATTAAAATCACCCATTAGCCACACATGCTTTGCACCCGGCGCATAGGTACGAAACCTAGTTCCGTTTTCTTCTATATGTGCCCCAAAATAATCATATATATCAAACGCTTTTCCGATATAAAAATCATGCTTTTTCATATCCCAATTCACCCTCTTTTTCTGTAAAAATTAAAATGCATACAAAACCTGCGATTGCAAACACAACACTTATCCATAACATGGAAAACACACCATACACATCAATTAGCGTTCCTCCTAATACGTTTCCAATCACTGCACCGGCAGTCATCGCACTCGTAGTATATGCCTGCCCTTTCACACGGTCTTTTTCTTTCATCACGACATTTATATAATAAACCGATGCTGGAATCATTATAGCATAGGCAAAAATTTGTAGCATCTGGTCTACATACAGCATCACCATATTTGTTGCGATCAATGCCCCTATTGCTTTCAATACAAAAAAGAATGCAGAAACAAATATTAATTTCCGAATGCCCGTTTTCTTTACAACTATCGTAAAAAATCCCATAGCTGGAAGTTCTACTGCCGCTGCAATAAAGATAGCCAGTCCCAGTGATTTACTTGTTCCACCAAAACGGTTTACCACATGAATCAGATAATTATTAAACATTGTGTGATAGGTAAAAATAAGTAATATACCAAGAAGATAGCCAAGAAAGCGCTTGTAATCCCTTATAAAATCAATCAATTTCCCATTATCGCTTGTATTCCTTTTATCCGTTTTTTTCTTTGCTTCATCATCTTCAACCGGAAGATTCCCTATATTCTTTACCATAAAAAGACAAATAAATAATCCTAAAATTAAAAGAAAAGAAACATATGGTATCGCATCTGGTCCTAATCGTTCCACTAAAACACCCAAAAAATAAGAAATCATGGCATAGGCTACCGAACCAATTCCCCTTGTAACACCAAAATTAACAAAAATTCCATTATTTATAAATTCAAAAACAAGACCATTGATCAATGGCTGCATGATAATGATAGAGGTAAAAATAAGTACAAATAGAGATGCAATAATAAGGAATGAATCTGGAATAAAAATAAGTACCGCTGAAAAACTGAGCGCCATGAATGCTAATATACAAACCAGCTGCTTTAACGTAACACGTTTGGAAGAATCAGCAAACGATGCAACCATAGGTTGCAAGAAGACCGCAAAAATATTCGCTAAAGCAAGCACCAGACCAATTTCACGATTATCAAAATCCTTAGATAATAAAAATACCGATGCAAACCCACCCGTACTGCAAAATGCCATCCAGTAAAAACTTTGTATAAAACTAAAATTCAGATTCAAATCATGTTCCACTTTTTTCGTATCCATTTATTATAATCTCCAAATCTTCTGTAAACGCTTTGCTTCTATTATATGTCATCTGTTTTCTTTTTTCTATCTAAATTTCTATACCGTTTGTTATTACAATTCCCATTGTTTTTCAGTATATTATGCACGATATGGATATACTAAAATAAGTAACCGTTGTAGTTATCATGAAAAGGAATCAAAAGAAAGAAAGGATTGTATTATGAGTCGAAAAATCATTTTAAATATGGCTATGAGCCTGGATGGATACATCTCAGACAATACCGGCGGCTTTGATTGGATTTACGGAGATGGAAACCGTTCCCTTGATACAAAAGATCAATGGTCCTATGAGAAATTTGTCAAAGAAGTTGACACCGTAGTCATGGGACATACCTGTTTTGAGCAGAAATTTAGCGAAGCCTTTTCCGATAAAAAAATCTATGTTGCCACTGAAAGTCACAAAGAAGATCATGATAATATACATTTCATCCAAGATAATATTACCAAGCCGATTCTGGAGGAAATGAAACAAGACGGAAAAAATATCTTTCTCTTTGGCGGAGGAATCACCATTGACCCCTTTATCAAAGCAAACTTAGTCGATGAATATGTGGTCGGTATCATACCGATAATCTTAGGAAAAGGCCGGACCCTTTTTCAAAAGGACAACCCACGTATCCGATTATATCTGGATGCCTGCTATATAAATAGTGGCATTACTACTTTACACTATAAGAAAAAAATCTAAATATCGGATTTGAACAGCACAAATATTTCAAAATTATAAAATTTCCATAGAAAACGAACTTGAATCGTGGTATTATATATTAAGTTTTTACCACTAGGAGGTTCCATTATGTCCCAGACAACAAAAAAAGCTCTCGTTGCCTCACTGAAAAAATTACTTGTGCTAAAACCTCTGGATAAAATCACAGTTGTCGATATCGTAGAAGACTGTGAAGTCAATCGCCAGACATTTTACTATCACTTTCAAGATATCTATGACTTAATCGAATGGATGTTTTTAAGTGAATCCACCAAAGCGCTCGATGGAAATAAGACCTATGATACCTGGCAGGTTGGATTCTTACAAATTTTTGAGTATGTGGAACATAACAAAACACTGGTAACCAATATTTATCACTCCATCTCAAGGACTCATTTGGAACGTTTTCTTGGAAACGAAACGTATTCTTTATTAATCGGTGTCATAAACGAAATGGCGAAAGGAATGTCCATTCGTGACGAATATAAAAATTTCATTGCTAATTTTTATAAATTTGCATTTGTTGGATTAATGCTCGATTGGATTGAATCTGGTATGAAAGAAGAACCTGCACTCATCATAGAACGCCTTAGTATTTTAATTCATGGAGATATTTTGAAAGCGCTCAATATATACCGAACCGATTCCATAAATTAGACAAACGCAACCGTGTGTCTAAACTTTCTACAATAACCGTATCATGTCGAAACTTTCGGCATGGTACTTTTTTTGTCTATGGAAAAATATTTAAGGAAAGACTATCCTTTAGATACAAAATAATTTTGGAGGTGTTCTATATGTATTATAGTAATGGTAATTATGAAGCGTTTGCTCGTCCAGAAAAGCCAGCAAACGTTGATAGAAAATCCGCTTATTTAGTTGGTTCTGGTCTTGCATCTTTAGCTGCTGCATGTTTCCTCGTTCGTGATGGACAAATGAAAGGTGAGCACATTCATATTTTAGAAGAATTAAAACTTCCAGGTGGTGCCTGCGACGGTATCAATGATCCACAAAAAGGGTTCGTCATTCGTGGTGGCCGTGAAATGGAAAATCACTTTGAATGCTTATGGGATTTGTTCCGTTCCATTCCATCGATCGAAACAGATGGCGCTTCCGTTCTTGACGAATACTATTGGCTCAATAAGCACGATCCGAACTATTCCTTGATGAGAGCCACTGAAAAACGCGGAAAAGATGCTCATACGGATGGCAAATTTGGACTTTCCAATAAAGCCTCAATGGAACTCATGAAATTATTCTTTATGAAGGATGAAGATCTTTATGACAAGAGAATCGATGAAATTTTCACCGACGAAGTATTCTCTTCCAACTTCTGGCTCTACTGGCGTACCATGTTCGCATTTGAAAACTGGCACAGTGCATTGGAAATGAAATTGTACATCCAACGTTTTATTCATCATATTGGAGGACTGCCTGATTTTAAAGCATTAAAATTCACAAAATACAATCAATATGATTCTCTTATCCTTCCAATGGTAAAATATTTAGAGGACCATGGCGTTCACTTCCAATACGATACCATGGTAACCAATGTTATCTTCGATATTAAAAAAGACAAAAAAGTAGCAAAACAAATTATTTGCCTACATAATGGAAAAGAAGAAAAAATTGATTTAATCGAAGATGACTTAGTATTTGTAACCAACGGAAGCTGTACCGAAAATGCAACCCTTGGTGATCAAGATCATGCACCAGAATTCAAAATAGAACATGGCGGTTGCTGGGATCTTTGGAGAAATATTGCAGCACAGGATCCATCCTTTGGACATCCTGACAAATTCTGTACCGATACCAAGGCTACCAACTGGGAATCTGCTACTGTTACAACGCTTGATGACCGAATTCCAAAATACATTGAAAAGATCTGTAAACGTGATCCATTCAGCGGTAAAGTCGTTACTGGTGGTATCATTACTGCAAAAGACTCTAGCTGGTTATTAAGCTATACCTTAAATCGTCAACCACACTTTAAAGATCAGCCAAAAGATCAGCTTGTTGTCTGGGTATATGGACTCTTCACAGACGTACCTGGCGATTATATTAAAAAACCAATGAAAGAATGTACCGGAGTCGAGATTACCGAAGAATGGCTCTATCATATGGGCGTTCCTGAATCTGAAATTCACGATATGGCAACAAAATCTGCACGTGCTATCCCTTGTATGATGCCTTATATTACCGCATTTTTCATGCCAAGAACAAAAGGTGACCGTCCTGACGTTGTACCAAAAGGCTGTGTAAACTTCGCATTCCTTGGTCAGTTCGCAGAAACGGTACGTGATACCGTATTTACAACAGAATACTCCGTTCGTACTGCTATGGAAGCGGTATATACACTTCTTGATGTAGACCGTGGTGTTCCAGAAGTATTTGGTTCCTGCTATGATGTTCGTGTCTTATTGGATTCTACCGTAAAGATGATGGATGGAAAAAAACCAATTGATATGAAGCTTCCATTCTTAGCTGGACTTGCGAGTAAAAAGGCTTTGAAGAAAATTAAAGGTACTGTGATCGAGGAAGTTTTAGAACGGTATCATGTAATTTAAATATGGGTTAATGAAGGACGGACGCGAGTCTTTTTTGAGGAGTGACGCTATAAAAGGCTGAGCATTTTAGACTTACTACAATTTACACGGCTCCCCTGCTGGGATTTTATATCAATCGTATAAGCATTCCACGTAACCTCTGAACATCGAAAATCGACTCTTAAGGGAGTCGATTTTCGATAGAGTTTACGTTTAATAAATATTTCATTTCTATTGCAGATATGCGGTTTTCTTTTTGTAATCTTTTTATATCTATAAAACCAATCTTATGGTAACACTCTATTGCTCTGGTATTGTTTTCTCTTACACGCAACTGTATTTCTTTTATATTAAGCTGTTCGGCTTCTTGGATAATCATTTTAATAGACTGAAATCCGATTCCCTTATTTCGATATTCCTCGTAAGCGATAAATACACCTAGTGTAGCATGGTCATCATCAGCATCTTTCTTCTCAAGCCATACACTTCCTATATATTTTTCATCCTGTTTTATATAATACCATATTAAGTTATACGCATTCTGACACGGGTATATTCTCGACTGGTATTGAGATAAGTCAATACTAAAAACAGCTTCAAATTGCTTGTAAATCTCTTTGTTATTATCACACACTACTTCAAAATTCAACATAGGCAACCCCCAAAATATAAATAATCATTATCTTGCGTATTGATTACCATTAATTTATATAATTGCATCCGTCTTTGTATAGCCTTCAAGAGATCCGGCTTTTACCTGAATACATGCAAAGCTGATTGCACTATCATCTGAAGCAAAGAACTGTCTTTTTCCTTCTGGTGCGATACGAATCCAATCGCCGGCTGTAAGTGCAATTTCTTCGCCATCTACAACTACTTTTCCATTGCCTGATAAAACGACATAAATTTCTTCATTTTGCTTATGTGAATGAACAAATGGAACACTTGCTCCTGCTGGTAAATTATTAATGCTTACCTCTGCACCTGTTAAGCCAATCTGATCATGAAGTTCTACTCTTGCATCACTAGGTACACTGATTTTACTAAAATTACTCATATTGATAACCTCCGGTTTAAATTGTATAGTTGTATCATTTATTGTTACAACATGTATGGTATCATTTTTTCGTTGTAATGTCAATGGTTACATCTATATTTTTGTTTAAAAATACCCCATCTTTTTCCAGACAGGGTTCTTTCTAATTTTGTTCTTCTTTTATTAATTGTTTTGTTTCTTCCAGTATATCAGATAGTGTTGTCTTCTTCATTTCATTTTCAAAAGCTTCTTGCATCTTAATCAACTTATTATCCAATACCGCATGAATATTCCTACCTACCGGACATTGCGTGTTAGGATCTTCGTGAAAATGAAATAAATCTCCACTCTCTACACAATCTACTGCACGATATATCTCTAACAAAGTAATCTGTGAAGGTTCTTTCTTTAATGAAGCACCACCACTTCCTCTTATTACATCAATCAAATCAGCGGCTTTCAGTTGTTGTATAATTCTGCGGATTACCACAGGATTCGTGTGAACACTCGATGCCAGCAAATCACTGGTAGTTTTATACTCATCCTTAAAAACATCGATTGCTGTAAGCACATGAATTGCTATTGTAAATCGACTTGATATTTGCATAATTGCACATCCTTCTCAATTGATAACTATATTTTAGCATTTATATGTTGTACGGTCAATTGTTACAATGTTCGTAGCTTGGTCGTCATTAACATCACTCTTCTCAAGCCAAACACTTCCGCATATTTTTCATCCTGTTTTATATAATACCATATTAAGTTATAAGTATTCTGATATGGGTATGTTCATAATCTTAGCTTACGTTTCACTTACAATCAATAACACTAATATCCATAATAGTATAGCATAATATCAGGGAGCCACATTTCATTGATTTATGTTCACCTTAACATTTTGTATATTATTTTTTATTCCGCAGACACTACTAAAAAGTGAAAGGAGCATCAATTTTGAATAACAAAAATATATCTTATAAAAAACCGAGAAAAGCTGCAGATAATAATGAAAATAATAAAAATGTTATCCATACAGAAGATCATCGTTCGAATAGCACATCAAAAATCGATTATAATGACCCATTTTATACTCCTCCCGGTGAAGGCCCTGCTCCTAGAATTACATCTAATTAAGTATCGTTCGATGGAACAAATAACTTGGCTCTAGCTTTTGTTAGAGCCTTTTCTTGCAAAGTTGATTCCCTTTTATTCTAGAAGAGTTTTTCTATTTCATTCATTAATACATCTGCATCGCAGATAGTATAAGTATTTCTACCATTATTATAATATCCCCAGTTATTTCCTAATAGTATCTGAACAAAATTTCCATCTATAATACCAATAATTTCAATTTTTAAATCTTCTGGCGAATATGTTTGTTGTCCAATTGGAAATTTATCACGCGAATAACTTGTCAGTATATCATTTAAATCAGCCTTGTTAATTTGATTTGTTATATCTTCTCCGTTATATCTTACGAAACCAATTGAAAACTTTGTAGTATCCTTAATTAATGGTGTAGATTTTAAATAAAATGATACAATTACAACAATACTAACAAAAATAACCCCATAAAATATCTTATTCCTATTTTTCATTATGCTTTCTCCCGAGATCGCAAATTCAAATTTGTCTTATTTGAATATATAAGTATTCCATATTTATTATCCAACTATCAATATTAATTTGTCAAGGTTCAATAACTTATTCTAATTTCCAGCACTTTATTTTTTCAGTGGGTATAGTATTATATAATCATAAGCAAAACATCAACCATCATGATGTCTTAGCTATACTTCTTAAATTTTTTTCAAACTCCCCTCATAAGATGCTGCCGAATGGTGGCATCTTTGTTTTCATTCTATTTGCTTTTATTTGACACTTCCCATAAATACGCCTACAATAGATTTAATAAACGAATTTGAAGGGGGAATATAATGGGAGGTATCTTAATTGTTTTAGGCATAATTTTTATTTTTGTTTTTATTCCTCTAATTATTCAATATTTTATAACTTTAAATCAGCCCCCGGAGGATTTTTCTATTTTGAAGTATTTTACAATCAATAGATTAGTTAACATGGTTGTTAAAAATATTGTTGCAATAATACTTTTAATAATTTTATTTATTATAAAATTAAGAAGTTAGCACTTTTTTAAATTTTAACTTCTATCTTGTTACCTCCTACTCTGCATTTTCAGGCATGAGTGCAATTTCTTCCTACATGATTTCATTCAATACCTGGATGCTATCAATGTTCACCGCTGATACCTGTAAATTTGCATATAAAACCCAGCGAGTCCACATTTTAAAGTCAGCCATGAAGGGCTGAGCTCATAAACTATCGTCCAATTTACACGGCTCCCATGCTAGGATTTTATATCATTTGAGCATATGTAACATAAACTCAATCGAGAAATCGACTCCCACAGAGTCAATTTCTCGATGTTTTGAGGTTGTGTGGAATGTTTATGCGACTGATATAAAATACTAGCATGGGAGTCGTGTAAATTGTAGAAAGACTAAATTGCTCAGCCCAACACGGCGTCACACCCCAACAAAGACTCGCGTCCTTCCATCGCAACCCCAGAGTTTATTCACATGTGACACTTACCCCCTCCACATACTTTCGATCCATCTGATGTCTTGCCTTCCGGTTTTCCACACTATCAAAGATTATCGAGAAATCATAATCCTCCGGATAAAGCTCAGTCGCTGCCACATGTAGCTTAATTCGTTTGTGATTGATCCAGATCTTTTTATCTGGCATCTGGATTCGTATCAAACCTTTTTCATTTGCGGTCTCACAGACAATTCCTATCTTTTTGTCCGGAAATACCATAACGCTATCTCCTAGATGATACTTTTCTGCTTCTGTCTGCTTGTTATGGAGCTCTTTCTTTTTCTGAATCTGCGCATGTCTTTCATGCAGCAATTCTTCTTGTTTATCGAAAGACAGGGTGTTCTCTGCTTCTTCATTCCCGTAGGCTGCTAGATAAGCGCTCCTTAGCATACTTCCTGGCATTCCAAGTTTCTTTGCAATGTAGAAGGCGCAGCTTTCACCAGCTTCACCGATTACGAGCTGATAGAGTGGTTTTAGACTTTCCTTATCAAATGTCATTCTTGCATTTACCACGCCATCTTCCTTGTCTGCGTATTTTTTCACTTCTGGATAGTGGGTTGTAACTAAATACAGCGCGCCGCTTTTCTTCAATTCTTCTAAAATTGAAATTGCAATACCCATTCCTTCCGTTGGATCGGTTCCTGATCCCAGTTCATCCAATACAACCAGACTATCCTTATCTGCCTTATGCAAAATATCGAGTACATTCATGATATGAGAAGAAAAAGTTGACAGATTTTCAGAAATATTCTGCCCATCTCCAATATCACATAAAAATGCATTGTTCATACAAATATCCGCTTTTTCACAAGACACATGCAATCCACATTGTGCCATCATACAATTAAGGGCAACTGTTTTTATTGCAACTGTTTTTCCACCAGTATTTGGTCCAGTAATAATAATTCCATTTATCCCCTGCCCAATCTCAAAATTAAGGGGTACATTTATTTTTTTATCCATTAATGGATGCCTTCCATTTACCAAGCAGATTTTTCGCTGCGTGTTCATTTTAGGTTCTACTCCATCGTATTCCATACTTAATTTTCCTTTTGCAAATATGAAATCCAGTTTTTCAATCGTTCTGTTATTTCGATCAAATACATCAAAGGTATCTGCCAACATGCCTGATAACGAATAGAGAATCCTAATTTCTTCATTTTCTTCCTCTAGCTTCAGGTTCTGTAGTTCTTCGTAATATTTTGCAACGGACTGAGGCTCTATAAATAGTGTATTTCCCGAAGAGGATTTACCAATCACATAACCACTAATACGATTTTTATATTCTGTTTTAACCGGAAGACAAATATGACCATTTCTGATGGTACTGAAACTATCTGCCATATACTCCTTATTTGCTCGCATAACAGAATCTGCTTTTTCACGCATTTTTTGCTCTGCCTGCTCAATGCCACTTCGCAAAGACTTTAATGTTTTTGAAGCAAAATCGTCTACTCTTCCATTTCGGATTTTTACATTTAATTCTTCACGGACTACTTCCATGGAATCTAGATTTTCCTCATAATAAGGAAGCCCTATTTCATACTGCTTACATCGATTTAAATAATCTTTTAATCTGGTTACTGCGGTTAATTGGATTGCTACACTTTCTAGCTGGTCTGCCGTAAGGCAACCACCCTTATTCGCAACTTCAATCAGCTCATCCAATCCTTGCATCGATGTGAGTGGTGGATTTCCGGCTTTTTCTAGAATAACTCTTGCTTCGCTCGTTTCTCTTAATTTTGCATGCAATTTTATTTCAGACAGATATGGCTTTAAAGACCGAATTTTTTGCTTTGCCTTATCTGTAAATGCCAAATCTATCATTTTTTCTTTTATTAAGTTAAAATCTAGTGTTTCTTCTATATTCTTCATTTCTTCATCTCCTATTCAATACTCTAACTGCCTTATGAATCAAAAAAAAGACCCTGAAAGCACCTGCCTCTTGGCATACTACTTCCTTGGTCTTAAAAGTGTAGACTTAATCCTTTTTGGATAAAAAAATAGCATGACTCTACAGCCATGCTTTCAATAGTCTACTATGATACAGACGTCTATTCGAAGTGTATGAAGCATTTCGTAAGGCAGATACATCGGCATTACAAGCCGACAAAAGGGTACGACAATAACAATTGCGTTCACGCAACCATCGCTCCCTTTACAACTATTTAGTTAGCTGCAATCTCCATTACCGGACTCAACATACATTTACCTCTTCTTTTCTAATATATATTTTTATATTATCTTATTTTTGTAGTATTGTCAATACACGTCGTTCCTATGTATTATAACCCATAAATGGTTTTGACTTGGTCAAAGTCATTCTTAAAGACATGACCATGCATCCCCAGCTGTAAAGCTGCTTCAATATTTTCTTTTCTGTCATCGACAAAGAGGCACTCATTTGCTGATAAGTCATATTTATCCAAAAAATACTGATATATCTTTAAATCCGGTTTGACCATATGGATATCCGAAGATACCACTATCCCATCAAAATAATTAAGTTGATGAAATCTTGGGAAATACTCATAAAATGCATTACAAGCATTGGATAAGACATAAATCTTATATCCCTTATCCTTTACATATTGGACAAATTCTTTTGCTTCGTTGATTGGTTTCATACATACAGTCCAGCCATCAACACATTGCTTTAATTGGTCATGAAGACGCTTCGGAACACGTGTACTTACACCATAATACCTTTCTTCATTCTTGATTTCACCCAAATCGCCTTTTATCCATTCTGGACCATTAAAAAGTTCTTTCAATATGAGGGCTTTATCCTCATCTGACTCAAAGAAAAGATCCAATGGAATCTTTGGATTATAATCCATTAATACATTTCCCATATCCAAAACGATATTTTTAATCATAGTAACCTCTTTTCATAATATAAAAATCCCTTTTCAAAATATCGACATTTTATGAATTTTTACCCTTAGTTTGTGCACCTATTTATTATAACACGCTTTCCACTCTATGCAATCAAAGCAACATTCTTTTTTCATTTGCATATGGATAATCATCATCAATAACACAAAAAATTCCGACTATAAACATGATTCATAGCCGGAATTTTTCCATTTCATATTATACTTTTAACCTAATGTCATAAATGCATATCTTGCAATAAATATCAAAGCAACAATTGCTGTTAAAGGCTTAATTTCTTTTGCCTTTCCTGCGAATAACTTAATCACACAATATGTGATCAATCCCATAGCAATACCATTTGCAATTGAGTAGGTAAATGGCATAAATACGATGGTACAAAATGCAGGTAGTGCATTTGTCATATCACTAAAATCTACATCTTTAATATTGCTAATCATAAGAATTCCTACAAAGATTAATGCTGGAGCTGTTGCTGCACCAGGAACAATTCCTACGATAGGAGCAAAGATAATCGCTGCAATGAATAAAAGTGCAGTAACCATACTTGTCATTCCAGTACGACCGCCTTCTGCAATACCTGCACTGGATTCAACAACGGTTGTTACGGTAGAAGTTCCAAGCATCGCACCAGCTGCTGTTGAAATTGCATCTGCCATAAGTGCTTGTTTCATATTGATAACTTCGCCCTTTTCATCAATAAGACCAGACTGCTTCGCCGCACCAAATAAAGTTCCTATGGAGTCAAACATATTAACCAATGAGAAACTGATTACTAAAAGTGTTACTGTAAAAATGGTTTCTATTAAACTTTTACCGCTAAACATTCCAGCAAAATCCATCTTTAAGAAAGATACTTCTGCAAAATCAGCAAATTTCTCGGCAATATTAAAATTAATATTAGAAACACTGGTTACTCCTAGAGGAATGCCGACTATCGTAGAAACTACAATACCAATCAAAATGGAACCTTTAACTTTACGAGCATGTAGTACTCCCATAACCATAAGGCCTATTAGTGCTACTAAAGCCCCTAGTATTACACTCATGTTTGCATCTTTTGTTCTCCATTGTGCAAAATCAACCATACTAACAAGCGTTGCGCTGTTACCAACGATGATTCCACCATTTTTCAACCCGATAATGGTAATAAACAAACCAATTCCCGGCGTAATAGCTTTAATAACTGCATCCGGTATTGCTCTAATAATGGCTTCTCGTATTCCAACTGCTGTAATTACAATAAACAAAATTCCGGAAATAAATACTACTACCAATGCCTGTCCGTAGGTATATCCCATACCCAAAACAACTGTATATGCAAAAAATGCATTTAAGCCCATTCCAGGTGCCTGAGCTAACGGTAGTTTTGCATACAACGAAACTAAAATTGTTCCTATAAATGCACCAAAGCATGTACCAATAAATACACCATTCGATATTTTAGTTGCCATTTCGGCATTTCCCATAATAACATATGGATCTGCCAATATTTGTGGGTTTAATATCAGTATATAAGCAACTGTAATAAATGTGGTAAGACCAGCTAACATTTCCGTCTTTACCGTGGTATCATATTCATTTAGTTTAAAATACCGACTAAAAAAACCCTGTTTTTTCTTGTTGTCCATAAGAACCTCCATTGTCTTGTGTAATATGTTGTGCCATATGTTAATCTTATCACAATGTTTAGTGTTTTTCAACAACTTTCTAAAAATATTTTTTAGTTCTCACAATTATTTTTGTTGAATGTGATTTATTTTAGGTTCTCTTTTCCATCTTTCTATTGCAGTTAGCTCAAAAGAAAAAGAAGCCTCAAATATCGAGACTTCCTATAACATTTAACCTTGAAGACCATTGCTCTGACGTTCCATATTCTCTATCACTATATCACAAATATCTCCCAATGAAGAACAATACTCTAGTACTTTCCATGGAGTATTGGTATGAAAATGAATTTTAATCAACTCATCATCTCCCACAGCTAGTAGACAGTCCCCCTCAATATGGTTTGTAATATACTCATTAATTGTATCTTCCGAAAGATTATGTCCCTCGATTAATAATTGAGTATCAAATTTGTATTCAAGCATAATAATTCCCCTTTGTTCTTTCTATTTATAAATTACTTCTTCACTAATTATACGTTTCTTCCTATTGAAAGTCAATTTTCACAGGGTGAATAAATGCACGAATGCCTTTATCTAGTACTTCCCTTATAACTGCATCTTCCATTGTCTCAAATTGATTTTGTCCGCCAGGTCGATCAAAATAGACCACATAATCTTCTGTAATACATCTGTAACAACTATTCTATCTTTATTTAGAATAATCGCTTTAGCCGCATTTCTAATTGCCATAACACTTACCCAACTTTCTACTAATAGAATTTTTATGTAATATGATAAATTTACTAAGTGTACATTTCCAAATAAAGGAAGTTAATCTTTACAAAAGTGTATTAGTACCCAACGGATAAGCGAACACCTTCTATTACTGACATGATAACGATTACTCGTTACGCATTATTTATATGTTCTCATTAATTAACCACAATTTATATTTGACTAATAATAACAAAATTGACTCCAGAATGGTATTTTTAAAATTTTATCCTCATCAATTGCTTCATTTATGACGTCCTAAGGTTCAAAATTAAATTCAATGCGAAAATAGTTTTCCAAATTAATTCCATAATAGATAACATCAGTTTGATAAACTGAAAAAATAGGCGGTTCATCAACTTCATTCATTATTGGAATATACCTATAACCATATATGGGAATCAGCTTAGGGACTTTTTGCATTTCTTCAATACACTTTTGTTTGGCATATAATAAATCGAGAGGCTTCTCGCCCCAGTTATCATCCCAAAAGTTGTTATTCTCCAAATCGAAAAGAACTCCTTCCAAAGGCCATTTTATCATATCTTTAATTTTTTTTACATTAGCTTCATTAAAATTTCTCCAATTATAAAAAGACTTTGATATAGGTAATGCTATTTGATACATTTCTCTTAATGACTTAGGAAATTTAATATCATAAGTTTGTTCAATTTTTTTGATTTCGTCATTTGTAAGTCCTTTAGCAAATTTTATTTTTTTCAACTTTAAATCATCGATTAGTAGCCTGTATTTTTCCATTTTTTAAATCCTATCTCTATATTGTATTAAATCAGGTTGAATTAATTATACTTTTCCAAATATAGTAAGTCAATAATGACTGTGAAATAGTGTATCTTCTACACTTTATAAGAAAGAATTGAAATGCTTAAGGGGCAAATATTTATTTACACAGGCGAATGGTGAAAGAATGACAAGCAGAAGCTTTAATATCTACAATTACAACAAAATGGTCAAGGCATTATAACACTTCCAGTACAACAAAGGATGTTGCGCACATCCTGCACACAAGTTTTTTAAGCAATAAAAAATCGCTAACCCTTGATTTATAAGGATTAACGACCATTTTTAGTTAAGCGCGAGACGGGACTCGAACCCGCGGCCCCGACCTTGGCAAGGTCGTGCTCCACCACTGAGCCACTCGCGCATAATCGATAACTGCGTTACCGAACAATCAATATAATAACATAATAGCATGTACTTGTCAATAATATTTTTAATTTAATTAAAACAAAGTTCTAATTCCTCAACATCCGCTTGCAAAGTAATATTACAATAACGGATTCCGTCATTCAAATTAATCTGAGTCCCATCCATAAGACGAACAACCGGGCGAAGAATGTGTGTAGTATTTTCTACAACAATTCCCTTTCTTCCATCGGATAACACAACTTCCATCCCCTTTGGATAGATTGGAACACATTTTAAGAATATATCCACTACCGTCTTATCAAACATAGCACCATATCCAGCCATCAAATACTCTGCTGCTTCGGATAAAGCATATGGTTTTTTGTAAGGACGTTTTGCAGTTAGCGCATCGTATACATCGGCTACATGAATAATTTTTGCAAATAATAAGATCTGAGAAGAATGCAAACCACTTGGATAGCCACTTCCATCCTCATTTTCATGATGATACAATACACCTACTTTTGTTCTTGCTGATATATCCCAACGATCTTTTAACAAATTATAGGACAAAATTGGATGTTCCTTCATAACGTTATATTCATCATCAGTTAATTTCGCAGGCTTATTTAATATTTCATCTGGTATTTGCAGTTTTCCTAAATCATGAAAAATAGCAGCCGCACACAAATCTACTAAGTCTTTTTGTTTCAAAGACATTCCCATACCAATGATGGTACATAAAACTGCAACATTTACCGAATGTCGGAATGTATAGTCATCAAAGGTACGCAAATCCACTAAATCAAGTGATAGTGTATTACTGTTAATAATCTGGTCTACAATACACTTTGCTACTTCCAAACTCTCATCAATGTTGCACTCACGTAAGCTACGAACGCCCCGATTACGAAGTTCGACACTAATGGTTTCTTCAATATTAATTCCCTTTGAAATCTCGTCATCAATATAGAGGCCCTGAAATCCACGAATTGATAGCTTTTCAATAAAGTCTATCGTCAGTACACTTGCAGCACCTAACAGTACACGATCCGCCTCATCAAAAACTGACTTAGCAAGAATCATACCTGGCTCTACTTTTTCTATTGTAACATAGCGCATTATACAAATTCCCCCACTAGTAGAATAAAAATTTAGTCATTCATCCTATTATAATATGTCAGTCTTTAGATTTCAATCCAAAAGCTTACTTTTGAAATATTATTGATACTAAATACTCATTACTTTTAAAAGTTCGTTCCGAAATATTATCAATTTTTTTTATTTCACTATAATACCAAAGTTCTTCTGCTGCCAAATACATATTTGCTAGTGCAATACCTACATCGATATTTTTCATAGCTTTTAATGGATCAAACGGTGTTTTTGATTTTTTACAAAACAAATGAATGCGGTTATCATAAACGACAAATCGCCATGGCTGACTATTAAACGAAGATGGTGCTAGCCTACCAGCATTTAAAATCTTTTTCATATCATCACTGACCGTTGTCTTAAAACTACAAAGTTCAGAAATAGGAAGACGATACGCACGTTTTGATTCCCGATAAATACTTTTATCTGTTTTTCCAAAAGCAAGCATAACTAGGGGTTCAAGGCCTTGTATTTTGTGAATTGGTAACTTATGATATTTCATAAAGCTACTACCAAGCCCTTTTGTCATGATATATAACATAACTTGTTGCATTAAAAAACCCGCATTTAACTGATAACCTTCTACCGGCAAAGCGGATATAACTAAATAATACGGAACGCTTTTATCTTCCGTATTTTCTATGATTTCAAATTGAACTTGTTGAGTTTCATCCAGCATTTCCAGATGATTTGTAAAGTTCAAAATATTATCTAATATTTTTCTATCAACGGTTTCCATTCGAAAGTGTCGAATGGACTTTCTTAAATACATCCCTTCATATAAATTCATCTTCCAACCACCATTCACCAAAATAAAAAAGCAATACACTTAGCTTACCCAATTAAGTTAAGTGTATCACAGTTTTCTTTATTTTGTTTCACAATTTTATTAAGATTTTAAAATTTTTTTTGTATGTTTTCACAAAGTTTATTGTCGGAACCCTTCTAGTACAAGTTTTCTAGCTTCCAAAATCTCTTCGTTACTTGGTTCTTTTATACCTTTTAAACAGTATGGAATTCCTAGCTCTTGGTACTTTGCAACGCCCATGGTGTGATACGGAAGAAGTTCTAGCTCTTTTATGTTTTTATATTGTGACAGCGCCTTTCCTAATTCAATCAGGCTATCTTTATCAAGCGTAATGGAAGGTACTATGACATGACGGATGCGTACGGGTACTTGCTGTCGATCAAGAAACGATAAAAATTCGAATACAGCCTTATTATCTTTCCCCGTTAATTCGAAATGGTCGTTTGATCTTACATGCTTGATATCAAGAAGTACATAATCTGTAACTTTTGAAAGCTGCAAGTACTCCTCTTCCTTATCTTTCGAGAATGTAATACCTGATGTATCCAAGCAAGTATGTATACCTGCCGCTTTTGCCTTTTGAAACAATTCAATCAAAAAATCCAGTTGAAGAAGCGGTTCTCCACCGGTTGCAGTGATTCCACCATTTTTATAATAGATTTCTTTCTTTTTATAACCGGCTATTATTTCATCCGCAGTCATCATGGTACCACCTTGCATTGTCCAAGTATCGGGATTATGGCAATATTTGCATCGCATTGGACAACCTTGGAAAAATACGACATAACGAATACCCGGTCCGTCTAGTGTACCAAATGTCTCAATCGAATGTATCCTTCCTTCTATCATAGCTTACATTCCTTTATGAAACGTTCTACTGATTACTTCATCTTGTTGATCTTTCGTTAACTTGTGAAAATTAACCGCATATCCAGATACACGTACTGTAAGCTGTGGATACTTTTCTGGATGTGCCTGCGCATCTAATAACGTTTCTTTGGTAAAAACATTTACATTTAAGTGATGTCCACCGTTTTCAACATAACCATCTAGCATTGCAACTAAATTATCAATCTGTGTATTATTCATATCGTTCTCCATTCCTGCGCATGTCGTTTGCGCATTTTGTCTTATTTACTTCCTTCATCAAACAGCATGGTAGGTATATTACAAGCACAATCTGGTTCCATGGAAAGTTCCAAATCTCCCATCATAATTAAATCATCCTTACCCAGTGCCCCAGGTACAATTGAGAATGTATTGGATATACCATCCTGTGCATCGCCAAACGGAAGCTTGGATACAGAACTTAAGGATGCAATTGCTCCTTTTTGGTCACGTCCATGCATTGGATTTGCACCAGGTGCGAAAGGCTGCCCTGCTTTTCTTCCATCTGGTGTAGATCCAGTATTTTCTCCATACACTACATTTGATGTAATGGTCAAAATGGATGTCGTAGGAATACCACCACGATACGTATGATTGGATTGAATATAATGCATAAATGTGTGCACCAATTCAGCGGCAATACTATCTACACGATCATCATCATTTCCGTATTTCGGAAAGTCACCTTCAATTTCGAAATCGATCACAATACCTTTGTCGTCACGAATTGGTTTTACCTTTGCATATTTTATTGCTGAAAGGGAATCTGCTACAACAGAAAGTCCTGCAATACCAGTTGCAAACCAACGTGTCACTTTTTTATCATGCAACGCCATCTGAAT
Organism: Lachnoclostridium sp. UBA5725; assembly: GCA_002419585.1. GTDB lineage: Bacteria > Bacillota > Clostridia > Lachnospirales > Lachnospiraceae > DIGJ01. The sequence continues at coordinate 77,423 of DIGJ01000018.1, forward strand.
TTTTTCATAACAGTATTTATCATGCATATAGTGAATGACATTCAAAGTATTCACATATACTTCTGCAAGCCATTTCATCATATCATTATATTTATCCATTACTTCCTGATAATCTAAGTAATCAGAGGTAATTGGACGATATTTCGGTCCAACCTGTTTTTTGCTGATTTCATCCACACCACCATTGATGGCATAAAGCAAGCATTTCGCAAGGTTTGCTCTTGCTCCAAAAAGCTGCATTTCTTTACCGACTCTCATGGATGATACGCAACATGCTATCGCGTAATCGTCTCCATGCGTAACACGCATTAAATCATCGTTTTCATACTGTATCGAAGAGGAGGCAATGGAAATTTTTGCACAATAACGTTTAAAATTACTTGGTAACTTTGTTGACCAAAGTACCGTTAAGTTTGGCTCTGGTGCCGCACCCAAATTTGTCAATGTATGAAGATAACGAAATGACATCTTCGTAACCATTGGTCTTCCATCAATGCCAACACCACCGATGGATTCGGTAACCCAGGTAGGATCCCCAGAAAAGAGTGCATTGTACTCTGGTGTACGGGCAAATTTAACCAAACGCAATTTCATAATAAAATGATCAATAAATTCCTGAATCTTCTCTTCGTTAAACGTACCATTTTTCAAATCGCGCTCTGCATAAATATCGATAAAGGTAGAGGTTCTGCCAAGTGACATAGCTGCACCATTTTGCTCTTTAATCGCTGCTAGATATCCAAAATATAACCATTGAATGGCTTCTTTTGTATTCGCTGCTGGCTTTGAAATATCAAAACCATAGATATTTCCTAACAGCTTTAGTTCCTTTAGGGCACGAATTTGTTCCGACAACTCTTCTCGTTCACGGATCACATCGGAATACATAACTGTCCTTGTTGTGTCCTTTTGTTCCATCTTATCTTCTATCAGACGATCTACTCCATATAAGGCAACACGACGATAATCTCCGATAATTCGTCCTCTTCCGTATGCGTCTGGAAGTCCAGTAATAATATGGCTGGAACGGCATGCCCGCATTTCCTCCGTATATACATCAAACACTCCTGCGTTGTGTGTTTTTCGATGAGTTGAAAAAAAATCTACTATTTCAGGGTCTACTTCATATCCGTTATCCTTGCAAGCCTTCTGGGCCATACGTATACCACCATAAGGCTGAAGCGAACGTTTGAAAGGTTTATCGGTTTGAAATCCCACAATTGTTTCTTTCTCTTTATCTAAATATCCTGCTCCATGAGAGGAAATGGTAGAAATCACCTTGGTGTCCATATCAAGCACACCACCGGCTTCCATTTCTTTTTTTGACAGTTCCATAACCTGTTCCCACAACTTTTTTGTGTTTTCAGTCGCTTCAACTAAAAACGCTTCATCTCCTTCATAAGGAGTGTAGTTTTTTTGGATAAAATCTCTGACATTGATTTCTTTATTCCAAATACCTGTTTTAAATTCGTTCCATTCTGTCTTCATATTTTTTCTCCAATCTGACTACTAACTTTTCCTTTGTAATCGTCTATAGCATACTGAAAAGCTATTTTATTGTCAAGCGGTTTATGGCAGGATATTGCTTATTGATTTTTTATATCATTTATTGAAAATAAGATATTCCTGATTCAAATAAACATTGATTCTGATTTCCTGTAATATTAATTGCAACTCCATTTCCGATTCGTTCGGAGTGTGCCATCTTGCCAAGTACACGCCCATCTGGACTTGTGATTCCCTCAATTGCTGCAAACGATCCGTTCGGATTGAACCTCTCATCCATCGTTGGATTACCAACTAGATCTACATACTGCGTTGCTACCTGTCCATTCTCAAATAAGCGCTTCAAGGTATCTTCGTTTGCAACAAAGCGACCTTCACCATGAGAGACTGGAATGGTATACACATCACCCACCTTTACTTTTTTTAACCATGGTGATTGATTACTTACCACTTTGGTTTGCACCATTTGTGATATATGTCTGCCGATCATATTTGTAGCAAGTGTTGGAAAATCTTCTTCACATGGTAAGATTTCACCAAATGGAACCAACCCAAGTTTAATCAATGCCTGAAATCCATTGCAGATACCTAACATAAGACCATCCCTATTTTTCAGCAAATCATTTACAGCTTCCACTAAATTTGGATTACGAAAGATGGATGCAATAAATTTTGCGGATCCATCTGGTTCATCTCCAGCTGAAAAACCACCAGGAAGCATTACAATATTACTTTCTTTGATTTGCTTTGCGTATGCTGCAACCGAATCCTGAATATCTTTGGCTGATTGATTACGAAATACAAGAGAGGTTACATCACCACCTGCTTTTTCAAACGCACGAATACTATCGTATTCACAGTTCGTACCAGGAAAAATTGGAATAAATATCTTTGGTTTCGCAAGTTTTTTGTTGCATATATAGATTTCTTCCACTTGGTGTAATTTTGTTTCAAGTATTGTAGTGTCTTCACTTGCTTTTGTTGGATAAACGCTTTCCAATGTTTCTGTCCAAGCTTTGATTGCTTCTTCTAATGAAATGCTCTCATTTCCATATTCAAATTTTCCGGAATCTATGACTTCACCAATGGTTACACAGTTTTCAATCACGTTACGAACCTTGGCTATATCATCTGCCTTAACTTCTACTATAATCGTACCATAATCGCAAGTAAAGTATTTCGAAACTTCCAATTCCGTCGATAAACAAACTCCCAGCTTGTTTCCAAATGCCATTTTGCTTACTGCTTCCGCAATTCCGCCATAACCGATTGCATAAGCCGCTTTCCATGTATTCGATTGATTTAACTCATAAATGGTTTGATAAAGAGCTAATAAATACTCATAATCCGGTAAATCATATGCATCCTTTTTGATTGGAAACGCAAGTAATACGTTTCCTGCTTCTTTTAATTCCGGCGTAATAACATCTTTAAGCTTTCCGGTATTCACTGCAAAGGAGCATAAAGTTGGTGGAACATCAATGTCTTGGAACGTTCCAGACATACTGTCTTTACCACCGATGGAAGCAAGTCCCAATTGAATCTGCGCTTCATAAGCACCTAAAAGTGCAGCCATTGGCTCTCCAAAACGTGTTTTATCCTTTTCTAAACGCTTGAAATACTCCTGGAAGGTAAACCTGATTTTACGGTAATCTCCACCAGAAGCTACAATCTTCGCAACGGAAGCAATAATTGCGTAAACTGCTCCATGATAAGGACTCCAACTTGATAAGTATGGGTCTAGTCCATAACTCATCATAGTAACGGTATCACAATTTCCTTTCAGTAATGGTAGTTTTGCAATCATGGTTTGTGTTGGTGTCAGCTGATACTTTCCTCCATAAGGCATGGTAACGGTCGCTGCGCCAATGGAACTATCAAACATTTCTACCAAGCCCTTTTGTGAGCAGACATTCAGATCTTTTAACGTCTTTAGCCAATTTTCTTTCATGCTTCCCGTAACCAGATGATTCCACACGGATGTTTCTTTCTTAGGGTTTGTAACGAGTACATCATTTTCTTGATGCGCTCCATTGGTATCCAGAAAACTTCTTTTTATATTAACAATTGTTTTTCCTCTCCAGTTCATAACAAGACGAGGTTCTTTCGTTACTTCTGCTACTACAACTGCTTCCAGATTTTCGGACGCTGCAAACGCTAGCATTGCCTTCACATCTTTGGCATCTACAACCACAGCCATTCTCTCCTGTGATTCCGAAATAGCAAGTTCTGTTCCATCCAGCCCCGCATATTTTTTAGGAACGAGATCAAGATTAATAATAAGGCCATCTGCTAGTTCACCAATGGCCACGGATACTCCACCTGCACCAAAGTCATTGCATTTTTTTATGAGGGAACTCACTTCGATTCGACGGAATAATCGTTGAATTTTTCGCTCTGTTGGAGCATTTCCTTTTTGCACTTCTGCGCCACATACATGAATGGATTCACTGGTATGTGCCTTCGAAGAACCCGTTGCGCCTCCACAGCCGTCGCGTCCAGTACGTCCGCCAATTAAAATAATCTGATCCCCTGGTAAGGAATCTTCACGAATCACATTTTTTCTTGGTGCCGCACCCATAACAGCTCCAATTTCCATTCGTTTTGCCACGTAATTTGGATGATATACTTCATTCACCAAGCCTGTTGCCAAGCCGATCTGATTGCCGTAAGAGCTATACCCACTTGCTGCACCTTTTACGATTTTCTTTTGCGGAAGCTTTCCTTCTAGTGTCTTGTCAAGTGATACGGTAGGATCAGCGGCACCTGTTACACGCATCGCCTGATATACATAACCACGTCCAGATAATGGATCTCGAATTGCTCCACCAAGACAGGTAGCAGCACCACCAAATGGTTCGATTTCCGTTGGATGATTGTGGGTTTCATTTTTGAAAAATACAAGCCACTCTTCTTCTACTCCATCGATTTCAACTGGAACCACAATCGAGCAAGCATTGATTTCATCTGACTTTTCAAGATCTGCAAGTTTTCCTTCTACCTTTAACTTTTTCATCGCAATCAATGCCAGATTCATTAAAGATGGATAATCCCCTTTTTCATCCTGTCCAAGTTGTACTCTTGCTTCTTTATAAGCTTGATAGCTTTTCTTCATCGCATCGCTATAAAACCCATCTTCAAATTCCACATTTTTTAATTCTGTTAAAAACGTGGTATGTCTGCAATGATCGGACCAATATGTGTCTAACATACGAATTTCTGTCATCGATGGATTTCTATTTTCTTCGTTTAAAAAGTATTGTTTTATGCTAGTAAAATCCTCAAAACTCATTGCCAGATTTAAAGACTGAAAAAGGCTTTTGAATTCTTCCGCTTCCATTGTCTTAAATCCCTCCAATATACGAACATCCGCTGGCTCTTCGAAATTCTCAATTAAGGTTTTGGGTTTATCTTCACTTGTAATCATCGAATCCACCGGATTTACGCAATACGATTTGATTTTGTCAAATTCGTTGTTCGAAAGATTTCCTTTAAACACATACGTTGTAGCAGTTTGAACGGTAGCTACTTCATCTTCTTTCAGCAATCGAATGCATTGATTTGCAGAATCTGCTCTTTGATCAAATTGTCCTGGTAAATAAGCAACGGAGAAGATATGATCCTCTTTGGTTTGTTCAAACGTTTCCTCATATAAATAATCCAATGGTGGTTCTGAAAATACAATTCCTTTTGCCTTTTCATAGGTTTCCTCTGAGATATTTTCTATGTCATATCGAACTAATATCCGGACACTTTCAATTGTTTTTATTCCTAAATAAGTTTGAATCTCATGCTTTAATTCTTTTGCACGAACCGCATAAGGTAACTTCTTTTCTACATAAATTCTTCTAATCTCACTCATAAACAGCCTCCATATTAAAAAAATGGTATCATTATCGTTACAATAATGATACCATATGTCTTTTTATAATTAAAATTAATATAAATAATGATGTTTATAAGTTAAGATAATTTATAAACAAATTCATCCTTTTCTTATTATAAACAAATTTCTAAAATATTTGCATGAATGCAATCATAAAATATAGGTTTTAGTTTAGCCTAATGTAACAGTACCAAATACGATATTTCTCCAGTTTGTATCATATTCTTTGATTTTATAATTTGCTTTCAAGGCTGCATACACTTCATTAAATCCAGCATCTTCTGCCTCTGTAATTGCATCTTCAACCGCTTTATCGTATTTTGAAGGATCATTGTTATCAACCATACGGAATACATAATAACCATCTTCTGCTTCTACGATTTCTGAAACATCACCATTTCCCATCGCAACAATCTTTTTCATGATGTCTTCACTAAATGTTTCATCCTTTGCTGTCAGAATGCTTTTCTTATAAGAGACAACGGCATCTTCGTCTTTTGAATCAACTACTTTACTCCAGTCATTACTATCTTTTGCTTTCTCTAATACGGTTTTTAATTCACTGTACATACTTGTTTTATCAGCTACCGCTTCCGTTTCTCCAGCATCATTTGTTGTAGTGGTTGGCGCGAAGAAATATTGAACGCTGTAACCACGATAGGTATCATAATCAACACCCGCTTTGATTTCGTCATCATTGATATTAAGACTTTCCACCGTATCAGTTTTGTATCGTGATACAACTAATTCTTCCAATGCTTTTTCTGTTAATAAATCTTTTGTTAATCCTAATTTACTTGCTTTATCTGCTGTAAGTTCTTCGATTGACTGCGCTGCTGTTTCGGCTGCCTGTGTTTTTTCATCCTCGGTTGCTTCATAGCCTTTTGCTACTGCTTCCGCATAAATAATACGGTTGTATAAATAGTTTTCGATGGTCTGGCTTTTTAATGTATCCTGAGTCGTTGTTCCATCCCCATTATCCATATTCCAGTAATCCTGCGTATACCCAAACTGAGAATAGAGGCTGGCCATCTGTGAACCAATTAATTCGGTCTGATAAAAATCATACATCAAATCTTTTTTGGATAATTTTTCGCCATTTACTGACAACAAGTATTTTGGAGCTAGTCCTTCCCATGCGACAATTCCAATTACAGCTGCTAAGAGTAAAATAATAATGCCGGCGCCAATTCTTTTGCCAATTCCTCCTGCTGGTATATTATCTTTCGTCTTCTTTTTTGACTGTTTCGTTTCATTCATTGCTTTCTTTCCACTATTCACGTTTCCATCCTCCATTTTATCATTCTGGAATTTCGAGTGCGTCTTTTATATCTTCTTTACTTGACACCACATTCTTATCGTATGTAATAGCCCCTATTTCAATTGGATTCCATACTTTTTCCTGAATGGTTATTTCATATTCATTTTTTATCGTTTCATAGGCTTTTGAAAAAGCATCGTTCCAAGCAGCCTCTACCGCGCGATTCATCGCATCCTCATAGCTAACTTTGGAATCCTTATTTACCATTTTTATGATATAATAGCCATCCTCTTCTTCTACAACTTTATTTGCTATTTCTCCATTTGAAAGAGTAAGCGCTGTTTTTTCAAAATATGCTCCAAAGATTTCATCTCCCTTAATAAAGGTAACTTCCGAAGATTCCAAGCCCTCCACGCGATTTTCTTCCATTAATAAATCTGAAAAGTCTGTTCCTTGCTTCGCTTGTTTCAAAAGCTTAACAGCCTCTTTATACGCAGCTTGTTTTTCTTCCTTCGAAAACGCAATCATGTCACTATCGTTTGAAAATGTAACCGTTGGAACATATAGATATAATACATCATATTCCTTATAATCTTCTTCATATATGGTAGAAGTTGCAGTTGCTTCGTCTACTTCCAACGTATCCCGAAAATCCTTTTCGTATGCATTTGCAATCGAAAGTTTGGTCAGTATTTCAACCAGCCGCTCTTTTGTGATACCCATGGCAAGTTTTTGCTGATCTGTCCATCTTGTCATCAAGGTTTCCACCTTTTTTGAAATTTCGTTCATCTCATCTTTTGAAACCTCATAACCAGCTTTCGCTGCCCTTTGATAGAAGATATCATTACGAATTGCAAGTTCCATGACATCTGATTTTGCTAACTCACGATTAGTTGTCCCCGTCTCATCTTTTGTTTCCCAATAACTTTCACCAAAAAAAGCTTGATACGTTTCTTCCTTTGCATTACCATCCGCCTCTGTCTGGTAAATGTAGTACATCATTTCATCCATATGAATCTTTGAATCATTCACCGTTATAACAACCGGTGTATCATTTTTTACTCTTTTTGAACATGCTGTTAATAAGAAAAGAAGAAGCATACTGAAAGCAAATACTAATCTTCTTTTATAGTTCACCAATACCCTCCTTAATTTTACAATAAACTCACCCTATTATTTTAACTGATATTCGTTATAAGTCAAGGTCTTAGGGTAAAGTTCACAGTATATTCATATTGTCAAATAATTTAACTTATGATACATTATATTAGTAATACTTATAAATTAATGAAAGAAAATGAGGAGGAACATCACATGGATATCAATCTGGAGTTATATAAGGTATTTTATCATGTTGCAAAAACACTTAGTTTCTCGGATGCTTCCAGGGAATTGTTCATTTCCCAATCAGCAGTCAGTCAATCGGTTAAAACCTTGGAAAAGCGCTTGAACCAGACTCTTTTTATCCGTAGCACAAAAAAAGTACAGCTCACAAAAGAAGGCGATTTGCTATTTAAACATATCGAGCCCGCAATCAATTTAATTGTACGTGGTGAAACACAATTATTAGATGCTTCTTCCTTAAAAGGTGGTCAGCTTCGTATTGGCGCGAGTGATACCATATGCAGGTACTTTCTCGTGCCTTATTTAAAACATTTTCATCAGATGTATCCAGGAGTCCATATCAAAGTTACAAATGGCACTTCCGTTCAATGTGTTGATTTGCTTGAATCCAATCAGGTGGACCTTATCATAACGAATTCACCAAATAAACGACTTGCCAACACACGTAATGTTTATGATGTCAAAGAATTTGGAGATGTTTTTATTGCAAGCAAAGAGGCCTTTCCTGAATTGGAAGAAAAAATTCTCAGCTATGAAGATCTTTTGACGTACCCAATTTTAATGCTAGAATCCCATGCTACTACCAGTATTTTTTTGCATCAGTTGTTTTTAAAGCACCAGTTAGAATTAGCACCTTCGGTTGAATTAAGCAGCAACGATTTGCTAATCGATTTAGCCAGAATTGGTCTAGGTATTGCTTTTGTACCTGATTTTTGCAGACATGAATTAAATGAAGATCTTATCGTTCTGAAAATAAAAGAGCCACTTCCAAAGCGAAAACTAGTCGTTGCTTATAATGACCAATTCCCACTCTGGCGTGTGGCTGAAGAATTTTTAAATATGTTGACGAAAGAATCTATTCAACCGTAAAGGTTGCTACTGCCGTTTTTTCATGTCCCTTATCATCTCTGATGGTATAGGTAACGGTATATTTTCCATCTACAAGCTCAGATATTTTCACCTGTATCATACTGGAAATGTCTGAGCCATTATTATATGCTTTTACATCAATTAATGCCTGATAAGTCCCCATATAGGTATTGGCTGAGATGGTCCTATCCTTTACTCCTTCAAAAGAAAGGAAATTTGTGATGGTATAGGTTGCTGTCTGCTTTGTAATATTACGGCATTTATCTTTTACTGCATAACTTATCTTATATTGCGTGGCATTTTCCTTTGTAATTGTTACCTTTACAGAAGAACCTGACACGGTAGAATAGTTATCCGAAACCGTTACATTTTCCATTGCAAAATTACGATCTACGACCGTATCATTAGAAATCTCTTTATCCGTGATTCCAGTTAATACCGGCGCCTCTAAATCGACATAGACTTTTTTAACTTTTTTGGCTGTTTTTCCATTAGGAGCAGTCACTTTGTAAGTAGCCGTGTAAATTTCTAATTTATCCGTATTTTTTTCTTCTTTCAGTGTTACTTTTACACTACCCGCTGCAAGCTCTTTCCCATGCCATACTGCTGTAACGCCATTCAAAAGTGTTGCTTCATCTGGATTTTCTTCTCCATTTAAGTAAAGGTTATATGCTCCCGTTATCTTTGGATTCACATTATCTTGAACTGTAAATACCGCTTCCGTTGTCGCTTTTTTGTTTAATCCATCGGTTACTTTATAAGTAACATAATATTTTCCTTCTACGGATGTATTAATTTTACTTACCTTTTTTCCCTGATACTTAATTGAAGTCTTAATGGATTTGCTAATATAAACATTCGTTGATGATACCGCAGATACTCCGGTCAATAGGTTAACGGACTGTCCATATTCTAATGTTTTATTCTTCACACCCTTGATTACAGGCTGATTTTTTATGTATGGATTGTTTGCGCTCCAAATATCGGTTGGATCATAACCCATTTTAGAAGCGGCACTTACCTTAATCGCTTCTGGCTTTCCAAGTGGTCCTGGATCCTTGGAATCATAGATGGTAACCGTCGTTCCAACTGGACAATTATCATAAATCCATTTTGCATCTTTTACATTCAGTCGAACACATCCATGGGAGCAAACAGAGCCTAGTTTGTTAAACTGAGCATTTGCCAAAGTAGCTGGATCTTTTTCGTAATACCATACCGAATGGAATAATACGCCCTTATTGATTCGAGTGCTATACTGTCCCCAGACATCTCCCATAAGAAGTCTCCAACGATATTTTTCTGGTGTCTTGAATGTTCCAAGTGGCGTATCCCATCCTGGTGAACAAAGCATTGCTTTTACAGGAATGGTGTATTTTCCAGTTTCGTCTTTTTCATAAATAGTAACAACGCATTGTTTGCGATTTACCTTTATTAAATAAGGATACGAAGTTTCTGCTTCCGTTGTTGGAGTAATTAAAATAAAAATACCCAAAATTAATGCCACGTATAGTATCCTAATCCTATTTTTCATACAAATTCTCCTTAAAATAAATTATGTCAATTTTACCTTACTATATAATACCAATATGTCCATTATGTGTCAATTTTATTTGAAATGCATAAAATAGGAATGAACACTTAATATACAATTTATTCAAAAGAAGGAGAGAATATGTCCCATATTATTAATTTTTTTAATCGATTTGGTCTTCTTGCCATGTTTCTATGTATTTTATTAGAATATGGATGTTTTCCAGTATCCAGTGAAGTCGTTCTTCCGTTATCTGGCTGTATGGCATCCATGCAAAAAATTCCTTTTATTCCAATGGTTTTATTAAGTATACTTGCCGGCTTAATCGGCACCAGCTTTTGTTTTTTCATCGGAAGAATTGGTGGAACGCGTGCTCTAGCACGAATTTCGAATCGCTTCCCAAAAACAAAAAAGCCCCTGAGGGCTTCTTTTCAAACCTTTGAAAAGTATGGAATATGGGCCGTTGGGATAGGGCGCGTCATCCCAATCTGTCGTACATATATTGCTTTTGTTGCTGGCGTTTCCAACCAGTCCTATCTCAAATTTTTGATTGCATCTATGGTTGGAATCTCTATATGGAATACCTTACTGATCGGTTTTGGTTATCTGCTAAAAGATAACTGGTATTTAGTTGTCAGTTTTTATGACCAGTATAAGCATATTCTAATGCTTGTTATTATATTTATTCTATCGCTTTACCTGATTCAATTACTTCTTAAAAAGCAAGAATTATAGATAACTTACATCCTCTAAAAAGAGTCCTCTTGCCTCAGCAGTTGGGCCTGCATTTTCACGATTCAAGCTGGTGATAATGGATTCCATTTTACTTGGTGCGACATTCCCACGTCCTATTTCGATTAACGTACCAATAATAATACGCGCCATGTGTGGCCAGAAGTCATCTGCTTTTATCGTTATTAAGATTTCTTTCACATCCCCGTAAACTTCTAATTCAAAAATTTCACGTTCCGTAGACTTTTTCATTCGCTTGTTATCAGAAAAGCTTTTAAAATCGTGTTTTCCAATAAAAGCTTTTGCTGCTTCTTTCATTGCCCCTACATCAAGTGCATCAAAGCTATAGTAGTTATATTTTCGTTCAAAAACAGAAGCAACTTCACCTAATGAAATCTTATACTGATAGGTAAATGATGTTGCATTAAAACAACTGTGAAAACGTTCTGGTACTTCCCACACCTCAAGCACTGCAATGTCTCTTGGAAGATAACGATTCAAATAATGCTTGATTTCATAGAGCTTTTTTGTTGAATTGGTCTTAAAGTTTGCGATTTGTCCATAGGCATGTACCCCTGCTTCTGTTCTTGCCGCTCCGATCAATTCAATTTTCTCATCCTCCATTTTACAAAGGACATCTTCTACCTTGTCTTGAATGGTAATACTTTTATCAACATTTGGCTGTTTTTGCCATCCATCATATCTGGAGCCATCATATTCTAATAATAATTTTATATTTCTCATAGTTCTCCTATTCTTACTACCTTTTGTATTTTCTTATATTGTACACTGTAAGTCGCCACAAATCAATCATACACAACATTTATCCCCCTATTGCACTCCTTCCATGTAACAGGGGGATCACTTTATTTATAGATTTTGAAGAATTCCCATAAAAATGAGGAGACTTCCTGCAAATACACCACTTTTTTTTGCATCAAATGAATTTTTTAAGTTGCTTTTTTGCGTTAAATATTTTCCAATCCATAAAAAAAGTATTTGCATCAAGCCAACACTAAGAGGCATCCAAAAAAGAGAAACATGCAAGGTTGCAGCTGCAATTCCGATACTTAGAGAATCCGCAGAAAGCGCTACCCCAAGTAAAAACGCTTCTAAGAGATTGATATCCTTTGAATTGTCTAAATCACATAAGGTTTCTCCGTTCGCAAACAGAGCATTTTTGATAAACAAACAGCCAACTAAAATAAGTATAACCGTTCCAATACACTGCGATACAATGATTGGAAAGTAGGCTAATATTTTTTGACCAGCGAAGATAGCCAGACCCATAACTACTGCATTGATGACACCAATCATAAGTCTAGGCATCACCCCCATCCTAATTCCTTTCATTTCATAGGAAAACCCAATTCCAAGTGCATCTATACTTAATGATATTGACATCATTATGATTCGAAATAACATTTGATAACCAGCCTTTTATTTTTACATTATTCATTTTCATCCCCCTTGGTGCATAAATTGTAATTAATCCATAGGAGGATATTTATATGTCAAATCAGGAAAACATTCATACGCTCCATCTTAGAGAAGCTATTGAACTTTTTTCAACCAATCAGATTACTGGTCTTAGCAGTGAAGAAGCCAAACGACGCCTGACTACATACGGCTATAATCGCCTGGAAAAGGAAAAAAGAACGCCAATTATCATTCGTTTTTTTAAGCAGTTTGCAGATTTTATGATCATTATTTTAATATTTGCTGCAATCATCTCCTTCTTAATTTCCTTTCTCCAAGGGAGCACTGATTATATTGATCCAATTATCATATTTGCAATTATTATTCTCAATGCAATGATTGGAACAATACAAGAAGCTAAGGCTGAAAAATCATTAGAAGCATTAGAAAAATTGGCAAGTCCTACTGCGAAGGTACTTCGGGATGGTATTGTCAAAGTCATTCCCTCTGAACTTTTGGTTCCAGGTGATATTGTTTTACTAGAAACCGGTGATTTTGTTCCTGCCGATTTGAGACTGATCGAATCCTTTCAATTAAAAACAGATGAGTCCTCCTTAACGGGAGAATCTACCTCCGTTTCAAAAGGTCCTGACTTCGTTCTATCGAAAGATACGCCTTTGGCTGAGAGAAAAAACCTTTGTTTTTCCAGTTCTATGGTGACCATCGGGCATGGAATAGGTCTTGTCGTTAAAACGGGAATGCATACCGAAGTTGGAACAATCGCAAAGCTGATTGCAGAAGTTAAGACACCTCTTACGCCCTTGCAAAAACGGTTAGCATCCCTTGGTAAAACACTTGGCATTCTTGCGCTTTTAATCTGTGGTGCAATTTTCTTGCTCGGAATCTTTCAAGGCAGACCGATATTAGATATGTTCATGACCAGCGTAAGTCTTGCCGTCGCTTCCATTCCAGAAGGACTTCCAATCGTTGTTACCATTATGCTTTCTCTTGGTGTACAGACCATGGCAAAGAAAAATACCATTGTAAGACGTCTTGCTTGCGTTGAAACGTTAGGTAGTGCTACCGTGATCTGTTCTGATAAAACGGGAACTCTGACTCAAAATAAGATGACAGTAACTCAACTTTGTTCTATCCAGGGAAATGAAACGCTTGATAGCGATTTTGCGCGTAATCTTCTTCACTTTGCAAGCCTGTGCTGCGACAGTCGCATACAGTATGAAAATGGAAAAAAGGAAGTGTTTGGTGATTCCACGGAAAATGCAATCATATTAGCGGCGGATGCTTTGGGGATTGATAAATCGAAGCTTGATTTGCATCACAAAAGACTCAATGAAATTCCTTTTGACTCCAATCGAAAACGAATGTCTACGGTATATAAAGATGGTAACGATTATATTCAGGTAACCAAAGGAGCCTTTGACTTTTTACTTCCCTGCTGTACTCATATCTATAAGAATGGAAAATCTGTTTCAATTTCTCAAAATGACCAATTGCAATTAAAAAACTTAAATCAAAAACTAACGAACAAAGCGCTGCGTGTTATTGCGATTGCAACGAAGAATTTAAGTGATCCAAAGCGGATAAGTGAAAGCTCTCTCACTTTTCTTGGATTAATCGGTATGATTGATCCTCCTCGTCCAGAGGTATTTCATGCGATTCAAACTTGTAACCAAGCTGGAATTTTACCGATTATGATAACTGGAGATCATATAGCGACTGCTACTTCAATTGGAAAAGAATTAGGAATTATCAAAAATGAAAAAGAAGCTACCACCGGAAACAGTCTTGATAAGCTATCCGATGATGAACTAAAAGACACGGTACTAGATTATCATATCTATGCCCGCGTTTCTCCAAAACACAAGGTTCGCATTGTAAAAGCGCTACAAAGTCTTGGGCATATTGTAGCTATGACAGGTGATGGAGTAAATGATGCACCTGCATTAAACGCAGCTGATATCGGTTGTGCTATGGGTCAGTCCGGTACCGATGTTGCAAAAAGTGCTTCCGACATGATTCTTACCGATGATAATTTTGCAACCATCGTCACTGCAATCCGAGAAGGAAGAGGCATCTACGATAATATTAAAAAATCCATTCACTTCCTTTTATCTAGTAATATTGGAGAGCTTTTGACTATTTTCGCTGCAATTTTATGTAAACTTCCCACACCACTCCTTGCCATTCATTTATTATGGATTAATCTAATTACAGATTCCCTGCCAGCCATTTCGTTAGGAGTAGAACCTCTAGACAAAGATATTATGAAACGTACCCCACAAGCACCGGATCAATCGATGTTTGCGGGTGGCCTCGGAATTAAAATTGCATCGGAAGGTCTTCTCATCGGTGCCTTGTCTCTATGCGCCTTTCTTCTTGGGTACCATCACTTAGACGGCAGCGGTGTGGAACTTGGGCGAACCATGTGTTTTACTGTTTTAAGCCTGTCACAGCTTTTTCACTCCTTTAATATGAGAAGCAGCCGATCTATATTCGAAATTGGAATTTTTAGTAATCCTCAGCTCTTTTTCTCCTTCTTAATCTGCTTTGCTTTACAAACTAGTGTGGTCACAATCAAACCGCTTCGCATGATTTTTCATGTATCCTCGCTCACCTTTTTTCAATGGGTAATCGTAATTTCCTTATCCTTGTGTCCGATTCTTGTTGTCGAATTGCAGAAAATGAGTTATAATAGAAAAAAATAACCAAAAGCGGGTGAATATTATCGAAACTTCTAGTATATCTAAGCGTAAATTAAGACCGTTTGATGCCGCAAATCGTGATGATTTTTCTATGTATAACAAGCTTCCATATTACCGTGACATTGACCTTTGCACACCAGAAATGATCACATTTGTCACTGGTAATGTGATAAAATACTTTCAGTATAATGTTCAGAGCGCCTTTGCGTTATCTGGAATTGATAATCTTGCAATTCTTAAAATCAAAGAATACCAAAAACGCGAAAGCGAACGTTTGGAATCTTTCTTTGAAAAGGATTCGAAGGAGGAGCTTTCTATCTCCAAAGATGAGGATGAAACAATGTACTTGGATGAAACAGTATTGGAAGTTCCAGAGACGAAAGCTCCAGAAAAGAAGCATTTGGATTATTTAGATATCGATTTTGAATAAAAGGATGTATGAATGCAATTGCATTCCATACATCCTTTTGTATCCATTTCCTTCGTTTTTTGAAATCGTTTCGACTTAATAGAGTGTTTCATATTTTTCTTTTAGATAAGTAACATAATAATGCGGATTAAATTTCTCACCTGTCATCTCAAATAATATCTGATTTGTATTCTTTGACTTTCCAAACTTATGAATATTTTCCTTTAAGAATTCCTGGATTGGTTTTAGGTTTCCTTCCTCCAAATAAAGTTCAAATGGCATTACCTTTTTCATATGATAATAAATTTGTGCCCCAATTGCACTTCCGAGCGCATAGGATGGAAAATAGCCAAAATCGCCACAGGCCCAGTGCACATCCTGTAAAGCACCCTCTTTATCATTTTTGGGTTTTACGCCTAAATACTCATTGTATTTTTCGTTCCATACACGAGGAATATCCTCCACTGTAATTTTCTCCGAAAACAATAGTTTTTCAACTTCATAGCGAATCAGTACATGCAAAGAATACGTTAGTTCATCTGCTTCGGTTCGAATCAACCCGCATTCTGGCTTATTGATTGCCTGAACGAAGTCTGTAATCGAAATTTGATTCAACTGCTCAGGAAAGGTCTCTACCAACCTTTTGTAAAGTGGTTTCCAGAAAGCTTCGCTTCTTCCAATTATATTTTCATAAAAACGAGATTGCGATTCATGAACCCCCATTGATGTTCCTTCTCCAACAAGGGTCTGCGTCAGAGCATCATCAATCTGCATTTCATAGATTGCATGCCCACCCTCATGAATGACCGAGAAAATTGCACTTTCCAGGTTGTTTTCATAGTAATGATTTGTGATACGCACATCTTTGTTATGAAAGTTTGTTGTAAATGGATGGGCACTCTCCTTAATTACCCCTTTATCAAAATCAAAACCAATATATCCAGCAAGGAAATTACAAAATTCCTGCTGCTTGTCTACATCATACGATTTATAGTTAAACGATTTATCAACCGCCTTCGTTTTTTCGGTGATTGTCTTTATGAATGGTATAAGTTCCTGTTTTAATACTTCAAAAAATTCGTCAAAACTTGCTTCATTAAATCCAGGTTCAAAATCACCAAGTAAAATATCATAGGAAGATTTACCGTCCTCTTTTTTCCGATATGTGGCAAACTTCTTTTTATATGAAAGAATCTTTTGAAGCGTAGGAGCAAACGCCTGGAAGTCTGCGTTTTGTTTTGCCTTTGTCCATATATTTAATGAAAGGGACGTTAATTCAGAATATTCACGATATTCTTTCGCCGGTATGGTTTCAAGTCTTTCGTATAATAGTTCCAATTCATGGAAAATGGCATTCTCTCTTTCATCCAAGGTTTCTTTTTGTGCTTCTATTTGTTTCATGCATACCTTTACCTGGTTATTGATATAGGCATTAAGATATAGGTCCGAAAGCACGCCTACCATTTTTGAGGTATTCTCATCTGCATCTTGTGGCGCTTCCGTTGCCCCATCCCACTCAAATAAAGTCAAAGCGTTGGCTAATGCCTGACCTTTTTGCAAGTAATTTTCTTCTAGTTCTTTAAACAACTGATTCATAATATCCCCATTCCCTCATATGCATTTTCTATTATTTTAAATATTCTTCATAGATTTTAATTACTTCTGCCATTGCCTGTTTACCTGGTGCACCTATGGTATTTCTCTTTTCCACGCATGTATCTAAGCTGATTGCTTCATAAATGTCTTCCTGAAAAACCGAAGAGACTGCCTGATACTCGGAAAGTGGTAGTTGATCGAGAGAACAATTCTTATCAATACACAAAAGTACCAGCTGCCCAATGATTCCATGTGCATCACGGAATGGAACTCCATGATTCACCAGATAATCTGCGGCATCGGTAGCATTGGTAAATCCATTTTTCGCACTGTTTTCCATTGTTTCTTTATTAAATTTCATCGTATCTAACATGCCGGTAAATAACGCAATACATCCTTTTGTGGTATCCATGGCATCAAAAGCAAGTTCTTTATCCTCTTGCATGTCCTTATTATAAGCCAAAGGTATACCCTTCATTGTAGTAAGTAGTGACATCAAGGCGCCGTAGACACGACCTGTCTTACCACGAACCAGCTCCGCGATATCCGGATTTTTTTTCTGTGGCATAATACTTGAACCGGTACTATAGGAATCATCAATATCCACAAACTGATATTCATTGGAATTCCAGATAATGACTTCCTCCGAGAATCGGCTTAGATGCATCATAATCGTTGCCATAGCGCTTAAATACTCAATTAAATAATCGCGATCTGCTACGGAATCCATACTATTTAGGGTTGGACCATCAAATGCAAGGAGTTTTGCTGTATAGGCACGGTCTAATGGATATGTGGTTCCTGCTAACGCCCCTGAGCCAATCGGTGATAAATTCATACGTTTATAAATATCTTCCAAACGGGAAACATCCCTTTTAAACATTTCAAAGTACGCTCCCATATGATGAGCCAACGTAATTGGTTGTGCCTTTTGTAAGTGGGTAAATCCAGGCATAAAGGTATGTGTATTTTCTTTCATAATACGTAACAATACAGAAAGCAAATTCTTTAACAATTCCTTCGTTTCTATGACTTCATTTCTTGTATAAAGTTTCATATCAAGCGCAACTTGATCATTTCTACTTCTTCCTGTATGCAGTTTTTTTCCAGCATCTCCTATCCGCGAAATAAGGTGTGCTTCTACAAAGCTATGAATGTCTTCATAAGTTCCATCAATCTCAAGTGAACCATTTTCGATTTCTTCTAAAATACCAGAAAGTCCTGCAATAATGGTGTCTTTTTCATCTTCGGTCAGTATGTCTTGTTTACATAACATGGTAACATGTGCCATACTGCCTTCGATATCCTGACGATAAAATCTTTGATCAAAAGAAATGGATGCATTAAAATTGTGTACTAGCTGATTGGTTTCTTTCGTAAAACGACCGCCCCATAGTTTCATAAATTCGTCCTCTTTTCTATTTATTGTATGTTACTAATCATACTCTATACTCTGCTACTTTGTCAAAGTACTCCTTCCCGTTTGCTTTCACCTACGATACATTCTTAAACTGCGCCATATAAAGATTATAGTATTGTCCTTTCTTTTCTAATAACTCTTTTGCATTGCCTTCTTCCACAATGCCGCCATTATCAATGACAAAAATACGATCTGCTTTTTGAATCGTAGAAAGTCGATGCGCAATGACAAAGGAGGTTCTTCCCTTTAAAAGTACTTCAATTCCCTGCTGTACCAACAATTCTGTCTTGGTATCAATACTAGAGGTTGCTTCGTCTAATATCAAAATCTTTGGCATAGAAACCATGGTTCTTGCAAATGCAATTAACTGTCTTTGCCCAATGGAAAGTCCAGCTCCTCGCTCCTTTAACTGTGTATCATAGCCATTCTCCATCTGCATAATAAAGGAATGTGCATTGACTGCTTTCGCTGCATTTATGATTTCTTCTTTCGTCGCATCTAGTTTTCCATAGCGGATATTATCCTCCACTGTTCCTGAAAAAAGGAAGTTATCCTGCGTCATTACACCCATTTGATTTCTCAGACTTTCCATTGAAATATCCTGCAAATCATAACCATCCACGTAGATGTGACCTTTTTGAATGTCATAGAATCGACTAATGAGATTCACAATCGTACTCTTTCCTGCTCCGGTCGGTCCAACAAGTGCAATCGTCTCTCCTGGTTTTACGGAAAAACTAACTTCATTTAGTACTTTTGTTTCCGCACTGGTGCCTTCATCATAGGAAAAAGAAACCTTATCGAACGTAATAGCACCTTCCACTTCTGGGAGTTCAATTACATCGTTTCGATCTACGATATCTGGTTTGGTATCTAAAATCTCAAAGATACGCTCTGCTCCTGCCAGATTGGTAACCAACTGGTTATAAAAATTGCTGACATTGAGCACGGGTGACCAAAACATCCAAATATAATTACCAAAAGCGACTAAGATACCAACCGATACCTCGTTGATTCCAAGAACTACAATTCCAACAAAGAATAAAACCATAGTACCCATTCCCCAACAAAAATCAATAATCGGTCCAATCGTATCAGCTACGACAACCGCTTTTTGAAATGATTTCTCATGCTGATCTACTAACTCCGAAAACGTATCCTTCGTCTCTTGTTCTGCCGTTAAGCTTTTGACTACGCGGATTCCAGATAAATTCTCATGCACAAAAGCATTTAAATTCGATCCTTTCTTCCGAAAAATCTGCCATGCCTTTTGTGATCGTTTCATAACACACCAGATACCGACAATCATAATTGGCAGACTGCTAAGTGCTGCTGCCGCTAGTCTTGCATCTTTTACAAACATAATCACGACAACGGCACAAATCGTTATAAAATCCGGAATCAATGTCGTTACACTATCGGAAAGGACTTTTTTCAATGAATTTACATCACCGATGACACGTGCCAAGATCTTACCAGTTGGTCTGCTATCAAAAAATTGGAACGATAACGTCTGAATATGTTCATATAATTCCTTTCGGATATCCAATAAAATTTTATTGGATACCACTGCCATAATATACATTCGAAGCTTTACCAGTAAAACAAAAGCAAGATTAATGGATGCTCCAAATATAGCAAGCTTTATAAGCCCCTTTACATCTTTGTTTGCAATATATACATCAATTGCCCGTTCAATCAAGAGTGGATTGATGACCGAAATACCAATCGTTACTGCCATGATTAGTAGTACCCCTATGATTGGACCCATATATTTTAATAAATAGGAAAACAACCGAGTCAGCGTATCCCTTCGAGACACTGTTGTTGTTTTCTCATCTTTACGAAACGTATCAATACTCATTAGGCATTCACCTCCAAAAACTCACCATACTGCGCCATGTAGGTTTCATAGTATAATCCCTTTTTCTTCAAAAGTGATTCATGCGTACCTCGTTCTGCAATTCTTCCATTTTCTAAAAAAAGAATTTCATTTGCATAACGGACTGCTGAAATACGGTGTGCAATAATTACCTTTGTTACATCTTTTAGATCATTCAGTTCTTTTTGAATCATGAGTTCTGTTTCCATATCAAGAGCTGAAGTAGAATCATCCAACACTAGAATTGGCGCTTTTTTTGCAACCGCTCTCGCAATACTGATTCGTTGCTTTTGTCCACCGGACAAGCCGACTCCTCGCTCACCAATAATGGTATCGTAGCCTTCTTCCATGCCTTCTATGAACTCTCTTGCTTGCGCAAACTGGGCTGCATGAACAATACCATCTTCGGTAATCAGCTCACGTTTTCCCATTTTAATATTTTCTTTGATTGTGTCTGAAAATAAAAATACATCCTGCATTACGATAGAGGCACTTTCTCTTACCTGTTTTAGAAGCATCTGTCGGATATCAATGCCATCTAATTTGATATATCCCGATTTTTCATCTTCCGTTGGCTTATCTACATCATAGAATCGCTGCATCAGATTTATGATGGAGGACTTACCTGCACCCGTTGCTCCCATAATTCCAATGGTCTGACCAGCAGGTAGATCAAAACTGATATCATCTAATATCTTTGTGTTATCTAAGGTTAACGATACATTTTCAAAAGTTATATCACCATTTACTTTATCTAACACAATAGGATGATCCACTTCTTTTACCAAAGATTCCTCCGCATAAATCTTTCTTATCTTTTTAAGAGATGCCACCGCAGAGGAAAAATCATTCGTAAGCCAGCCAATCATCTCCATTGGCCAGACAATATTTCTCGAATATTCGGTAAAGGCAACTAAAACTCCAAGTGTTATTTCTCCTTTCATAACCAGGATACCGCCAAGGATTACTACCGTAAATGGCAGAAGCTTTGTAACAAATTGAAAGAATGGCTGATATTTCACCAATACTTTGGATTGTTTAATATTTAAATCATAGTACTTTTTGTTATGTTGCATAAATTTTTTAATTTCATATTTTTCTTTGGCAAACGCCTTTACCGTTCTTACTCCTGCTAAGTTCTCTTCTGCAATTGTATTTA
The DNA here is from genome assembly GCA_002419585.1 of Lachnoclostridium sp. UBA5725. Taxonomy (GTDB): domain Bacteria; phylum Bacillota; class Clostridia; order Lachnospirales; family Lachnospiraceae; genus DIGJ01. The sequence continues at coordinate 99,164 of DIGJ01000018.1, forward strand.
ATACTGCATTTTCCTCACTAATTTCCTCATAAATCTTATTCAGTTTTCGCTCCATGATAATCGCAAATGCTCCAATAATCGGCATTGCAATACAAGGTAGCAATGATAGTTTTGGACTTAACCGAAACATACAAAATAATACGATAGAAACATGAATGACGACCTCTATGATAAGCATTCCAACAAATCCAAGTGCTCCCCATATGTTATCAATATCTTCTTTCAAACGTGCCATTAATTCTCCGGTGTTGGTATTGTCAAAATACGAAGTTGGCAATCCCTCAATATGGCAAAACAAGTCATACCGCATTTCCTTTCCAATCTTTGCACTGATTATATCAAAGATAAGCTCCTTCAAATATCCAAATATCGCTCTTCCTATTCCAATGAATAAGATTGCAAGCAATAAGTTTCGAAGCAACGCGACTTTACCATCTAAAATAACGTCGTCGACTAAATGTTCACTAATTACTGGGTATAACATATCAAGTACAACTGCAATAATCATTGAAACAATTGCAAATGCATAAGCATACCAGTACTTTACGATGTAGCTGCTAATTTTCTTCAAATCTTCCTCTCCCTCCTAAAATCCCTCAAAAACGTCCCGTCGTACCACGATTCTTAAAAAAGTATGCAAAAAAACCGTGGCAAGATCTACCACGGTTTTCAAAACTCACTTATTTATTCCATTGCATCGATAAATAAATCGTTCTTCTATAACGTTATTGAGGTAATCTTACATGTGCTAATTATAAAGTTGTTTTTACTAATTCTAAAGTTTCTGCCTACGTTAATCATTTTAATTACCTCACTTTCTTTGTTTTTTTGATGACCGGCTAGGTCAATCACTTTTGCCATTATATTCCACCAATATTTATTTGTCAATCTATTTATTAAAAAAGTATAAACATCTATTTATTAAAAAAGTATAAACAAAATTGGATTATTGATTGATTATTTTTATTCCTCTGATAATTTTTCTAAAATTTGCTCACATATTTTTCCCTCGGCATTGACGGTTTCATCTTCATCAATACCTTCATAGATCAAATATTCACTCACCAAATCATCAATTTCTAAAACTGTATCATTATCCAATTTTTTTGTTACATCAAAGGTTATCCCTGCTTTTTTCATTACTTCAATCTCTGCTTTTGTAAATTCAATCTTCATTTAATTTTCTCCTTCTTAGCCTAGATAGGCTTTTAAAAGCGCTATCGTATTTTTCACACCATCCACATGACTTCTCTCATATCCATGAGAAGCATATACACCAGGTCCAATCAGTCCATGTTTTACGTCATGTCCGGAAATCAATGCAACATCTGCATCCGACCCATAATATGGATATACATCGACTGCAAAATCAAGTTTTTTCTCTTTTGCTGCTTTGATAAGACCAGTCACTACATCATAGCTATATGGCCCCCGGCTATCCTTTGCACAAATCGAAACTTTCGTTTCATCACAGGTAAGTCCTTTGCCTACACAGCCCATATCGACGGAGATAACTTCGGTTACGCCACTTGGAATGGAGGCAGCACCTCCATGCCCAACTTCTTCATAGACCGTAATATGCTGATAAATCTTACGTGCTGTTGTTATCTTCTCTTCTTTTAAATACCTAGCGTATCCAAGCAAAATTCCTACACTTAACTTATCATCTAAAAAGCGACTCTTAATAAATCCACTCTTTGTAATTGTTGTTCTTGGATCAAAGCAGACAAAGTCCCCAGCCATGATACCAAGTGCCTGCGTCTCTTCTTTTGTTTTTACAATCTCATCAATAACAACTTCCATTTCCTTGTATTCACGACTGGTCTTGTCATAGTCACCATTTACATGAATAGAGGCATCTTCTAATTGGAAGGTTCCTTCAAAGATACCATCAAATTTTGTAATGATACGGCAGTTTTCACCTTCTGCATTATTAGCATTCATGCCCCCAATCGGAGATAATCTAAGTCTTCCATTTCCTTTAATCTCAGTAACCATCGCTCCAAGTGTATCAATATGTGCTTCTAAAAAAACGGCATTTTGGGCATCTATCCCTCCAATATCAACTACCACTCCCCCTTTTGTGGTAAGGGTTGGCTGATATCCGAGTGTTTCATATGCCTTCATGACATAGTCCGCTACATTTTTGTGTAACCAGAAGGGCTATCTATTTCCAATATTTTTTTCGTTTCTTCTAAGATATATTCGATCTCTGTCATAATAATCCCTTTCTTTTCTTGTTTTATTTATAAATTACATATGCTTCTTTTCTATTTTTAGCATCAGCATTTTGAGGATCATCATTTCGGACATCACAATTTTGGACATCGCCTTTTTTGGCACAAAGATGAAATAACCCTTGTGGAAGTGCAAACCCAAATATAATTCCCAGTACAATCGCTCCTGCCACTAAAAATGTTTCCACGCCTTTCACTGACGCCATATTTATGTTCTTTGTAATCAGGTAATATGCTGTATAATATATACCGGCTCCCGGTACGAGCGGAAAGATGCCGGTTACTAAAAATATCGTGGCTGGTACTTTACGAATTACGGATAAACACCTGGATAATATTGTCAAAGTAAAGGTTGCAATCAGTGATGCCACTGCAATATTCACTCCATGTTTCGAAAGTAGATAATAAGTAATCCATCCAACAGCACCCGTTATAGTACAAGACAGATACTGGTCTTTTGGTGCAAAAAACAAAATTGCAAAGGAAAGCGTTGCGAACATTGCTACCATAATCTGAATCAAAGTCTGAACTATTATCATATATGGATACCTCCCATCAGCATCTGAACAATCTGAATTCCGGCACCTACACCAACTGCAATACAAACAGCGGTTAAAACTGCATCCACTAAATGAATTCCTCCAGATAAATAATCACCATTAAAAAATTCTCGTATTGAGGTTGTAAATACCACGCCTGGCACTAATGGAATGATCGAGCCGATAACTACGCTATCAAAGGTAATCATTGGAGAGAACTGTGCAATAGCGGCACTTCCAAAGGTTACAATTGCACTTCCGATAATACTTGTTATGAATTTTGACATTTTTTTCCTTATCGCCATATTTAGAAACACTTGTAAAATAAGGCCAAATAGAAATGCAACGATACTATCCGTTATCTTTCCCCCAAACAGATAACAAAAGCAAGCACTTCCCATTCCACAAGCAGCAATCAATAAGTTCGGATTCATCTGTTCTGGCTCTTTACATTTTAGCAGTCGTTCATTTGCCTGTTCCATCGAGCAACTACCTTCACATATTTCTCTTGAAATTTGATTTAGCATTGTAATCTTACCTAAGTTTACTCCTCCTAATGGTACATGACGTACCGAACTATAAAAGTCTTCTTTATTTTCATTGATCGTGGCAAATATTCCATTCGAAATAACATAAACGTTGTAATCGGTAATTCCATATGTCTCCAAAATTCTGGTTACGGTTTCTTGCACACGAAAAATTTCTGCGCCATTTTTTAGTAATAACTCGCCTGCTAAAATGGCGGTATTGAATATTTTTTGACTCTCTGACATGTTACTGCCCTTTCTTTTGTACCTTAAATAACCATACTTAGATATTATACAAAAAGGTATCCATTTTTTCAATGAATACCTTTTTTGTATTATACTATCTAAGTTCTGCGATTCGACTAACCGCAACATAAATTTCTGAAATCTTATACCAGGTTGGAAAATCTACAATTCCATTATTGGGAAGTCCAAAAACTTCCTGAAATACCTTTACCGCATTCTCTGTTCCTGGACCAAATACGCCGTCTTCCGAAACCTTTGGAATCAATGGATATCCAGTTGATATCACATTAAGTTGAGACTGCATCTGCTTGATTTTAGGACTTGTCATTCCGTTTGATAAATTAAATCCAGGCCACGAGGATGGAACCCCTGCAACTTCATTTGTACTATTAATAAACATATCACTACCGTAATAATATTTAATTATATCGCTAGCAGAATATCCATCATCTGCCAAATATTTCGATCCCCATTGGGTCAGCCAAATGGAAATAACATATCGATTCCGATAATTTTTGTATTTTGTTTGTATAAATTTATATTTTTTAATACATCCTATGAACGAATATGAAAGTGTGAAGAAAAATCTTCGCTTTTCAAGTTTGTGTCTGCGCTGCGCTCGCAAACTTGCTATGCACAAAAAGCAGCGCAGGAATGGAGAAAAAACATGGATAATAAAGAACGATTCAATTTTGGAAATATTTACGAAGAGGATGATTTGGAAGAGGTAGATTTACCTCGCGATTCAAAAGGAAAAAATGCTTCTGTAGAGCCACTACCTGAATCATCAAGACCTAGAAAAGATGGGCCTGGTGGCGAATAAAAAAGAAGGGGTTATCGCACTAAATTCAGGTTTGACGGTATAGGACGGACGCAAGTTTTTGTTGGGGAGTGACGCCAGGAGAGGCTGAGCAATTTAGTATTTTGACAATTTACACGGCTACCGGGCGTCTCTTTTACTCTTCTAAGTATTCTCTTTTTACTACTCCCATATAAATCTGGTATTTACTTTAACATTACAAACATAGCGGGACCGTTTATCAAAATCAGCCCTTCTTAAAGCTGACATATACCAAACTTGTCATCCCATTACTTGATTTTTCTTGTTTCGTCTGTAATTCATCAAAAGAATCAATCATTTTTCCAAATTTTACAAATCCATAATTTCTACAATCAAAGTCTGGATATCTTTTGAGAATCATATTTCCTAAATTTCCCATAAACATCCATCCATCATCATCCGATTGTTGCTCCAACAATGTTATGATCGTGCTCTTAATATTATCCATACTAGTGATTGGCTCTGCATCTTTGTTTAAAACAAATTTTTCTTCATTTGTTTTAATATCGACTTCCTCACCAGATTTTTTATACAAACGTCCTTTTGTGCTTTGCGCATCGCTTTTATACAATACATCCAGTGTCTTAAACTGTTCGCAAGCTTTTACAAAAGAAGAAGGGGTTTTACTTTCACCCATACCGATTACTCTCTTACCAGATTCCCGCAGTCGGACAGCAAGTCTTGTAAAGTCGCTATCGGAGGTCGCAATGATAAAACCATCCACATTATTCTCATACAAAATATCCATAGCATCGATTATCATAGCAGAGTCCGATGAATTCTTACCCGTTGTATAGTTGTATTGCTGTATTGGTGATAGCGAATTATCTAACAAGCAGCTTTTCCATGTACTTTTTGACAAATCCGTCCAGTCTCCATATATTCTTCGAATGCTGGCTATTCCATATGCTTCCGTTTCTCTTACTATAATTTCGATATACTTCGGTGATATATTATCTGCGTCAATCAACAGAGCAAATTTATTTTCTTTATTCAAAATAGAACCCTCCTATTTTCTTCGAATCGTTACTTACATTATAATTCATCTATTGTGAACTATCAATATTCAGTTTGTCGCATCCCTTTTACTCTTATTTATTACCTTTATACCTACTTCCTTCATAAACGCAGTGGTACCATGCTGAATCAAATGTTCTTTTTGGGCATATGTAATATCCTCAAACGGAAGTTCCTCATTTTCATCGAAGAAATGTACAAAGCATTTGAAAGTTAATTCCAATCAATCACCCCCATATAAGTTATGCTTTAAAGGATGTACTTGTTGTTAACAATAGGTGTATTTTTTTTGCCTTTTTCTAATAAACATAAGTAAGGAGTTGGTATGATTGAGTAAAGATAAAATAGACCATGTGAAATCAGCTGCACTTTATATTCGTGTCTCTACCGATAAACAAGAGGAACTATCCCCGGAATCGCAGAAAGATAAACTACTTGAATATGCTGCTCAAAATGGCTATTTGGTACCAACTGAATTTATCTTTTGGGAAATCGGGATATCTGGACGAAAAGCAGATAAACGTCCACAATTTCAGCGGATGATAGGGATTGCAAAAGATAAAAGTCATCCTTTTGATGCAATTCTCGTTTGGAAGTTTAGCCGATTTGCAAGAAATCAAGAAGAATCAATCGTTTATAAATCCATGCTAAAAAAAGAAAACGTGGATGTTATCAGTGTGTCCGAGTATATCTGTGATGATGTATTTGGAAAACTGATTGAGCGAATTATTGAATGGATGGATGAATACTACTCCATACGCCTATCTGGCGATGTTTTCCGTGGAATGCATAAAAAAGCAGAATTGGGTGGATATCAGGCAAGCCCACCACTTGGATATAAAATTGCAATAAAAGGCGAACCCCCTGTGATTGATACACAAAATGCAGAAATTGTAAAATCGATTTTTCGTATGTATGTGGAAGAACGCTTGTCCCTCCATGCCATTTGCGCACACCTAAATGAAATGGGATATACCACTAGATCCGGCGCTTGTTTTCAAAAACGAAGCGTTGAGTATATACTGAAAAATATACACTATTGCGGATATATCAGATGGAATGTAACAAACAACTCCACAAAACAGATAAAGGAGAAAGCAGAATGGGTCATAACAAACGGAAATTTTGAGCCAATTATATCCGAAGAATTGTTTAACGCTGCCAATGAACGGCTCGCGAGTGAATATCATCCCCGCAAATCAAAACCAGTGTATAATCAAAAGCATTGGCTTAGCGGTATGGTAAAATGTTCTGCCTGCGGCCGCTCTCTAACAATTGGCTCTGGCACGAATAAATGTACTGGTAAAAAATATAATTATCTGCAATGCTATGGATACCACAAAGGCCTTTGCACCGTATCTCATCATGTAAGTATGTCAAAAATCGAACCGATTATTTTGCAGGCCATTCAATATGCCTATGAATCTGGGGACTTTGAATTCGAAGCTGTATCGAAGTATCCAGGCGAATCCATGCATGATAAGGAACTTATAAGCTCGCAAATAAAGAGTATCGAAGAAAAGAAAAAACGAAGTAAAAAAGCGTACCTAGAGGGCATTGATACCCTAAGTGAATATAAAACATCTAAGATAGCATTGCAAAAAGAGCATACTAAACTTTCTGTCATGTTAAAGAAAACGGAAATTCTTGAAATGAGGGAAGAGTCAAAAGACATTTTGCAAGATAGAATCAAAGATGTTTATTCTGTTCTTAAGTCTGACCGTTTTTCAAATGATGAAAAGGCAAATGCGCTCCGAAAAATTGTTTATAAAATTGTTTATCAAAAAGCCATGAACCGGATCGATGTCTACTTTCTTTATACTGACTGATTGCACACAAAACCGTATTACTTTCCGTACGCTATTACCATTGGGTCATCCAACCTGGGCACGTTACCTGTTTACCATCGCAGTACTGAGTCAATATTGGCTGTACTACATTTGGTCTCGAAAGGTAATTGTTAAATATGGTATCTACCGTTCTTGAAATATTACTAAAGATATTTCGTCCTGGTACCCACTTATGATCAAATGCCGTAGAACTGGTAATCGTAAAATTGTACCCTTTATTGCGGTACCACTCCGTAAAAACACGGTTTAATGTAAACGATTGAATGGCTAAGATATTCGCATATAACGCAGCTTCTGGCCATGTAGCATAAATTTCACTGGAAGCTACATTTTTAATATAATCACGATACCTGACATAATAATTTTTAGCTGTCTTATCGGTAGGCGGACCATCATGTACAACAACAAATTCTGGAACAACTGCTTTGCTTAATACAATTTCTCCTGTTTCTTTGACGGTTTTTATTTCATCCTCTGCAATTTTTGGTGGAAAATCGCCGAATAAACGATGTGGTGGTATGACGAATCCTTCCTCTTCAGGTGGTCTATTTTCAGGAACCGGATCTAAAGAAACTGGTTGCAATGCTGTAACATTGGGCAAAACCTGAGCTCCATTTACTGAAACAGAAATATATCCCGGTGCCTCAATTAATACCGTATATTCCGAATAAGGCTGTGTTTCAGAAGGTGCCATACTATAGTCAACAGAAGGCGCCGGCAATTCCACTTCTTTGGTCCTTCCTATCGTATCTGTTGTCAGCTGATCTACAACTTGATTTGGCTGTCCGGTTACCGTAATAGTTACTTTAGCTCCCGGAACTGGCTTGTTATCCCGAAAAGAAGTAACATTTACCTGAAAACCGCCAAAACTCTGCGTTTCAACCTGTGCAGGATATAGCTGTCTAAAATCCATAAAAAACCTCTAGTCTATCTATCATTATTAGTATACGAGATAGATGGATTAGAGGTTCTTATTCTTATGAACAAAACTACATATTTAATAAATTAATCATACCTTGCTCTTGATTTTGCTTTGCCTGCTGCGCAAATGTTTTATATTCATTGATAACTTCTTCTTTTTTCATATCCGAAACTGCTTTTCCTACATCTAAGTCTTCTACCTTACTAAAGGACGAGGTAAGATTTTCGTTAGATAATTTATTATAGGCAATGGTACTATCCAAAGCATTACTTGTCGCTCCGGTAGTGGAACGCTGCGCATTTACCTTTTTGATTGCAGCATCAATGGTCGACACATCAAAGTTTCCACTTGTTACATCATAATCCGAAATCCCAAGCGAAGCCAATGTAGCATTGGTGTCAGTGTCAGAATCACCATTTAATAACTTCTTTGTGTTGAATTCTGTATTTTGTGCAATCGATGTAATTCCCTGTTTTAACTGTTCCACTTCTTCTTGAATGGTTGCCTTATCACTGTCCGCATTCGCTGTATTGCCTGCTTTAATACTAAGTTCACGCATCCTTTGCAGACTATTTGTTATATTTTGCAAGGCGCCATCTGTAACATTTAACATATCCTGTTTTGAACTCGCTCCATCTGCAACCACCTTGTTTTCCGTAGCCTGAGCTTTCATTCCTTCTACGATTGCAACACCTGCTGCATTGTCTTTTGCACTATTAATGCTCTTCATAGAAGACAGTTTCATATATGCATCACTTGTACTGTTAATTCCTGAAATTGCCATGCGATCACCATCCTTTGTAGGGCTAATTGACTATTCTTCTATCTTAATTATACATCGAAATGAAAATTCTGGCAATCTAAATTTGGAAGGTCATTTGAATTGGCATGGCTTCGAACGCTTATCAATCGTAGCAAATTCATAGCCTTCTGCCTTTAATTCATCAATGATATAGCGCAATGCTTTTGCTGTATTTTTATTTATGGAAGAGTCATGCAGCAGTATCACTGGTTCCTTATATTTTTTATAATCCTTTCGAATATTGGCAATGATTTTTTGCTGCGAAGGTTTACCAACTGAATCCTCCGCACTTACATTCCAGTCAAAATATGTGTACCCATCATTTTCCATGCATACAATTATTTCATCGCAAAACGGGGAAATAAAACAATTTGAGCTACCCCATGGAAAGCGGTAATAAGTGGGTTCTGTTCCCGTAACTTCATAAATTCGATCTGCTGTTTTTCTTGCATCCTCAATATAGGCATCTGCCGATGCATATATTTCTTTTACACGATGTGTATAGGTATGTATTCCAATTAAATTACCTTCTTCGACCATACGTCTTAATAAAGGTTCTTTATCCTCCGTAATTAATTCACCAATCATAAAAAAAGATGCATTTACTTCTTCCTCTTTCAGCGTATCCAGTATTTCTTCCGTCATGTTGGAAGGACCATCATCAAAAGTTAAAAATGCAACCTTTTTGACAGCATTTGTACTTTCAACACAAATCGCTTCCTGTGAAAACAATCGATCCTGATTCTTAATGCATCCTATAAAAGCAAACACTAAGAGTAACGTAACGGCTTTCCTCTTATTATCATACAAAAATACTGCATGGATTATCTTTTTAAACATAACAACCTCCGTTATGCCTTTCAAATTATCCTATGCAGTATTCACAGATTGGTTCCTTTTTTATCGTAATCGAGTACACTCAAATCTTGCTTTGGTACGAAGACACTCTTTAAGCTCATTGAGCCTTTGTTCAATTGGTCCTTCAGCAATCACAAGATCCACAGAAATGGCCATATTGTTTATCATTCTGTCATCCAGTTTACCTTCATATTCATCTAATAGTTTATATTTTCCGGTTGCACCCTTTGCATCCAAAAACTGGATTAAAATTTCATCCGGTTGCGTTTCTTTTCGCTCTTCACGAACGAGTTCAAATCGATATTTCTGTTTTTCTTGTGGATATTTTTCATGATCTACTTCACTCAAAAACATGGAAAGTGGTCTTACATAGGTCAAAAAATCTCCATAGAGTTGTCTATAAACTACCATCTCTTCTTCTGTTTCAGAATGAATTGCAATGGTAATAATTTCATATAATCGATCTTTGAAATGCCGGTACACATCTCCTGTCAAAGGTCTTCTTGCTTGTTCCATACGATAGTAATACCTCCCAAACCTCTAGAATGTCTGAATTAAGTATATCACAATTGGTATTGTAAATATAGATAAAATCGTGGTAATCGAAAAAATTTCAGCCATATATTCCGAATCTTTGTCATAACGAATGGCAAACATCGTTCCCGTTGTTGCAGTAGGACATGCCATTGCAAATGCAATCGTTGATTTTATAAGTATTGGTATTGGCAATTTTGCCGTCAAGAGTACAAACAGTATGGGCAAAACAAAAAGTTTAATCCATGCAATATAATAAATCCGCTTCTTTTTTAAAACAGAAAGTATATTTGCATCCGCAATTGCCATACCAGCAACAATCATTGCAAGTGGCGTATTCATATTGGCTATCATGGAAAGTACGTTATTCGGTACAGACGGTAAGCTTATCCTTCCAAAAAAAGCAAGCAAGCCCAATACCATTGCGGCAAACATCGGTGTTTTAAAGAATTCCTTACATTGCTTAAAATTACTGTTTCCAGTGATCAGCATAAGTCCATGTGTCCAAACCATTATGTTAAATACCAGCATAAAGGCCGATAGATAAAACACCCCTTCTGTTCCATATACTGCCTGAACCAATGGTATTCCGATAAAACCACAATTGGAATAAATGCATCCAAATCGCTCAACACCCATTTCATAACCACTACTTTTACGTATCATAAGATTGGTAACAACAATCATCAATGCATAAGCCGCTGCAGATAAAAGGATCGTAATAAAAAATCCTTGCAGCCTGCGTGTCGTATATTCTTGCTGGAAAGACTGAAAAATGAGTACTGGGTTTACCACCATTAATAATAAATTCGAAAAGCTTTTGCTGCTTTTTTTATCCAGTAATTTACATTTGTATATAATAACGGTAATCACCGCAATGCAAAGCATTGCGGTGACTTGTTCTAGTGTGAGTAATGCATAACTCATGTTCTATTTTACCTCTACAGTCCAGTGAAACTCATCTTCTATTTTTCCTAATTGAATACCCGTTACTGTATCATAAAGTTTTTGACTGATTTCTCCGATTCCACCATCTTTTATCTGGATTACGGTATCTTCAAATCGCAAATGACCTACTGGTGAAATAACCGCTGCGGTTCCAGTTCCCCATACTTCTTCCAAGGTACCATCGTTTGCAGCTTCCAATAATTCATCTACGGATATTTTTCTTTCTTCGACTGGTAATCCCCAATGTTTACACAATTGTATTGCAGAATCTCTGGTAACACCAGGCAAGATGCTTCCATTTAATTCTGGAGTTACTACTTTTCCATTTATCTTAAAGAAAATATTCATTGCTCCAACTTCTTCAATGTATTTTCTTTCAATGCCATCAAGCCATAGCACTTGCGAATAACCATCATCGTGTGCTTTTACCTGTGCCTTTAAGGAAGCCACGTAATTACCACCTGTCTTCGCTTCTCCGATACCACCTTTTACAGCTCTTACATAGTCATCTTCGATCCAGATTTTAACTGGATTTAATCCTTCTTTGTAATATGCTCCAACTGGTGACAGAATCACCATAAACAGGTATGTATCCGATGGTCTTACCCCAAGAAACTCATCTGTAGCAATGATAAATGGGCGGATATAGAGGGAAGTTCCTGGTTTTGTAGGTATCCAAGCTTCATCTTTCTTTACAACTGCCTCTATTGCCTGCAAGAAATCTTCTTCTAGAATCTGTGGAATACAGATTCTATCATTGGTACGATTTGCACGCTCGATATTTTTATCTGGACGGAATAATAATGTTCTACCATCTTGTGTTTTGTACGCCTTTAAACCTTCGAACATTTCCTGACCATAATGAAAAACCATAGCGGATGGCTCTAACTGAATTTTCTGATATGGTACGACTCTTGGGTCAAACCAACCTTTTCCCACTTTATAATTCATCATAAACATATGATCGGTAAAAACGGTTCCAAAATTCAAAGGATCTTCTGGTCCTGGAATTGGCTTTGGTGATTGTGTCTGTTCATATCTGATATCTAACATTTTATATCCTTCCTCTCATTTATCCAAACGGTATTTCTTGTATGATACTCTTACCATTTTTATTTTTCAAGTGTTTTACGTTAATTTGCTAAATTTATGAATTATTTTTCTTTCTTACATATTTAACAAAGGTGTATTCCAAGTCGTAATAGGTCTGCTCTTCAGATTCTCTTTCAATCATCCAGTCATCATTTATATCAAGACTTGGGAAATAAGAATCAGCATTATATGCATAATCGATTAAGGTGACATGTGCCACGTCACAGTATGGAAGAAACTGTTCGTAGATGCTTTGTCCACCGATTACATAAACATCTTCTGTTTTATATTCTTTGACTGCCTCCAATGCTTCTTCAATGCTATGAACAACGGTGGCATCTTGCACTTCACAGTCTTTTCTTGTAATTACAATATTTTTTCTATTTTTTAAAGGTTTGCCCTGTGGAAAGCTTTCCAATGTTTTTCTTCCCATAATAACCACTTTTCCAGTCGTCTCATTGCGAAAGAATCTCATATCTGCTGGTATACTTACCAAGAGCTTATTCTGATAACCAATCCCCCAGTTTTTATCGACAGCAACAATAATATTCATACTAAAACCTCCTTTTTTACTGCCTAGACAGCAATTGGAATTCCTTTTATCTGTGGTCCGGTAACATAATTTTCTACCATTACATCCTCTCTTGTAAACTGGTAGAAGTCTTTCACTTCAGGATTCAGCCAAAACTTTGGTGCATCGTACGTTGGTCGTTCAATCAGTTCTTCAATCAATGGAATATGTCTGTCATAAATATGAGCATCTGCAATTACATGAACCAATTCCCCTACCTGCATGTCACAGGTCTGCGCCAGCATATGCATTAAAACGGAATACTGCACAACATTCCAGTTGTTCGCTGCGAGAATATCTTGTGAACGCTGATTTAGAATGGCATTCAATGTTAATTTATCCTCTCTCTTTTTTTGCGTGACATTAAACGTCATGCTATAAGCACATGGATATAGATTCATTTCATTTAAATCCTGATGAACATAGATATTTGTCATAATACGACGGCTAAATGGATTATGCTTCAGGTCATAAATCACACGATCCACCTGATCCATTTCACCCTCCTTGTATTTGTGCTTTACTCCTAATTGGTAACCATATGCTTTCCCAATAGAACCCGTTTCGTCTGCCCACGCGTCCCAGATATGGCTATGAAGATCTTGTATATTATTTGACTTTTGCTGCCATATCCATAGCATTTCATCGGTTGCACTTTTAAGTGCAGTCTTTCTTAGGGTTAGCAGTGGAAACTCCTTTGCAAGATCATACCGATTGACAACGCCGAATTTCTTAATGGTATAAGCGCATGTTCCATCTTCCCATTTAGGTCTTACCTTTTCTCCCTCCGTGCTTGTCCCATTCAAAAGAATGTCTTTGCACGTTTGAATAAAAATTTCATCTGCTAAACTCATGGTTTCCTCCATTCTATAATCCTAGGTAAACTTCTTTTGGTACATATGCTTTCACAAAGATACCATCTTCCCGATATTCTTCTTCTATTAGTTGTCCATATTTGCGGATTAATTGAAGCTTTGCAGCTTCTTGATAGGAGAAGACTCGTTCAATATAAACTTTTCTCTCCTGTAATACACTTTCTAGGCTATCTAATAATTCCTTTAGACCTTTCCCTGTCTTTGCTGAGATTTTGACCGTCTTATCTGCGTGAAAATCCCTTATAATCTGTTCTGCTTCTAATTTATCCTGCTTATTAAAAGCCGTAATGATCAACTTGTCTTTTACGCCTAAGTTATCCAGTGTTTCATATACAATATGCATCTGATTATAAGCGGTTTCATTTGAACTATCCACCACATGAAGAATAATATCCGAATATTTTGCTTCTTCGAGTGTGCTTCGGAATGCATCAATTAAATGATGTGGAAGTTTACGAATAAATCCTACCGTATCGGTAATCAGTATCTGTTGACCGCTCTCTAAAACAAGATTTCTCGTTGTTGGATCAAGCGTAGCAAACAGCTTATCCTCTTCTAAGACTCCTGCGTCTGTCAACGTATTTAAAAGGGTCGATTTTCCTGCATTTGTATACCCCACAATTGCAACGACTGGTACCGGATTTTTGCTTCTTTGTTTTCTTGTCGTTTCTCGTGCTTGCTTTACATCCTCTAATTCTTTGTTAAGCTGTGAAATTCGGTCTCTTATGAGACGGCGATCCACTTCAAGTTTTTTCTCTCCAGGTCCTCTGGTACCGATACCACCACCTAGTCTTGATAGTGATTTTCCAAGACCAACTAGGCGAGATGCTCGATATTTAAGCTGAGCCAATTCTACCTGAATCTTACCTTCCCTTGTAGAAGCGCGACTTGCAAAAATGTCAAGTATCATAACCGTACGGTCAATTACCTTGGTTTCAAGTTCTAACTCTAAATTTTTAATCTGTGCTGGGGATAATTCATCATCACATACGACTGTGGTTGCACTCAACTCATTCAATAATTCTTTTACTTCTGCAATCTTACCTTTTCCAATATAAGTGCCTGGATGAACTTTATCTCTGTTTTGAATCACTTTTGCAACGGTAACAGCACCCGCCGTCTTTGCAAGTTCTTCTAGCTCATCCAAAGATTCTTCGGTATCGTCCTTATCTTGCAGGGCAACACCCACTAAAATTATTTTTTCTTCTGTTTCCTTTATTTCATGCAATTCTGCCATTTCATTCCTCCGTTTGAACTCTTGTCTCTAGGAATTCATACTCTTTTTTCATTGCAGCATCCTCTTTATAAACTTTCATATAAGCTTTGCATTTTTCAAACGCTTCCTCATATTGTGTGTCTTTTTCCAATGTCACAATCTGATTATAACGAAGCTGCTTTCGATAACTACCATCACTTTTTTCGATTGCTGTTTCGTATACATTTAATGCAGACTCATAATCGCCGCTTTTTTCATAACAAGCTGCAATGTGTAAGTTCACAAAATCATTTTCTGCTTCTAGGGCAGAAGTATACGCTTCATAGCATGATATTGCCTTATCGTATTTTTGATTATCTTCGTAGATTCTTCCAAGATAAAAGAACGCTTGCTCTATATTGTTATCAGATGCTAGTTTCATACCTTTCTTTGCTTCTTTTAAATCACCAAGAAAATAACGAATTTTTGCCTGATTGAACTGATATTCTTCCCCCTTACCTTTGATGGAGAGTCCTTCTTGTAACAGCTCCTCTTTTTCATTTTCTTTTCCTAATGCATCTAATATAAAATATGCTCGAAATAAATAGGAAAAATCGTTTTGATTATCTTCTCTAAGACTAAGTATTACGTCGTAAGCTTTCTCATATTCATCCATTGCGCAGAAATTATCTACTTGATAATTTTTTATTTCTTCGTCCCAATTCTTCAAATAGGAAATAGAAAGTGCCTCTTCTAGGTATTTTTCTGCTTTTTCATAATTTTGAATCTTATAATATCCAACGCCCATTGCATAACAGGCTTTTTTATTTAAAATTTGCTCTGATATACTTAACTTGCTTCCTTTCGATTCTTGCGAAAGTGCATTACCAAAGCTGTCAATTGCCTCTTCCCATTTATTTTCTTGAACGAATGCTAGTCCCTCATCATATTGCTTCCTATTTGCCTTTGTGGCAGAACATCCCGTCAAAAGAAAGAAACAGAATGAGACCATCAGACATTTGCCACAAAATCGATTATGCCACATCGTATTATCTCCCAACTGTACCAAAACATTACTATTTATTATAGTATTTTAAACGTTACTGTGCAATAGCTTCCTTAAACCCATTCGAATACGCAAACGTTCCATCTTCATAAATCCACATCGCTTCTGTATCGTTGATGCTTTCTATTAATTGAAGTCCCTCTTCAAAGGGCATATTAAAAACTGCTGTTGACAAAGCATCCGCTATTCCTGAATCCTTATTTAATATCGACACAGACGCAAAATAAGCAGATGGCATTAAGGTATTTGGATCAATAATATGATGATACATCTTTCCATCGACCATATAATAGCGTTGATAATTCCCACTGGTAACCAAGGACTGATCCTTTGCATTCACTTTTTGCACATAAGCAGTTTCACTGTCTGTATCTGGATTTTGAATCCCCAGTACCCAATTACTTCCATCTTCTTTTGTGCCAATTGCTGAGATATTACCACCCACACTGATTAGCAAATGATTCATCCCTTCCCTGTTTGCATAATCGGTCAGCATTTTTGTAGCATAACCTTTTCCAACCGAGCCAACATCCAGGCTCATCTCCTTGTCTTCCAAATATACCGTGGATGCCGCTTCATCTATGATTACCTTTGATATATCCACATGTTTATTCGCTATCTTTAATTCCTCCATTGGTGGTAGCTTTGCATTTTCAGAATCATTAAGTTCTTCTGTACGATAATCGTGCCAGATTGATAATACACTCCCAAATGCAATATTTACTTTGCCATTCGTTTCTTCGTATATTTCTTTTCCCAGGAGTAGCAAATCGATTATCTTTTTATCTACCTTAACTGGTGCAATTCCGGCATTATCATTGATTGTCTTTATATTATTGATATTTTCGTAATCATTATAAATATCATATAGTTGATGATAGGTCTTAAGTTCTTCGTAAAGTTTCTCCGTTTCTTTGGAAAACTCCTCCTGAGAGCTCGCGTAACCATCGATTACGGTTAACGTATCAAATAAATCTAAATACTGCGTACTATAACGCGTAATACCACTTGTTTTTTTGCATCCAGCAAGTAAAAGACAAAATAAGATTACTCCAAATAATGTATATTTACAATGTTTCATGTTATGTTCACCTCAAAAATTCAAATCATATCTTTTGTAACGCTGGCAAAAGAAACCTCAGTAACACGGAGGTTATCATTCCTGCAATGATTCCTGTTACCAATAAAATTGGCAAATAATACAGCCACACCATATTGGTATAAATAATGGATATCGCAACAAACTGACCAATATTATGAAATAGTGCTCCAGACATACTATATAAAAAATAACTTCCTTTTTCTTTCAATATAAACATCAATACTACCATGACTACTATAGAAAACACGCCTCCAGTAAGACTTAAAAGTCCTGCTACTGCTCCTCTGGTCAATGCAGCAAATACACCTTTTAATATTGCAATCATAAGCGCATCCCGTTTATTAAGGAAAAACATAGCATACATAACAACAATATTAGATAGTCCAAACTTTACCCCAGGTATTGAAATTGGCATTGGAATCATACTCTCCACAATTGACAACACAATTGCTGTAGCAAAGAGCATTGCCGTTAACACCATATGTTTTGTTTTTGAATCTTCATTTTTCATTTTTTACTTTCTACCCAATCATGTCCACATCATCTTTTGAATTCTTATTGTTTGGCACGATTTTTATAATCAATTTATTAGGTAAACAGGCTGCGCTTTGTCCAACGAGATGAAGCTTTCCTGATTTTACACAGATTTGATCTGGACAGTCCGAGTGTTCAAATGCAATGGAACCATCCGCATATAGATGAAACGTCACATGATCAGATTCCTCAACCTTAAACGTTTCTTCTTTTCCGGTATCTAATAAAACCGTTTTTATTAATTTCGACTCGTAATAGATTTCTGCCTTTGCAGGTAAATTTGCTACATATAGCCGATATCCTCCATACAAAGCGCCTGCGAATAAAAGCATGCCAATTACCAAATAAATATCTCGTTTCTTCATCCAACTCATCTTTGCACCAACCTACTAGCTATTTCCATTTTTTCTCTAATTCAAGCAACTCTATCTTTGTTTCTATACCACCTGCATAGCCAACTAAAGAACCATTCTTCCCAATCACACGGTGGCAGGGAATCATAATAGCAATCGGGTTGTTATGATTTGCCATACCAATTGCTCGGCTTGCTTTTTCATTACCTATCCCGATAGCTAGGTCTTGATAACATCTTGTTTCCCCATATGGAATCTTTAAAAGTTCCTTCCATACTTTTTTTTGAAATTCCGTACCGTCCGGATTTAGTGGCAGGGAAAAGGTCTTTCTCTTTCCATCAAAATATTCCTCTAATTGTAAAAATGCCAGATCAAGCGATTCACTTTTACCATATACGCTATCTGGTATGACTTTTTCTCCAAATTCTAATACCTTGATTTCATGATCCATTATTTGTATGGTAATGAAACCTATTTTTGTCATTCTGGTATCATATTGATTCATCATTTTACAAATTTATCGATTGCATCTGTAAGATCATCTAAGGATTTTTTATCTCCACTTTCAACCGCGTCCACGATACAATGGTTGATGTGGTCTTGTAAAATAATCTTTCCGATATTATTGATGGCTGATTTTACTGCCGCTATTTGAATCAGAACCTCGCTGCAATCTCTCCCGTCTTCTATCATTCGCTTCGTCGCCTCCATATGCCCAATTGCTCTAGACATACGGTTTAGTACTTTTTTTGTATCTTCATGTGGATGCACATGGGTATGTGGAATATCATGCTCATGCTGGTATTCATGACTATGTTCCAGACAATGTATATTCTCTTTTTCACTCATTTTATCTTCTCCATTTCATCTTTCACCTATAACTATAGCCGATTTTACCTGTTCTGTCATTAGAAAGTCAAAGATTTCTTGGGTTATTTGTAGTTTCGGCTGACATATTCCGTTTCTTCTATCCCATCTAGTTCATTGAGTTTGCGTGCCAAATAAAAGAAATACTGTGAACTTAAATTCTCCATCTTTCCAGTGCATGTAACATGTAATCTCCAACATCAATTCCATAGATATCATTTAAACTAGTCAAATCAAAATCACAGGAATCATCATAGGCTTTGATCTGACCATCATTGAGTAACATTATTTTATCTGCAAATAACAGGGCATGATTGATATCATGAAGGACTCCGATTACACACCGATTTTCCTTTTTCCCCCATTCTTTGATCTGTTCGAGTAATTCAATTTGATATTTTAGATCCAGATGATTGGTTGGTTCGTCTAATAAGATTATTTCCGGATCCTGCGCTAAGACACGTGCGAAAAGTGCTCGTTGCAATTGTCCTCCGGAAAGTTCTGTAATCAGACGGTCTTTTTGATCCAACATACCAACTTTGTCTAGGCATTCATAAACAAATGCCTTTTCTTTCTTTTGATCGGTCTGAAAAATACCGCCTTTGCTATGTACATAGCGTCCCATCTTCACCGTTTCATAAACCGTATATGAAAAATAAATGCTTGTCAGCTGATTCATCACTGCAATTTTTTTTGCAATTTCTCTGCGTCCTGCTGTTTTTATATTCATACCATTCATCCGTATCGTTCCAGTTGCTGGTAACAGCCCTGAAATTGCTCGCAGAAGTGTTGTTTTCCCACAACCATTCGGTCCCAAAATACAAAGTATTTCGTTCTCCTTTACCGTAAATGAAATGTCTTTTATGATTGGATTTAAATCATAGCCACAACTTACGTGTTCGATATTTATCATGCTACCTTCTCCTTTCCACTTCGAAAAAAGATGTAGATAAAAAATGGTGCACCAACCAAAGCTGTAATGGAACCAATTGGAATTTCAGATGGAGAAACAAGCGTTCTTGCAAGTAAATCGGCGATTACCATAAAACTACCTCCAAATAAAGCAGACATTGGAATGACATATTTGTGCTCACAGCCAAAGAATCGCCTCACAACATGCGGCCCAATCAAATCCACAAAACCTATGATTCCAACAAAGGAAACTGCCGTTCCTGTTAATATGGCAGTCATACCAATCAGGATCCATTTTGCTTTCTTTATTTCGATTCCCATCGCGCTTGCTTGTTCTTCTCCAAAGGTCAAGATGTCTAACTCCAGTGTAAATCGCATAAAAAATACGATACAAGCCATTACAATTGGAAACAACACCAGCACATAGCTCCATTCTTTTAGCGAAAAGCTGCCTAACTGCCAAAGTAGAATTCGCTGCGAATATTCCTGTGAGGTAGATGCAAGAGTTGACATGATTGCATTGATAAAAAGAGATACTACCATTCCAGTTAGAACAATATTAAAATTAGACATGTTTCGGTCAAACTTTGATGCAAGGAAAATGGATATAAATACTGTACCCAATCCAAACAAAAGTCCCACAACTGGAAGCAAAAAGACTCCGAGTACTCCAGAAGAAACTCCACACATCATGACCAGTATCGCGCCAAGTCCTGCACCTGAAGAAACCCCTAGTCCATAAGAAGATGCCAGGGGGTTCTTTAATACAGACTGCATTACCGTTCCGCTAACAGAAAGTGCAGCCCCCACCAAAAAGGCAAGGAGGACACGCGGTAAACGGATATTAAGGAGTAATCCGATATAAATTTCATTGAAATTCTCTGGTAGAGGAACATGAAACATTTTATTCATAAATATTGCGGCAATCTGCACTGGAGTAATACATACGCTGCCGATTCCGACTCCTAGAATAATAGAAAGGAAGGCAACACCTGCCATTATAATTACTTTTCCTCTATTCTTCATACTTTAATATAGGTCAGGATAAACTGCTTCTGCCATTTCCTTTAAAGCTTTGACAATATTTTCATTCGGAAGGGAACTTGACATATTATCAATGTAATAAACCTGACCTTCCTTTACTGCAGTTACCTTCTCAAACCCTTCCCTTTCTAAGATTTCCTCACATGGATTTTCAATATAATTTACATTCGTCAAAATAACATCTGGATTTGCATTCACTGCATTTTCTGCTTCTACACTAATCCAGCTCTCCTCATCCTTAAAAACATTGGTTGCTCCAATTAACTCAATCATTTCATTTAAGAATACCCCGGAACCAAAGCTATACATAGAAGGTGCCGCAGCAATTTCAAAATACACGGATTTTTTATCCGTAATTGTTTTGCCAATTGCAGCTATTTGATCGATTTCACTTTGCATCGTTGCAATAATCTCATCACTTTTCGCTGTGTTTTGTGTAACTTTTCCAAGGAAATCGATATCCTCTTCGATTGCCTTTATGCTGTTACTTGTAGGAATGCAAACAATGCAAATTCCTAGCTCTTTTAATGGTGCAAAGGGATCTTGACCATCAATTAAGCTAATACTGGATACAAAGATAATACTTGGATTTAACGCCGCCATCTTTTCTACGTCTGGATTCATTAAATCAAACGTAGGCAAATCGTTTGCAA
This sequence comes from Lachnoclostridium sp. UBA5725, assembly GCA_002419585.1. Taxonomy (GTDB): domain Bacteria; phylum Bacillota; class Clostridia; order Lachnospirales; family Lachnospiraceae; genus DIGJ01. Next base: position 120,749 of record DIGJ01000018.1, read on the forward strand.
CTCCTTCCCTTCCTACCGAGTTTGTATCAATTGCTACAAGTTTATCGGCAACACCAAGCTCTACTAAGGTCTCCGTAATAGAGGGAGCCAATGAAATAATGCTATCTATATTATCTGGTATGGTAATTGCATTTCCCGCACGGTCTTCACTTGGCAGTGCTATCGCCTGGTCTTTTTGTGTCTCAACTACACTAGCCTCAGTATCCGAATCTTTTGTAACTTCCTCTTTGCTTCCACATCCAGTAAAAGATAGCAATAGTGTTAGTACCAATAGTAGGGATAATAATTTCTTATTTGTAAACTTCATAAAAATCTCCTTAAATAATAGTATATTGTTTTGATGTATTTAAATCAACGAAATAACCTCTTCCAAAATCAGGTTGCCAGTCATAAAAGTTTTTTTTATGTGGAAAGTAATGCTCCATTATCTCTGCAATGACTCCTCCATGCGTAATTACTACGATGCTTTTATTCTGTCCGCTTGTTAGAAGTTCTTCCAGTTGCTTTAATCCTGTTTTAATACGATGTTTAAATTCAAGTCTGCTTTCACCCATAGGGCAGTGTGCAGTCTCAATGTTTTGAATCCATGATTGATAATCGTATTGCTCTTTCAATTCCTCATAGGACTTTAATTCAAAAATCCCAAAATTCAGTTCATTTAACTGTGGCATGCAAATGGGCGTTGAATGCCCATAAAGAATTTCTAATGTTTGCTTCGTTCTTTTCAGCCCAGACACAACAAATAGGTCTGCTTGTGGATAGGTAACTTTATCTTTTAGATTGTGAAGTTCTGCAATCCCTTCATTGCAAAGTCCGATATCGGTCTGCCCACAGTATAATCTTTTTTTATTCGCCTGCGTTTTTCCGTGGCGTATCAGATATAATTTCATTTTATTTTACTTCCTATACCGCAAAAAATGCGAATCACCTCATCTGCTTTATTTGCCAGATAAGATAGGGTTCGTCCACTTGCTTCTCGGTATGCCCGCAAATCTTTATCCATTGGCACAATCCCACAGGAAGCATCAACACAAACAAGTATTTTATCCTGTAAGGAGGCTATATTTTCTTTTATATAACAGGTACTATCCATTCCCTTTTTCACCTGGGATAAAATAATGTGCTCCAAACCATAAATGACACGTTTATCCGTTGTCAGTTCACTTTGCCCTTCTTTACAAATATAAATATCCTGGTCTTCTAACCGATATTTCTCTTTTACATAAGAAAGCTTGCCCTGATAGGCTCCACCAATTACCAATATCACGCATTTCCCTCCTAAATCATTGCCATAGCAAATACTGCGGCTAATTCACTCATTGTTAAAATATAACCAGATACATCACCGGAGATGCCTTTCAGCTGCTTATGTGCATGCATTAACGATAGTAAGGCAGCAAGTAGCAGGATTCCTATAACGAAACCTGTTTTTAAATTTCCAATCCAAAACGCTGCTAGTAGACTAAGTAATAGATATCCAACCTGAACTGGTGTCTGCCAATTTGCTTTTTCTTTTTGATAAAGTGTCAGGTAACTGTTTTGTGATATCGGTTTTCCATTCAAAACACAGATTCCAGTAAAGGCTCTTGATACTACGGGTATCAGTAAAAATGCGAATACGGACTTACCAGTATTCAAAATACTATACATACAGCAAAAAGACGCAAACATCCAAAGCAAAACCGCAATGACCGCAAAGGCTCCCACGTGGGAATCCTTTAGTATCTTACGCTTTTCTTCTAGACATCTTCTCGAACCAATGGCATCCGATGTATCCATAAATCCATCAAGATGTAAAAACCCACTGAGAATGGAGGGTAATACCATCAAAATCAATGTCTCAATCATAATCGGTATCGGAAATTGTTGAAGCGCATAATAGGCACCATACCAGATCAGCCCAATCAAAATACCCGCAACTGGATAAAATGGAATCAGATATTTTGTCGCTTTCTCATCCCAGATATCGGCTTTACTAGGAAGTATCGTATACATACCAATGGACATATTAAATCCGTTCCATAAGTGCTTCATACTCGTTACCTCCTTTGTGTATGATCTGGTTTCCAAAACAGATTTCTAAGACAACATCACAGTTTTTTGCACAGATCTTATCTAAATAAGCAAGGTTTCGCTGATACTGTTTGGTTTCCTTTGAAAAATCTTCTATGTTTGAAAATATATAATCGGAGACAATCACCACATGATCTAGCTGTGAAATGACCTCTTCCAATTCCTTCCCGATTTTTTCAACAATCCCATCGTTTATGATTCCACCTTGAAACATTTCGTTTGCAAGAAGTGCCGTCGTGCTATCGATTAGAAATGAACCCTTACAATTGCTCTTGATAAGCAAATCCATTATGTTTTTCGGCTGCTCCACCGTTTCAAACGAAAGCCCCTCGCGCTCCTTTCTATGTCGCTGGATTCGCGCTTCGTCTTCGCCATCAACAGGCTCCATCGTCGCAACATAATAAAGTGGCAAACCCTCTGTTTTTTGTTTGACTGCGAGTTCTTGTGCATAGGTAGACTTTCCATTTTTGCATCCACCCGAAATAAAAATTTTCATATTTCCCTTCTTTTCTACGCTGCTCTTTGAGCATATCAAGTTTGTATACGCATAAAGACACAAATTCAGTATTAAAAAGCATCGGATGTACGAATGTCTTTTAGATAATCCGTATTAATCTTTGCTTCTTCAAATGTGGCCATTTCTCTTACTATCATACATGCCGTTTCCATAATTTCAAACATGAGTGGACAGCCACTGCCTTCTCCAAGTCTCATATCAAGATGGAGAGGCGCATTCAGCGCTAATTCCTTGCGTGCAAGTTGATATCCAATCTCATATGAGTTATGAGATGCAAACAGATACTCTTTGACCAATGGATTTAATCTTACGGCACAAAGTGCTGCCACGATTGATATAAATCCGTCAATGACAACTGGTATCTGATAAAGGGCTGCTCCAAGGTAAGCTCCGGTCATTGCGGCTAAATCAAAGCCACCTACCTTTAGCAGACAATCAATGGGATCCTCTCTTAACGGTTGATTTAGACAAAGCGCCTTTTGAATGACAGAAATCTTCTTTTGATAGGCCTCTTTTGTAAGTCCAGCACCTTTTCCTACTACTTGATCAACTTCGTCATTGGGAAGACCTAACAGTGCAGCAAGAACTGCACTACTTGTTGTTGTATTGCCAATTCCCATCTCTCCGATACCCATGACCTGATATCCATCCTTGTGAGCTTTTTCTACAATTTCCATTCCAACTGCAATTGCTTTTATTGCCTCATCCCTTGACATCGCTGCCTGATTTGCAATATTATAAGTTCCATTTCGAATCTTTCGATTAATTAAATCCTTATGTTCCACGAAATCATGAATTCCTACATCCGTCACAATCAAATCGCTATGATAGTGTTTTGCAATTACCGCGACTCCCGTCATACCATCTAGCATGTTTCTTGTTTGTACCGCTGTTATAGACTGTGGTCCAGATGCAATTCCCTCCGCTACTACTCCATTGTCGGAAGAGAAAACAAGAACACATCGTTTATCTAGATGATTGATTCGTTTTCCAGTAATCGCAGAAATCCGTTCTGCTATATTTTCTAGTTCGCCCAAACTTCCTGGTGGTTTTGCAAGTGATTCCATATATTCTTTTGTATCGCATTGTGCATCTACATGAAGGGCAGGTATTTTATTAATTTTATGTATGAATTCTTCGTCGTTCATTGCTACCCCCTTTTCATAAAAAAAACCTTAGTCAAGGACTAAGGTTTGTATTAACAAAAAAATGCCTTTCTACTTTCGAAAAGCCAATCAAAACGTAATCCCAAAACTTCATATCCTGTGAAGTAACTTTGGTGTTTTGTTGGCAGGTCTTTCGGCTTAGATTTTTAATCATTTTACCCTTCCCAAGCAAATACTCAGTGGTATAACTAAAATGACTTTGTCAATACGGCAGCAGGACTGTCTGGGATTCTCACCCAGTTCCCTATTCTCATATAATCACACGCAATGATGTATATGCACCAACAAACATCTTTTATTCATTTAATAGGTCTATCATATGCATTTTACTGGGTTTTGTCAAACATTACTTTGAAATATCGGTAAATTTGGCGGAAAAATAGTAAATATGGCAAATAGTGCTACAATCACAACCATTAGAAAAATAGCGATCCAAACCGGAATTCCAGACGAATGTCGATAAAAATGCAATCCCATCCATTGACCGATAAAAATGCCTATGAGTAACATAAGGATATCAACCCACACATATTCTACACCAAACGCATTTGTATAAAAATAAAAGATTAAAGGTATCATAAATAAAGCGGTAATAAGAGCAGCGAGCGCACCTGTAAACCATGCCTTTTTATTTATGTTATACTTATTCTTATAAATGAGGTAATAAATACCCCACCATAGAATCATCGGTAATGCTACCATTTTAAGATGTTCCCATACACTTTCATTGGTCGGAGCAAACAAACCAACCACGATACTTTCTCCCAAGAGTTGATACAAAAAATGCATGATAGATCCTATGGCAAACAGCCACAGAATGCCTTTTCGTATAAAACGTTCTGGTTTTGTAAGATTACAAGAAAAAAACATGCATACACCTCGTTAAATCATATTAACACTAGTATATACATGTTTTCTATCCTTACTATAATTATTTTTGATATCCATTTGGATTTTGTGATTGCCATCTCCAGGAATCTTCGCACATCTTTTCAATTCCATACTGTGCTTTCCAGGAAAGTTCGATTAATGCTTTACTAGGATCGCAGTAACAGGTTGCAATATCACCCGCTCTTCTTGGTTTGAACATATAATTAATCTGCTTACCACATGCCTTTTCAAATGCATGAATTACATCAAGCACGCTATATCCATTTCCGGTACCAAGATTATAAATACTTACGCCTTCTTTGTCCTTAAGTTTTTCGATTGCTCGAACATGTCCAATCGCCAAATCCACTACGTGAATATAGTCTCTGACACCCGTGCCATCTTTCGTTTCATAATCATTTCCAAAGACACCCAAACACTCCAGATTACCGACCGCTACCTTTGCAATATAAGGTACTAAATTGTTAGGAATTCCCTTTGGATCTTCTCCAATCATTCCACTTTCATGTGCACCGATTGGGTTAAAATAACGAAGTAATATAATATTCCATTCCGAATCGGAGGTATGAATGTCCGTAAGGATTTGTTCCAGCATCGACTTTGTCTGTCCATAAGGATTGGTAATTTCACCCTTAGGGCATTCCTCTGTGATTGGTATAAATTTAGGATTTCCATAAACGGTTGCAGAGGAACTAAATACAATATTCTTCACATTATGTTTTCTCATAGTTTCACATAATGCTAAGGTCCCACCAATATTATTTTCATAATATTCCAGTGGCTTTGCTACGGATTCACCTACTGCTTTCAGTCCAGCAAAGTGAATGACTGAATCGATACTCTCGTTTGTAAAAATGCGGTCTAGCGCTTCTTTATCACAAATATCTGCCTCATAAAAGATAAGTTCTTTTCCTGTAATTTTCTTCACACGTGTTAAGGATTCAACACTTGAATTACTTAAATTATCAACTACAACTACCTCATATCCTGCTGTTAATAATTCAATCAGCGTATGACTTCCTATGTATCCTGCTCCCCCTGTTACTAATATTGCCATATCTATATTCTCCTTTTATCCTTATAATCTTTTGCTGCACAAAACTCTATACTTTTCCTATTATATTCCTAAATATACAAATTTTAAAGTGTTTTTAAAAAACTACTTAGTAATTAGATATGCCCATTATCAAAAGTTTTATCTTTAAATAATGGGCATATCTTTAACTATTTAGGTTAAAAAATACTCATTTGTATATTTAATTGTTTATTAACATATTGGATAGAGTGAAGAAATCTCGTTGTTTTCTCCACACCAAGCCATAGGGAATGGATATTCCCCATTGCAACATGGTCCGCCTCTTTGGCAAACTTTGTATTTCTCACCTTCAAAATCAGGGTGTTCAAATAATTTCCAATCTCCACAAATAACCTTAACACTGGATACTTCGTTATTAAAGCAATATTTGCTTAAATGAGGTGTTGGTTTTGTAATTTCAAGACATCTTCCTTGGAAGTTCGGGTGCTCAAAAAGTAATATTTTTGCTTGCATAGTATTTTCTCCTTATATTTGATTTCACTATATTATATGCAAGATTCGACAAAAATTGACAGATATCAAAGACAAGTAATAAGCTCTTACGTACAATCACATGAGATAATGCTGCATGAGTACTTCCTTTTTTACGAGAAGATGGTTATCACTATCAACATCAACATACCATTTTACTAATCGTAAATTTCTACCCTCTATTTCAATCGCCGTAATACATCTTGGGTGAACACAACTTCCGCTGTTAAAATAATACGTTTCCAATTCACTACCCGGACAGAGCGGCCGATGAGTATGGCCTCCTATCGTAAGCTGTTTTTTTTCTTCTGCCCATTGTTCTACTTTATTGGGACGTTTTGGTTTCGTGGAATAATTTCCGGTTGCAGTCAACGGATTGTTTATTCCCAATATTTCAAGCGGTTTCCAAATATAGCGAACCATCCATTTTGCCAATATCCAAAGTTGATCATTTAGTAGCTCATTTTGATGTCCATGCACCAAAAGTATCGTTCGCTGCATGTCACAACAAGTAAGTTTTAAGACAAGACCCTCTTTTATCTCAATTTTAGGAAACAAAGATAGATAACGATTTTCTGCCTCATAATAATACTCACTCATATATTTTTTAATAAATCGCGTACTTTTCTTTTGTCTATCATGATTTCCGTATATCATATAGAGTCTTCCTTCGCGATAAAATTGTGAAAGAAGCCAAAAGATATGGCTGTATAGCTGGATTATTTTTCGATAGTCCTTATTTTCCCAAAGCTCATCTCCATCGCCTAATTCAACATACGTATAGCCATTTTTGTAATAATCCCTTAACGCTGTAAAATAGATTTTCTCATTTTCAGCAAAATTGTCGTTCCATTCACCATCTCCTCTATGACAGTCACTCATGATTACAATCTTCGTATTTTCATCTACGTTAAGGCGCTGCGAATCACGATATATTTTCCTCATTCTTTGATCCATGCTACGCTCTACCATTTTATTTCACCCCTGCAAATATTACTTTTGTCATAAAATGATATAAAATTGGAAGCCTTATCTTAATGTATTCAATTTTATCCAGTGTACAAATCTGCTTTCTTGTTAGATATCGGAAAAGTGCGCAGTTGATTCGATTCATAAGCATTGCAACTTTTGCAAAACAACCCGTTTGAGAAGATGGTTGCTTGGAAAATGGATGTTCAAATTTGATTCGGACCGTACTTCCATAGATACACACACAACTGCGGCTGTATCCCATCTTCAGTAATTCATTAAAAAACACCTCACCCATCTCAAAATCTGGAAATGAAATATCGATTGTCATAGACAAACGTTTTGGAATTGTATATTCTCCTAGTGAAAAAGAAGTAGTCCACCATCCTTTTTGTTCGCGGCTTGCGAGTAATTTCTTTCCCTTCCACAAATGGAAGCGTACATAAAGTTCTTCGTTATTATTTGCACAGCGATAGGTATTTTCTCCATCTGCTATATAAACTCCAACCTCAGCTCCTGTGTTGATCCCATATTGTCCTTTCCAAATCTCTATCATCCATTGTTTTTCCTCATATTGAAAAACGATAGGTTCACACTGAAACACCATACTAAACGTAGGTGACATTTCATCAAAGAGCTCACGATATCCGAATTTTCTTTGCCAGCAATCTTGTAAGGAATAAAATATATTCTGTCTAGGATCATAAGCAAACCCTGCTGCCCTTAACAGGTCATTAAAGCTCTCGACCTGTTCTTTGGAATGATATTTCGGTTGGAAATTTTTGATGCGTTTTCGAATAATCAAATAGCGAACAAGTAAAAGCACGATAATGCAACTTAATATGACGAAAAGTAGAATAAATTTAGGTTCCATTTTTTCTCCTTTCATACCCCTTTTCTATTAAGATATGAAGAAAGTCGAAAAATGTACATTTAGAAAAAAATAAAGGGCTGGTGTAAAATCTAGGTTATGTACAATATGCACCCAGCGCACAAAAAACCTGTGTTCTAACCTCAATTCGATTGTCAATTTTAATAAGCCATAAACAATGAAAATCAAGTGGTGGGCACTTGATTTTCATTATGTCTTATTAAAATAATCGAATAAATTCGGTTAGAACACAGGTTTTTTGTGCGCTGAGTGCATATTGGGATATAATTTTTTCTTGCACCAGACTTTTTTGTTTTGTTGTATGCTAAATTCCGATGGTATTGATTGCCCCATGCTTCTTTGCTAAGTTAATCATTTGCTCCATATATTCTTTTGGTGTTGAGGCAGTTCCAAACTGTTCAATACCAGCTTTTCGCACTCCAAACTGCCGATATTTGAGCAATTTATAAATGCATTTTTCTTTTATACTATTTGCTACATAAGGAATGGTCAATTCATGATGAAGCCCTGGAGCCAGTACCGTACGTACTTCATACAACTTATTTCTTTCTAGTAAATACGTTAGATTTTTGAGAACCATTTCATTTGACATTCCGGTCAGATTTTTATGTTCCTCTTCCTCTACAGCCTTTACATCTAGCATGAATCCATCGGTTAGTTCGACAAATTCGTTGAAACACGATAAATCAATTCCACCGTTGGTATCAACAAAGCAGGTTAGTTTGGTTTCTTTTTTCACGAGTCGAAATAGTTCCACCAAAAATGGTATATTCAAGGAACATTCTCCACCACTTACTGTGATTCCATCGAGGAACGCTTCGGACTTTTTTATCACCTTCATAAGTTCTTCTATCGTATAATCCTTTGTCTTTGGCGAAGACAGATGCTTGCAAGTTTTGATGCATGCATCACATCCAACGCATATTTTGTCATCCCAACTAACACGTCCGTCTTCCATTGTCAATGCTCCAACTGGGCAAGTCTTTACGCAGTCACCACAGTGAATGCAGTGATGGATGGTTTCTGGGTTATGACAGTACCCACATTGAAAATTACAGCCTTGAAAAAAGATAACCATTCGATTGCCCGGTCCATCAATACAGGAAAAAGAAATAATCTTATTTATCGGCATCCGGATACCTCCGCTCTTTACGATCGAAAGCCTTTCCGTTATTTTTTGCACCCTTTGCAAAGATTGCCGCATTGTTAAGTACTGCTTCTCCGTTTTCTAACCGTTCTACTTCGGATCGTTTTGCCAGATAACCAGTTACACGTACCATATCACCACCAGCACCATACGCTGAAAAATAATGAATTCCGTTATCAAATGCTCCTTTTACAATACGAACCAAAGCTTCTGGATGTTTTTGATACGTTTCTTCAAATACAAAGATGTCTCCAATACCATTAATAAAGTATTTTTGGAATGGAGCAGACTGTAAAATATGCTCCATCAAATCTGGCTCCTCGCCAACTGGAATACGGCAACCTGGAGAAAATCCATCATCGGTATCAAGGCCTACCTGTGCATGTAAGAAATGATTTCCATCAAAGCAGTCTACATATGGAGAATGGTGCTTTTTTACAAGTTCACTTAACTTTTCAATAATTGTAAGTCCTAGTTTATTTGCTTCCTCGCAACGACCAAAGCGCTCTGTGCTATCAGTTGTATGAAGTAAGGTATTTACTGCTTCTGCAAGTCCAACCACTCCTAGCATTCCTGTAAATAAGTCTCTGGAAACAAAGCCTTCTTTTACCAGAAAATTAGAGGTAAAGAACGTACTTTCTTCGCGCACAAAGCGAGAACGTTCGTCAATTACACGAAGCGTTTCTTTCGCTCCCATTGGCAGCTGATTTTCTAAGAAGTCTTCTACGGAAGTTGCCTTCTTTGCTAAATTACTAAGCACCAAACGTACGAGGGTATAACCACCACCACTAATATTGAAGCCATTGTAACAGCTAACGATTGCATAATTTTCTGTTCCAAAGGCTTTCTTATATTTTGTGTGATCTGCAAAGCTTGGCTTTGCAGTCTTTAATGCAACCGATGCACTTAGTTCCATAAACTCGTTTGAAGTAACACCTTCTTCGCATTTCAGTGTAATATTTGGCATGGAACACTGTAGTTCTTCGGTTGCTTTAAGGATTAAACGGCCTGCAACAGTGTCTATTGGTCCAATATTGGCATGCACAAAGGAATTCGTAAGGGTACGGTCAATATGTTGTAAAAATAACTTGATTGCAAGATAAGCTTCGGCCTCATCTTTCACAAATGGCTGTAATAAGGTATCGATATTGCCTATATACACTGGAAACGAAGTAATGGAAGGTACATGCTTATAAAATATTAAAAGCGCATTGGTCGCTTCCCAGATATTTGTTGGAGGATCCAGCTCAAGGAATTTACATCCTTGTGTCATAAGTTTTTCATAGTCCGGTACGATATATCTAGGACGGTAAGGGATTTCTCCCTCAAACATCGTACAGATAACATTTTGTTTGATTAATTCGTCCGCTGCTTCACCATAATGCAACACTGTTTCACTGTTTCCTGCAACTGCTGCCAATTCAAGAATCTGCTGATGGTACGTTAAGGATTGATCTTTTATAATATCCATTACTTGACTCATAATTCGTCCCTCATTTCTTCAAATTTATTCACTAGTTTTTTGTATTGTTCTTTGGATACGCCAATACCTTTTCGGTTCACACTAACAATGTCTGTTTCTTTTAATTGCTTCAAGACACGGTGCACGGTTCTGGTAGAAATACAAAACAAGGTACCCATTTCTTCCTTGCTTTTTTGAATAAAGACTGGCTCATCAGCGGATGCTTCATAACACTCGATCAGATATTTTACAATCTGATAATTAGCTGGATACACACGATGCTCACCGATTGTAAACGATCGCTCAAACATACTCTTGGAGACAAATTTCAGTACTTCAAGGATTAACCATTGGTCTTTATAGAACCATTCCATGAATATATTGATTGGAATTACCAAGAACTCACAATCGGTTTTCGTCTTTAGATATGCGGAATAAATCGTGCTTTCTGCAAGCAATTCCATGACTCCAATATAAGAAATTGGTTCTGCAAAATCAAAATTGTATACGGTCCCATTCAGAAACTCATTTTGAACCTGCATCTGCCCTTTACAGCATAGTAAAACTTCCTTAATTTGCTGCTCCTTTTCTACCACAAATAAGCCTTTTTTCACCCTCTTTACATGGGAACATTCAAAAACTTTTGCTGGCATGTGTTCAAACAGTTCCAGATTTTTCTCATCTTTCAATGAGTTCATCCAATCTTCTTTATTCATCGATTCGGCGCCTCCAAAATAAACTTGATGATTGTTCAACTTTATTTTATATTATTATTTTAATCTTCTATTTCACAAATCAAAACGACATATGTCGCTTTCAATCTATTGTAGAATAAAAAAATATTTCTTTCAATTGAAAACTTCATTGTTTTATGAAAGAAATATTTTTATTCATTCTATGCACTAAAAAAGCCAATATAAATGGTCCTTTGAAACTTCCATACCAAGGGACATTTGCAAATACATGGAGGCAGCATTTCCTTCTACCACCTGACAAAATGGGACATTCCCCATTCTCAAAATCTCGTTAATGAGGAACGATTCCAAGGCCTTTCCAATTCCGCGGCGCTTATAAGCAGGTAAAACCTCAAGTAATCCCATGCTTCCTTCTAAATGCTGTCCGATAAAACCTGTCAATTCATTTCCAATATAAGCTCCATACAAGTCACCTTTGGCAATCAGCGTTTCAAAATATGAAATGTCATCTGATGTGTGGTAGTGTTCCTTAACAAATATCGCATCCTTCTTTTCTAACGGACGAATCATACATTCACTGTCAACTGATATCTGCTCCTTCTTTGTATATACTGCCTGCACACAGTCAAGGGATTCCTGAAATCCAAACCGTTCTTTTACGAAATCTACGTGGGAGGACTGATGCAGTGAAAAAAGAGCCGCCTTGTCTATCGAACAAATCAACTGCTTTGCCAAATCCTCATTCTCCGTTGATAACATATACGCCCCACTTTTGCGTTCAAATAGGAATACCCCCTCTGCATTTGCATATAGAATATCTGCATGGTTTCTTCGAATTGGTTCCAGCATTCCCATATGTAGGAGAGGATTCTTCTCTAAGTATGCAATAGCATTTGAGCGGATTAATTTATCATTCAGCTTTCGATAGATTCCACGCATCCAAGGTTCGTTGGAAGCTTCCACAACGGATTCGATCGGGAACCATTTTACTCCACTATTTTCATCCGTTTTTATTTGAAGTAGATCCAATTCATCTGCTTCTAATAAATAGGTTATATTGACGTGAAGATGCGACGGCACATATTCCCCGCGCTTTTTATGCCCATCTACGGTAATAATTTCTAACGAGAATATTTGATCTGACACAGGGAAAATATGTTCAATTCCCGTTTCTTCCTTTGCTTCTTTTACAGCTACCCGTAGCAAATCCTCATCGCCATCAGCGTGCCCTCCCGTCCAGGACCAGGAATTGTAAATATTATGAAAAATCATAAGTATTTTCGTATGTTCTTTATTCACCAACCAGGAAGAAGCCGTAAAGTGCGCAATTTTGTTTTTCCGTAAGAATATATTCTTTGAAGTTTTGATAAAATCAATCATAACCTCTTTATCTTTTTCTTCCTGTTCATTATAAGGTATGTAATGCTTGATTTCTTCCTGCAATTTCATTTTGTTCCTCATTCCTGTGCCTGTTTTACTGATTATCTATTTTTGTTAGATTCTGGTATCAATTTGATATCCTTTTGTCTTTATTTTTGCCTGGCTATAACTGTTAAGCACATTCTCTTCTTTTTCAACATTCAAACCCAAGTCTTCCTTCATTTTTTTTATTTCATCATGAATTGAGGTGTTATGCAAAACATTCGTAGAATCACTTTTCTCTTTTTTAACTTGTTCAGACAATGATTGTCCAATTATCTCTTGTCCTGCTACATCCATAAGTGTACTCGCATCATCCATTGATTCTAACGTTTGTGACATATCCCCTAGATTCTCACTTGAAGCTTCCGTGCTCGTTGCCACTTGTAATAGCTGTTCCATCTTTAGCGTCATTTCAGCCATTTCTGGTGACATAATTTCTTCCAGATTCTCTTTCTTTTCCTCAACTTCTTTTTCAACTCGCTTCTTATTGGATTTTTTTAAAGCGGTTTCAATTTCTGTTTGTAAATCAGTTAGCTGTTGATCAATCTCCATAAGTTTAGTATCCTTATCCTCCTTGGATAATCCTTTATTTTGATCAATTTTATTCCTTTGTAACTCCAGTTGATTACACGCAGATAAGATATCTTTTTTCCCATGAAAATTTGGTGTTGCTATATTTTGTATACTAATACTGCTATGAATTGTTAATGAATGGCTCATAATAATCCCCCCTTCCTTATTATATCGGATTTTTTTTAAAGCGATTAATAGGGATAGACAAATTCTTTTACTTATTGTAAGTTATATATGTAACCTTTGCTAAGTTGTACCAAACAAAAAGGTTAAATCACACCTACAATTGGAGGACAGCTATGAAATATGAAGTGCTAATCTTTGATGCGGATGAAACATTGTTTGATTTTGAAAAATCGGAACGCTATGCTCTCGAACATGCTATGAAAGAATTAGGAATTTCTTATAATGAATCTTATCATTTACCAATCTATTCAAAAATAAATGAAACCATCTGGAAAGAATTAGAACGTGGTCAGATTACCCAGGATGCATTAAAAGCGGAACGTTTTCGCCGATTTATAGATAAAATCGAGGTATCCATCGATGCGAATGATCTTTCTAGCGCATACTTAAGACACCTTTCTGATGCCTCCTTCTTACTCGAAGGAAGTTATGAATTAATCGAAGCACTCAAACCAAACTATCGTATGATTATTGTAACCAATGGGCTTACCAGTGTACAAATGAAGCGAATCCGTTCGTCTATCCTGGCACCATTTTTTGAAGGAGTAATTATCTCAGAAGAAATAAATCTATCCAAACCAAATGCTGCCATTTTTGATTATGCTTTGGAATCGATACAATATAGAGATAAACAAAAAGTGCTTATGATTGGTGATAGTCTAACCTCTGATATGAAAGGCGGAAACAATGCTGGCATTGATACCTGCTGGTATAATCCAAATCAGAAAGAAAATACAAACGGCGCAAGTATAACCTACGAAGTTTCAAACTTTGAAGAATTAAAACAGCTCCTCGTATCAAAAAACTAGAAAAAGCCATACTTTTATCAAAGTAGAAACCGAAAAAATGGAGAATTTGAAATGAAAGAAACTACCTTTAAGAACAATGGAATATTCAGTGATGCTATGTGGCAGGGTATTCTAAAACATATTGATCCAAATCATATTACCGATATGGATATATTAGATATAAGACCCGGTTATGCTTATGTATCATTGAAAACGGATAACAGTAATCAGAATCTGTATGGATATACCCATGGTGGTACGATTTTTACACTCTGTGATTTAGCTTCCGGAATGGCAGTATATGCCTACGGCGTAACCGATGTGACTTTGCAAGGAAGTATTAACTACTTAAAACCAGCCATCTGTGATATCATTTATGCCGAAGCAACTACCGCTCGAAAAGGAAATCGCACCGCAGTAACACGCGTTGAAGTAACCGACGCGAATAAAGAATTACTAGCGATTGCAACTTTTACAATGTATATTACAAGTGAAATAAAATAATGAATCTGCAAAAAAGAGGATGTTGCAATGAATTTATTCAAATTGAAACATCCTCTTTTAAGTGTTATCTTATTTTACTCTCGATTGCTTCGGAAACTCTTTCATTAATTGTTTTGGCATCATACGGCTTAGTTATAAAACTATCCACTCCAATTTCCATCATTTGTAACTCATTTTTTTGATTCGAAGTTAATTGGATTACCGCAATCTTTTTATAAGTATCCTTATTTTTTATTTCGCCAAATACATCATATCCATTTATAATCGGAACGCTGGTATCCATGATAACGGCATCCACCTTACCCTCATACTTATGTAAATATCCGACTGCTATTTGGGCATTTTCCGCTTGTATTACATTGAAATTTGTCTGTAAGAAGTTCGATAATACTGCCCTGCTTAATTCTTCTTCCTCAACAACAAGTATGGTAGCTCGATTGGAATCTGCTTGAAAACGCTCGGTAAAAAACGAAATTTGGTTTTTACCATTCCTCTTTGCTAGATACATCGTCTGATCGGCTCTTGATAGCATGGTATCAAAATTTAATGACAATTGCGGATTATTGCAAACAATTCCAATGCTGCAGGATATTACTTCTTTCGTAATAATATTAGAAAAAACAGTATTTATTTTTTTTGATACAAGTTCCGCTTTCTGCTTTATATTATCTAGGTTTTCAATATTCTTTACCAATACAAGGAACTCATCTCCACCAATTCGTCCAACGAGGTCTCCTGTAGGAAATGTTTTCTTTAGTATTGCACCAACCTCTTTTAAAACATAATCCCCTTGCCTGTGACCTAACGTATCATTGATTGCTTTAAAATTATCCAAATCAATCATTACAAGCGCACTTGGCTGTAGTTCCTTTTTTTCATCAAGATATGCACGACACATCTGCTCAGTATATTCTTTATTGAAAATCCCAGTCAGTCTATCCGTTTGAGACAGTGTTTGATAAATTAGTGTTGTCTTCATATGATTGATATGCATTTTACGTATATAGGCAATAAATACCGCACTGACAACAAAACAGCATACTGTATTTGCAATATCATATTGTACCACTTGGGGATAATCTGCTTTTACAAAAAAAGTGGTAATTCCAAACGCCACACAAGCTATTGCTATCATAGCAAAGGAGTGGATTGGTGGTTCAATGTAAATCAAAGGTATAATAACCAGTAATACAAAAAAAGTAACAGCCAAATCCTCTGGGCTAAAAACGGTTCCTGCAACAATTACTAATCCAAAGATTGCGATTGCATATATGTAATATAAGATTCTCGCACAACGATGACTTTTCTTTAATATATAAAACGTTATCCCTGTCATGATAGCAAAGAATAAGGTATATGCAATATAAAAACCAGACAAATAATCCAAAAAACCATAAGTAAACGTCATGATAGCCAATAAAAAAGTGATGCCCGTTGTTGCAGCATATGCGGTCTTCACTGTTTTATAGTTCAAATCATCCATTGTTTCCCTATTCATGCTATAAAAACTATGATCAACATTTCCATATAAGATTCGATTTAGTAGTTTTTTATCCATTTTCAATCCCCATTCCTTAGTTGTATCATACTCACAGTTCTATTGAACGTTACCTGTTTTTTAATATTGACTGATTGTTATGCTTCAACAAGGAATGGTGATTCTTTTCCAATTTTCCACCAAACGTTCCAGTGAATATGCTGCATTTGCAGGACTTGTCGACGGAAGTTCTATGATATCTCGCCCGGTAAGTTCCTGATGATAGGTTCGATAAAGTTTCGCTGCAGTTTTACCATTTGCATAGATTTGCTTTATGTCACACACCCGTAGAATCTGATTTAAATCCATTGGCACTACATTTTGAATGCTGCTATCACTGGAACCCATGATTTCGCAACTTTTTATCACATCCCAAATAGCAATTTGACAAAATAGTAGCATATCGATTTTTTCCTGTGTGGATTTCGGTACTTCTCTTTCATATAGGTATGCAAGAAGTTTCCAAAAACGATTTTGCGCATGTCCATAATAAAATCCATTTTCACGCGATTTGACAGAAGGAAGGCTTCCAAGAATCAATACCTTAGAATCTTCATTATATACTGGTTCAAACGTATGTGTTACTGTTTCATAGCTTTGCATTTACTTCATCCTTGAATGGAATAGAAGGAGCTGCACCCATGCGAGAAACTGCAAGTGCCGATGCCATTGCTGCTCGTTTCATAATATCTTCTATTTTCATATCTTCCAATAATCCAGTAATAAAATAACCAGTAAACGTATCTCCTGCTGCCGTTGTATCAACAGCTTTCACTGGGAATATTGACTGCTTAACCTGTATCTTACCATCACTAAATACGGATCCATCGTGTCCAAGCGTTAATACCACTTTACAGTTAGGATAAGTTGCATGTATTTTTGTAAGAATATCCTCTGGTTTCGTTTCTCCACTAATCTGTCCACCCTCGATTTCATTGAGTAAAAAGATGGATACCTTAGATAAATCGCATGCTCCTAGCGCATCATCCAAAGGAGAAGGATTGAGTACAATGCACATTCCCTGTTCATAAGCACGGTCAATAATATAGTCTAGAAGATTAATCTCATTTTGAAGGAGTAAAATGTCACCTTTTTCAAACGTTGCAATTACTCGATCGATATATTCTCTGGTCATTGCACGGTTCGCTCCACCAAATAACAGGATACAATTTTGGGCATTTTTATCCAATTGAATAATAGCATGTCCGCTCTTTCCTTCTGTAACTTCAATAAGGCTGGTATCTACCATATTTTCTTTTAGTGTCGCTATCAGCATATCTCCATCTTTACCAACCATGCCGGCATGATAAACATCTGCACCCGCTTTTGCAAGAGCAATCGATTGGTTCAATCCCTTGCCACCACTAAATGTTTCCATTGATCTTGAGGCGATGGTCTCTCCTGGCATAACGGCATGATCTACCTGATACACATAATCATAGTTTAACGATCCAAAATTTAATACCTTCATTGTTATTCTCCTTTTTCGCTTTTGCTAACTTCGTTTATTATAATCTAATATTATTATTTATTTGAACTTTGTTTATACCAAGCGGTTATCCATTTCTTCAATACTTTCCATGAGATACCGTTCAAATAATTTCGTATCAACTTCCATCAAAACATCAATACCTGCCTCATCCTTTGTGCATTCGTGTTCAAAATCACACACTGTCATTCCACGATTCAAATTCTCAGAACAGTCAATCTCAACATCTATACGAACCGATTTATATAGTTCAGGATGTAAAAGATACATAATGGTACTAGCATCATGAATGGAGGCTATCGGTTTATCGATATAATGTGGACTATTCAAATAAAACATCAGCATTTCTCCGCACATTTTTGAAATGCGTCCTTCTCTACTTTGAAGATATGCCGCCTGTTCCCTGCTAAACCCGCATTGAACGGTGACATCTAATCCACACATTACAATCGGTAAACCACTTTTATAAACAATCGAAGCAGCCTCTGGGTCTGCCCAAATATTAAATTCGCCTGTTTTTGTTACGTTACCGCCTTTGCTTGCACCGCCCATCAAACAGATCAAATCAATTTTTTCTTTTACTTCTGGATACATATGAAGTAATAGCGCAATATTGGTCAATGGTCCGGTCGGAACCAAGGTTACTTTCTCTTCGCAGTTCATAATCAAATTCCGCATAAATACAACTGCATGTTCTTTTTCTTCTGCCCTTTTATTAGCCGGCAATTCATAGGTTCCAAGTCCTTTTTTTCCATGTATATCACCTGCTGTTGAAAGGACACGAAGTAACGGTTGTCTTGCACCTCTTGCTATCGGAATATCTTCTCTTCCTAAGAATTCTGTTAATGCTAATGCATTGTTTGTTACCACATCACTTGATAAATTCCCCGCTACGGTAGTCATACCAAGTATATTTAATTTATCATCATTTGCAATCGCAAATGTAATTGCTATTGCATCATCTATTCCAGGATCACAGTCCAGTATAATATTCCTCTTCATAGTCTCCTCCAAAGTCTTTGTTCTAACTTGTTTTACCGCAAATTTATGTTCACTATATTCTAATACATTTTTAAACTTCTTTCAATAAAAACGCACTCGATAATTTTGTTGGTTGGATTAAATAAATGTTTTAACTAAATAAGGGAGTTCCGACTGGAACTCCCTTATTTTGTATTCACTTATTCTTCCATTGTTTTTACCCGTTTTAAAAAGCTTTTCGTTTCACTTGCTACAACTCCACTAAGCGCCAGTATTGCAATTAAGTTTGGCAAGGCCATGCATGCATTAAAAATATCTGCAATCGTCCAAACTGCTTTAACCGTCATAAATGGTCCAATGAATACGGCAAAAATAAACATAAAACGATATAGCATAACTACCTTTGTTTGTCCCGCAACTAGGTATTCCATACATCTTTCGCCGTAATAATTCCATCCTATAATTGTTGTGAATGCAAAGAATACAAGACACATCATTAATAAGAACGAACTAAACTGCGTAGGAAAAGGTAATCCTTTTTGAAACGCATTTGTCGTAACATTAACACCTTCCAATCCTATATTATATGAATTCGTGATTACAATACTGAGTCCAGTCATGGTGCAGATAACAATTGTATCAATAAATGTTCCAGTCATAGAAACAAGTCCCTGGCGCACAGGCTCTTTCGTCTGAGCCGCTGCTGCTGCGATAGGAGCACTTCCAAGTCCTGCTTCGTTAGAAAAAATTCCTCTTGCAATACCTTTTTGCATTGCAAGTATGATACTGCCAAGTGCTCCACCTACAACCGCTTTCAAACCAAAAGCACTTTGTACGATTAGTATTACCGCATCCGGAATCAAATCTATATTACCTATTATTATAATCAAACAGGATAAAATATAAAATCCAGCCATAAAGGGAACTACAATTTCAGATACCCTTGCAATTTTTTTTATTCCTCCAATGATTACCATTCCTGCACAAAATGTCACGATAATTCCTGCAATAACAACTGCATAACTATATTCACGACTGAATAATGTAATCGTATGTATCTTCTTGGGATCAAAAAAACTTCCTACTGCCGTGGTAATTCCATTTACCTGTGTAAAGGTTCCAATTCCCATGACACCTGCTGCTGCACCAAAAAAAGCAAACACTTTACCAAGCCAGCCCCACTTTGGTCCCATACCATTTTCGATATAATAAAATGGTCCACCAAGCACATGATTGTCTTCTTTTATGACACGGTATTTTATTGCTAAAACACCTTCTGCATACTTTGTTGCCATTCCAAAAAAAGCAGCTACCCACATCCAGAAAAGAGCTCCCGGTCCTCCAGCTACAATCGCTGTTGCGACACCAACAATATTACCAGTTCCAATTGTTGCCGATAGCGCAGTACAAAGTGCAGCAAAACTAGATACTTCGCCTGTTCCTGTCTCCTCATTTCTAAACATGTAACGAAGTGCTCTTGGTAATTGCCAAACCTGTAATCCACGTAGACGAATCGTAAGATAAATACCAACGGATAAGATTAATACAATTAATGGTACTCCCCATACAAAATCATCTACTGCGATAAGTAGTTGATTGATTTGCTCAAACATATGTGACATTCTCCTTTATACTCATTTATAGCACTTTATCACATCATTTAGTTGAAGTCAAGTCTTGTGGGCAAGTCTCCCTGCTATAAGAACTCGTATTATTTGGTATCGAAAATAGGTATTCCCATGCTTGGCAGCTACAAATCCGGAATCTTAATTTTGAATTTCTACAATCCAGGTAAAATTAACCACATGCTCTTTTTTCATTTTACATCCCAATCGATGAATATAGTTTTCTAATTTTTCTAAATTCGTATAATACTTATAATCCACGACTTCCCATAAATCTTGTCTGCCCTTCTCATAATATTCTTTTTTTCTTTCTTCTTTTTCAAAGTCATTCAAAAACATGAAATCTACAATTATTATTTTCCCATCCTCTTTTATATACTCTAGCATATTATCGATTGCTTCTTTTTTTTCCTCTTCATTTAGACTATGAAAAGCATACGTTGTTACTACAATATCCACGTCCTTATTGCGATAAGGCTTATCCAAGAAATTTCCTAGTCTAAATTTCATGTCACCATATTTCTTTTTTGCTTGCACAATCATTTCTAAGCTTTGATCTATCCCTACTACATCTATGTCAGCACTTAATTCACCACACAGATTACCGGTACCACATCCGATGTCAATGATACTCATTGCCTTGTGATTCCTTATTCTGGTCCTAATTTCGCTCAAAATCTCATCATATTTTTCAAACAACCCTAGTTCATCTCGTTCCGAGTCTCGCACCATTTTATCAAATTTAATTGCTTTATTATCAAATCCCCACATATCCACCCAAATCCTTCGATTATCCTTGTTTTCTTTTAAAATCGTATCCATATCACGAAGAAAACTGTCTTGATCTACTGCCTTACTAGAATCCAACATTTTATCTATGCTCGTAACTAATGTATTTTTCACATGATCCAGTTCATTCATTTTTGTTTCTACGGCTTTTAATTGAAGATATAAACTTCGCATAAATTGCGTTGTTGCATAGTTGTTTTTTTCCATTAAACTTTTTATATCTTTTAATGAAAATCCTAGTTCTTTTAGCAGCTTAACGGTCCTTAATTTTAATACATCATCTTCGCTGTAATTTCGATAATTATTCTCTTCTCTTTTTGGGACAACGATTCCATATTCCTCGTAAACGATTAGCGTCTTTATAGTTGCATCAAGCATTTTACATACTTCTTTCGTATTCATTTGGTCACCTCCAAGAAAATTATAAGGTCTAACCCTTGGGCAGAGTCAATACATTTTTTTATTACTCATTAATCGCTTCGAGTATCCTATTTTAATCAAATCTCCTATTTCTAGATTAGCTTTCGTTCCATGATAAAAAGGTCCTTGATCTAAAATCTTAACTGTATTCGTTTGAATCGATTCTTTGTTTTCTATACTCATGTAAAGTCTCCTTTATTAAATTATAGTTACCGTTCAAGTATCAAATTCTAATATATATCTTATTTACATTATAAATACCTTATTTACTTATGATATGGTTCACCCTTCATAATCCGGTAGCTGCGATAAACCTGCTCCAACAAAATCATCCGCATCATTTGATGAGGAAACGTCATTTTACTAAAGCTCAATTTGAAATCAGCCCGTTTTAATAGATCCTCTTCCATTCCAAGAGACCCCCCTATTATAAAAACAATATGACTGATGCCATCAACACCTAGTTTTTCTATTTTTTTCGATAGTTCCACCGAATCCAGTTGTTTTCCTTCAATCGCTAATGCAATCACATAATCATCGTCTCTGATATATTTTCTTAGTCGCTCTCCCTCTTTTTCCTTGATCTGACGTTCCACCAACTCACTTGCATTGTCAGGTGTTTTTTCATCTGCTACTTCAATTATTTCAAGTTTACAATATCTACTTAATCGCTTCGCATATTCCCCAATGCCTGATTCAAAATACTTTTCTTTTATTTTTCCCACACATAAAACTGTTATTTTCATCCTTATTTTCCTTTTTCTCATCTTAAATCTTGCTAATTAATCCGGTCTTTTTGCATGTTTCATTATAGCAAACAATATTTATAAAGTCATTACAGTAAATTTCATATTTTGTATAATCCTTACTTAATTCCCAGTAATCGACTATGGTTTAAATGTTACAAAAGTGTTACAATTCATTTAGTACTTAGCTAATACAAATAAAACAAAGGAGGATATCATTATGTGTTTTAGATTTTATAGTTGTAACGACATAGCAGCGCTTATCCGTAGTTGTTTTGGATACTAATCGGATATTAATCGGATGCTAATATATGAATGAAGGGGCAGGTTCAAAAATCAAATTTCTGATTTGATTTTGAAACTGCCCCTTTTTTGCTTTTTAACATTTTTTTAAAAATATCATATCATAAAATAAAAGGAATTAGGAGGAACTATTTTATGAGTATGCCAAAAATTGAATGTGAGAATATAGACAAATGCTGTGCTGCTAGTGCCCTACTTCAGTCTATTGCTTTGGAAGAAGCTGCTATATCGCACATTTTAAATGCAGAAGGAGAAAAACTACAGAAAGTAATTAGTCTTTGTAATACAGATAAGGATGATTTGATAGAAGTGAATCATTCCGTTGAAGTAATGATTGATAAGATAACTTCACTCGAAATCATATTAAAGTCAAAATTGGATTTAATCAAACCGATTCTTGATGATTGCGATGATGATGACGATCATGATGGTCACAGACATGGATGTAAATAACATTTTTCATAACGAATTTAGAATTCTTTACAAAATTATCACAAAATGGTCACATTTGTTTTTTATAATAAATATCGGATAGTGAATTAAAACACTTTCTACTCCCACCCTATTATACGCTTGAAAAGAGCCTGGATTCTTGGTTTATACACCTTGAATTTAGGCTCTTTTCTCTTTATGTTAATGCAAAGATAGCTATTCTAGAATCTTATATTCTACTTAGTCTTTCATATATAATTCCCGTATGCCTTAGACTCCGGCTTTACTAGAATTTCCCACCTAATTCATTCCAAGCCCTATTATACGCATGAAAAGGGCCCGAATACATCAATTGCCGTTTCTGTATCCAAGCCCTTTTCTTCATAGGAGTCTATATCAAATTTTTACTATCTTGCTATTTTAAAATCTTAGAACAATCCACCAATACGAACAAATAATGGTGCAAATACCAATGCAACAATCGTCATCAGTTTTATCAATATATTTATGGCTGGTCCTGATGTATCCTTAAATGGATCGCCTACGGTATCGCCTACTACCGCTGCCTTATGTGCATCGCTGCCCTTTCCACCAGAAGCTCCACCTTCAATGAATTTCTTTGCATTATCCCAGGCGCCACCTGAATTTGACATAAAGATCGCGAGTAATACTCCGGATACCAATGCCCCTGCCAACAATCCACCAAGCGTATCCGTCCCAAGTAAAATGCCAACCACGATAGGCGCTGCTATCGCCATAATACCAGGAATCAACATTTCTTTTAGCGCTGCAGTTGTTGAGATTGCAACACAAGATTTGTAATCTGGTTTGGCGGTTCCTTCTAAAATACCTGGAATCGTTTTAAACTGGCGTCTTACTTCTTCAATCATCTGATATGCTGCTTTTGAAACCGATTCCATCGTGATTGCCGAGAAAAGAAATGGAAGCATCGCTCCGATAAACAATCCAGCAATTACTTTTGGTGATAAAATGTCAATACTCTTAAGACCTACTGCTTCTGCATACGAAACGAAAAGAGCAAGCGCCGTTAAGGCTGCTGAACCAATTGCAAATCCCTTTCCAATTGCTGCGGTTGTATTTCCTACGGAATCTAAGCGATCTGTAATCGCTCGCACGGATTTATCCAGTCCTGCCATTTGAGCAATACCACCTGCATTATCCGCAATTGGACCATAGGCATCGACTGCTACCGTAATTCCTAACGTAGATAACATACCTACCGCTGCTAATGCAATACCATACAATCCTTCAAACTGATAAGCAACTAAGATACCAACAGCAATTAAAATAATTGGAATACAGGTAGAGCGCATTCCTACAGCAACTCCACTGATAATCGTTGTAGCTGCTCCGGTTTCTGATTGTTCTGCTATTTGTTTCACCGATCGATATTCTTCTGATGTATATATCTCTGTAACGGCACCAATTAAGATACCTACTAAAAGTCCAGCGATAACTGCAATTGCTGCATTAAAGTTCCCAAAAAAGTATTTACTCATTACAACGCTTGCTACGATTACAATTGCACTCGCTACATAGGTACCTGTTTTTAAAGCTTTATATGGATTTGATCTTTCATCTCCACGAACAAAGAACGTACCTATTATTGAAGCGGCTAAGCCACAAGCGGCTAAAAGGAGTGGAAATACCGCACCAACAATTCCTGTTTTATATATAATTCCTAACGTAATCGCTGATACCAAAGAGCCTACATAAGACTCAAATAAGTCGGCCCCCATTCCAGCTACATCACCTACATTATCACCTACATTATCTGCTATTACCGCAGGATTTCTAGGATCATCTTCTGGTATTCCTGCTTCTACTTTTCCAACCAAGTCAGCTCCAACGTCTGCTGCCTTTGTATAGATACCACCACCAACTCGTGCAAACAAGGCGATGGACGAAGCTCCCAGACTAAATCCAGTAAGTACACTAACATCTTTTGTAATGCCGTAAATTGCGCTGGCACCAAGTAAACCTAACCCAGCTACGCACATACCCATTACCGCGCCTCCTGAAAAAGCAATCGAAAGTGCGCGATTCATACCGCCATCCTTTGCTGCCTGTGCGGTTCTTACATTCGCTTTGGTTGCCATGCTCATACCAAAGTACCCTGCAATGGTAGAAAATCCTGCTCCAAACAAAAAGCATAGCGCAGTAATCCAATTACCGATTCCAATCCCAATCAATAAAAACAAAGCAGCAACAAATAGTACTAAAATCTTATATTCTGCTTTTAAAAATGCTTGTGCTCCCTCACTGATTGAAGTAGCAATTTCTTTCATTTTTTCATTACCCTCAGGCTGTTTTTCTACTTTTCGAGCTAAAAATAAAGCAAATACTAAAGCGACCACTCCAAAAAGTGAAACTAAATAAATAATATTATTCATAAGCATTTCTCCTCCTATGAACAGAGTATCACAAAATTATTTAGGTTGTCAAACGATTTTTTTATTGTTTGTATTGTTTGTATTTTTTCGATTAGTTTATATATTTTACAGAATATAAAAAAATAGTTGCCGTAATCTCCCATTATTTCGGGATAACTGCGACAACTAATCTTAATTTTTCATGTTATTTTACTCCAAATTTATAAACCGTTGTTGTATCGTATTCTTTTCCAGCTGTTAAAATACAATTCACAACCCCATCTAGATGAATGGAATCTGGAATATACTGTGTTTCCATACAAAATCCAGCACGTTTTTGATATTTACAGCCTTCCTTACCGACTAGCTTACCATCGATAAAGTTTCCTGTATACAACTGGCCTCCTGGCAAATCCGTATAGACTTCCATACATCTACCACTCTTTTCGTCATACGCTTCCATTACCAGATTAATTCCTTTTTCATTGTTTGAAAATACAAAATGATGATCATAGCCACCTGCAAGGACAATTGGTGGATAATCGGAATCGATATCAGTCCCGATTTTTCTCCAATCCGTAAAATCCATTGGAGTACCGGCAACTTCTCTCATTTCACCTGTTGGTATTAATCCTTCTTTTGTTGCTGCAAATTGTTTTGCATCTATCTTTAGCCTGTGATTTAAAATATCCCCTTTATTATGTCCGGACAAGTTAAAATAGGAATGATTTGTTAAATTTACCAACGTGTCCTGATCCGATACAGCAAAATATTCAATGACTAAAGCATTATCCTCGGATAGTGTATAAGAAACGGTAAGGTCAAGATTCCCGGGGAACCCTTGCTCCATATCCTTACTAAGTCTTGAAAATTCAATGGTAGCTTCCCCTTCTTCTTCAAACACCTCTACATCATACATCATTCGGTCATAACCTACAAAACCACTGTGCAAGGTGTTTTTTCCATCATTTTTATCAAGGATATACTGTTTATTATTTAAAGTAAATGATGCTTCACTGATACGATTTGCGCATCTTCCTACGAACGCTCCATAGTAGGTGTCACACGTTTCATATCCCTCCACATTGTCAAATCCGAGCACAACATCATCAAAATGCCCCCTTGCATCCGGAACACAAAGTCTTACTAAACGTGCGCCATAATCAATGAATTCTGCTTCCATTCCGTTTGCATTTTTTAGAATATAGCTCGTTACTGTTTTACCGTCCTTTGTTTTTCCAAATTTCTTTTTTTGAATACTCATAATATTCTCCCTTCACTCTCTAAAAATTCATTCTTTGGAACCGGATACCCAAAAAAGTATCCTTGGTAGAAATCTACGTTTGATAGAAAAAGAAACTCCATCTGTTTTTTCGTTTCTATTCCAGATACAATAATCTCAATATTTAAACGATGTGCAAGTTCAATAATCGCAACAAATAGCCCTGGTTTAAATTTATCCGTTCCATACGTTTGGATAAAACTTTCCTCTATTTTTATATAATTAAGGGGTAGTTCCATAATGGCATTCAGCGTATATGCTCCTGTCCCAAAATTATCTAGTAGTACACAAAATCCCAACTCTTTTAAACGTGTCAATACTGCCTTTAGAACCTTGAAGTCTTCGGATGCCAGGCTTTGTGTAATCTCAAATACAACTAATGCAGGATTTACCTTTGTTTTACTTGCAATCTTAATTATTTTATCGATGATATCTGGCTTTGAAATCTCAATAACAGAAAGATTTACATGAATACGAAATGGCTCCTTTGATACATCATTTTTTTTCTTACACATGGTAAACGCTTCTTCTAGCACAAAATTACTTACATCACCAATCAGTCCCAAATACTCAGATAATGATAACACATCCAACGGACTTATGTCTTCTTTTTTTGTATTTCCCCACCGCAGTAGTGCTTCTGCTCCAATGCATTGTTTCCCATCGCAAGACATGATTGGCTGATAATACAAGGAAAGCAGTGCATCGATTTTCTTTTCCTCTGTAGCTTTCTTTAAAAATTCGGTTGCTTTCTTATCCTTAGTTACCAGAAATACGGGAGTTATTTCTGTCAAAATTCCCTGCTTATATTTTGTGCTGCTTTTTATGGTAGATTCAATGGTTTCATCTCGTATTAAAATTATCTCGCCGTTCTTTTTACGAATGTGATATTCTACAACCATTGAATTTTCCGCAATACTTTCTGAAACCGTATTTTTATACTGAAATACCGGATAGTCTTCGTCAACGATAATATGTTTGAATGTCAATCCTTCATTGTAGAACTCATGACGACTATAGCCCCACCGTTCGATATTCGGTGAAACATAATCGACCACTCCATCCGCACCTTTTTCCCAAGAGATCGCAATAAAATCACTTCGTGATACCGCCTCTTTTAAGATATTGTTTTCCCTTTGTATGTCATCTTGAAAAAGGTGGGTCTCTTCGTCTTCTAATAATAGTGAATAAATAGTAAATGATCCAATTGTAGTACCATTTTTATTGATCAAAGCAATTCGATTTGATCTGGCAAAGCTCAATTCTCCGCCTTCTATCATAACTTCTTGCAACAAATCAAACTGACTTTCCTGCGTTTTCAACAACTGTTTATACTGTTCTCCAACGCTTCCTATCTCAGATCCCGTTTCAAGTCCTTCTTCATACAGCTTTTCAATATAGCTTCGCTCCACATCTTTTCCTAAAAATGTGTTATAACCAACCATCTTACCGTATTTATCTCGCCATATAAGCCTTGGAACTCTTTTACGATAGTTTTTTCGAAATGGTCTTTTATAGGATTGCTCGAATAATGCAAGGATGATATGTTCATCACCGGTTACAATCGAACTTATCTCTATATCTATAACAATTCGATCTTTTTTATTGGAAATAAATCTTTGATATAATACAAGGCTTCCGTTGTTTAATACCTCTGGTGGAAGCTTTTTCTTTGATTTTTCTTCCCATATTTTATTTATATTATTAACAGAATGCCCTATTAAATGTTCTGCCCCATTATTTTGTGCAATAATACGCCCTGTTTCATATATATAAACAATCATCGGAAAATCAATACGAGTGATTAACTCGTTTAACTGGCGTTTCAAAGAGTTTTTCAAGAGCCCATCTCCTTCTCTTTTGATATTGCTACCTAATTTTTAATTTCTCTTTTTAATTTTTCTTTTATGTGGTACATGGTGGCATCTGCACGTTCCATGGTATTGGATAAATTGCCATCTAAGTTTTTATCAAATTGCTGATAACCATACGCAATCGACATTTCCTCTTTTGTATAAGGTCCTTTCAATTGAGAAAGTCTATCCCGCATTTCTTTTGCACCTTTTAAGAAGGATTCCATGGTACAGTCTTTCATCAATGCACAAAACTCATCTCCACCAATACGGAATATTTTTCCCTTTTGTCCAAAAATGTCTTGTATAATTTCACTGCTGATAATCAGATAGTAATCACCGGCACTATGCCCATGAACATCATTAAACACCTTTAAATTGTTTAGATCGAACATCGCAATACCATAGTTTTCGTATTCCTGCGAACTAATTTCATGAATATTTTTCATAAAAGCAGTTCGATTTCCCATATACGTAAGCGCATCATAATAGGCAATGTTTTTCATCCTATCACTATCTTGACCCATGCTGACTACTCTCATAAGTTGTTTTAAGGTTCCGAATGCAACCATACCCAAATAAATAATAGCTCCCCATCGGCTAAATTTTGCAGGATCTACACCATTAAAGTAATGGAATTGGATGTAATCAATGATAACAAGAATACCAACTAGTGGTAACCCAATTAAGTGATGAAGAATTCTGATTTTCCGTTTTTCATTGACACGCTTATAGGCAAAATACATCATGAAAACAAGTAAAATCCCACCACCCCATAATTGAATCTGTACCATTCGTTCAAACAACTGTGTTGTTATCCATTGCGATATAAGTCCAACTACCAACAAGCAATTTGCAATCAAATATGCAAGAAGTGAATGTTCAAATACTTTCTTGTTCCGACTATTATGTGAAACATAGGTGATAAATGCATATTTCATAATTGGATATTGTACTAATAACATGGTGGAGTACAAAAGGATATCTAATTCATAAGTATGTCCAACAAATAGTTGTATGAACTGTGTCTGAATTCCAGACCACACACCAATACCCATCGTAAATAAACCTACATACAAAATACGGATTTCTACTCCGATTTTTTTCCGATACATCATCCATCCGATGCAAAAGATTACGCCCAAGCTTACCAAAACAACACTCAAAATGCAAGGAACAATATTGTCTGCAAGAACCATACGTAGTAAGTCTTCCGTATTTCCCATAAATATCTTTGGCATGTTTATGGTATTGCCTTTGTTTTTAGTTATATGTAACGTTATCTTTTCTCCTGCATACTGCTCCGACAAATCAATAAAATGCCAACGGCTTCCTGGTATTTCCCACTTTTTTTCATCGAGCGGTAAAAACGAATAAATTGTTTTGTCATTTATTATAACTTCTATGTATTGATTTTTTGTAAAAAAAGATATTCCACTTCCAGTCGTTAAATCTGTTGGTAAATAGTTATAAAACGTAGTTTCCTCCCCATTACTTTTCCAACCCTCATGATATCTTGTTACCGACTGTTTCGATTCATCATATACAATTTCATTGTTTACTAGAAACTTAGATAACACGCAAAAAAGAAGCAAAGCAAGCAACAATATGTATATTTTTTTAGATATTCCATACATCAAATTTTCTCCCATTTAAACCGATTACTCTAACATACTCTTGGAGCTCCACACAAACAACTACAAAGCATATTTGCTATCCAAAGTTTACAGCAAATACCATCGCCAAATCCCCCGTGGGAACCATACATACTCTCCGCACTTTGATACCATTGACCACCCGAATTAAGCCTACTATAAAGAACCTGATATTGCTGATTATCTGGTTCCATTTGTACCGCAAGTTTTGCATGTTCGAGTGCCACAATGTTATTTCCTGCTCCCGAATTTGCCATAGCACTATAATAATACCACCTTGCATTTTTAACCGATATTTCCGAAAGCACATGCAAAGCTTCCTTATAATGACCCGAATGAATATAATTAAACGCTGCCTGAAATTCGATTGGCTCGTTACTTTCCTCTCTTTGTCCAAAACCAAAGCCGCCATTACTGCTATTTTGATAAGGAGCTGAATCTCCCATACGTTCTTTCATAATCTGTTCATATGCGACCTGTATCTGCTTGAATTTTTCCTCCGCCGCATCTTTATTGGGATTGTTTATGTTCGTATCTGGATGGTACTTTCTGCTTAAGTTACGATATGCTTTTTTTACTTCATCATCACTTACACCAGGTGATACTCCCAAAACTCCATATGAATCAAATATCATTTTTTGTTTCCTTTCTATGGTTCACCTGCTCATATTTCATCCAAACACCAGAATATATGATATTCCTTAAAATATCTGTTTCTTCAATAATTGGTAGTTTTTCAAATTCTTTCGCACATTCTGCCATCATTAATATCAATATATTTTTACAATATTCCGGAAGGTTCGTTTCACCTTGTAGCAAAAAAGGATTATAATGATTCTTCTTTTTGTCTTCTTCCAAATCATCATATGCATCGAGTAAATAAATGAATTTTCCTAAGTAAAAGCCAATCTTTCGCAATGACTTTTCCCATTCATC
Organism: Lachnoclostridium sp. UBA5725; assembly: GCA_002419585.1. Taxonomy (GTDB): domain Bacteria; phylum Bacillota; class Clostridia; order Lachnospirales; family Lachnospiraceae; genus DIGJ01. Next base: position 152,042 of record DIGJ01000018.1, read on the forward strand.
CTTTTTGTAAACAAACAATTCTGCTATGAGTTCTCCAAAGCAGCGAGATACCACATCAATATTGCTTTCTTGCCTTTTTTCACATTCAAAAAGATCTTGTAGTGCATTTCGTACTACTTTACTTTGTCTTTCATACTTTGCTTCCAGATGATTGCATTTTTTACGATATGCAAAAGAGGCAAGCAGACTTTTTATGCTTTTATCATCCTTCCAGTCATCTAAAAATTTGTAGTAGGTAAGAAGGAAATTCATGTCCGCTGCATATTCTGATATTGCATTTACCCGAATGATGTGTTTGGTGAATGGATGAACCATACAGCTCACTTTTTTTATGTATGTTTGCGGTTCATATAATGCCGTTAAAAATAACACAAGAAACGTCATATCATAGGTAAGCGTAATCTGTCCTCTTTTTCCATATGATTTTTTGAGCGTTTTACATAGGCCACAATAATAGGATTGATACCGTTCAAAATCCTTGATTTTAAGCTCTGGTTTATTCACCATCACATATCCAAACATATTAACTCCTTTTTATAAATTGAGTTCTACATTTCGGGCAAGTTATTTCAATTTTTCCTTTTCCCTTAGGAATTCGAATTTTCTGTTTACAGCTTGGACATTTATAAATATGATGCGTCTTTCGCATTTTAAAAATATTCAAAAAGCGATTACGTATGTTCCAGTATTTTATATTTTCATTGTAACGGCTCTGTATGTTTTTGGAAAACATCCGAAAATATCCAATTAATAAGAGTATTATGGCGAAACCATCAAAAATACTATTCCGAAATATCATGCCTATCACCATACATCCAATTGCAATATATAGCATAAACTTTGATAAAGCATCCACTCCATATCTTCCTGTCATAAATCTTGCAAGTTTATCTTTCATCATCATCATCCTCTAAGTTAAAATGATACATTTTTTATGTATAAAATATAGTATCATTATCATTCTATTTTAAGCTAAGTTATTCGTCAACATAAAAACTCGTAAATTTCTGTGAACATTATGAATTTTCTATAATTATTATCCTCCCAAGTCAGTTCAATTTTAAAACATTTTCTGTTTAAAATTTTTTTAATTTTTTTTAAATTCCAGTGTCAAGCATTTTTGACTATGTC
>DIGJ01000003.1 GCA_002419585.1 Lachnoclostridium sp. UBA5725
CAAAGCTCTCCTCTCTTTCAGTTTATCCAAATAGATTTCGCATTGTATCATTGATATCTTTGACAGAATCATAATACGAGCGTGAACGCTTTATCTTATCAACGACTAACTTCTTTCTATTATTTTTACTAATTATGATTTTATTATCAACTACTGTTTCTTCCATTTCATATGCTTGTAAAAGTCCCGTCACAATACCACAATAATTACTATATACTGGATTTCCATATGCTGTAGGAGAATGATATTGATAATAATTTTCTCGTTTGGTTATAGCCGTATACAACGTTATAATGAATTTCAATGACTTATTACCATCCAGTTCGTCGTAATCTTCCCATATTGGAGTATCTACAATATCAGGAAGTAGTTCGTTTCCATCGGAATCTACTAGTTTTTTAATTTCATATATCATATTGTCCCTTCCTCAGTTAAATTTTAATTTCCCAGTTTTTGTCTCTTTATTTCCAGGGAGTATGTTGTTATACTTTATATGTAAGTCACAACCCCCTTACCGTGGCTTGCAACCCTTATAATTATTTATACTCCCCTCATAAGATGCTGCCGTTTGGTGGCATCTTTGTTTTAATCTACAAACTCTACCATTTGATCCACTGTTTCATTTCTCCAATAAACCATCTCTTGTTTTTCGTTGCTATTTACATTCCCATGATAAAAGACCTGCCTATTTCCAACAAAATCGGTTTTTACACTAAACGTATCTCCGTCTTCTGTTCTGTAGTATCTTCCACTTTGCCATTCTCCGTAAAAATACGCTTTTCTCTTACAAAATGCACAAGACTCGCAACTTTCTAAAAAATCACTCACAATGCACCCCATCTTGTTACCTCCTACTCTTCTGTCTCATCTGTTTCGACTTGTCCCGATTCTTCCAACCATTCCTCTATACACTCTAAACAGGTATAAGACGATACTGGTTCTCCATCAAAGAATCCGCTTTCATTTAGTGCATAATCTCCTGTTTTTATGTCTTTATCGCAAGATGCGCAAGTATGAGGTTTTCTGCACTTTACTACCTTTTCTTTGTGACATTCTAAATCTTCATCACAACCGTAAAATCCGCTATCTATGTACATATCCTTGTCATATTTCATCTTGCTACCTCCTATTTGCATTCTCTAAATTGACTTCATATGCAATTCGTTTGCGGTATTCTTCACACGCATCCACATATCCTTCATAATATGCCTACACCTTAGTTGATTCCTTATCACGCTTTACGCTTGCCTTATGCTGCATTTCGTCACAAATTTTATCAATCTTAGATACTTCCATACTTCGTTAAACCTCCATTTATTGTTGCAATCCATTTATAAGTTTTTCTGCACATTGTTTACAAATATCAATTTTTTCATAAATACTCCAAATACTATTATTTTTAGAGCGTGCACCATTTTGAGAGTGAATGAAAATACCTCTTTTACTTTTTTTAACTTTATAACTTACATCTGCCTCGTTTTCCTGACATATATCACATATTTTCTTATTCATATGTTTTCATCACTCCTAACCTCCATTTGCATTCCTAGAAAATCACTTATTCCATAGCTTCCGTCTTTACAAATATGTACTGTTAGTATTGTTGGAGCATTCGGTTCGGGCTCCTTGTTTAATGTGGCTGCTATTACTGCTGATAGGGCAATCCTCATGTTCGACGTACCACCTTCGCAATGCTTTTCACCACACAATCTACACTTATACACCGATTTCATTTCTATACCTCCATTTTCACTACTCTATTGGCAGTAATTGTGAATAGTAATCTGCTCGCTTGCATTAGCAACAAATTTAGTAATAATTGATTCCTCTTTCCTCACACTTGTATTGTTGACTGCCACCCAGTCACTATTTATCTCCATCTGTGCAAATACAATCTGCATATACCCATCCTTGTATGGCAAAACTTGAGCAGGTTCTATAACCGCTTCTTTCCTATTACCTTTTCGGTACCGTTTATCCTCGGTCCCATCACACTTTTTTATATCACTTTCCATTTTTGCCTCCTAAAAAAGACTTGTCTGCGTGTTTATAAATTTATCAAAATACTTTTTGAAAAATTTCCTACTACAACCGCACATAGCCAACACCTTCTATTCTCGAAAAATTATTGTCTAGTAGAAGTTTAGCAACTATGTATTCCATGCACTTCTCATTACATGTATTACAATGTAATTTATCGCAATCCGAATTTTTTAACGGTTGCTCTTTTCTCCTTCTGTCTCCGGCCTTAAGTTCTCCTCTCTTGCGCATAAGAGAAACTTTTGTACAAATCGTGCTTTCTTTTACTCCAAAAAAATCTGCTATTTCTCGGTATGACTTCCCCTGGCTTAATTTTTCTTTCAAGTCTGATTTATCAATCCTATTAGCCATATGTACCTCCCTATTTTTATTTGCCTATTATTTTGACGTTCTCAAAACTTTATATCCGTAATTCTGCTTGTTCTCTGCCAATTCCGTTTACCTTGCTTATTTCAACATCCGGTAGACTTAAAGCTTTTTTTATTTCTTCCTGGTTGTTCCTCTCTACGATTTCCATCGCTCTTTTGTAATATGGTTCTTCCGGTTCCCAATTAAATCCGTTTATTTCAAAAAGAGCATCTTTGTCGTATATGAAAAATTGAACTGCCATTTTCAACGGATCTAGAACTCTGACCATATTCCCATAGCCATTAAATATAATTAGCAAACCCTTGACTAGCTTTGGTCTTCGCTCTTCTAACAATGTTTTTTGCTTTAAAGTCACGTTCTGCATTCTATGCTCCCTTCCTCTCTATTTTTTTTAATCAAGATTTCTTTTGAATTTCTTTCAAATATTCAATCATATCCGATTTATTTGTGCTGCTTTCATAAAATGTTTTATTTTCTATATATTTGTCATGAAATCCTAATATAAAATATTTTTCATACCCAAATGTTTCTTCTTTTGAATATTTTCCGGCAATCCATTTATGATGCAAGCTTACGCGTACAACGAAGCTAGCTCCATTTTCAAAGTCGTATCGATAATATTTCTCACCCGTTTCCTTTTGATTAATCCATACTGGCCATGATGTATAGTTTTCAATCCATTCTTTTCTTTGGTCATTATTTTTCAAAATTGGAAGTTCTGGTTGTTTATATGTAGAAACTTTTTCAACAGGAGACTCCCTTACCTTTTTATCCAGAAGAATAATTGCATCAAGACGCATTTTCGTTTTTCTTCTTCCATAAGATTTACCAAGTGGAGAATCATCCTTCCGAAAAGTATCTAAGTACTCTGTCAGCTTTCTTTTCTCATAATCAATATCGTTATGGCTATAAGCTTCTGGATTATCTTCATCCGCTTCTTCATCTTTTGCATCATTCATATTTTCTAATTCTTCATCGGTTATATAATCTTCTATAATTTCAGCTTTAGATGAATTATCTTCTGTGTTATCAATTTGCTGCTTTAAATTTTTACCAATCTCAGTAAGTTTTTCTTTTACCTCAATTACACACTTTTCTGAAAAATTATGAATATTCCTTACTTCGTCCTCTGTCATGTTACAAAGACTTTCTATTGTTTCAATGCCAGCTCTTTTTAAGCAATTGTAGGCCCTAACGGTAAAATCTAAATCATCGAGCGTTTTCTTTGGATTTATTAAGCACCATTCACGCCCATTAAAGTTCCGTATCTGTTGCTCAATGCTACCTGATTCAAACATCCACTTTCCGTCACCATCAAACTCTTCAACGTAATACCGTGATTTTTCACATTCAACATTGTATTTGCTATAACCATTACCATCATCACCGCATCCAAAACTATAATCATGATCTGACAGGCTCCTAATGGTATCCATGTTATACCGATTCTTTTCAAGAATATAAGAACTAATTTTACAAATTGTATTACATACTTCTTTGAGTACCGCAGATCTGATTTTTTCTTCCATTACTGCTTTTTCAGTTAGATCTTCAATGGTATTTGAATCAGAATTATTTTCTACGGTTTCTTTTTCATCTATATTTTCAGCCTTTTTTAAATTTTTGATTTCCTTCAAAGAAATATTAAATGTTGCACTGCTATTTTCCTGCTCCTTTGATTTTTGATAGATTTCGTTTTGTTTTTCCTTTTCCATTCCAGAAAGTTCATATGCTGCTGAAATAGATATTTTTTCTTCCTTGAATTCTTTTTTTAAGTCCTCTGAAAGATTGTTTGAAATGCTTTCCATCCTTGCTATTTGTGTATTAGAAACATTTAATGTATTAGCAATTAAATCTCTCACTCGTCCTGGAACATCGTGTTCTTTCTTGTATTCAACTAAAATATCTTTTAATTGCCTAGCCTGTTCAACTTTTTCATAGTCACTTAATTCCCTTGTAGTAGAATTTGTGTATATTAATAATAATTTTTCTCGAATTGGGTCATTGCTCGACTCTACTACGCAAGGTACATACATAAAGTTTTCTTTTCCTTCATTCACAAGCTTTATACAAGCTAGCCTTCTTCTATGCCCTACTATTGCTTCATACTTTCCATCTTCTAAATACTTTATAAGCAGGTTTTGTTGAACCCCAAGCATTTCAATTGAATCCGCAAGATCATTTATTTCTTCTGTAGAATAAAAATTATCCTTCGACTCTACAATGTCAAATACACTTATCATCTGTACTTCAAATGAATTTGGTTCACCTTTTGACGTTTCATTTAATAAATTTAAAACACTGAATTTACCCAATTTATTTACCTCCTTAACGTGTCCGATTCGGACACATAAAAAAACTAATTTACCATAATCAGATATTCCTCAACGAATGCTTTATAATCCTTAGCTGCTCCACATCTTTTTGAGTAAATATTGATAGGCTGATTTACAAAAGTGCTTTCATCCACTTTTTCTGTTTTTCTAATTTTTGTTTTAAAGACAGGTAGGTTTGATTTTTTCTCTAGCCATTCTGTTCCAGTGATGTTAACATCATTTTTTTGAAATTGTGTAATTAAGCACCCTACGATTTCAGTTTTAGGATTAAATGCCTTTTTCACATTGCCTATTTGCTCTGACAGTTCCACTAATCCATCAAAAGCAAATTGATCTATTTTAACAGGTATAATTACATGATCTGATATAACCAACGCATTAATAATGCTAATATTTATATCTGGCGCATTATCAATCACGCAATAATCGTAGTTACTTTCGATTTGAGGTAATAATTTTTGAAGAATCGTCTGTTGTTGCCTAGATGGATCTAAAATTACTTGAAGATTTGCTTTTAGTAATTTCATGTTTGCAGGAATAATATCAAGGTTATCGTAACTTGTGCTCTGTATTACCTGACAAACATCTGGTTCTTCATCAATTAATAAATTTGCTATACTCTTTTTTTTATATCCATGTACACCAAAAAACTTTGATGTGTTCCCCTGCTTATCATTATCAATTATCAATACGCGCTTTCCGTGGAAGCTTGCTAAGACATGGGCCAAGTTTACAGAAGTCATAGTCTTGGCAACGCCACCCTTTAGATTTATAACTGATACAACTTTCATCTATACTCCTTCTTTCTGTTGAACATATTGGTTTTTTAAAATGCTGGCTTCTATCTCTGCATAATACTCTGGTGTATAATTGCGCTGTGGAAATTTGCAAAATTTATTGCTATCATTCCTTGTATTATCCTTTTTTTTGATGCTAGTCTTTTGGTTCAGATATTTCTCAAACTTCTTACCAAACAACGTTGATGGTGTAAGAAAATTTTGCCATTCCGTATTAAGCCACTCGCTTGATTTCTGATCTATTACTTTAAAGAAATCCTCTAATGAATATCCTATTGCTATTTTTTCATCGATAAGCTGCATTGTATCCGTAGAATCACATCGATAGTGAGTGCCACATTTTTCGTTTAAATGCTCTACGATTGCCTTATATAAATAACTATTACTTTCCTTTACTTTACTTTGCTGATTATTACATGGATTAATCTCGTTATTCCGTGGAGAAACTACATTATTCCGTGGAGTATCATAAAAAGATATGACTTTAATAACAGTTGATACATTTTCTATTTTTACGGAAACCTCTTCAATCTCCATTTCTGGTATCAACCAATATTTTTTATCCACTATGACCGGGGCTTTTCTTTTTCGTACCCTCTCTTTTATAGCAAGTTGGTATCTTCTTTGTATCCCGGGGGCAGTAAGGACCTTGACCGTCTGGTAAAGTGTTTTATCAAAAAGTGACCGTGCCAGAAAGTTGTTCAACATCTGCCCAATTTTATTGTAGTTCATGCGTAAGTCCATGCTTGCAACATGTAGAAAATCATCATTTATATTAGAGTAAAATCCGTTTTTGTATATGTCGCAATATAAATACATAAGGAGAGCTATGCCATCTGCACCAAACTGTGAGATGATTGGTTTTATATTCTCCTTGTCATCAAAAAAATCAACATTTAAAGGAAAGTAGTCAATCCCATTTTCTAGTGGTCTTGCCATACATTCACCCTTTTTCTGTTTAAATTACTTTAGTTATTACCAGTGGAGTATTTATTCCTCCACTGGTAATCAGATGCTAACAAATAACTGTGATGTTGTTGTACTCCTCTAGTTGCTCTTCAAAATATCTTTTAATATTATCCATAGCAACATTTTTCCAAGCTCCACCATCTGCTTCAAACAAAGCACTTGTAGGTCCGTTCATTCCTTTTTTCATACGAAATACAAATTTGCTTGCAGGCTGCATTACATCCAAAAAGGTTCGGTATGGTCTTAATGTTGCTGGACTTGGTAAAATGACAGTTTCTTTTGTGGTGATGCCGCTTTTTATTGCTGCCTGTTGACTAATTCCATCGTCCATGTATGTTTGGATTGTATCATCCACAACGTTTCCTACCACCTTTTGAAGTAAATCAATATCGGTAAGATCATTATCATCCATACTATTTTGCACAAACATAGACTGCAGCATGATAATAAAGTTTTCATTGTCTATGTATCGATCTATTTGCAGATTAGGTAACTGTGCATTTGCTTTAATCAGAACTTCACGCTTACGATCAATGTCCAAGTGACTTATCAATCTTACCTCTGTTGGTGAAACAATCTGAATAAATGCCTTTGATGGTATTTCTGATTCCGATGCACTTTTAATATAATCTACGATAGATGTTAAAGTAGTTGTTCCAATTGGATCTGCTCTTTTACCTTCATCAATCTGATATAGTGGCTTGTCCGAATATAAATTATCTCCGACATCTTGCATTGTTGGTGCGTTAAGCCCAACGATATACTCCAACGCTTGTTTTATCATCTTATCTCCTATCTTACAGCTCTTAAGTCTGTAATCTTTCCGTTTTCATCTGGTTCCTGCACATCTTCTATAGACATTTGTCCACGAATCTGATTATTAAATTCTGCTGCTTTTAACTGTCCGGACTTAATATCTTTTCCAACCACAAAAGTAGATTTAAAGCCCTCTACTGGTGCCATCGTTGATGTTGTATCAATAGTGGCTGTTACAACGTCTCTTTCATCCGAACTTGGCTTTAACTTTATTTTGCATGTAACAGTACGAACTTTTCCTGCATCCGTATTCGGATCAAGAATATTGTCAAATACTTTTGCCAACTCTCGGTTTAATTGCTCCGATAAAGCACCATTCGCAAAGTTTTCAAGATCAATAATTTTCATGAAATATTTCCCCTTTCTTTATCATTTTTATATAAAACATTTCTGTTTTATTGCTTGTCCTAAAATTCGTATAAATATTATAAGAAGGTCGCGTTAATGCCATTTAACGGTGTGAGACGTTAAAAATTTAGGATATGACGCGGTTTATAGTTACCTCTTTTAATTAATTTCTATACCTTTGCATTTACTTCCTGCTCTAAAAGCCTTTCTTGCAAATCCAAAAACTTATTCCACATTACAAGCTTGTCTTCACCAGAATCAATTGTAAAAATAGTACCAGTACATCTTCCATTTATCGTGTAATTTATTTCTTTCTTACTTGTACGATATGCATGAAACTCAACACCGGATGTCATTCGTTCTACACCGCAAAATGTTCGTACTATTATCATCTTTCCTTGTCTCATCCAGTATTCTCCTGGTCCATTGAATCCAAAAATCCAATCACGTTTCCATTAGAAAGCAATGTCTCCTTTCCTTTGTAACAGCAATTTTCTTCGTAGTCCTCAATGGTAATTACATCGTAATTGATATTTACCATATGATTGTCCTATCATTTAAAATAAAGTGACATTTTGCTAAGCTGCCATAAATAATTTAATCGTCATCTTCATCTAGTAATTCCTTTGGAACGTCAGCCTTTCTACATTTTTCATAACCAAGATTTATTATAAACGTCTCAGTTAATTGGATACGTTCCTCCATCGTTATATCCTCAAGTTTTCTTTCTTCCCCGTTGATATGATATCTATACTTCATAATGTGTACCTCTGTTTTTTATAATTCTATGTGCAAGCGCTTGTACTTGTTTCTTGTTTATTTTCCATTTTTCTCCTATACTTTAATTACCGAGTGGAGTCGGAATAATTAGAAGGAAATAATCTATGTCTAAACAACCTGATATTACAAAATTGAGAAAAGCTGTAAAAAACTTTTCTTTCTATTCATCACCATCCAGCGCAAATAGTTCTGAGCCTTGTACTGTCGGTGATGTAAAAAAAGTTATCGCAAATGTTTCTAAGCTTTTTAATACGTTTATTGATGAACTCGAATAATGTTTGTACAAAGCCACTATTTACTTGTGGCCTTGTCTTTTGTTACTGTTACTACACCTAATTCTATTAACTTTTGGTAGCATTCACTGATTTTTTCTTGAGCTTCATCAAGCTCTTTCATAATTTTTTCTATTTCTCCGTCTTTAACCTCTATTTGCAAAAAAAATCCGTTCATTACTTGACACCATCCTTTCACTGATTATTTCATTCTTTCGATATTCTCTAAACCTTTTCAAATTTAGAAAACTATTAAAAATCACGGCTATTTGCCACTTCTCGGTACAACTCCATTACATCGGCATTTTTCTTGTTATAGGCCTCGTCGTTTATCATTGGGATGTCAAACTCCATTTCCATGTCATTCATGATGTCTGCTACACTTTCACCGCTTGACAAACGTTTTTGGTAAATATCTAATCTGCTCATTTTCACACTCCTTTACTTGCCTAGTTTCAGTTTTCTTTAAGTACATACATTAAGGATGACAGATGTTTCTTTGTTAATTTTCATTATCCCGCATTATTAGTGCCCATAATACAAAGAGCAATGATGCAATTGGTAACCCACATAAATGCACCAAGTATAAATACAAAATCAAAGATAATAAAACCTTTTTTGCCATTGCTTTTATATTCCATTCTTTCTGTGAACTGGTGTCCATAGCCACCAGTTAGGCTGTTTTCTTTTTTTCAAGTTCCTGACGTGCTAATAATACGGTTGCATTTGCACTCATTATTGTTAGTCCTGTCTCATCCATGCGCAAAAGCATTCCTGTTATTTCTTTAATCTCTTTTTTCTCTTTTTCTTCTAACATAGGCTTTTCTCCTTTCGATTTGCTCTTTTTGTTTTTCGTTTATTGCTAACTTGTAATCACAATATAGCATTTGAAAGATAACTTGTCAACTATTTTTTAAATATTATGTTGACTTGTTATCAAAAATGTATTATTCTTTTCTTTGAAAGGAGGTATTGTCTTGGAAAGTGTGAGTGACAGAATAAAGAAAATAAGAGATTCAAAAAATCTAAGTCAAGATTCATTTGCATCTACTTTAGGTTTACAACGAAATTCTATATCGCTAATTGAAAATGGAAAACGTAACGCATCCGAAAGGACTATTGACGATATATGTAGAGAATTTAACGCTAATAAAGACTGGCTCCTTAACGGAGGTCCAGAAGAAAGTATGTTTGTAAAATTGTCTCACGATGAAGAAGTAGCTATGTATACGCAGGATCTTTTAATGGATACCGATGATATTATTGCTACTTCAATTAAGAATTTCATTGTTATTTATGAAAAATTAGACGATGCTTCTAAGCAAGTACTTCAATCTACCATGAAAGATTTTCTTTCAAAAATGCAGAAAGAGCAGGCCTAGCGCCTGCTCTTTTCTATGTACCTCTTTACCATAATTTGAATCTGTCGGATGAATATATCATCCCGCTCTTGTAGCGTTCCTATTGTTTCAATAATTTCCTTTAAACATTTTTCACGTTCCTTACCTGTCATTTCTTCACCCCTGTTATGAACGCACGTTCTAAGATAGCTGTTTTTATTATAATGCTATTCTTGTTCTTTTTCAATAGATATTCGAACGTTTGTTCTTTTTTATTTCTCTCCTCATATTTTTAATAATATATCCTCCTTTATTTTTCCATTATACTACTATTTTTTTACATGAAAATATAGATGCTTAATATTTCCAGAATCTTGGAAATATTTTTGCATTTGTAGATTTTTACTCTTTTTTATGTTAGAATAATTATTTATACTCTGACTCATAAAGTGCATCTATTCTAGTTTCAAGTGCTTTGGCTATCGCTTCTAGCTGAGTTATTTTAGGTAGCGTTTTCCCATTCTCTATATTATTCAATGTGCTTTTACTTATTCCGGTCAACTTTGCCAACTCAACTAGGCTAACGTTTTTTTCTTTTCGCACCTGCCAAGTCAGTATTTTCATATTACATGTATCCTCCTATTTTATAGGATACATAACTTAGTAAAATTTGTCTTATGGTTTGTTTTTCCAAATTAATATTTTATTTTATCTTATTCGGTGTTAGAATTATTTTACAATTACTTAGGAGGAGTATGAGATGAATAATAAAATTTGGGACAAATGGAGAGATGTTCATTCTGAAAATGAGCAAGTTAAGAGATTGGAATCCGCAAAATCAGCAAAATGTACACCAATACAAATATTTAAGGAAGATTGTTATGGGTATTTTCAGGGATCAAGTGGAAGGCACGAAACATTCTTAGATAGTTGCAGTTGTATAGACTTTAATCGCAGAAAAAGACCTTGCAAACATATGTACCGATTAGCTATAGAATTAAATTTAATATATTCAGATGTGAATTCCGACATACGTCAAATTAATATACCAAAATCGGATGCTATTCCATTTTCTGATGCAATTAAAATAATAGAATTGCTAGATGAAGATTCGCAACGTATACTTTTAGGAATTCTTAATGTTGATGCATATTACAGGCCATGTATAAAAAATCACAGTCTCACTAGGTTAATATCTTCTGGAATTGTTTTTGAAGAACCAGATAATATGGCAATTTTAAGTCATTATCCACGGAACGAGATAAATTCTAGAATATCCACTTTAAATGTTTCATTTAATAAAAATATGCGACATGAAAAACTAATCGATTGGTGTATAGAAAATATTAGTGACGAAATACCCGAATTATTTTTTGAAGTTACAAGTGTTGTTATTCAAAATACATATAAACCAATAGAAAATAAAATAAAAAGGTACTTAAGCAGAAAATATGATACAAGCCAATATTTTGATGATAATGGAAATTTTATCGAATTACGCAAAATTGAAACTGAATTGCCTGATGATGATATTACAAATTTGCTTATTAAATATGGGCATTATAATAAAAAATGACATATATTTCGTTATAATAAACGTGTCCGAATCGGACACAAATGTTGCGCCAGTCATTTTTTTACTGGCGCTTTTCTTTTTTCTATGATTGCTTTATAATGTTGAATTGTATAAATAATAATGAAAGGAATAATGCTATGCAAGCGCCAAAACAACAAATTAAATCTGCATGTGCTTATATTCGTGTTTCCACGGAGCAGCAAGAAGAACTATCTCCTGATAGCCAACGAAGATTGCTTAAAGAATATGCCGAAAAGAATAATATGATAGTCACAAAATTCTATGAAGATTTGGGGATAAGCGGACGAAAAGCAGATAAGCGTCCTGAATTTCAAAACATGATTTCAGATTGTAAGTCTAAGGATCACCCATATGATGTTGTACTTGTTTGGAAATTCAGTCGATTTGCTCGTAATCAAGAAGAGTCAATACTTTATAAGTCCCTGCTAAATAAAGCTAAGATTGAGGTCGTCAGCGTGTCAGAATCAGTTCCTGATGGCATGGTTGGTGGATTGGTTGAGCGTATCTTTGAGTGGATGGATGAATACTATTCAATCAATCTTTCTGGAGAAGCAAAAAGAGGATGGGAAGAAAAGAGATTGAAGGGTGGATATCCTGCGTCATGTCCGTATGGATATGATTATGTAAAAGGTGGTATCCCAAAAATAAACGAAGAAGAAATAAAGATAGTTCGTAAAATTTTTGATATGTATCTCTATGATGATAGGTCTGCATCCTACATTACAAAGTGGTTAAATCAAAATGGACATAGAACTAAGTTTGGAAGGACCTGGGACAATCGCTATCTGATAGATTTACTTGTTAATCCTTTTTTTGCTGGAAAGATTCGCTGGAAAGCGTTCGATGAGAATAAGCATCTTAAACCAATTTCAGAATGGATCATCATGGACGGTGTTCATGATGCAATTATAACCATGGAAGAATTTGAAGAAGCTTATAAAAAAAGAATTGCTTGTGGAGCTCTCAAACGACGTGGAGCAAATGGATGCAAAAATTGGCTTTCTGGTATGGTGAAATGTTCTCATTGCGGTGCTACTTTAATTTATTGCAAAGAATCAAAACATAATTACTCATATTTTCGTTGTAAAGGTTATATCAATGGATTATGTTCCCATGCGAATTATGTAACCGAGAATAAGCTCACAGAAGATATCGTTGCTGGTTTGAAGAACATATCCGGTTTAAACAATGAAATTTGCTTTAAAACAAAAAGTGAATATCATAATAATGATATAGATAGTATAAGCAAGCAAATAGGTGAAATTGACAAAAAATTAAAACGTGTGAGAAATGCTTTTGTTAATGGTATTGATACCATTGAAGAATATAAAGCTAGTAAGGAAAAGCTAGAGGCCGAGAAAAAAGATTTAGAAAAATATCTAACAAAATCAACCAGTCCTACAAAAACAGACAAGAAAAAAATGCTATCAAATATAGAAAAAGTAATTAATATTATCACAGATGATGAATCTGATATGTTCCGTAAAAGTCAGGCAATTCAATCCATATGTGAGAAGATTGTATACAGTAAAGAAGCTGATGAAATAGACTTCTTTTTCTATTTATCTTGACATGTACCTTTTTGTTACGTTCTGGGATACCGTAATAATGTGTGCAATTACCGGAATTGTTATCGTTTCAAACCTAATTCATTTTCCCGCTTCCATCAGAGGAAAAAGTATTGGAGGGCTAACGCATGCTGCCTTTGAAGCACTTCCTTATGGGTCTATCCTTCTAGGAATTTGTTTGCTCTTATTTGCTTTTGCAACATTAATTGGCTGGTCCTATTTTGGTCAGCAGGCTTTTTTATATTTATTTCCAAAAAAACACCTAAGAATCTATCAAACGATCTATATGATCGCGATTTTCTTAGGTGCTGTATTATCCCTTGATTTAGTTTGGGAAATCACCGATACGCTGAACATATTTATGGCAATCCCAAATCTGATTGCTTTATATGCGCTTCGAAAGCTGATAAAAGTTCCTACGAAACCGGTATGATTTACTGTTTATAAATAATACTTTTTGAAACTTCTTCCGCTACTTCAATCCCACAAAAATGGGTTATAATAGCTAGAGAAAAGGGTATTGCAGTACCTAGTCCGCGACTTGTAATTACCGTTCCATCCATAATTACTTCATCAAAGCAAACCTCTGCTCCCAACAATTGCTCTTCAAAACCAGGATAGCATACTGCCTTCTTTCCATTTAAAATACCAGCTTGTCCAAGAACACTCGGTGCAGCACAGATAGCCGCCAGCATCTTAGCTTTTTTATGAAATTCCTTGAGTATCTCCTTTAGTCCTAAATGAGCGAGTAGATGCCTTGTTCCAGGCATACCACCAGGAAGTACAAGCATATCAAGGGATTCAAAGGAATACCCTTCAAACAAGTAGTCTGCTTCCACACTGATATGATGGGCTCCGGTTACTTTCTTTGACCCACTGATTGATACCATATCGATTGAAATATCCGCTCTTCGAAGCAAATCAACCACGGTTAATCCTTCGATTTCCTCAAATCCATCTGCTAAAATAATTGCTACTTTTGACATATATTTCTCCATTTCTGCGCTGCTTTATGCACATAACAAGTTTATGTGCACAGTGCAGACACAAACTTGCTGAGTGAAATATTTTTCTTTCACTCCTTCATTCCCTTCTCATTTATTCTATGGCTATATACTTAGCACGTAGACATAAGTTCCTGCTTTTTTTGAAATTTCTCGTTCTTCTTTTATGTTATATCCATATTTTAATGAAAACCTTCTTACTAAATCCTGATTATGCGAATACAAAATTACGATTCCATTTGGCTCTAAGTGAAGTTTTGCCTTTTCAAAAAATCGGTCATATAACACAACAATATCCTCACGATTGCTTTTCCCAATAACAAAAGGCATATTCGTAATAATCTCATCAAATAAATAATCATGTTTAAAATCAAAAAAATCTCGATTAATATAATGAATAATCTGATGTGCAATTTCCGTATTTACTTTGGCTTTATCAATTGCTTCACCAAATAAGTCGATGCCATACGTTGTATTTGCCTTTCGAAACTTATGTCGTTCAATCAGCATGGTACCCGTTCCACAAAATGGATCCAATACTTTTGCATCTTCTATTATATAATCCGAAGCCAAAAAGCACGTAAGTGCAGCATTAACTGGCCTTATACTGGTCGCCAATACTTCCTTTCGATACGTAAATCGCCTATCTTCTAGTGTATATAATTTTAATAACACATTAAAACATCCCGTTTTATTTTCAATCAAGCGAATTTCAAACTCATAATTTGATGTTGAATTAATTAATTGGCGTTTTGTTAAACGTTCCAACTCGCTGGAAAGTTTTTTGGTGAACATACTTTTTTTATCCAGTGGCAGATTTGATTTGCATTCAATACGAAAATAGAATGGTGCATTTCCTTCATGTCGATCCATCATGAATTTTACAAGATCAGCTTCTGCTATTTTTCTGGCAGCCTCCTCCGCATTCATCGGGCAGGTTTTCATCCCACTAACAACAAATAAGAGCTCCTCATAATAACGAAGCTTTCGTATTTCTTCCAACGAATCCGTTGTAAGCATAATACCAGCACTAAATGCTTTTGCCGTAATATCAACTGGCAATTCTGCCATTATTTCATGGATATAATTACGATTTGTTAATAAAATAAGCTCCGATGATTTATCCATACCTGTGAATTTATGGTGTTTCACACCTTCTTGTATAATCAGTAAGTCCGATAATGCTCTCATTTCTTCGGTCAGATGCTTTTTATTGTCAAGCGTTAACTCTTTTCTTGATAACTCTTCCAGCCTTTGTCTGAATTTTGGAACATACTCGCGAAAATCATATTCTTTTATCGAAAGAAGATAGGAGCTTTTAACAAACAAAGTTTCTTCTTTTTCATACGCTTCATACAATGGCTTCAAAAGTCTTTTATCACCCAAAGCCCCCATAATCAAAGCTACATTTTTACGAATCTTTGGATCTTCGTGCACCAAAAGTCCTTCCAATACCGAATAATCTCCACTTAAAAAATAAAGTAACGCTCGTTTTTCATGGCTATCCTTCAATTCTTGCCGTAACAGACTTAAATTTTGCCTTACCTCTATCCCGTTCACAATATCTTCATAAGTATTACGAATCATATGTTTTCCTCTCTATCTTCAATTTTTATCTATTGATCAAAATAGTAGAATTCTTTTCCATTAAGTATAACAAGGAATTGTCAAAAAATATAGTACTAAACTATCATTTCATTCATACATAATCACCAAACGATTAAATAACACGTGTCATGGCAAAAATAGCATGTACTCCAACCTCCATACGATTAGAGTCATGCTATCTTTACTCCCAATATGCAAACTGGGATAAATATGGTACATTAAGTCATGCTTATTTTTCTGCAGATCACTCAAAAGAGACTCTGCAAGGTACTTATTATTCCAATTAAGGCGATGGTTAAAAATATAATTCCTCCAACCAGCATGCCCATCTTTGCATTGCGTTCTAGGATGCACTGGTCTTCAAGCCCATAATACAATGTCTTTTTGTCTCCAATCTTATATGCCGTTTGCAAGCTGGAACTATATTTGCTTCTTATAGTCCTCACCTTGTCCTCCATCCTATATTGTAAGATTGGATAATAGGTAGTAGACGGCTTGGTAAGCTTACTATCTTTTTTTCCACTCGACCATTTCAGTAGATCAATTACGGTTGCCTCTATTTCCATTACTTTGCGTTTTCTATCTCGTAAGTAGCTTGTAATCAAGGAAATTCCTGCAAGTATGAGAATCGCAATCAATAGTATCGAAACACTCTGTTCCCCATATCTTCTTTGTGCTATTGGAAGCATTGCAATCAGAATACCTCCGAAAATAATTGTCCATGGAATCAGAACGGGTAGCTTATTATTTTCATATATGCTTATGCCAGCTTTCGAATCACCGCTCTTAACAATCCCTACGGTATCACCTTCTAAGAATTCTCGAGGGCTACTGACTGTATTTTGTATTTTATGACCATTGTCAAAATACTGTACTCTAAGCTCATAGTAGTACTGAATCAAAGAATCCTGCGAATCCCTTTTTAAAACAAGGTTGCTTTTAAGAACCGTTCCTTCCAGCACCATTCCTTTTTTCTTCCAGTTTCTTTGTGCACGTAAAGTAGTCGTTCCGAGCACAAATACAAAAACACCAAATACAATTAAAAACAAAGATTCTAACGTTAAGCCTTCCAATATTTTCATAATAAGTCCCCTATTCTTACTTATTTACTTAAATCAAGACTTCTAACTTTATCCTTTACCGATAGCAGGAAGGTAGAAGATACGGAAAGTTCATCTACTCCCATTCTTAAAAAGGTTTCCGTCAAGGAAGTATCCGAGGCAAGTTCTCCACAGATACCGACCCATGCACCACCCTTGTGTCCATTTTCGACCGTTTGCTTTATCATACGCAGCACCGCTGGGTGATGTGGATCATAAAAATCGTCTAACTTAGGGTTCTGCCTGTCGATTGCTAAGGTATACTGTGTCAGATCATTTGTTCCGATACTAAAGAAATCTACCTCCGCTGCCAGTTCCTCACTCATCATTACGGCAGCTGGAGTTTCAATCATAACCCCGACTTCAACGTCCTTATATTCAATATGATCTGCTTTCAACTGATCCTTTACTTCCTGAAGAATACGTTTGGCCTTTTTTACTTCCTCCACGGAAATAATCATCGGAAACATAATGGATAGATTACCATATGCACTCGCTCTAAGGATTGCACTTAGCTGTGTTCGAAATACATCTTCTCTTGTGAGGCAGATGCGAATCGCCCGATATCCAAGTGCCGGATTTTCTTCCTCATCCAAATGGAAATAATCCACTTTTTTATCAGCACCAACATCCAGTGTTCGGATGATTACTTTTTTTCCAGCCATGTTTTCTGCAACCGTCTTATATGCATTTAACTGCTCATTTTGTGTTGGAAAGTCATCCGATTCTAAATACAGGAATTCACTACGGAACAATCCGATTCCTTCTGCATCATTATATAAGGCGGAGGCTACATCCGATACACTACCAATATTGGCATATAAGTGGACTTTTGTTCCATCCTTCGTTACCGCTGGTTGGCCTTTCAATTGTCTTAATAGTTCTTGTTTTTTTAGGTCTTGTTCGATTTGTTTTTTAGCCTCCTTTAAATAATCTTCCTGTGGATCGATAACAATGGTTCCTTTATAGCCATCAATGACAGCCAATTTTCCATTCCATTCTTTTTTAATGTCAACGCCGATCAATGCAGGGATATTCATCGTTCGAGCTAAAATCGCTGTATGGGAATTCGAAGATCCAAATTGAGTGACAAAACCTAATAGTTTGGATTTATCCATTTGAACCGTCTCACTCGGAGCCAAATCATCTGCCACCAATATGATAGGCTCGATAAGATCCGACATATCGGTATTCGTTCCTGTTAATATATTGATGACCCGCTCTGTAATATCTTTAATATCTGCCGCACGCTCTTTCATATATTCATCATCCATCTCGGCAAACATCTTTGAAAAATTATCACCGGTAACCGCAACTGCATATTCACAGCTCACCTTTTGACTCTCGATGATGTTGTATACGGATTCACAATAGTCATCATCATCTAGCAGCATCATATGAACTTCAAAAATGGCCGCTCCTGATTCTCCGACTTCCTTTTGCGCTTTTTTATAAAGAAGATCCAATTGCTCTTGTGCCGTTTTTTTCGCTTCTTGAAAACGCAATACTTCAGCCTGCGTATCTTCTACTTTATTTCGTTTTACAGTAGCTTGTTTCTTCTCATAATAAAAGATTTTTCCGATTGATATTTTCTTTAAAATAGATTTCCCCGAATACTGTTCCATACTTTCATTCCTTTCTTCTATAGATTATTTTGAAAGAAAGATTCGATTGCTGTATAAGCCTCATTTTCGTCTTCACCCTCTATGGTAACGCTGACTTCTTCACCCTTTTTCACACCAAGGCTCATAATCATCATCAACTGGGATGCCAGCACAGTCCTTTCTCCTTTGGTAATCTTAATGCTACTTTGGAATTTTTTTGCTTCCTTCACGATCAGACCCGCTGGTCGTGCATGGATACCTAATTCATCGTTTACTACAAAATGAAATGATTTCATAATCGTTCTCCTTGGCTATTCATTGTAAGATTTATTTCTGTCCTTGACCGTAATATGCATTGGCTCCATGTTTTCGATAATAATGTTTGTCCAATAGTTCTTGTGGTGCCGCCTCTACACGTGGATTTATCGTTTCACAGCGAGCTGCCATCTTTGCAACTTCCTCCAATACCACTGCGTTGTGCACAGCCTCATGGCCGTCCTTTCCCCATGTAAATGGCCCATGGTTCTTACATAGAACTGCCGTCATAGCAATATGGTCTCGATTCTTAAATTCGTCCGCAATTAGAACACCCGTGTTTATTTCATAATGTTCTAATTCTTCTTTTGTCAAGTTTCTTACACAAGGAACCGTTCCATATAAGTAATCTGCATGGGTGGTCCCGTAACACGGAATACCCCTGCCTGCCTGTGCCCAACTTGTTGCCCAAGGTGAATGCGTATGCACAACCCCTCCAATGTCTATAAATGCTTTATACAATTCCACATGAGTAGCAGTATCGGAAGATGGATTATACTTACCTTCTATCACCGTTCCATTCAAATCTACAATCACCATATCCTCTGGTTTTAAATCATCGTAATCTACGCCACTTGGTTTGATTGCAAAATATCCACTTTCCCGGTCAATCTCGCTCACATTCCCCCAGGTAAAGGTTACTAATCCATACTTTGGTAAAAGCATATTAGCTTCATACACACGTTTCTTTAATTCCTCTAACATATTCGTTTCCTCCTGATCCACACACCTTAAGAATATTTATTTAATGGTTAATCTGCCTGCAAAGTATACATGGCCACCTCATCGATTTCACGATTCGTTGATACAATAACATCCTTGCCCTCGCTGCAAAAATGATGTACATTCGCCGGTCCACAGTCCTCATCAATCACCTGTACTTGATATTCCATCGATTGTTCGTCATACGTAAAGACCATTAAATTCCGCTCCGCCTGCCTGTGTCCTATAACAACCGCTGGTTTACCACACAAGATACCACCATATATCGCATGTGTAAATTCTGCGGATTTTGGATACTCATATATTTTGTGAAATGCACCGTCACTTTGTTTATAAATACTGATCTTGTCCCCATGGAATGGCGATAATACAATCAGTTCCTTACGTCCATCCTGATCCATATCAACCAAAACAGCATCACTGGCTGGGGTATCAAGTAGCTGACAAACCTTCCATTCTCCTCCAGAACGTTCAGGTGGTACAAACTGAAATACGCCGTTGTTGGAAGAAACAATGCTAGTATCTACTCCATCTTCCCTTACACGGTAATAACCATGATTTTTCAGCATATGTTCTTTTATTACATCTAGTTTCAACTGGTTGTTTTCATTAAAACCACTTAAATCATCTGGCAGGATAGCTGCATATACCTTTCCAGGCATGGACCAGTCATCTTTGTACTCATGTCCTGATTTCAATGTACATGCAATCAGATAATTGATACCATTTCTATTTACAATATCAAATCGGTGAACATGTGGAAGATCAACTAATGTTCTTACTTCCCAATTTCCTTTTGATATCGGTGTTACAATTACAATCTTTGCTTCTTTCGAATCATTTGGGGAATAGAATTTATGTGTTGCCAAGAACTGGCCGTTGCTTCCCGGTACCTGTACCATACTCATGACACCGCCCGGTTCTGTCCATATGACGTCTTCCTGGTTTCCATCCAGGTCAAACAAAAGACACCTGTCTACTTTTTCTGCTGCAACCAAGAAATGTCTTTTTCCTTCATACAAAAGCGGTGCAACCGAATAACATTTTGTTAAATTGGAAATAATCTTTTTTTCTACTTTCATGATATGTTACCTCTCGTACTATTATTGTTGTTTATCTAGAATCTTACTTAGCATTTCATGTGCAAAGACCAGGTCATTCTTCCAATCCGGGTTGCCTGTATACCAGAACTCCGCCACATACTTACGAACTCCCAACTGCCAGGCTGCCTCAACCGCCTCTTCAAAATTTACATGCCCTGTACCATAAGGAATTTCCCGAAATTTGCCCGGAACCGTTTCCTTTAGATGCATAGCCACCAAATGCCCTTTTCCAATATATAAGTCTTCCGATACATCAATTTTATAGGACGTTGCAGCATTGGTAATGTTTCCGATATCTGGATATACATTCAGATAACTGGAATTTACCAATGTAACATATTTCATTGCTTTTTCTACAGTATTCATGAACTCGGTTTCCATCGTTTCGAAACCCAGAACCACTCCTGCTTTTTCTGCCATATTCGCAGCAATCTTTAAATTACTTAAAAAACGTTTTTTTGTTTCAACGCTTGATTCTTCATAATAAACATCATATCCTGCCAATTGAATAATACGGATTCCCAAATCATCTGCCAGTTGGATGGCTTTTTCCATGATTTCCATTCCTCTTTGACAAACAGCTTGATCACTGCTTCCAATTGGATATTTTCGATGCCCGCTAAGGCACATTGTTCGAATCGGAATTCCGACCTCCATCATAAGCCCAACCAGTTCGAGACGTTCTTCTTTACGCATATCCAACCTGCTTAATTTTTCATCCGTTTCATCGATACTGATTTCTACAAAGTCATATCTAGCTTCTTTTGCCGCGATTAATTTTTCTTTCCAGTTCAGTGTCCCCGGTATCGCTTTCTCATATAAACCTAACGTATATGCCTTTTCCATACTGCCTCCATAATTTCTATTGTAACCGTATGATTACAATCCTTATGATGGCTTTTAATATCGTAACCGAATCTAAAATTCTCCCTTATGAACCTGGTATACCAAAACACCTTTACTTCTTAATTTTTCAAGAACTTCCTCTGGTGCCTTTTCATCTGTTATCAAATATTTTATTTTATCAATGGTACAGCTCGTAAAACTGCTCATCTTTCCAATCTTTGTATGATCTGCCAAAAGATAGACCGCCTTCGTGGAATGGTTCACCATAATCTCATTCACACTCACTTCACTCGCTATCTCTGTCATCATTCCTGATTCCGCTGTGAGGCCCGAACATCCTACGAATGCTTTCTTTGCATAAACGGTCTTAAGATTTCTGATTGCATAATCTCCCACCATTGCATCCTTGTGATACCTTAATTCTCCACCGGTCAGGATAACATTGATGCCAGTACCATACTCATGATTAATTACTTTTCCATTGTTCGTTATCACCGTAACATTATTACGCGTTACATATTGTAACATCTGTAATGCATTACTGCTCGTATTGATAAACAACGTATCTCCCTTTTCCACTAATGTAGCTGCATATTGTGCAATTAATCTTCGATACATTTGTACTTCATTTTCCTCCATCGTATGATTATCCAAAGGAATTGCACCACCATGTGTACGTACCAGTAATTTCTGATCATTCAAAAATTGCAGGTCCCTTCTTATTGTAATAAAAGAAACATCCAGCTCATTGGCAAGTTCATTTACCTTTACCTGGGGATTCGATTGCATTATCTTTAATATTTGATTTCTTCTGTCATCTACACATTTCTTTTCTCTTTTCATTCGACTTACCTTACCCTTTTAAATTGAAAATATTATAACAGTTTTCGGCATTGATGTCATTCATTTTTGCTTCGTCTGAAAAATTTTTAGAGAATAGAAAATTTTATATCATCATACAAAGGTGCTCATTCTAGGGAATAGGGGATCCCATTCAATGATAAGAGATCCCCCTGGTTACTAATTATTAAAATGCCATTCTTATACCAATCCGTTTTCCTTCATTTTGTCTTCAATTTCCTGTGCTGACATAATATTTCTAAGCCCGATTACTTTTGTACCTTTTTTTTCTGCATCTTTAAACATACTTGCAAAGTTTTGTGCGCAGAATACTACATCATATTGGGAAGCTGCACTCTTGCCCTCTGAAAGAGAACAATGATGGACTTTACCTGCTTTTATTCCAAGTTTATCCAATGCTTTTTGCATCGTCATTTTCATCATTAAACTGGAACCAGCTCCATTTGCGCAACATACCAAATAACTCATATTGTCTTTTGCCATAATATTCTCTCCTTTATTCGCATGAACGGTTACTATTTAAATTAAGCTGTCTTCTTTTCCTTCATTTCCTTATAAGCTTCATAATCTTCTGTGATTAAGAAATATCCCTCTTTATCCATTCTATATTGAAGCTGTGGTATAATTGCCAATACGATTACGCAGATTGCGATACCTGCATAGCTTAAGAATTTCATGACACCTGTCATTACCGGCCAAATAACTGCCCAATCCCACATTCCTAAATATCCGCCATATGCTGCCATGCCAACCCATCCAGCAATCAAAGCTGAACCAAATACCTGACAGATACCAGAGAAGAATGGAAGAAGTAATGCTGCCTTAATACCACCTTTTTCATTAGCAAAAACAGCGATAGTTGCATTATCAAAGAATACAGGAACGAATCCACAGATAACAAGCACTGGACTTTGTAAAACAATCAATGCTACAATTGCTAAGATCTGACCTGCAAAACCTGCAAGGAATCCAAGAGGAACTGCATTTGCTGCACCAAATCCATAGATAACTGCACAGTCAACACCTGGGATAGAACCTGGTAATAATTTATTTGCAATACCCTGGAAGGACTGTGTTAATTCGGTTACGAATGTACGTACACCTAATTGCAAAATTGCTAAATATACAGAGAAATATAAACAAGTCTTAATTACATAGAATAACATACTGTCTGTAGCTTTCATAAACTCTAAGGATACTAAATAATCTTTTCCTAATATTAGAAGAATCGTACCAAAGAAAGCTAACATCAAAATTGAAGTACAAACCATATTTTCATTAAAGATAGACATAAATCCTGGCAATTCAAGATCTTCCAGTCTCTTAACTTTCTTTCCATCTTTCTTTTTACCAAATAATTTTTCTGCTAACCAATAGTTTATAGCAATACCAAACATCTGTTGATGTGCCATACAAAAGCCGGCACCATCGGTAATTTCCTGACATGGTTTAATGGTTAAGTTCGATCCTACTGCCCAGTACATACCAAGTACAAGTGCCATAACGATTAGTAATTTAACGTCGCTATATAAAAGGAATGGACATGCAAACATGATTAACCAATAAGCCGTAGCTGCCTGCTGCACCTGTACATGACCAGTTGTAAACAGGGCGCGCATTTTTGTTACTTTTCTAAAACGAACCAATAAAATGTTTACAATAAATGCAATCAATAAGAGAATCATTGCATTACCGAAGGTCTTTCCAAAGACTTCT
Organism: Lachnoclostridium sp. UBA5725; assembly: GCA_002419585.1. Taxonomy (GTDB): domain Bacteria; phylum Bacillota; class Clostridia; order Lachnospirales; family Lachnospiraceae; genus DIGJ01. Next base: position 24,113 of record DIGJ01000003.1, read on the forward strand.
TCAACTCCGGCCGTTACTGCATTTTGTCCGAAATACGGGTCTATAACCATCGCATCGATATTAAATCGGTCTTTTAAACCTACTAGTACAGGTCGAAAGTTTGTAACCAGTCCACCGGAACCTACAGTCAGGATTAAGTAGCCTACGATTGCCTTGATTGCTCCAGCCAACACATCATACCAAGGTTTTCCCAGTAAAATATAACCCAAAATAACGATTAATCCAATCATAAATGCCGGTTGCTGAAGTATATTCGTTGCAAAATAATTCCATACATTCATAAAAATAGTCATTGCTTTTTCCTCCATTAATCATCCCAAGTATTTTTTTTCAATCTCCAATAAATCTGTTTCTGTATTTGCTTCCAAAAGGGCAGCTACTACATCTTCGTTCATCAACATCTCGGATAATCGCATCATATTACTCAGATGTTGGTCTGGATTACAAGAAGCCAGCGTAAAAAATAACCGTGCATCCTTTTCTGCATCTTCGGGATCAAAACTAACCGGCTTGTCTAGTTTCATAAAACTGATCGCAGTTTTATTTACTCCCACTGCGCCTTCCTGTGAATGAGGCATTGCAACATCTGGCATAATAACAATATAAGGTCCATATTTTTCTACACAAGCTATAATGTCTTCTTTATAGTTTGCTTCTACCGTGCCATCTGCTTCCAATGGTTCACAGCTCATACGTATTGCCTCCTGCCAGTCTTTTGCTTCCTTCGCGAACTTAAAATGTTTCTTTTCTACAAATTCCTTCAACATGTTTTTTCCCCCAAATTACAATTATAAGCAAGAACGGAACGGTATATTTTGTGGTGCTTCAAAACAATCCTCAAAGCCTCTTTGGTGATGATATGCTTTTTTATCTTTATCCGCTGGATAGATATATTTTCCTCCAACTTCCCAGAAGAACGGATGGAACTGATATCCGAGTCGATCCTTTTTCATATCATACAAAACTTTGATTTCATTGATGTCTGCCATAAAATTCGTCCATACATCATAGTGAATTGGAATTACTACTTTGCATTGTAACGCCTCTGCCATTCGAAGGATATCACAAGATGTCATCTTGTCTGCCATACCAATTGGATTTTCGCCATATGATCCAAAAGCAACATCAACGTCATAATCTTTACCATGTTTTGCAAAATAGATGGAATAGTGAGAGTCACCGCTATGATAAATATTTCCACCAGGAGTCTTAATCAGGAAGTTTACTGCCTTATCATCCATATCAGTTGGACATACACCGGTCAGTTCTTCTCTGTCTGCTCCCTGTGAGTCTGTCGTTACCAAGCAGGTACGATCAAATGAATCCAAGGCTACAATTTCAATGTCTTTCATTTTTATCGTATCACCAGGTCTTACTGTAATGCAGCGATCTGCTGGAACACCCCATTTTATCCATAGTTCCACTGACTTTTTAGGTCCAATAAATGGAACAGGAATTTCTTTCCCATTTTCATCTACTGTTTTCATTCCACTTTGTATTACATGCGCCGCATATTCAGCACTCATGTGGTCTTGGTGATAATGGGTTGCCAGTACTGCATCCACTTGTTTGATTGCAAATGGATCAATAACAAAAGGTACTGCCCTTAAGTTTGGCTGCATCGCTCTGGCACCGCACATGTTCGCCATCTGGTGTCCAACCTGCATTTTTCCATTTCCATGAGAACGCTTGCCATTGCCACACCACAAATCGATAGTTATATTGCAGTTTTGTGGTGTCTTAATCCAAAGTCCGGTACATGCAAGCCACCACATTGCAACATTACCTGGTTGCACCACTTCACTCTCGATTTCTTCATTGAGCCATGTTCCCCATTCCGGAAACGTACTCATTATCCAGTTCTCTCTCGTTATTTCATCTACTTTGCTCATTTCCATCTCCTCCTTATTGGATTTTGATTGTTTTTTATGTTCACTTCTTTGTTATGATTGTATAATATCATATATACCAAACACTTACAAGCTTAATTTATCATTTAATTGATTTTTTGTATGTTTTATATGATTTTAAATGTCATTATTTGTTCATTGTAACTAATTCTCGCTATATTTTTACCATTATTTCTTCTTTTATATTCATTCTTTCTTTATTTTTTTCTTTTTTTCTCTGTTTTTTATGTTCGTTGTAACCGTTTTTATGATTGTTTTCTTTTTTTGTTTCATCTCGTTTTAAATATTTATATGTTTTATCTCTCTATTCTTCCACTTTTCTTTTTTTCTTATACCCGTATCAACCAAAATAATCCATAGCATTGGTTTACATAGCAGAAAATAGATAAAACAAAAAAGACTGTTACAAAATCAAGATATAAATTTTACTCGATTTTGTAATAGCCTTTTATGTCCTTCACTATTTTACCAGCAATAATTCCTGTTGATTCATCCTTTTTACCGCATACACATAACTTATAATTAAAATCAAATCTGCCATTAACCACGCTGCTGGATTTGCTAGACACGCTCCTTCAAATCCAAGCCTACCAACCAAGAGAACTGCTACGGCCGCACGTCCAATTAATTCGCTGACTCCCGCAGACATTGCTATAACACTATAGCCCATTCCCTGCAAAGCATTCCGAAGAACAAATAATGCGCCTAGCATTGGGAAGAAATACGAATTGTAATCAAGATACAAAAGTATGTATTTCATAATCTGTGTTTCGGATTCATCAATAAACAGTAATGCCACCTGATGTCCCAATAACTGTATTACCGTAATAATTACAATACATGCCATTATCATAATCATAAATCCAGCTCTCACACCCATTCGGATGCGTCCATATTCTCTGGCCCCTTTGTTTTGACTACAAAAGGTTGCCATCGACATTCCAATCATCTCAAGTGCTCCATTAAACAACATCGAAATTTTGCTTCCCGCAGTCATAGCTGCAACTGCAACTGTTCCAAGTCCATTGACTGCACTTTGAATAATAATCGTTCCGACTGCCGTGATAGAAAATTGAAGTGCCATCGGTATTCCAGTCCCAAGCAGATAAATCATTTTCGTTGTATCGATTTTCATTTCTCCTTGCTTAAATTTTAGAACGTCATACTTGCGATACATATAAAGCATACACACGAAACCTGATACCGCCTGAGAAATAACGGTTGCAGCTCCTGCTCCAAACGTTCCCATATGAAACACGATAACAAATAGCAAATCAAGCAATATATTAAGTATCGAAGCTCCAATCAATGCAAACAAAGGCGTCTTGCTGTCTCCAATGGAGCGCAGTACCGATGCAGCAATATTGTAAAACATACTGACTGCAATTCCAGCCAAAATAACAATGATATAGTTATAGGCCTCCTCCAAAATTTGCGTAGGTGTATTCATCAAAAGCAAAATTTTACGGCACAAAAGCATAGTAGTCGGCGTCAAAATAAGTGAAATAACAATAGTAAGGTAATACGCATTGGCAATGTAATTACGCATTCCTTTGTAATCCTTCGCACCAAAGCGCTGCCCAAACATGATGCCAAAGCCGCCACAAATTCCCATTGCAAATCCTAAAATTAAAAAGTTAAAAGCACCCGTGGCACCTACACCAGCTAATGCATCTACACCTACAAATTTACCTACAACAATTGAGTCCACCATGCTGTAAAACTGTTGAAATAAATTACCTAAAAATAAAGGGACGAAAAACCGTAAGATAAGTGGCAACGGTTTCCCGCTGGTCATGTCCTTTGCCATGTTGGGCTCCTATTCTGTGCTGTTTTACAGGATCATTTTCATTTATAAGATATTCAAACGGTACGCTTGTCAATACTCTTACCGCTCGATCCACCACTTTCGTGGATAATATCAAACACATTGCAAGTGAAAATAGCATAAGAGCCATTAAACCTGCAGGTGTTTTTAAATAATCATACCAGTTCGTACAGTTTACAATTGTTTTAAAAATAGCACCATGGATCATATAGATACCCATTGTTCTGCTTCCCAGATAAGAAAACGTATGCCTTTTCTTTGGCATTAGAACAGCCAGGGCATAAATCATAACGGTACTTACCAGATATAAAAGACCTCTTTGTATCCATCCATCCTGTAAATTTATGGAATCATAAGAACAACAGCCTTCCAAAAGTTTAATTCGAATCTGAGTATGATTGAATGCCATCCATATGGTTATTGCTGTGAGTATGGCTCCAGCCAAGATATAAGATACTTTGCGATCTGCCCATTTCATAATTTTTTCCTTATCAAATCGATATCCTAGTAAAAAGTATGGAAAAAATGTAATCATGCGAGACAGCGAAAAAAACGTTCCAATCTCTGGACTAAATCCAGCTAAGATTCCAATACAAAAAAGAATTGGGATGATGCCCTTTATTTTCGCTGCTTTCGTCACGAAAATGCGCCATACAAATAAGCAGAGCAAAAACCAAAGGGTATATCCTGGCGTTAATAGGGAAAAGTCCTTAGGGACTCCCCATATGTAATTATATAAAAAGTAAAAAATAATTTGCAGAGCTAAATAGGGTATTAATAACGTCTTTATTAACTTTATCCAGTCATTTTTCTTGGAAAAATAGCCAGATATAAATACAAAAGCAGGCATGTGAAATATAAAAATAATTTTCTGTATGCAAGCTATCATCTCATATTGCTTTGCTAGTGGACCAAAATAGTGTCCAATTACCACCATTACAATAAGAAATGCCCTGAAATTATCAAAATAATTATCTCGTTCTTTCTTCATTACTCTCATTCCTTAATTTCGTCAATTTAGGTCTCACTACAACCCAGAACACAATCACAGAGACCAGCGTACCTATTAAATCCGATATTGGTTCTGTATAAAAAACATACTCAATGCCAAACAAGGTTGGCAATAAGAAAACGCCTCCTAAATACAAGATTTTTCGAAACATAGAAAGTGTTATAGAGTATGTTGTGAGTCCCATACCTGTTAATCCATCAATTAATGTATATTGAATGGCAAGCGGAACCACAGCAAGCGAATAACGCTTGATAATAGAAACCGTCTGTATCACATAAAGTTCATTGTTTGTAAATATCCGTACAAACAATTCTGGCACTGTTTGTGCAAACAAAAACATAACTCCTGTAAAAACCAAGCACAGTGTCACGATATATTTTAGTGCTTTCATAATACGATCCGGACGTCTGGCTCCATAATTAAAACCAAGAATGGTCTGCGTCCCACCAGTTATTCCTCCCATTGGCATTGTTATAATCAGCATAAAGCTTTGTACGATTGTAGTACATGTTAGAAGTATTTCTGTCTGACTGCCTCCAAATCTGGCAATTTCAGTATTCAAAGCAATTATGATAACATTATCAAATGCAATAATCAAAAAAGGAGTAAGTCCTACCAAAGCGATTTTTGCCATTGTTTGGAGTGAATAATTTCCAAACGTAATTGGTATTGGAACCTTCTTACCAAACAAGAAAAACAATGTATATGCACAGGATACTGCTTGTGATAGTATCGTTGCAAACGCTGCTCCTTTTACTCCCATATGGAATACAAAAATAAAAACGGGGTCAAGTACGATATTTAAGACAGCCCCAATTAAAACTGTCTTCATGCCAACTTTGGCAAAACCCTGACAGATAATAAATTGGTTCATTCCTAACGAAAGAAGTGCAAAGATTGTTCCTATCAGATAAATGGATAAATAATCGCTTGCATATTGGAAGATACCTTCACTTGCACCGAAATGTATCAACAACCAGTCTTTTATACGATAAACTATAATACTTAATATGATTGCTACTATTGTTAACAAAAAGAAGGAATTCGCAAGTATTTTTTTTGCCTGCTTATCGTCTTTTCTACCAAGCGCAATACTCATAAGTGGTGCCCCACCAATACCAACCAGATAAGCAAAGGAAGAAATCAATGTCACGATTGGTCCACAGATTCCAACACCTGCTAATGCCTTTTCTCCAATTTCAGGAACATTACCAATATACATTCGGTCCACGATACTGTATAGAACGTTCACAAATTGGGCAAGCATAGAAGGAATAGCGAGGCGTAATACAAGCCCTTTTATATCATTCGTATCTAAATTATTTTCTAATTTCATCTTTTGTTCCTAACCTATATTACTCTGGATACGTCAAGTTTTCTGGTTTGATACACAGTAGTGTATTTTCCAAATAACATTTTGCTACCCATCTTGCCATTGGTAAATTCATATCGAGATAATTTCCGCAGTCTCGGGCTGCAGCTCCAGGTACTTCACCTTCAAAATCTCGAATGAAAGTAAATAATTGTTGGATCAAAGGAACAATATCTTTTGATTCATAGTCACCCGCTAATAAAAGGTAAAAACCGGTACGGCAACCCATTGGTCCAAAGTAGATTGTTTTATCACCATATATTTTATCATTTCTTAGATACGTTGCTGCTAAATGTTCAATCGTATGAATTTCAGCAGTGTTCATTACTGGTTCATCGTTTGGCTTCGTTAACCGAAGATCAAACGTTGTAATCGTTTCTGCTCCAACAAAATCTTTTCTTGAAACATAAATTCCCGGAAACAAATTTAGATGATTTACTGTGAAACTTGCTATTTTATTCATTGATATCCACCTACCATTTCTATCATCAATTTTACACTGCGTTCTATTGCAAGTGCCTCAAAAGCAGGATAATCCATATGTGCGCTATCATCTGCCTTATCGGATATTGCTCGTATAATTATAAATGGAATCCGATTTAAATAAGCAGTATGCGCAATCGCTGCTCCCTCCATTTCCGTACAATAACCATTAAAATTGTCATGAATCCAATCTTTCTTTTCCTTACTTGAAACAAATTGGTCTCCACTTACAATACGACCTACATAAATACCAATTTCCGGATTCACTTTTTCACAAGATTTCTTTGCCAAATTAATTAACCTCTGATCAGCCTCAAACGAAAGCACTTCCATTCTTGGAACCTGTCCAAGTGCATATCCAAACGAAACCGCATCCATATCATGGTACAAGACATCACTGGATAACACGACATCACCTATATTTATTTCATTTTTTAAAGATCCTGCAATTCCAGTATTAATTAATGCACTTACTTTAAAATCATCCACAAGAATTTGCGCGCAGACTGCCGCATTTACTTTGCCGATACCACTTTGCACGACTACGGCTTCTTTCTTACATAAAATTCCTTTATAAAAATCCATCCCGGCTTTTTTCGTTACGGTAACATCTTCCATACATTCTTTCAGCTTTGATACTTCTTCTTCCATTGCACCAATAATTCCTAGCATTCTCTACTACCTCTTTTCTATCATCGCTTCGGTTTTCGTATTTTATTCTAACAAAAGAATGATATTTTGTCCATTTTACTTTTAGACAAAAAAATCCGATTCCACACTCTTTCCCTTGTTAAGATTGAAGAATCGGATTTTATTTTTTTAATCTAAGGTGTATTTATTCACTAAATCATTTAATTCGCCAACAATGGCGTCCATTTTTTTAATTTGTTTCGAAACACCTTCGAGCTCTTCCGCCTGACGGATTGTAGACTCAGATACTTCTTTTGAGGACGCTGCTGATTCTTCTGAAATAGCAGATATATTTTCTACTAAGTTCAACAATGCATTTTTTGCATGCGATACATATTCTATGCTTTCTGTAATGACATGTGAATTTTTTCCTACCTGTTTGGTTGAATCATTCATTTTTTCGAACATTTCTTTTGTAGTCACCAAAGCATCATTTGTTTCAGCAATCGCTGATTTTGTAATTCCCATTTTTTGATTGGTAGATTCTACAATCGTAATAATCTCTTGAATGATTTGTGCAATTCCCTGGGTTTCTCGTGTCGATGATTCTGCCAACTTACGAACTTCGTCTGCAACAACTGCAAATCCTTTTCCCTGTTCACCAGCTCTTGCTGCCTCAATGGACGCATTGAGTGCAAGCAAGTTTGTCTGCGTTGCAATTCCTCCAATGGTATCTACAATCAAACTGATCGACTTGGATTTTTCCTGTAATGCTTCAATTTTATTTTCTACTTCATTCAGTGCATTTATGCTCTCTTTGAAATGACCATCCAAATTACCTAGTGTACCCATACCTTCTTTGTTCATCTGCTCCATCACTTCAATGTTATCATTCACGCTTTCAATACTGGATATCATACTATCCAAGTGAGTTGACAGTTCACTGGTGTTTTCATAGACCTGACTATTTTCTTGTGCCAAGTCATAGGTGCCTTGTGAAATTTCCTCCGTTGCATTCGAAATTTCATTACTAGAGTGTGTTACCGCTTCCAAAGAATTTCGGATATTGGAGGAAGAATCCTTAATGGTGTTTGATGTTTGTTTTACATTGGTAAGCATGCCTTTCAAATCCAATGCCATACCATTAAATGCTTTGATTAATGTGCCAATCTCTCCACCTTGTTTTCCTTCCACTGATACATTCAAATCACCATCCGCAATTTTCTTTGCAACCTTAGCCATATTTACAATTGGCTTCATGATTTGATTAATTAACAGTATCATGACTAACCCCATAGCGACTAATATGAGAAGGCTTACCCCAATTCCTACATTTAGACTTGTTTTTAAATCATGGGTTAAATCAGCTGTTTTTTTAGAAAGTACATTTACATTTTCAAAATACGGTGCTTTTTCAACGGTCAGTTTCAGCACATAGGTTACACCATCGCCTCGACTTACTGGATAGTAAATAGAGCTTGTTGTATCCTCTTGCATTATGATTTCTTTGCCACTCGCAAAGACTTCGCCAAACTTACCATCATCCGTTGCACTGCCCTCTGTATAATTTGCTGCATTGGCATCTTCTCCAACCTTTATAAGAACCGTGTTATCACTGTCTACGACTATCAAAGAAGAGAATCCTTTGGTTCCTTCTGTAAACTTACGGAGTGATTCTTTGATACTATCCGAATTAAGTCCTGCTTCCATACAGCCTTTTCCATCTCTTCTTGGTACTGCTGTATATTTAAAAATATTACCACTCTCAACTGAAATTTTTAGATTTGTTGGCAATACCAGATTTGGGTCGTTTAACAAATCTTTGTAACCTTCCCAAATATCATACAAATTTACAGAAAGAGATGCCGGATCCGTAGCTAATATAAAATCACCTTTCGTATTTGTAATCTGCAAATCCGTCATCCCAGTTTTCTTTGTAATTGCTTTCAACTCCTCCGTGCTTAACTTTGGATTACGATCATAGGCTTCTTGTAAATGGTAGACAGCATTGAGCATCGTTGCATCAATCGAATCCTCGAGAGACGTCATATACTCTGCGATTCCTTTTGATAAATCAACCAAGGTATATTGGATATCCTCGTTCGATTTTTGAGAAAAGGATGCTACCGTCTCATCCAACCCTTTTGTTACCTTATCCTGTTGTTCCATGTTCTGAAAAATCAGGCATCCAATCATAATCCCAATAGCAAATACGATGATTAATCCTAGCTTTTTCTTTACTGACATAAGATTTATCCCCCTTAACATATGTACAAAAATATTTTTTGTTGCTAATAAATAATTTTATCACTCTTTACTTATATTTACAATAGAATTTTCTTCCAAAGTTACATTTATTTCCATATTAATACAAATTAAGTCTATGTTTTACCCCAGTAAACTTTATCCCAATTTGCATGCAAGGGCACAAATAGCCTGTGCTCTAACCGAATTTATACGATTTGTAATCGTATTGAGGTTAGAGCACAGGCTATTTGTTCCCTTGCATGCAAATTGAACACAACCCTTACTTTTTCAGCATTGTCTTATTTTTCGCAATTATTGAAGATTCGTATACCCCATTAAGAGTGCATCCACTTCTTTTGCAACTTCACGACCTTCTTTGATTGCCCAGACAACCAAAGACTGCCCACGGCGCATATCACCAGCAACAAATATTTTATCCGCGTTCGTTGCATAGCTACCATCTTTTGTTTTTACATTGGTTCGTTCATTGAGTTCCACATCAAACGCCTTTGCCACGTAATCTTGCGCTCCTAAGAAACCTGCCGCAATGAATACAAAATCTGCATCAATGGCAAATTCACTACCAGCAACTTCGCACATATTCATACGCCCTGTCGCTTCCTCTTTCTTTGCTTCCAGTTTCACGCAAACAACTTTGTTTAACGTTCCATCTTTATCTTTCACAAATTCTTTGATAGTCGTCTGGTAAGTTCTTGGATCTTCACCAAATATTGCGATGGCTTCTTCCTGGCCATAATCCGTCTTTAAAACCTTTGGCCACTCTGGCCATGGATTTGTGGCAAGTCTGCTCTCTGGAGCTTTTGGCATCATCTCGATTTGAACAACTGATTTTGCGCCTTGTCGAATCGCGGTTCCTACACAGTCATTTCCAGTATCTCCACCACCAACGATAACCACATTCTTACCCTTTGCATTAATGAAATTTCCATCTTTTAGATTGGAATCCATTAAGCTCTTAGTGGTAGCTTTTAGATAATCCACTGCAAAGTAGATGCCTTTTGCATCTCTTCCTGGGGCATTAATATCTCTTGGGTTGGAAGAACCACAAGCTAAGATAACGGAATCAAATTCGTTTAATATTTTATCTACCTTTTTATCTTTTCCTACATCAATACTCGTGATAAAAGTAACGCCTTCTTTTTCCATCATTTTTACGCGACGCTCAATGACTGTCTTTTCGAGCTTCATGTTAGGAATTCCATACATTAAGAGCCCTCCGATACGATCAGAGCGTTCAAATACCGTCACAAGATGCCCTCTTTTGTTAAGCTGATCCGCTGCCGCAAGTCCAGAAGGTCCAGAGCCGATAATTGCAACTTTTTTTCCGGTTCTCACTTTCGGTGGAGTCGCCACAAAATGACCTTTCTTAAATCCTTCTTCAATGACTGCATATTCATTTTCTTTTATGGTAACTGGTTGACCATTTAAGCCACAGGTGCAAGCAGCCTCACACGGTGCAGGGCATACTCTTGCTGTAAACTCTGGAAAATTATTTGTTTTAAGCAAACGATACAACGCCTGTTCCATACTATCTTGGAATACCAAATCGTTCCATTCTGGTATTAAGTTATTTAAAGGACAACCGGAGGTCATGCCTCCAATCATCATACCAGACTGACAGAAAGGGACTCCACAATCCATGCATCTTGCACCTTGGCATCTACGTTCCTCTTTTGAAAGAGGGGTGTGAAATTCATTGTAATGTTTGATACGTTCCTCTGGTTTTGAGGCCTTGGTATCCATTCTTTCATATTCTAAAAATCCTGTCGCTTTTCCCATGTCTTTTACATCCCCTTTCTATTTATTTTTATTCATATTAAATGCTTCGATTTGTGCCTGTTCTCTGCTTAAACCGCGTTCTTCCATCATCTGTGTAATTGCCTGAAGCATGCGACTGTAATCATGTGGAATGATTTTCTTAAAGTTTGGAAGGTAGTCTGCAAAGTTATCTAAAATTTTCTTACCTTTTTCCGAATTTGTACAACGAACATGTTCTTCTATCATCTCTTTTAACTCTATGATATCGTATTTTTCTGTCAAACTGGTAAAGGATACTAATTCTTTGTTTAGTTTCAGGTACAAATCACGGTTTTCGTCTAATACATAAACAACTCCACCACTCATACCAGCTGCAAAATTCTTTCCAGTTTCGCCTAGTACCACAACACGTCCTCCGGTCATGTATTCACAACCATGATCGCCAACACCCTCTACTACTGCGCTTGCTCCAGAGTTACGAACGCAGAAACGTTCCCCTGCTACTCCATTGACAAAGACTCTACCACTGGTTGCACCATATAACGCGACATTTCCTATAATAATATTTTCATCCGCTTTGAACTTCGTTCCTTTCGGTGGATATACAATTATCTTACCACCGGATAATCCTTTTCCTAAATAATCGTTACAATCTCCGGATAATTCCAGTGTCAGACCTTTTGGAATAAAAGCACCAAAACTTTGACCACCACTACCATTACAGTGTATTACATAGGTATCTTCTTCTAGCGTATTACCATGAAGTTTGGTAATTTCAGATCCTAGAATGGTTCCTAAAGAACGCTGTACATTGTTAATATTAATATCGACGGACTTCTTTGTTCCATTTGCAAGGTGATTTTTAAGCTTCTTTAAAAGTACGCTCTCATCCACTGTCTTTTCTAACTCAAAGTCATATTTTTGATCTTGATTAAATTTATTATCACTGTCATTTAGATAAGAATTATCTAAAATTGCAGACATATCAATATTGTTAAACGTTGTAGCATCATCTCTTAATTTTAAGAAATCGGTACGTCCAATCAAATCGGATACAAAACGAACCCCTAATTTTGCCATGTATTCTCTTAACTCTTGCGCGATAAATCGCATAAAGTTTTCAACATATTCTGGCTTTCCTTTGAAGTTCTTACGCAGTTCTGGATTCTGAGTTGCTACACCAACTGGACAAGTATCTAAATTACAAACTCGCATCATAACACAACCCATACTAACAAGTGGAGCCGTTGCAAATCCGTATTCTTCTGCACCTAATAATGCAGCTACTAATACATCACGACCAGACATCAGCTTTCCATCGGTTTCAATAACAACTTTGGAACGAAGTCCATTCATCATTAATGTTTGCTGTGTTTCTGCAAGTCCTAGTTCCCAAGGAAGTCCTGCATTGTAAATAGAGCTTCTTGGCGCTGCTCCGGTACCACCGTCATAACCAGAAATGAGGATTACCTCTGCTCCAGCTTTTGCAACACCAGCTGCAATCGTACCAACTCCAGCTTCGGATACCAACTTAACCGAGATTCTCGATTCTTTATTGGAATTTTTCAAATCATAGATTAACTGCGCCAAATCCTCAATGGAATAAATATCATGATGAGGTGGTGGTGAAATCAGGCTTACTCCAGGTGTGGAATGTCTGGTTTTCGCTACCCATGGGTATACTTTTCCACCAGGAAGGTGTCCACCTTCTCCTGGTTTTGCTCCCTGCGCCATTTTAATCTGAATTTCTTTTGCACTTACCAGATATTCGCTTGTTACACCAAATCGACCAGAGGCTACCTGCTTGATTGCAGAACAACGATTGATACCATCTTTTCCAATCGTTAGTCGGTCGGTACTTTCTCCACCCTCACCACTGTTTGATTTACCTTTTAGACGGTTCATTGCAATTGCCATTGTCTCATGTGCTTCTTGAGAAATCGAACCATAAGACATTGCGCCTGTTTTAAATCTAGTAACGATAGACTCTACACTTTCCACTTCTTCGATTGGGATTGGTTTCTTTGCCCAATTGAACTCTAAAAGTCCTCGTAGATTGGTATGTTCTTCCTCTTTATTGATGCAATCCGTATACGCTTTAAAGGTATCATAATTACCTTCTCTGGTTGCTTTTTGTAATAAGTAAATCGTCTGAGGATTATATAAGTGTTCTTCTTTATTGCTTCTTAATTTGTGACTACCAATGCTATCCAGTGTAAGGTCCACATCAAGTCCAAGTGGATCAAACGCTTTACGGTGTAAATCATCGACTTGTTTTTGAATTTCTTTCAAGCCAATACCACCAATACGGCTTACGGTACCAGTAAAGTATTTGTCGATTACCGTTTTATGGATACCAATTGCTTCAAAAATCTTCGAACCTTGATAAGACTGAATGGTAGATATACCCATCTTGGAGGCAATCTTAACAATACCATGTAATATCGCATGATTATAATCTTCTACTGCTGCATAATAATCTTTATCCAGTGTTTCCTCTTCAATTAACTGACGAATGCTCTCCTGTGCTAAATAAGGATTGATCGCACATGCACCATAACCTAAAAGTGTTGCAAAATGATGAACCTCTCTTGGCTCTGCACTTTCTAAGATCATCGCTACACTGGTTCGTTTCTTTGTCGTTACCAAATGCTGCTGCATCGCTGAAACTGCAAGTAAGGATGGGATTGCAACGTGATTTTCATCCACACCACGGTCCGATAAAATAAGAACATTACAACCTTCTTTATACGCACGATCGGCTTCTACAAACAATCGTTCAATTGCTTTTGCAAGCGATGTATTTTTGTAGTAGATAATCGGTAAAACTTCTACTTTGAATCCATCCGCTTTCATGGTTTTTATCTTTAATAAATCCGTACTGCTAAGGATTGGATTATGAATCTTAATCACCGAGCAGTTTTCTGGTTTTTCTTCTAATAAATTCCCTTCTTCTCCAATATATACCGAAGTAGAAGTAACGATTTCTTCACGAATCGCATCAATCGGAGGATTGGTTACCTGCGCAAAAAGCTGCTTAAAGTAATTAAAGAGAGCCTGTGGTTTATCGGATAAAACTGGCAGTGGGGTATCAACACCCATCGCAGAAATTGGTTCCGCACCAGTCATTGCCATTGGCAAAATAGAGGTCTTTAATTCTTCATAAGTATAACCAAATGCTTTTTGAAGTCTCGCACGTTCTTCGTCTGAATATTCCTCTACTTTCTTATTTGGAATACGAAGGTTTTTGAGTTTAATCAAGTTGCCATCCAACCATTCTCCATACGGCTGTCTCGTCGCATACTTCATCTTGATTTCGTCGTCTCCGACAACGATTCCTTTTACCGTATCAACTAAGAGCATTTTGCCCGGACGAAGTCTTTCTTTTTTCACGATCTTTTCGGCTGGAAATTCAAGAACGCCTACCTCAGAAGATAAGATCAACTGATCATCATCGGTAATATAGTATCTGGAAGGTCTTAGTCCATTTCGGTCTAGTACCGCTCCCATCATATCACCATCGGAGAACAAAATAGAGGCAGGGCCATCCCAAGGCTCCATCATCGTTGCATAATATTGATAGAAGTCTTTCTTCTCACGACAGATTCCTTTGTCATTTTCCCAAGGTTCTGGAATTGTAATCATCACAGCAAGTGGAAGTTCCATTCCACTCATTACTAAGAATTCCAACGTATTATCAAGCATTGCGGAGTCAGAACCCTCTGTATTTACAACAGGGAGTACTTTATGCAGTTCTCCTTGTAAATGCAGCGATTCCATCGTTTCTTCACGCGCAAGCATTTTATCTGCATTTCCTTGAATGGTATTAATTTCTCCGTTATGAACAATAAAACGGTTCGGATGAGCTCTTTGCCAACTTGGATTTGTATTCGTACTAAAACGAGAATGTACAATTGCAATCGCGGATTCATAACTAGCGTCTTGTAAATCATGGAAAAAGGACCGAAGCTGTCCAACTAAAAACATACCCTTGTATACAATGGTACGACTTGATAAGGACACCACATAAGTATCATCATTTGATTGTTCAAAGATTCTTCTTGCAATGTATAATTTACGATCAAAATCTAAGCCCTTTTTCAATTCCTTTGGTTTTTTCACAAATCCTTGCATAATATAAGGCATACATTCAATGGCTTTTTGACCTAAGATTTCCTGACAGGTTGGTACTTTTCTCCAACCCAAAAATTCGAGACCTTCTTTTTCCACGATGATTTCAAACATTTTTTTTGCTTGATTTCTCTCAAATTCATCCTGTGGAAAAAAGAACATACCGATACCATATTCTCTGGCAGCGCCAATTGAGATGCCTTCTTTTTTTGCTTCTCGTTCAAAGAACTTATGAGAGATCTGCAAAAGAATACCAACACCATCTCCTGTCTTTCCCTCTCCGTCTTTTCCAGCACGGTGTTCTAAGTTTTCTACAATATGAAGAGCTCCCTCCACGGTATCATGCGTCTGTTTTCCTTTAATATTTACAATCGCACCAATTCCACAGTTATCATGTTCAAACGATGGATGATATAAACCGCTTACTTGTCTTTTTGTTTCTTCGAGATTTTTTTTCATCATGGAAATAGTTCTCCTTTCTATTCTATCTTTTCAGATTTATCTACTCTTTGTCTGCTCCCTCTATTATACTCGCAAATCATCGATTTAGGGAGTGTGAATTTTTTCCTTCACATGATTTAAAATACGCAAAGCCCGTTAATTTTTTTTAGGATACGTCGTTAGGGATTTACATGAGAAGGGCTTTGCGTAATACAAAAAAGGCGCTCTTATGGAATCTAATCCTTAAGAACACCTTTGTTCGTATTGCCCATTATACAATAGCTAATATAGAAAAGCAAGCACTTTTTGAGTTTAACGTGTTAATAGGAAAAATTTCCTTGCAATCTTTTAATTTGAGATTATAATATTTTTAGGAGTTCGCCTAAATTGAGTATATATGCATAGTCTCGCAAGCGAGACATTTAAATGCAGCACAGAAATGAGGTTAAACATGACAAAAACAATTATTCGACTTGCAACTTTGGAGGATGCAGAAAGAATCTTGGAAATCTATAATCCTTATATTGAAAACACTTGTATCACCTTCGAATATGATAAACTCACACTGGAGGAATTCAAAGAGCGCATGATTACAATTTCAAAAAAGTTTCCTTGGATTGTTTGCGAATTAAATGGATTGATTATCGGCTATGCTTATGCTTCCTCCACCCATCCACGTGCTGCATATTCCTGGGACTGTGATTCTTCTATTTATATTGATCAGGCATATCACGGCAATGGAATCGGAAGTATTCTTTATAAAACCCTGTTTCTTCTTATGAAAGAGATGGGTTATTATAATGTTTATGCACTGGTTACTAGTCCAAATCCAATCAGTCTTGCTTTTCATAAGAATTTAGGTTTTGAAGTAGAGGGCCATCACGAAAATATCGGTTACAAATTTGGTAAATGGCTTGGCGTAACACGCCTTGTAAAACGAATTGGTGATTTTTCCAAAGTCCCACAACCAGTGAAACCCATAAATGAAATAGATGCCACTTCTATATTAAGTACCTATATTGATTAGACTGCAAACTGACTATTGTAAAGATGAGCATAAAATCCATTTTGACGAAGAAGCTCTTCATGTTTTCCTTGTTCAATGATTGCCCCATCTTTCATTACAAGGATAACATCCGCTTCTGTAATGGTTGATAATCGGTGTGCCACAATAAAACTCGTTCTTCCTTTCATCAGCACACCAAATGCTTTTTGAATTTTGATTTCAGTTCTGGTATCAATCGAAGAAGTTGCCTCATCTAAAATAAGCATTGGTGGGAGACAAAGCATAACCCTTGAAATACATAAAAGCTGCTTCTGGCCTTGTGACAGATTACCTCCATCTTCCGTAATTTGTGTATCATAGCCATCTGGCAACCTTTTTATAAAGCCGTGTGCATGCGCTGCCTTTGCTGCTTCTATTATTTCTTCTTGTGTTGCATCTGGTTTTCCAAGTGTTATATTTTCACGAATCGTACCTGTCTTAAGCCAAGTATCCTGGAGAACCATCCCATAATTTTCTCTTAAATTCCTTCTGGTTATATTAAAAAGATTATAACCATCTATCTGAATCGATCCTTGCGTCACATCATAAAAACGCATCAACAAATTAATCATTGTGGTCTTCCCACATCCAGTCGGACCTACGATTGCTACCCTTTGTCCTGGCGTGACGCATAAATTAAAGTCGCGAATCAGTTCTTTTTCTTTGGTGTAGGAAAATGCTACATGCGATAGTTCGATTTTACCCTCTGCTTTTAAATCATCCTTTGCATGATCCGCATCTGGCTGCTGCGGTTTCTCTTCAATCAAAGCAAAGATTCGCTCTGCACAAGCGATTGCATTTTGTAACTCTGTGATGACACCTGAAATTTCATTGAATGGCTTTGTGTATTGATTTGCGTAAGTTAAGAAGCAGGATAACTGACCAACACTGATTCTTCCATGTATGACTTGGTAAGCCCCTACCAATCCTACTCCAGCATATACCAAAGCATTGACAAATCTAGTGGCAGGATTTGTAATCGAAGAAAAAAAGGTTGCCTGCAAGCTTGCTGTTTCTAACCGAGTATTCATCTCGTCAAATTCTTCCAATGATTTCTCCTGATGTGAAAATGCAGTTATTACCTTCTGATTGCCAATCATTTCATCAATATGTGTCGTTATCTCTGCCCTTGTCTCCGACTGATGTCTAAACATAACATATGTCTTTTTTGCAATAAATGCTGCTACGCATAAAGACAAAGGAGTAATCAAAACAACTACAAAGGTAATTGTCATATTCACCGATAACATAAAACAAATCGTACCAACAATCATCAAAATTCCGCTAAAAAACTGGGTAAAACCCATTAAAAGTCCATCCGCAAACTGGTCAACATCTGCAACAACCCTGCTAACGATTTCTCCCTGACCATTACGATCGATATATTTTAGTGGTAATTGCTCCAGCTTATCAAACGCTTTCCTTCGAATATCATTAATCACATGATACGTAATATAATTGTTGCAGATATTCAAAAGCCACTGACAGATTGCTGTTATGAAAACGAGAATGCCAATCTTCCAAAGTACTGGAAAGATTATATCAAACGATACGCTCCCTTCTCCAAGAATACCATCAATTGCTGCGCCTGTTAATATTGGAATATATAAAGTCGAGATAACCGTACCTGCCGCAAGTAATACGGATAGCAAGATAGAAATCCAATATCTCTTCAAATAAAATAATATCTTTTTTATCGTACCTTTTTTCATTCATTCTCCATTCCTGCCTATGAATCGACATGCATTGCAAGTACGCTCCCATCGATTGCTTCTATGACACTTAGTGATTATTTTGCTGAGATTCGTAGATTTCCTGATAAATACTACAATCTAGTAGTAGCTGCTCATGTGTTCCAATTCCAACCAACTTACCATCATCTAATACAAGAATCTTATCTGCATGCTGGATCGAACTTACGCGCTGTGAAACGATAAAAATCGTCTGCTTGTCTTGCATTTCACTTAGTTCCCTACGAAGTTTCGCCTCCGTTGCAAAATCAAGCGCCGATGCACTATCATCCAAAATCAGGATTTCCGGCTGTTTCACTAGCGCTCTTGCAATGGTAAGTCTTTGTTTTTGACCACCCGAAAGATTTTTCCCACCTTGCGCAATCTTGTACTCAAGACCTTTTTCATTCGCAAACACAAACTCTTTTGCCTGTGCAATTTCAAGCGCCTTTATTATTTGCTCATCACTTGCAAGCTCATTTCCCCACTTCATATTTTTTCGAATGGACCCCCGAAAAAGGGTTGCCTTTTGTGGAACCACACCTATTTTCTCTCGAAGTTCTGCGATTTTATATTCCCTAATATCTTTCCCATATAGCTTTACATTTCCACCGGTTACATCATAAAACCTTGGAATCAGATTAATAATGGTGGATTTACCACATCCTGTTCCACCAATAATTCCAATAATATCCCCTGGTTTTGTAGAAAACGAGATATCCGAAACCGCTTCTTCTTTCGCATTTCCATAGGCAAATGAGACATGGTCAAATACAACACAATCCTGTGTCTTTACAACCGACTTTGTACCTTCCTCTTTCATTGTTGATTCAATTTCAAAGACAGCTTGTACGCGGTTTCCACAAGCTACGGCCTTTGTTACTGTAACAATTAGATTTGCAAGTTTTATCAATTCCACTAAAATCTGAGACATGTAGTTAACCAAAGCAATTACCTGTCCCTGTGTTAAGATACCCTTTCCTACCTGCAATGCGCCTGTATAAATCAGTGCAATCAAACCAAGGTTTACAATAATATAGGTAATCGGATTCATCAGAGCAGATATTTTTCCTACATGTAACTGCATCTTCATCAGTTGGTCATTTTTTTCATGAAATCGTTCCATCTCTTGTGATTCCATATTGAAGGCACGAATAACTCTGGCACCACTCAAATTCTCACGGGTAATCGAAAGTACCTGATCTAGATTTTGCTGTACCTTTTTATATTTTGGAATCGTTAGAAACATGATTCCGTAAATAACAACAGATAACACTGGAATGACCAGAACAAAAATGAGTGCTTCTTTTACATCGATTGTAAATGCCATAATCATGGCTCCAAGTACAATAAATGGAGAACGCAAGAACAATCGAAGCACCATATTAACACCAGCCTGCAGCTGATTAATATCACTTGTCAAACGAGCAATCATCGTTGCGGTACCGATTTGATCAATTTCGTTATACGATAGACTTTGCATATGAGAAAATAATGCATGCCGAAGTTTAGCTGCAAATCCAACTGCTGCCTTCGCCGAATAATACTGCGCCGTAATAGAACAGATGAGCCCGATCAGTCCTAGCAATATCAATACTCCACCCATACGAAAGATCATCGTTTTATCCTGATTTACAATACCAACATCAATGATATATGCCATTACAACTGGTACCAAAAGTTCAAAGGATGCCTCCAACATTTTAAACAGGGGTGCCAGAATACTTTCTTTTTTATAAGTTTTTAAAAAACGCAGTAATTTTATCATATTAGCTCCAATCTTTTTTGCTATGCTAATTATAATAGCAAGTCTTTTATTTTTCAAATAATGAAAAAATGTTATTGTGTAAAATATGGAAAGTTGATAAACTAATCTAAACACATAACTCAGTGAAAGTTTTTCATATTTCACTCAATACAGCCAATAGAACGCGAAATTTTATTAATTTACTAGGAGGTATGATTTATGCTTAATAAGGATATTGTAACTAAAATAACAGATCAAATTAATTATGAATTATTTTCTGCATATCTATATCTTGATATTTCCAACTTTTATGCAGATAGTAATCTGAATGGTTTTTCTAACTGGTTTATGATTCAAACGCAGGAAGAACGAGACCATGCAATGCTTTTCATGAAATACCTGCTCAATAATGGCGAGAAGATAAAACTTCAGGATGTCAAAGCCTCTGATTTAAACTATAAAGATTTTCGTGATCCAATCGTTGCTGCATTTGAGCACGAACTAAAAGTAACTGCTCGTATAAATGATATTTATGCATGCGCTTATGATCGGAAGGATTTTCGTACGATGCAATTCTTGGACTGGTTTATAAAAGAGCAGGGTGAAGAAGAGAAAAATACAGAAGATATCATAAAGCGATATGATCTATTTGGAACCGATGCCAAAGGTCTGTATTTACTTGATACAGAACTTGCAGCTAGAATATATACCGCACCTTCTCTTGTAATCTAGTTTTATTGTCAATCATAAATTTCAAATCACAAAGATTTTCATAGGGACATACTGTTACTAGTTTGTCCCTATGGTACATTTCGAATTGCATGAACATCTTTTTCTATTGTAAATCCTTCAGCTTTTCTATCGCATTCTCTTCGGTATCTCCATATAAAAACATATAGAACTGTTTTATGTTTTCCTCCCAATTATATACAAGTGGATAGGTTACTCCCTCATATATTTTTGGATCTTCAAATGCACCTTTCACTGGCAATCGAAAGGATTCCATTGTAGAAATTCTATTATCCAAAACTGTTTCAATGATTAGCTCAATCGTATCTTCAGATAGATCCGTGTTTACATAATCTAAGCATTGATTTGATACTTTAATTAAATCTATTATATTAAGAGATTTGTATTTTTCAAAAATCTCATTCATTACCTTTCTTTGCCTTGATGTTCTCCCATAATCATTTGCCTCATTCTCTAAGGTTTTGACATATCGAACCCTGCAATAACCTAGCGCCTGATTTCCATTTAATAAATTCATACCTTCTACTACCGTACGATAGTACGGATTTGAAATATAATCCTTGGTGTTTAAATAATAGGCTTCTTCTTTCGTCAATTGAATACGAACCCCACCTAATAAATCAATTACTTTTTCAAAGCTTTTAAAATCAACACTAATATATCCATTCAATTTAACTTTATAATTTTTCTCGATGGTATCTGCCAGCAAATTAATACCGCCCTTTGCATAAGCAGAGTTTAATTTATTATCATGATAACCAGGAATACTTACATAGCTGTCTCTCATTAAGGATGTAAGCTTTATCCTTTTATTTTTTGTATCAAGTGTTACTATCATCATAGAGTCTGTATTTCTGGCTCCATGCATTTTTTCAATTCCTATAAATAAGAAATTTAAAATACCATCTTCCTTTCTTACCGGATAACTGCCACTTCCAAGGCTGTCTAGTTCTATATTATCTAAATTAGCTTCCATATGAGGAACCGATTCAGAATTCGAAGGATTGTGATCCTTATTTAATCGGCTATGTATAATATGCGCTGCACCCTTGTATATAATTTTTCCACTGATTTGTCTTCCTGCTATTAATACCATCATAGTTAAAACAATGATAATTCCAAACCATTTTACAATTTTCGTTTTTCTTTTCATTTTTCTTTTCATTTTTTTCAAAATATTATTCACTCTTTCCTTTCACTTGTATTACAAGCAAATACTTCCTTACATTTCAAATTTATATTGTTTTATCGTTTGTAATACATTAATATTAACATGTATACATGTATAATAGAAATACTATATATGTATGTTTTCTATACTTTTTACATATATCGCATGCCAAACGTAGGAGTTAAGAACATTATGAATTTAAATCAATTAGAATATTTTATAGCAGTGGTCAATGAAGGTAATATTTCTTCCGCTGCAAAACGTCTACACATGTCACAGCCACCACTTAGTAATCATATGAAGTTATTAGAAAACGAGATTGGCTGTATGCTCTTCGAGCGGGGCGCTAGAAATATTAGATTAACAGAAGCAGGAACTATCCTATATAACAAAGCAATTGTTATAGTGGATTTAGTTCACTCAACATTGCAAGACATTGAATCTTATAAAAAAGGAATTACTGGGACCCTCCGAATCGGAGTGGTCTCTTCTACCGGAACCATTTTTCTCAAAAATTGGCTCTTGCCCTTTCAAAAAATGCATCCATCCATTCATTATGAAATACTGGAAGCAAACACCTATGAGTTATTGGATCAGTTAAAATCGAATCGCTTAGATTTTGCTCTCATCCGAACTCCATTTCCAGTTACTTCCTATAAATACATAAATTTATTAGAAGAATCCTTGGTTGCAGTTGGACATAGTCGCTATTTTCAAAATAATGAAACGTTAGACCAAGTTACCTTGGAAGAATTATCGAATGTTCCAATCCTATTATATCGAAGATGGGAATCGATTCTCATAAGTTTATTAGAAGAAAAACAGATTGAATGGGATATTTTCTGTAAAAGCGATGATGCTAGAACGACTCTTTTATGGGCAAACGAAGGTTTAGGCGTTGGTATTGTCCCTGAATCGGCAATCTGTTTTGCAGACACCGAACGAACCGTAGTAAAATCTTTATCCAACGCAACACTTCGTTCTACCATTTCGCTTATGTATAATCCTGATACTTATCAGTCTTCCACGGTAAAGCTTTTTTTAGAATTTTTAAATGCTATGTAATATGAAGCAGGTAATGGGGGGTGTATGAATTGATTCGTTCTATATGATATTCTTGAAGCTACTTCATCACAAATGCTTTAGAATCAATCGCACGCATCGTAGCTAGTATCCCATCTAAGTGGTCATATTCATGTTGGATTAGTTCGGCTAAATCATCCGATAATTCCATCACACATTGATTCCACTGCATATCAAAATAATGAATCCTACATCTTTTGTAGCGAACTACACGAACATATAAACCGGGAAAAGACATACAGTCATCAAGGACTTCCATCTTTTCCTCATCCAAATATTCCAACACTGGATTGATAAAAACAACCGGTTCCCCAATATTCATATATAAGATTCTTTTTTTGACTCTAATCTGCGGTGCCGCAATCGCGCGTCCCGCACCATACCGTTTTCTATAATCCATCAATGTATCATGTAAGTCTTCCACTACGCACTTAAGGTTCTCTAGTTCACCTTGCTCTACCTTTTCACTTACAAGATACAGTTCCTCGTTCCCGAGTAACAGAATATCCTTTACCATAATTATCCTCCTTTTTTCTTATAAATTAAGACCTAAATTGTATGCAGTCTTAAGATGTTCCTTTACTTTATCATTTCTAAGTTCCTCATCCCAACGAGTAGTTCCATCAAGTATAATCATTTCTTTTTCTTGTGCTCTATTTCTAATTCGATCTCCAAGCATAACTGTATTCATAGCGCTAGCTTCCCCTGTTTCTTCTAATGCTTAAATCGTCTTACCGGCACTTACAATAAATAAAGCTTTTTTGAGAACCTTCATCTTGGGATTCGGAGCATATGCAAAACCACTTGACCAGACTCTGTCAAACCAACCAACAAGCTTGGCAGGAGCCTCTGTCCAAAACACAGGATAAAGAAACACAATAGCATCTGACTCTTGTACTTTTCTTTGTTCCTCCAGCACATCCTTCGCAACTAAAATATCATCCTTATAGAAAGCTTCTCTTAGATACTCCGTTTCTGATAATTCCGAATTAAAATTCATTTTGTATAAATCCGATACTACATATTCGTGATTAGCGTCTTGTAATCCCCTTAAAAATTCTTCTTTGGCAATATAAGTAAAACTTTTTTCACTTGGATGACAATATACAACAAATACTTTCATACTTTACCCTCTATACCCTTCTATAACAATTTACTTAAGTTCACCATACTTAACGATTGCATACTAGCAATATCGTTATTATATAGATAAAGCATTAAAATTACTACCATATTTTTACGATAGTTAACTCAAATAAAAGATGTCTATTTCGCACTTCAACACAATAACTGATAAATCTTTTCGCAAAGCAGAACCCCCTTTTGAGATGCATTTTAAGCATAGGCGAAAGAGACACGCACTTTGGCTCTTTCAACTTGTTATGCTGGTTGCATCCCAAAAGGGGGTTCTGTTTTGTGAAAAGTTCACAGCCTGCCGTTTTAGCCACTTTAGCCACATTTAGCCGTGTTTTATGTTATCCACATTTATTGCAAATCCATCAATTCCTTCACCACCGCATTCACCATAGCAGGATCCGCTTTCCCCTTCATTTCCTTCATCGTCTGTCCAACGATAAATCCCATGGCTTTCGTTTTTCCTGCCTTGTAGTCAGCAACCGACTGTGGACTTTCCTCTATGATTGCTGCAATTGTACTTCGAAGCGCACCTTCATCATTTACTGTCTTTAGCCCTTTTTCTTCCACATATTGTTCTGGCTCTACATCCTCCATAAAGATATGTTCAAAGACTTCTTTTGCCACCGTTCCATTGATTGCTTTACTTTCTACCATTTCAATCAACTTTGCAAGATGCTTTGGTGAAAAGCGAAGGTCATCCACCTCCATTTCTTTTTCTTTTAATAGACGAAGTGTCTCTACCATCAGCCAGTTGGAAACCTTTTTCGGATTATTACAGATAGCTACGGTTTCTTCAAATATATCCGATAAATGCTTGGAACCAGTAAGAATGGATATATCATAATCTGGAATGTCATATTCTTCTTTGTAACGAATCATCTTTTCATCACGAAGTTCCGGTTGTCTGTCTTTGACCTCTTTTAACCACTCATCGCTAATCACGATTGGCACCAAGTCTGGCTCTGGGAAATAACGATAATCCTGTGCATCTTCTTTGGAACGCATCGCATAGGAATATTCCTTATTATCGTCCCATCGTCTGGTCTCCTGGATAACTGGTTTTCCTTCTTCGAGAAGTTCAATCTGACGTTGTCTTTCTCCTTCAATTGCTCTTGCAATTGCCTTAAAGGAATTTAAGTTTTTCATTTCGGTACGAGTCCCAAATTCCTTTGCACCAACTTCCATAATGGATAGATTCACATCGGCTCTCATCGAACCTTCCTGCAACTTACAATCCGAAGCACCCAGATACTGTATAATCAAGCGAAGCTTCTCAAGATAAGCAATTACTTCCTCTGCAGAGCGCATGTCAGGCTCGGATACAATTTCAATCAGTGGTACACCAGAACGGTTGTAATCTACGAGGGAACAGTCTTCCCATTCATCATGAATTAATTTTCCAGCATCCTCTTCCATATGAATCTCATGAATTCCAATTACTTTCTTTCCTGCAGCTGTTTCAATTTCAATTCCTCCATCACGACAAATCGGTAGATAGAGTTGGGAAATCTGGTAGTTTTGCGGATTATCTGGGTAAAAATAGTTTTTACGATCAAATTTACAATACTGGGTAATCTTACAGTTTGTTGCAATTCCAACTGCCATCGCGTATTCAACCACTTGTTTATTTAATACCGGAAGGGAACCTGGCATACCCGTACAAACTGGACAAGTATGGGTATTTGGTGCTCCACCAAATTCTGTACTACAGGAGCAGAAAATTTTTGTCTTCGTTGCAAGTTCTACATGGACTTCAAGTCCAATGACGGTTTCATATTGTTTCATCCTTTTCTCCTCCTATGCTTCCTTGTTTTCTCTAGATTTTTCATAAGTATAGGCAGCACGGATAATTGTCTTTTCATCGAAACAATCTCCGATTAGCTGTACTCCGATTGGCAATCCTTTGCTATCCATTCCACAAGGCAAACTCATCGCTGGAAGCCCTGCAAGATTCACAGAAATGGTATAAATATCTCCTAAGTACATTTTGATTGGGTCTGCTAGACTAGCACCTAATTTCGGAGCAGTCGTTGGAGCAACTGGTCCTAATATAATATCATATATTTTGAATGCTTCATCAAAGGCTTTCTTAATCAAGGCTTTTGTCTTCAATGCCTTTAAATAATAGGCATCGTAATAGCCGGAACTTAGTACAAAGGAACCAAGCATAATTCTTCGTTTTACTTCTGCTCCAAATCCATGGGAACGAGTCTTTTTATACATACCGTGAAGGCCGTCAAAATTCTCGATACGATATCCATATTTGACTCCATCGAATCGAGCCAAATTCGAACTTGCTTCTGCGGATGCGATGACATAATAAGCAGGAATTGCATATTCCACAAGCGGTAAATCAAACCACTCTACAATTGCCCCCTTCTTTTCTAGCTCATCCGCAACCTTCAAGACCGCCTGTTTTACTTCTTCTTCTAGACCTTCAGCAAAATAGCCCTTTGGAAGTCCAATCTTTAACCCTTTTACATCTTCGGTAAGGGCTGAAACAAAATCATAGTCTTCGCGTTTTACACTGGTACTATCCTTTGAGTCATAAGATGCAATTGCTTCTAAAATAGTGGCACAGTCGGTCACATCTTTTGCAACTGGTCCAATCTGATCAAGCGAAGATCCATAAGCAATCAGTCCATAACGTGACACGGTTCCATAAGTAGGCTTAATTCCGGTTACACCACAAAACGAACTTGGCTGGCGGATGGATCCACCGGTATCGGAACCAAGAGAGAAATAGGTCTCTTTTGCAGCTACTGCAGCACAGGAACCACCAGAAGATCCTCCTGGAACATGTTCTTTGTTCCATGGATTCTTTGTCACCCCAAAATAGGAGGTTTCCGTTGTACTTCCCATTGCAAACTCATCCATATTCGTTTTACCAATGATGACAGCGCCTGCAGCTTCCAGACGAAGTACCGCTTCTGCACTATAGGTAGGGATGAAGTTTTCAAGGATTCTAGAACTGCAGGTGGTAAGCATATCCTTGGTACACATATTGTCTTTGATTGCAACTGGAACGCCTGCTAATGGTCCGGTAAGTGTCCCATCATCTATCTGACGTTGCACTTGTAGGGCACGCCTTCTTGCACCTTCTTCATCTACTGTTACATAACAGTTTATTTCACTTTCAATCTCTTTAATCTGCATTAATACAGCCTCTGTCGCTTCTACACTTGTAGTCTCTCCTGCCTTAATCTTCTTTGCAAGCTCGACCGCTGTTAATTCTAAAATGTTATCCATGCTTATCACCTCCTAATCTACCGTTTTGGGAACCATAAAGCTTCCTTCTTTTTTTGCTGGAGCATTGGAAAGAATTGCATCCCGCATATCTTCATTTGTTATGGTATCATCACGAAATACATTGTATACTGGAAATACATGTGACATCGGTTCAACACCTTCTGTATCCAGTTCGTTTAATTTATCAATATAGTCAAGCATACTTCCCATATCTTTTTTGGCAGCTTCTTTTTCTTCATCGGTCAAGTCAAGCTTAGCTAAAATGCCTACATATTCAATGGTTTCATCTGTTATCACGTTTGCCATTTTCATTCCTCCTACGGTTCTAATCGGCTAAGGTCTCTAGGGAACAAGGTGGTTTCTCTTACATTTTCTTCATCCAGCAATTTCATTGTGAGTCGTTCCAATCCAATCCCAAGACCACCATGTGGTGGCATACCATGTTTAAATATCATAAGATAGGATTCCATGCCTTCGTTGGACATATCCCTCTTTTCAATTTTTTCTAAGAGTGTCTGATAGTCATGAATTCTTTGTCCACCTGTTGTTATTTCCATACCTTTAAATAACAGGTCAAAACTCAAAGTAAAGGTTGGATCCTTTGGATCATCCATTGCATAAAATGGTCGTTTCTTTGATGGATAGTGCGTTACAAATACAAAATCTGCATCGTATTCTTCTTTAAAGTAACGGCTGATTAATACCTCTTCTTCTGGCTCCAAGTCATATGGGTTACGAATGTCTCGGTTATATTTTTCAGAAACCAGACGTTTTGCATCATCAAATCGAACCTGTGGAATCTCATCTGTCTTAGGTAAGGTTGCACCTAATATTTTTAATTCTTTTGCATACTCGCGCTCTAAAAGCTTCATCGTATACTGTAAGAATCCCGTTTCCATTGCCATAATATCTTCAAAGCTTTGAATATAGGCCATTTCAAAGTCAAGGCTGGTATATTCATTCAGGTGGCGTTTGGTATTGTGCTTTTCTGCACGAAATACCGGTGCCGCTTCAAACACACGGTCAAAAACACCTACCATTGTTTGTTTATAAAACTGTGGACTTTGTGCTAATACTGCTTTTTTGCCAAAATAATCGAGCTTAAAAATATTAGAACCGCCTTCTGCACCTTTCGCACCAATCTTTGGAGTTCTTACTTCGGTAAAACCTTCCTGGTATAAGAAATCACGAAATCCTCGAACAACACCTTCCTGTAATTTGAAGATGGCTCGTTCTCTGATATTTCTCAACGAGATAGGGCGAAGATTTAATTTGGTTTCTAAGGAAGTCGATAATTTCCACTTTGCAATTGGTATCGGCATCGCCTCGGCTGGTTCTGACAACACTTTGATTTCTCTCAAACGAAGCTCAACACCATTTGGTGCTCGATCCTCGCGTTTCACAATGCCTTCCACTTCCAGTGTGCTGGCTTCTTTTATATCTTTTAAAGAAAAGTTGGTAAGACCTTCTTCAAATACACATTGTAAGAGTCCTTCTCTTTTTCGTAAGACAACAAATGCAACGTCTCCCATATCACGAATGGTATGAATGGCACCATTTACCTTTACTGATGTTCCTTCTTCTAGTTCGAAAAGTTCTGAGATTTCAAATGTTTCTTTTTTCTTAACGCCTGATATAAACTCCATAGTCAAGTCCTCCTGTAATTAGATTGTTTCCTACTTCGATGCCTTCTATGTGAGGCGCTGAGTGCATCACATGAATGATTAAGCTCATCCGGAAGGCCGCCAAGCGCATCACATGAAGATAAAACCTTCATGGGATCGTGGGCTTCGCCCACTGTAGAAAACCAAAGTATTATAATTTCATGCAAGCATGATTATAATACTTTGCTTTCCTACGCTTGGCTCATTGCCAGCACGCAAAAAGTCCCGAAGTAGTTTCGCTACTTCGGGACGGATTATTCTGAATCCGCGGTACCACCCGCATTGAAAAAGTTGGTATGAACCATCTTTTTCCTCTCAAAACACTTAACGCGTGTTAACGCATAGACCTACTTTAACAAATACTGTCTTGTTCAACCTATGAGCTCCAGAGTGTTCCTCCACTTGCTTATCATCCATTGGGAGCTCTCAGTCGGTGACTCCGCATTCCTGTCTTACAATGCGATCGGCAAATTTTAGTCTCTTTCATTGCTTCGTTTATAAATTTGATTCTAAGATTAACATATAAAGTTTCATTTGACAAGAACTTTTTAATTTATTTCACTATTTATTTAACGCGTTATTTAAATAAACTAGCAAAAAATTCCTCCAATGCGGCAAAAAAGCTTTCAAAGAAACGACTGATGCCTGACATAATTCCGTCGGTATCAACTCCCAAATCATTTAATTTATTATACAAATCCTGTGCTTGAGTTTTGAGTGCATCTGCATCAATATCTATCTTTGCCATTTTACCCATTAAGTTTGTCACATTTTGGATTTGGTCATCGGATAATTCTAGATTTAATTGTTCTGCGGCATCTTTGATTGCTGCTTTCATTTCTTCTGGGCTATCAAGTTTACCTTCAACAACCTGTTGTTTTACCAGTGCCATCAGTTCTTCTACTTTTTGTGATTCGCCAACTTCTTGCGCAAGGTTTCCGGTAAGTACAAGTTCATTAACAGCGGTATCCATTGTTTCTTGCGTAATTTCTTCCCCTGTCATAACGGAATATGCTTCCATCGCACCAACCAGTGCAGCGGTACCAGTTATTTCAAATGGTCCTGCAACAATTACCTGTGCATTTTCAATTCCAGCGGTAATTAAAGCATTGCAATACATTCCCTGTGTACAGTAATTAATATTATGTGTATCTACTGTAATTCCATACCCATCTTCTTGCTTTACAACCAAAACAGAAGAAAGCGCTCTGCTTCCAATAACCGAAGCATCCAGATATTCACCTAAGTATTGCTTTTCTTCCTCATTGGTCACTTCGATTACATCAAAGCTTTCCACTTGCTCTTCGGTAATTCCCATAAGGTCGAGAACGGTTGCTCTTTCACTGTCTTTTAAGTCTGAACCAAGTGCAAGATACGGCGTATAATTATCATCTCCACTGATTCCATCCGCTCTTGCTATCATAGGAGTTGCTGTAATAAGCGTCAATGCCGCCATGCATACCGCACCCCATCGTTTCCAATATTTCTTCATCATATTTTTTCCTTTCCTTCTTGCACAAACAATATGTTTTTTACACACACATTGTTACTTTCATACCTGAATATAACCATAGACAACTTATCGCGAAGTGTCTATGGCTATCATATCACATATTTTATAAATTAATCAATTCTGGGGATATTATTTTTTTCTTACAATTCATCAATATATTTATTATTTATCAAAATACTATACCTTATTAAATCGGTAATAACTTGAAATCATTATTTTGTATTTCTTCACTTCTGTCTTTATCTCTCATATCATATTATCAGAGGTGATATTTATGAATGTTTGCTCAAATTTTGTTTTTCTTACCACGCTTGCTTGTCAATTTGCAGAATATTTAAGTGAAGATGAACTTTCTTTACTTAGTGCTAATCTATCTGTTTTGAGTAGTATGTTGTCTGCAATTGTAGCGCAGCAAGGAATTTGCGATAAAAATGATAGCAGTATTTAGCCCTGCCATACCCATTAATTCCTTTGTTTGCCTTGTATTCTGATTTGTGGTATCATTTTAGTAAAAGATACCGTGTCCACATTACATAATATTATGATTTTAGCAAACATGGGAGACCAAAATGAAAAAAATCAAGCCACTACTTTCACTACTTTTCGCTTTAATCCTCATATCCATAATTCCACAAACAGCGTGTGCAAAGACGCTTAGTACGGACGCTTACAGCTGGAGCCGTGCGACAAACAAAAATCATAAAACGCCTGCAATTCCAAAACAAACAAACGCATGGTTAAAGGAGTATAATGGGTATTATGTGTACAATACAAAGGAAAAAGTTATTTATTTGACCTTTGATATGGGCTATGAGAATGGATATACATCTAAAATTCTGGATGTGTTAAAAAAGCACGACGCAAAAGCAACCTTCTTTGTCTGCAAAGCATTTATTGACAGCAATCCAAAGGGTATAAAAAGAATGGTAAAAGAAGGACATGTTGTCGCAAATCATACGGTTAATCATATCCCGTTTTATAAACTTACGGAAAGCAAACTTAAAACGGACCTAAAAGGTGTAGAGGATGCCTATGAAAAAGTAACCGGCGAAAAAATGCTCAAGCTTGTTCGTCCACCAGAAGGTGGCTTTAGTGAAAAATCCCTTTTTCTTAGCCAGAAGCTTGGGTATACCTCGATATTTTGGAGTATTGCATTGGCAAATGATTGGAATCTAAAAAAACAGCCCTCCAAAGAACAAACCCTTTCCTTATTCAAAACTCAGTACCACAATGGTGCGATTGTTTTATTGCATGGAATATCTCCTGCTGTTGCAAACAATTTGGATGAAATGTTGAAACAGCTCGAGGATGTCGGATATGAATTTCGCCTTATAACAGATATTATAAATGACAATACAATACAGAAGAAAAATGTTTCTTACTCCGTTTCTTTGTTTGAGTAATATCAACTTACATACCATTAAAATACTTTTGCAATATTTTTTCAGCGGTTCGAGTTGCCAATGCCTGTGTTGTTAAGGTCGGATTCGGACCGCCGATTCCGTTATATAATACACTGTTATCGGCAATATACAAATGATTTACTTGCAAAGCTTCACAATTTAAATCGGTAACATAGCCAAGGCGCATCGTGCTTGTCATATGAATATACAATTCAGGTGGCCAGTTAGACCGAATCACTATTTTAGCTCCTGCTTTTCTCATAATGTCTGCCGCTATCCAGGCTAATTTTTCTCTTTTTTCTTGATCTTCTACACTTGGATGATAATTTACAACTGGAATAAAACCGTTTTCATCTTTTAATTCTGGATCCAATGTAACACTATTTCGCTGATCCACTTGATCATCGGTAAAAATCAAAGCACTTAACGTTCTTGGATAATTTCTCATAAATTCTTTTAGTTGCTCTCCAACCACCATACCTTCTATGTCCCAAGGTACTTGGCTATTCGTAGGATTTAAGAAGGAATACCCTTTACCACTTATTCCATATACCAAAGAGGAATATAGCCCTGGACTTATTCCATAGGTTTCAACAACTCCAAGCCCTGGATAGTCAAACCGAGCCGCTGCATTTTGTCCTACATATGGTCTAATCTCTGGAACGCCTAAAATGTTCATTAAATCATCTTCATCAAAAATACCGGAAACGCTGTCAAACCAATGATTCACAAGTCCCTTGCCAACCCAAGGATTTTCAGGAAGTTGGGAATTAAGCCATAATCTTGGTGTTTCGATTGCACCACCTGACATAACAATTACATTTGCCCGTAATTCTACGAATTCTCCAGACCATGTATTGCGGTATATTACACCAACCGCCTTTTGTTTACGATCTTGGTCTTCTTCTGTTATTATTTTTACTGCAAATGCATTTGGTCTTACCTCAACATTTCCTGTAGCTAGCGCAAGAGGAATATAGCTTGCCATAGTAGATCGTTTCGCCACACCATCTATTGTTCGTCCGATATGGCAGCCATTTACGCAATGGCCTCTTAGTGTACAACCAATCGGCTCACTGCCTTTTGGATCGAATTCTTTGTTTTCCAAAAGTAGATATGGGGGTAAGATTGCATTCGGTTGTGATCGATACCCCGGTTGTGTTACATCTTTTCCTTCAATTTCGTTCCACCCAGCATTTTTTGCACCATAATAAAATATATTTTCTTTTGGTGTTGTAGGAGCCGTTGAAACCGGAAGCGTAGATTCTACTTTTTCATAATAAGGAATTAGCTCTTGATACGTAATTGGCCAAACATCATCCACTGATATTGGGAATGCCCTTGGTGAATTTGTGAAATATTGAAGTGTTGTTCCCCCAACACCAGAATTTTGCCATACAAAACCACCTTTTTCTATATTTCTAGGCCAGGGAGCAAGTTCTCTGTTTGCCGGTCCCCAGCGAAATTTTCCGTAGAAAGAGTTATTCATATCATCTTCTAGATCGGTAAAGCTCTTTTTTAAAAGATCGATACTTAAATCTTCATAACGATTACTACTGACAGCTCCTGACTCCGCATTTGGATTGGGCCATTTACTATTACCATACCAAGGACCGGCTTCTAATAAGATTACCTTTCTTCCCGCTTGACCAAGCTCTTTCGCAACGACTGCCCCGCCTCCACCAGCTCCAATTACGATTACATCTGTATCCATGCTCCATTCTCTCCCAATATTTATTATTTATTACTGCTTGCAAGTTCTTGTGCTGACTCATATTGTCTTACATAGTTCACATAGGTAAAAGATTTTCCAGGATAACCTACCTGCAGCCAACTATCTGGTTTAAATTCAAAAACACGCTGATTGGGTTCATAAAGTCGGGTTACTCCATATCCATACCACTCGCTGTAGTAACCCATCATGGTATATCGATTTAAAGAAGCAATTATGGATAGCAACCCCGGATATCTTTGTATATCTTTGGAATCCGGTGTAACATAAATATCTATAGCGTTTAAATAGCTTGCTACACGTAACTGATCAACAAGCGAAAGCGATGCAAAGTACGCGTTTCCGATTACTCTTGTTACATTAGAAAAGTTATTATCATAGATAAATAGCTGTTTTGCATAGGAATTCATTAGATTGGCTATAAAATCAGCATATCGATAATAGTAATAATAATCTAACATCATCATTACGTATTGATTGGTGTCATAATCCAGAGCACCAAAATAATAAATACTGCCATATTGTTCAGCTAAAAAAGGAGTACGAGGAATAACCCCATTGACAAAAGCCTTAAATGTCTCAATCGAATAATATGGTTCCAATTCCTTTATATCCTCATCTTTTCTATTTACATCCACCGCTTATCACCCAAACATTCATTATTTAAATATATAAGCGGTAACGTTAATTTATGAAATTTTAACTGTAAATTATTTTTACTAATGAAACGATACTTCGAAACATATCTTATAAAAAAGATGATAAGGAATGAACTATGGCATTTCAGGATAGTAAGACATATCAAAATTTAATAACAGCATATGATAAAGAATTAATGTCGAGTGCCAGCTATCTTATATATAGTGATATTGCCAGAAATGCAGGTTATATAGAGATTAGTGATATATACGATGTGATTGCCAAAAATAACAAGGAACATGCAAGAATCTGGTTAAGACGTATAAACGAAGGGAAGTTGCCTACCCTTTCTGATGCCCTTAGACAATCCATGCAAAATGAATATGAAATGTCAAGTATAATGTATCAGAATTTTACAACAGTAGCGCGCGAAGAAGGGTATGATGATATTGCTGCTTTGTTTAGTGGGGTAGCAAATATTGGTTATTATCACAGCTCGGAATTCCAAGATATTTTGGGCAATGTAGAAACCAATCAGGTTTTTTGCAAACCTCAAGAAAGATTATGGATCTGTATGCAATGCGGCAATATCATGTCAGGGATATGTGCTCCTGATATTTGTCCAGTTTGTGCTTTCCCACAAGGATTTTACAAATTGTACACTGTATAAACGAAGTAAATAAGTATGTGCAGATTAAAACGAATATCTTACAAAAAGAAAGGGGATGTTGCAAAAATAACCTTTGTATTTTGCAACATCCTCTTATTTCCAATCAATATTTCCTACTCACTTCCATAACAATCAAATAGAACAATCGGATAATTGTCATACTTAAATTCTCAATCAATTTATAAGTAATTAATTTGTATGAAAGACATATAGTTTATTAATAATCATTGTTTGAGGCCTATATGGATATATATGTCGTTCAACCTGGTGACAATATAGAATTGATTGCGAATAAATATGGTATATCCGTTGAAAGACTGATCAGTGATAATGGATTGATTAGTCCCTATACCTTAGTCCTCGGTCAAGCTATCCTTATACTTTATCCCGAAAGAGTTTATACCGTTAAATCAGGTGATACACTAGCAACAATTGCAGATTCGAATGGAGTCTCAATCATGCAGTTAATCAGAAATAACCCTTTTTTACATGATCGAAACTATATATATCCAGGGGAATCATTCGTGATTAATTATAGCTTGGGTAAGGAAATATCCGTAAACGGATTTGCCTATTCATTTATTAATCTCGATACTTTAAAACGTACTTTACCATATCTTACATACATTTCTATTTTTAATTATCGAATCGGTGAAAATGCAAACATAGTTGATTATGGGGATGATACCGAACTTATTAAAATCGCAAAAGCGTATGATACACTTCCTCTTTTATTGATTTCAGCATTTACTGTAACAGGAGAAGTGAATTTAGAATATATTTACGAACTACTACTAAATGAAGAGCAGCAAGATAAACTAGTAAATGAAATGCTCCAAATCGTACGAACCAAAAAATTTTCTGGAATCAATGCCATGATTAGTCAAATCACTAAATCCAATCAGAAGTTATATTTAAATGTTTTAACAAAATTATCAAAGGCACTACGAAATGAAGGATACATCTTTTTTCTTACCATTAACCCAAATCTCAAGATTATAAATAATACCGTAACCTATGAAAAAATTGATTATAAAAGCATTAGTGAAATAGTGGATAAGATCATCTTTTTTCAAAATGTTTGGGCTATGAATAAGCAGCCTCCATCACCAGTAAGCAACATTTCATCCATTCGAACTTTTATTAATTATGTTAGTACCATTATTTCACCAACCATTTTATCCATAGGAAAGCCTTTAATTGGATTAGACTGGACGCTTCCATTTTCCCCGGGTTCATCCTATGCTAACTCAATGTCACTTGATTCTACAATGATATTAGCTTATGAACAACAAACAGTAATTCAATTTGATGAATTATCACAAACACCGTATTATAATTATATACGCTCTAGTGTAGGACCTCCGGAAAACCATATTGTTTGGTTTATCGATGTAAGAAGCATAAAAGCATTAAATGATCTTCTTATTGAATATAACATGTCTGGTTCGGGTATATGGAATTTAATGATTTATAATCAACAATTGTGGTCCATCCTTAATGCTACTTTCAATATTGTCAAAATACCAATTATATAATTAATTTTTTCAATTAGGAGAGTCGATGTTTTTATATCGACTTTTTCTATGATCCATTGGTTCTGTTTCTGTATAAATCATATTGCTACATTTCAGCGTTTGTGCTTGTCGAATATTGTCGGTTTTTGTCACATAAAAATTCTTTTCACATATAATAGTATGGAAAGGAGAGTGAATCTTATGTTAAGTAGAGAAGAAGTTAGAAAGCAATTTGATGGAATAACAGAAGAAGAATCATTGAAAATTTTAGCTGAACAATATCATATTTCTTGGACACCTCATCAAACAACATGTAAATATTGGTTTGCTGAAGTTTTCACTTACTGTAATTCAAATCAGCTAGAATATCAATTGAATGATTTCTTGTGGTTTATTAATTTTATTGTTGTACCTCTTACAAGATCTTGTTTCAAAGAAGAAGATATCGTTTCTCTAGGATCCACCGGCACTTGTGGTCACAAACAAACAGTTCTCTTTTTCACATTGACACCTATGTGTATGGCACGCTGCTAATTATTTAACAAGAAACCCCAACATTACGTTGGGGTTTCTTAATGAGATTCACGAATATATGGATTTCATTCATTACTCCATATCCACATCATAGAAATTTGCAGGATTCTCTGTCATAATACGTATTATTTCCTGCTTCTCAATACCATTTTCTGAGCAATAAGGGATAAATTCATCAAAGATGGTCGTACAAGGATGCTCTTCCAGTGATTTTTTCGCTTCTGTATAGAAGTCGTAATCTTGTGAAAGAAGCACCTTATGTCCAAAACCAAGTGACAATACATAATTAAATAATTCTAGCTCCTTTTTACTGGTTCCCTTTCTTACGTTGTCAATGCCGATCCACATTCCTTTTTCTGCCGCCAGTTTTACGGTCTCCTTATGTGCTTCTTCATCTGCATGTGCCCAAAGAAATTTATTATAGTCTGCTTCTTCTTTATCCAATACCTGAATAACTTCATGGACCATTTTCGCCTCCAGGATATGGCAGTGAATTGGCATTCCTGTCTCTTTGCTTGCCTTCACAGCTGCAATCAGCATCGCTTTATCCGCATTTGATAATAAGCCTCTATCCAATAACAGCTTGATGTATCCAGGACGAATGTCTATGCCATCTATCGTATCTAGACCTTCTTTGAAATCTTTGATCCAGCGGTTTGCCAGCTGTTCTTCAAAGTATTTTGGAAATACGTCATAAAGCTGTTTTGTCATATTCCAACCGGTGCATGGAATGATGTTCATGTCTGCTCGCTTCGATAACTCATTTAGTAATTTGATATTCTGCCCACCGATTGGTGGAGATGCTTCAACAACACTCTTTCCACCCTTTTCTTTGATATCAAGTAGGATAGGCACAATATATTCTAAGTCTGATTGTATACTCTCTTCTTGATATTTTTTGTCAAAATACATCGTATTGGCGAGACATTCATCATATTCCCACTTAACGTGTTCATGCTCTAAAGTTACACCAAGCTCGCTCTTGGGAATTGCTCCTCTTACTGTATAAATCATATTATATCCTCATTTCTACGCTGTCATTTTTGCATGGCAAGTCGTGTGCACAGCGCAGACACAAACTTGCCAAATGAAATATTTTTTTACTCTAACTTCCGATTCATGATATAATATTCTTCCATTAATCATAGTTTCGATATTATTATAAAAAGCGAACCCTGACATAAGCATGTCAGGGTTTCAAATATTTTTTGCAAATTTTTTCACTTATTTTTATAATTTCTTGAACAAATATTTCTGGCTTAAGTGCAGTTACCTGTTCCGGATGACCTAAAACTAACTGATGTATTTCATTCTTATATGGAGTCCTAACCGTTAGATGCAGCCCTTTATCGATTGCTTTCACTTGCGCTTGTTGCAAAAAGTCATCGTCTTTAATGATTCGGTAAAGTGCTGGATCAATGATCAGTTCATACGTATACCATGTAAACTTGTCATGTTCTGGCATTGGTAGCTGACTGTTCATGTAGACATTTTTCCCCTCCAAACAGGTCATTGACACGATTCGATCCAATCGAAACGTTCGCATTGCCTGCCTTAAATGACAGTGACCAGTTACATACCACCCACCATTTTCAAAAAAAAGCTTTGTCGGCGAAAACCTTCGATAATCTGTCTCATCCCTCTCCGGATGGTAGTAAGCTACTTCCAAATCACAAGACTTATTAAATGCTTCTAACAAGATTTTTAAAACATCTTGAATATATCCTTTTGGCATAATTCGTATCATGTTAAAATCTATATGCGACAAAACCTTAGCAGCTTCCTGCCTTTCATCATCCGTTAGTGCATTGAGCACCTTACTGCTAAGCAAGTTGTAGTCTTTCACCATATTGGGAATTCGAAGCTCTTCCCCTGCTTTTAACACCATCAACAGCATCAAGATTTCCTGCTCGCTAAGCTTGATACTAGGCATAAAATAGGAAGGATCAATTTCATAGCCACCCCCCAGTCCCTCATAGGAAATGATGGGCACTCGAAGCTGACTCAGTGCATCGATATCTCGATAAATTGTTCGTTCACTTACTTCAAAATAGCTAGCCAGATCATTTGCAGATAGTTTTCCGCGCGTCCTCAATAAATGGACGATTCCGTTTTGTCTTTCTGTTTTTTTCATAAAATACTCGACTTATAAATTTTTTTTTATATTGCTCTAAAGTTTTCTAATCAGAAAAATTTGTTTTATTGTACATTATTATACGGCTAAATACAAGTAATCTACTACACTATAATTATACAATTTGACGTTCATTACACTATTTTCAACGTTTACGACTAAAACGGTTTTTTATGTTATTATGTGTTATATTATATTCAATCGTTATTCTATTTATTTTCAGGAGGTTACTATGAAATGTCCGTATTGTTCAAATATGATGGAAGATGGATATATACCCAGAGATCGATATACTTTGCAATGGGTGAGTAAAAATAAAACGTCAATATTACCATTCTCAAATAAGAGAATAAAACTACATCAACCGTGGGGAGAGCCTTATGTAGATGCATTTTATTGTAGTACGTGTCATAAAATTATTGTCAATATAGGAGAATAAACTAGAAGATGCTATATCTGAATCCTCTATCTATTCAATAAATAGTATAACAAATACGATAATCCGCATAAAACATAAATATGACCTGGATAAAACCAATAGCAAAATTTCTTATTTCCTTTCCCTCTTTCACCATTGTACAACAACATTAATATTACTGCAAATGAACCCATCCATTCAAAAGCTTCCGTAAATAATAGTTTTATTGTAATATTCGGCATGATTATTAATGGATAGACTGCATAAAGTAAAAGATTAGAAATTACAAAAACAATTACCTGGATTTTGCGATGCTTACGAAGCAGATACATTAAAATTCCCTGTAAAATAAAGAAGGTCCCCCCATCAATAATCCATGTATGTAAAGGAAGAATGGTAAAATGCAAAATATTGATAGCACCCCATCCACTAGGTATCACACTGCCAATCAACATCACCATAAATGGTAATATAATTGGAATAATAATTGCCAGAAGACCTTTTACCCACTGCTTTTTCGAACACCAATCAATTCCCTGTAGGATAACCAATAGAATAGAAAAAGTTGCAAGCATTTGATTCTGTGGATAAAATCCATCTGGCCGCTTTAATCCAAAATTAAGAATAATAAACTGGATAAGCCCCATTACAATGGCTATCGAATAAATCTGTATAAAATACTTTTTTCGATTATGGGTGTATGTAAAACCTTCGATGAGACAAAATAAAAATAGCGGTGCAGAAAGCCTTCCAAGCATAGAAAACCATATTGGTACAATTCCTGTAAATTCAAAAAAATAATGAATGTGATCGAGTAGCATCAATATCATAGCAATATACTTTAGTTGAAATCCAGTAAGTCCTTTTTGTTTTATAGTTTGTTCCATATTTTAAAACTCCTTTCTTATTCTAAAAAAGTATACCTAGAGTTTATAAGGAATTTATAAGGTTATTCATTTTTCTAAATTTTTGCTATGGGAGCTCACTGGCGATTGCTCCGACCAGACTTTCACTGGCAAGCTATCGACAGCTTTCAGAACACACGACTTTAACCCATAAGATTGCGCCCATGATGGGCCACACAAAAAAGATACCAAACAAATTTATTATTTGGTATCTTTTTTACGGTGTACTAATGTACCCTTTTTAACTATTTTTTATCACTTCTAACGTCTTTTATAAGTCTTGATTTTACTTGCTTATTAGAATTTACCAGCAGTAGCAGCTTCTTCAATCGAAACGGTAAACAGCTTAAAAGTAAGGATATTTTTAAAAAATGTACTAGTAATGGATGAATTTATTTCAATTATCCACCATAAACCGCCACTATTTAGTCTTTCCTAATCCGTTCTCATATGTCTAATAAAGTAGATAGTAGCATTTTTATTATATGATATCAACTATGATTGGAAAGTCATGTTCCACAGCGTTTACTTTTTATTCTTCCAAGACTATTTAGCGTTGTCTAACCCGGCTACCATTTGATTGGTTTGCCGGGCATATAAAGCTTATGACTAATACATCGGTGTAGTTGGTGCATCTTCATCTAATTCTATCCCTTTATCATCATACATTTTGGACAACCTTTCTATTTCTTCGGCAAGCCACAAATAAATATTATCCCATATTTTAATTTTATTTGTTGAGTCTCTTTCACAAATAAAAACTTTATTATCATCACTTGTTACATCATAATACATCATAGATCCATCCCATGAATATGAGCCAAAAGCCAGCCATTTACTTGACATTTCATTTCCAAGTTCTTTATTTAAGTCCAACAAATCATATGGTTGATAAGCATCTTCTCCTTTTCTTGCATAGGATGTTCTTCGCCCCCAAATACTAATGCTATCAGAAAAAATATTCATTCCATTTGCAGTTTTCAGAAATTTCCTCAAATGATTTGGTAACGG
The DNA here is from genome assembly GCA_002419585.1 of Lachnoclostridium sp. UBA5725. Taxonomy (GTDB): domain Bacteria; phylum Bacillota; class Clostridia; order Lachnospirales; family Lachnospiraceae; genus DIGJ01. The sequence goes on from DIGJ01000003.1 coordinate 65,998, forward strand.
CTTTTTCAATTCTGTCTCAAGATCAACAATTTCATTTTCAGATAATCCCTTATAAATACGATGAAACCATGCCTCAGAAGCAATGTGTGGTACCTTACATATAAGTAATGTTTGATTATTTGTGATTTTTTCTCCACTTTCACTCCACTTTTTTAATTCATTAATAATTTCACTTAAATTCATACTCTCATCCTCTCTACCTATTTATAAAATGACTTGATGTTTGATTTTTAAAGTTTACGCCATGCTCCGTCAAATGATCCGTCCTGCCTTTAACAAATTTTACATTTCTAGGAGTTCTAGCCGTAGTAGAATTATTACGCTATTTAAAATATAGGTTGATGTTACATTAGAAGAATTTACAACTTTCAATACCAACTTACCTGACAGATTGAAAAATAATTTGTCATGCCCGATGATGTTTCCTTCTTCGCCCTCATTCCATTCGCATAGTAACTCATTGATGCTGCTATTGTAGAGGTCCCTTTTATGTAAATGCATATTAAAATCATATCGCTTTTTCAATACCCCTTGGCTTATAATAATATTATTTTTGCATAAGTATTTTGAGTTTTCTTACATCCTTGTTATCTAAACCTCTTTTTTCCAACTCATTGATTAATTCCCTAGCAGCCCTATAAATTGTCACCTTTAATTGCTTAATATCACAAACTGCACAAAAGATAACTTCATCTTTATTTTGTCTCTCCCTAGTAAATTCTAACTCTACTATATCGTTCCCTTTCAAAAATCCTTTTACATATAGCGGCCCATCCATAAAACTTAGCGAAAATGTTTTTGACCCATTTTTTAATTTTGAAAGTTCTTCTATCCACCACCCCAAAATTATTACTGTAAAGTCGCTCCATCCATTATCTGGAAAGGTTTTTTCACCAATACAAAAGTATACTTTACATAATATATTTCCACTCATGGAACTTACTTCTATTGAATTATTTTCTATAATCAAATCAACTTTCTGTACCATTAAAATCAACTCCTTATCTAGGGTACGCTGTCTCTACTACTTTTGTTTTAGTGTTAACCCACATTTCAATTGTTCTTGATCCACTTTTTCCAATTATTTTTACTCTCAAACCCTGTGTTTGAGCCTTTTCCCCATATTTATATACATTTCGAACTTCATTTTCAATTTGTTTATCTGTCATATTACTTGGGAATAAACCTTTCTTACCACTTTGAGACTTTAAGCCCCAGTAGTCCGTGACACACTTTTTCAATACGAGAAAAGTTGGCGCATATGGATAATTCGGCTAGAAAAAAATTATGGGGCATGTAATCTATGATGTAACCGATAAGCATTAGCCCTTGCTGCATCTCAGCAGCCAGTACTCAATCCGGTTCCCAAATATAGTTCGATGTTACTAATGGCGTTATGTCGAATGCTATAGAATTTTCCCTGCCGGATGAACATAAAAGGTCACAGCAGCTAAACAGTGTGACCTTAAATCACGCTAGAAGTTATCAAAAATATCCTCACATATTTTAATCCATTCTTGTGCAGTTCTATTATTTATTTCCAATACATTAATGGGTGCATACTCTGCGATAAATTCTTCATATGTTATACAGTCTGCACCTGTTGGTTCGTCAAAATGCCATCTATATGTTGGACTAACTTCTAAATATATTCTTTCATCTATATTATAAATCCAGGAGTCAATTCCTATTGTGCTATCAGTAGACCAAAGATGAAAAGGTGATGTAAAATCATCAACATCTTGATTCTCAAAATTCAGCCTATTGCAGTATTCATTCCACAAAAACCCCATACCTTTTCTTTCATCTAAATCAAATGTCACAAGTTTGTACTCAATAGCTTTATTTAATAATGTCTGCAAAGTCTTGATACCTTCTATCAAAATATCATTAAATAGAAGAATTTCATTGTTCAGATAGTAGTATATTATCTCCACCTCGCAAAACGAATTAAAATCACCAGCTCCAACCACTCTGAATATCGTTTTTTGATTAGTCTGGAAATCAAACAACTTGCTCATTTTATTATATTTCCTTTCCTGTCAACTAAACCATCTTTTATTAATGCACTTTTCATTTGATTAGAAAAACACCCCAAGAACAAACATGTCCATGGTAAACGCCTTTCACCGCCTTATCTGGTACTACAATTCCATCATTACAGACACCAACCCTACGATCCGTTTTCTGACTAATTGATACTGAATTATTGTTAATTACAAATTCAATTTATTTAATCTAATACCACTTTTACCACCTTATTTATCATGCTCCGTAGAGCCTTGTCCAATCTTATCATAGCATCACACTGAAAATCCTTCATTTTTTTCCAGTCTTCTGGTTCTGTAACATTAACATCTTCCAATCGATAGGATATTCTACAGGATTTCTTTCCTTCAAGCTTTTGCCAGTATAATTCATCTCCAAATACACTTTCTATTTCTTCCCTGTGTTCCAATAGCATGTTGAATATCATTTCATTCGTTTCCTACTCACCACGATTAATTAGGATTTCAACACTTGCATATGATTTTGTCACTACGAAAGAAAATGGTATTCCTGAAATGCCAGAACCACATGAAATCCAGTGATCCGTTGTAGGATTCACATTTTGAAATTGTTTTGACAGACTTGAGAACTGTTCCAAAAGCTGAGTCCAATATTTTTTTCTTATCTCTTCAATTCCGCGATTATTTTCTTTCACATTTTGAACCTCTTTCGCTTTATCTGCCATCTTAATCAAATAATCTGTGGCTTCCTTAACCGGTATAATCTGCTCCATATCCAATAAAATTTCATTTTTATATTCATAGGGTGTGGCTTTAAAACATTGTACAGAGATACCATGGTTTAACATCCACATCACCGTTGACGTTACTTCTTTTCGAAAATTTCCAGCTACTAAAATCATACGCTGATCATGTTCATTCAGCATTAATTCTTCCACCGGCTTATCGTCAAAATACGCCGTAAGTCTGTCTGTTGCTTTTTCTCCTTTACCTTGCTTATCAAGGTAATCTTGATATATTTCAATAATCTGCATTTTAGATAGGGTAGAGCAATAAGATACATATTTTAATGTTTGCCATACTACGTCTTTTCCACTATCGTCCAACTTATTTTCAATAATTACTAGGGATCCTGTCTGATCCAGCGCAAGCAGGTCAAGGCGTTCATTTGTATCACTGAATCCATCAAATTCCTTTTGAATAATTAATAAATCCTCGCCCAGACACCTTGGTTCCTTGGCTATCCATTCTTGCAAATGCTCACGTTCTTTAAATCCAATATCATGAAATGTTGTTTTCTTAATTTTCAAAATTTTATTTTTTTCCTTATCAATTACAAACATGCATTATCCTCCCACTCTCAATTAAATAATTCAAAATATAGCTTTATACATTTATGCATAAAAAGGTACAGCTATTGCACAATAGCTATACCTTCTTTATTGTATTAACACGATATTATCCCTCATCATACTCCAAATCCCTCATCCTTCGTATAATCTGTAATAATTATACAGTATATTGTGAAGTATTTCAAACTTAATAAAAACTTAGTGCACCAAGAATATATTCCTAGTGCACTAAATTTCTCACTGCTTCAGGAGAACGTATTATGAAATTTCTATTTACCGCATTTAATGTTTCATTTTGAGAATGAAACACTTTATAAGTCTTAAATTTACAACACTCTTTATACATTTTACCACTATTACATGGACTGTTCTTTACCACTTAAAAAAACATTCTCAGCAATATCGTTTACACGCCTTTTATTTACTTGACTTCGTCTGAATCACATAATACCAGTTATAACTATATTTCAAATTTTTAGATGGTATTTAAGATATATCATCAAAGTCAATTACTTCTTCTGCAATATTATAGATATCAATTCTATTTTGAACTTCAATTTTATTGACAAGCCAACCACGAAGTGAACAGTGCTTTATAAAATCTTCTATCCTATTAACACCGTGGATTTCTTTTAGACTTACTATAATACCAAATTTAATACCTTCTCCATATTTTTCATCAAGGCGTTCTTTTGTTTTTAAACTAACACCCCAAATTCCTTTATCATAAACTTTTTTATCTTTATTTCCCTTCGTAGACACTTCACGGATATGTTTTACATTATCCCACTTTCTAAAATTCTTTCTGGCATCTTCTTCCAAAGTAAAATGTTCAACTTCAGAACTTTGATAATTATTATTTATTGTCTCAATTTTAGTCCCATTAATCCTTCCAAAAGATATATCAAGTTCAGTATTTGTATAATCTACTCCTTGATTTCTTGAGCAATAAGGGAAATAGCATAAAGTTGCTTTCGCAATAAAAGGATGTTTTCCTTTGTTTATTGGTACAGGAATATTATAATTGTAGGTATTATACTTTTCCGAAACACCTGATAAGATAAATTGTATCTCATCCTCCGGTGATTTTATAATATCTTCAATTCGTAATGGAACAATGCCATGACCAATTAATATAGAAGCTGTATTTTGTTTATCCCAACCAGTAGATGCATGTATTATTAATGCTTTTGCAACTTCTCGACTTAGACCTAAAATATTGATAAGATACGACATTTTTCTTGCAATCCAAGGTGCCGCAAATGATGTTCCTGTCACAAAACCTTCTCCAGTTGGTGTGCAAACTCGCATTGGTGATTGTTTCTCCCCACCATAATAACTAATGTCAGGCTTTGTAAAAAATGATAAAACTGGACCCCTTCTTGAATATATGGCTGGTTTATTATCGAATGATACTGCATTTATTACCAGTGAATTTATTGAGTCTGCAGGAGCACCTATTCTCATTAGTTGTGGGCTATCTATACTTTTATTTGTACCTGCTATTACAAAAATAATATCATTTTCATATTGAATTCTATCAAGTATAGCTGCCTCAGGAGAAATGAAATTTTTATTTATTTGTAGCTTGGATCCTAATGATAAATTCCATACTTTAATATCCCTATTTTTTGTGACTATTTCGTCAATCCGCCTTAGAATAGAAAATGAACTGAATTGTTTACCTGTGGCAACACCAAAATGACGAACTCGAAATCTTCCACATCCATCGTCTAAATTGGGGTTAGAAGAAGGTCCGTCAACAATAATAGAGGATACGGCTGTCCCGTGCTTGTAGTCATCTGGTTGTTTAGGTATTTCTTCTGGAATCATATCGTGGTATTCAACCCATTTAGAAAAATATACACTTTCGTCAAAGAGTGTATCAATAACACCTATAACAGGTTCTTTGGTCGGTGCAGGAATAGATAAAATATTATTTTCCCCAAAATCAAAGTATGTACTATCTAACTGGGACAAATCACTTACCGCCATCGATATTAAGTATGGTGCTTTCTGCTTTAATAAGTTTAAATCATCAGGGTGCAATAAAATTGTGGTATCATCTATAACGCTAGTATGTGGCAAATCAATTCCTACTTTTTTTAATAAATCAGTTGCTTTGTTATCTGTTTTAAAGATAGTGATAATTGCGTTATCATTTAATTCATCTACATCAACAAATACATCAAACTTCTCAATAAAGTATGAATCCACAATTATTTGCAGAAAAGTTGTTTTTGAAATTTCTTTTGGTTCAAATTTGGTTTTTTTAGAATTAATATCTTTGTTCAATTTAGTTGTTATTACACCGCCAAAATGACTAGTTAATATATTTATACATGCATCTAGTCGTGCTATTGATTCGTATAATATATCAACTTGAACATAGTGAGTAATGATATGCTTAGGGTCTCCCTCTGTCGTAAATCTAGCTCCTACAATAGTACTATTCGCTTTAATTTTTCCTTTTGAAAGCAAACCTCTTGTACGGTTGCTTTTTGCTGCAATTTTATTATAGTATACACTAATCAGAGAACCTGAAAAGAATTTTTCCTTTTCCCAAAAATTTATTAATTTTTCCAAATCATTCTTTAGCTTCTTTAAATGCTCAACTGTGACTATAGCATTAGCTGGAAGCTCAGGAGGTCCAACTCTTTGCTCATTTCCCTTTTGTTCAAATGTTCCTTTTAACTGTAAAAGATTATTCATTTAGTTGCCTCCTTTAACTCACGAGATATTTGACTTTTTGAAATACCAGTCAATATTTCAAGCTCTCTTACTGTAAAACCTTTTTCTTGGATTTCCCTTAGATTGTTTTCTTGTGTATCTCTAGTCGCAGTCTTATATAATCTCTTAAGGTAATCATACTCATTATTTGGATCACTAAATGCAAGCGAAGATTTAATCAGGTTTTTAAGTTCTCCTGGATAAGGAATTGGATCTAAAAGCCCAAGAATCTTTTTAAATAAGCGCATATTTCTACCTGCATATTTAAATCTATTTAAAAAATCATTTAATATTATTTCTCCAATATCAATTAAATCTTCCCTAGTATACTGACTAAAATCTATTACTGAGTCAAATCTGCGAATTAATGCTTTATCAAATGATTTAAATAAGTTTGTAGTTGCAATTAATACCACGTTATCATTTAAACCATCTAGGCCTTTTAATACTGCAGATGTAGCTCTTCCCATCTCTCTTAGGTCATTAGAATTAATTCTATCAATTGCTATAGCATCGATTTCATCAAATAAAATAATAACCTTACTTGGATTTGATAAATTGCGAATTTCCTCAAAAAGATGTGCAATGTTTTTAGATGTTTGACCTAATTTACTATCCACAATAGTATCGAATTCAACTACAAATAATTCTCTATCAAGTATTCTTGCTATTTGCTTAACACTTTCCGTTTTTCCTGTCCCAGGAGGACCTTCAAATAAAAATTTGTTTACACCTGCATTATGTCCGACAGCATTAACAATCCCAATTATATTATCCTTTATTGTTTCTGGTAACGGCAAAGGTTCATTAGTTGTTTCTATTCTCTTAAAAAATACTTCACTATCTTCATTCATTTGAGGCGAGAATGTATTTGCATCGGATAAAAGAGCCATAATATATTCTGAAAGTTGATAATTTCCAATTCCGTCAAAATAACGTGCAATTTCATATGCTTCCGTTCTAAATCCTGCATCATTTTTTTCTGCATAGTATTTAATTAAGTTTAATATATTCTTTTTTTTCATATCTTCCACCTCCTATAACATGATATCACATAAGAGACACAAAGTCAATATTTGGGACAATTCCGTCAGAATAGTTCCGCTCCGTTTCTTTATATCTCCTCTCACTGCGAATGGTGTGTCACATAAATCCATTATATCCTCTAAATTTTTCAACATATGATCTGCTTCCCAGCTAAAAAACACTATTTACATCAATATGAACTATTAATTTATCCAACTAAATGTTCATCTTCTTTGTGAAGTGATTATACCAAACATACGTTCTTTTCGCAATATAAAATTTTTTCCTAAATTTTTCCCTAATTTTCATACCTAATTACTCATGTAAAACCACTCAAATCCTGTAGTTTTCATTTGGTTGAATTCGAGATTTCTATTTTTAGTTAAGATTTATATATATCGTATCTTCTGAATTTGATTTTTTCTGTCTCTTCAATTATGAAACAAATATACATATACATGCGCTACATGGATTATTATGCCTTATTCTTCCCTTTACTCACTCTATTATTTTTTCTATTCTCGTATGACTTATACAAATTACCAGACTTTATCATCTCTGCACGTGCGTATCCAGCTCGGCTGATACCACTCTGCATGTTGCTGAACATATGTAAGATTTCATTTCTCTTCAAGATCAATCCGACTGCAATAACTGTTTGGAACACAAGAACGATAAACCATCCATAACTTGGAGTTAGTTTATATAATACTGCATTCATCTTTATAAGCAATCCCATTAGAAATGTTATTATAAGAATACTAATCTGCGTCTCCATAATTTTTCGAAGCCATGACGAAATACTGGACTCATATCCGGGTACTAAGGCAAGAATGAGGACAATAGGAGCAAATAATACATATACAATTGCTAAAACTTGAAATAATAGCTGTATGGCAGCTACAAGGAGATATACCCCACAGTTAATAAAAAAAGGGATAAGATATATGATAAGGAAACCTACACGTTCGCCACCCCTAGTCTTATTAAAACAACTTTGGTCAAAATCTTCGACCAATGTCTCTCGTTCTTCAGTCCCCGGCTCCGTTGTAAGTAATTTCTCTACATCGGAATCTTTATAGGTTGAATTTCCAAACTCCATGGTCTTCCATGGATTATGTACTAGAGTTTCCCAGATAGATCCAGATGCCGTAGCTGCATAAGTAGACATATTAACCTTGCTGTTTCCTCTTATGCTTGTCAAAGCATCTTTAGACACCTCTTTTGTAATGCCAGTGGCATAGGATAATGCGGTTCCTGATTGGGTAACAACTAGTGAAGAAAGTACAATGATACCAATGACCTTTATTATTTCTGTACCAGCTCCGATCATATCTCGTTTGATCATACGCTTAATCAGGATAAAAGAAGTTCCTGCAAACGCAAGTCCAAACAACGGGAGAAAGATGCTGTTATTCAAAGCTTTTTGAATTGCATTTATTTCCTTGGATAGCAATGCCCCCATATCAAAATCCATGGTAAAGTAGAAAATGCTAACGACTAAGTAAGCCCCTTTTTTCACAATCCAAAACAAAATATTTGCGATATTATTAATGATGCTATCTCCAGCGTCCAAAATCCCTGTCTTTTCAATATCAAGATAATAATTGTCACGGTATGTCTTGCCTAGATACTTGCTGTCACCGTTTAAGGAATCAAAAGCATCAATATCTACGACATCTTTTGTCTCTGCATTTGCTATTGTTGGAGTGGTAAACAGGAACATGCTCACAAAGACCAGTAAAATTATTTGTTTCCATCTTATCATAAAATCAAGTCCCCTTTCATTCCTGGTCTCCCAGAAATACAAAATTTGGTCGTCTAAAATACTTAAAGGTACATCCTTTCATTGCTGGAGCAAAGGTTGTCCCTGTTACTGGGTTTATGTTGTTTGTCTGACCACTAATGGATATACCTACACGCCCGGTAGGACGATCTGCATACCCATAGTAGCGCCCAGCACAGTGTATAAAGGCATCTTTTTCATTAATCTTACCAATATAGATTCCAACATGGTTGATGCGGCCACCTAATAGGGCTGGATTTTGCAAGAATCCAAGGTCTCCTACTTTTAAATCTTCTTTGGATATCTCGCTGCATGCGTAGAACTGCATCGCGGTACCGCTGACCGGGATTCCTTCTGGAATATTTCCGGCGCTTACTGCTTTCCCAAAACACTGAATATAAACCCAGTCCACAAATCCGGAACAGTCAAGTGGCCCATCCGGAAATCCAGCCTTCCAGTATTTCGCACCAAGCTGGTAAGGATGATTGATTAAGGATGCAGCAACTCTGGTCAGATCCTCTCTGGATACATTACCAACTACTACTGGAGGAAGTTCACCCTCATAATGAATGGAAGTTCCCTCTATTCCATACAAGCTGCCAAGATAATTACCTTCATGAAGATCAAGGACCTTTTCGATATCTTCTTCCTTCAGTCCGATGTACTCCTTCAGGACTTTTGTATAATCCGGATTTACTAAAATAGTAGCAACATATTTGGTTGAATCACTTGATTTATTTTCTGCAATCTCATTGATCTTAGATACTAAGAGAGAAGAATTGTCATACTCAAAAGTTTCCTTACTCTTTCCAAGATAGTCTAGGATCTCCTTCGAGCTTTCATAATAGTTTGTATTTGAATATACCCAGCTCCCACCGGATACTTCCTTCCCGTCTTTCCCCTTTCCTTTTGTAGCCACGAAATTTTCTACGTCCTCACGTATAATACAAAATTCTAGAGAAGTCATTAGAGGGTTATAGTCCTCAATATCACTCAATCCATTTTCCTGCGCATGGATGGCATCTGTTAGCATAACCAGATCCCAGGGAACGCCAAGCTCAGCGGCTACATACTGGTATTCGAATGCTTTTTCTTCCGTAGCCGGAGGTTCCAGTGGAACCGATGCTCCCGCACCACCACCTCCAATCATAAGGAGTAGGCAAAGAAATCCTAAAATATATGGTGCGAACGGAATCAGTAATTTCCAATATTGTTTCTTTTTTTCATTTTTTTCTCCAAGTGCTTGACTTAACTATTTTAATACTATTAAGCTTATATTATAGTTTACGAAAGGAGGTCACACTAATGTACTTACTTTTATATGCATTCTTAACAATATTATTTTGCATCTTTGCTATTCCTTATCTTTTTTATGTTGTTGTGGCATTAACTTCTAATGCAAATAGCCTAAGATATTTAAATGCAATTGAGTATTCTGAAAAATTATTGTTTGCACTTTACATTATTGTTTTTTTTACTTTTCTAAATTTTATAAGCCACATTTAAGAGTGCGGAGTACCTTTTTAAGGTACTCCATCTATTCTTTAATAAATTCCACCGCTTCGGTAATCGCTCACGACACTCTTGTTCGGATCAATGTAATACATAACATAATCCCCATAGCTAAAGTTAAAGGATCCTCTGTCTGAATCTACTTTGGAAAGGATTCCACCTTCCATTTGCCACATGTTACAATATCCGTTATATTGCGCATTTTCCTTGTTAATGTAACTAAGATATGGCTCACCGTCTTTTACTGCCTCTATATCGAAATTAACAACGATATAGCCTGTTTTTAGCCAGAAGTTCTCCGAAAAATCTAAGCCATGATTATCAATTGCATACTGGTTTACATCAAACCCTTTTGGACACGCATACAGCTTAGCTGGAAGATAATAGAATTATATGGTAAATGGACGAAAGAATATTTCAAAACCCTAAAGAGCGTCACTTCAGAGCGGACAATAACTGCTGCATGGCAATATGTCCCAAACAGTCTAAAAAAGATGAATATAAAAGACATTAGAGCATTTCATTTAAAGAATGCCATAGAGCATGCTCACCGACTAGATGAAGAATCAAATATAATAATAGCCTCTGATAACATCAAATCCAGAATAAAATCTACTTTCAATCTTATCTTTGATTATGCAAAATTCAATGAAATTGTAACTAATAATTATGCCCGGGATTTTAGTTTGAACGGAATCCAAAATAAAATCGAAAAAAGCCGTGCCAACAAAAATCCATTTACCCATGAGCAGGAAAATCTTCTTTGGAGCGACTTAGATTTTGGTTGTACACGTATGATTCTTATCAACAACTATTCTGGATGGAGACCCCAGGAGCTTATTAATCTAGAAATTAAGAACATAGATTTAGAAAAGCAGACTATGATAGGTGGTATGAAAACAGATGCCGGCACCAATCGGCTAGTTCCTATCAATCCTAAGATATTTGAACTCATAAAATATTACTATGAGCAGAATAAAGAAAAAACGTATCTCTTTTACAATCCTGATGCTCCAGATAAGCCATTTACTTATGATCAGTACCGAGGACGTTTTAAAAAGATTCTAACACGCCATCATTTAAGTGACTTAAGTCCAAGCAGTCCAAGACACACCTTTTCTACAAGGGCTAAAATGGCCCATATGGATGATACTGCAAGAAAAATGATTATGGGGCATGTTATCTATGATGTAACAGATAAGCATTATACCCATTTGAATTTGGACTGGCTGAAGGAAGAGCTTGCTAAAATTTAAAAGGAATAAGATAGCTGATTAAGCCTAAGTATTTCAATATTCTCAGGTTAATCAGCTATAACTTTTAATTAAACGCGAGTAAAACCCATTAGTCTTTAAACTAATAATTCTTCATTGTATTTTCTGACTCTAGTGATTTCATAAAAGTAAGTATTGTTTCCATATTCCAAGGAGTATCACTTGACACGTCTATTAAGCGGTCAATATTTTTTAAATGCCAGTAACACGTTGATATTATTTTTTCATTATTTTGACAATCATTTATAAGCGAAATCAGCATTTCTTTAATATAAACTTTATCCACCTGAATGAAATTATTAATAACCGCGTCAAGGCTTCCTCTTAGACCGAAACTCTCTTTGTCTTTAAACCCATCAGAGTAGCTGAGCTTGATAAGATTAAAAATCACATCATTTAACGAGATATCATTTATTTCTCGAATAGCCATTGTTATTTCCTCTATGTGTGATACGCCAGGAAGCAATTCAGGTAAGGTGTTAGCTTTCTTTGCAAGTTTATAATACTTATCTAAAGCGTATCTATTATTTATCTTTAGTAATTCAAATAAAAAAAGTAGTTGATTCTCTGATTCACTATTTCTTTTAACCATGATGGCAATAATTTTATCATTCTCATTTTTTATTTTGTAAAAAAGATACCTTAGAAAATCGTTATCTATCGTTTCATCAACTAAATTGTTAACAAACTGTTCTCCCTTGACTTTAATCAAATAATCAACTGTGCAATTTTTATGCCATTTAGCATCTTCAGAAGTGTTTCTAAAAAGATCAATAGAAATATCCACTCCCTCTATCAACTCCTCATTTGCACAATAGAGAATATGCGTTTGAGCTGCCAGTGGGTTAAGTTTTATGTTTTTGATATTATAAACAATCTTTTCTCTGAGCTTGTTCTTATCTGAAATGTTTTGTATAACAAAGTTCAGCGCCTCTGAATTACCTGAGGTGGTAGATGATAAAAATGCATAAGATGGAAGCATAAGCATTTCAGTGAGTTTATCATCACATATGACAAACTTAAACTCATTTTGTAATATTATAATTTGCCTTACTATATAAAATTGCGTTTCGTTCAATTCTTCAAAATTAACATCTGTTATTGTTTTATAAAAATATGTTTTAAGATATTCCTTCTGTACAATAGACACTTCAATATGTTCACGATTTTGAAATATACTACATATTTCACGTATACTAAAATCCTCCCAGTCAATATTATCTAAGAACTGTGTCACTTTACACTTCCCGTTTCCATTATGGTAAAGAACAGTTTGAATATTCCGCATATCCTTACGATGGTGCGGTACCTTTGAAAAAGATTCCCCTAATATTTCTTCACATAAAATTTGGTCACCTATAAAAGATATTAATTCGTCTATCATTGAAGCAAATTTAGATATCTCAAATAAACTGTCAAAATATTTTTGATTACCATCTCGGTGTATCTTTTCCCAATCTTCAATCTTGTCAATCTCAATATCAACACCTTCTTTTTTAACCACAGCTTGGTTGAGTTTATCAAATATGACTGAATCCTTCGAATGACGTCTGGCATACCATTTATATACTTCAGGATCGATCTCACTAGCTAAATAGCTTGAAATTAAAATATCTAATAATTGTTTCTCCATAATATCTTCTATAGAGAATATCATTGCCTCAGTGGGCATTTTGAGTTTTAGTATTCTACTAAAAGCATCACATAGTAAGTCATAATCCAAAAATAATTGCTTGATTATTCTGCTTTTACGCTTATCACACCTACTAGAAACAAAAACAAATATATCCACCAGCTTGTTCAAAAAAATATTATGTCCATGCTTGTTCATTTCAAACACTTTTATTATAAGCTCTTTAAACAATTCATCATTTTCATGAAAACGATGAGATTTATCAGAGCAGAGAAGTTTAACGAACTGCAAAATATTATTTGAATTATGAAAAGATTTAATAGACCTTGAGAATTCTTTCCAAACGCTGTAATTTTCAAGGATTTTGTTATATTTATCAAACATTTTTAAGAAATAATCAGCGTAGTCATCAACAACATTTGCCCTATTAAGCAATCTGCTCAGTGCCCCGATGACTTCAGGTCTTTCGTCATCTTTTAGCAAATCAAATACCTCTGGCGTGAGGATTAACAAATCCTTATTAAATAATTGTATCAATACTTTAACTGCTATAGATATTATATAATCTGGCTGTTTATTATTTAAGTATGGAATAATGGCATTTTTAATTTTGGTTTCCATACCATAGAAATTATTAAAGTATCGCAGAATACTCATTGCTCCAAGAAAAGAAGCCTCGTTTACTGGCTTACTTATTGCTTCAAACAAAAAAGAAACTGTAGTTTTGCTTTGGAAGAATTTCGCAAGCTTTTCTTCTTCATGAAGTGCATAGATTGGAAGCATTTTATCGAATGAATCATGCATTAATTGAGTAAATATTTTAACACGATCTTCCTCTGTGATTCTATCGGACTCGAATTTATAAATTATTTCAGGGTCATTGTCAATCAACCAACTAATTAGGTAATTGTCTTTTCGCATAGGAAGTAAGAAAGATAAAATATTCATCCATGATGGGCGTAATAATTTATTATCATTGTCATATGTTATAATTTCTAGTAGTTTGTCAAAAGAAATGTCTGCCAAGTATTCAGCTACTAAAAATTCACGAAAAATATTGTGTTCAAATTCCCAAACAAAGATATGCTCTGATTCTCTACACAAAAGCAGTCCAGTTTTATTAAAAAGCTCTCTTATAGACGACGAAAAATAGCGTGTGTATTCATTGTTTTTCAAAGCAAATATGTGCAATGATTGAATTATAAAACTTAATTCCTTTAACTTTGAACGCAGTACATATTCGTTTGCCAGAAGTGAATCTTTGTAAGCACAAGGATATCTTTCATCACCCTTTTTAAGTCTATATGAAATCATTATATCCAATAATAGCTCTCTGTTAGGTAAGGAACCCTTTTCCTTATATATCCGAATCATATCAAAAAGATAAAATGGCGTTTGAGCCAGAGTCAAACAGTCTGTGCTTTTCAAACATTTCAAGAAATTAGTTGTATTTAAAATACCATTATCTATGGCAACTGTAGAAATTTGCTCAATGGTTAGCGGTAATATCTTATATTCAACAAAATGGTTATCTATATTAACTCTATAATTCGTTCTTGCCGATAAAAGAATTTTTACTTCAGGATTTCCATGCGTAGCTGAGCCAAGCTCCTTTACCAGATCAGCTATTTTTCCACCATCCATCTCATCTAGGCCGTCTATAATTAAAAGTGGAATTTTTCTGTCGATAGTGTTATTTTGAGTAAGGTTTAGGTACTTGGCAACATCTGAATAGTTAGTGTTTCTTAAATTTACCCATATAGGGAAATATTCATCGTCATTTTCATAGTGCCAATAGATATTAGCTAATTCAAAAGACTTTCCTGTTCCGGCATCACCGAGTAAAAGTATTAAGTTATTCATTTTAATAACTTCATTAATATCTTTACCAATATAATCATCCCATATTAAGTTTTCACTTTTATTTTTTTGAGAATTACTCATATTTTGTAACTTACGGATTATTTTTGTTTCGTTTTTATCTGGCTTACTAAGAGGTATATGATCAGACACCTTATTGGTTTTTGCAGGAAATAAAAGGTTGGCAATGAACTTTGTAACCGTCCAAACATAACGATAAGCAAAATTGATGCTGCCATCTGTAATATCAAGCAGTAAGAATTCATTACTACATCCCTTTTCTTGTTTAAAAAGCGTCCCTACTGAATGTATGTCAGTATCATTATTTAAAAAGTCTGGTACTTTTACATTACCATGTTGATGACCATAGAAAATAAAGTTCGAATGTGTTGCAGTCAATTCATTTTCGTTTATTACGCTTCTATCAGCGCCTTCTTGTTCACAAGGCGGATGGTGCATAAATATAATATTTTTCCCTGCATTCATTTTTGATTTCAAAGCATTAATATCAATTTTACCATCTAAATCATGATTTCGTGTTAATGTAGAGTCTACTAAAATTAAATTTACTTTAGCCTCTTCAATTGAAAATACAGACGATTTCATCGTAAAAACAAAGTCTTTTTTATAACTATGCCGCTGGCAAAAATTATTGAAATCAGAAAGTTCAAAACTATTATGCTCAATTTCATGATTACCTGGAATAAATAGCATATTAACAGTAAGCGATGAATAACTTACCGTTCTCCACTTCCCATTATTTCAAATCAACTAGGCTATATTGGCAATGCACCCCTATTTTCGGGGGTTATCGTTTCTGTATCGATTAGACCAGTGCAATGCTCCTTTATAAAATCACTCCATGGCAGTAGCATTTCTATACCATTGGGCTCATTTTTGTAGTCCGGCATATATAACAATACTGTGTAGAGGTATTGGAACACATTGATCTGATTTGCTTTTGCTGTTTCAATCATGCTGTATAC
>DIGJ01000017.1 GCA_002419585.1 Lachnoclostridium sp. UBA5725
AAGTTACTTTTTCAGCAGCCTTATATGGAACGTAAACTTTATCGAAAATTGACTCCCACTGAGTCAATTTTCGATTGTTTAGAGGTTACGTGGAATGCTTATACGATTGATATAAAATCCTAGCATGCAAGCCGTGTAAATTGTAGTAAGACTAAAATTGCGCAGCCTTTCTTGGCGTCCGTCCCCAACAAAAATTCGCGTCCGTCCTTCATTAACCCAGAATTTAATATGACATTTTTATTAAGCTTTTTTACATTTCCATAAAACCCATTCTCATTTTTAAAAAACCATGTATAATCAATTCATATAACATAGAAATGAGGAAAACTTATGAAAAAGAAAAAAATGTTTTTACGTGCAAGTCTTATCACTATCGCATGTGCAGCACTTACACTAATTGGCAGTTGTTCCAATATTACGATTGCTTTTGCAACTGAAACTACAAACGCAACGCAAGATATAGAAGCAACTACATCCGTAACAGATCACGTGACCATTAAAGATAACACAAGTAAGAAGATTATCAAAAATAAAAAGGGAAAGAAAATTGGCGTCTATAAATTCCATAAACCGGTTCTTGAAGGTAATACTGCTGCCATCCTAACAATTAATAACTTTTATAAAGAGCAGCGTATTGCTCAAATCAAATTATTCAAGGCGGATGCAATACAAACAATCAGTGAATTTCAGGAAGAGAATAATATCGTTGTCACAGATGAATTGACCTATGAAGTTACCTATAATAAAAATGGATACTTATGTATTCTTCAATCCGGTTATATTTATACGGGAGGCGCTCATGGAATGCCTTACCGCATTGCTCATACCTTTGATTTAAATACAGGAAAAGAAGTATTATTAAAAGATGTCTTTCAATTAACGGAGAAAGAAATGACGCTAACGATTGCACGTGCATTCAATAAAATGTTTAAATCAGATACCGAAAGTACATATTGGGATGATGCACTCAAAACGGTAAAAAAGACAGCTAATTTTTCATCTCCATTTTATCTTACCGATAAGGGTGTATGTTTTTACTATTCCCCTTATGATTTAGCTTGTTATGCAAGAGGTTTTGTTGAAGCAACACTTCATTATTCAAGCAATAAAGATATCATAAAACTACCTGCGCTAGCAGAATAAAAAAATCAGAATATCCTTTTCTAATTCTCAAAACAAGGGTAAATATAGATACAAAAACAGGGGATGTCACGAAATCGTAAAATTAAATCCCAATTTACATCCTGGCGCACAAATAGCCGGTGTTCTAACCGAATTATACGATTATAATCGTATTGAGGTTAGAGCACCGGCTATTTGTGTGCCAGGATGTAAATTGAACATAGACTTTATTTTTGCAACATCCCCTAAAATACTATCGATTGACATTATAAAGGCTTTTATAAACGCCCTCTCTTTGCATCAATTCTTCATGTGTTCCACGTTCTTCGATACCATCTTCGGTCAGCACGATGATATTCTTTGCATTACGAATCGTAGTAAGTCGGTGTGCAATAACAAATGTCGTGCGGTTCTTTGCTAATTTTTCCAAGGACTCTTGTACTACTTTTTCACTTTCATTATCAAGTGCACTGGTTGCTTCATCAAAGATAAGGATAGGAGGATTCTTTAAAAATACTCTTGCGATACTCAGTCTTTGCTTTTGCCCACCAGAAAGCTTTATGCCTCGTTGGCCAATGTAAGTATCATATCCTTCTGGAAGTTCCATAATGAAGTCATGTGCATTTGCTGCTTTCGCTGCCTCTATGATTTCTTCTTTTGTCGCATCCATTTGTCCATAACGAATATTGTCCATGATGGTACCCGCAAACAGATAAACATCTTGCTGTACGACTCCTATATTTTTACGAAGAGATTTCAGTTTAATATCGCTAATGTTGATACCATCAATGAGAATTTTACCTTCAGAGGCTTCGTAAAATCTAGGAATCAGGCTACACATTGTAGTCTTACCAACTCCGGATGATCCAACAAGCGCTACATAGTCGCCCGCATCTACCTTTAAGTTAATGTCATGAAATACTTCCTGATTGGATTCATTGTATTTAAATGCTACGTGATCAAAGGTAATCTCACCTTTTACATTCTTTAAGTCCTTTGCTCCTTTTGCATCAATTATGTCTGGCTCAATCTCCATGATATCCATAAAACGATCAAAACCAGTAATTCCGTTTTGGAATTGTTCCGTAAAGTTAATTAGTTTTTGAATTGGCTCTATAAGGGTATTAATATATAGTAAAAATGTAATTAAATCGCCTAGATTAATCACCTTTTTTGCAATTAGCATCCCACCACCAATGACAACTGCTATGCTAATGAGGGATATGAAAAGATTCAGTCCGGAATGAAAATTTGCCATATTAATGTAACTGTTTCGTTTGCTGTTTAAGAATCTTTGATTTCCTTCCTCAAACTTTTCCATTTCCAGTTCTTCATTTGCAAAGGATTTTACGACACGGATACCAGACAGATTATCCTCTATTCTTGCGTTGATATCTGCTATCTTTTCTCGATTTTTTCGAAATGCAGACCTCATACGTGTTCTCATAAACATGGCAAAGAAAATCATAATTGGAATAAATGCAAAAACAACGATTGTCAATACGACATTTACGTTGACTAATATCACAAAAGCACCGATAATTTTGATGATAGATAAAATTAAATCCTCTGGACCATGATGACAAAGTTCCGTAATATCAAACAAATCATTGGTAATTCGGGACATCAGTTGGCCAGTCTTTTGATTATCATAAAAATTGAAGGATAACTTCTGATAATGGTCAAAGATTTCGTTACGCATATCATACTCCATCTTTGCTCCCATCATATGACCCTGGTAGGCAATAAAATAATTGCACAAGAACTGGAACACTGCTAATAATAGCATTCCTGCGCCGATTATCATAATCCGATTCATCACCTGCTTGATTTCATAATTTACTAATAAATCATTGGTTATGTATCGTACAATCAATGGTGTGATTAAGGATATCAAGCCTGCAATCAGCGCACAAATCATATCTGCTGCAAACAATCCTTTGTATGGTTTATAAAAAGATAAAAATTTTCTGGTTCTCTTATTCATGTCATCCCCCTTTTCTCAGACTGCATGATTTTTCTGTTGTTTTCTGCTCAAAATAAATACATTACTTTTTTAACGTAATGCCTGTAGGACAAGACGTTCGAACGATTTTTCAAATTGTTCATTGTCTTTATTTGAACGCTTTTTGGGACCTTTTATATAGTTTTTCTTGGAAGCTCTTCTGGCTTCTTTTGCAAGGTGTCGTTCCATTAGCATCTGATCAATATTTTCATTTGTGTACCATTTTCCACTTTGGTGAATGGCATATGCCTTTTTTCCTAAGGCCATGGCTGCAACACCATAATCCTGTGTTACTACAACATCACCTTTTTGACAACGGTTAATCAGAGCAAAATCGACTGCATCCATTCCCATCCCAATCACAACCACTTCACTGTATTGGGACGTAAGTACATGATTGGTATCACATAAAAGACAAACTGGGACTTTTAATTTGCGAGCAACTTCCTCCACCTCATACACAACTGGGCAAGCATCCGCATCCACAAAAATCTTCATACACAATCCCTCCCTAAGCCAATTAATTACCAGTAGATTTATCTGATATTATATGAAAAGACGACCGCACACATGCCGATCGTCCTATCAAATACACTATAATTTTATCTGGAAAGTCTTCTAGACATTTGAAACATGTATTCGTCCAAATCTTTTGTCATGCTAAGCGCTTCCTGGATATCATAATCCACAAACTCACCATTTTTATAACCAACAACACGATTGGATTTTCCTGCTACTAATAAGTCAACTGCTTTTGTTCCCATGACAGAAGCATAAACTCTGTCTTTGCAAGTTGGGCTTCCACCTCTTTGGATATGTCCAATAATGGTTGCTCTTGTTTCTACGCCAGTTGCTTTTTCAATACGTTCAGCTAGACCGTAAGAATCACCAATTCCTTCTGCGTTTACAATAATATGATGTTTCTTACCGACTTTCTTTTTCTCTAATACACTATCGATAAGCCATTGTTCATTCCCATCGTAACGTTCTACGGTAAGGATTTCTTCTGCACCGTTTGCAATACCACACCAAAGTGCAATATAACCTGCATTTCTACCCATTACTTCGATGATACTGCATCGTTCATGTGAGGTAGAAGTATCACGTACTTTATCGATGGCTTCCATTGCAGTATTTACTGCGGTATCAAATCCAATCGTATAATCTGTGCACGCAATATCTAAGTCAATCGTTCCAGGAAGCCCAATGGTATTAATTCCATTATTTGCTAATTTGCTAGCTCCTTGAAAAGATCCATCGCCACCAATTACAACAACACCGTCAATTCCGTGTTTACGGCAAATATCAGCTCCTAATTTCTGATACTCTGGTTCACGAAAACGCTTGCATCTTGCTGTATAGAGGATAGTTCCTCCCCTTTGAATAATATCTGAAACACTCTTTGCATCCATATCAATGATGTCTTCTTCCAAGAGTCCTGCATAGCCTCTGCGGATACCTTTTACATTAATGCCTTGTGCAAGGGCAGAACGGACTACGGCACGTATGGTTGCGTTCATACCAGGAGCATCACCACCACTTGTTAATATACCGATTGTTTTAATTGATTTTGACATAATCAACCCTCCAAAATTTTCCCAATCTAACGATTTTCCTTCTAATAATAACCCTAAACTCACATTTTTTCAATACTCTTTTGTTGAATGCGCAGGTTCTGTGTCGAAACGATTTCGCTAAGTTTCGTCAAAATTTCATTATTTGCCTTAATATTTTTACTTTTGGGAAGTCGTTTTATTTGTTTTTCACATTCCAGATAAATGCATATGCTATCATCACCGTCAAAATCGCTTATTAAATCATATAATTTTTGTTCCTTTTCAACAAAACTGTTTTTATCCGCAAATTTTATCCAAAGTTCTTTTGGAACTTTGTCAAACGGGATTATTGTCTGGCAAATTAACTTCGCTGGTTTGTCTTCCTCTACCGTCACTCTGCCCCGAATAAAGATCTTATTATCGACTTCTAAGTACGCTTTATTTTTCTCATAGTCTCTTGGGAATACGATAACTTCCGTGGTACCAAGCAAATCTTCCAAGGTAACAAATGCCATCATTGCGTTATTTCGTGTCGTTTTAACGGTTTTGCTTGTAATCATTCCACCCACTACCGCAACCTCACCATCCACTGCTTTTACTTCATTTGTTTCATCGTCTAGGATAAAGTCTGCCGTTGTATGGGTAATATTCTTTTTCCACATTTCCTCATATTCTTCAATTGGATGACCACTTACATAAATTCCAAGCACTTCTTTTTCCATACTAAGAAGCTGCTCCTTATCATATTCACCGATATCCGGATATTTTATTTCATATTCCATTTTCTGTTCTTCGGTCGCAAAGTCAAACATTGACATTTGACCAGAAATTGCATTTTTCTTTTCCAAAGAGACACCTTCCAGCACTTGGACATACACTGCCATTTTCTGCTTCCTGGTTCCACTAAGACTGTCAAATGCACCTGCTTTGATAAAGTTTTCGATGGTTCTTTTATTTACTTCCTTGCCAGAAAGTCGGGAAGCGAAATCTTTGAGAGAAGTATAGTTTCCAGATGTATTACGCTCGGATACAATTGCATCAATGACGGGTTTACCCAGTCCTTTGATTGCAGATAATCCATATCGTATATTATTTCCAGATACTGAAAAATTACCCTCTCCTTCGTTAATATCTGGTGGAAGGATTTGAATTCCCATCTGTCTTAAGTGAAGGATATATTCGGCTACCTTGGTCATATTTCCAAGAACCGACGTCAAAAGTGCCGCCATAAATTCAACTGGATAATAGCATTTTAAAAATGCCGTTTGATACGATACCACAGCATATGCAGCCGCATGTGATTTGTTAAATGCATATTTTGCAAAATCAATCATATCATCAAATATTTTATTTGCTACTTTTTCAGAAATTCCGTTTGCGATACAGCCTGTTACCCCTTCTTCTTCGTTTCCGTAAACAAAGTTCTGGCGTTCTTTCTCCATTACGGATGTTTTTTTCTTAGACATGGCACGACGTACCAAGTCACTTCGTCCATAACTATATCCTGCCAGATCTCGAACGATTTGCATAACCTGTTCCTGATATACAATACATCCATAGGTTGGCGATAGAATCGGTTCTAACTCCGGACAATCATACGTAATACTGTCACGGTTGTTTTTTCCTTTGATATACTTCGGAATAAATTCCATTGGTCCTGGGCGATACAAAGAAATTCCAGCAATGACATCCTCAATCGACTCTGCCTTTAATTCCTTCATAAAGCTCTTCATTCCAGCACTTTCTAGCTGAAAGATTCCTTCCGTCTTACCGGAAGCGATCAAATCATATACCTTTTTATCATTGATATCAATTGCATCAATATCTAATTCAATTCCTTTTTTGTGAATCAAATCAACAGCATCTTTAATTACAGTGAGTGTACGAAGGCCTAAAAAGTCCATCTTTAACAGGCCCAGTTCCTCTAATGTCGTCATCGTAAACTGCGTGGTAATTGCATCTTCCGATGCTCTTGATAGTGGTACATACTCATCCACCGGTGCATTACTGATGACAACACCTGCTGCATGCATGGAACTATGTCTTGGAAGCCCTTCCAGGCGTAGTGACATCTCGATTAGGTATTTTGCCTGTTCATCATTTTCATACAAATCACGTAACTCTTTGTTCATAGCTAGTGCTTTTTCGATCGTAATTCCTAGATCCGTTGGAATCATTTTTGCAATACTATCCACATACGCATAAGGATAGTCAAGTGCTCGTCCAACATCACGAATAACACCTTTGGCTGCCATTGTCCCAAAGGTTACGATTTGAACGACACGGTCTTTTCCATATTTTTGAACAACATAATCAATGACTTCCTGCCTTCTTACATAGCAAAAGTCAATATCAATATCCGGCATGGTCAGTCGTTCCGGATTCAAGAAACGTTCAAACAATAAATTGTACTTAATAGGATCAATATTGGTTATTCCTAAGCTATAAGCAACAATACTACCGGCCGCCGATCCACGTCCCGGTCCAACTGGAATATCATTGTCTTTTGCATACTTAATAAAATCCCCTACGATTAAAAAGTAATCTACAAATCCCATATTCTGTATGGTATCTAATTCATATGTCAGTCGTTCCTCTAATTCCTGCCAGCGATTCGGATAGCGTTTTTTCAGTCCTTCTTTACATAGCTTCTGCAAGTATTCGTACGCCAAATAGCCATCTGGCACATCAAATTTAGGAAGTTTATATTCTCCAAACTCGATTTCCACATGGCATCTTTGTGATATTTTGTACGTATTTTCGATAGCTTGTGATGCATAAGGAAATAAATCAGCCATCTGGCTGGCTGATTTTAGATAAAACTGTTCTCCTTCATAACGCATACGGCCTTCGTCCGTTACCTTTTTTTGTGTCTGAATACACAAAAGAATATCATGCGCTTTCGCATCCTCTTGCTTTATATAATGGATATCATTGGTCGCAACCAATGGAATATTCGTTTCATTACTTAAACGAAGAAGCCCTTGGTTTACCGTCTTTTGCTCGGGTATTCCATGGTCTTGCAATTCCAAAAAGAAGTTATCCTCACCAAATATAGCTTGAAGTTTCAACGCTTCTTTCTTTGCTTCTTCATAAAAATTCATTCTAAGGTTTGACGCAATAATTCCTGCTAAACAGGCACTTAATGCAATGATTCCTTCATGATAGGTTTCTAATACTTCATAATCAACACGCGGTTTGTAATAGAATCCTTCGGTAAAACCTTTGGATACGATTTTCATCAAATTCGCATATCCGACATTATTTTCTGCTAACAATACCAAATGGTGATACCGCTCGTCTGATTTTCCGGTTTCACGATCCCATCTGGAATTTGGTGCAACATAAACTTCACACCCAAGGATTGGGTTTATACCCACTTCCCTGGCTGCCCTATAAAAATCAACCACTCCGTACATGACACCATGATCGGTGATTGCTAAACTATCCATTTCTAATTCTTTTGCTCTTGCTACTAATTCCTTTACTTTGCAAGAACCATCCAAAAGACTATATTCTGTATGCACATGCAAATGGGTAAAATTCATATTATCTCCCATCTTTCTGCCTTCGTATTCTTATAAACTATTCTTTACTGGATAAATAAGTTTCAATATTTTCAATCGCTGCTGCTTCATCCTCGCCATTTGCAGAAACGGTTACTTCTTCGCCTGCTGCTAATCCTAAGCTCATCATACCCATAATACTTTTTGCATTTACCTTTTTGTCTTCACACTCAATATAAATGCTACTTTCATACTGGCTTGCAACCTGTACTAGTAGTGCTACTGGTCTTGCTTCTAGACCGGTTGGTATTTTAATCGTCATTTTTTTCGTCAACATATTATTTCTCCTTTTCTTCCCTGAGGTTGTCAGCAATCATGCTTAACTTTCTTAATCTATGGTTCACTCCAGATTTTCCAATCGGTGGATTAAGCAAAGTTCCCAATTCTTTTAATGAAGCATCTGGTTGTTCGATTCGAATTTTAGCGATCTCTTCCAAGGCTTCTGATAATTCATGGAACCCGATGGTATCTCGAATGTAAATAATATCGTCAATCTGTTTGCTTGCTGCGACTACTGTCTTATTGATATTCGCAGTTTCACAATTTACCTGCCGATTAATCGAATTACGCATCTCTTTTATTATACGGACATTTTCCAGTTCCATCAACGACACATGGGCTTCCATGATATTTAGTAAATCAACAATCTGTGAGCCCTCTTTAACATAGACAACAAAATGATTTTTCCTTTGTACAATTTTTGCATCCATTTGAAAGAAATTTATAATGTCGCGAAGCTGTTCTGCTTTTTTTCGGGTTGAAGTTACGATTTCAAAATGATAATTTTTTGCTGGGTCACTCATAGAGCCATATGCTAAAAATGCTCCTCTGATAAACGCCCTGCGGCAACAAGCATTTTGCACCACCAGATTGTCTGTAATAGACAATTCTTCCCGGATTTCTCCATCTTGGTCAATTAGCTTTGTCGCCTGCAAAATTTTCATTGAAATTTCTGCATCTTTTATCCAAACCGTATATACATTGCTTTTCTTTAAGTTATTGTTTCTGCGGACGGAAATCTCCGCAGCAACGTGAAATGATTTCCTTATTAAAATAAAGTATTTTCTGGCTACTGTCAAGTTTTCTGTATGAATTTTTATAAAGTGTTCGTTTCTGTCATTGATTATGATATCTCCACAAAGACTAATAATTGCTGCTATTTCTGCAATCTGGCAATGCCTCGCAGGACTAATTTGCCTTGAAAGTTCCTCTTTCACATTTTTTGAAAATGACATATCTTCTCCTGTTATTTATCAATGTCCCGATGTTCTATTTTTATACCATAATCTAATGTTTCTAATCGCTGCGTAATTCCTCTTGCAAGTGTTACAGAACGATGTTTCCCGCCTGTACAGCCGATTGCGACTACAAGCTGATTTTTTCCTTCTATAATATAATTCGGAATTAAAAATGTTAACATATCTTCTAGTTTATTTAAGAACAAACCTGCCGATTCGGATTTCATAACATAGTCAAATACTTCTTCATCGTTACCAGTTTTACGTTTCAACTCATCGATATAATATGGATTTGGTAAAAACCGTACATCAAATACCAAATCAGCATCCGCCGGTATCCCATACTTAAATCCAAAGGAAAGTACGGTTATAAAAAAATTGGCATAGCCTTTATCGGCAAATAAAATTTGATCGATTTCTGCTTTTAATTCCCGAATCAAAAGATGACTGGTATCTATAATATAATCTGCTTGGCGTTTTAGAAAATTCAATTTTTTTCGTTCTAATTCAATGCCCTTTTCCACTCGGCCAACACCCGTTAGAGGGTGCGTTCTTCTTGTCTCCTTGAAACGCTTTACCAAAACGTCAGTACTCGCATCCAGAAAAAGTATCTCGAAGGGTATCTGTTCACATTTTAAAGACCTAAGTACTTCGTTCATTCCATTCAGCGCCTGCCCACTTCTAACATCAATGCCAAGAGCAATCTTATCCATATCGGTGTCATCTAAAAGAATCGCTTTCACCATTCTCTTAATCAACGGAATCGGCATATTATCTACGCAAAAGAATCCAGAATCCTCCAGCATCTTTAGTGCCGAACTTTTACCAGCACCAGACATACCTGTTACGATTACGAGCCTCATCTTAACTGTTCCCTCCTCCGTTAAAACTGACCAATCATTCGTATTTCGGGTTCCAAATGCACGCCAAATTGTTCATATACACGCATATCTACCTGTCTGATCAATTCTCTCACGTCTTTTGCCGTTGCGTTCTCTTCGTTTATTATAAATCCGCAATGCTTGTTTGATACAGCAGCGCCTCCTACACGAAATCCACGAAGCCCCGCATCTTCAATCAATTTCCCTGCAAAATATCCTTCCGGACGTTTAAATGTGCTTCCAGCACTGGGGAAATTTAATGGTTGCTTTTCTCTTCGCTTTTGATTCAATTCATTCATTTTTTGAAGAATTTCTTCTTTTTTCCCCGGCTTGAAGGCAAATAAAGCCTCTATCACAACATAACCCTGCGTTTGTACAATGCTTTTCCGATAGGAAAGCTTCAACTCATCCTTTGATAGCACTTTGATTTCATTATGATCATCAACAACGGTAGCCTCTACAATGACATCCTTTATTTCCCTTCCATAGGCTCCTGCATTCATTGATACTGCGCCGCCCAGGCTTCCTGGTATTCCGGATGCAAATTCAAAACCGGTAAGCTCATGCTCTGCAATAACTTGCGCCAATCGTGATAACATTGCTCCTGAAAAAGCGCGAACTTTTCCATCTTCTTCAAGCGAAATCTGATCCATTCCTTTCCCAATTTGCAGAATAACACCTTTAAAACCTTCATCACTTACCAAAAGATTACTACCATTTCCAATGATATAAAAGGGCACTTTTTCTTTTTTGCATAAATTCAAAACCGATTGTATTTCTTCTTTTGATTCAGGCATAACAAAGTAATCTGCAGGTCCGCCAATTCGAAACGTGGTATGATTTTTCATCATCTCCCCACGTTTTATCTTATTCGCATCCAGCAAATCATATAACTGCTTGTCAAATTCTTTCATCAAAATAATCTGCTCCTATCAATTTTGCGCTTCCAAAAATACCGGCATCATTTCCTAATGTAGCAAGCTTAAACGCCTTATTTTTCAAAGCATTCATGGAATATGCATTATAATACATTTCTATGTTCTTGGTTAGGATGTCACCAGCTCTTGAAACGCCGCCACCGATTACGAAAGCTTGCGGATCAATCGTATGTGAAACATGGGCCAAAGTAAGTCCTAAATTTTTTGCCAACTGATCCACCATCAAAAGTGCCAGTTCATCTCCTTTTTTTGCATCATCAAAGATGTCTTTCGCAGATAGTTCCTGCAGGTCACGAAGGCTGGACGCCTGATTTGTCGCTAGTAATGCACGCTTCGCTTCTTTAACGATTCCAGTTGCTGATGCATACTGCTCCAGACAGCCTTTCTTTCCGCAATTGCAAGTATCTGGTTCATTTAAATTGATTGTAATATGTCCAATTTCTCCAGCTGCGCCATTGCTTCCGGTCAATATTTCGCCATTTACGATAACACCTCCACCAACACCAGTTCCAAGCGTTACCATAACGATACTATTAAATCCTTCACCGCCGCCTTTCCACATTTCTCCAAGAGCAGCAACATTTGCATCATTTGCAACTTTTACAAGCTTAATTCCAGTTAATTTCTGTAATTCTTCTGCTACTTTCACACGTCCCCAGCCAAGATTTACACATTCTAATACTGTTTTTTCTTCAATGACCTGACCTGGTACTCCGATTCCAATTCCAAGTACATCTTCTACTTTGATGTTACGGCTTTTAAGTTCGTTCATGATCGATTCTGCGATATCTGGCAAAATATATTTACCGCACTCTTCTTTTCTGGTTACAATTTCCCATTTTTCGATCACTTCACCTTTGGATGAAAACAACCCCATTTTAACCGTAGTTCCACCTAAATCAACCGCCACACAAATCTTATCCATCGTAGTGCTACTCCTTATCCTTTATCTAATTCATACTATATTCTCATTCTATATATTCATTATTTGCAGTTTTATTTATTCATCAAGTTATTTGTTACACGATTATATAGTTCTCTGGCTGCATTGTATCCCATCTTTTTCTGACGATAGTTAACTGCTGCTGATTCGCAAATAATTGCCAAGTTACGGCCTGGACGGATTGGAATGGAATGACATACTACTTTATTTCCTAAGAATTCGGTGTACTTTTCTTCCAGACCCAGTCGATCATATTCTTCATCTTTGTTCCACTCTTCTAATTTGATAACCAAATCAATACACTGTGTATCTTTTACACTTTCAACACCAAACAGAGTCTTTACATCGATAATACCAATACCTCGAAGTTCAATAAAATGTCTTGTAATATCAGGTGCGGTACCAATTAGTGTATCATCACTTACTTTTTTAATTTCAACCACGTCATCGGTTACAAGACGATGTCCACGTTTAATCAGTTCCAATGCTGCTTCGCTTTTACCGATTCCACTTTCTCCCATAATAAGAAGACCTTCACCAAATACGTCCACTAAAACTCCATGAATCGAAATTCTTGGTGCAAGCTCTACGTTCAGCCAACGAATAACTTCTGCCATAAAAGAAGAGGTTGTTTTATCCGAACGCAAAATAGGGATATTATATTCTAGTGCCATCTTGATGACTTCGGGATTTACCTCAATGCTTCTGCAATACACAATACAAGGAACCTGATGATCCATAATCTTTTTCATCATTTCCATTTCCTTGCCATGACCAATTGTCTGAAGATACGATGCTTCTACATGTCCGATAACCTGGATACGATTGCTGTCAAAATAATCAAAGTAGCCAGCAAGCTGCAATGCAGGACGGTTGACATCGGTTTGAGAAATCGTAATTTTCTCAAGTGGTATTTCTTGTGTTAAATTTTCCAAATGCAATTTATCGATTAATTTTTGTATTTCTACGGTATACATGGTAAACCCTCCTTCAAACTCTTATAATCCGCTACATATAAATGTATTCTATCATAACTACTATACACAAGCAATTATTTGTGAAAAAAATCATATACTGCCTGCGCTGCTTTTGCGTTCATTTGAGGCACCTGCAAAATATCTACAACACTTGCCTCTTTTACGGCTTCTAATGATTTAAAATGCTTGATTAGTGCCTTTCTCCTGGTTTCGCCAATTCCCTCAATATCATCTAAGATGGAATGCACCTGTGTCTTACCACGAAGGGAGCGATGATACTCGATTGCAAAACGATGCGTTTCATCCTGGATTCGTGTAACCAGACGAAAACCTTCCGAATGTACATCCATTGGAATTTCCAGATTATTATAATAAAGACCTCTCGTTCTATGATTATCATCTTTTACCATACCACAAACAGGGATATTTAAGTGAAGATCATCTAATACCTGTAATGCAACATTCACCTGTCCTTTTCCACCATCCATCAAAATCAAATCCGGAAAACGACTAAAACTTCCCATGGAAATGTCCATATTCTTTTCTTTTAATTCATTTTGCTCATTTATACCATGCTCAAACCGTCTTGTGAGGATTTCACGCATACTTCCATAGTCATCTGCGCCTTTGATCCATTTTATTTTAAACTTACGATAATCATTTTTCTTTGCTTTCCCATTTTCAAATACCACCATAGAGCCAACCGATTCAAATCCATTGATATTGGAAATATCAAATGACTCCATTCTTTGAATACTAGGAAGGTCAAGTAACTTTTCTAATTCATGTACCGCACCAATGGTTCTGGCTTCTTCACGCTTGATTTTTTCTGCATCCTGCTGTAATACCATGGAAGCATTCTTTTCTGCCAATTCGATCAATCGTTCTTTCTCGCCTTTTTGTGGTACTTGTATATAGACTTTCTGCCCTTTTTTTGCACTCAGCCATTCACAGATAACACGTTCATCCGAAATTGTTTCCTGCACTAATAATATCTTTGGTATATACGGTGTTCCTGCATAGAATTGCTTGATAAATGCAGTTAAAATATCACTTTTGGTATCATGCTCTACTTCATTAAAATGAAAATGATCGCGTCCTATTAGTTTGCCACCACGAATAAAGAAAATCTGAACGACAGCTTCTTCTCTGGCTTTTGCAAGTGCAATAATGTCCTTGTCGTCCATATCCTGACTGGTGATTTTCTGTTTTTGTGCGATATGCTTGACACTCGCTAATAAATCCCGATATTCTGCAGCCTCCTCAAAGGCATAACAATCCGCGGCTTTTTGCATCTTATCTTCCAGCATCTTTAGAACCTCATTATAATTTCCATTCAAAAATTCCATCGCCTGGTTGAAATTCTCGCGATATTCGTCCTGTGAAATATACCCCTGACAAGGAGCTTTGCATTGCTTAATATGATAATTAAGACAAGGTCTCGCCTTACCAATCTCCTTTGGAAGACTGCGATTACAAGTTCGAATGTTATAAATCTTTTGCATGAGTAAAAGGGTATCCTTTACCGCTCCCGCACTCGTATAGGGTCCAAAATATTTAGCCTTATCCCGTTTTGGCTGCCTTGCAAAAAGCAAACGAGGATAAGGCTCCCCAACGGTAGCCTTAATAAAAGGATAACCCTTATCATCCATAAGCATCGTATTGTATTTCGGTCGATGCTCCTTGATTAAATTACATTCAAGCACAAGTGCTTCCAGTTCAGAATCGGTAATAATGTATTCAAAGTGGTCAATCTTTTCAATCATACTCGCAATTTTTGGTGTTACTGTTTTACTTGGTTGAAAATATTGTCTCACACGATTCTTAAGACTAACCGCTTTTCCTACATATATAGTCGTATCCTTTTTATCATGCATGATATAGACGCCCGGTTTGGCAGGAAGTTTTTTTAATTCTTCTTCAATATCAAACATCTTACTCCAATCTTTCGCTATTTGCGGCTACTACATTCAAGAGCTGCTCCGATAAATCCTTTGAATAATGGGTGTGGACGGTTTGGTCTTGATTTGAATTCCGGATGGGCCTGTGTTGCTACAAACCAAGGATGCTCAGGCAATTCAATCATTTCCACAATTCTTCCGTCTGGTGATAAGCCGGAAAGTTTCATACCAGCTTTGACAAAATCTTCTCTAAAATAATTATTTACCTCATAACGATGTCTATGTCTTTCATGTACGATTTTTTGACCATACAATTCATATGCTTTGCTGTTTTCTGCAAGTACACAAGGATAAGATCCTAAGCGAAGTGTTCCTCCAAGGTCTTCTACCCCATCCTGCTCTGGCATTAAATGAATGACCGGATGTGTTGTTGCAGGATCTAATTCAGCACTATGTGCATCTTTAAATCCCATGACATCCCTTGCATATTCAACTAATGACAACTGCATACCAAGGCACAATCCTAAAAATGGAATTTTATGTTCTCTTGCATACTTAATTGCAAGAATTTTACCATCAATTCCACGGTCACCGAAACCTCCTGGAACCAAAATACCAGTAACATCTCCTAGGATTTCTTCCACATTATCTTTATTAAGATCATCCGAAGGAACCCACTTAATGTCTACTCTTGCATTATGTGCAACCGCTCCGTGTTTTAAAGATTCAACAACACTGATGTATGCATCATGAAGAGCCGTATATTTCCCAACCAATGCAATCTTTACATCTTTCACTGGATTTTTTAGAGCATGTACCATAGTTTCCCATTCGGACAAATCTGGCTCTCTATTTTCTAAATGTAAACATTCGCAAGCAACATCTGCTAAATGTTCTTTTTCCATAGCAAGAGGTGCTTCGTATAATGTCTCTACATCCAGGTTTTGCATAACATGTGCACTTGGCACATTACAAAACAGTGCAATTTTTTCTTTGATGCCTTCCTCCATTGGAATTTCCGTACGGCATACAATGATATCTGGCTGGATTCCCATTCCTTGTAGTTCTTTTACGCTCGCCTGAGTTGGTTTCGTCTTCATTTCGCCGGATGCCTTTATATATGGAAGTAACGTAACATGAATGAGGATTGCATTTTCTCTTCCAATATCATGCTGGAACTGACGAATGGATTCTAAGAAAGGCTGACTTTCAATATCTCCAACGGTTCCTCCCACCTCAATAATCGCAATTTTTGTTTCATCACATCCATCGTTTCGATAAAAACGCTCTTTGATTTCATTTGTTATATGAGGAATTACCTGAACGGTTCCACCAACAAAATCGCCTCGACGCTCTTTGGATAAAACGGACCAATACACCTTTCCTGTGGTAACATTTGACTGTTTTGTTAGACTTTCATCAATAAATCTCTCATAATGCCCAAGGTCTAAATCGGTTTCTGCTCCATCATCTGTTACAAAAACTTCACCATGCTGAATTGGATTCATGGTTCCTGGGTCAATATTAATATAAGGATCGAATTTTTGCATGGTTACACTATATCCACGCATTTTCAATAATCTGCCCAAAGATGCAGCAGTTATTCCTTTTCCCAGCCCAGAAACTACGCCTCCAGTTACAAACACATATTTAACAGCCATATGATATTTCCTCCTTATTGAATCACGGTTATTTTACTAAAGATTTATTATAACCATCCTGATTCAAAAAATCTACCCTGATTTTTATATATATATGAAAAAAGTCTAAAGTTCTTGATTTTAAAGGTTCTATAAATTACAATGAAGTAGCAAAGGAGGCTAGAAAAATATATGGACAATAATAATAATAAACCCAATGGAAAAAAATCGAATAATAATAAAACAGGTCTTATTATATGCTTAATTGCAGCAATTTGCATGTTAGCAATGTATCTTCTTATGTCCAATCAGTTGAGAGAAAGTACCCATAAGTTAATTACCTATGATAAATTTCTTGATATGTTGGAAAATGGAGAAATAAAGAGTGTTGAAGAAAAAGCAAATGAAATTACAATCACTCCAATCAAACAAGAAAACGAATTTTACAATATGACATATTATACCGGTTATGCCGAAAGTTACGACAATTTAACCGCTCGTCTAATAGAGGCAGGAGTTGAAGTATCATCTGAGGTTCCAAATACTGGAAATAGCATTGTTGATTTCTTTTTGGTATATGTATTACCAATTATAATATTGTGGGTCGTTTTGTTCTTTGTCTTCCGCATGTTTTCGAAAAGCAATGGTGGTGGCATGATGGGTGTCGGCAAGAGTAACGCGAAGATGTATGTGCAAAAGGAAACTGGTGTTACTTTTAAAGATGTGGCTGGGCAAGAAGAAGCCAAAGAATCGATGTATGAATTAGTTGATTTCCTTCATAGTCCAGGAAAGTATACAAAAATTGGAGCAAAGCTTCCAAAAGGTGCACTCCTTGTAGGTCCTCCAGGAACTGGAAAAACATTGTTAGCAAAAGCTGTTGCAGGAGAAGCAAAAGTTCCATTCTTCTCTCTATCTGGTTCTGATTTCGTAGAAATGTTCGTTGGTGTTGGTGCTTCCCGTGTGCGTGATTTATTTAAACAAGCACAACAAATGGCTCCATGTATCATCTTTATTGATGAGATTGATGCCATTGGTAAGAGCCGTGATTCCCACTACGGTGGTGGAAACGACGAACGTGAGCAGACGTTAAACCAGTTACTTTCTGAAATGGATGGTTTTGATTCTTCCAAAGGACTTGTTATCCTTGGAGCAACCAATCGTCCTGACGTTCTCGATAAGGCATTGCTTCGTCCAGGTCGTTTTGACCGACGCATTATTGTAGAAAAACCAGACTTAAAAGGTCGTGTCGATGTCTTAAAAGTACATTCCAAAGATGTAAGAATGGATGATACCGTTGACTTAGATGCAATCGCTCTCGCAACCTCGGGTGCAGTAGGCTCCGATCTTGCAAATATGATCAATGAAGCTGCCATTATGGCAGTAAAAGATAACCGTTCCAGTGTATCTCAAGGTGATTTATTTGAGGCAGTAGAAGTTGTCATTGCTGGTAAAGAAAAGAAAGACCGTATCTTAAGCGAAAACGAGAAAAAGATTGTTGCTTATCACGAAGTAGGACATGCTTTAATTGCAGCTCTTCAAAAAGATTCCGAACCCGTTCAAAAAATTACAATCGTTCCAAGAACCATGGGATCACTTGGCTACGTAATGCAGTTCCCAGAAGAAGAAAAATATCTGATGTCTCAAAAAGAAATCATTGCAGACATTGTTACTTTCTGCGGTGGACGTGCTGCCGAAAAAATTGTATTTGATTCTGTAACTACTGGTGCTTCTAATGATATTGAAAAGGCAACTGCCATGGCACGTGCAATGGTTACTCAGTATGGTATGAGCGATGAATTTGGTATGGTTGGATTGGAATCGGTTGAAAATCGTTACTTAGATGGTCGTACCGTTCTCAATTGTGGGGAGCAGACAGCTGCCCAGGTCGACAAAGAAGTAATGCGTATCTTAAAAGATTGTTATCAAAAAGCGGAAGAATTGCTTTCTGGAAATCGCGATCTGATGGATAAAATTGCTGAATTCCTATATGAAAAAGAAACCATTACCGGAAAAGAATTTATGAAGATTTTCCGTGAAGTAAAAGGTCTTCCTGAACCAGAAGAAAATGCAATTGAAACATCTTCCGATGAGAATACACAAATAGCTGAAACGAATGAAATTTAAATAAGTATGCAATGAAAAGTACCCTGTATGTTAAACGCGATAAGATCTGCGTATTAACTTACAAGGTACTTTTTTCATAAGCAACTCTTTTGACTATATTTCATATCCCCTCATATGCCTAATCAAAATGTACATGCTATCTTATATCAATATCCCCTGAAATGTAAATTCGAACTCTAACGGTTTGCTTGCATCAATAAGGAACTCTTTGTGCGTTCTTGCTCCCCATGTATCATCGCCAGCAATTCCCATTTGCATCGACGATAAACGAATCACGGTATTATGAATTGGTGGTAATTCATATTCATGCGTCGCATTTTCTAGTTCATGTGGTGTATATGGAGTTGCCGAGACATTGATCTTGTCTCCATGAAACAAAAGTCCACGGCCTGAGTTGTCATAGACTTTTGCTACTCTTACCGCAGTCTTGTTCCCACACTCTTGTGGCACTAAATACTTCGAAAGATTATCCACTACCTTATTTTGATAGTATCCTACTTTTGCACCATGCAATCGATCGCAATAGGTTTCATCCGGTCCGTTTCCATACCATTCAAAATTTTCATAGTCTGCATCCATCTTAAACATAACACCAAACTCTGGCATTTCCTCCAAGCCTTCCACCGGGTCATAGGTTAGTTTCGTATGTATCGCTCCATCCGTGTTTATCTGGTAAGAGAGTTTACAGCTACTTTGCGGCATCGTTGGCAAATAATAGGTATACGTTACGGTAATTGTATCCCCTTCCTCTTCTACGGTTGGATTTGGATAATACCTCCCAAATACAGCGGGGTCCTTCGCTTCTTCCTCTGATAATAACGGCATATGATGCAAATACAAACTTGCTAGTTTCCAGTTACCATATCTTGCAGGCATCCGATTAGCAACATCATTATCCACCGGTGCTCTCCAAAAGTTTGGCTTTGGCATTCCTTTCAGCAATTCTCTTCCCGCAAACCGGTAAGAGACAAGGCCTCCTTTTAGCGTTGAAAATAAGACTTCAAACTCATCACCTTTCACGCCGATATTATTTAATGTTTTTACTAACTGAAGCTTACCTTTTACTTCTTTTTGCTTTGTATCTTCAATCACTTGATAAACAGCTTCACCAAATGCAATCTCATGCCCTTTTTTCGCCCATATGGAATCTTCTTTCAAACAAAATGACAAACGTATGATATATTCCCCTGGCAAAGAAATTTCACAAACCGGAAGATCATATTCTTTTTCACTGAGCGCTTCGACATTTGTTTCCATATAACTTCTTTGTACTTCTTTGCCATTATGAAGCAAAATTAAAAAGCAATCAAACACTTTGGTATTCGTAAACAAGAAGTCATTCTGAATCCGTGCTTTCTTTTTATCAATCGTAACGGTGATATTTTGATAATTAAATTTTACTTCCTGCATTTTTGTAGAAGGTAACCGGTCTCCCGTGGTAATTCCATTTCCACAAAAGTTATAGTCATTCGGATTTTCCCCAAAGTCGCCACCAAATGCAAAATATTGTTTACCATAGCGGTCTTTTTTAAAGAGCACCTGGTCCATATAATCCCAGATGAATCCACCTTGATAAAGCGGATCTTCCTTTGTTAAATCCGTATATTTAAACATTGCCCCTAGGGAATTTCCCATCGCATGTGCGTACTCGCAACATATATACGGCTTACTTCTTGCCGTCTTTAAATATTCCTTAATTTCCGTTACTGGTGGGTACATATGGCTTTCGATATCAGTTATATCATTGTATCTACGGTCTCTTGTAACCCCCTCATAATGAACCAAGCGATTCGAATCGAGTAAATGTAGAAGTTTTGACATTTCATAGATATTACGTCCTCCAAATGCTTCGTTTCCACATGACCAAATCAAAATACAAGGATGATTTTTATCTCTTTGATACATCGAGTTTGCACGATCCAGTACCATTTCCCTCCACTGCGGGAAATCTCCTGGTATCACATCCTCGGGTCTTGTCAGCCCCCATTCCACATACTGCCAGGAGCCATGGGTCTCTAAGTTTGCCTCGTCCATAACATACAAGCCATATTCATCACAAAGTTCATAGAATCTTGTTTGATTTGGGTAATGACTGGTACGAACGGCATTGATATTATTTTGCTTCATAGTGATGATGTCTTTTGTTATTTCTTCCTCGGTAATACATCTACCACTAAGACTACTAAACTCATGCCGATTTACGCCTTTAAATACGATTCGTTTTCCATTCAGGTACATGATTTGATTCTTTATTTCAAATCGCCGAAACCCAACTCTTTGTTGAATGACTTCTTTTATTTCCCCATCTTTTGATGATAGTTGAATAAAAACATCATACAAATGAGGATTTTCTGCACTCCAAGGCTCTAATTCTTCTACACTTGTAGTGCAATTTACCATTTCAGCCACATGAATTTGATCTTTCTTAATCTGTTTTCCTTGATTTTCTAGTGTAATTTCTATCGAATCTCCATTGCTTTCTCCAACAATCTGCATTTCGATTATCAAATTTCCTTTTCTACAGTCGTCGTCTAATAAAGCCTGTATTTTCAGGTCATAAATGTGGCAGTCCGGTATACTATATAGATATACATCGCGAAAAATTCCAGAAAAGCGATAAAAGTCCTGATCTTCTAACCAGCTTGCGCTCGTCCATTTATAAACCTGAACTGCAAGCTTATTTTCTCCTTCTACTAAGAAATCCGTCAGTTCAAACTCAGAAGGACTAAAACTGTCTGTGCTGTATCCAATGTACTTGCCATTACACCATAGTGCAAATCCACTTTCTACTCCCTGAAAAGAAATAAATACTTGTTTTCCTTTCATCGTATCTGGAATATAAAAATATTTTGCATAGTTACCAACTGGATTAAAATCCGTTGGGATTTCTCCTGGAACAATGTCCTCATGCCCTTCCCATGGATATTGTGTGTTTACATATTGAGGAACATCATAACCTTCCAGCTGTATATGTGCAGGTACTTTGATATCCTTCCAATTCTTACAAGAATACTCTCTCGTTTCAAATCCAGGGATACACATAGATAGATTCTGCGCATAAAAAAATTTCCAAATGCCATTGAGTGAATAGCGAAAACTTTCCATTTGATTTGCAGCTTCTTCTTTGGTTTTGTAATATTTATGATCCGAATGTACTTTCATCCGATTTTCCATAAAGAATTCGGGATCTTTTAGCTTGTTATAGTCAAAGTTTTTCATTGAAACGCACCTTTCTTTTTCTACTTTTTTCTTTATTTCACTGCACCCGTAATTCCTTCTGCAAAGCTCTTTTGTAATATGAAGAAAATAATAACCGTTGGTATCGTGCATAACAAAACAGCTAGCATAAGCATGCCATAGTCTGTGATATAACCCTCGGTAAGATTGGCCACTAACATCGGCATTGTAATACTATTTGCATCCTGCATCACTACTTTTGGCCATAGATAGCTATTCCATGCATTCATAAATGTAATGGTCATTGCTGCCGCATAGGTGGAGCGCATCGTAGGGAAAAACATACGAAGAAAGATTCCCATCTCACTCAACCCATCAATTCTTGCCGCTTCAATAATATCATGCGGAAACGAACGAGCACTTTGACGAAACAGCATGATCAGAAATGGGGTAGATATAGTTGGCAAAATGAATCCAATCGTTGTGTTTAATAATTTAGCCTTAGAAAACATTTGAAACAAAGGAATCATGGTTGCAGCAAACGGAACCATCATCGCTAAAAGAATAATGGACATCACCGCATCTTTTCCTTTGTCATGAAAAATTTCAAATCCATAACCTGCCAAAGAGCAAACAAAAAGTGCAAGTATAGTAAGGACAATCGCATATTTAAAGGAATTTAGCATTGCTTTTCCAACCGCAGATACTGTAAATAGATTTTTCCAGTTTTCTAAAAAATAAGTGCCAAAAACTAATTTCCCACGAATGACATCAATACTTTTGTTGGTTGCAGAAACTGCCATCCAGTAAATTGGAAAAACAGAAATGATGGAAACAATGGTTAAAAATAAATATTGCAAAAATCGCTTCAATCTAATCACGCTTATCACCTACTTTCAATTGAATAAAAGCTAATACAGCCACCAAAATCAATATAAGATATGACATGGCAGCCGAATATCCGAAATTTGGTACATATTTGAACGATGTATTGTATATGTAATGTGACATGGTAAGCGTTGCATTTGCTGGTCCCCCCTTAGTTAAGTTGACCGATTCATCAAAGAGCTGCAAGGTACCATTGGTCGACATAATTGCCGTTAATAAAATGGTCGGTTTGAGGAGTGGCACTGTTATTCTCCAAAAAGATTGAAAGACAGATGCCCCATCTATTTTCGCTGCTTCATATACGGAATACTCTATATTTTGTAATCCGGACAAATAAAATACCATATTGTATCCGGTCCATCTCCATATTAACGCTAAAATTACAACGATTCTTGCACTGGTAGGGTTAACAAGAAAGTTGTATCCCGTTTCTAAAATACCTAATTTAATTAATATCATATTTATAAATCCATCTACTGCAAATAAGGAACGAAAAATAATTGCATAGGACACCAGTGATGTTGCACAAGGCAAAAAAATAGCCGTCCGGAACAATCCTTTAAATCTTAAATTTTTGTTATTTAGCATGGATGCCAATACCAAAGCAAAAACAAGCATAATTGGCACTTGGATGATTAAATAAACAAAGTTATTTTTCAGTGCCTGCATAAAAACAGTGTCTTGAAACATTCGCACATAGTTCAGTGTTCCAGCCCATTTTAATTTATTTCCTATTCCTGTTTGAAACGATAAAAGCAATGCCTTTACC
This sequence comes from Lachnoclostridium sp. UBA5725, assembly GCA_002419585.1. GTDB lineage: Bacteria > Bacillota > Clostridia > Lachnospirales > Lachnospiraceae > DIGJ01. Next base: position 23,726 of record DIGJ01000017.1, read on the forward strand.
ATAGGAATAAAACTCATTATTACAATCAATATAACTGCCGGTGTTAGAAATGCCCATCCTACTAAATTGTGCCTACGGTCAAGCTTCATCTTTTTCTTTGATTGATTCACATGTATGCCCCCTTTTCTGAAAGAATGGGGAACCCTGTTGCCAGGCATTCCCCTCTATTATTTCTATTGACCCATCTGGAACTTAACCGTATCTTCGGCATTTTTAAGTTCCGTTGTTGCATCTGCACCAGCAACAATATTAACCAATGCTGCTTTTACCGCATCACGTGCTTCATAGTAATAAACCCCTGTATTATTACTTGGAACTTTTCCAGCATACTCTGTAATCTGTGAATAAATTGCTTTTCCACCAAAGAATTCTTGTGGTTGTGCATATACATCACTTTCACCTGCTGGTAGGTATGTTGCTAAAGCACCAGAACTTGGAAGAATTGTCTCATAGAAAGGAACACTTCCAGCAAATGTACGATTTAAAAAGTCGGTTGCTAATTGTGTATTTTTACCATTTGCAGTTACAAGCCAGCTAGAACCTCCATTGTTGGAATAATTGGTTGCACCAGTTACACCTTCTAAGGATGGCATATTTGTAATTCCCCATTTACCAGACTGATCTGCTGCTGACTGGATGGAACCTAAAATCCAGCATCCATTGATGGTACCTGCAACTGTTTCACTATTTAATGTTCCAATGTATTCATCCCAGTCATTTACTTCAATTAGAACACCTGAAGTAACCAATTCTTTATATACATCCATTACCTTTAATAGAACATCATTGTTTACGATGGTTGGATTGCCGTTTTCATCAAATAAGCTAGCTCCTGCTGACTGAAGCATAATCATAATTAAATCACACTCTCCTGCTTGTGCAGAAAGCAAAGGTTTACCTGTTTTAGCCAAAATATCTTTTCCCATTTCAATATATTTTGTCCATGTAACATCAGTAAAATCTTCCACCGTATATCCTGCTTGCTCCAAAACATCGGTTCTTAAGCAGCTGATTACTGCACCATTATCAAACGGAACACCGTAATTTTTTCCATCAACAACGGAGTACGCTGTTTTTGCTTCTCCAAATTGTTTGAAATCGATTCCAGAACTTGTGATATCTGCAATTGCTTCTGGATAACTTAATACATATTTTTGGAATGCATTATCCTGCATTAATAAAATATCTGGTAAAGAACTAAGATCTCCACTCGTTGCAGCAGTCGTTAGTTTTGTCTGAATATCTGCCCATGGAGTTTCTACTACATTTAGTTTAAAATCAGGATGATCTTTTTGGTACACTTTTTCTGCTTCCTGCATCGCATAAATGTTGAATGCTGGATCCCAGCACCAAACAGTTAGTGTATTACCTGCTTCCTGTGTTGTTGCATCTTGTGTTGTTGCTTCTTGATTTCCTTCGTCTGATGTTGACTGTGACGCTTTACTTCCCCCGCATGCCGCCAATGAAACCACCATAACTGTTGTTAGCAAAAACGCTAAAACCTTTTTCATAAAATACCCTCCGTTTTATTTTATATTTTAGTTAATATTTTCAATATCAATGATATAGCAATTTCAAATTAGTCATTATGTATATTTTTAATTGATATTTACTTGTTAACATATACAAATCGTAACATAGGATACAAAAGTGATAATTTCATTTTCACGCAAAAAATGCGCATTTTCAATCATAAATTTGCGCATTTTCGATTTCATTTTATTCATTTTCACTCAAGCCACCCGTAAAGTGTCTTTATTTCGTAGTTTTTGAGCTCTTTCTTTTTTGTCTCTGGGTCATTCCGCCACTTGAGTGGAGTCATCCCCATTACTCTATAAAAATTTCGATTAAACGTACTGATTGCTGGAAATCCGCATTTAAATGCAATTTCCGAAACGCAGTCATCCGTTGAACGAAGCATAACACAAGACATACGAACTCGTATCGTATTTATGTAATCGAGTGGTTTTAAATCTACAATCTCTTGAAATACCCTTCGAAAGTGACTTTCACTCATATGAGAGATTTCTGCAAGCATTGCTATCTTGATATCCTCCATGTAATGGCTACTGATGTACTCAAGTGCAGAAGCGATTACATTTGTGCTATTCGGTGCCGTTACTACTCCGTTTTTATTTTCGTGATTTATCCGATTGATTTCTATTAATAAAGGAATAATCAACGCCTTCACATATTCTCTGTAATGGTGACACTTGCATTTCATTTCTTCCATGATATGCAGTATTACATCCAATAAAGCCTTATTCTCTTTGGATGCATAGATATAGGCATTGCATTCAACCTGTGCTGAAAATTTTTTTACCCAAAATGGATTATCCGCATAGAGCATTTTCAAAAATCCTTCGATATCAACGAATAAATATTCCCAATGGCTCATGGTAAAGCCATCACTATTTGTCGCATGTGGCACATTGGCAGGAATAACGGTTACACTCCCTGGTGAAAAACGCAGGAACTTATCTTCAATTCTTATATTTCCATTGCCTGAAATGCAGTGCCCTATTTCTAAATGATTATGAAAATGCAATTGATCTACCTGGTCATAGCAACGTATCCAGCTTTCTCCCATCAAAGCCAGAATTGGAAAATCTGTAGGAAGTTCATAATATCGGAATTCATATGAACCAATTTTCTTTTTTGCCATTTGTTTCCCCTCCTATTTTCTTACGACCCCATTCATAAGAAAAAGGGATTGTCACAAAGTAACAATCCTTTTTTGTATCCGTATTATGCCTCTTTTAAGAATGCTACATATCCTTTTTTTGCTTCATAAATATCAGCTTTGCTTGTCATTTCCCATGGTGCATGCATATTTAATACCGCCACACCGCAATCAATAACTTCCATTCCATAATGTGCTAAAATATAAGCGATAGTTCCACCGCCTCCCTGATCGACTTTACCAAGTTCTGCTGTTTGGAAGGCTATATTATTATCATCCATAATTTTACGAATCACAGACACATATTCTGCATTGGCATCGTTTGAACCACCTTTTCCTTTAGCGCCGGTATATTTATTAAATACAATACCTCTACCAAAAAATGCCGAATTCTTCTTCTCATAACAAGATGCAAACTGTGGATCAAATGCAGCACTTACGTCAGAAGATAACATTCGTGAATGGGATAAACAACGTCTTAATGATAAATCAGAGTACGAACCCAAACAATTTAATAATTCTGCAACCGTATTTTCAAAGAATTTTGCTTCCATACCAGTAGCTCCTACACTGCCGATTTCTTCTTTATCAGCAAGGATACAACAAGTCGTTTTGACCGTATCTTCTACTTCCAGCATTGCTACTAAAGAAGTATACGCACATACACGGTCATCCTGACCATAACCAATAATCATACTGGAATCAAATCCTGCATCGCGTGCATTGCCTGCTGGTACTACTTCTAATTCTGCAGATAAAAAATCATCCTCTTCGATCTTATATTTTTGATTCAATAAACTTAAGATACCTTCTTTTACTGCATCCTTTTCTTTTCCCTTTAACGGCTTACTTCCCACAATGATATCCAGTGCTTCGCCTTCAATTGCTTTTGTTACTTTTTTATCCATCTGTTCTGCTGCCAAATGTATTAAGATATCACTAATACAAAATACTGGATCTTTTTCATCTTCACCGATAACTACCTCAATACTGCTGCCATCTTTTTTGCAGATTACACCGTGAATTGCCAAAGGAATCGTAACCCACTGATATTTTTTTACACCACCATAATAATGGGTATCTAAATATGCAATCTCATTATCTTCGTAGAGTGGATTTTGTTTGATGTCCAGCCTTGGAGAGTCAATATGTGATCCTAAGATAGTCATGCCCTTTTCAAGTGGCTCTTTTCCTATATTAAACATGATAAGTGTTTTTTTCATACAGGTAGCGTACACCTTGTCACCTGGTTTTAGTGTCTTATGTTCCGCAATAATCGTTTCCAAATCTAAATAACCATGTGCTTTTGCCATCTCAATCGCTTGTGCGGTACACTCACGTTCTGTTTTCCCTTTATCTAAGAACTCTTTATATAAAGCATTTAAGCTCTCTAATTCTATTAGCTGTTTTTGTGTATACGTTGTCCACACATTTTTTCGTTCCATTTTAATACCATACCTTTCAATTTTATTTCTTATTTCATTTTTTTATCTTCAAAGAGGGACCCAATCAGGATCAATAACCCTCCTAAAAATATCATCATATCCGATAGGTTAAAAACAATATTTTTCAATTTTTTGTAATTGATAATAAAGTAATCCACCACATATCCTTTTTTTAATCGGTCATACAAATTGCTAAGACCTCCACCAGACAAGAGGGTTACTCCAACCTTAATTAACCAATTGGCGCCTTTTGTCACCGTATAAAACAAGTAAACAAGTGCTGCCCCAGCACCTGCAAAAGAAAATCGTAACACCCACTCAGGTTTATCCTGCATAAAATTAAGCATTGCCCCTTTATTGTGATATTTTGTAAGAGAAACCTTGCCACCTAATATATCCTCATTTTGGTCAAAGGTTTTATTCTCTTCCATATATTTTTTTATCAATCCGTCTCCAAAAAAAATACTAAGAATTCCAATAAGATAACTCATTCACAGTCCTCCAATACATGAATCCAAGGTATGTATGGTTCTAAACATGTCTTATCCTTTTTTTCATTTCGATAAGACGGATAATGAACCGCAATATATTCTTCCTCGGAAGCATGTTCAATTGCCTTCTTTATTTTTTCTAAGTTCTCATCAAATATAAAGTGTACCCTGTCATTGCTCAAAATATCCTTCATATCAACAAAATTACAAGTCAGCCTAATAATGTTAAAATCACTTTCATAAATATAAATATCTGCGTTTGCAGCTAGATTTAATAGTTCTTTGATATGATACGAAAGTCCAAGTCCATACACATGAAAGATTTTTGCATTATGACTTGCCCAGTTTCTAGCCAGTAAAAAAGCCTCCTGCATCACATGACTGTTCGTGTGGAAGTAAAATTTATCTCCCGATTGCAGTGCTGCAAGCGTCATAAGTCCACAGGAACTATATTCCACTGCGTATCCCTTTTCTAAAAGCTTACTTGGTTCTTCTGGCTCCCTTAATTTTTTACAAAGCTCCAAATCGATTATTTCGATCTGTTTTAGATTACGTTCATAGATTTCTACACTGTATGGAAACTCTTCTTTTTCAATAATCATTTCTTGAATACCACTAATAAAATTACTAAGCTGTAATTCATAAAGATCTGCAAGCAAAACATAGTCTCCACTCTTTTTAGCCAGGAGCATTCCTTCAATCATAGAAATAACGGAGGCCTCTTCTACATTCGAAAAATACTCCCTTTCTTCTAGTATCGCTCTAACCAGACTATTTATCCCCTCGACAGAGTCTGCAACATAGGCAAGTGCCTTATCATACTGTTCTTCCCGGAAATAGTATACTGCTTTATCTGTTTTCTCAATTAACTTAATATTATGTTCGAAAACCTGTCTTATTACTTCTTCCATTTTGCTTCACCTTTCTGGTGCAGAATCTTTCGCTAATTCACCATAATGCAAAGCCTGTTCTTCATTGCCTAGCAGATGATAGCAATCCTTCAAACGATTCAATGGCATATCTTTAGAATAGCGAATATTCAATATGCTTGACGTCTCAAATGCTGCATTATAATACCAAATAATGGCCTCATTATAATCCTTCTGCTCGAAATAGTACTCCCCCAACTCAAAACATAGCTCCGATGATGGCTCACTTGCCAGCTCCTTGGATGCATATTTCAGTAACATCGGAATATCATTCTTTAGTCTCGCAATTTTTGCCAACACACACGCAGCTTCTTTGATTTCATCTACACTTCGCCTAGTGTCTTCTACGGTTGAGTGAAAGAATGTTTCCGCTTCTAAAAAGTCTTCATTTTCCCCTGTTATAAATAACTCTCTCGCATACATATTGTGTAACTTCCTAGAAGGAAGTCTACCTTCCGAAACCATGTCTAGAAACGCTTTAAAGTCTCTTTTTCCATGATTACTGGTTGGTCGATGCTGTATTCGAATATCACTATCAAAAACGATTGGTTCTAATCGAACCGATTCGTGAATACAGTCCTGCCAAACAAAATTACGCAGCCTCTTGTAAAGCTTTGGACGATATTCCTCATCAAAATTATAAGTTGTATTGTATTCTAATTGATTGCAATACATCATTTGCACAATTTCAATTTCTGATAACAATGTATTCTTTAAATTTCGAAACTTACAACGATTTTCCTCGTCCAAGAATTCATCGGCATCTGCAACGTAGATATAATCCATCGTTGCTTTTGAAAAAGAGTAATTCCGTGCTGCAGAAAAATCGTTCACCCACACAAAATCAAATATATTATTCGTATATTTACTTGCTATTTCTTTTGTTCTGTCATTGGAACCGGTGTCAACAATAATGATCTCATCTACTAAATCATAAATGCTATCTAAGCATCGGCTGAGCACTTGTTCTTCATTTTTGACAATCATGCATAAACTGATTGTTTTCACTGTTCGTCTCCTTCATTTTAAATTGAATGATTTGAAACAGCACGTATCAACTTTTGTTCGTCAAGGTCTTATCTAGGGTAACCGTATAGTAAATATAAATCTTTTGTGTTGTATTGAGATTCACGATTTTCTTAACGGATACGGTATCAATATGTATCTTTTGACCAGCATTGATTGCTATGGCGTCTCCTGTCATAGTGTATCCCGTCGCTGTACAATCATAAATCACGCTGTCATCTGAAAGTCCAACACAATTATTTACCAATGCTAATGCAGTATAAACCGTTTTGCTGCTGGTTGCTGATTTTACTGTGATATCCGTTTTTTCCTGACTATCTGTGAGGGTTATATTTATGGTTTCTGTACTAATAACTCCCGTACTGTTTAAATACTTAACGGTGACCGTATATACTCCAGTTGGCGCTTTTACACATTCTCCAACGTTGGAATTCGTTGTTGTTAATTTAACTGGTGTAAGCACTACCGAATTACCATTTGTAACCGTATTAATCTGCTCTGTTTTTTGACCGGATACCGTCATATCATTATTATAATAGAATCCATCTTTTAATACATTAGCACTTAATATATTGGCATATCCTGCAAATACTCCACTAATGTATTTTTTCAAACGAATGGTGACTGTCTTATTACTAATTGTATTTGTGTCAACTACCATATCCAAATTCTGATGATCGGCTTCTATTTGATAACCATATGTTCCCGTAGTAGGTACGTTCTGTACAAGTACAGAAAATGTAGTGTACAAAGTTACTCCATTTACCACAAAGGTTGCCCCATAATTATAAGTACCTGCTGCCACCGTTTTTGCTATTATTTTAATTTGTTTATTTGCTCTATCATAAGAAGCGATTACTTGTTTTCCATCCAACTCTTTAATCGTGCACGACACATCGGCAGAAGAAATCGTTGTGCCATACTGGTCTTTGATTGCTACATCAATGCTTTCTGCATAATCATATAAATTAATATTTGACATTGAAACATACGATTTGCTCAATGAAACCGTGGTCGGAGCCTTCTTCGCTAATATAGTAACATTAAACGTATATCTACTCTCTTTTTCTCCTTCAAGCGCTAATACAGTGACTTTTACGGTTCCAGTCTTTATCGGTGTTAGTTTACCATCGGAATCAATTATCAAAGTATTATCATCGGAAGAAAGATAATGAATGGACGTATATTTCACTTCATTCTTATTTGGATCGAGCGCCCTAAAATGTGCATAAGTAGTCTCCCCAATCGCCGTTGAAGTAACTGCCTGATAGTTTTTTGCGGTAAAATCTGGAGCTGTTTTTACTGCAGTTAGCGTAAAGTCCATAGAGGATGCTACGGTTGCTGTAGCCTCTACACATCTTATTACTTTGGTCGCTGTAATTGGTACACAAGTTTCATTCTTCTTATAGGAAAGCGTTACATTTGCTGTCTTGCCAACAGTATACATAAACAAACTGTCTTCTTCTGTTTTATACCCATTGATTACATCGGCTGTAAAATCCACCGTACCTGCTGCTGCCGCTTTTACATCGATATTGTTCTCATCATATAATGCATAATCGATTGGTGTTTCCTTGCCTTCTTCCACTGTTTCTGTTAGAATTGCCGCTTTCTTTACTTCACCAACACTTGCAATAAATGCCCTTGCATTGCTTCCATATGTTATTGTGTACGAAGCTTTATCGCTAAAATTTGAATTGGTCGTAATATATGCCCCCATACCAGTTGTAGAAAATGTAATACTTTTTATCCCGATTGTTCCACTTCCATTGGTAGCTGCTACAATAATATTCCCTGTCGTAACACTATCTTTCGCATTGTCGCTGAAAACAGCATAAAACTGATTTGCTGCTGTTTGTTTTACAGAAGTAAGAGAAAGTCCTACTGTTACACTTGCAGTATGGTATACTAAGGTTTTTCCTTTAATGGAATTCTTTGCCATTGCTTTAATGGTATATTTGCCATTTGCGGTTGGTGTCCATTTGCCATCCGCTGTAATTTCGGAAGAATGATCTGCCCCTGTCACATTTGTCACCGTCCAATATACTCCGCTGGTTGCATTGCTTGGTAAAACGGTTGCATCAAAATCATAGGTCTTTCCAATAGCCAAAGCGGTCAAATCATCCGTTATCTTTGTACTACTAATCGCGATATCGGTTGCTTGTACTTTTAATTTTACCCGATCCTTTAAAGTTGTAATTAAAGTACCTTTCGCAGAATACACGTTCGCATTAAGCGCAAGAATAGCATTCTTTGCTGCTTCCTCATTGTTTGTCTTAATTATAATCTTATTGCTTATCGTAGTTCCCTTTACCACTGATTCCGTGTATTTCAAAGATGCGTATTTTTTTCCTGCACCCGTAAGTACCCATTTTATTTTTTCCCCTTTTGTTACATTTTTAATCGTATATGTATAAACACCTTTTGTACCTGCATTTTCATATAACGAAGTTCTCTCTGCTTTAAATGCTGGTTTTGCCGCTGCACTTGCAGAATACGGCATTGACGTCACCAAAAGTGAAAGAGAGAGTATTGCAATTAATTTTCTTCCATATTTTTTCATTTTTTCTCCTCCTACATTTCTATATGTAAATATTTTCAAATTCAACCTCACAAACCTAATTATAGAATATATATCGTTACAGTGCAATGAATAATTATCGTTTGTTTACATAAAATGTATGATAAAAATAATAAAGAGGTTGAATAAATGAGTCATCGAGATATGTTTCCAGGCGGCAATACAAGCAATGGATTTGTGAATTATTTTAGTGGAATCTTCCCTGACTGGGAGAAGACGAATCGTCTTTATATCTTAAAAGGCGGACCAGGTGTTGGAAAAAATACGTTTATGAAACGAATTGGAAAGATTGCAGAAGACAAGAACTATCTTGTAGAATATTTTCATTGTGCAAGTGACAATGAGAGTTTAGATGCTGTGCGCATTCCTATCCTTGGCTTAACGGTTGTAGATGGTACTGCACCGCATATTATTGATCCAAAATATCCGGGTGCTGTCGATCAAATATGGAATCTCGGCGTATTTTTAAATGAAAAAGAATTGGGAAAGCGCAAAAAGGACGTTATTTCTTATTGCAGCGAAAATAGTTTCTATTACAAATTAACCTTTTCGTATCTTCATGCAGCAGGAAGCCTGTCTGTATCTACGTATGATATTTATCGAAAAGCTATTTCTTACGCAAAAATGCAGTCTCATGTAAAAGACCTGTTTTCTTCCAAGTCTAAAGGTAATTATGATGGAACCAATCATTTTCGCCATTTATTTTACAGCGCGATTACCCCATCTGGTCAAATTGATTATGCCCCAAGTAAGCCAACCAAGAGCCAGGTACTTTATTTAGATGGCGAAGTTCCAATTGCCAGCGAATATTTAAAACTTGCATATCAGATGGCAAATGATAACGGATATCACGGTGAGGTCTTCTATTCACCGCTTCTTCCAGAAGAACCTTTGCATATCAACATACAAGAACTCGACCTAAGTATTACTACTACCAAACCACTTTCTACTTCGTCACAAAGTGTAGCGCTTTCCGTTTTTGCTGATACAGAATTTCTCGCATTATATAAAGAAAATATTGCATTCCAAGAAGAGCAAAAAAATGTATTAATTGATGCTGCGATTCGTTCCCTATCATCCTCAAAACAAATACACGACAATTTAGAATCCATCTACAAAGAATGCATTGACTTTGATAAAGTAACAAAATACTGTGATGATCGCTTGATGGAAATTTTCTAAAAAAAAGATGTTTAAAAAATATAGGCTGTGTTCAATTTGCATCTCGGGGCACAAATAGGATGTGCTCTAACCTCAATACGGTTAGAACACATCCTATTTGTGCCCCGAGATGCAAATTGGGATAACATTTGATTTTTTCTGCATTTGATTTTTTCAGCAATTCGTTCTTTAAGCATTTCGTTTTTTTAAAATTTTGGTAAATTTAGACGCTCGCAGGCTTTATCAATTACTTCAATAAGCTCTGCATCTGTTAGTACGGTTACACGTCCACTTTCATATTCCGTATCTACCCACGCTTTTACCATTGCAACGAGTTCAGAATTTTTATCTACCTGTGCATTTTCTTTTAGTTTGTAATACGTATTAATCCAATGTGCAATACCTGCAAGTCCTGATGTATTGGACACTGCAACTAGTACTGGACGATTCAGGAATTTGTCCGTATCAAAAATATTATAGATTTCTTCATTTTTAAGAAGACCATCTGCATGGATTCCTGCTCTTGTAACATTAAAGTTTTTGCCAACAAAAGGAGTTCTTGATGGCACCTTATAACCGATTTCCTTTTCATAATAATCAGCGATCTGTGTTATCACAGTAGTGTCCATACCATCCAGAGTACCTTTTAATTGTGCATATTCAAATACCATAGCTTCGAGTGGTGTATTTCCCGTGCGCTCTCCAATTCCAAACAAAGAACAGTTAACACCGGAGCAGCCATAGAGCCACGCTGTAGTTGAATTGGATACTGCCTTATAGAAATCATTGTGTCCATGCCATTCAATTAATTCGGATGGGAATCCAGCATGAATCATTAGACCATAAATAATTCCTTGTACAGATCTTGGTATTACTGCACCAGGATAATTGACACCATATCCCATGGTATCGCAGGCACGTACTTTAATAGGTATATTATATTCCTCCATAAGTTTCGTTAGTTCCATACAAAACGGTATAACATAACCATAAATATCCGCTCTCGTAACATCTTCCAAATGACATCTAGGGCTAATCCCAGTATCCAGGCAATCTCTGATAATGCTTAGATAATGATTCATTGCTTCTTTACGAGTCATCTTCATTTTATAAAAAATATGATAATCGGAACAGCTTACTAAAATACCAGTTTCTTTCATTCCGATGTCTTTTACTAATTGAAAATCTTTTTTGTTTGCGCGAATCCAACTTGTTACTTCTGGGAACTGATATCCTCTTTCCATGCATTTATAGACCGCATCCCGGTCCTTTTTACTATATAAGAAAAATTCACTTGCGCGAATGAGACCATTCGGTCCTCCAAGTTTTTGCAAGTAATCATATATGGTTACAATTTGTTCGGTAGAATATGGTGCTCTTGATTGTTGTCCATCACGAAATGTCGTATCTGTAATCCAGATTTCATCTGGCATATGATGTGGCACAATACGATCATTAAAGGCGATTTTTGGTACTTCATCATATGGAAATAAGTTACGGAATACATTCGGTGTTGCAACATCAACAAGAGGATACATATGCTCCTCTAATTCTAGCAAATTTGTATGAAGATTCATTCTAACTGATCTATTTTCCATGTTTCCTCCTCCGCTTTTACATATTAAAGTTTTATCGTGTAAAATTATAGGTACTATTTTAATCAATAGTACCTACATTGTCAAGAAATGATTTTAAATTATTAGAAATGATTTTAAATTATTAGAAAAGCCTTTATTCTACCTTTTCTTCCCTTTTTTTATAAACAATATCATATATGTGATTAGTAAAATTCCCGATGCTTGAAATATCTTTGCTAGACCATATATATCACCTAAAAATCCTCCAATCGGAAAAATAACAACCATTACCATAGAAAACAACATACTATTTACGGATATAATGGTGGCTCTTTGTTCACTGGGTATTAATTCATTTAGTGCATTCGATGATATTGGATACAATAGTGAGTTTGCAAAATTCAGGATTAAAAAACATAAAATGGAACTGATGTTGTTTTCAAATCCAAATCCAAAAATTGATACTGCAATGATAAATGTCGCAATATATTTTGCTTTCTCTTTAAAAATACGATCAAACGTCTTTGCGCAAAGCGCAGAGATGGAGCATACAACTCCGGACGCTAGCATGAGTAACGCAATAAATGTTTTGCTCATTCCTAAATTTGCAAAATGTTGCTGCCCATAAAAAAAGGTCAACGTATGAAAGGAAAAAACAACGGGATAATAAAGCAAAACCAAACGAACCGCACGGTCATTCTTTAGTATACCATAACATACGATAGCGTGTTCTTTCACACCTAATATTTCTTCTTTTTCGTAACATTTTGGTTCTTCAAACAACGTTCCTGCTAAAAAAGAAAGGATATCTTTTAACATCTGGAAGCTATAAGTAAGGGTATAAGATATATCAGAAAGTACACCCCCAAGAAAAGATGCTACACCTTGTGACACTTCCATTAAAAAGTTAAGTCGTCCATTCACCGTTATATAGTCTCCATCTTTTCCTGCTTCTTTCATACTATCATACACCAATGCTTCCTCTGAACCAGAATTTAAATTATAGCTGGCAGCACTTAAAATAAAGGATATAGCAAACAGGAAGAAATTATTTGAAGTTAGCAAAAGTATCGTTGATAATATAGAAAATATTCGACCTAGTAAAAGCACTCTTTTTCTTCCCATCAAGTCTGCCATTGCCCCAGTAGGTACTTCAAACAAAAAACTTGTAATATGGAAGATTCCTTCCAAAAGTCCAACCTGACCCAGACTCATTCCTTTAAATCCAAGATATAGTACCCACACCGAACTATTCAAATTAAAATTAGATAAGCCGCAAAACAAATAATCTACATTTACATTTTTTATATTAAATTTTTCTATTTTTTTAAATTTTTCTCTCATCATTACTCCGATTCGTGCACATTTTGCACGTCTAAATCAGGGAGTGTGAATTCATTTCTACACGCTTTGGATATGTCGCTTTTCGTCTTCATAACGCTAAAAGTGTGAGCTTTTTTCGCACTTATGCCCTATTATTGTCATGTTCTAGATATAATAGATTTAAAATTGGGCATAAAAATACCTGCCAAAAATAGTATATTCTGGCAGGTTGCTACGCTTATTCGTTCTAGAATCGTAAGAAACATACTTATTTTCTAAAAAAAGGCGCAGTAACCCAATTTTTCAGTAAATACATGCGTTTTTTCTGAAGAACTGCTTACTACAATATGAAATCCTTTTGATTTAGAATCTAGCAACATCTCTTACCATCCTTTCTTATCGTTTTTTCTATTTTATAATATAACGTTTGATAAAGCAAGCTTTTTTGATTCATCGCTTCCTATAAGTGCTTCCTATAATCGATTCATTTAATCCTCTACTACAATATTATGAATCCATACACCCTTTTTCACTAATACAAAGCCTATGATACATTTAATGATTTCGAGTAGCTGACAGCTTAGATAAATGAGAACGATATTCCAATCTGTAAAATGTGTTAAGCAAAATGCCAGTGGAATGCTTGCTACCCAAACGAAACAACTGTCAAAAATGAATGTAATCACTGTTTTACCGCCTGAACGCAGTGTAAAGTAACACGCATGCATAAAAGCATAAATAGGCATACAAAGTGCAGATATTATGATAAAGTTTCTCGCCAACTCTTTGACTTCCTGCGTTGTATTATACAACTTTGGAAAAAATGGAGCTATCATTGCCATTATCGCGCCAACAAATACACAGCTTATTACGGAAAAGAAAATCAACTTTCGATCCGTATCTTTTGCTTCTTCCATTTTACCAGCTCCTAAAAGCTGTCCCACAATAATTGAAATCGCACTTCCAAAGGCAATAAATACAATGTTAAAAACATTTGAAATCGTTGAGGATATATTTATACTTGCTACGACAGATAAACCTCTTACAGAATAACACTGCGTCATAATTGCCATTCCACTCGCCCATAACGCCTCATTCACCATCAGCGGTGTTCCTCGAATAATAATATGCTTTACTAGGGTTGCTGGAATGCGAAATGTACGATACGCCCCTACGATAAATTGATTTTCAGCTTTATGCCGGTGTGTCCAAATTAACGTGATGCCTGCTTCTACATATCTTGATATTACCGTTGCAATAGCGGCACCCTCCACTCCAAGAACCGGTGCTCCAAACTTTCCAAAGATCAAAATATAGTTAAATACTAAATTAATCAAAACGGCTGCAATTCCTGCTTTCATCGGAAGCACAGTTTCACCGGTTTCACGAAGTGTACTTGCATAAACCTGAGTAGCCGCATATGGTAGTAGCCCAATTAACATAATCCACATGTAGTTCTTTCCATATTGTAGTGCCAAGCCAATGTCTCCCGAATCACTTCCTTTATGTAAATACAATTTTATCAAGCTAATTCCACTTATGGAAAATACACCAACTCCCAGTATTACAAAAAATGTACATAATAATACTTTAAAGCGAAAGGTATTTCGTAAGCCTTCAAAATTCTGATTACCAAAAAACTGCGTTCCAAAGATTCCCACTCCGGATATTCCGCCAAAAATACAGAGGTTAAACACAAAAATCAATTGATTTACAATGGCTACACCCGTCATTTGTTCCGTTCCGATTTGACCTACCATTATATTATCTAATAATCCTACAAAATTAGTAATACCGTTTTGTATCATAATCGGTATCGCAACCGAAAGTACCATGATATAAAATTTTTTATCCCCTATCAATTTCTTCATTTTCATTTCCATTCCTTCTTTAATGTCTAGCGAATTTTCTTCCTTTTCGATTCGTTTCTTCTTTTTTTAGTTTACAATAGCTTTTATAGCGTTTATCTTCCAACATTCCACTTTTTAACGCCAATAAAACTTTACATCCTGGTTCCTTTGTATGGCTACAATTACCAAATTTGCAGTTGCTAGAAAGTTCTATAATATCCAAAAAGGTATCGTCAACACTGCTATCATCTAAAGCTAGTTCTCTCATGCCAGGGGTATCAATGATATAGGCTCCTTCAGGAAGTTTTAATAATTGACGATACGTTGTCGTATGTCTTCCCTTCGCATCCTCTTTGCGTATATCGGAAGTCGCGAGTACTTCTTCTCCCATCAGTTGATTGATCAAAGTGGACTTTCCTATACCTGAGGATCCTGTAAATACTGCTGTTATATTTTCCTTCAGTAATTCCTTTAATTGCTTTATTCCCGTTTTATCAAAAGATGAGCTTTCAATTATTGTAATACCTTGCATACACGATTGAATTCTTGCTTTAAAATGTTCCAAATTGTTACACAAGTCTGATTTTGTTAAAACCACAATTGGTTCAATTTTTTCACCAATTGCCATTGCAAAATATCGTTCCAAGCGCCTTTCATTAAAATCCTGATTGCAGGAGGTGCAGATGAAACTATAATCAATATTTGCAGCAATAATCTGACTTTCGCCACGTGTACCTGCCTCCGTACGTTTTAGCACGTTTCGACGCTGTTTTAATTCTTTTATGATTGCCGTTCCCAATTCATGATTTACCTGTTCCAGATAAACATAATCTCCTACTGCCGGATACTCTGTATTATTCTTTGCTCTATAGCGAAAACTGCCTGATATTTTTGCTTCTAACATGATACCTTCATAGTCTACTTCATAGATTGTATGGTGCTGACTTGTAATTCTTCCTATATGATTCATAATTGCTCCTATTCTGCGCACTTTGCGACTTAAATTAGGGCATAAAAATACCCAGGTTATGATTTCTCCCGGGTAATCACAAATCATTATTTACATAAACCGATAAGACCATGCCGGGAGTCATGTTCCTTTTTTGTCATTCTAATATTTTTCATATAAAACACGCTCCTTTCAAATTAATCTAGATTTACTTTACCATATAGAATTGTATATGTCTATATAAACTCGGTAATAAATTGTATAATATATCATATTTTCTTGAGTATAACATCAAACCATCAAAATTTCCTTTATAATCTTAAAAGCAAAATAGAAAAATTTAGTATTCTTACTTATGATTGAACGAATTATTTAAGAAAATCAAACATATTCATTTGCTCGTGACTATGTTTAGCTTCAAATCGATGCATATAATCAAATAGTTTATTTGTATTACTCTCAATTCCATTTTTTCTACATTCATTCCTGAGTAACGTCATGAGTTCATCATTATTGGGACTTTCAATTTGATATTGATTTCCAAACTTTTGAATATATTTATCTTTTAAGCCCGGGAAGTGTTTGTCGAGCATCTCGTAAAAATATTGTCTGTCTCCATCTCGTAGCGTAACTCCCATACCAAAGGTTAAGATTCCATAAACTTTTGCTTTTATACAATAATCTAAAATCCCTTGAATATTTTCTTTCGAATCATTGATAAATGGAAGAATCGGAGTCAGCCAGACTATTGTTTCAAATCCTTCGTCCCTAAGGATATTTAATACCTCTGCCCTTCTTTGTGTGGTACAAACATTTGGCTCGATTTTCTTACATAACGCTTCATCATATGTTGTCATGGTCATTTGTATTATACACTTACTTTTTCTGTTTATTTTTTTCAATAAATCCAAGTCTCTAAGGATTAAATCCGACTTAGTAAGTATTGATAATCCAAACTCATAATATTCGATCAGTTCTAAGCATTTTCTTGTCAGGCACAACTCTTTTTCTGCATGCAAATAAGGATCACACATTGATCCCGTACCAATCATACATTTTTTTCGTTTACTCTTTAATGCATTTTCTAGTAATTCGGTTGCATTTACTTTTACTTCAATATCTTCAAAATCATGCAAGATTTGATAGCAGGTGCTTCTTGAATCACAGTATATGCAACCGTGAGTACAACCTCGATACAAATTCATTCCATTTTTAGGTGATAGAATGGATTTTACTTCTACTTCATGCATCGCTTCTCTCCCGTTGATTATTACGCTTAGTTTTATTATAATTTTTTGATTTCAATTAATTATTTCTTATTTTTTAAGATTTTCAGCTTTCTCAAAAAATGCTTTTAAAAGTATTTGATATTCTTCATCTGTACAAATTTCCATACACCTAATCCGATATTGTTTCGAACGATCCAACATACTTATGATCTTGTCACAAGGATATTCCTTACATTGATTACACTTTTCTACCTTGTTGTTTTTTATACAATCTACTAGTTTGTATGTACACTGCTTATGGGAGGAGCACCCCCCGCATGCGATTTCCTCATTTGATACGATATGGTCACGCCAGCCAACTTTATACCACAGCTTCGCCGTATCTTCTAATTCCTTTTCACTTTTGGCAAGATATCGCGGACAATACAAACAATTATCTCCACACAAAGTAATGATTTCTTCCATATAGAACTCATCTCCTATTTCATTTTAAAACTTTATATTTTAAACGAAGGTAAGAGTCTTCTAATGTCTCACATTCAAGTAGCTTCATCGCTTTTAGTTGATTTAACTCTTCCCGTTTCATTAGTGTTTTTCCATCAATTAACGTATTAGTATTACTACCACCAACTAAAATTGGTGCAATTACAATATTAACATAATCAATCAAATCAGCTCTAAGAAATTCTCCATTTAATGTACCACCCGATTGTATCGTTATCCTTTCTATTCCATACAGTTCTTTCAAGTCTACCAACATGTTATTTAAATCAATACCCTTTTCATAACACAAAATATAGATATTATCATATTGATTCTTCAATTGATATGCAGGATGATTCACGTTATCCGTAATAATGAACAGAGTCTTTCCCCCTTTTGCTAAGTATTCTACTCCACTCTCTTTAAGATGCGGCTTCCGATCAATTATTACAAAACTAACACCAATTTTTTCTTTCTCATGCTTCCTATCATTTACACCAATCTTTTCCATTACCCGCCCAGAATTAAGCGAGAACAGATCTGTTGTTGCTTCAATTTCATAATACTGATGTAGCCCTTCTCTAACACCTGCAACATGTTGCCAATCTCTATCCACATCTAGTTCATCGCTATTTCCACTATTAATCTTTCCATCCAGCGACATCAGCATAAAAAGCGTTGTAATTGGTCGATTCAACTTACTTATCCCCCCTCTATTTTACTCGAAAATATGTTCGATTTCATTACCGTAATTATATCAAACCCTAAATATTTTGCAATACTTTTCCTAAAAAAAAGGTTCTAAACTTTAGATTGGGGGAAGATGAAAATAGAATAGGCATAGGTTAACATTTTTTTGTATAATAAGTTCACCACAAACAAAAAATACGAAAGG
>DIGJ01000011.1 GCA_002419585.1 Lachnoclostridium sp. UBA5725
TTTTTTCTTAAGTTGACGACATTGGACGCGGGGGATTTTGGGAAAGTCACGCAAAAGGTGCGGTGGAATTATGGTTTTGAAATTCGAATGGAGCGCAGGGGCAGCCCTTAAAACCAACCGCATAAACATTCGATAGAACCTCTAAGCAAGCAATAATGAGCACAACGCTAACAGAGTAATTATTATAATGGTAAAATTATGATATTTGATGTAATATGTATATAAAAAGTGATTCGTACAACAACGAGGTAAATAAATATCTGGAGGAATAAAATATGCATAGAAAGATACTTATACTTGTAGTGTTTTTACTGATATTATCAGGATGTAAAAAGAATACCGAAGTGGTTGAACCATATAAAATTTCAAACCAAATCATTGAAACTATGAATAGTAAAACAGAAGAAGGAATTTATGAGATTGATAGTTCAAAAAAGCAATTAATCCTATATCGTGGTGTCAAAAAAGGAATACAAACAATGTCTTATTCTATTAAAAATAATGTATTAACAATCCTTTTTGAGACAGAAGAATTGAATCAACCACAGGATTACGTATATAACATTAATTCTAATTCCTCTTTTGACACAATTCAAATTTCAATAGATGGTAAAGATGAAGCATTTAATACTATCTTTGTACAATAGTATAAAAAAAGTCAAGGGCATTTATTTTATCACACGATAACTGCCTTTGACTTTTTACTAAATTCTGTTTTATTTATGAAACCCCAGAAAAACAGCGAGTCTCTATTTCGTAGTCAGCCATAAAAGGCTGAGCTCATAATCTATCTTTCAATTTACACGGCTCCCATGCTAGGATTTTATATCATTTAAGCATATATGGAACGTAAACTCTACCAAAAATTAACTCCCTTAAGAGTTAATTTTTCGATGTTTAGAGGTTACGTGGAATGCCTATGCGACTGATATAAAATCCCAGCATGGGAGCCGTGTAAATTGTAGAAAAACTAAATTGCTCAGCCTTTTATAGCGTCACTCATCCACAAAGACTCGCATCCGTCCTGCACCGTTAAACCTGAATCTTACGCTTCTGCATTACCTTTTTCAATTTCAACGATCGCATCTTTTTTCATTGGAATACGGCAATTTTTATTGCTTCCAAATTCTACAATTACAACATCTTCTGTAACATCGATAACAACGCCATAGAATCCACTGCTTGTAAGGATACTGTCACCAGTTGCAATTGTAAGCAATAATGCTTCATGCGCCTTTTTTTGTTTGTTTTGTGGACGAATCATAAAGAAATAAAAAATACCAATTAGTGCTACGATATAAATACCTGTAAACGCGATTCCACTTGTAGATGATGTTGCTAATACTGGAAATAAATTCATAATTGTTCCTCCTAAATTATTGTTCGCCTTCTTCAAATCCGGCTAACTTTTGTTTTTTATATTGCTTATACTTACCTTGTTCAATTGCTTCTCTGATTTCTTCCATCATATTATTATAGAAATAGAGATTATGCATAACAAGCAGTCTAAGTCCTAACATTTCCTTTGCCTTAAGCAAATGACGGATATATGCCCTACTGTATGTCTTACATGCAGGACACTGACAACCTTCTTCAATCGGTCTGGTATCCAGCTCATACTTCGCATTCAATAAATTCATCTTTCCATGATTTGTATATGCATGTCCATGCCTTCCGTTTCTTGCTGGATATACACAATCAAAAAAATCAACTCCACGATCGACGCCCTCCAAAATATTGGCAGGAGTACCTACGCCCATCAGATAAGTAGGTTTTTCGAGCGGAAGATATGGTACTGTTTTTTCAATAATATCATACATTTCATCATGGGATTCTCCAACAGCCAGGCCACCAAGTGCATAACCATCTAAGTTTAATTCTGAAATGCGTTTTGCATGTTCGATACGAATGTCATCAAAGGTACCACCTTGATTGATTCCAAACAGCATCTGATCCTTGTTAATGGTATCCTCTAAACGGTTCAAGCGCTTCATTTCGATCTGGCAGCGCCTTAACCACCGAGTGGTTCGGTCGACCGAATTTTGCATATATTCTCGAGTCGCTGGATGTGGAGGACATTCATCAAATGCCATAGCAATTGTGGATGCCAGATTGGATTGAATCTGCATGCTCTGTTCTGGTCCCATAAAAATCTTTCTTCCATCAATATGTGATTGAAAGTAAACACCCTCTTCTTTAATCTTTCGAAGACTGGCTAACGAGAACACTTGAAATCCACCCGAATCGGTAAGAATTGGCTTGTCCCAAACCATAAATTTGTGAAGACCACCCAATTGTTTGATGACATGATCTCCGGTTCTTACGTGCAGGTGATACGTATTCGACAATTCCACCTGTGTTTTTAGCCCTTGCAAATCCTGCGTTGATACCGCACCTTTTATTGCAGCCACCGTACCGACATTCATAAATACTGGTGTTTGAATGGTACCATGAACGGTTGTAAATTCACCGCGCTTTGCATTACCATCGCGACATATTAGCTTATACATATTACTTACCTTTCTCTTTATAACTGCTTAACAAAACAAGTATACCGTCTCATTCTTATTTTTTCAACTATTTTATAAAACTTTAACTGCTCTATTATGCTACTTGTTGCATATTTATGACAAAATTGGTAAAATAATTGTAAGTATTTTACGATATTTAAAAATTTAATTTTTAGGTGTACTGTTGGGAAGGGGAGCCAAACATGCCAATCAAAAAATTATTGCGAATTATTCTAATCTTATTTTCTATCATACCAGCCTCCATCATAGGGTTTCTTACCTTTTCCTATGTAGAAAAAGCACTTATAACTTCACGGGAACACGATTTAAAATATCTTTCTTCTTATAGCGCTTCACAAGTCTCACTAATCTTTAATACTCAAATTTATGAATTAAACAGCCAAACCTTGAAATGGCTTTATCAGTCCTCGCTTAAAAATTCAGAACCAGATAAAGAACCCAATATTTTTTTTCCGATAAGGCATGCCAAAGAAATTCAAGCATCATTATCAACGACTGCTTCAAAATATACATACTGTAGCTCATTTGGTCTATATGATACAAATGGTCATGCTATCATAAATTCGAATGTTCCTATTGAGAAAAAATCAAATAAAAACAATGAAGTTTTATTACCTATTACACCACTAGCAGATAAATCCCAAGTAACTTTTTCAAGTTCTAGAGTTGGCAGTTTCTATCTCATCAACATAACAAAAGCGATTTTGTCAAAGGACAAAAAAGTGATAGGATATCTTAGCAGTGCGATTAAAATTTCCTATTTTGAATATCTTTTTAATTTTTCACTTGGGAATTCCGGGGAGGTACTGTTAGTAGACAAGGATGGATTCATTCTCTACGCCAAGAACCATTCCCTTATCAATACTACATTATCGGATGCGTCTTTATCTTCCATACTAAGCAATGGTAAACAGCCTATAAACAATACCATGACTACTTTTTTTAATGGTAAACATGATATATTAGCAATTTCACCTGTATCAAACACCGATTGCTTCGTTGTAATAAAACAAGACACTTCTGAAATCACTCGCGGTGCCACAGTCATTCTTTATATACTGCTTGGATGCTCTCTGATAATATTTATTCTTGTTTTCTTTGCTTCAAACTTATTTGCACGTTATTATACCGCACCAATTATTATGCTGCGTGACTCTATGAAAAAAGTATCCAATGGCGAGTTTGGAGTACGTTGTCAGATTGATTCGAAAAATGAAGCCGGAGATCTGGCAAAAAGCTTTAACAAGATGATTCAAATCATTCAATCCAGCTATGATGATTTATCTTCGATGCACGAACAGCTTATGGATAATGAAGAAGAAATTCGGTCCAATTATAATCATATTGAATATCTAGCTTATCATGATTTGATTACGAATCTTCCAAACAAGCTATTCTTTTTGGAGAAAGTCGATATGATGTTTACGGTGGAAGAAGATGCAAATCTTATGCATGCCATCTATTTTATCGATCTTGATAACTTCAAGACCATCAACGATACACTAGGACATGATTTTGGTGATGAAATCCTTAGCCTGACTGGTAAGAAACTCACCTCTTTAGTAAGCGAACGTGATATGGTTGCCCGTGTTGGTGGAGATGAATTTTTAATCTTTAAGTACAATATTTCTTCCACAAACGATGCGTTCCAATTTGCACAAATTTTAATCCAATCCTTTTCAAAGCCTTTTGTCATTTGGAATGAAACCATTCATATTTCATTAAGTATTGGTGTTTCCATTTATCCACTGCATGGTAAATCACATAAGGTATTAATTAAAAATGCAGATATTGCGATGTATCAGTCAAAGGAAAACGGAAAGAACCGGGTATCTTTGTTTGACGAAACCATGAGTGAGGAACTCACTCGTAATACGGAAATACTCGATGTTCTTCGAAATGTAATTGAAAAACAAGAAATATACTTAATGTATCAACCACAAATTAATATCGTTACCAAAGAGATTTCTGGATATGAGGCACTCATGCGGATTCACAGCAAAAAACTTGGTCCACTCTCACCAAAAGACTTCATACCAATCGCAGAGGAAAGCGGACTTATTGACAGCCTTGGTGAATGGGCACTAAAAGAAGCCTGCCTGTTTAACAAATCTTTAATTGATACAAATCACACGCCCTGCCCAGTATCCGTTAATATTTCTTCGATTCAATTAAACAAAGCAGATTTTGTTCAAACAGTACAGCGAATTTTAACCGAGACCAAACTTCCAGCATGCTATTTAACGCTTGAAATAACAGAAAGCACACTCATCTCTTCCTTAGTAGATACTGTTTCTGTATTAAAGCACTTTAAAGATTTAGGAGTCCACATCTCACTCGATGATTTTGGAACCGGTTATTCTTCCCTCAAATATTTAACAACCTTGCCTATTACTACACTTAAAATCGACAAATCATTTATTGATAATATATGCTTCAATGACAAAGACCGATTTATTGTAAAATCAATCATATCATTGGCTCACAAAATAGAAATGAATGTCATCGCCGAAGGTGTTGAAAGCACGGAGCAATATGAACTTTTAAAAGCGGATAACTGTGATATCATTCAGGGCTTTCTATTTAGCAGGCCTGTGCTACCAAATACGTTAGTCACATTATTAAACGAAACTTTCTAACAAAAAATGGCCTGGCGTTAAATTTAAATTTTTGAAAATGATTATTAAGGAACCCAAAAAGGCCTCCCGAAATCGATTTTACGATTATTTTATAAAGACAATAGCAAAAAATGGAGTGTCTAATCACTCCATTTTTCGCTGTTTATGGCTTTATAAAATGTTTAATCGTAATGAGATATCGGAAGGCCTTTTTGGGTTCCTTAATAATCATTTTCAAAAAACATTTTGCGCCAGACCATTTTTACCGTTTAGGCAACGGAGTATTTCTTTAATGTATGTTCGAATTCGCTGTCATATCCTCTGCAAGTAACCGATAATGCTCTTGATAAGTCCATACTGAGTATACCTAGTAATGATTTTGCATCAACAATAAACCGATTATAAAAAATATCAATGTCAAAATCACATTTTGAAGCGTTTAAAACAAAATCTCTTACTTCATCTGGACCGTTTAATTTTATGGTTGCATTCAATTTGTTTCACATCCTTCTAACTTAAAACAGTTTACAATTTTACCTGAATTTGCATAATATCACAAATTCCGACAAACGTCAAGGACTTTATTTGTCATCTTTCTCCATATATGCCCCATTTCTGATAATGTCTTTGTATACCACATATGATTATGTCCCATTCGGACTCCATATGGT
>DIGJ01000012.1 GCA_002419585.1 Lachnoclostridium sp. UBA5725
CTCCTCATTTCTTATAGTTATGAGGGATAAGTATACCATATGGAGTCCGAATGGGACATAATCATATGTGGTATTTAAAGACATTATCAGAAATGGGGCATAAGATATA
Source organism: Lachnoclostridium sp. UBA5725 (assembly GCA_002419585.1). Classification (GTDB taxonomy): domain Bacteria; phylum Bacillota; class Clostridia; order Lachnospirales; family Lachnospiraceae; genus DIGJ01. Next base: position 110 of record DIGJ01000012.1, read on the forward strand.
AAGACTTTTCTTAAAAAAGTATTGACAAAATAATTTAAGTCGCATATGATAACTATAATCTAAAAAACAAGAAACCGTTGAAAAAGACGAGTATTACTATACACCCATTTCCAGAGAGTGACGATACGCTGAGAAGTCGCAATGAAGCATAGTAAGAATGGACTTTTGAGGGCAGGCCGAAAGGTAGTTGATACCGAGTAGTTTCTGATGGGATCTCAACCCATTATCAATGAGCTTATGTGTTAGCATAAGACTGAGTGGATATACAACGTAAACGTATATCATATTAGGGTGGCACCGCAGGTTAATCTCTTGTCCCTTTGCATATTGCAGGGATGGGAGTTTTTTTTATACCTAAAATCACTAAAACTCGCGTTTTCTTCGTTTTTTTGAATAAACTATCTAATTATTAGGAGGATTTATTATGAAAAAACTAACTTGTATTACCATGGTAACTTTATTAACCGCTGCACTCTTCACCGGATGCTCTAATTCTGGAACTTCTTTGGGCTCAAACAAGACAACTGATAATCAAAAAACATTAAAAATCGGAATTACTCAAATTGCACCTCATGCTTCTTTGGATAATTGCCGTGAAGGCTTTATCAAAGGACTTGCAGATGCAGGATTTGTTGATGGAGATAATATTACCATCGATTACAAAAATGCAGAAGGCGAACCTTCCAATGCCACTATGATTACTGATAATTTTGTTGCAAAAAAATATGACATGATTTGTGCAATTGCAACACCAACTGCAATGGCCGCTTTTAATTCAACGCAAGGGACAGACATCCCAGTTATTTTTACAGCTGTTTCCGATCCAGTTTCTGCAGAGCTTGTAAAATCTTTGGAAGCGCCAGAAACGAATTGTACGGGAACCAGCGATGCACTTCCATTGGAGCAGCAGATGCAATTAATTCGTGCAATGATGCCGGATGCAAAAACAATTGGAATACTCTATACCACCAGTGAAGTTAACTCTTTGACTCATTTGGAAAAATTCGAGGAGCTTGCTCCAACTTATGGATTTACCATTGAAGCTGTGGGAGTAAATGTTGCTTCTGATATTCCACTTGCAATGGATAATCTCGTAACGAAATGTGATGTAATAAACAACTTTACCGATAACAATGTGGTAAATAACTTAGATACGGTACTTGCAAAGGCAAACGATGCTGGTATTCCAGTGTTTGGCTCCGAACAAGAACAAGTAAAAAAAGGCTGTGTAGCTGCTCAAAACATTGATTATTATGAGCTTGGTATTACCACTGGCAAAATGGCCGGTAAGGTATTAAACGGAGAAGACATTTCTAAAATGCCAGTAGAAGTAATCTCTGCATGTACTCCGGTTGCCAATCAGGAAGCATTGGATCGTTTTTCCCTTAGCATTACAGATGAATACAAAGATAGCGTGACTTACCTTACTGCAGGGGAATAAATAAGAAAAACAGAATAATAATACCAACAAGAAGAAAACAAGAAGGGCAATATTATGATTGAAATCTTATTATCACTTTTAATAGGTGTCTTAGAGCAAGGATTCATTTATGGAATCCTTGCTTTAGGAATTTATATTACTTATAGCATATTAGACTTTCCGGACCTATCCGTAGATGGCACGTTTCCGCTTGGAGCTGCCATGACTGCCATGCTCATCTTCCATGGAGTGAACCCATGGCTTGCAATCCTGGCATCTTTCCTGACTGGATGTTTTGCCGGATTTCTAACCGGAATCTTTCATGTCGTATTCAAGATCAAGGATTTGTTAGCAGGAATCATCACGATGACCGGTCTTTACTCCATCAATTTAATGATAGCGGGTGGAAAAGCTATTTTGCCAATTACAAACGCGAACACAATATTTAATAGTGGAATCTTTCAAAATTTCAGTGCTCTTTTGATTATTTTTATTTGTATTGTAGTGATTAAACTACTACTTGACTGGTACTTTAAAACACAGTCCGGAATACTCCTTCGTGCGGTTGGTGATAATCATGCCGTTGTAACGATGCTTGCAAAAGATCAGGGTAAGGTAAAAATATTGGGACTTATGTTATGTAATGGTCTTGCTGCTACAGCCGGCTCCATCCTATGTCAACAGCAGAGAAATTTTGATGTAAATTCAGGTACTGGTATGCTTGTCATGGGATTGGCCTCTGTTATCATTGGTGTCTCCATCTTATCATTCATGTCATTTTTAAAGGGTACCACAATGGTAATTTTTGGATCAATTATTTATAAGACATGTCTTGCCGTTGCATTATATTTCAACTTCAACCCAAACAATCTAAAACTTTTGATGGCAAGTATTTTCCTGATCGCGCTAGTATCAAAAGATTTATTAAGGAAGGGAGGGAGCAAAAATGCTTAACTTAGAACACATTGATAAGACCTTTTATCGTGGTACCGTAAATGAAACTCCTATTTTCACAGATTTTAACTTAACCGTAGAAAAAGATCAGTTTATCTCGGTCATTGGAAGCAACGGTTCAGGTAAAAGTACCTTATTAAACATCATCTGCGGTTCTCTTCCAATTGATAATGGTTGTTTGCTTTTAAACGATCAGGACATCACAAAAATGAAAGATTTTAAGCGTTCTGAATTTATAGCACGTGTTTATCAAGACCCGGCGAAAGGCTCTTGCGCTTCTTTTTCGATTCTGGAAAATATGGCACTTGCTGACAATAAAGGTAAGCCTTTTCTATTTAAAAAAGCGGTAAACAAAGATCGTATTGATTTTTATCGCACACAATTGGAAAAGCTTCATCTGGGACTAGAAAATCGGATTCACGATAACGTAGGCAATCTATCTGGGGGGCAACGACAGGCACTTGCAATGATTACTGCGACTCTCACTCCAAATAAAATCTTAATTCTAGATGAACATACGGCGGCACTTGATCCGAAAACGAGTGAAATCATAATGGAGCTTACCAACGAAATCGTAACCGAAAAAAAGCTGACTACGATTATGGTAACGCATAACTTAAAGTTTGCTATCTCCTATGGAAACCGAATCCTTATGATGCATCAGGGCGAATGTATTATTGATAAATGCGGAGATGAAAAAAATAATCTGGCGCTTTCTGAAATTCTGGATAAATTTAATGAAATCAGTATTGAGACTGGAAATTAGGAATCGAACTATAAGAAAAAAAGATGTGGAAAAAATGTAGGCTATGGTCAATTTACGTCGCCGCGCACAAATAGCATCTGCTCTAACCTCAATACGGTTAGAGCAGATGCTATTTGTGCACGGCGGCGTAAATTGGGATAAAGTTTATTATATTTGCATCATTTCCTTTTTCTTGTATAATCTGAGTTAGCAACAAAATGTCAGAAAAACTTGAAACATCTAAAATATGTTACTATAGGAACTTATTAAAATAGGAGAAGCCTTGTTTTTGTTAGGTATTGTTCTTATCACTATTTATTTGATATAGCTTATTTCTATGATTTGATTATACATCTTAACAACCAAAACTGTGATTAAATGCTAGTTGCTTTACTCGGATACAAACGCATTCTTTATATCAAATCCGTTCTTATAAAGAACCTCCATCTGAATATAGTGGTCTGTAATACTTTGTGGTGTCGCCCAGTTTCCAACAGTAGCGGTGGGCTGTACTTGCAAAAAGATTTTTTCGTCTTTGAAGGAAAATTCCCCAACCGTTGTGAAGCTAACTGAATTTAATTTGTCACCCCATTCTTTTTCAAGCGATGCTATGTCAATTTGAAGTCCCGTATCTTCTCCATCGATTGCCATAGTTAATACGCCATCTAACTGTTGATACGTAAGTCTATTATTTATGATATCGCTCCAGTTGGCAGCAGTGAATAAATTGTCAGTCCAGCCACCTTCTTGACTCTTTTCTAAAATATGTAGATCATTAAAGGCAATCCCGGTACCACTTGCACTTCTCAAAATCATTGCTATTTCTTTCATTCCATCCTGATCATAATCCTTATATTGTATTTCAGGAAGTTCGCCATAGATACCCCAGTCGATATCGAGTACCTGAATCTCACTTCCTTGCCTTAAACATATTCCATGTAGTGTATAGGTCCCCTCTTCCTCCCCATTTACTTTCAATCCGTAAACATAAATATCCTCACTTGGGATATCAGCGATTAAGGCAACCGTCTTATCACTTTCTAAAAAGGAATTCCATTCATCACTAGTTTTAATTAAATCCTCCGGTAGTTTCGTTTGCTCCGAAATAAGCCTAATCTGCCCATACCATTTTAATTTATCAGAAGCGGTTGGTTTTTTATCTTCATTCGTAAAAACTACCATGGCACTTATCACTGCGATGAAAAGTAGAATAATAAAAATTATGATTCTTCCGCTTCTCTTCTTCCCATTATTAAAAATATTTTTTAATCGATGCTTAAGTGTTTTTGTATCATTAAAACATGTCGTTAAGGAAACTTTTCTTATTTGCTGTTTATTAATACAAGAAAGAATGGTTTCGCCGTATGCTCTTTTGTCATCTTGCGTCATACCTTTTATTACCTCATCATCGCAAAAAAATTCCAAATCAATATCGGATTCTTTGCGAAGCAGATAGACAATCGGATTAAACCAGTGAACTGCATTTGCCAAAAGCAATATTAATTTGTACCACAAATCTCCATGTTTGTAATGTGTTAGTTCATGCTTGAAAATAAAGGTTAACTCTTCCTTCGAATAATGTTCCGAAGGTATTATCAAAACAGGAAAAACAAATCCCATAAGGGAAGGGCTTGCAATTTTATCGCATTCATAAACTTTTAAATGCTTTTTTAGATTCATGCTTGTGGAAAGTTCTGCTATTATTGTATTTGCACTCTCTAACGCAGAAGCCCTACTCCAACGAACTATTTGCTTCCTAAAGTATAGATATCCTATGATATGATAGAATAAAAATATCATACAGCCACTGCCCCAAACAATTAAGATAGCGTCCATCCAAGTAAAATAGTCTTTCATGTCCCTTTTGACTTGGTTCGGTAGTTCTGCGGCATTCGCAGCCTTCTTAGATACTTGTGTTGCTGCATCATTTACCGTATCCGTATTCTTTTTATCTAGCGTCGGTTGTGTCGTATCCTCAAAAACGATATCGGAAGGAATATTCACCTGGATTGGTGCATTCGTAATGGAAATATTAAATGGAATAAGGAGCCGAAAAGCAAGGATTAACCATATTAATTTTTTCCATTTCGCCGCATAGTGCTCATTGATAAAAAAAGAAAGCATTTTTACTGTTAGTATAACTATGCTTGTTGTAAAGGAAATCCCCAGAAACGAAAGAAACCATTGATTTGTCATCACCTTTTCTCCTTATCTAATTCATTCAAATAGGTTTTTAGTTCTTGTAAATCAGCATGATTGATTACCTGATCGTCATATAAACTTGTAACAAGACTTTTCAAAGAATTTCCATACAGTTTTTCTAAAAATGATTTACTTTCTTGTATTTTATATTCATTCTCTTTTATCAGTGCAGAATATAGATTGGTTCGAGTCGTTCTGTCACAGTGTACAAATCCTTTTTCTGCTAGCCTTGCCAGAGAGGTCATCAAAGTTGATAATGACCATTTTCGCTTTTCCTTTAGCTGCTCCAATATATAACTAGAAGTAACTGATTCCTTACTATGCCATAGAATCAGCATAATTTCTAATTCTGCATCACCTAAACGTTTTATTTTTGCATCCATTTTTTCACTCCATTTCTACAATTATATGCGTATAATGTTATATTCATGTTAATATTATACTGCTGTATAATATTGTTGTCAATTAATCTTTTCGTTTAAACACATTCCGTGAACCGATAACCGAGCAAAAAGAATATGACGATTACTTCCTTTACTATTTAAATCATTTATGCTATCATTTAATTTATTATTTTATGGAGGAAAAGAAATACAATGGAATCAGAACCTGATCCTGCGAATTTAACGTCGCAATTTATTTTAATTTTTATATTAACATTACTGAATGCTTTTTTAGCAGCATCTGAGATGGCTATCGTATCATTAAACAAAAACAAATTAAAAATGATGGCTGAAGACGGAAATAAAAAAGCAAATCTTTTAATCAGTCTTTTAGCAGAACCAACCAAGTTCTTATCTACAATACAAGTAGGAATCACGTTTGCCGGTTTTTTTAGTAGTGCATCGGCAGCTACTGGAATATCAAAATACTTTGGACAATATTTAGACCAATTAAGTATTCCTTATAGCAATCAAATAGCATTAATTATTGTGACAATTATCTTATCATTCTTAACCTTGGTCTTTGGAGAATTATTTCCGAAACGAATCGCGCTGCAAAAACCAGAATCAATTGCCATGTTTGCGGTAAGACCAATCTTGTTTTTATCAAAAATTACCGCTCCTTTTGTGCGTCTATTATCCTCTTCTACTAATATATTAGTTCGGATCATTGGCCTTGATAAAGAAAACCTAGACGAAATGGTTTCAAAGGAAGAAATAAAATCATTGGTTGAAGTCGGACAAGAAAATGGTGTTTTTAATGAAACCGAAAAAGACATGATAAACAGTATTTTTGAGTTTGACAATAAATTAGCTACGGAAGTAATGACTCCAAGACCTAAAGTATACTTAGTGGATGTCAAGAAGCCTCTTGGTGAATACTTAGACGAATTAATCGAGGAAGGTTACTCGAGAATACCGGTATTTGAAGATGATATTGATAATATTATTGGTATTCTTTATATCAAAGATTTGTTTGCAGAAGCTAGAAAACATGGCTTCGAGAATGTAAATGTTCGAAGCATACTACAACCTGCATACTTTGTACCTGAAACAAAAAATATCGATGAATTATTTAAAGAACTACAAAACTCCAGAATACATTTGGCCGTATTAATTGATGAATATGGTGGATTTTCAGGAATCGTAACAATTGAAGATTTAATTGAAGAAGTCATGGGTAATATTGAGGATGAATATGATAAAGAAGATTCATCGATTAAAAAAATCGACAATGATACTTACATGATTGATGGAATGATTACACTCCATAATTTTAACGATTACTTCAATGTAAAGATCGAAAGTGATGATTATGATACGCTAAATGGATTTCTGATTGACTTACTTGGACACATTCCGATGAGTGCGGAAGAAAAAAATATTGAATATGAAAACTTTATATTTAAAATAGAAGAAATCCAAGAAAAACGAATCGAAAAAATTAAGGTATATGTTCAAAAACAAGCTTCCTTATAAGAATCAGTATCTGCATAAGAGGGATTAACCCAATCAAATGGGTTAATCCCTCTTTTCATTTCTTATTCAAAAAATTCTTTCGCAGCGTGATATCCTTGCGCATATAAAAACTGATACCGTTCATCACCTCTATTAATATTAAAATCAATTGGATTAATACCGTTTGCATTGATTACGATAGATCTTTCTTTATTTAATGGACTACTATCATAGCTTTCTTGCTGTATGTACGAGGATAACTGCAATAGGCTTTCTATATACTCAAGTAGATTTTCAATCTGCGAATACTTTAGTCTACTTAGAAATCTTACCCCTACTGTTTCCATATTCTTACCATAGAGCAATTTAGAATTAAACTTTGTAGTATCAAATATCGTTAACGGATAGTTATTCATGGCACCTCCGTCACAATACACATGCTGTGCAACATTACCAGATTTATTAACATCCTCCGTCTTCACTGCTTCAAAAAGAAGAGGTATCGACATCGAAATTCGCACCGCCTGTGCTACCTCCATATTCGGAGTAGTCTCAAATGAGAATAATTTTGATTTTTTCATTGATAGATTGGTGCCTATGATGTACAAATCTAAAAAGGAACGATTGTTTTTATGTATGTAGGGATTTTTGAAATCAGAAAAAGTGTAAGGTGGTAGTTTCTTGCTACGATCAAATTGCTCCGCTATTACCCTATTTATCCAAGAATAAAAATACTCCGTTGAATACCAGCCATACTGATGAATCAGTCTGTAAATACAATTGATATCACCAAATAACCCCTCCATGATTTCTTTCAACTCTTTTGGTATAAATGATAATTCATCAAATTCATTCTTTTCTGGTATCTTTTTATAATCTAGGGAATACGAAATTTTATCGATTTCTTCAAAGGTAAGATTTAAGCTTGCAATACAGGCAGTTATCGCTCCAGCAGAGGTACCGGCAATCCGTTCAACCTCTTTCATCTGTCCGTTTTGATACATATAATCCAATACGCCAAGATAGGCGATTCCTAATATTCCCCCACCTTCAAATACAAGATTTTTAATTTGTCTTTTCATCCGAATTCTCATTCCTATTATTATTGTTAAATATATGATGAAATAAGTGAAAGATGAATATTGAAGGACCTTATTCAATCGGTTGGTGTTGCTTAAATATATGGTATCTGCTATCATATATTTTGTATCAAAATCAAAAAAGCTAAGAGAATGAGGGACTCAAATGAACGAAAACCGCACATCGAATGAGAGCGAGCCAAAACACCAGCGACGTGTTCGATATAAAGGCACACATCCAAAGACGTTTCACGAAAAATACAAGGAACATAATCCTGAGCATTATGCAGATACCGTATCAAAGGTAATTCAAAAGGGAGGTACTCCTGCGGGGATGCATATTTCAATCTGCGTAAAAGAAATACTAGAAATCCTGCAAATTACGCCAGGACAAACTGGATTAGATGCTACGCTTGGCTATGGTGGTCATACCTTAGAGATGCTAAAATGTCTAGATTCAAAAGGACGTTTGTATGCACTTGATGTCGATCCAATTGAGTTGCCTCGTACCAAAGAACGTTTGGAGCATCTAGGTTATGGCCCAGAAATTTTAGAAATCCGCCAAATGAACTTCTCACAAATCGATCAAATTCTTCCTGATTCTGGTCCGTTTGATTTTGTATTGGCTGATTTGGGCGTATCTTCCATGCAAATTGATAATCCTGAACGAGGATTTTCTTTTAAAACAGATGGACCATTAGACTTGCGACTGAATCCAGAAATGGGAAAAACAATCAACGATCGTTTAAAAACAATATCACTTCCAGAATTGCAAGGAATGTTGATTGAAAATGCGGACGAGCCTTATTATGCCGAAATCGCTCGTGCGATAATTTCCAATCGAAAAAAAGGAGACATTACCACAACGACGCAGCTTAGAATTATCATCAAAGAAGCGCTGAAAGCGATTCCTAAAATCACCGAGGACGACATAAAAAAATCTTGTCAACGGTGTTTCCAAGCATTACGAATTGATATCAATGATGAATTTGAAGTCTTAGATACGTTTTTAGAAAAACTTCCTACTGTCCTTTCATCAGGTGGCCGTGTTGCCATACTTACTTTTCACTCCGGGGAAGATCGCCGCGTTAAAAAATCGTTCAAACAATTTTTAAATGAAGGTATTTATAGTGAAATCGCGCCAGATCCTATTCGCCCGTCATCTGAGGAATGTCATGCCAATAGTCGCGCACGCTGTGCCAAATTGCGATGGGCAATTAAAGCATAAGTTATACATGAGGTTATAAAAAAGGGGTATAAACTAATTATTCAAAGGAGTATATTTATGAACGAAAAAGACACAAAAGTAAAGATACGAAAATTCAAAGAAAAATCAGAAAGAAATAAGGCCATAAACTTTTTTATGGTACTTGGTACCACCATATTATATGGGTTATATATTGCCATTTTGTTTTATCAGTTTCATACAAATTCACTCACATTGTTAAAAACAATTCCACTTATCTTCTTGTGCTGTCTTGCAATTGGTTTGAATTGGATTACCGTATGGAAAAATGCAAAAAGTGATTTATTTGCTCCTATCTGTTTAGTCGCATATATGATTATATACTCTGCTATGCTTCTAATCATGAAAAGCAGCTATATTCAATTTAGTGTAGTTCCTGTTTTATGCGCAGCCATTTTATTTTATAATGTAAAGTTTTCTAAGGTCATGTTTCTTTGGGGAACCTTCGTAAATATCATATATCTTGTCCTGTTGAATTTTGCTAAAACGGACCATATTCTTGAACAGTATCTTATATTCATTGTTTTACTGTTAACGCTAAATACGATTTATAAATGTACCGATATTGGTCATCGTTTTTCACACGACTCACTCCATGGAATTATGGATGAGCAGAAAATTCAAGAAGCTATCTTAAGTGATATCTTAAACATTGCAGAAATAGTACAAAACGGTACCACAACTAGCAACCAGCTTGTAAATGAATTAGAAGAATCCACGGAAATCGTAAACACCGCTGTAAGCGAAATATCAGCAAGCACACAGGCTACTGCTATCAATATTCAGGAACAGACAGTTATGACGCAGTCCATACAGCAGTTAATCAATGATACCGTAGAGCGCTCCGATAAAATGGTCATCCTCGCGAACAATTCAACAGATTCGATAAGTGAAAGCTTACAAATCATGAATCACCTGAAAGAGCAATCAAATGGTATTACGTCAACAAACGCTATGGTTGCAAATTCAATGGAAAAACTACAGGAGAAAACGAAGGAAGTTCACGATATTGCTAATATTATTTTTAGTATCTCCAGTCAAACGAATTTATTAGCCTTAAACGCTTCTATCGAGAGTGCACGAGCTGGAGAAGCCGGAAAAGGATTCGCAGTCGTTGCAAACCAGATAAGAGAATTGGCTGAGCAAACCAGAAAATCAACGGAAAATATAGCAAAAATTATTGATCAGTTGAATGCCAATGCGATCGAGGCTTCACAGAATGTTAGCGAAACTATTAAGGCTGTGGAAGAACAAGGTTCTTTAATCTCAACCGCTTCCCAAAGTTTTGAAAAGATAAATAATAATGTAACTGATTTAACGGATCATATTGTGGAAATCGATACCATGTTGACCGATTTGTCCGGTGCAAATAATCGAATTGTTGAAAACATCGGTCATTTATCCGCTACAACAGAAGAAATCACAGCTAGTTCACAAGAAGCTTCTGCTATCAGTGAAAAGAATCTTTCGAATGCAGAAAATGCAAAAGAATTACTGGAAGAAGTCATTCAAACATCGAAACGTTTTGATAAATATTTGAAATAAGTGTTTGACACTCCAATCGTGAATGAAGCATATCAAATGAAAAAATAGTTGCCAGGAAATATATTTGAGATTTCCTGGCAACTATATCTTTTTGCTTAGATCGATTCACCTTGAAACATATTTTTTTTGTTTACACGTTAAAATATTCGAAATATGCCGTTTCAAGTTCCTGACTGATTTCCTCTTTTTTTCCATAACATTCATTTAGTTTCTCACTATCCGAACTATGCAAACAAATCAGTTCCTCAATCGCTCTCAACTTTCCTTCCATATGTTCGATACTTGCTTCCAACAGCTCTATCTTTCGTAGATTCGGTTTTTTAACTTTTTCCAGCTTGGTTACTACGTTTTTCCCATCCTCTGCTTTGTGGCTATTCTTATCCTTCACAATTGTTCTATCTTGTAACACTTCCTTACTATCGTTATACTTTTTGATTTCTTCTTGATAATACTGATAATCACCATAATATTCCTTAATCATACCATTTTCTATTACAACGATTTTACTAGCGATTTTATCAATAAAATACCGGTCATGTGAAACAAACAACAAGGTTCCTTCAAAGCTTAATAAGGTATCTTCCAGTACTTCCCTTGAATCAATATCAAGATGGTTGGTAGGTTCATCCAAAACAAGAAAATTAACACCCTCAAACGTAAGCGAGCATAATCTTAGACGGCTCTTTTCGCCTCCAGATAACATCTTGATTTTTTTATTCACATCTTCCTTTACAAATAGTACTTTTGCAAGCTGCGATCTTGCCTCTCCATAAGAGATATTATGAAGTCTCGAAAAATATTCTAAGATAGTCTGGTCTTCATCCTCAAAATCAACATGTTGCGCCAGATATCCAATCTTAACTTGAGCACCTAGTTTCACTGTTCCCTCATCCGCCTCTAATTCACCTAACAAAATCTTAAGAAGTGTTGTTTTGCCACAGCCATTATCTCCTATAATACAGACGCTATCCTGAAAAAGCACTTGTAAGCAAACATTTTCTAATAGCGCTCGATTGTCAAACGATTTTTTTACATGAATCGATTCGATCACCATTTTTCCAGATCGATCGACTTTTGTTTGATTTAGGCGCATTTTCCTCTTACCAAGTACTGGGCGATTTAATTCATCCATTTTTTCCAGACGCTTTTCAATTACCTTTGCACGCTTATACATCGCTTCACTATCGCGCATCGCACCCCATATACGGAATCGTTCAATCTGCTGTTCCATTCGATCAATTTTTTTCTGTTGATTTTCATAATCCTTTAGGGCAATAAGAAATCTTCTCTCCTTCTCTTCCACATAATAACTATAATTGCCAAGATAAACTTCCGCATGGTCTTGATTTAAGTCAATCATCTTACTGACAACATGATCCAAAAAGTATCGATCATGTGAAATAATAAGTGCCGCACCTTTGTAATCTTTTAAGAAGTTCTCTAGCCATAGAATTGTGTTCATATCTAGATGGTTCGTCGGCTCATCTAGTAACAAAATATCGGGCTCCTCTAAGAGTAATTTTGCCAAAATAATTCTAGTTTTCTCCCCACCACTTAGGCTGGAAAATTGTATTTGCTTTAAGTTTTCTGTAATGTTAAGTCCCTCTGTTATTTTACGAATACGAGTCTCCAGTTCATACCCCCCACTTAGCTCATACTGCTCCTGCAAACGACTATATCGCTTAACAGCCTCCTCTAGGTCATCTTGTTCTACATTAGCCATATTCAATTCCAGTTCGTTCATTTTCTTTCGCAGTTCATGAACCTTCGAAAACGCCATCTGAATGACATCCATCGTCGTTGTTGCTTCTGGATATTCTGGAATCTGATCAAGATAACCAAGCTTACAATCTTTACGAATACTAATTTCTCCAGCTTGATGCTCCTCCATACCCATCAAAGTTTTCATTAACGTTGTCTTCCCACACCCATTCTGCCCAACTAAACCGATATGCTCACCAGTTTTTATTTCAAATGAGATGGTTTCAAATATCTTATTTGCTCCGTAATATTTGGTTAGATTATTTATATTTAATTCGATCATTCTTCTATTTTACCTTTCCTTCTTGCATTTTATTGACTATGCGAAATTACCTCATTGTAATTTTGTATACAAAAAAACCCAAAGCCACTAAGCCTTGGGTTTTCATTATAAAAATCAAATTATTCTATCATGAAATATCCAACTTGCTTATATGGTTTTTTTGAAAGCTATTAAATTTGGACGCACTTATCCCGTTAATTGGTAAAATTGCGTTCATAATAGCTTCAAAAGTGATCCATCTAAGTGTTGTGTTCATGTTTAACCATCCTTTTTTTGATACTCTATTATAAATATTATTCCAAAATATGTATTTGGTCAAGAAGTTTTTTAATCAATGTAATCGTTTTTTAATCAATGTAATCGTTTTTTGACCGACGTAATCGTACTTCAATAAAATAAGCATGAAAGCTATCTCGTGATACAGCTTTCACGCTTATTTTATTAAAACACAGTACTACAAATTATCTATAGTAAACTGGCACTTCCAGTTACGCAGCTTTCAAATTTCTGCTTTGTTTCCATTATCTTTTTTTCTTCCGCATTTGGTGTCGGATAGTATCCCTTATCATGCATCATGCGAAATACATCTTGCTGAATTGCATGTTCTTGATCTAAAACTCGCATAAAAGTATTTCTCAGATCCTCATGAATGCATTCATTTGCAAACAAATTATAATTACTGGTAGATCCTTTTTCTGTTGCAAGCGCATCAGCTAATATTTCTTTTTCTGAAAATGGTTGATTCATAAAAGTCCCTCCTACTATTTTAGATGTGAATAAAGTTCATTGAAATGTCCCTGGTGCTTATCTGCAATATCCGTAAATTTTGTCTTGATTTCTGAGTCACTTGATTCATTCGCAAGCATGTGAAATTTTTTCACCAGTAAATCTTCCTCCGATAATGCATCTTTTAAACAGGACAACTCTTTTTCCGATAATTGTACCATACTTTAATCTCCTTTCTTTTCTTTGCGTTATAGTATCAACACTTCTATTTTTTCACATTTTGAAGAAAATATGTATGAATTTCATAATTATTATATTAACGTAGTATCATACAAATTTTTTGCCATGTATCAAAATCAGCTCTGAGTTTTCTGCTCAGAGCTTTCTGCTGCTTTTGTCAAATCTTGAGTAAGCTTTTCCGTTCGATGGTTACGCATTATTTTAAACCTAATTATTATTCGATATTCCTGATTCATTGAACCTATTCTTTCCTCAATACGTTTTTTTATTTCATTTTCTCTCTTTTCTAATTTCATCGGTAAGCTTATGTCAACATGAATCACCTTATAGGTTTCAGCTTGCACAATTCGAAAATTTTTAATTAGAATTGATCCATCAATCTTATTAATCTCTTCAACGATTTTGGAATATATCTGGTTCTCATTTTCATCCTTGATTAGATAATTCATCTGAATCATACTGTCACACCCTAACTGCTGATATAATGCATGTGAAATACCTTCCGGAATACATTTTGTAAATACAGAATTCTCTGGTTCATAAGCTTCTATTTTCATCGCCACCATAAATCTTCCGACGCCATAATCATGAACGGTCATATCCTGAATAGATTCAATCACTTCGAACTGCTTCACAATTTTTTCCACTTGCACTATTAATTCTTTATCAGGAGCCTTCCCAACAATCCTTTTGCTTGTTTCCTTTATAGTTGAATATCCTGTATAAATTATAAAGACAGAAACAATCATTCCACACCAACCATCGATTCTCCATCCAAATACAGTATTGACAATCGTTGAAAATAATACCGTTGCAGTCGCTATAGAATCACATAAGCTGTCAGCCGACATTGCTTTTATTGCCTCTGAATCTTTCTTTTTACCAGCTTTCCTATAATAAATAAACATATATGATTTTACCAAAATTGATACTATCAGAATTAGAAAAACAACAAAATTAACCCTTAAATCTTTTGGATCCTTGATATTTTCCCATGATGTCTGTACCAGTTCATAACCGGCAAGCATGACAACCATTGAACTAAATAGGCTTACCATCCATTCCATTCGTCCATGGCCAAAAGGATGTTTATCACCTTTTCCACATCCTGCAATTTTAATTCCTAATAAAGCTATCGCTGCATTTCCAGCATCTAAAATATTATTCCATGCATCCGCCGTAATTGCCATTGATCCACTTATATTTCCGATTAGAAATTTACAAAGAAACATTATCACATTTAATATAATTGCCATCTAATTCACTTCCGTTCTATAATTTACTCCATAAGCAAACATTCCTGTCAAAAATACATTTCCAATATCAGCAATTGGCTGTGCAAATAAAATACCTTGAACGCCAAAAAGCTGTGGCAGAATCAAAACAAGAGGAATAAAAAACAATCCTTGACGACATATGCTTAATATACCTCCCTGCTTTGATTTTCCCAATGCCAGATAAAAGGTACCATAGACCAACTGAAAGCCTAAGGTTGCAAAAACAATTCCATTTAATATAAGTGCTTCTTTCCCTACTTTCATGACGATTAGATCATTTTTATTAAACAGCTCAACGATATTACTTGAAAAAGCAATCAATCCTGCTGCCACTAAGATACAGAAACAGCTTGTCAATCTCAAAGCAAACTTTTTTGCTTCTTCCACACGAGTCCAATTTTTTGCCCCATAATTATAACCGACAAATGGTTGAAATCCCTTGAGAAATCCGAAAACTGCCATTGTTCCCAGCGCTATGACTCTTGCTTCAATTCCGATTGCTGCAACCACAGAATCTCCGTAATCTGCTGCAATGAAATTCGTTATACCCACTGCTACGCTGGTCAATATTTGAAATGCCAAAATTGGCAATCCAACCTTAAAGATTTCCATATAAATTTTCTTATCTATACTTAATTTCTTTAATGAGATATGGAAAACACTTTTTCTACCAAAAATATAACTTACATATAATGTTGTCGAAACCATATTCGCTACCAGTGTTGCTGCAGCTGCCCCCATTACCCCCATATGTAAAACATATATCATAACTGGATCAAGCCCTGCATTGAGCATTCCGCCGCAGAACATTGCAATCATACTAAATCTAGAAGCACCTTCTGCTGTAATGATATTATTTACTGTTACATTAAATACATTGAACAACAGACTGAACACAAAAACATAACCATATTGCCGTGCATAAGGAAGAATGGTTGGCGTTGCTCCCAGACATTTTAGGATTGGCGTCATAATTAATAATAGAAAAAGTATACAGATTCCTCCTATGCACACGCTTGTAAACAATGCTGTGGAAGCACAGCTATCCGCTTCTTTATGCTGCCTGTTTCCTAAAAGTCTGGCAAGATAGGATGATGCGCCACTACCAAACAGCAATGCAATTCCTGTCATGATTGTCCCTATTGGAAATACAATAGACACTGCTCCCATTTGTGAGGTTCCTAATTTCGCCACAAAAAAAGTGTCTACTACATTATATAGTGCCGCTATTAACATTCCTACCATCGTCGGAATTCCAAGTTTTAAAAGTGCAGTGGACACGTTTGCATCTTTTAGTAAAAATAGTTTTTTTGTTTCATTTTCCATAATTATTTCTCCTTTTAATGTTTAGGATATATACTGTATAGAATCTATACTTTATATGCAAAAAAATTTTCCTTTAGGGGGGATTCTCGGATTCATATCATAGGTAAACAATGTATAACTCCCCCCAACACAACCGATTTTAGCTTTCGTCTTGATCATTCTTCAATTTTTTATCCATCATGTTGTCAAACACATGTAGAATTTCTTCCAATTTTTCATATAACTCATCTGGCATATCTTTTAACATGACAAAAAGTTCTTCATTGGACGCCTTATGGAATTCTTTGTGACCTTCGTATGCTTTTCGTCCGATATCCGTAAGCTCAAGTCTTACTTCGGTATCTGAATTTGGAGAAATACTTTTTTTCACTGCACCTTTGTCAACTAATTTATAAATCATCTGAGAAGCAGCTCCCTTTGTAATTCCCTGATAAGTTGCAAGGCGTGTAATATTGATGTCTTCAATTTCTCCAATTGCTTCAATTGTATGAATCTCTACTCTTGAAAAAGTAAGATCTGTCCCATATCGTCTTTGCTTTTTCTCTGTCTGATTATACTTATGGATGGTACGCTCCATTAATGCTGATAACGATCTATAATCTCTCATATTTTTTCCTTTAACTGTTTAGTTTTAATACTTTATAGTTGCTAAACAAATAGTATATTTATAAATTCTAATTGTCAAGATATTTTTCAATTATTTTCACCCATTTTTTTGTAACTATATTATACTACCAATATTTCAGCTCTATTTCATGATAAAACAACGGAAAAAAAGCAGGTATCTGATCATTACCTGCTTAAATTCACGCCTATTTTACATATACAAATAAACTAAAGTTGAATCTGATCTATAATAGAATCTATTTTGCCTTTGGCTTTTTCTATGGCTTCAGATTTTTCCGTTACAGTAGTACCTGTACCATCAATCAAAAGCTCTTCAAATTTACTGATACCAATAAACTTCATAATATCTTCCACATAATTTAGACCTTTATCAAGAATAGGCTTCATTATCCAAGGAATATTGGCCCCTGAGGATTGAACATAAATAAAGGTACGAGGTCTATCATTTAAAAGTCCTTCCGGTTTATTGCTTGTAAAAGCTATTGTCTTTTCTGCCTGAATAATACAATCGATATAATCTTTTAGTATTGCAGGAAATGATAGACTCCACATAGGAGAAGCTATAATATAAACCGAGGCGTCTACAAATTGGTCACATAGTTTTGACATTTGTTGTACATCATTTTGTTCCTCAACGGTCAAGTTTAAAAGATCACTTGCATTTACCAACGTACTGCGGTCACTAAAATAGCTATACTTTGGGCGTGGAATATGCTCATTATACAAATCCAATTCTTCCAAGCTCAAATCCGGATATTTATCCATAATACTGTTCACTAATGCTCGACCTACTGTTTTACTTGAAGATATTTCTTCTGGTTTTGAATTTGCGATTATATAAAGCAGTTTTTTCATTTTTTAATTTCTCCTTCTAAGTTGTATCATATTATCTGCTTTATAATTAAGAAATATTCAAATATTCTAGAATTAAGGTCTGCTTTTTCAAACTTCTTCGTATTTACATCTTATTCCATGCTATTTTCTGCATCAAGTAATAACAATGCTTCTAGTTCAGGTTTTTCATCTACCAAACCGATTGCGTAAACCGTATAATATTTATCTGCAATAAGATTGATATTTGGTACTGTAAGAACAACATTTGAGGTTCCTGCCACTCTAACTTGCAGTGTATAGTTCATTGGTTCAACATCAATATACTGTGTTACTTGTTTATATGAAACGTTACGAAATACAACTGTCCCATTTGGTAGCGTAATATCTACTGCAGGAGCATTCGGCGAAAGATGTAAAAATCTTATCTGGGCTTTATCTAGCTCCTTTGACTCATTTGCATCCTTAATAGCCAGTAACCCTATCTCGCTAAGCATTCCAACTGCAGCTACCGTCAATATAGTATTTTTATTTACTGTTAACATATTGGCTAAAACAGGAGATTTTTTTGTTCCAGCAACATAAAGTGATATTTTGTACGTTCCTTCCGGTATCGATAAATAATCTGTATAATTTCCATAGGCAAGATCACTTATAATTAATTCATCATTCGCATATATGTCAACATTGGGCGCATCTGGTACTGTGTGTATTACACGTACATACCCCATGGACAATTCCTTCATTGTGTATTCCGCATTATTATACATATTTTACCTCACTATCAATCTATTATGGTATAATATATGCTTAAATTTATCCTTATGATATCTTTTTGTATTCTTATTCTATTATTTTATATTATAACAGCTTTAAATTGAATTGTATCATTCCATGTCTTATGCAATTTCCTATTTTCCACAAGCTGTTTCTAATATTTCGCATAATGCATTTTTGCTACTTGTATGGCATCTAACGATATCCGCATTGTTTCTTTCTGCTTCCGCGACAGCACATTGAACCATTTTATGTGAAACTGTATTCGTAAATAATACAATTAAATCTGGGCTTCCTATTTGATCTTTCATATGCGCCGACATCTGTGTAAATATCTTTGCCTTGCATTTATAATCTTTACATATTTTCTTATAATGACAGACCATACGGTCATGTCCACCAATTATCACAACACTCATACTAATTTCCCTTCTTTCTTTTTAATAAGCCGCTACACTTATTCTTTTGTAGCGGCTTTTAACCTTTTTATAAACTTGCAAGCTGTTTACCAAAATCAATGCATTTATTCAACATAACATCATCTGGTGTATCCTGGCATATGAGCCCTTCGCCATTTACTATATGAGCTCCTGCATTTGACATTCTTTCTTCCCAGTCGCGCATCCATTGTCCATCTCCCCAATCATAAGATCCAAACAACGCTATATTTTTACCAGCAGAAATTTTCTCAACCTCTACTACAAAAGGTTCCATCTCACATTCTTCTAACACTTCTGCCCCCATTGCCGGACACCCCAACGCAAAACTTGATACCTGTTTTAATTCATCCATAGAAACATTTGAAATATCTAATACTTCGCACTCTTTTCCTGTTTCCTTTACTCCTGTACCAATTGCGGTTGCCATTGCCTTTGTATTCCCTGTCTGTGACCAATACGCTACGATAATTTTGTCCATTTTAAATTCCTCCTAAGCTTCTAATTGATTTCGTTGATTAAAACTATAATGCTTCAAAATATTTCTTATTCCGATGCCCGTTGAAACCATTCGAATCACCATTTCTTTGGCTTCATTGTATTGCTCGAATAGCTGCGCGGCCTTGGATGGATTACTGTAAACTTTCCAATATCCGATATACAAAAAATTCTTACCCTCATTTTCGATAAAACCAACAACATCCTCGACCGGGTATCCTAGAAACAATCCTATTTCATGAGGAAACAATCCCCTATTTTGAATATAGGCTTCATACCGATTCGAGAATTCTTCCATCATGCTTTCGAAATTGGCCGTATTATAACCCAGCGTTTTCAATATTTCAGATTGCTTGTTTTGATTCAGATATTTTTTTAGTTCGCATACATTAAAAAGTAAAAAAAATGTTTTTTTATCTGATTGGCAAATAATATGAACAGCAATCGATGTATCTTGAAATAACGAGCCAATATACTTTGCCTTACTATTGGGTACAATTAATAGATTTGCTATCTTTATCCCTATAAGTAATGGCGCACATTGGAGTGCCACTTGTGTTTGTATGTCTTCTCTATTCATTGTTTTCACAATTTGTAACACTTCATGACTCATATCCATCTCCCTTTCTAGTTAGTCGCATCTAACTTATGTATATATTATCTAACTTCTCATGATTAATCAATACCTTTAATGGTTAGTTTTTATCATTAACGATAATTCTTACTTTATGTTTCCCAACAACTTCTTCCCAATGATTGAGTACATAGGTTCCAATCATTGGGTCATACATTTTTCCTAAATTATTTTCGATTTCTTGATAGCAGTATTCAAACGAATGGGCCCGTCTATAGCTTCTTGTTGAAGTCATCGCATCGATTGAATCACATATTGCAATTATCCTTGCTCCAAGCGGAATTTTTTCTCCTTTCAATCCCTTAGGGTAACCCCTACCATCAAATCTTTCGTGATGATATAAAACAATATCCTTTAATTCATTCAAATGCTTCGATTTACTTAATATCTGTGCACCTGTTTCCGGATGTTTTTTCATCGCTTTCCATTCTATGTCGTTTAGTTTCTCCGTTTTATTAAGGACTGCATCTGGTACTCCAATTTTTCCAATATCATGTAAATGTGCCGCTATATGTATTGCCTCTATGTCATTTTCCTTTAAACCGATCAATTCACATACCGTAAGAGCCATATCACTGACTCGTTGTGAATGTCCGGCCGTATATGGATCTTTTGCATCCAGTGCGCTTACAATGCATTCTATAATTTCATGATAATCAATTCCTTTGTTATACAATTTACACTCTAACAACTCACGCATTTTATCACTCCTAGTGTAGTATAGATTTATATCACCCATTCAAGTTAGTCTTCGCTAACAACTTTATAGTACTATGTTTCAATTTAAAATCCAAGAAAAAAATCGTCTAACGAGAAACATTCTCTTTAGACGTTTTACATATTAAGCCCTATTTTATTCTCTATTTTTCAATACCTGAGATGGTATCATTTTTTTCAATCTCGTGACTAACGCTTGATTAATCAACACATAGCATAGAATCACTCCGATATAAATACCTAGGTACATCTGCCAAGTAAACCGCAAATCCATACCGCATGCCACATTTGATATAAAATAAGGATACATTGTATCCATTACCATTTTAGCAAGCGGTATACAAATCGCTGCCGATAGCGCAATCAGAAGAAAATTACCATCCAGATAAAGTTTTTTTATTTCTTTTTGACGAAAGCCAAATATCTTCATCAGAGAAATAGAAAATGAAGATCTGTCTATCATAACTTTCATCATCAAATACATAACAACTACAAAAATAATTACCGATACCCCTACCATACATAGTATCATTGACCACATATGGTCAATAAATACTTCTGCCGTTTTATTGACATCTTCCTTTGTTGTTGTTGCATACAGTCTACCTGCTTCCATATCCAATTGTTTGTCGGAGTATACTACATTATAGTAATCCTCCTCTTGTTGAAATAGTTCTCTCATATCATCAATATTCATAAAAACATAAAGTCCCACGGAATAAGGAACAATTTTATCTATGGTAAATGCATAATCTACTTCATTGACATCATCTGTAAGTACAAGTTTGTCTCCCTTACTGAGCTTATACTTTGTTGCCACTGAGCTTGAAATTGTGATTTTATTTTTACCCGTTGCTAAATCAAACTCAAAGTATGGATTATCATTATCCATACCAAGAAGAGTTACATCAAGATCGTAGCCAAACACTTCCTTCTTCAACGTTTTTACAAAGCAAGCCTCGCCATCTTCTTGCACCTCATCGGTTGGGTATTTATAGGTATACATATACTCATATTTCGTATCTTCCTTATTCTGAACGCTCATATTATGACAAATTGTATAGCAGTTTATTCCCAACATCATAACCAAAAGTGCAATAAACATGCCAAAGACCACTGTAAAACTTGTTCTGATTTCACGAAGAAACTGTCTGATACGAAATTTTTGCACAAATTGCATTTCGCCAAGATTTACATTACTGATTTTATTCTGTTTTTGTTCATTTCGAATCATCTTAAGAACAGGCTGTGATAACTTCTTATTGATAACAAAATAGTTTGTAATGGCGGCTACAACTGGGGGCATCACTGCTCCATATAGAATTAAATAAAATGGATAAATCTCATTCCATATAGGTAAGGAAAAATAATCGGTAGAATCTGCCATCTGAATGTTCATTCCGAGTGGACTAAACCCAATCAACATACCAAGAAGGCCAGCTATGAAAGTAACGATAACTGGGAGCATTAAATAGTGCATCACTAACTGATTCTTTTTAACGCCCAGTGCATATAGTGCCCCAATCACAGTACTCTCCTCTTCGATTCCATGGATTATAAATACCGAAATCACATATGTAAACAAAATCATTATAATTATTCCAGCTACAATTCCCGCATATTTATTAATTCGAACATCATCTATGGACGCTCCAATTCTTGGATTATCTTCCTTTTTTACAAATTGTGTCAGATTGTCAACATCTGTTTTGAAATATTTGGCCAATAATTCATTTGTTTTCGTTTTTAATTCTTTGGTTTCATCCGCAAGTTCCCTTGCCCCCTTCGCAGATTTTGCCTCTCCATCGGTATAAGTTATCACCCCCTGTTTAAAATCCTTAAGACTATTTAATTCTGATAAGATGGATTTTAACTTCATCCGAAACAAGGCGCTTGATTCCTTTGCTGTAATCATCTTATTTAGAACAGATTCATAATTATCCTCGGTTAATTGTGTCGTCAAATCGTAATCACTAAGTCCATCCGTTACTTCTCCCAGATATAATTCAAATATATCAGTTGCTCCACTTTGCAATTTTGAATTATTTTTACTAAGTTTTGTAAGCCCCTGATTTAATTCATCTGCGCCATCTGCAAGTTCTTTTATACCATCCTGAATTTCTGTCTTTTTTCCTTCCATTTCATCTAACATTTCAAGGAAGTAAATATCCCTGACTTTACTTCGATCGAGTTCCATTTCACCCAAATTATCTTTTAATTCCTCATCGCTCATCTTTCCATATAGTAAATAACTGTAAACATATTCCTCTGATTTTGCATACAATGCTTCCTTTTTCATCTGCTCATACTGATCCATCGTGACAAATCCAATTCCAAAATACTTACTATCAACGGTTGAATCCGACATCTTATTAAGTGCCAGCTCATAATCTGGAGTAGAACCGATACCGGTAACCCGATAAAATTCATCTGCTATTTTAATCTGACTTCCAGTCACCAGTTTATGACTTTTTGCATACTGTTTTTCCAATACAATCTCATGTTCTTTTGTAGCAAGTTCTCCTTCATCTAGTTCGATCCGATTCATATCCTCCCTATTTTGATAGATTCGTATGGTTGAATCATCCTCTAAGAAATAGTCTAAATAAAATTGTTTTTGAAGTGTGATTCCTTTTTGTTCCAGTTTATTTATTTCCTTCGCTTCGAGTGGAACAAATACAGTGAATTCTCCATCTTCCACCTTATTCTCTTTTGCTACCTTACTAACTCCTACAATCACATTATCAGCTGCACCAACTACGCTGATTATTAAATACATTCCCATCGCGATCAGTAAAAAAAGTGCGAAGTAGCGAAAGAAATTCTTTTTCAAATCTCGAACTACCCTTTTGTTTAATATCGTTTGCATTCTACAACTCCTCCAAATCTGCCGCAAGGATTCTTGTTTCATTCACATAATCCTTACTAATATGTCCGTCTTTTATCTTAATGATCCGATGAACCATATCCTTGATTGCGGTGTTATGCGTAACAATCAACATGGTTGTTCCGTATTTTTGGTTAATCTGTTCTAAGAGAATCAGAATATCTTTTGATGTTTTGGAATCTAATGCTCCGGTTGGTTCGTCACAAAGAAGTAACTTAGGATTTTTTATCAACGCTCTTGCAATAGCACACCTTTGCTGCTGTCCACCTGATAACTGAGCAGGAAATTTGTTTTGATGCTCCTTAAGCCCTAATGTTTCAAGAAGTTCCTCTATATCAAGTGGTGTTTTTGATAGATACTCACATACTTGTATATTTTCTTTTACTGTAAGATTTGGAACCAGGTTGTAGAATTGAAAAATAAAGCCAAGATTATCTCTTCTATAATCAGAAAGTTCCTCTTGCTTTAATCCAACAATTTCTTTTCCATCAATTTTAATGGAGCCAGAATCCAATTCATCCAGACCACCAATCGTATTTAAAAAGGTCGACTTACCGGATCCGCTAGGTCCTAAAATTACGCACATCTGTCCTTTTTCTACGCTTGTAGTAATACCCTTCAATACCTCGATATAACTTCCATTGTTTCCATAACTTTTTTTCATATTTTTCACTTCTAAATACATCTTTTCATCCTTCTTTCTGTTTTATGTTTTATTAGAGAAATGTAATTGATTAAATTTATCAAATACATAACAGTGTTATGCAATTCGTTTTATTTAAGCTATATGACTTACTTTCGCTTTGTCATATAGCTATTAATAAAACATATCTATTGTTTGTATATTCCAAACCAGCCGCTTATCATAAACTTAACAATTGTATCCATCTGTTTTATTGCATCTTCTCTTGTAATGTTATGCGTAATCAATTGAACAAATGAAAATATCTGTAAATGTGCTAACCAATGAATTGTATAATCATCCACTCGATCTGTCTTGTAGTATATTGACATTCTATCTGCAAAAATACGATAATGTGCTTCTGTAAGTTTGACAAATTCATCGGTACAATTTTCATATTTGGAACCGTTCGCTTTTGTCAACAGCAAAACAAATGCATCATGAAACTGAAACATATAAGAAACAATCATCAGCGCTGTTTTGGAATCTTCCGAAAAATCGCATTTATCCATTGGAGAATTATTAAGCTCTTGAAGTTCCCACATGTAGTGCTGTTTCATATACATATGCATTTGATTCAACGGTTCTTCCACAAGCGAGCCAAACAAATCTTCTTTATCTTGAAAGAAAAAATACAGTGCACCGGTAGTGACATCTGCCTGCTTACATATACTTCTAAGGGATGCTTTCGCATATCCTTTTTCCATAAATTCTGTTTTTGCTGCTTTTAATAACTTTTCTCGTGTTTGCGATTCTAGCTTCATATCTTTCCTTTCTACCAATAAACCAATCAGATAACAGTGTTATGTTAACGCTGATATAAATGGTTGTCAAGGTGCTAATTGACAACCATTTATTTTTTCTTCATTGTTTTGGCATAAAACGCTCTAACCGATCCCATACTGGCATCGAAAAGTCAGTTGCCTGCTCTTTTAATTTATCGAATTCCTTATTCAAAACTATCATTTCACCAACTGCATTTTTAGCATGTTCACTCGCAGCGAGTACTCCAAGTTTTGTTTTTGCCAACACCCATAACATGAAAAATGCACTACGGCGCTTTTTGATAAAGTATTCTTTCAAATCCGCCGGTACCATCGGATAATGCAGATATTCCAACAGTTCATATCCTTCAATCGTTGCATCAATTATTTCATTGATTTGTTTGGCTGTAGCTTTTTTCAAATTACAATCCAGTGCATAACATAGGTAGCAAATTGGTAGTATAAATGCAAGATGACACTTACACCATGCATCCATATCATCATGAAACGTAAGTGTATATGCGGTACCCTCAAATGATTTTTGTATTATTTTTTTCCATTCTTTATCGGTACTTGTACTTCCTAGATTCATGCCAGGATGCAAGTACACGGCTTCTATCATATCTTTGTTACGTTTTCCTCCAGTTGCTTGAAAACCAAATACAATCGTTTTCATGTTTGTACTATGCTCTGTAAGATAACGTTCCATTTGCACCGTGGCCATGTTATTACCAACAAGCACAATCATAGGACTATTATTTGATGCAAGCATCGGTAACGTATCCCACATCTGTCCATACTGCATAACAACAAATATAATATCGTAAATATCATCCTCTTCTAGATTTCCAATAATATATGGATAATCTACCGTCATCTTATGTCTTTTATGATGTTTGATTACAAGACCTTTTTCTTTCAGATTTTTTTCTCGTTTACCTCTTGCAAGAATTGTCACATCATTTCCTGCCATGCAAAGCACATGTGCAGTGTAACTACCAATTACACCAGCTCCAAAAACTAATACTCTCATAGTCCCCTCACTACTTACAGTGGGCCTATCCCACTATTACTAATATACAAATCTTCTAATTCCATCAAAAAAATTTAACAACTTCTGTTCTTGCATTCGCACTGATTAAATGTAACCGATGTAACATTCTGTTTATTTACATATCCATAAGCTATAAGTCCTGCTTTAATTACATTATTCCAGTTTTTTGCAGATAAGTTATGAATTGTATTATCATCCAGCACAACTATGCACGCATCTTCCATAGAGCAACTTTCAGAATATGCAACTTTATACATGTTTTTTCTGCTAATTGCTCCTATTTCTTCTAGCGTATTTACCATTCGGTATACAGTAGCTGTACCAATGCGATCATCCATTTCCATTGCTTTATAATAAATTTCCTTACAGGAGGAGCATTCATTTGCAAGAATAATATCGATCAAAGATAACCTTTGCGTTGTAATTCGATAGCCCTTTTCTTTTAGTTTTTCGATAATTAGCTCTTTTTGCATTTGTGTCCTATGATAACTTCTTGCATCATGGGTCTTCTTTCTGTCTGGCTTTTCTTTCATTCTAGACATTTTCGCACCTCCTGTCAATTGTTAGTGAGAGCAATGGCCTCCGCAACCTTTGCAATCTCCTCCGCAATGAATAGACTTCCCATTCTTCTTATCTCGTATCATGCCTTTTACAATAAGTGCTACTATTCCAAGGATTATACTCCCTACGATTACTGTTCCCATAATACAACCACCTTTCTACGGGAAGGGCCCACCCCACAGGTGAAGGTCCTTATTCCTTTCTGCAATTTATTTTGCTCTGGCCACATTCTTAATATCAACATTTAATGTTTTGATTTCCTTATATGGTCTAACTAACAGATAGATAAATCCTATAATTAGTGCAATTGCAACTACTGTTCCAATTCCAAATGCACCTGTCGTAACTAATGTGCCCATCTGGAAGATACAAAGCGAAACACCATAAGCAAGAATTGTCTGATATCCAACTGCGAACCAGAACCATTTTGCATTGTTCATTTCTCTTTTTATCGCTCCCATTGCTGCAAAGCATGGTGCACATAAAAGATTAAATACGAGGAAGGAATATGCAGCTACCGCTGTCATGCTTGACGCAAGGGAACCCCAGATTTCAGTTCCATCCTCTGCTACTTCTGCAAATCCATAAAGAACACCAAACGTTCCTACTACATTTTCTTTTGCAATCAAACCTGTTATTGCGGCAACTGCCGATTTCCAATTTCCCCATCCAAGTGGTGTAAATATTGGAGAAAGTATTCCTCCAAGCGATGCAAGGATACTACTGTCTAACTGCTCTGATTCTAACATACCAAAGCTTCCATCTACCCATCCAAAGCTCATCATAAACCATAATACGATGGTAGATAATAAAATAATAGTTCCAGCTTTTTTTATAAATGACCATCCGCGTTCCCACATGCTTCTCATTACATTACTAAATGTTGGCATATGATAAGCCGGAAGTTCCATAACAAATGGCGCTGGGTCTCCAGCAAACATTTTCGTTTTCTTTAAGATAATACCGGAGCAGATAATAGCAGCAATTCCAACAAAATAAGCACTTGGTGCTACCCACCAGGCTCCTCCAAAGAGTGCTCCTGCGATTAACGCAATGATTGGTAATTTTGCGCCGCAAGGGATAAATGTTGTTGTCATAATGGTCATCTTACGGTCACGATCATTTTCAATGGTTCTTGATGCCATAATACCAGGGACACCACATCCACTTCCGATTAGCATCGGAATAAATGATTTTCCGGACAATCCAAATTTGCGAAAGATTCGGTCCATTATAAATGCTACTCTAGCCATATATCCACAAGCTTCTAAAAATGCCAAGAATATAAACAATATCAACATCTGCGGAACAAATCCAAGTACAGCACCAACACCTGCTACAATACCATCAAGTATCAAACTCTGTAGCCAATCCGCGCAGCCAACCGCATTCAATAAAGATTCGATTATTGTAGGCACACCAGGTACTGCTAATCCAAAGAAACTCCATCCATCACCAAATACTCCATCATTTGCCCAGTCCGTAGCCCATGTTCCTACCGTTGTAACAGAAACACCATACACAATGGACATAACGAGTGCAAAAATCGGTAATGCCAACCATCTGTTTGTAACAATTCGATCTATTTTATCCGATACGGTCAGCTTCCCTTTCGCTTTGTGATTTTTCGTACAACATTCGTCAATGATTGATGATATGTAAACATATCTTTCATTTGTAATGATACTTTCTGTATCATCATCCAAGTCATTCTCAATCTGTTTGATTTCGTCTGACACGTCTGGTATTTGTTTCATTTGTGATTGAATTTTATCATCTTTTTCCAAGAGTTTAATTGCAAAGAATCTCTTCTGCTCATCTGGAATCTCACTTCCGATTTTAGCTTCCACTGACTCTAGAATACTCTCAACTTCCGGCGAGAATGTATGTACTGCTGGAGTTGCTGTTCTATTTGTAGCAAGTTTCACAGCTTTTTCCGCCGCCTCCTTAATACCGGTTCCTTTCAAGGCGGAGATCTCAACCACTTCACAACCAAGCTTTTTGCTTAATTTGTCAATATGAATTTTGTCTCCTGTTTTTTCAAGTACATCCATCATATTAACTGCCATAATTACCGGAATTCCAAGTTCCATTAACTGTGTTGATAAATACAGGTTTCGTTCTATATTTGTTCCGTCGACGATATTTAAGATAGCGTCCGGTTTTTCTCCGATCAGATAATTTCTCGCAACTACTTCTTCTAATGTATATGGAGACAAAGAATAAATTCCCGGAAGATCCATGATGATAACATCTTTGGAGTCTTTTATCCCAAATGACCGCTTTAACTTTCCTTCTTTCTTTTCCACCGTAACTCCTGGCCAGTTTCCTACAAATTGATTGGAACCGGTCAATGCATTAAATAATGTCGTTTTTCCACAGTTTGGATTACCTGCTAACGCTATTTTGATTGACATTTCATAATCTCCTTCTGCCACTTTGGCTAATATTGTTTTGTTTTTCGCCCTGGATACTCTCATCTAATCTCAGTTAGTAATTTCTAACTTTGTTGCAAAAAAAATTATTCCACCTCTATCATTTCAGCATCTGCTTTACGAAGTGATAATTCATATCCCCTTACCGTAACTTCAATTGGGTCTCCTAACGGTGCAACCTTTCGAACAAATACGTCAACGCCCTTTGTTATTCCCATATCCATAATTCTTCTTTTTACAGGACCTTCTCCTGTTAGTTTCTTAACTTTTACTGATTTTCCACATGATACTTCTTTTAAAGTTTTCATATCTTCTCCTTTTAAATCAATATTTTATTAGCCATGTCTTTTCCAATTGCCACTCTGGAATCTTTCACATTCACAATCAAATTGCCACCAATATCGGATACCACCGTAATCATTCCACCAGCAACAAACCCTAGATTTTCCAAAAATCTTCTTGTTTCTTCTTTCCCTCCAACCTTTTTTATCACATTAGGTTCGCCAGGTTTTACCATTGTTAAAGGCATCTTATCTCATCTTCTTTCTTTATTATGATAATGATTTTCATTAAGCTTATAGTTAGTATAACCTAACATTTATTAGCAGTCAAGAACTTTATTGACGATTTATTCTCAATTAGCGTTTAATTCTAGTCTCATATAAGTATTACTGTGTCCATCTAGATTTGTTTGTAAATATTAAAAATGTGTGTTATACTTACTTTAGTTCTATTAAACTAACTTTACTTTTTACGAATTCATATTTTAGTGTTAGTATAGGATAATTAAAATATTTGAAAATTATAATTCGTTTTATTAACGAAAGGAGATATTATGACTATAAATGAATCCTCTGAAAACTACTTAGAAACCATATTAATATTAAGCCAGTCTCTGCCTGTTGTTCGAGCAGTTGACATTGCCGGTGAACTTGATTTCAAAAAATCAAGTGTCAGTGTTGCCATGAAACATCTTCGTGAAAATAACTATATAACAGTATCCGATGAGGGTTGGATTTATCTAACACAAGCAGGAAAAGAAATTGCTGATATGATCTATGAAAGGCACAATCTTCTATCTTCTTGGTTAGAAAGACTGGGCGTTGATAAGGATACCGCTTCCGAAGATGCCTGTAAAATGGAGCATGTGATTAGTAAGAAGAGTTTCGAAGCCATAAAACAGCATGTTGAAAAGCTAAAAGATTAATATCTTATTCGTATCAAAGATGGAAATGTTGGTATAAAAAGTAGCTTCATGGATTTCAAGGCTACCTTTACAGAATAGCATAATTTACCTTAATTGAATAATCATTTTTTTGACAGATGAAAATCTGTGTTTGTGATACACAAAAATGATGAAAAGAGGTGAAAGAATAAAATCTTCCACCTCTTTTCGAAAAGGTCATTCTTTGATTAATGCTAACTTAATGACATTGCCTCCTTAAGGAATCTTCTTTTTACAAGAATGCGCATAGGTAAGCTCATAGCTTTCTACAATCATTTTTTCTATCTCACTACTTGGAACCGTTCCATCTAAGATTATGGAATTCCAATGTTCTTTATTCAAATGATATGCTGGCACTACCGATTCAAAGGTATTACGCCAAAAATCTCTCCACTCAGGATCACATTTTACATTAATCCAGATATGGTCATCTTTTTCATAGATCCATGCAAATACTTTTCTGTTTTCTTTATGTCGCATCACCGTCCAGTTTGGATCACGAAACGGATAATCTTCATATACATGTTTAAGCGTATTGCAAAATGCAATGGCATCTTTTCTTTCGAACATTTCATTCTACCCCCCATAAAATACAATTTTATATTTGTACAAATATTCTCTTTCTTCTTCATCAAAAATAGTTCCTACTAATGTTCCGTTATTCCTTTCTATTATTTTCTTTGAGGCTATATTTTCTATCAATTTCATTTTTATCAGTTAACCAAAATGTTGAAGTCGTAACTTCCCCTGGAAGCAAGTCTTTACCTATGGAATAATTATGTAAGTCATCTAAATAATCGTGAAAATTTTCTAATGCTTTCTTATATTTTGAATAGTAATATACATCATTTATCTTATCATATGATAAGACATAATTTTCAAAGCTTTGTTTATATTTTTCATTCGGTTCAACTAATATAATCTCTTTCATAAATTATTTTGTATACTCCCCTTTTATCAACTTTTCTAAACATAGATAGAAATGTTGGACTTATTATACAATAAAACAGACTGTTATATCAAACTTTATTAAGTTACAAAATAATCCTCAAGATACTTAATAATGAAAGAAAAAAGACCTCCAACGAAGATTCATGCGTATTACAATGCAAATAAGCATAAATCTTTTGCGGTCTTGCCCCAAAAACTACCTTACAATCTCAAACACTGGTTCAATATATTCTTTGATTAGTTTTATTCGATCCTTCGCATTTGGTACATAAAGAGACGCAATCGAAACTATCAGTTCTTTCTTTGCATTGATATAAACAATATTTCCTCCATCTCCCATCGCTGCATAAGTTGATTCCTTCTCATCTATAATCCACCAAAGATAACCATATGACATCTTACCCCAGTGGCTATGTGCCTTTGCACTCTCCTCAATCCACTTTGCAGATACAATTTGTTTGTCCTGCCACTTACCACCATTTAAATAAAGCTGTCCGATCTTTGCCATATCCATGGCAGTCAGAGTAAGACCCCATCCTGCTGTATTTACTCCTTTGGGATCAGCAACCCAGCCACTGACCTTTTTCTCTTTATACCAGGCAAGTTGTTCCTCCTTATTACGAAACACCACATTGCCCGCAACATGAATGGCTAACGGTTCAAATAAGTTTTCGGTTGCAAAATCCAGCACGGATTGTCCTGTTGTTTTTACAAGAATACCAGACAATATATCAGGTCCTATGAGAGGAGCATATCTAAATTCCCCGATTATTCCCTTGCCTCCTAAATAATCAAGTGCACTATGTACCCAATCATTACTTGCAAAATAATCTGTGTAGGGCTCTGTTTTATATTTATATGGAGCGGTCATCGTCAGCATATCCTTAAGTGTAACATTTTGTATCGTTTTTTCTCCTCTTTTTACTGCATAATCAGGGAAAAAATCCAATACGTTCTGGTTGATACTTTCGATATATCCTTTGTCTAGAGCAATCCCAATTAATATGGCTATAATACTTTTTGTTACAGAAAAAACATGGAGCGTACTTGTGGCAGTACATTCATTATAGTAGTTTTCATATCGTGTTTCCCCATTTTTTAGTACAACGATGCCTCCTATATTGTTGTAGCTTGCATTTATTATCTTTTCCATCTTCGTTTTTGGTGTCATATTAGATACCTCCCTGTCTTGGAGATTGGATTGTCAATGAGCTGCTTTGGTGTTCCTATGGCAATGATTTCACCGCCC
This sequence comes from Lachnoclostridium sp. UBA5725, assembly GCA_002419585.1. Taxonomy (GTDB): domain Bacteria; phylum Bacillota; class Clostridia; order Lachnospirales; family Lachnospiraceae; genus DIGJ01. The sequence goes on from DIGJ01000012.1 coordinate 33,144, forward strand.
TTGTCCCCGCCTTCCGGACCAAGTTCAATGATATAATCGCAGTTCTTTAACACTTCTACATTGTGTTCAATTACAATCACGGAATTGCCACTGGCAACCAGCTGATCTAATAATTTTAGCAGTAATGCCGTATCATACAGGCTAAGACCGGTGGTTGGTTCATCCAACACATAAAGCATATTGCCCTTTAACTGCCGTCCCAGTTCTTTTGCAAGTTTCACTCGTTGTGCCTCACCACCACTTAAAGAAGAAGTGGGCTGACCAAGTGTTAAATATCCCATGCCCATCTGCTCTAAGATACGCAGTGGCTTTACAATCCTGCCTATATCTGCAAAAAAAGTACACGCATCTGCAATGCTCATACCTAATACATCAGCTATCGACTTCCCTTTGTATTTTACGACAAGACTTTCCTCTAAAAAACGCTTACCATGACACGTCTGGCAGATCTTATCGACAGAAAAAGCAGCCGTCAGAAAGATTCGTTCATAGCCACTACCACTACAATCTGGGCATGCTCCTTTGGAATGAAACGAGAAGTGTCCGGCATCCATCTTTCTTCTTTTGGCTTCCGCCTGATTGGCAAAAAGTTCCCTGACCTTATCCCAGATTCCGATATAAGAGGCAGGCGTAGAACTGGCACTCCTTCCGATAGGCTCTTGTGATATCTTGACAAAGCCACAAATCCGTTCGACACCATTTATACCAGATGCATGTCCATATGTTCCAGCAATTTGTTTTCCAAATTTACTTACTTGCTCATTATTGCTCACTTTCCCATTATTACTTGCTTTCCAAAAATTTCTTGTACTGGCAAGACGTTTTAATAGAGTCTCCTCAATCAACGAACTCTTACCGCTCCCAGATAATCCGGCAATCCCAACCATCGCATGAAGCGGGAATGCTACGGTTATGTCCTTTAAATTATGGGTAGTTGCACGTTCCAGAGTGATGCAGTCTTCCTTATCAAAAATATACTCTCTTGGCGAACGCCCTGGCATCAAACAGTTATCAGAAAGATACGCACTTAGCAGCGTATCCGCCTTCACGTATCCTTCATATGCCCCCTGGTAAACTACGCATCCGCCTTCGATACCAGCCTTAGGACCAATCTCAATCACATGGTCAGCCTGACAAATCATCTCTTTGTCATGCTCTACCACAATCACGGTATTTCCAATGTCTCTTAATTCCTTTACGGCTTTGATCATGTTTTTCTTCTCCGACGGGTGTAATCCTGCCATTGGCTCATCAAATACATAGATCAGGGAATCCAAGCCTGACTCTAGATGGAGATGAAGAAAGATGCGCTGTACCTCACCACCGCTTAAAGATGACATCTCACGGTAAAGTGTAAGATGTCCCAGACGAAACTCAATTAAATGCTTTAATTTGAGCCTCACATTTTTTATGACGTTTTTACTAAACTGGGATAATTCTTCTCTTGGTATTCCCTCTAAAAAGTCGAAAAGACCGGTCAATGTCATCTGTCCTAGTTCACCAATCCGCTTTCCATGAAGAAGGACTTCTCTTGCATCATCACCAACCCGTTCCCCATGACAATCCGGACAGATGGTCTTCTCATAAACTCCCTCGACATCTTCGCCTTTTTCATAGGCATTCTTAAGTATCCGCTCGATACAGTAGCTTTGTTTCCCATTGTCGTATGTTCCATACACTACTTCGCTTTGAATCTCGTCCGGAAGCTGCCAGAATGGAGCCTCAAAATACACGCCATATTTCTTCTTTAGAATCCGTAAGAAACCAGCAGTTACTTTAAGATTTTGATAGACCTTAAAAAGCGTTGTCATTTTATCAAGGACTAACTGTTCCAGATTGATATCAAAGTAAGAACCTCTTCCTTGGCAGTTAATGCACATGCCCTCAGCCGTTGTATAGAGAAATAAACCTGGGGCAAGATGTTCCCTCTGCTCTTCCATACTTTTTCCATCACTCGCATAAATAAGAGCCAGTTGATTTAGAATTCCAGTCTTTGTCCCCACGGTAGAACGTGGATTACTCTGCCGAATGGTATTTTGGCGTACCGCCACCGTTGGTCCGATGCCCTCTAACGTATCAAACCGGTCCTCGTTATCCAGTCCAGCTAAAATGCCAATCGACCGTAGATACTGATTTTTCCCTTCTTCAAACAAAATATCAAATGCAAGGCTGGATTTACCAGAACCACTGATACCGGTAATGAGCACCAGTTTATTCTTAGGAATCGTTAGATTGATATTTTTTAAATTGTGGATACGTGCTCCTTGAATCTTAATTTCTTCCATATGCTCACCTTCAACTAAAATTGCAGCATTTAGAAACGAATGGGCTCAATGGGAACGTAAATATCCACCTCATGAATCGAACCTTCACTGACACTTGCATCCACATGATATGCCTCAAAAGGGTAAGAATTTCTTGGAACATAACCGCTTCCCGCAATCCACTCCTGATACATGTAATTCCATGCATCCGGGTACTGATTCTGATGAATCTGAAAATGCCCAACTGCATACAGTCCGCCTTCTAGCATCATCCTTCCAAGGATTCCATCTTCTTGAATTTGCATGCTCTTTGGTACCGTCAGACACAGACTGGTACGAAACTGGCTCTCCTGCCCAAATTCCGGATTGTCATGATACATGGCAAGCACCCAGTTTTGGCCCTCCACAAGAAGGTGCTGTTTCATTGCATACGTAAATAGCGTCTGCATCAGACTCCCATACTCTTTCGCTAGCGTCTCATAGGTGCCGATATGTCTTACATAAGCAACCTGCTTCTCCTCCATAGTTTCTACGGTAATCTTTCCTGTCACAGGAAACGGATTGCTTACCCATTCTTTCTTTGCTGTGTTCTTATTGTACTCAGACAACAAAAAAGATTCTTTGCAATTCTTGCTATATTCCTTCCGATATTCTCGCGGACTCATACCATAATAATTCTTAAATGCCCGAGAAAATACAGCAGAATCCGAAAGACCAAGTTCATAAGCAATATCCGTCATACTCTTATCTGTCCGGTGTGCAAGCAAAAATAGTGCATTCTCCATGCGTATTCGGTTCACATAATGCGCGAGCGGCTCATTCAATATCCCCTGAAAGATCCGGCTAAAATGATACTTTGAGAATCCTGCAGCATCTGAAAGTTCCTCGATGGATAATGATTTCCCTAAATGAAGTTCTATATAGTCCTGCACTTTATGAATTCTTCGTATGTAATCTTCCTGACATCTTATATCCGACATATTCTTCTCCATTCCGCTGCCAAAGTTTTCAGCACTAAGACCTTTGTGTTTTAAGTAGCACATTTTCCATCAAAATACAACCTGCTTTACAGGAATCTAAAGTACGTAATACCTGTACTTAGTATACTATAAAACAGATTGTTCTTGAAATCTCTAAATTAAAAGGATGCAATTGTCTCCTTATATATTGTGTATTACAACTAAATCCTCCTTTTTGTCTGGCACTCACTACATTCTGCATCATGAATCGAAATAATACCACCGCAAACCAGACAAGTGTGTTCTTCCTTCTGTCGCTTCATAAATTCTACCAGTCCGACCTCTTTTACCCTTTGGCTATTTTTAAGAATGCTTGTACCATATCGTGTATTATAACTTTTTTCAAGTGACTTAATTTGTTTACAAGCATAATCAACACATTCAAAGCAGTAAGAAATACCCCTTTCTTTTACGCATTCTTTTATCTTACATTTTTTGCAATGCTCTGGTTTTCCTCTATCACTATTCAAGCAACCTGCACATGGCTTTTTATGATAGCAGTGTTTATAGCAAACCATACAATTCATCCCACATGGGGCAAACATTGAAACATCAATTTTATCTGGCATTTTCATATTTTTATGCTCCTTGTGAAATTTTGTAGCAAGCTAAATTTGTTGTTCGAATCCGTTTTTTAATACTTTTATTACGAGAAGCAACTTTTCATCTATCTTTGCTATATCATCATTTTCATCAATTAATTCATTGATATTATTTAATACAACTGATATAAAGTTATCTACAAACTCATTTGGAAATTCATTGCTAATCGTAGATTTATCATATTTTGTTTCTGTGATAGCATTTAATCCCTGATTCTTGCATTCGTCCGTAATTTCAGCTAATGCGCGGTTATATATATTCGTATTTTTTTCTTGTGCAAACCTTCTGCTAAGTTGATAATATTCCGGATTTTCTTTCGAAAACTTGATTCCAGCAAGCACCTGCTTATGCAGAAGGGCAAAAATGTCATGCTCATTCTTAATATACATAAATTCTGCTTTTTTCCGCCAAGCTTCTTTTAGCAATGTAATATATAATTCTTCCTTATTTTCAAAATAATGATAGAAATTACCTTTACTCGTATTCGCATCCTTGATAATCTTATTCACGGATGCATTTTCATAATCATTTCGACTGAATTCTTTTAATGCCACCTTTAATATCGTATCTCGTTTATTCATTTCTTCTGTTCCATTCCTTATATAACCGTTCTATATAGTTTACTGCATTTATATTCGCATTTTCTTCTTTCATAAGTGCTGCAATCTTCTCAGCTTGATGAATTGCACCTTCATCGTTCATTTCTGCAAATCGACTTACAAACTCCTCTTGGAGATCCTTTTCTTTTAAAGGTCTTAATGAATAACCCAGCTCAAACAAGCGTTTAGCCCAAAATGGTTGGTCTACTTGAAAAGGCATAATGACTTGTGGTATTCCACTCCGTAGTGCTGCTGCCATGGTTCCAACCCCTCCATGATGCAAAATCCCTTTGGATCTTTTAAAGATTACATCATGCGGCAAAAACTCTTTTACAAGGATATGCTTATCGGAAGACATTTCAATACCACTATTTCCAGTGATTATGATACCTCTATTTCCACTTTCTGATAAAGAAGCAACTATTTTCTTTAAAAAAGTCTGTGGATTATTCAATGGCATAGATGAAAAAGTTATTATAATTGGCTTTTGGCCATTCCTTAGAAACTCCTCTGTTTCTTCATCAAGAGAACAACCATCCTCTAATACTGGGAACCCTGATAAATATACTTTTTCTTCCAAATCCTTCGTATCAACAAATAAGATTGGTGAAATTGGATATATGATTGGTAACGGATTTCCATTTCGCTGGATCATATAATCACCAGCTTTCCTTTTTTTCAGCTTAAGCTCTTTTACCCTGAACGCATTAATATCCTTTATATTATTACGTTCAGCTCCCAAGTTGACCATTTTGTAGGTTAGTTTATTCAAAAATCCACCAAGATTCCGAGTTGTGATTGCAAGGTTTGGGAATTGTGAGACCGGGTAGATGATTGGTATTGGTGACATTGATATACATAAAGCACCTAATTTCTCTGCAATATCAACTGCTCCAAATGCTTTCGGATGATATAGGATAACGTCTTGATTCTGACATGCTTCATAAAACTCTGACATTGCTTTACGATACAATGGATTAATAACTCGTTTTGCATACTGCATTGCTTTTATGGGATGTTTCATACCTTCTTCAAACACTTGCTTTCCTTCTTGTGTTTGCAAGATAGCCATTAGATCTAAGCTACATTCTTTAAAATTCAAACCATTTTGCTCCACAAATTTTTGAAATGTTTTTCCAGTACATATCGTGACATTATGACCTGACGCTCTAGCTGTCTTTCCTATCGCTACATATGGTTGCACGTCTCCGCGTGAACCCAAACATAAAAATGTAATATTCATACGAGCCTCCTTAGACCACGTGATCTATTATCAAAATAGACTATATGGTCTGTATTGTCAAGAACTCAAAAATGATATATTTTCAAATGCTTCGTATGTTCCGTATGGACAATTGAGGCACCTTTCAATTTTTATTCTATATAAAGGCATTACTATAAAATTTTTTTATTGACATCATACTCACTATATCTTATAATTGCAACAAATAAATACATGCTTTTATCTAGTAAAAGGGAGTAGTTTTAATGTAACATCCAACATTGCGGTTTTATACCTGGATGTACATGCCATTTTTTTGGTTACCAGACTTTTAATGGGTTGTATTGAAAGGGTTTCAATGCACATTAAAGGTCTTTTTTTGTGTATTAAAACCATAACTTGCGGGAATTCTATTTTTTAATTATGGAGGTAAATTATGACACAATGGTACAGTATGCCCCTTGAGGAATTATTAAAAGAGATGGGCGTCACAATGGAAGGTCTTACTTTAGAACAGGCAGACCAGATACGTAAAAATGTTGGAGATAATTCTCTGATGGAGACAAAAAAGAAAAGTACCCTACAGGTCTTTTTGGAACAATTCAAAGATTTTCTGGTCATCATATTGATCGCTGCTGCTATTATCTCTATGCTTTCCGGCAATATGGAAAGTACGATCGTAATTATAGCTGTTATTTTTCTCAATGCAGTTCTTGGGACAATCCAACATGAGAAAGCGCAGAAGTCACTGGAAAGTCTAAAATCATTGTCTTCCCCTTATGCAAAAGTGCTTCGAGATGGTAAAAAAATAGAAATTCCATCAAAAGAAGTAGTACCCGGTGATATTCTCATGCTTGAAGCCGGTGATATGGTGGTTGCTGACGGCAGAATTATGAATAATCACTCCTTGCAAGTAAATGAAAGTTCATTGACAGGTGAATCAACAAATGTTGATAAGAGCGACGTGCTTTTAGATGGACAAGTACCACTCGGTGATCGGATTAATATGGTCTTTTCGGGAAGTTTAGTAACTTATGGTCGTGCAGTCGTTTTGGTTACTGAGACAGGTATGAAGACCGAAATTGGTAAGATTGCAAGTCTGATGAATGCTACCAAAGAAAAAAAGACTCCACTGCAGGAAAGTCTTGATGATTTCAGTCGTAAACTGGCACTAATTATTATGCTGATTTGTGGAGCGGTATTCCTTCTAAGCATATATCGTGATTTGCCAGTCCTCGATTCCCTGATGTTTGCAGTAGCCTTAGCCGTAGCTGCAATTCCAGAAGCCTTGAGCTCCATCGTTACGATCGTTCAGGCGATGGGTACACAAAAAATGGCCAAAGAAAATGCGATTATCAAAGAATTAAAGGCTGTGGAAAGTCTTGGCTCCGTATCTGTCATCTGTTCTGATAAAACCGGAACTCTGACTCAGAATAAGATGACAGTACAGCAAATTTATATCGGTGAGGAAACGCTAAACATTGATGAAATCAATCTAAAAAACCAACTCCACCGCTATATAATGTATGATGCAATTCTTACCAATGATGCAACCATTCATAATGAAATAGCGATTGGTGACCCGACCGAATATGCTCTACTAGAGATGGCTAGAAAGATTGAGCTCCAAGATGAAGAGATTCGTAATATGATGCCTCGCCTTGGCGAATTACCGTTTGATTCCGATCGTAAATTAATGAGTACAAAATATGCTCTGCATGGCATTCCTACGATTTTAACCAAGGGTGCTGTCGATGTACTTTTGGATCGTTCCATAAAGCTACGTACCAACGAAGGCATTCGAGATCTTACAGCAGAAGACCGTGACCATATTCTGAATAAGAATCAAGAATTTTCCGAAAATGGACTTCGAGTTCTTGCATTTGCTTATAAAGAAGTCAATCCGGAATATGAACTGCATATGGAAAATGAGCATGATTTTATATTCCTAGGTTTGATCTCTATGGTGGATCCTCCAAGAATTGAATCCGCACAAGCGGTTGCCGATGCGAAACGTGCAGGCATTCGTCCAGTTATGATTACCGGTGACCACAAAATCACTGCTGTTGCCATCGCAAAGCAGATTGGCATCTATGAAGAGAATGATATCGCCTTGACAGGCGCTGAACTGGATGCTTTGTCCGAAGAAGAACTCAATGATAAGATTACAAAGATTTCCGTCTATGCCCGTGTTTCACCTGAGAATAAAATTCGAATCGTGAATGGTTGGCAAAGAAAAGGTAATATTGTTGCTATGACCGGAGATGGTGTCAACGATGCTCCTGCACTTAAGAAAGCAGATATCGGTGTTGCAATGGGAATCACCGGTACCGAAGTATCCAAGGATGCGGCTGCTATGATTTTATCGGATGATAATTTTGCCACCATCATCAAATCGGTTGCCAATGGTCGAAATGTATATCGAAACATTAAGAATGCGATACAATTTCTCCTATCCGGAAATATGGCAGGTATCCTAAGTGTTCTCTATACCAGCCTTTTGGCACTACCAATTCCGTTTCATGCAGTACATTTATTATTTATTAATCTTCTAACAGATTCCCTACCAGCGATTGCAATCGGTATGGAGCCACCAGAAGATAATCTTTTATCACAAAAACCAAGAGATCCAAAGTCCAAAATCATGGATAAAAAATTCATGGCCGTTCTTTTACTACAAGGTGGCTTAATCGCTGTCAACACGATGATTGCTTACCATATCGGTTTGAAAGAAAGTGATTATGTTGCCAGTACTATGGCATTTGCAACTCTGACATTGGCAAGATTATTCCATGGATTTAACTGCAGAAGTTCCCATTCCATCTTCCGAATTGGACTTTTACGCAATATGTATAGCATATATGCCTTCATTTCTGGTCTAATTCTGCTAAATATTGTTTTATTCGTTCCTGCTGCGAAGAAATTATTCTCGATTGCTGCACTGAGCAGTGCTCAGCTTGGTATGATTTATGTATTGGCAATTATTCCGATGGTTGTGGTACAGTTAGTTAAAATAGTCAAAGAAAAAACTGCATAATACTTTAGGTTAATTCGCATATTACAACTTATACATTTCGATAACAGCAAATTAAGGGCTTTAACTTAGAGTATCAAAAAAAGAGAACTCTGGATATTTAACATCCTGAGTTCTTTTTTTACTTTGAAATGTAATCGCTCGCTTAAACTCCTATAAATAGCGCTTCTTCATTTTTCCAGTAGAATAGAAAAATAATAGCATTCCAACAACACAAAAACTCACACATATTTGAAATGCCAACGGCAAACTAATATCTGTCGCTTTTCCTAATATAAGGTTGGTACTAATTGCAACACCGTCCATAATCACAGCATTGATACTTAATGCAGTCGCACGATTCTTATGAGTCACTTGTTCATTTTGAATCGTCTGAACTAACGGCATCATCATGCTAAACGTTACACGAAGAAGGATGACTGCCAATACCGAAAGCCATGAAATCTCGGTAATCGTTATAATTAGACAAGATACGATTGCAATGGCAAAAAACAGGATTCCAGCTTTTCGTTTACCGATTCGTTTCGCAATGGATGCCGATTTTACACCTAGTAGGCCTGCTGCCGTCATCACAACATAAGCCCAGCCTATGCTTTGATTAGTCATTCCCGCACGCATATACTGTAGCTGATTCAAAAATACAGTGATGGTCTGATGGCATTCACTAAAAAGGGCTATCCCGATCAAGAATAAAAACAGCTCTTTTCTCTTCCATGTATCTTTTAATATATATAAAAATTCCGAAACCAATGGTTCCGTTTTTGATTCAGCGGATCTTACTTCTTGTATAAAAAATACTAGAACCGTCGCAACACCATAGGCTATAACAGTAGCCAATGCTGCCATGCGATAATTTCCATGCATAAATACACTATAAATTGCCGATGCAAGCATTAATCCAACCGTCTGCAAACTTGAATAGATTCCGAACACTTTATGTGCATCTTCTTTCTTGCTGGAAAGATATAATATACTGGCATCTACGCCTGACATTCCCGCCATAACAAAGCTAAGCATTATACGTTCCATCAGGAACATACCAAATCCGTTCGCCTGCCAAAATACCAGCTTTGATATAAAATAAATCAGGCAGCTAAAAATCATTGTATTCTTATATCCAATTTTCTCAGCTAAAATCCCACATGGAAGCTCTAATGCCAATGCTAGGGCTAGGGAAATGCTTTCAATTATCGTAATCTGAAAAACACTAACTCCTACCGCTTGACGATATAGGGTCGCAATTGCGCCATAAAAAACCATCCCTTGCAACAATGCAATGGCATACATGATTATAATATTCTTTTTTATTTTCATTATGTTTTGTCCTTTCAGGTATACAAAAATAAAGCCAAGTTTTATCACTTAACCGTTTTAAGCTTTGTTCTATTTTTGACTAATTCTAGATTGGACAATTCATAATGTATTTGTACTCCTTCCGACCAGTAACGTTAATATTTATTTAAAATATAACGTTTATCTCATTTCAGTAATTGTATCACAACTTTATATTTTTCTTCAAGTATTTAAGTATACTATATTTCCTGCCTTGATTGCCTCTATACTTTGCTAAAAACAGACACCCCTTTCAAAGTGTCTGTGATTTGTTTAGTATCCTATATCCTTCACAATAAACTGCTGTCCTCCAAGCACCTTCTTTTCTTGGCTTCCACAGCAAGGGCATTTTCCTTCATTCTTCATTACATTATAGAGAGACTGGCACTCCATGCAGAGCGCCTCTCCCTTCACGATATCCATATGAAGTTCCGTCCCGTTAAAGACATCCCTTCCTTCTGTAACAATTGGGAAATATTTTTCAAAGAAAATTGGGAAATCCCGGAATTATCAACAAGTTACTTAGATTTATACGAAAGGCTCTTCAAATATGGAATTAAGAATTGGAAGTTTCTTCAAAGAGCCTTGGAAACCATTGGAATAAATTCCTTCTGTGAATATATTGGCATCTATTCCCTAGAGATCGTCAAATCAATCACAAAACAGAATCGAAATAGAAGCGAACTCACAGATACTGAAAAGCTACAGTGTGACGTATTCTGTATTGGTGTAGGAATCATGTATCGAAATTGGATTCACGAGAAATATCCCTTAACTCCGGCAGAAGCCGCATTGGCTTTGTATCAAATAATGCCTGTTACATTAAGAGATTATTGGTGGGTTTAATCCTCGTTGATTTATCCCTCTGCTTTGTCATTTAGCCAAAAAATAGCGTCTTGTTTCCAAGACGCTATACTTCATATATACTTCTTCCCATTTTTTTTCTTTTGCCGATAATAATTATGCACTAACCTAAGCTTATTATATTTCCTAACTTTATCGCCTCAATATTTTGTGCAATCTTCTCCTTCGGCCAATTCCACCACTTAAGCTCTTGTAATTGATTGATCGTGTCCGTGTCATATCTTTGACGTATGGTTTTTGCTGGAACTCCACCAACTATAGTATAAGGTGGAACATCTTTTGTAACAACCGCTCTTGTTCCAATAATTGCACCATTGCCTATGGTTACTCCTGCCATTATAACAGCCTCATAACCAATCCATACATCATTCCCAATAATAATATCTCCCTTATTGTCCCACGCATCAACAACTTTACTTTTATCCAAATTCCACTCCTCAAAAAATAGCGAAAATGGGTAAGTCGATAATGACGACAAGGTGTGATTGGCACTGTTAAATATGAATTTTGCTCCACACGCAATGGAACAGAACTTTCCTATGATAAGTTTATCATGATTAATTGGATACTGATATAATACATTGTTCTTTTCAAATTTAGTAGGATCATTCACAAAATCATTGTACATTGTATAATCACCTACTATAATATTTGGATTTATAATCACTTCTTTTAAATAAATTGTTTGCTTATCGCCTGTACGTGGATATATTCTTTTCTCTGGAATAGACATTTTTATTCTCCTTCATATTTGATATTTTCTATGCTATTCCAGTTAATGCAATGCAAAGCTTCACCACTAACACCTCTATCTATATAATATTATTCACTATAATTATCTATGTACTTCTGTATCTTCTCTACTAGTCTTCCTACATGCAATCCATCTTCTTAAGTTCTGCTTCTATATTTATAATTTTCTCCTAAATTATAGGCTTTTTATGCACACCCTTTTTAGATTCACTCTTGAGGTTTTATATATTTTTAATAATAAGCGCAATACCCGATATAATCAACATAAAAATAACAATTTTTTTTATTACCTTATCATCCAGTACTGTACTGCTCTTCATTCCAAGGAATAGCCCAATCAGCATGAACGGAACAAGAATTATAACTTGTTTTACCGTTCCCAATGTAATTAAACCAAGTCCTACATATAATATAATTCGAAATGTATTTTCTACGATAAACACTGCACAAATATTGGCTTTGAATTCATTTCCTGTATCAGAAACTCTACTGACATATGCCGCCAGCAGCGCGCCTACACCAAATAAACCACACAAAAGCCCTGCTACTATTCCAATGATAAATAATACAAATCCGGACGACTTCATCTTCTGTTTCTGACAGTCTCGCAATAGCATTTCAATGCCAATCAAAATAACTACAATCCCAAAAACGATTTTAATAATTCCTGTATCTAGACTTTTCAAAAGAAATGCTCCTGGAATACTTCCTGCCAAGACCAGTATCGATAATGGTATATATACTTTATGATCTAGGTTTTTTCTGTTCTTCCAAGTCAATATAATATTGGTCGGATATCCAAGAATCAATTCAACCGGTGCAATACTAGCATTACTTACTCCAAAACTCAAAATCGATGTAAAGACCAGAGTATTTGCAAATCCACACAATCCTTTTACAAAAAATGCACATAATGTTGCTATGATTATAGTTATCATTTCCCTCACCTCACAATTTACTTATATTTGATGTATTAATCATACTTTAAAGCTACGAAGGATTCCTTAAAAATACATTGCAAGATAAGGATTATTTTGAGATAATATTTACAACACACATATGTGTGTCACATATTATAAGAGAGTACAAATGATTATCAGGAGAATTTTGATGCAACTATCGATTAACAAGAACAAAAAAGAGTTAAAGATGCACGGAAGTGAAGATTTTCCAATCTTAATTTCAAGAGAAGAAATATTTGATTATGAAGGATGTGCCTTCAGTTGGCATTGGCACCCTGAAATAGAAATAACCTATATCATGGAAGGAAATCTGAACTATCAGATAAATAATCAGCGATTCCGACTTCAAAGCGGTGATGTGCTATTTGGCAATATCAATACACTTCACAGGGGCTTCCATGAAAATGGAGAAAACTGCAAATACATATCCATCACATTTCTTCCGACACTGCTATTTGGAAATGCCCAGAACCGACTTTACGAAAACTACATCAAGCCCATCATATTTAATCTGCAGCTTCCAGCCATTTATTTTCCTGTGGCAGATAAGCAAAATACGCTCACTTCTGACATAATTATGCAGATTATACGACTTCACGATGCGCCGACTCCCTTTACTGATTATGATATCCTGATACATCTCCAACAGCTGTGGCGTTTCATTGCAGAAAATTACAGAATTTACGAGTGCCTCACTAAGAGCCCCCTTGACTATGAAAAAATAAGGATCATTTTGAATTACATCGAAGATAGTTATAGCATGCCAATTACGCTGAGTGATATATCAAGACAAGTTCACCTTTGTGAAAGTGAGTGCTGCCGCATGTTCAAGCGCTATATGAACACCACCATATTCTCCTTCCTTCAGAATTACCGTATTGAAAGGAGTCTGGAATTTCTTTCAGATAACGCCTGTTCTATTGATACCGTTGCCGGGCTCGTTGGATTTCAGGATAGTAATTATTATTCGAAGACATTCAAAAAGCTGAAAGGAAAAAGCCCACGGGAATTTCGTAAAGCTACAGTGCTTAAATAAATGCAAGTTGCATCTTTTGTTTAATTATGTCAAACAAATTATCTGTATTATAAATGACTCCATTCATAAAGTAGCCATTATCTCCAACACAAATCAAGTCATTACATAATTATCGCATCTCCATCCTCAACTTCCCCTTACCATACCCACAATACACACTTCCATACGCCCCATTCATCACCGTAAACTGCGGTCCCTTATGTCCAATATCCGCATCAAATATCATCGGAAGATTTAACTCTCCTAAACTCTCCTCGACCGCCTCCCGGTAAGACACTGCCGCATCCTCTGGATAAAAACATGGTCGTCCAAAGATAAACCCAGACGCATTCGCAAACCATCCCGCTTCCTTTAGCTGCCACAGACTTACGATCATCTTCTCCCGGTTCGTATCAAAGCTTTCCATATACCATAGGATTCCATCCTCTTGATATTTCTCAGTAAAGGCTTTCACCTGATCAAATCGAGTTCCCACCAGATTGAGTAACACATCAAGACACCCTCCAATCAGGCGTCCTTTCATCGTGATTTCTTTCGCTTCTTTCGTATGCTGCCAGTATACTTCCTTGTCTTCTTGGTAGCCTTCCAGCCCTGTGATCTTATCATGAAAGCAGTCTTCATGATAGGTAAAACTGCTTTGTTCCACCAAATTTCCTTTTAGGATTTCCATGTCATTGATGACGGATTCATGCCAGCATTCCATTCCAAAGTCATTGAAGTTATTACCATAAAGTGTCGCAATATCGCAAAGTGTCGTCACCGTAAACAAGATTCCAGTATTGTCAGAATACCCCTGCAACCACTTTGGATTCTTACGTATTGTATCAAAATCAAGTATCGATAGCATTTCACATAGGAAATCCCCACCCTTCGCGGATACAATCACTTTTACCTTCGGATGATTCATAAGGCTTAAAAATTCTTCCGCGCGTCTTTCACCACTTGCGCTCCGTCCATTGACACTGGTCCGAACATTCGGTGTCTCGACGACTGGATAACCAAGCTGGGTCAATTTATCAATACCATGATCCAGTCGAATGTAATCAATCTCCTTGCTATTGCCATCCGAAGGAGCGGTTACTCCGATGCGATCCCCTTTCTTTAAAAAACATGGATATATCATACCATTTCTCCCATATAATAAAAGCCTTTGCACTCCACTAATTTGACTGGTACAATGTGACCAATCAGGCTTTCGTCTCCTTTAAAGTGTACCAATAGGTTGTTGCTCAAACGTCCCGTCATAAGGGTATCATCATGCTCGTTTCTCTCTTCTACCAGCACATTTAATACCTTTCCAGTATTTTTCATGGCTTCTTCCGTAGAAATCTCATGCACCACACTTAATAAGCGGTTAAAACGATCTTTGATTACATCCTCTGGTATCTGGTCTTCCATTTCTGCTGCCGGTGTTCCGGTTCGCTTGGAGTAGATAAAGGTAAATGCACTATCATAACGAGCTTGTTTTACGACATCCAAGGTCTCCAAGAAATCTTCTTCGGTTTCTCCAGGGAATCCGATGATAATATCCGTTGTTAAAGATAACTCTGGCATCGCCGTACGCAGCTTTTTCACAAGATTTAAGTAATGTTCTTTGTCATACTTACGATTCATTACTTTGAGTATTTTGCTGCTGCCGGATTGCACTGGCAAATGAAGATGCGTACATATCTTCTTGGAATTCTTCATCGTTTCGATTAAATCATCGGATAAATCCTTTGGATGAGATGTCATGAAGCGGATGCGCTCCAATCCTTCGATCTGCTCGATTTGCTGTAAAAGCTGCGCAAATGTCATTTGATCTTCCGAATTTTTACCATAGGAATTCACATTTTGACCAAGGAGCATAATTTCGACTACACCATCGGCTACGAGTTCCCTGATTTCTTTTACAATATCCTGTGCATTACGACTTCTCTCACGCCCTCTTACATAAGGTACGATGCAGTAGCTGCAAAAGTTATTGCAGCCAAACATAATATTTACACCCGCTTTAAATTTGTAGACACGCTCACTAGGAAGGTCTTCTACGATTTCCGTGGTATCTTCCCATAAATCGATTATCATGCGTTTGGACTCAAAGCAGTTGTATAATAGTTCCGCAAATTTAAAGATATTATGCGTACCAAAGATTAAGTCCACGAAGGAATAGCTCTTTTTAATCTTTTCAACCACAGTTGGCTCTTGCATCATACAGCCGCAAAGTGCAATCATCATATTCGGATTTTTTTTCTTCATGGATTTCAAGTGACCAAGACGGCCATATACTTTTAAGTTTGCATTTTCACGAACGGTACAGGTATTAAAGATGACAAAGTCTGCATTCTCATCCTCGGTAATGGTATATCCTACCTGATGCAAGATTCCTACGATTTTTTCAGAGTCTCTGGCATTCATCTGACATCCAAAGGTATTGATACAGGCGGTTAGTGGTCTACCTAGTTCTTTACTAATTGTATTCACGCGTTCTTTGCATTTTTCTATATAAACATATTGTTTCTTTGATTCGTCTAATGGTAAATTCATTTTCTTTATCCTTTCTTTTCGCATTACTTTGTACATGCCTATTAATTATAAAGTAGGTTCGAAAAAAGGTCAAATAGTTTTCAAAAACACACGAAGCGTATCCTTAATTTCATTGTAAGTCTCTCTTTGCAGTCTGACGTCGAGTGGAAAGCGTTCTTCCTCAGCTACGGTTTCTATGGTAAGTGCTGGCTTTTCAAAATATTCCGAGAAAAAGTGGACGGTATTTCCACCACTATCGCTTGCGTCAATCTCATGGTCCGGCTCTTCTAAGGTATATCCCGTAGATGTAGCTAGAGCTTTTGCAATTTTTAATTGCTTTGCATTATAGGCATCATTCATCTGGCTACGATAATAAAAGATGCTTTTCCCTCTGGAATGAAAGTCTAAATATCCGTCTGGATTTACACGGTAAAAAATCTTCATCAATGCTTTTGTTTCTGCTTCGCTTCCAGGTTTATCATCTTCCCATTTTTCCTCAAATGTTTTCGAAGGGAAATTTCGGTTGATATCCACCCCGTTTGCGTTATTTTTCCAAAGTGCATGATCCATTCTGGATATTTCGTAGCCATCGGGATTTAGCAATGGAATCATATAAATGCATCCCTTGTTTTTGAAAACGGACTCCTTTTTCGTGATATAGTCTTCTGCCATTTGTATCAATACAATTGGATTAATGGATTCTCTTCCATGCACACCTCCCGTTACCACGATATTTTTCTTGCCTGCGCCAAAAATAAGCATAGGAATAGACCTCATATCAAAGGTCATTCCTATGCTCTCTACGGTTACTTTATCTGGATATTTCTGTTGTAAATTTAACAAATATTGTAGTATTTCTAAATAAGAATAGTTTTTTCCAAACTTCATATTCGAACATTCCGTTTTCTTTTATTCTATGAAGGAAGAAAAATGCTTATTACTTTATCTAGTATTTCATCGAAGGTTTCTGTTTCGATCAAAGGCAATACCTGAAAAGAATACGCCAGTCCCATTTTATAATAATGATGGCTTCCATGGGTACTGAAATAGCGGTCATAGTAACCTCCACCATAACCAATCCGGTGATTTTCCTCATCAAAAGCAACTCCTGGTACAATCATTAATCCAGGCTCTCTTGCTATATTACACCCACTTTTTGGTTCCAAGATACCTTGATAGCCACTAGGGATGAAATCATTTTGATCCGTCACCTCGTAAAATTCCATTTCTGTCTTTGATAATACTTTTGGAAATGCAACTTTTTTCTTTTGCTCGAAACAGGCAGTTAAGAGTCCCTTCGTTGATACCTCACTTCCGAAGGAGGAATACAGATATACGATTTCATTCTCATTCCATGCTTCTTCTTTTAATATCTGAGTAAGGGCAATCGTTCCCCCAGCTAGGATCTGATTCTCATTAAGTTGATTTCTTCGTAGCAACATCTCTTTTCGAATTATCTTTTTATCCATATAATTTATACCATTTTACTTCTTATTTGTTACTTCTTCTTCGTTTTATCCTTGGTCGCTAATTCAGTTACAGTCCCATCTGTATTTAAAATCGAAATATTATTTAACTGTCCACGCAAATTGGCTCTTACGGATTTAATATATTCCGCACGAAGATCTGCCTGTTCGATTCTCTCTTCTTCGGTAAGTCCTTCATTTTTCGATTTATGATACAATTCATTGATTCGTTCAATCATACGTTCATCCATTTTGTATTATTCCTTTCTGTCTTCGACTCCGATGTAGTCAAGTAATTTAAAATTAAGGTCTTTATGTGCTTTAAATAAGGTACCAATCGGTTCTCCACTTACAATATGTGATATATTGTAAATATCTGCACCATTTGCGATTACCATATCGGCACCGGCATCATTTGCAATTTTGGCAGCAGAAAGCTTTGTTGCCATTCCACCCGTTCCAAAATCAGTTGCTGCACCTTTTCCCATCTCTTCCAGCTCTTTTGTGATGATTTCTACGGTATCAATAAATTCTGCTTCCGGATTGGAACGTGGATCATCCGTATAAAGGCCATCGATATCGGACATTAAGATTAATAAATCAGCCCCTATCAAAGCTGCAACGATGGCAGACAGCGTATCATTATCACCAAATTCAATTTCATCGGTGGATACAGTGTCATTTTCATTGACCACTGGTATGACATTCATACGAAGTAATTCACGAAATGTATTCTGAGCATTTTTTCTGCTTCGATCATTGATCATGGTATACTTGGTTATGAGTACCTGAGAGGTAATCTGATTGTATTCTGCAAATAATTTCTGATAAACCATCATAAGCTTTGCCTGTCCAATGGAGGCGCATGCCTGCCTTAAGGATAGTTCCTTTGGTTTTTCAAGCAAACCCATGGTCGTTCTTCCGACTCCAATTGCTCCTGAGGATACGAGTACAATTTCTTTTCCTTGATTTCGTAAATCCGTCAGTACACGTACCAATTGTTCCATTTTCAACAGATTCAGGGCACCTGTTTCATCATGCGTCAAGGTACTAGTTCCAACTTTTACGACTATTCGTTTTTTATCTTTTAGTAATTCCCGATAATTCATGCAAGTTTCCTCCATCTACTATTTCTCAGGTGCATAGATTGCTGCAATTTTTTCAAACACTTTGATTCCGTCCATCGCTGCGGATACGATTCCGCCGGCATATCCTGCTCCTTCGCCACAAGGATAAATTCCTTTTTGATTGCTTTCCAAGCTGGTTTCCTCTCGAACGATACGTAACGGAGACGAAGTCCTGGTTTCAACACCACTTAATATCGCATCTTCATTGGCAAAGCCACGAATCTTTCTCTGAAAGGCTTCGATGGACTCGATAAGGCTCTCACAAACATAGTCAGGCAGGCAATTACGAAGATTGGAAAGTGTAAAGTTTCCTTTGATGTTTGGCTGAATGGTTCCAAGTACTGTTGTCTCTTTGTTATCCCTAAAATCAGCAAAACGCTGTACTGGAACGCAGCCTTTTCCCTCTTGATAAGCCAAAGACTCCCATTTTCTTTGAAAGGCTACTCCTGCCATACAGTCTGTACCCTCAAAATCTTCTGGCGTAACTGTCACGATAATAGCACTGTTTGCATTTTTTTCGTTTCGGTCGTAGTTACTCATACCATTGACCGCGATTCTCTCTTGTTCGGAGGATGCATCTACGACAAATCCACCGGGACACATACAAAAGGAGTAAACGCCTCTCCCATTCTTGCTTTGATGTGTTACTTTATAATCTGCTGCTGGTAGTTTTTCATACATCGGACCATACTGTGCGTTCCCGATCATTGCCTGTGGGTGTTCCATGCGAACACCAATTGCAAAGGACTTCGGTTGCATTTCAAAGTTATGCTGATGAATCATTTCAAAGGTATCCCTTGCACTATGCCCTATCGCTAACACCAGCACTTCACACGGTATCACTTCGGATTCATTTACAACGACAGCTGAAATGTGATTTTTTTCGATTTGCAAATCCGTTACTTTGGTCTCAAATCTTACTTCTCCACCAAGTCGGATGATTTCTTCCCTCATATCCTTAACGACCTGACGCAATCGGTCTGTTCCAATGTGCGGTTTATTACTATATGTGATCTCTTTTGGTGCACCATGCTGAACAAAGGTATTTAATACTTTTTGGTGTCTGCCAAAAGGGTCTTTTACTAACGTATTGAGTTTTCCATCAGAAAAAGTGCCTGCGCCTCCTTCTCCAAACTGAACATTCGATTCCACGTTTAGTGGTGCTCCCTGCCAGTATGCTTCCACGCTCTTAACCCGCCTATCCACATCTTGGCCTCGTTCTAGGATTAATGGGCGGTATCCAGCTTGTGCCAATTCCAGCGCACAAAACAATCCTGCAGGTCCCATACCTACAATAACGGGTCGATTGTTTAATTTCTGACTACCTAAAACAGGCGGTACATATTTTGTCTTCGGTATTTCCATGACATTTGGTTTTGAAAAATAGTACTTTTCCTCTTTCACTTCAACATCAGCGCTATAGATGTAATGAATTTCTTGTTTTTTTCTTGCATCAAGGGAGCGTTTTACAATTTTGATGGAAGAAAGTTCGCCTTCTCTTATTCGATATTTTGCCGTGATGTATTTCTCAATTGCTTTTAATTGATCTTCTTCCGATTGTGACTTTAAGTTATCAACCGGTATTTTTATATTGGATATACGTATCATTTTTAGTTTACTTCGCTTTCTTTGTTCTGGTATTTTATTTGATTATTATTTCTATATTCTTTCGCTTTCATATTAACTGTATTATTAGTACTCTTTTCGTATGCTGTCTTCTATCTACTATTTAATACCTTATTGTTTTTACTCGATTTTAGTTCTAATTTAAATTGAATTTCTAAATTACGTCATCTGTTAATCTTCAAGTGCACCCATAGCCGCAACATAAGCACTTGTAAATGCCCATTGCAAATTATATCCGCCACAGGTACCATCAACATCCATCAGTTCACCTGTAATATAGATACCTTTATGATAATTTGACTCTAACGTTTCAGGGTTTATCTCCTGCGTATTTACACCGCCCCCCGTAACCTGCGCTTGCTCGTATCCATTTGTTCCAGTAACACGCTGACGAAATTCTTTGATACTGCTTACCAAGTTTTCAAGCTCCTCTATCTTTATTTCATCCATTCTTTTTTTTGCTTGCAAACCAACATACTCCAATATATTTTCTGCTAATCTGAGATCCATTAAGTTTTGAAGCGTTTGCAGAATGGTTTTATAAGCATTTATTACTCCCTGATATTCAAAATAAATCAAAAGTTCATCCTTCGTGAAATCTGGCAACAAGGATAATATCACTTCCACTTTTTCCCCTGATAACAATGCTTTGGCTGCATAACGGCTGATTTGAAATACGGGTATTCCAGATATCCCATATGCCGTAAACTGTATTTCCCCAGATTCTAAGGTGACTTGCTGACCGGAAATCAAGAGTGAAATATCTGCCTTTATACGTATTCCTGCTAATTTTTGTTTGTTTTTATTGTCTACCTTTAATCCCACCAATGCTGGAAATATAGGGGTAATTGTATGTCCAAGTTTACTTGCCAGTTCGTAGCCACTGCCATCTGCTCCAAGTACAGGCGTTGCTTTTCCGCCGCAAGCTAAGATTACTTTTTTTGCCTCATAGGCATATCCTTTGGTAGCTACTGAATAGCCACCGTCGATCGGTGAAATATCCGTCACATGCTCCTGACATTTTACTTTTACTTTTCGAAAGATAAGCTCCAATCGAAGTGCTTCTACAATTGTAGAAGCTTGTTCAGAATACGGATAGTAATACCCATTTTTACTTTTTGCAACAATCCCAATCGTATCGAGAAAGGAAAGAAACGTTTCGGGACCATACTTTTGAATCAGATTCCATGAATAGTCCGGCTGTTCACCTCGATAACAGGATTCTTCCTGAAACTGATTGGTAAAATTACATTTTCCATTTCCAGTTGCTAATATTTTTCGTCCAATTTTATCATTATGTTCCAGTAGGGTCACTTCTTTACCATGGCGTGCAAGTATAGCTGCTGCAATCAGTCCTGATGCACCACCGCCAACGATGATTATATCTCTCAAAATAAGCCCTCCTTTTCCATTACTTAGGCTATTATACTTGTTTTCCCCAGATTACGCAATGCCAAACATAAATGTATATATTTAGTAAGATTGGAAATAATTAAGAGTAACCATCCAAACGATTGGTTATAGAATGAGGCAAAACTTGATATGCGCAAATCTAGCGCAGGAATGGAGAAAAGAATGAAACGAACTTTTTTATATATAGGTGTCATGTTTATAGCAGCGATAACGCTCTCTACTGCCTATTATGTGAGCTACAAAAAAACATTGGAGCATTATCAGCAAGATAATACAAAAGAAACACTTCCTCTAGAGGCAGTAACAAACGATCAACCCGATACCGCAGTTGAAGTTGATACTGTCAAGGAAGCACTTATCACGAATAAAACCGATTACAAATTAATTACTTACGATTTACAAAACAATTCCTATAAAGAAGAAACAAAGTCTATTCCCTCCGATTGGATTGGCTTGAACCGTGAGCAATTAATCGAAAATTTAACCAATTACATGAATGAACTGCCCCTGAATGAAGTTCGAGCCGGACTCATATCCTACGATCTGCAGTCTTTTTCCAGTGACTCCATCACATTAATGAAAAACTATGACTCAGCAAGTATGCCATATGAATATTATCTCACCGTCGTAAACTATGAAGTTGTTGTATACTACTGTGACAAAAAAACCGTCTTCGAGTACACCGGTATCGACGCAAGAAATCTCTCCTCTACCGAACAATCAAAATTATTGGAAGGCATTTACGTCCTAGACAAAGAAGAACTTTACGGAATCCTTGAGAACTATTCAAGCTAGTATACCACTATTCAAATATGAAATTCCAATCTTAATTAACATACTGCCAAACCCGATTTATACGGTTTTTTTAACAAAGGATAATCAAGCGCTTATTACAAACTCAGTAACTGTTATCCCAATTTGCAGTCCCAGCGCACAAATAGCCGGTGCTCTAACCGAACTTATACGATTATTTTAATAAGACATAGTGAAAATCAAGTGCCCACCACTTTATTTTCACTGTTTATGGCTTATTAAAATCGACAATCGTATTGAGGTTAGAACACCGGCTATTTATGCGCTGGGATTGCAAATTGAACACAACCTATCAGTTTGACGCATCCCTTATTGAATCACCAATCCATCCATCCGGTTCTCCGGATAAAGCGCAATATACGTCTTCCCCGGATTAATCGTCAATAGCTTTCCATCTTTATCATAATAATGCATCTCTTTTGTCGCCTCGTTCTTATCCCAGGTAATCGCAACTGCTTTCCCATTTGTGATATAGAGCCCTTCCCCCTTCGTGTTTTCGATATCCATGGATTGGTATCCATTTTTTTTATCAATGGTCCAATAGGATACATACTGAAGAATCAAATTTTTAAAAGCAAGCTGCTCACCAGTACCTTTATCGATATGAGGTCCATCAAATTGAAAGCGATAATAGAGCTTGTCCTTTGCATCATAAGTAAAATATGGTGATGTATATCCTGAAAATTCCAACGTAACTTTTTTAGAAGCATTTTCACCTTCCATAAGATCGGTATCTTTTTCGTAGAATCTAAAATGATTGTTCAAATCTTCGCGAAGTGTCGTTCGATAACCCAGCTTTTCGATCCCCTTCCACAATCCCTTTGCACTCGCAAATGCATTGTGTGGTGGTTTTATCGCATTGTCACGATAATAAACCGTAGAGCCAATCCCAGACAATCCACTTAAATTATCAACGCCCAGCTCTTTGATTTTACTAGTGGCATACTTTGTATGACCAAAGTGAGCAAAGATGGCATCATACTCGTCTGCAAAACTAACAAAATAATGTCTTGCACTTCGAACAGAACCAATCTTATCACCCGTCACATCTTCAAAGATTGCCATCATACGGGTGATCCCACCCTCCACAACCGCTTCATACATAATAGAGGCTTCTCCAATTCCTGTCTGTGGATTCGCAAATGAAATATTATTAATCATAAGTGCAATCGGTCTACGGTTCGCGATTTTTTCATCCACCCATAAGCCGGTTAATTTACTAAGTGCTTGTCCTTCATGATTTTCTTCCAGAGTAGCGGTAGGTGTCGCCGTTGGCGTTGGTGTTGGCGCTCCCTCTAGCGTATCAAAGTTATTTTCTCTTATTGGTTCTTCCTTTTTACCACACGCAGTTAAAGCAAATAACATGGCAAGCATTAAGAGAAGGATCGATTTTCTTTTCATTGCTTTATCTCCTATATTCTTTCGCAAATACTTTCATTAATCACGGCTGATACCTAAAATCTCCATAATATCTCTTTGTTTTTGCTCCATTACATCTTTTTCGTCGTCTTCCATGTGATCATAACCGCATAGATGAAGCATACTGTGTGCTGCAAGAAATGCAAGCTCACGCTCTACCGAGTGTCCGTATTCCTTTGCCTGCTCCCATACTTTGTCCATTGATATCATGATATCGCCCAAAATCAACTCTCCTGTTTCCGGGTTAAAGTATTCTTCATAATCTTCCAACCAGTCAAATTCGCCAGGTACTTCATATTCTAGCATTGGGAAAGATAAAACATCCGTAGCTCGGTCAATATCACGAAATTCTTTATTTGTCTTTTGAATCTCCTCGTTATTTGTAATCACTACATTAATTTCAGATTCATAAGGACACTCTTCATAATCAAGAACAGTCTCCGCTACACTTGAAATAATTTCTCGATAAGGAATGGCTGGCTCACACTCTAATTCACAATCAAACGTTATTGTCACTATTACTCTCCTTTGCCGGTTTGTCGGCTAACAAATTTTAGGTGTATGAATAATTTATTTTCATATCCACCTTATTTTGGTAAATTCGTAAAATAAAACTCTTTTAAGATATGAAACTCATTCAAGGTAAGGGGAACCTTTTCGAGAATACCTTGCTCCAAACGCACCTTAAATATATTATCAATAATTTTATCGGTGGAACGTCTTAGCTCCTTCGGTTGCTTTTCAAAATATTTAATGGTTGTAATAATACTATCGGTAAGCATTACTATTGCGGATTCTTTTGTGTCAGGCTTTTCCATTTTTCCATTCTGCTGTTTGATTATATTTACAAGTGGAGTTGGAAGTTCCTGGAGCATCGCTAAACGAACTCCTTCCTCTATGTAATCCCCATTTTCCAGTTTACCGATTTCATGATAAAAGCCACCGGCCTTTGCAAGTGCTTCATTTGCACCAATCTTTTTTGCCGCCTTTTCGGATAAAATACCAATCAAAAGTGAATGACGGTAAGTATTTGGCTTTTCATCATTTAATCGTTTCATTAATGGTGCATCGCTCGTAATAAATCTTGCATAATTTTCTTCTATTTTGTCTTCTGTTTTTTCTTCTTCCTGCTCTTTTGCTTTTTCTTCGATTTTTCCCATTGCATTATTATGCTCTGTGGCTGTATTAATCGGTACCTCCATGTTATCATAAGATTCGGATTGCAATTCCTTTTTATGAATCTTTGAACAGATCTCCGTTTGTCCTGCTGCTTTATTTGGTCGTATGAAATATCCAATTATAACTAAAAAACTTCCTCCTAAAAGCATAGCCAATGAATTTGAAGAAATCGCCTGTTCAAATACAAAATTATTCATTAGAAAATTTAGAATGATTTGAACCGATCCCACAATAAGTAACACATAAACAAAGGAAAGAAACGTATCTGTAAATTGAATCAAAATGCAAAGAATACATCCAATTATAAAATTATAAATAAACTCTTGAATTCCATATGATTTCATACTGCAAAAAACAAAGGTAAATACCAGTTGAAAAAAGATACCCACATAAGGATGCACTTTCTTCGCAATATAGATACTTCCAATTCCCCAGATTAAGTAAATGGGAACCATTATCTCAACACATAGAAACACGGAAGAAAGAATATAACCAATACATAAATCATAAACCGTTCTTTTTTCACGGAAAAATTCAAACTGACTTGTCAGAGAAATTGTTTCAAATGCACCAATTAGCAGTATCACAATAATATAAGTCTTTAGTAATTCATACGTCTTAATTGACGCAGTCCTTGCTATGATCACCGCGCTTATCAGTGAGGCAAGCAGAACAATACACCAAAATAGATGGGTATAATCTTTTGTTTTTGTCTTCACCCCGGCTACCTCTTATCGTATTTTTTTAGATTTCCTCGTTTTTGCTTTGCTTCGAAATTTTCGTATGCTTTTACAATCTTTTGCACCAATGGATGTCTTACAACATCCTGACTGGTTAAATAGGAAAATCCAATATCCTCTACCTTTGATAACACCTTAATTGCATGATCAAGGCCTGATTTTGCATTGTCTGGTAAGTCCTTTTGTGTTAAATCTCCAGTAATAATTACCTTGGAACCAAAACCAATTCTGGTCAGAAACATCTTCATTTGAGCTGGCGTCGTGTTTTGCGCCTCATCTAATATGATAAACGCATTATCTAACGTTCTACCTCTCATATAAGCCAAAGGAGCAACTTCAATTAAGCCTTTTTCTGAATTTTTCAAGTAGCTTTCTGGTCCCATAATTTGATATAGTGCATCATAAAGCGGCCTTAAATAAGGATCTACCTTACTTTGCAAATCTCCTGGCAAAAAGCCAAGTTTCTCTCCCGCTTCAATTGCAGGTCTTGTTAAAATAATACGTCCGACTTCATCATTTTTAAAGGCATTGATTGCCATAGCCATCGCAAGATATGTCTTTCCTGTTCCTGCAGGACCGATACCAAATACAATCATTTTTTGACGAATCTGATCCACATACTGTTTTTGTCCAATCGTCTTTGGTTTGATTGGCTTTCCTTGTATCGTATGACAAATCAAATCTGAATCAATTTCTACGATTGCTTTTTCTTTTTCCTCAAAGGAAAGAGAGAGGCAATAGTTTACGTTTTGTTCGGTAATGGTGTTTCCACGCTTTGACAGTTCCATCAGCTGTGAAAATACCCGTTTTGCAGTTTCTGTATCCTTTGGATTACCAATAATTTTTAACTGATCGTTCCTTAAAACGATGGTAACTTTTAATGTTTTCTCTATTGTTTTCGTGTAGGAGTCAAATTGTCCAAACACATTTTTTTGATGTTCTGCTGGAATATCAATTGTCGTTTCCACTATGCTCATTATTTTCCGTGTTCCTCCACTCGCTGTCCAATATTTTTCGATATGTTGTAACTGGCTGTGTAACATTCAATGTTCCACTTGCAACCATATTTGTACCTATCCTATTTATTTTAACATTAATCGAGTGAATAATCACCCCTTTTTCGGTTATTTCTTGAATATATTTTTTTAATTTAATGGTTAAATAGGCCTTTACATCTTCAATAGAATACAGTTTCTGTGTTGCAATATATTCTCGCTTTGTTACAAGATCAATGTTTCCAAATAAGGTCTCCTTCATTTCAACTAATTCACTTGTATTCTCCCAGTTTTTTGTCAGAAATTCCGGTGTATTTAAGATTATTTCTTTGTCTTTTACAAAAATACGTATTTCTTTTGCAAGTTTTCCGGTATAATCCTTTCCTATATATTTTAGACTTTTTTTGTATTGATATTCATACTGGGTATTCAGCATAATGTCCCCATCTGCAACGACAGGATCTTTGCGCAACAAGATTTGATTGTCCCCAACGATATCAACGACACCCGATATTAAAATATCGCCTGCTTTCACCTCATCTCCCGCTTTCACAAGCGGTGTTCCCTTTCTTGTAACAATGGATACAATCGTTCCATCCCGATCTGCTACGATATGTACCGGCGTCGTCTGTTGCACATAAAGTTTTGGCATATTTGTCTCTTTGATCCGAACGATGAGCTTTGTTCCATCAATTTGAGCCGATACCCAGCCGATATCTTGATATTCCTTTCGAATGGATTCTTCCAGTGCCAGACAGTTTACCTTCTTTGATAAGATGAGCTGATGAATCCCATTTTGATACATATACTTCATGAGTTCTTCTTTCGTATGCGTATACTGCCCTTTTACTTCAATACTCCATATAAGCTTTGACATGAATAAAACAAGACATAGGAAACAAAGAAATCCTGTCATAAAGCCCACTCGGCTTTTTATTCTGTTTAGATAAAACGGAAGCCCAATTCTTCGTTTAATTCTAGGCACGGTTTTCGTTTTCCTTGCAACTGGTCTTAATTCTTTATAATCCTTGATATTCATGTAAAATTTATATTGATTTTTATCGCAATTGATATTCCAGGTATATAATTCTCGCATACGGCAGAGATTTAAAAAACGTTCTGGTGATGAGCCTTTTAGTTCCACGAACAGATAACCATTGAGCCATCTTATTATTGACTGTGCCAATCGTCAAACCCTTCCTTTATTCACAGAATTGAATTGTCGTAATGTATCCTGTAATTTTCATATCATCCACCGTATAATATTCGATATTAAGACGTTTTCCCTCTACATGAATTCGGCCAATCTTTGTCTGGACCCGAATGCAATCCTGCGTATATTCAATAATTCCTTTATAATTCTCAATAAACAGCTGTCTTTGCCCAACCATAGATAAAAGAGGTGCTCCTGCTAATATATCAGAAGGCAGTTTCATCGTTTCGGACAATCCCTCCATGATTTCAATTGTTCTTTGCTTCATACAGCCTCCAAAATAGATACTACTATCACTATATGAATCAGAGAAAAAAAAAATTCAAAAAGGGAGATGTTAAAAACATCTCCCTTAGCTTGCACAATATGATTGATACTGCAATTTACTAGTATTTACGTTTACGAGCTGCCTCTGATTTTTTCTTACGTCTAACGCTTGGCTTCTCATAATGCTCTCTTTTACGAATCTCTTGTTGAATACCAGCCTTCGCACAGTTCCTTTTAAATCTGCGAAGTGCACTATCTAAAGTTTCGTTTTCTTTTACGATAACATTTGACATAGTCTCACACCTAACCTCCCTCCAGTTGTGAATTGTGCTCATACAACTGTTTGGGTATTTTATAGCACTATTAAGATTATAGCACATTTTTTTTATCCGTCAACCATTTTCTTGACAAAAGTTGTATTTTTATGAAATTTTATTTAATTTGACCTTCGATTATTGCCTTTACTGCCACAATTGCTTCGTCAATACCAGCTGGATTTTTACCACCTGCTTGCGCCATGTTTGGACGTCCACCGCCGCCACCACCAACGATTGCAGAGATATCTTTGATTAAGTTTCCAGCATGTGCTCCCATTTTCATAGCTTCTTCAGTAGCCATGGCAAGTAAATTCACTTTACCCTCTTTTGCAGAGGCAAGAACAACGACACCTTCCCCTAATTTATCTTTTAATTGATCTCCTAAGGTACGAAGACCATTCATGTCGACATCGTCAACCTTTGTAGCAAGAACCTTGACACCTTTTATTTCGATTACCTGGTCCATTACATCTCCAAGTGCATCCTTTGCCAGCTTATCTTTCAATTTCTGATTTTCAGACATTAAAGACTTAATTTCTTCCTGCATTGCTTCAATTTTCTTTGCAAGATTAGATGGCTCTGCTTTTGCAGCAAGAGACGCTTTATGCAACTCTTGTTCTACTTCGTTGTAATAAGCAAACAAGCCCTTACCTGTTAATGCTTCGATACGACGAACACCTGCTGCAATACCAGTTTCGGAAATAATCTTAAATGCAGCGATTGTATTTGTATTTGCAGCATGCGTACCACCGCAAAGTTCGGTACTAAAATCACCCACTTTTACAACACGAACGCTATCTCCATATTTTTCACCAAAGAGAGCCATTGCTCCGGTCTTCTTTGCATCTTCTAATGTCATAACTTCCGTAACAACTGCTAGTCCTTTTGCAATTTCTTCGTTTACGATTTCTTCTACTTTTGCAATTTCATCCTTTGTCATAGCTAAGAAATGAGAAAAGTCAAAACGAAGACGATCTGCATCCACATAAGAACCTGCTTGTTCTACATGATTTCCTAATACCATACGTAATGCTTTTTGTAGGATATGGGTAGCTGTATGGTTTTTACCAGTTGCCATACGATTACTTTCGCTTACGCTAAGCACCGCTTTATCTCCAACCTTTAACATACCGCGAACCATCGTTCCTACATGTCCTACTTTACCACCTTGTAGTTTAATGGTATCGGTTACTTTAAATTCATTGTCACCAAACGTAATGGTTCCGACATCCGCCTGCTGACCACCCATGGTTGCATAGAATGGTGTTTCCTCTACAATTACGGTACCATTTTGTCCATCGGTTAATGCCTGCGCTAATTCATCTTCTGTGGTAAGAACCGCAATCTTTGATTCATGAACCAGTCGGTCATATCCAACAAAGGTAGATGTGATCGAAGGATCAATCGATTGATATACGGTAACATCTGCACCCATGTAATTGGTCGTTTTACGAGCTTCTCGCGCCGTTTTTCTCTGCTCTTCCATAGCTGTTGTGAAACCTTCTTTATCGATAGTCAGACCTTTTTCTTCTAAGATTTCTATTGTTAAATCAAGTGGGAATCCATACGTATCATAAAGCTTAAATGCATCGGTTCCAGCTAATACGGTTTTACCGGATTTTTTTAGTTCCTCTTCCATATCGGTTAAGATGCTAAGTCCCTGATCAATGGTTTTGTTAAATTGTTTTTCTTCCTGTGTTAATACATTAAGGATGAATTCTTTCTTTTCTTCTAATTCTGGGTAACCGTCTTTGCTTTCACTTATAACTGTTTCACTTAAGGTAGCGAGGAATTGATCTTCAATACCAAGCAAACGTCCATGTCTTGCTGCACGTCGAATCAAGCGACGAAGGACATATCCACGTCCTTCATTTGATGGCAAAATACCATCTGAAATCATAAAGGTAGCGGAACGCATATGATCGGTAATCAAACGAATGGAAACATCCTTGGTTTCATTGGATTGGTAAACAACACCTGCAATTTCACAGATTTTATCACGGATGGCTTTCATGGTGTCAATATCAAATACAGAAAATACATCCTGAACAACGACAGCAAGACGCTCTAATCCCATACCGGTATCAATATTTTTCTGAGAAAGCTCGGTATAATTGCCTTTGCCATCTCCTTCATACTGCGTAAATACGTTATTCCATACTTCCATAAAGCGATCGCATTCACAGCCAACTTTACAGTCAGGGCTGCCACAGCCATATTTTTCTCCACGGTCATAATAAATTTCAGAACAAGGACCGCAAGGTCCTGCACCATGCTCCCAGAAATTATCACATTTTCCATTTTCATCACGATAGAAACGTGTGATTTTTTCTGCTGGAATCCCCATTTTTTTATTCCAGATATCAAATGCTTCATCATCTTCAAAATAGATGGATGGATATAGTCTATCTTCTTCTAAGCCAATGACTTTGGTTAAGAATTCCCATGACCAGGCAATTGCTTCTTCTTTAAAATAATCTCCGAAGGAGAAGTTTCCAAGCATTTCAAAGAAAGTAAGATGTCTTGCTGTCTTACCAACGTTTTCAATATCACCGGTACGAATACATTTCTGGCAGGTAGTAACACGTTTTCTTGGTGGAATCTCCTGTCCTGTAAAATAAGGCTTTAAAGGGGCCATACCCGCATTAATCAAAAGTAAGCTGTTATCATTATGTGGTACCAAAGAAAAGCTGTTCATCGCTAAATGATCTTTGCTTTCAAAATATTCCAAATACATTTTACGAAGTTCATTTACTCCATACTTCTTCATTATAGTTGCCTCCTAAAGGTTTCTAGGCACAAAAAATACGCTCTTTGGCGCTTTATCGCCCATCCATTTCAATTTATTCTCTATTATAAAAAGAATTAAAGTGTTTGTCAAACAATGTCTAATTGGCATATCTAATTCTTTTTCCATAACAATAAAAATCGGGTGATTTAACACTCGATTTTTATTGTTGTTTATTAAAATAATCGTTTGATATCAATACATTCTTATGATTACATTAACTATTTTTTTGATCTTTGTTCTTACGTAGTTTCATTCCTACAAATAGTGCGGCTCCAACAACAATGCCAAAAAGAATATATCGAACGACATAATATAATAACGCTGCTCCAAACATGTAATTTCCCCCTATCTTCTATGTGCAAGTTCTTTTGTAACATCTTCCCAATCCAGTCCACATTCTGCCATCAGAACCATCATATGATACATAAAATCAGCAATCTCATATTTTAATTCTTCGGAATCCGGATTCTTGGCTGCAATCACAATTTCCGTTGCTTCTTCTCCACATTTTTTTAATATTTTATCAATTCCTTTATCAAACAAATAGTTGGTATAGGAACCTTCTTTGGGATGCATCTTGCGGTCCATTATTACGTTAAAAACATCATTAAATACGTTTAATGGGTTGACTGCATCGTATTCATATTTTGCCAAATCGGTGAAAAAGCAGGTTCGGTTCCCCGTATGACATGCTGCACCGATTTGTTTTACCTTTGCTAGTATTGTATCACTATCACAATCGATCATCAAGTGTTTTACGTACTGAAAATGTCCTGAAGTTTCTCCTTTACACCATAATTCCTTACGGCTACGACTATAGTATGTCATTTTTCCTGTTTCCAGAGTCTTTTGAAATGCTTCTTCTGTCATATAAGCAAGCATTAGGACCTCACCTGTTTTATAATCCTGCGTAATAACTGGCACCATTCCATCCGAATTTTTCTTAAAATCAGAAAATTTTAACGTACTTTCAAATACATTAACTGTTACTTTATTATCATGAAGCACGCGTTTTGCTTTCATAATATCTTTACCTTCAAAATAATTGGTTGCTACACCTTCTACATTTTCAAGTGTCATCAACTCCATTAAATCATTTCGAATCAGACTATCTCTTATAATAATTGGCATATCTGCTTTTAACATATTCTTTTTTAATTTATCTGATATGGTAACATGCTTTAGGAGTACTCCATAAATTCCGATTTCTTTTAAATACTGTGTATAATTGTAATTCTTAAAATCACCGATTGAATCGATTTCCATCATAATCTTATCATTGCCAAAACGGTCAATTGCTTCGATTAATACTTTGTCATCCTTTATCAATGCCTGCTTAACTACTACACGGTCGGCACCTGTATACAGCGCCTTCTTAATATCTTCAAATCGCTCCACGAAAAGCCCAATGATAAAGGGAAGTTCACATTCTTTTGCCACCATTTTCATCGTTTTTAGAAATTCTTCCCTGGAGACTTCGTCTCTTGTGTAATTATAAATAAACAAAGAATCTGCTCCATTATTTGCATATTCTATCGCCTTTCGAACAATGCTTGTGTCAATTTCGTTTTCGCCATTAATATAACCAATTATCTTCTTGTAATCCATAGCTGTCTCCTTTTTCAAAAATTTCGATTGCTTTTTTTATATTTAGTTCTCTTTGAATCTCATTTTTTTCCAAAACCGCACCATATGCGTTTACATCTTTTAGCTTTTCCAAATCTTTCACTGAGCTGATATTTCCCTTCGCAATAATATTTAGATTTGTCTTATTATATAATTCATCAATTTCTTCGCAAAAACTGAACGTTGTATGCATTTTAGTCGATGCATCCACGTAACATATATTTTGCACTCCATAACTTTTCATTTCGATTGCATGATCAATCGCCCGTACTGCATTTATCTTTTCAAACCCTTCTGTTACAACAAAGCCATCATTTGTATCAATGGATACCAATATCTTATCTTGTCCAAAATTTGCAATGACATCTTTTATGAATGCTGGATTTCCTACCGCTTTTGTTCCAATTATGACTCTGCTCGCTCCCAAATCCAGCAGATGCTCTACATCCTTTAGAGAACGAATGCCTCCACCAACCTCAATTGGTATGGATATTTTGGATACTATATTTAAAATACTTTCCTCATTTACAAGGTTACCCATTCTTGCTCCGTCTATATCAATGATATGCAAACACGAAGCACCCATATTCACATATTCCATTGCAAGTTTCCAAGGCAGATTCTGATTTGTATGAGAATTGCATCTTCCATTTTTAATAAAAATTGCTGGAAATATTAACATTGCTGTCACCTCTACTTGGCATGTATATTTTATAAGCTTCCTTTCGTTGATAGAACTCCTTGAATTCTTTCATCCAAACTGGTCGCATCATCTAGCGCTTTTCCAAATGCTTTAAATATGGCCTCTGCCACATGATGGTTATTTCCTCCTGATAACTCCTTTATATGAAGATTCATTTCCGCCCCATAGGAAACGGCATAAAAGAATTCCTTGATCATTTCCGTATCCAAATCTCCAATCTTTGGTGTCGAAAACGATACATCAAAAACAAAATACGGTCTGCCAGATAAATCAAGTGCACAAAGCATTAACGTTTCATCCATTGGTAGCATAAAATTTCCAAAGCGTTTGATTCCTTCTTTACTATCTAGTGCTTCTTTTATTGCCTGACCTAATACAATTCCCACATCTTCGATGGTATGATGGGAATCTACTTCCAAATCTCCTTTGCATGTGACTTCCAGATCAAAAAAACCATGTCGTGCAAAGCTGTTGAGCATATGGTCAAAAAAACCAATCCCTGTATGAATCGAAGTAGTTCCACTTCCATCCAAATTAAAAGACATCGTTATCTGGGTTTCTTTTGTATTACGTGTTATTTTGCTTTTTCTGTTTTTCATGGTATCCCCCTTTAAAAATACTCTTACCTGAATTGTTCGAAAGCTGGCACTATTTGTAATTCGGTGTTTGTAATTCGGTGTTTGTAATTCGGTATTTATATAATAGCCGGCGCCTAAAATAAGCACCGGCTATATCTATGTATCTTAAAATAAACTGTCATAAAGTGTACTCGTATTAATCGAAGAATAATCTCCAGAATTTGTATAGATATTTGCTGTACTAGAAGCTTTGAGTGCATTATTACTCAAATTAACAAGATCCGATGCTTTGTTGGCTACTTTATCTGCAAATGAATTTGTCCCGCTAAAAAGCGTCTTTATCGTGGCTGTATCTGCTGCTTTCAGCGTTTCTTTATTCAGGCTTAATTTGTTATCGGAACCAATGGTAATACCAACATCCTTTAATAAATTAGAGGACGCCTTTGTATCTCCAATCATCCAAAGTGTCTTTCGCAATATACTCTTAGTATCTACTTCGCTTGTAGTATCAATACTATTGTTATACGCGTCAACGAAAGACTGTACATTTTTTGCAACGGTATCACTGTTACTAAAATCCGTATTCTTCAATTTTGTTGCTGCCTTATTCAATGTGGTAGCATCTGTTTTTGTATCATTTAGTCCAATCTTTGCTTGCTTTTCTGCCTCCATGGCTTTGGTCGAACTTGCAGTCGTATTCTTTTTATCATAATACGCATTCAATAGCTTTTTATAGGCTCCACTTCGTATCATTGCGTAATTACCAATCTCACTATTTGAACTAGCTTTATCTTTACTGCTCGTCCCAAAATAGTTCGAGATAAAAGAGGTGGAATCACCGCTTATTCCAAAATAAGATGCCATAAAATCACTCCTTTGATATCGAATATATAAAACTCTTTGTATACTTCTATTATACCAATCGACCGTAAACAAGCAATAGTTTATAGCAAATTATTTTTCGAAACGAACTGCAATGGAATTCGCGTGTGCGGTCAGCTGCTCTGCTTTTGCAAATGCAATAATATCTTCATGAATTGGTTCTAGTGCTTCTTTCGAATAAGAAATGATACTGGATTTCTTAATGAAGTCATCCACGCTTAGTGGGGAAAAGAATTTTGCGGTTCCATTTGTAGGCAGCACGTGGTTTGGACCAGCAAAATAGTCGCCAAGCGGTTCACTGGAATATTCGCCAAGAAAGATTGCTCCGGCATTTTTAATCTTTGTCATCGTCTGGAACGGATCTTTTGTAACAATTTCTAAATGCTCCGATGCAATTTCATTGGTCACATCAATTGCCTCTTCTAAGGAATTCGCAACTAAAATATATCCATAATTATCAAGGGATTTTTGCAATATTTCTTTTCTTGATAAAACTTCAACGAAATCATCTACTTCTTTTGATACCTTCTTTGCCAAGTCTAAACTGGTCGTTACTAAAATAGCCGAAGCTAACTCATCATGTTCTGCCTGTGATAAAAGATCTGCTGCGATAAATCTTGCATTAGCTGTTTCATCCGCTAGTACTAAGATTTCACTTGGTCCTGCAATCGAATCAATACTGACATGACCATAAACTGCTTTTTTTGCAAGCGCTACAAATATATTACCAGGTCCAACAATTTTATGAACCTTTGGAATACTCTTTGTTCCATATGCAAGGCTTGCAATCGCCTGTGCTCCACCAATCTTATATATTTCGTCAACGCCTGCTTCTTTTGCGGCTACTAATGTGTTTGGATTAACCTTGCCTTCTTTATTCGGTGGTGTTGTCATAATGATTTTTTCAACGCCTGCTACTTTTGCCGGGATGACATTCATTAAAACAGAGGAAGGATACACTGCCTTGCCACCAGGTACATAAACACCTACCTTTTCAATTGGCGTAACTTTTTGTCCCAAAATTGTACCATTCGGTGTACTATCAAACCAACTGTATTGTTTTTGTTTTTGATGATAGACTTCAATATTTTGTTTTGCTTTTCGAATAATCTCCACTAAGGAAGGCTCTACTAATGCATAAGCTTCTTCGATTTCTTGGTCTGTCACTCTAATGGTTTCTGGTGTAATCACAGCGCCATCAAATTGTAGTGTATATCCATTTGCAGCCTCATCTCCATCTATACGAATGTTTTCAATTACGTTTGATACTACGGATTCATATTCACGATACTGGTTTGGGCTTCGCTTTAGTAAGTCTTCCAAAATATTATTTTTCGTTTCATCGGTTAAATTGACGATTCTCATAGTTTTCCTCATTTCTGCGCTACTTGATAAATTTTCTTTCCCTTTTGAAAAGAATTACTTTTTATGCTAAGACTTCTTTTAAATGATGGATCAGTTCAGAAATACGTTCGTGTTCCATTTTCATACTTACTTGATTTACTACCATTCTTGCGGACAGTAGGCAGATTTCTTCATGTATCACCAATCCATTTTCGCGTAAGGTGGATCCCGTTTCCACGATATCAACAATTACTTCGGATAAACCGACAATCGGTGCTAATTCAATCGACCCATTTAGTTTTATAATCTCAACGGTCTGATGCTTTTTATTGTAAAAATAATCTTTTGCAATGTTTGGGTATTTCGTAGCGACACGTATCATTTCACCACTATTTAAATATTTGTTTGCTTCCGGTGGCCCAGCGACACACATGCGGCACTTTCCAAGTCCTAAATCTACGACCTCGTAAAGCTTTCTTCCTTCTTCCATAATCGTGTCTTTTCCTACAACGCCTACATCTGCGGCTCCGTATTCTACATAAGTTGGCACATCCGTTGCTTTTGCCAAGAAAAATTTAAGTTTTAGTTCTTCATTCACAAAAATCAACTTTCTGGAATCCTTATCTTTCATTTCTTCACAGGTAATGCCAATCTGTTCTAGTATTCCGAGGGTTTGTTTTGCAATACGCCCTTTTGCTAATGCAAATGTCAAATATCTCATATTAAACTCCCTCCATCCATTCGATTGCTATTACCTGCTTTGTTTCATTCGTTGTCTTGTCATACACTTCGATCGTATCTTCCGTCAGCATCTTAACAACATATCGTATCGAGGTCTTATCCATAAAGGCTTCATATTCTGACGTTGTTTCTTTCATTGCTTTTGATATAGCTTCTGATGTAGATTCTGCTATTTTTTCCGACACTGGATGATGCATTAAGGTAACTTTTTTGTTCTGATTACGCAGTTTATTTGCAACTGTAATTGCAGCGTTCCTAGTTTCTGCCTGATATAACATTAAAATACCGCCTTCATTTGCTTCGTAGATACGTTTCTGACTTAACAATGCAAACATCAGTTGGTCAATCAATAGAACGAGTCCTACTGCCGGTGCATTTTTCCCAAACTGCCCCACTAGATTATCATAACGGCCGCCCTGTGCGACTGCTTCACCGGTACCATACGTATACGCTTTCATAATAATACCCGTATAATAGTTATATTTGCTTAACATACCTAGATCTACGGTAATGTAATTTCTCATTCCATAAACATCCATAATGGATAAGATTTCTTCCAGGCGATCCAATGCTTTTAATGCTTTTCGATTATTTGTCATCTTTCGAGCGTATGAAAAATGCTCCATGCTTCCAAACAATTCCGGAAGTTTCATTAAAAGTTCTTTTAGATTTTGACTAATTTCTTTTCGTTCCATCAAAGCCTCGATACCAAATAGGTTCTTACTTTCCATCAGGCTTTTCATCTCAAGGATTTCATCTTCATCAAATGCAGCTTCTTCCATCAGTCCATTGAAAAAATCAGCATGCCCAACTTCTACCTGAAACTCCGATAATCCAGCTTTTCGTAAGCAGTCTACCGTAATTGCCAAAATCTCGCTGTCTGCTTCTACGGATACATCATTGATCAATTCTGCTCCAACCTGAGTTGTCTCATTTAGCTTACCTTGATGACTGGAATTGTTGATATAGGTATTTCCTGTATACGTCAAACGCAGTGGAAAATCATCTTCATTAAAATATTTTGCAGCACATCTTGCAATGGACGGCGTCATATCCGGGCGGAGCACCAAGGTATTGCCTTCACGGTCAATGAATTTGTACATTTCCTTTGATAAGACCGTTCCTCTTTCCTCACTAAAAATATCAAAAAATTCAAAGCTTGGAGTCTGAATACTCTTGAAGCCATAATTCTTTAAGATATCTTCCATATCTTTTTGTAACTTAATCTTATGTTCACATTCTCCGTTATAAATATCTCGAACACCTTCTGGTGTATGTAATAGCTTATATTGTTCCTTTTTCATAGGCTTCTCACTCTTTTCTATTATAAGACACTTTAATATATTAACGCAGTGCTATGGTAATTGGTTAGCACCTGAAACTGTTACTATTATAACGAATCCATTTTTCAAAGTCAATCACGATTTTCCAAATCCTGATTCAGCATTTCTAAATAATGAACAAATACGCGATTGTTCGTAGATATTTGATAGTGTGGATCAAGATCCTCAAAACGAAAACTTTTTTTATCGCCCTTTTGCGCACGATTCCAAAACTCCATCATTTTCTCATAGGTCAGGTAATAAAAGACATCCTGCTTCTTAAAGTAAATTATAAGAAAAGCAACCCCCTTTTGCTTTTCAAACTCCGTCATAAATTCTACCTGATGTTCATGTATATTTTGAAGGGGAAATGTATCCGTAGAACATTCCTTTGCATCAAAACATACGGGAACTCCCTGCACTACACCAATATAATCGACCGTACTTTTTTGTTCAAAATAAGCCAGTGTAATGTGACGCGTCGAAGCGTCAATTTTAATCGGTTTTATCGGGGTAGGAACTTTCTGGATTAAAGCCAGATGATTGCTTCTATATTTTTCATTGGTTAAGTTAATTAATTCTTCGAGTGTAGAGCCTCTTAGCCCTCTTGAATTCCATGACGGCATAAATCATATCCTCCATCAAAACATTCGGTTACTATCGTTTCAAAATAATCAGGAAGCGGCGCTACCACCTTTTTTTCGGATAGCACTTCCCACTCACCTTCCATTTTCGGAAACACAAGCTCTGCTGCATGAAGTAGTTGATGCTTTAATTTGAAATTTTTACGAAAGTACTTATTTACCAGTACATCACCATATTTTCCATCTCCGATGATCGGATGTCCCACACTATGAAGATGTGCTCGAATCTGGTGTGATTTCCCGGTAATCAGTTTGACGCGCACTAACGTAAGTTCTCCATTGTTAAGGATTGGTTCATATTCTGTCTTTATATAATCTGCCCCTTCCACTTCTTCTTTATGAATGGATACTTTGTTGTGATTATGATTTTTATACAAATAGCCTTCGATTCGCTCTTTTTTGTTGATAACACCTTTTACGATACAATAATAGTATTTATCTAGCGTACGTTCCTTAAAAGTGCGTCCCATCACCTGTAGACCTTCCATTGTCTTACCTGCTACGATAATACCACTTGTATTTCGGTCCAAACGGTTGCAAATTCCTGGATGAAATCCTTTTAATTCTTCTTCTGTCAGTTCTCCATGTTGCAACAAATACTCTGTTATA
Source organism: Lachnoclostridium sp. UBA5725 (assembly GCA_002419585.1). Classification (GTDB taxonomy): domain Bacteria; phylum Bacillota; class Clostridia; order Lachnospirales; family Lachnospiraceae; genus DIGJ01. Next base: position 73,152 of record DIGJ01000012.1, read on the forward strand.
TATTCAACCAAAGAAACATCCTCCGGTTTCGCCTTTTGTGAAAGCATACCCGCTGGTTTATTGACAATCAAAACATGCTTGTTTTCTAAAAGAATTGATAATTCTACTGGTTCTTCATCCTTAAGATTCTCACGCGCTACCTTACTTCCCGGTTTCTTTGCTTCACTGAATTTATCAATGGTTTCTTCTGCTAAAAACATCTTTATTTGATCACCGATTTCCAATCGTTCGGATCCCTCTGCTTTTTTCCCATTTAACGTAATATTTTTCTTACGCAGCATTTTGTATATAAAGCTTTTCGTTGCCTGATTTAAATATTTTCCTAAAAACTTATCGAAGCGTTGCCCTGCTTCTTTATCACCAATCGTTATTTCTTGCATAACGGTCTCCTTTATCTGTTTCTTTGTCTTTCTTCTTTATACCATCAAAGAATAAAGATATGCTAACACTCTTTCTTCTTCCTCGGTATTGGTTTCTTTTTCCTCAATTGTTTGTAATGTTTTAAGAAAGTTTTCTTTGCTATCTATAATTTTTACAGTATATCCCGTTCCCCAGTTTCGAACACCTTTTTCCAGATAATCCTGTACATCTTTCACTCCATGCTTCGATTTCCCAATAAGTCCATAAACGCATCCATTTCCAACATAGATAAAATCAAGATTCATTGCTCGCTGGGTTGATGTGATTACAAGGTCCGAAAGCAGGGTTCCACTCTTTATCGTACTTTTGATTTCATTGTAGCGTGCCCGATCCGGTGTATGGTATGGATACAGCAATATAAATGTTGTCAGAAAATTTGCACCTGGCAACACCATTAAAATTCCAAGTACCAGGCAAATCTCACTTTGCTTCATTCCATTTACAACAAATCCAATTCCGTAGATGGAAAATCCAATCAATACCATTAAAATCGTCAAACCTAATTTTTGTTGCTTACGTTTCTTAATATACCCATATTCCCCTTTTTTGCATTGAAACATTTGCTATCCTCCCGCACACTATCTACGTTTTTTATATGTCTATCACGTATTTTATTGTCTACTTATTTATTACTTAAGTTTTGCTAGCTACGTATTCACTATCAACGTTTTTAGATTTTTAATTTTACTTTTTACGAATTTAACTTTTTACATATTTTGTTACCAACGTTTTTTCTTTTTTTTTGACTACCACTTCGTTATTTCCTGTGGCCTATATTTTGATTGTGCGCATTTTTTTGGAGCATTCTTTAAATTTGGAGCGTTCTTTGGATTTGGCGCATTCCTTTTTCCCTGATCACCGTTTCTGTTCTTGGAATTTGCTTGGCTTTTTGAATTTCTATCACTCTTTGCATACCTATCGTTCTTTGAATTCTTTTCATACTTAGAATTTTTTTCATATTTAGAATTCTTTTCATATTTGGAATTCTTTTCGTTCTTTGCGTTCTTTTCATGCTTAGAATTCTTATCGTTCTTTGCGTTCTTTTCATACTTGGAATTCTTTTCTTTTTTGTTGTTATTTACACTCCGCTCATTCTTTTGATTTTGTCCATTTTGACTTTTTGAACTTTTATAATTTGGCGTATGAACTAATTTTCTAGGTAGAATCAAGCATTCTTTACCAAATCCGATTAGATCTTCCCGCTTTGCAAGCTTTAGTGCTTCATAAACCAAATAATAATTATCCGGATTACGATATTGGATGAGCGCACGTTGCATTTCTTTTTCCTTATGGCTCTTCGGTACGTATACTTCCTCCATGGTGCGAGGATCAAGTCCTGTGTAGTACATACAGGTAGAAATGGTTGCTGGTGTTGGATAAAAATCTTGCACCTGTTCTGGCATGTAGCCCAAATCTCTGACATATTCGGCGAGTAATACCGCTTCCTTCAGTGTCGAACCTGGATGGGAGGACATTAAATATGGGACAACGTACTGATTCATACCTAACTTATCATTTACGTTTTCATACTGCTGTATAAATGATTCATACACGGATTTTTCTGGTTTTCCCATACGCTTTAATACGGAATCACTAATATGTTCCGGTGCTACCCTTAACTGTCCACTTACGTGATATTCGCACAGTTCATGTATAAAAGTTGGATCCTTGTCCGCCATTAAATAATCAAATCGAATACCCGAACGAATAAATACCTTTTTTACTTTTGGAAGTTTGCGTAATTTTCGAAGAAGTTCCAAGTAATCCTTATGATCCACTTTCAGATTTTTACAAGGTGTTGGGAAGAGACACTGTTTGTTTGTACAAACTCCCTTCCTCCATTGCTTTTCACAGGAACTATGACGAAAGTTCGCGGTCGGTCCTCCCACATCATTGATATATCCTTTAAAATCTTTCTGATTTGTCAGTTTTTTCGCTTCTTCCAAGATAGACTCATGGCTTCTAGTCTGCACGATTCGTCCCTGATGAAACGTAAGGGCACAAAAACTGCAGCCTCCAAAACAGCCGCGGTTACTAGTCAAACTAAAATTAAGTTCCTTTATCGCAGGTACGCCATCAAGCTTTTCATAAGATGGATGATAAGTTCCCATAAATGGAAGCGCATAAACATCATCCATTTCCTGCGTAATAAGAGGCTTTGATGGTGGATTTTGTACGATATATTCTGTCTCTTTATATTTTTCAACAAGTCGCTTCCCAGAAAACGGGTCGGTATTGATATACTGCGTATAAAAGCTTCTGGCAAATGCTGTTTTATCTGCTTTGATTTCTTCAAAACTTGGTAGTATCGTTGCATCATATACACTATCTAAGCTGCGCGCTTTATAAACCGTACCTTCGATAAATGTAATGTCAGAAATCGCAATTCCACTATTTAGTGCGTCTGCAATTGCCACAATGGATTTTTCACCCATACCATAGGAAATCAAATCAGCACTGGAATCGAGAAGAATGGAACGTTTTACGGAATCACTCCAATAGTCGTAATGTGCAAGACGACGCAAACTTGCCTCGATACCACCGATGATAATTGGTACATTCTTATAGACCTTACGTATTAAATTACCATAGCAGACCGTAGCACGGTCTGGACGTTTTCCCATGACACCACCTGGTGTATAGGCATCTTGCTTTCGATGCTTCTTATTTACGGTATAGTGATTTACCATAGTATCCATATTACCCGCAGAAACTAAAAATCCCAGACGTGGCTTTCCAAAGACAGCAATACTCTCTTCGTTCTTCCAATCTGGTTGCGAAATAATACCCACTTTATATCCTTGACTTTCTAAAACTCTACTAATAATAGCAGGGCCAAACGAATGATGGTCTACATATGCATCACCGATTACATACGCAAAGTCGACCTCATCCCAGCCCCTCTTTTTCATATCTTCTTTATTTATTGGTAAAAAATCGTTCATTTTTTTCTCCATTTTCTAGATAACACAATCTACATGTACTACATATTCTGAATGTACTTCAGCACTGAATGCACTTCAGTACTGAATGCACTAAATTCACTAATTGAATAAATTCATTCCACTCATTCGATTCAATCGATTCATTAGATTGTATTATCCTTGTCTCTTTATATCAAGACTTCGCTAAAATCCCGAATATAGTAATCTGCAAGTACTCGTTTTTCATGATCATCCTCTTTTGAAAAATCATCATAAACCGCACATACTTTCATGCTTGCATTTTTTCCTGCTTTGATTCCATTGATCACATCTTCAAATACAAGACAGCGCCCTGGATCTACTTCTAAATCCTTTGCCACTAAATGATAAATGTCTGGTGCTGGTTTCCCTTTTTCCACTTCGCAGGATGTATGTATGGAATCAAAAAAATCTCCAACCTCGTAATTTGAAACAACCGCATTTACTAAATCTTTTGAATTGCTCGTTGCAATTCCCGTTTTAATGCGATGTTTCTTTAAGTATTTCAAAAATTCCAAAGCACCCTCCTTGAAAGGCACTTCATATCTATATTTGTGGTAAGCCATTTCATTCCAAGTAGCCTTAATTTCGTCTAATGTATCAGTCAAATGAAAGCGATTTTTAAAGTAAACAGCAGTTTCCGAAAAACTCATCCCTTCAATTTCTGACTGTAAGTTATCTGGTAGTTCCAAATCAAATTTTGAAAGATATTCGATATCAATCTGTTTCCACATCCACATCGAATCAATCAAGGTTCCATCCAAATCAAATATTACTGCATCTATGTTCTTTAGCATACTAACTCCTAGTCTTAAGTGCTTCAATTTCCGGTTCCGTAAGGAGACGATATTCTCCCAAATCAAGCATTTCATCCAAAACAAGTGATCCCATGGTCAAACGCTTTAAATATATTACCTTTTTATCTACTGCTTCAAACATTCGTTTTATCTGATGAAATTTTCCTTCATAAATCGTAAGTAAAATCTCAGATATCTCATCGCTTTTTTGTATTACAAGGGTAGCTGGCTTTGTTTTAAGCCCCTCCTCGATAAATACGCCTTCTTCAAATGCATCAATATCCGCTTTCGTAACTTTTCCTTCAACTCTAGCAAAATAGGTCTTTGCAACATGTTTTTTCGGACTTAATAGTTGATGTGCAAGATCTCCATCATTAGTAATTAAAAGTAGCCCTTCTGTATCCTTATCCAGTCTGCCAACTGGAAACAAGTCATTCCTTTTTGCATCTTTTAAAAGGTCTAAAACGGTTGATGCTTTTTTATCTCTTGTTGCTGTAATTACTCCGGCAGGTTTATTTAGCATAAAGTATTCATAGGATTGATAAGCAATTAAAGCATTATCACAAACAACCTTCATCTTCGAAAGTATTATTTTCGTTTCTGGTTTTTTCACCATTTCTCCATCCACAAAAACCTTACCTTTTCGAATGATATCCTTCACTTCACTTCTCGTACCAATTCCCATGTCCGTCAAATATTTATCCAGACGTAAACTATCTGCCATTCTATCACCGTTCATCTTTCAATTTAAACTTTGTGCACGATAACCTTCTGCTATAATATCCAGCTGCTTGTTGAATCGTTCCAATTGGTCCACATCATCACTTTCATAAATGCGAAAAAATTCATCCTGTATCTTTACAACTTCTCTTTTATTTGATAACTTGTATAAATTTTGAATATTGTTAAGGATATCTGCTACGATATCTGCTTTTCTTCGAAATGAGTTCTGCGCATCCATGATTTCGCCCCGAACTTCTGACATTTCTTCGTCCAAAATAACAATCGCTTCTGCTGCTTTGGAAAGACGTTGTCTAATATGCGGAGGCATATTCTCTTTGTATTTGTACTGAAGCGAATGTTCCACTGTAGCCCAAAAATTCATGGCAAGCGTACGAATCTGTATCTCCACCTTGATTTCTTTTGGCCCATTCATTGTTTGAACGGTATAGCTTATGATAATATGATAGCTTCGATATCCGCTTTCCTTTGCCTTGTTAATATAGTCTTTCTCTTCTATGATTCGCATATCATTTCGCTTACGAATAATCTCAACGACACGATCGATATCTTCAACAAACTGGCAAATAATACGGATTCCTGCAATGTCATCCAGTTCTTCTTCAATATTTTCTAATTCTATTTGTTTTCTCTGCGCTTTTTCTAAGATACTGGAAATTTTTTTTACTCTTCCAGTTACTAATTCAATAGGTGAATAAGCATCTGCTTGTCGATGTTCCAAAATCATATGATTAAAATTCAACACCAATTCATCTACTGCCAATGCGTAGGGATCTAATATCTCTCTCCATAATTGTATTTCCATTTTCTACCCTCATTAATTTACATTATATGTTCCAATAACAAATTTATCAGCTATAAGTATACCATATTAAGGTATTTATGAAAAGGTTTTTCGCATTTTAGCTACTATTGTTCTATTGTTTTGCTATTGTATAAATCCAATATTTGGGCAACAAAATGGAGCTGTCACAATACATATCTCATTCGTATTATGACAACTCCAGTTAGTTTCTTATTCATCAGCATTAAACAAAATTACTTAGCATAATCAATTACTCTTGACTCGCGAATAACATTTACCTTAACTTGACCCGGATATTCTAATTCGGATTCAATTTGCTTTGATATATCTCTTGCAAGTAATATCATTTCGGCATCCGTTACTTGATCTGGCATAACCATCACTCGTACTTCACGTCCGGCCTGAATTGCAAAGGATTTATCAACTCCCTTAAAGCTGTTTGTAATATCTTCTAATTGTTTCAATCTGTTTGTATAAGTTTCCAGCGTTTCACGTCTTGCACCTGGTCTTGCAGCGGAAATCGTATCAGCTGCTTGTACAATACATGCAATCAGTGTTTCTGGTTCTACATCGCCATGATGAGCTTCTACTGCATTGATAATCAATGGGGATTCTTTGTACTTTCTACATAAATCAGAACCAATTTGGATATGAGATCCTTCCATATCGTGATCGACTGATTTTCCAATGTCATGTAATAAACCAGCACGTTTTGCTAATCTTACATCAACACCAATCTCCCCAGCAAGTAATCCAGATAAATGAGCAACTTCGATGGAATGCTTTAATGCATTCTGACCATAACTTGTTCTGAACTTCATTCTACCTAATAACTTAATGAGTTCTGGATGAATACTATGAACGCCAACTTCTAACGCTGCGGATTCACCTTCTTCACGAATCATTGTTTCAACATCTTTTTGGGCTTTTTCTACCATTTCTTCAATTCTAGCTGGATGAATTCTTCCATCTACAATCAATTTTTCCAAAGCGATTCTTGCGACTTCTCTTCGGATCGGATCAAACCCAGAAAGAATAACTGCCTCTGGTGTATCATCAATAATTAAATCGACACCAGTGAGTGTTTCAAGAGTACGAATGTTTCTTCCCTCTCTACCTATGATTCTTCCTTTCATTTCGTCATTTGGCAATTGAACAACAGAGATTGTAGTTTCAGCTACATGATCTGCTGCACATTTTTGAATTGCAGTAACAACATAGTCCTTTGCCTTTTTGTCTGCTTCTTCCTTGGCCTTGTTTTCAAGCTCTTTTACTAACATTGCGGTTTCATGCTTAACTTCATCTTCAACAGTTTTTAAAAGATAATCTTTTGCTTGTTCGGAGGTAAGTCCAGAAATTTTTTCCAGTTCTGCTACTCGTTGCTCTTCTAGATGGTCGACTTTTTCACGAACCTTTTCTAGTTCCGCTTCTTTGTTTGCAAGTTTGGATTCTTTCTTTTCAAGTGCTTCAGTTTTTCTATCTAAAGTTTCTTCCTTAGTTAGAATACGCTTTTCATAACGCTGAATTTCATTTCTACGTTCCTTGACTTCCTTCTCTAGCTCATTCTTTGTCTTAAGTGACTCTTCCTTTGCTTCAAGAAGCGCTTCTCTTTTCTTAGTTTCTGCTGTCTTAATAGCTTCATCTATGATTTCTCTTGCTTTGTTATCTGCGCTTCCAATCTTTTCTTCAACAACTTTGATACGATAGGATATTGCAGCTTTCCAAGCAACAAAAGCGGTCACGGCCAATAAAACGACTACTATTACGATCCATTTTATATCTGGCACAGGAGCACCTCCTTATTTAGTTTTCATTGTACAAAATACAACAACTAAATTTTATACTTTTTTAATGACTCTGTCAAGTCTGCTCCACAAAATATAGTAATATTTCACAAGACTACAACAATAACTGTTGTCTGATATCCGATTCCTTGAATCCTTTTCGGAAAAGATACGATGCAATTTTTTGTTTTTCTTCATAAGTTAGCGCATCTACATCTTTTGTTTTTTTTGCAATTGCCTTTTTTATTGCCTCCTCATCCGATGGTAAAGATTTTGCAAGGTGTTCTTCAATCAGTTCACTATCCACGCCTTTTCTGCCTAGTTCCATTTTGATTTGTCGAATACTTTTATTTGATTTTTTATATGCTACATAATTTTCAACATAGCGAGCATCATTTAAATAATGGTAGGAATTGATATAATCAATGACACGATCAGTCATATCGGGTGTAAAGTCACTCATTTTTAGCTTACTTCGTAATTCACCCTCCGTATAATCCATCCGTTTTAGAAGATTTAACGCTTTTTGTTTTCCACGTTTAAAAATGGTATCTTCAAGGATTTCATAAAACAACTCTTCCGCTAATTCCATATCCTGTTCTAATTGATATCGTCGAATTTCACTTTCATAGAGGGAAAACGCGTATTCCTCATCCACATAAATGCGAAATAGCTTTCGATAGCCCTTTTCTATGCCTGTAATTATCATTTATAGCCACTTTCTTTCTACTTACTCTGTCACTTCTTCTTTTTCTGCGCCTGGTCCTTCACAAAGTCCAAAATGCACACGAACTTTCTTTTCAACTTCAGCAAATAAGTCTGGATTTTCTTTAAGATACTGTTTTGAATTCTCTCGTCCCTGACCGATCTTAGCATCATTGTAAGCATACCAAGCACCACTTTTTACTATAATTCCAGCGTTAGCTGCTAAATCCAAGACATCGCCCTCTCTTGAGATACCCTGTCCGAACATAATATCAAACTCTGCCTCTTTGAAAGGAGGGGCGATCTTATTTTTAACCACTTTTATTCTGGTACGGTTACCAACCACTTCACCGCCTTGTTTTAATGCTTCAATTCTACGCACATCCAAACGTACGGAAGAATAGAATTTGAGGGCGCGTCCTCCGGTTGTTGTTTCAGGACTACCAAACATAACACCAACTTTTTCACGTAATTGGTTAATAAATATAACTACACAGTTTGACTTGCTAATAACCGATGTTAATTTACGAAGTGCCTGTGACATCAGTCTTGCCTGTAATCCTACGTGGCTATCTCCCATGTCACCATCAATCTCTGCCTTTGGTACTAAGGCCGCAACGGAGTCAACGATAATAATGTCAACCGCACCAGAACGAACCATAGTTTCTGTAATTTCAAGGGCCTGTTCACCACTGTCTGGCTGAGAAATATACAGATTGTCGATATCTACACCAATATTTTTTGCATAAGCCGGGTCAAGTGCATGCTCCGCATCAATAAAACCAGCAATACCACCGCGCTTTTGAACCTCTGCAACCATATGTAGGGCAACCGTTGTTTTACCACTGGATTCTGGTCCGTATACTTCCACAATTCTTCCCTTTGGAATACCGCCAAGTCCAAGTGCCACATCTAAGCTAATGGAGCCGGTAGGTATCGTCTCTACACTCATATGCGCACTATTCTCGCCTAGTTTCATAACAGAGCCTTTTCCATACTGCTTTTCAATCTGTGCAAGCGCTGATTCCAATGCTTTCAATTTATTATCATCACGTTCCATATCTTTTCCCATTTTATATTCTCCTTTTGGTTATCGAACAATTGTTCTGTCTTTTAATATAGTAATCTATTTTTATTTCTTTGTCAACTGAAATTTGAAGCCTGTATTTTTATATGAAGCTTCCTATTTTGTAGATGAAATTCCACATTTTTAGGATTTTTTTTGTAACTTTACCAATATAAATAAACGCTAAAACTTGTATTGTTTCTGAACATAATTATACTATATTCACTTAATAAATTCCTCCCGTTTTATAATCATAATTCACATTTTTATTACGTCCAATTTCATACAAGACATAATCTCCATCCATAAGCGAAACTGTATTTCCACTTGTATCCTGCTTCGCCAAACCTCCTCCTTCCATTTTCCACATGTTACAGTATCCATTTGTTACGTTTTCTGCATTGATATAAGATAAATGCCGTTCTTTGTTTTGTATTGTTTCTATTTGAAAATTCACAATAAGATAACCGCTGTTTAACCAGAATACTTCGTCAAATGAAATTCCGCCATGATTTTTTGCACAAGAAGCCACATCATAATTTTTCGGGCACACATATAGTTTTGTTGGGAGATAGTATTCGCAGATCCAGCTCTGCACGGATTTGTGTTGCAGGGATAGAAGTTTAGAATTGTTAGTACTTACAAGAGGTTGAAAGAACGAAGCATTTCCAGTATAACTCATCAAAGTATCTGGTATCATGATATTTCCAAAGGTATAAACATTTTTCTTGTTCTGTCTGGTGCAAGGAGTTCCTTTTAAAGCTCCACCGGTTAAATAGGTGTCTTTTCGGTCAATGCTATGAATATTGTTTTGATCAAGCGAACTTCCTACCTTAATTAAGATTTGTTTTTTGTTCGTAGATTCAAAGTATTCGGTATAATATAAATCTACTTCTTGACGATTTTGACCCTTTCTATTTACGTAATAGAATTTTGGTGTGATTCGGATATAATCGTCTACACCGTCATAGTTTCCTATGGTATCAACGGAAAATCTGGTATAGTACCCAGTCTTTATCGCTCCAATATTTGAATACACCGGATGACTTCCATTCATCAAAGGAAAGGTATATTTTGAATTCCGATAAGCATTCCTACTCCAGTTAAGCGCTGCATTGCCATTACGATCTTTGATACCTATGGTGTAATTGGTTCCGTTGAAAGTAAGGGAGTTTTCGTTACGAAATACGTTCTGCCAGATGGGATAATCCGATACATCGTAAAGATTAAAATTATAGACTCGTCCGCTTACCTCTACATCCACGGTATCGGTTGCTACATAGTTTTCAAAATCGGTATTGGCAAGGTCTTCAGTCTTACTGATACCATTATTGGCGTCACAGTTGATAGAACGTGACCTGAACTCAACGGTATACTGTCCTTCCTTAACCCAAGCGGGAAGATAAAACTGCGTGGTATCTCCAATGGTTGTCCATGTCCCAGCTGCTAAATATGTACCATTCTTCATGACGTCAAATGGGAACTTTACTTCTCTTGATGCGGTATATTTCGCATAATTCCTTGTTCCATATCCTTTTAAATCGGAATGGTATCCTTGTGTTGGAAGCGTGACATTAAAGTAGGTATCTAGAACAAGGCTTGCTACGGATTTATCTGGATGTATAAGCTGATTGTATTTTTTTACATCCTCTATCTTGGCATCACATATGATTGGAGTATGAATGGTCACATCATTAATTTCATCAATTTCATAAACAAGCATGCTTCCTTCTGCGTCATCACCATAATGAGTAGTTCGGGTATAGCAAACACCCCCTTCACTCGAATATTCGCCATTTGCTTTCGCAACATCAATAACAAGTCCACTTCGAAATAGGGCATATGTGTTTGCGCGTCCAGTTTTTGGAATACTCTTTGGAGCTGGAGTAGAACCATTACAGCGACTACCATCCATGATTACTTCCCCGTCAAAGGTTAATGAATCATTCCATACGGCATACTCTCCAACCGATGTACCACCGCCGTTTGGTTCAACAAAATTCGAACTGTGAACCTGATAATTTACGACAGGAGCTTTATAATAGGATGTTGGAGTTAAATAAATATAACCACTAGGTAACGAGTAATTAGAAGCTCTAGCCCAAGATAATGTATACACATTCAAATCTTGTATTTTCCAATAACTATACGTTCGCCGGACCGTATCATATGTACTTCCTTTTTTTATAAGAAAATCTTTATAGCCATAGTAGTGGACAAACTTATATTGTACCAAATAGTTATCGGTGTACGTACTTACATATTGAGTTTCAGACGTTGGAATTCCTTGTTCTGAATTAAACTTTTCGCTAAAGCGCTCATCCGCCTGTATTATTCCGATAGAATAAGGTTCCGTTATATCTTCACCAATTTCTTCACTACCTCCATCTTCATCCAATACTGGCATTTTGAAATTTCGATAGACGCAAACAATTTCAATACCTCCGTCAACTACTTCATAAAACTTGCAACCTTTTGCATACTTATCATTACTTAAATAGGATACTGAACTCCCTAAATCTTTTCGATTTCGTAAAGGATATAAAGCGTCCTTATACCCTTCCCAATCCACTAGAGGATTAATTGAAGAAGCAATGCTTAATTTGTCTCTTGGTGTTCTATAGTATCCCTTCTCATGTTCCTTTTTGTCTTCTTTCAAACGTGCCCAGTATACACGGTACAGATATAACTCATTTCCCGTCACTTCTGAAGTAATGGTTCCCGGAATGGTACTGGTATTGGTTGCAAACGTAGTATGCACTCGTTCTGTTGTTGATAATGGCACACTGCTTACCTGTGTATACCCATTGGAGGAACTATATTTCATAGTGGTGAGGTAAACACTCGTATTCGCTGGAGGAGAAAATCTCAAAGGAATATTATAGCGGTTCTTCATATCTTTCTTGACATAATCCGGCCAGTCTACCGTTGATATATTAGCAATATCATCATAGCAGTATTTATAAGAACTATGGGTACCATTCTCATAGTTCGCTCGAAGGATTCCACTGAACCAAACGACCCCTCCTGACTCATTTAACGTAGCAGAACTGATATCCGCAGCCTCAAATTTATCTTCTACTGTTTCATACTGAAAGGTAAATGTTGTAGTTGTGATTCCTGTTACTGGATCATCTTCATCCTTCGAATCTAGTTCCGCATCCGCTAAGAGAATTTTTCCATAGGGTTTTTTAGGAGCCATATCTACATTTTTTTTGTTATGTATCATAAACCCCATAGTCTGCCACGTCGTGTCCGTGGAAGCAGTGGTGGCAGGAGCTACTATCGCAATGGTACCTTTATCATTCATTGTTAATTTTACATTGCTAGAATCCGAAGCATATACATGGGACGAAACAAAGAATACCGAAAAAAACAGAATAATTAAATATTTACTGTATTTCATTTTAGTCACCTCAATATATACACCAAATTTCTTGTCCTTTATACTTACTTAAGTTTGGTTTTTTCCAATTTGCCAAGTAGTCACGAAATACCGCATAGGTGGAACCATCATCATTTACAGTTGAGGTGCCTACTGCTATATCAAAATATCCATCTAACCATACTCCCTTTGTGAAATCATCCAGTGCAATGCTGTCGTTCGCATATATAATATCACTTTGTTTTCCAGTGCTTCTTTTATAAATCCGTGTCGCCGATGTGATCTTAAAGCGAAGATAGCAACGGAAATACCAATATGATCCATCTGAATATAGAGTTGATGGTTCCACGACTATTTTGTCCGATTTTATAATCACCTTGTTTTCTGTTGCTGCTTTTACATAGTCTTCAATATCCTGTGTGATGTACTTATCATAATCCGTGTAGGACTTATAGTAGGTGTTCCGTAACCCATTGCTCCAGTCATTATCGAATTCTTTGTAATTGAAATTGAGTCGGTAGGTTAAATTTTGCTTTATCTTTTCTGCCCACAGATCAACTACTTCTTCCGAAGGCACCGTTAAATTATATTTTTTCTTATATTTTTCAACATCTACAGGGTTCACATAATCTACCAAACTCTTCGGTTCGTAGCGATAAACAGAATATTGATACTGAAATCTCTGATCATAGAATTTGTTCGGGAAACTAGCCAGTATATAACTGTACTTCTTGTAATTCTTTGGCAGATTCGTTGTCCTAGTAAGTTGTCCATCCGGACTCATAGTCTTTCTATCTTTCGTCCCAAGCGCTCGTAAGACAACTGACTTCATCGCACCTGCCGTCACAGTATCAGTTGGCTTAAATTTCCGGCTCTGACTGTATTTACCATTACTACTTCCTACCATAACTCCCTCACCGAATACCCAAACGGCACTAGACTTGTATGGTTCTTCCATTTTGGCTAAGTCGGAGATACGCTTGTCCGATACGATGGTCTCTGAAAGGTCGGTGTTCTCTTCTTCGCCCTTGTACGCCATTGTTCTTGCTGCTAAGAGAGCAAGTTCTGCCTTGGTAATACTTATTGAAGTATCAGTTAGTTCCGTTGGCAAAAGAATCTGCGCCGCAACCAGCGCATCATGATACGCTTCATATCCGCTTCCATTTACTGTTAAGTTTAGCTGTTTTGCCACATACTTCTCAGCGGTACCAACTGTACAACCTCCAATTGTAGACGTTCCCATAGGATCTTCCGCTTCCTTGGCCTGTACACTGGTACTCGAAATAAACGCAGATGCCATCTTATCGCTAGAACAACCTGTAAATGTAAGTATTACCAAAAGTGCTACCATTAAAATATTTCTTTTTACTCTCCTCATAAATTAATATACCCTCCCAGTTAATATATTTTATTATAATATAAAGCCATTAAATGCACAAGTCTTATTTGTATTTCCTTTACTTCTCTTTTGTGTAAACTAATTAAACTTGTGTCAAAATAAAAAAAATAAGTGTTACAATAGGAATAACAATTATCCTATCATACCACTTATAGATTACCAGATTCTGGAATTATATTCCAACAAAAATATCAGTTTTTTTAGATTAAGTCCCATCCATTATACTCTTCTATGTAACTTCCAGAAGTCAATCGTTTCCTGTATATCATTTTCATCTTCAAACAAATCCAATTCCTTTGCAACTTCAATTGCAAAGTCCACATAAGCATTCGGTCTTGCCGTTATGATATTCTTTTCATTTACCACATCCAAATCCACCGAATGAATCGAACCAACTTCCTGCAATATTTCAGATTCCTCTAGCACATCTACACCTGCACAGATTGCTCCAATTAGTACTTTTTTGTTTCTTGCATCTTTTAATAATTCTATGACTTTATCTGATTTTACATTCGCAATCGTTCCACCAGTTAAAATAATACTTTTTGCACCCGTAACATCGATCTCATTGATAGAAATATCACTTTCCACGCAAAATCCTTCCATCGTTTTTATACTCTGCCCATTCAACGAACAAAATCTCATCTCTTGATTTGTAGCCTTCATAAAATAACTCAAAATTACAATTTCGTAAAAGCAACATTCCTCATATATTATAAAATAATTCATCATTTCGTCTCTTCATCCACTTTTATATTTCAACTTCAAATTAACATATTGATTGCTCATAAATATAATAACTCATAAAAAATTAATCATCTATAAACATCTATCACCTACAGACATTAAATGCCTATAACACCAAGTACCTACAACCATTAAACACCTATAATCATCATGTACTTATAACATTAAATACCTATGCATCAAGCACCTACAATTATAAATCCCCTATAAGCATGGAACCAAACATCTATACACATTAACCATCAGCACTATTAGTCGCCAATATTGATCTATAATATTGATAATATTAACCAATAATCGTGACCACCCATTTTAATACCCGCTTTCCTCCAATAAACAGACCCAGCATCCTGCACCCTCGCTTCAAACGTCATTTGCACGTTTATTTTATCAAGACCATAGCAATAATGGAGCGCCTACCGCGAGATTATTGCTGCCCATGGCTTGATAAAATGCCCTTTCGTGCCTGACATTTGAAGCGAGGATGCTGGACGCTGGGTCGTCCGTATCCCAAGGCGTATATTCATTCGCCCCTACATCTTTGCCTGCTGATCAATCGGATTATACCCATGCTTCTTAAGCGCAGCAATAATAGCCGCCTTATGCTCATGCCCAAATGCTTCCATCGTAATAGTAAGCTCTACCGCCGCATTACGATTGATGCTTACAAACTGGTTATGATCCAATCGGATCACATTTCCCCGTTCCTTTGATATGATACCCGCAACATTTACAAGTTCACCCGGACGATCCGGCAAAAGAACTGATACTGTAAAAATACGTCCTCTCTGAATGAGTCCATGCTGAACAACAGAGGATATAGTGATGACGTCCATATTTCCGCCGCTTAGTACCGATACTACTTTTTTATCTTTGCAATCAAGGTGTTTCAGTGCCGCTACCGTAAGTAATCCCGAATTTTCAACCACCATCTTATGATTTTCCATCATATCAAGGAAGGTTACAATCAGCTCTTCATCATCGACTGTGATAATATCATCGATATTTTTTTGCACATACGGGAAAATCTTTGTTCCTGGAGTTTTAACTGCTGTACCATCTGCAATGGTCTCAACACCAGGCAAAGATACTACTTTACCAGCTTTTATGGATTCTTGCATACAGTTTGCTCCGGCTGGTTCTACACCAATGACTTTAACATTTGGATTCAAGAGTTTTGCCAGCGTAGAAACTCCTGCTGCAAGTCCGCCACCGCCAATCGGTACCAGGATTATATCAACGGTTGGAAGGTCCTTGAAGATTTCCATCGCTATCGTTCCCTGACCCGTCGCAACTTGTTCATCGTCAAATGGATGAATGAAAGTATAACCTTTTTCCTCTGCCAGTTTCAGTGCATGTTTGCAGGCATCGTCATATACGTTTCCATGAAGAACCACTTCTGCTCCATAGCTTTTCGTACGATTTACCTTAATTAAAGGTGTCGTCGTAGGCATAACAATCGTTGCTTTTGCACCATACAATTTTGCTGCATAGGCAACGCCTTGTGCATGGTTACCGGCAGAAGCCGTAATAAGCCCCTTCTGGCGATCTTCTTCCGATAAGGTACTAATCTTATAATAAGCACCTCTTACCTTATATGCTCCAGTATATTGCATGTTTTCAGGTTTTAAATAAACCTTGTTGCCACTAATATCAGAAAAATACTCACTATAAACTAATTTTGTGCGTACGATAACTTTCTTGACGGCCTCGCACGCTTCCTCAAATTGATCTAATGTCATCATAATTTTCTCCATTCCTGCACATATCTATTGTGCATATTAAGTTTGCGCCGAGGATTACGCAGGCACAAACTTTGTAAGTGAAAGATTAAAAATCTTTCACTTTATTCTCCTTTGTTGAACAATGCATTTACAAAATCATCCGCATCGAATTTCTGTAAATCATCAATACTTTCCCCAATACCAATGTATTTTACTGGAATACCAAGCTCCGATTGAATTGCAATGGCAATTCCACCCTTGGCGGTTCCGTCTAGCTTTGTCAGAATAATTCCTGTGATTTCTGCCACTTCATTAAATTGTTTCGCTTGTGCCAGTGCATTTTGGCCCGTTGTTCCATCCAATACGACCAAAGTTTCGCGGTATGCATCTGGATATTCTCGTTCCACGATACGATTAATCTTACGAAGCTCCTCCATTAAGTTTTTCTTATTATGGAGTCTTCCCGCTGTGTCACAGATTAAAATATCGGTATTTCTGGATTTTGCAGCTGTGACCGCATCGTATACAACCGCCGCTGGATCGGAACCCTCTTGCTGTGCAATAATTTCAACACCGGCACGATTCGCCCATTCTGTCAGCTGTTCAATGGCACCTGCACGGAAGGTATCTGCCGCTGCTACCATTACTTTTTTACCCTTGTCTTTTAATTGACCTGCAAGTTTTCCAACGGATGTCGTTTTACCTACCCCATTGACACCAATTAGCATAACAACAGATTTCCTATTTTCAAATTCATACGCATTTTCCTGCAATGACATCTGCGCTTTGATACTCTCAATCAAAAGTTCCTTACATTCCTTCGGCTCTTTGATATTGTTTTCTTTTACTTTCTTTTGCAATTCTTCAATAATAGCAGAGGTCGTATTGACTCCTAAGTCTGCCATGATTAGAATTTCTTCCAGTTCCTCATAAAAATCATCATCAATATTGGAAAACCCATTGAAAATTCCATCAATTCCACTGATGATATTATCTCTGGTCTTTGTTAATCCAGATACCAGTCGATTGAAAAAGCCTTTCTTTTCTCCCATATATGCCTCCTATTTGTCTAAGTCTTCTTCTAATAAATTAACAGATACCAGCGTCGAAACACCTTTTTCCTGCATGGTGATACCATATAAGCGGTCAGCAGCTGCCATGGTTCCACGACGATGCGTAATAACGATAAACTGAGTATCTTTTGTAAGCTTATGTAAGTATTTTGCGTAACGGGATACATTGGAATCATCCAATGCCGCTTCGATTTCATCGAGTAAGCAAAATGGTGATGGTTTTAGATTCTGAATGGCGAATAATAAAGAAATGGCCGTCAGTGCTTTTTCTCCACCCGAAAGCTGCATCATATTTTGCAGTTTCTTTCCTGGTGGCTGCGCGATAATACGTATTCCTGCCTCAAGAATATCCTCGTCTTCTACCAGCTCAATTGTTCCTTTTCCACCGCCGAACATTTCCTTGAACACAATGTCAAACTGTGTTCTTATTTCCTCGAATTTCACAGCAAACTGCTTTCTCATTTCTTCATCCAGTTCGCTGATGATCTTTCTTAGCAATTCTTCCGATTCAATCAAATCATCATGCTGCGTTTTTAGAAGGGTGTAGCGTTCGGACATATTTTTATAGTCTTCAATCGCATTTACGTTAACATCACCCAACGCGCGAATCTTATTTTTCAATTCGCCCACCATTTTTTTCATCTGCTGATATGTTAAGTCCGTTTCTTGTTTCAAGCTATATGCCTTACTATAAGTAAGTTCATATTCATCCCACATATAGTTCATCTGGGTTTCTTGCTGCTCTGCGAATTTTTCCTTTTGATTGTTCAAACGGAACACTTCTTTATCCAACTCATTGATGCGGTTTGATAATTCTTCCCTCTTTGAGAAAAATGCCTTATGGTTTTTATCAATGGCTTCTTTTTCTTCGGAAATTGTTATGATTTCTGTTTCCAAAGAATGTATCAGCTCATCAAATTCTTTTACCGTGTCTTTTAAACGATTGATTTCTTCTTCTTTATCAAGAACTTGCGTATTCCCATCTAACATACCGTCAATCAATTCTTCCAATTCCATTGACAAGACTTTGATTTCATTTTGAATACGTTCCATGTTTTCAGTCACAAACTGTCCGCTTTGTTCTTTTGAAGAATAAGAAAGTTTTAATTCCTCCACTTTTTTACGCTGTACGGATTCTTTTTCTTTCAATTCCTCCATGGATTTGTTTGAAGTTTCAATCTTTTCTTCATTTTCTCTGGCTTTTTCTTCGTCAATTCGTAATGCGTCCTTTAATTTGTGAATGTCTTCCTTTAATTCACTTGCCTGGCCTTCAATTCCTGCATTTTCCTTCGCAATTTCCTCGAGCAATGATCGATTATTCTCTTTTTCCAGCACTGCCTGATCGTATTTCATTTTTATGGTATTTTGGCGAATAAAGAGTTCATGAAGCTTTTCTTTGTTCTCTTCCAACATAGCCTGTAACGTTTCTGACTCTGTCCTGCTTTTTATCTCATTTTCGTCTAATACCTTCATTTGTTTGGATAGTTCATCAATTTTTTCCTGAAGGTCTTCCATCTCGCGACGACGGCTGAGTAAATTACTTGAATTTTTATAGGCTCCACCAGACATGGAACCGCCTGGGCTAATTAAATCTCCTTCAATCGTAACCATTCGTAGGGATTGATGATATTTCTTAGCAATTAAAATCGCATGGTCAATATGATCCACCACTAACACTTTTCCAAGAAGGTATTCGACTAACCCATCAAACTTCTTTTCCGCATTCACAAGAGAACTTGCTAGTCCAATGACACCTTCTTCTTTTAACGCATCTGTTGTTTGAAAACTACCACGGTTTGAAATCGTGGTCAGTGGCAAAAAGGTTGCTCGTCCAAATTTATTCTGCTTTAAATATCCAATCAGATTTTTTGCTGTCGATTCATTATCGGTTACAATATTTTGAATACTGCCTCCAAGTGCAGTCTCGATTGCGACCTCATAGCTTTTTTCTACTTTGATGATATCCGCTACTACACCAATAATTCCAGCATTTTTATCCTTTTGCTCCATGACGCGTTTGATGCTCTGTCCATATCCATCGTAGCGTTCGGTAATATTCTTTAGGGAATCCAAACGGGATTGTTCTCTATGATAAGACTGTGAAGCTTCATTTTTCTGAGTTTGAATACGCGATTGATTTTCTTTTAATGCAATTTTATCTTTTTCAAATTCCTCATTGTTTGACTGAAGTACTCGGATCTTATCGGAAATGGATTGTAATGCTTCTTTTTCGTGCTCAATGTTTTCGTCAAAGGCTAATTCATTACTTTTATTCTTTAAAAGACGCTGGTTTAATTCTACTTTCTTAATATTACTTTGTTCTAGTATCGTTTCAAAGCGTTGAAGTCTTGATTTAATAGTAGCACTTTCATTTAAAGAGTCAATAATTTCTGCATTAAAATGTTCGATATTTTTACGAATTTCTTCAATATGGTCTTGCAAGGTAGTTAGTGATTTTTCTTCTTTTTGCTGTTCTTCAAAAATACCATCCAATCCATCTTTCATCAAAGCTTGTTTTTCCTGGTATTCTTGCAGTAATTGTGTTTTATTTTTGATATCTGCTTCTACCGACGCAACACGCTCTTTGTAATGCTCACTGTTTTGCTTTGTAGCAATAATCTGTTCATTTAGAACCTTTATTTCACCTTCTAGTTTTTCTTTGTTTATTTTACTTTCACTGGAAGCATTTTTCTTCTCATCCAAAAGAGCATTCAATTCTGCCATGGTAATCTCAAGCTTTTCATACTCCTCTTTTGTTGCTTCGTAGCTTGTCCGTGATTCTTCTAAATCATTTTCAGCAATCGCAATCTTTCCGCTCACTTCCTCTAGCCCGGAATGAATGCGGTCATATTCTTGCAAAAACATAGCAACATCTAACTGTTTTAACTCATCACGTAATCCTAGATATTCTTTTGCGACAATGGATTGCTTTTCAAGCGGAACAATTTGTGTTTCGATTACATTCAAGATATCATTAATTCGGCACAGATTTTGATGTTCCGACTCTAAATTCTTCTCTGCCGCAGCTTTTCTCTTTTTATACTTTACAATACCTGCAGCTTCATCAAAAAGTTCTCTTCGCTCTTCTGGCTTGCCACTTAATATCTTATCAATCTGACCCTGTCCGATAATGGAATACCCTTCTTTTCCAATACCGGTATCTAAAAATAGTTCCTGAACATCACGAAGCCTGCAACTACTTCCATTTAATAAATATTCACTCTCACCGGAACGATATACTCGTCTGGCTACGGTTACCTCCTCATAAGATGTTGCTAATTTATGATCCGAATTATCCAACGTTATCGCGACATACGCAAATCCCTGTGGCTTTCGAAGCTGTGTCCCAGAGAAAATGACATCCTCCATCTTGCTTCCACGAAGCTGCTTTGCGCTTTGTTCACCAAGTACCCAGCGAACCGCATCCGCAACATTACTCTTTCCGCTTCCATTGGGTCCCACAATAGCGGTAATTCCGTTATGAAATTCAAATACCAATTTGTGCGCAAACGATTTGAAGCCATGAACCTCTATGCTTTTTAAATACATTATAAACTCCTATCCCTCTATTTTGCCTGTAACTTAAGAATTGCCTTATATGCAGCTTCCTGCTCGGCCGCTTTCTTCGTTTTTCCAACTCCTACAGACAATTTTTCTTCTCCAAGAAGTGCCTCAACGGTAAATTTTTTATTATGATCTGGTCCTTCTTCACCAATTAGATGATATTGCAATACCTCTTTTGACATTCCTTGAATCATTTCCTGCAAGATGGTCTTACTATCATAAAAGAGTTTTTTCTTATCGATATCATTCAAAATAAAATGATTGATAAATTCTTTTGCACTAGTAAAACCACCATCTAAATAGATTGCACCAATCGTCGCTTCCAGTGCATCCGAAAGAATCGAATCTCTTTCTCTTCCGCCAGTTGCATCTTCTCCTTTACCAAGCAGCAGGTACTCTCCTAAATTAATATCTCTTGCACAAAATGCTAACGTTGGTTCACATACCATACTTGCACGAAGTTTTGTTAGTTCACCCTCATGCATGGTTTTATACTCCATATAAATAAATTCACTCGAAACTAATTCAAGCACTGCATCCCCTAAAAACTCTAATCTTTCATTATTTGCAAGCTTGTTCATATGCTTTTCATTTGCGTAAGAACTGTGCATCAATGCCTGCTTTAAGAAATTTTCATTTTTGAAGGAATATCCGATTGTTTCCTGAAAACATCTAATTCTTTCTTTTAAATTAGCCATGTAACCACCTCATCCCTTATCTTGCTAAAAATTCAGTCAATTGGCAAATACCAATTGACTGAAATAATCTTTCCTATACATAATCTTCTATTAAAAAATGTATTAGCTGAGTGCATTTTTAATTTGATCTACAGCATCACTTACCGTTATGATATTCTCAGCAGCTTCATTTGCAATTTCGATATCGAATTCTTCTTCAATTCCCATGATAATCTGGAATACATCTAAGGAATCTGCTCCTAAATCATCAACGAAAGTAGTTTCCATTTTAATTTCGTCAGCTTCAACATTTAATACTTCACCAATAATTTTTTGTAATTTTTCAAATTCCATAATAATCACCTTTCTCTATCCATTTATTGTAATATTATTTTTGATTTTGTCATTTATGTTTTGTTTTTTAAAAGATATACATTGAATAATGGAATTTTTTATTTCATTACTCTTGGAACTACCATGTGTCTTTACCACGAGTCCATTTAATCCTAGAAGTGGAGCACCACCATACTGGGAGGCATCAAATGTTTTTAATGTCTTCTTCAATGCAGGTTTTACTAAAATAGCTCCTATCTTACTTCGAAGATTAGTCATCATTCCTCCTTTAATTTTTTGAACCAAAGCTCCACCTAAGCCTTCATATAATTTAAGAATTACATTTCCTGTAAAAGCTTCACATACAATTACATCCGCTTCGCCGTATGGAATGTTTCTTGCTTCAATGCTGCCAATAAAGTTAATCTCTTTACAATCCTTTAATAGTGGGAAGGTTTCCTTTACTAACGCATTTCCTTTTTCTTCTTCTGCACCAATATTTACAATCGCAACTCTTGGATTTTTAATACCAACAACGTGTTCCATATAAACGGAACCCATTTTTGCAAACTGTACCAAGTGAGAAGATCTTGCATCCACATTGGCTCCGCAATCAATTAAAAGGGAAACGCCGTTAATCGTTGGAATCAATGGTGCAAGTGGTGGTCGTTCTACCCCTTTAATTCTTCCAACAATAAGTTGTCCTCCGACTAATACTGCTCCGGTACTGCCAGCGGATACGAATGCATCAGCCTGACCATGCTTAACCAAATTGAGTGCAACAACAATGGAGGAATCTTTCTTGCTTCGAATTGCCATAACTGGTGCTTCGTCATTGGTAATCACTTCCTTGGCAGGAACAACTTCGATAAGCTCTTTATCGTAAGAATATTTTTCTAATTCTTTCCTTATTGTTGCTTCTTTTCCTACTAAAAACACTTTAATTTCTTTGCTTTCATTTACAGCTTCGACTGCACCTTTTACAATTTCTGCCGGTGCATTATCACCACCCATTGCATCCACTGCAACTTTAACCAACTCTTGCATTTTTTATCTCCAATCAGCATTGTGTCTACTTACATAATATACTAGATAGCTTTCTAAAAATCAACATGTAATTTGAATTTCCTTGACAACATAAAATAAGGGTGCAGTCCAAATGAACCGCACCCTTTTATAACTCGATAAATTATACTTTTCGATAGAAAAAAGACTTTTGAGCAGTATAACCTAAATTCTGTGGTTGAATGATTTGTTCGGTACTTCCAACAAATAATATACCATCTTTTTTCATTGCTTCATTGAACTTCGCATATATTTCTGTTTTTGCTTCTTCGGTAAAGTAGATTAAAACATTACGACAAACAATCAAATCACAATTGGTAGGATACGGATCTTTGAGCAAATTGTGTTGTTTGAATTCAACACAAGACTTAATTTTATCCGAAATCTGAAATGTCTTATCATTGATTTGCGTAAAATACTCTTTTACAAATTCGTTCGGCAGACCCTTCAGACTCTTTTCATTGTAAAGACCCAGTTGTGCCTTTTCAAGAACCTGCTTATCGATATCCGTTGCAATAATTTTGATATTGCTAAGTGGCATCAATTTAGAGAGTAACATAACCAAAGAATATGGTTCGTCACCAGTCGAACAAGCTGCACTCCATATCTTAAGTTTTTTCCCAAAACGATCAAACAACTGTGGTAAAATCTCATGTTCCAATGCTACCCATTGTTCGGGATTACGATAAAACTCCGATACGTTTATAGTAAGGTAATTTACAAATTCATCAAATACTACCTTGTCTGTTTTAAGAAGCTTTACATAGTCATCATAATTCGTCACAGAATGTTTACCAATTAAGGCATCAATTCTACGTTTCATCTGACGCTCTTTGTATGCATTTAAGTCAATCTTAGTCAAACGAAATACTTCGCTTTTAAATCCTTCGTAGTCAAGTGTCATCATAACACCCTTTCATTAGTGGATTCGAATTACTCTTCTGTAGTTGTTGTTTCTTCTTCTGGAGCGAATAAAGCTTTGACGCTGATGCTGATTTTTCTTTCTTCATGATTGAAGTCAACGATCTTAGCTTCGATTTCCTGTCCAACTTTTAATACGTCAGATGGTTTTTCAACATGATCTTTTGAAATCTGTGAAACATGAAGCAATGCATCTACTCCTGGCTCCAATTCAACAAATGCACCAAAATCAGTCATACGAGCAACTCTACCATTTACAACAGTGCCCACTGCAAATTTTTCTTCTGCATTTAACCAAGGATTTGTATTTACAAATTTTAAGCTTAATGCAACTTTATCTCCCTGAATGTCTTTTATAAGAACATTTACAGTATCGCCAACTTTGAAGACTTTTTTAGGATTTTCAACACGTCCCCAGGACATTTCGGAAATGTGTAATAAACCATCAAGTCCACCTAAATCAATAAATGCACCAAAATCAGTAACATTTTTTACAGTACCTTCAACCGTATCACCTACGCTGATTTTTGCAAATAATTCTTTTTGTAATTCTTTCTTCTTTGCAACTAATAACTGTTTACGATCTCCAATGATTCTTCTTCTCTTTGGATTGAATTCGCTAATTACAAATTCAATTTCTAGATCTTTGTATTTTGAAAGATCTTTTTCATAAGAATCCGATACTAAGCTAGCTGGAATAAATACTCTAGCTTCATCAATAATTACACTTAAGCCACCATCTAATACTGCAGCTACTTTTGCTTTTAAAACTTCTTTATTTTCAAAAGCTTCTTCTAATTTCTTATTTCCTTTTTCTGCTGCTAATCTCTTGTAAGTAAGAAGAACTTGTCCTTCTCCGTCGTTTACTTTGAGAACTTTAGCCTGCATTGTGTCTCCAACTTTTGCTACGGTTGTTAAATCAACATTTGGTGTATTGGTATATTCACTTCTTGTAATAATACCATCAGCCTTGTAGCCAATATTTAAGATGATCTCGTCTTCTTTTACACCGATTACCGTGCCTTCTACTACCTCTCCATTATAAATTGTTACTAATGATTCTTCCAATAACTGTTCAAAACTCATTTCTGACATGCTATTTGAACCTCCTTGATAATATTGTTTGGGGTCGATGCCCCTGCGGTAATACCCACGCTACGAAACGATCTCAACTTGTTTAAATCTAGGTCAACGAGTGTCTGTATATAATAAGTATCGTCACATTCTTCCTTACAGATTTCATAAAGCTTCCGTGTATTCGAACTCTGTTTACCACCAATTACAATCATAGCGTCACAAACCTTAGCAAGATCCCTCGCTTCCGTCTGGCGCTCCTCTGTAGCGTTACAAATTGTATTTAAAGCAAGTATATCATAACCCTTTTTCGAAATAATTTCAACTATATCTTTAAATTTCTTGTAATTAAATGTCGTTTGGGATACAACTAGTACAGATTCATCCTTAGGTATCTCGCACTTTTTTGCCTCTTCCACGTTTCCAATTACGAGGTATTTTTCTCCACTCCAGCCCTTGATTCCTTCGACTTCTGGGTGTCCATCATTACCAATAATAATAACGGTATAGCCCTCCGTACTTTTTTTCTCTACATTATTGTGAATTTTCTTTACAAAGGGACAGGTAGCATCAATTATTTCAAATCCACTGTCTTTAATATACTCATATTCACTTTTTGAAATACCATGAGAGCGAATAATAATAATTCCTTTTTCCAGTGTAGGGATTTCATCGAGTGAATCAATCACCGAAACACCTTTATTCCTTAAATCATTCACAACTTCATCATTATGAATGATCGGTCCATAGGTGTACACCTTTTTTCCTTTACCGATTGCGTCATAAACAACGTCAACGGCCCGCTTCACTCCAAAACAAAATCCTGCACTATCTGCTAATTGTACGTTCAAGATATTCTCCAATCTTATTTTGTTTTTTCATAGATATCAATAATTTCATTTACCACCTGATCAATATTCATATCGGAGGAATCAAGAAGTATAGCATCCTTCGCTTGACAAAGTGGTGCAAACTCGCGTTCCATGTCTTGTTTGTCTCTTGCAATAATATCAGCTTCAATGTCATCCAAATTGCATGGAATTCCTTTTTCTTTTAGTTCCAAAAATCTTCGCTGCGCTCTGGTTGTTGAACTTGCTGTTAGATAAATTTTCACCTGTGCATCTTTTAATACATAGGTTCCAATATCGCGACCATCCATAATTACATCTGCGCTTTTGGCAAGCTTTTGCTGTAGATCGACCAATTTCAAACGGACTTTTTTATTGACTGCCACGCTAGAAGCCATCTTTCCAACTTCCTCGGTGCGAATTTGTCCCGTTACATTTTCTCCATTTAAAATAACCTGCTGCTCCCCATCTTGATAGGTAATCGTAATATCTACTTTTTCACAAGCAGCTTCTATCTTTTCATATTCCTCTTTTTTTATATTTTCTTGAATCATGTAGAATGCCATTGCACGATACATCGCTCCGGTATCCACATAAATAAAATTTAATTTTTTTGCAATCTGTTTTGCAATCGTACTTTTTCCTGCACCAGCAGGGCCATCAATAGCAATATTATAGCTCATCTGCTTCTCCTTATTCATTTATTGAGCATTTCCTGCCAGATATCCGGTTGACCATGCAATCTGTAAATTATAGCCACCCGTTACTGCATCCAAATCCAGTGCCTCACCTACAAAGTAAACATTCTTTATTCGTTTTGACTCCATCGTTGAAGGATTCACTTCTTTTACAGAAATGCCACCTTGCGTAATAATCGCTTCCTTATATTCTCTAAGGCTTTCAATGTTAAGCTTCATTGCTTTCATTGCCAAACTTAAGTTTTGTCTTTCTTCTTTGGTGATTAAGTTCACTTTCTTATCTGGATCGATTCCACTCAAAGTGATAATAACAGATATCAACTTTCTTGGCAACAATCGTTCCAAAGAATTCTTAAACTGTTTGTTTATATATTCATCAAATTCACGTAAAATACGGGCATCCAGCTGTTCAAAAGAAAGCGCTGGCTTTAAGTCTATGGTAAGTCCTAGTTTTTTCTTTCCTACATAAGGCGCTGCATAACAGCTTCCGCTTAATACAACAGGACCGCTTACTCCAAAATGAGTAAATAACATTTCGCCAAACTCACGATATATTTCTCTTCCATCCGCAGTGATTGCTACTTCTACATTTTTGAGAGAAAGACCTTGCAACTCTTTTACATAATCTTGTGAAATATTAAATGGAACTAACGACGGTGATAATTTTGTTATTTTGTGCCCCATCTTCTGTGCAAAACGAAATCCATCGCCTGTCGAACCAGTTATCGGATAGGATAATCCTCCCGTAGCAATAATTAAACTGTCTCCTTTAAAAATCTCTTTGTCATTTACTACTACCGCTTTCCATTTTCCTTCTTCCAGCTTTATGTCAGTCACCTGCGCATGATATCGGATTTCTACACCTAGCTCATTTAATTTTCGTTGTAAGGTGAAAATGACATCGGAAGACTTATCAGAGAGTGGGAAAACGCGATTTCCTCGCTCAATTTTTGTTTTCAGGCCTTCTTTTTCAAAAAAATCAATGACATCAAAATTCGTAAATCCATAAAAAGCGCTATATAAAAACTTAGGATTAGAAACCACCTGTGGAAACAGTTCTTCGGTATCGCACGCATTCGTAATATTGCAACGACCTTTTCCGGTAATAAATAATTTTTTTCCTAATTTCTCATTCTTTTCTAGCAAAATTACTTGATGTCCATTTTTTGCTGCCTGTATGGCTGCCATCATCCCAGCAGGACCGCCTCCTACGACTATGACTCTACTCATTTTATTTTACCTATCTTTCTAGTTTATAAAACGACAAAAAAGACAACCCGGTTATCCTTGTGTTGTCTTATTCTGTCTTTTCTTTGTTCTTTATTCACTTGCATAAACTTCATCAAAGTCAAAAGCAAAATGTCCACTCTCGTAACTACCATCTTCCGCCCTGAAAATTACGGCTTTGCAATTACTCAAATTATCCATTAAGCTATCCGAAATACAGTTAAGTATCGTTTCTTCTACATCGGATCCAACATTTGCAAGTGGGGCTTTTCCATATTCAAAGCTAACAATTACCTTGTCATCTTCCTGGGTCACATCATAAATACCAATCTCAATTGACTTTGCAGCAAAATCGTCTACCACAGCTTGTACGATTGATTTTGCACTTACCTCTCCTTCAATCACAGCATGAGCTGGTTCACTCTCCAGAGAATCTTCATTGATACCATAGATATCGATTTGCGTACCTTTACTTGGGGAAGGCGTCTGAGTGGCTTCTTCCTTATCGTTTGCAGGTTTTTTGCTGTCACCTGTATTGTCTGCTTCTACCGATTGAGAATTTTGAGTATCCGTATTTTCGACGTTCGAAGTATCCTTCTTACAAGCAGTAGCCATTAGTGCGCATGCAAGAATTAGTATAAGCAAGTATCCACGTTTACATTTATTCATAGAAATCACTCCTTTCACTCTTCTACTATTGCTTAGCTTAAATTTAGCGAAAACATATGTCATTTTTATGGTAAATAAATAAAATTTCCCAAAAGTAGAAATTTGTGTTACAATAAAGAAAATTTTACATACACGAGAATAGGAGGCAGGAGCTATGTCTATCGATTTATCCAGTTACTATAACTATTTAAATACAATATCTTCCAATTTAACGCAGACAATTAATTCTTCAAACAAATCAAACTATAATCTTTCAAAATCAGAAGAATCTTGCTCGGATTTTGAATCGGCTTTTCTTTCTATGATTAACCAGTCGAGCGATGCTTATTCAAAAATAGCACAAAAAAATGATGAGCAAGCTCTGACTATAGACACAACCGAATCAGACAGTGAACTTTATGATAACCTGACACAGATACTGGATAGTTACAATTCCATGCGTTCTTCCAACGGGGCTCCAAATTCAATCCAAGAATCTTTGTTTCAAATGCTAAATGAGGATTCTAGTTCTTCGGAAGATAAAAATACAGACTACCAATCCAAATTAGATATTGATAGTCTGATTCAAACGGTAGCAAAACAATTGTAACTACATCTATAAAAGCTACATTCTTCTATAAAATACATCTTCGAATGAATTCAAGGGCACTGGCCACTGTACAATCTCGTATATTTTGTCGGTTCCCTTTAAAATTATACTTTTCTACCTTTACAGTGCCATTCACGCAGCATCCCATATATACCAAGCCAACCGGTTTTTCTATGGAACCACCGTCTGGTCCTGCAATACCAGTTACCGCAATCGAAACATTGGCATCCGCAACTTCATAAGCGCCAAGGGCCATCTCATAAGCCGTCTGTTCACTTACTGCTCCGTATTTTTGAAGTGTTTCTTCTTTCACATCGAGAATTCGCGATTTCGCTTCATTGGAATAGGTGATGTAGCTTTCATTTATGACACTAGATGCTCCCGGTACATTAATGAAAGTTGCTGCAATCTGCCCACCAGTTAAAGATTCTGCTGTTGTTAAATGCAGGTTCTTTTCTTGTAAAAGGCAAATCAAATGAGACTCTAATGTTACTGTTTCATCTGTCGTATAAATGTGATTGCCAAATCGATGATAAAGTTCATCTACCATTGGTGCCACCAGTGCTTCGCCTTCTTCTTTTGAATCTGCACTTGCAGTTACCCGAAAATGAACTTCTCCTGTCTTTGCATAAGGTGCAATGGTTGGATTTGTCTGTCCCTCAATCAAATCGATAATTTGCTCTTCTGCCTTACTTTCACCTATCCCACAAATCTTTACCATTTTTGATACAAATATTTTATCTGCCTTCTTTTGCAGATATGGATAAACAGATTCTTCAAACATTGGTTTCATTTCATTTGGTGGTCCAGGTAGTAAAATAATAATCTTGCCATTTTCGTTTTCAACAATTTCACCTGGAGCTGTTCCATTTTTGTTGTCTAAAATGAGAGCACCTTCGATAATGTCCGCCTGTTTCCAATTATTTTCTGCAATTTGGGTCAATTTTCTTTCTTCAAAATAAGTGCGAATTTTATCTTCCCATTTTTTATCTCGCACCAATTTTTTTCCAAACGCTTTTGCTGATATTTCTTTTGTCAAATCATCTTTCGTTGGACCTAAGCCTCCCGTTAAAATAATAATATCCGAACGATCGATTGCATGATGAATTGCCTCTTCTAATCGTTTTTCATTATCTCCTACTGCTACTTGCATATAAGAATCGATACCAAGGGCTGCACACTTTTTCGCTAAGTATGCAGCATTTGTATTCACAATATTTCCCATAAGTATTTCAGTTCCTACGCTTATTAATTCAACAACCAAACTCTCAGCCCCTTTTTATTTTGTGTTTAGTACCTGTTTATTTTTCCAAACGTAATCAATCAGTGAAATAACAGTCAATGCTAATGATAAGTAAATAAATACCTGCTCAATGGCTGCATACACTGGATGTTCGATATGAACAATCAATAGAATGGCCATAATCATCTGAGAAACCGTCTTAAATTTTCCCCAATAGCTTGCTGCAATGACAATTCCACTATCGGAAGCAACCAAACGGAATCCACTGATGATAAATTCTCTACTTATTATTATAATAATAATCCATGCTGGAACCAATCCCATTTCAACAAAACAAATGAGTGCAGAACACACTAAAAGTTTATCTGCAAGTGGATCCATAAACTTTCCAAAGTTTGTAACAAGATGATATTTTCTTGCAATGTAGCCATCCAGCGTATCCGTTAAGGAAGCAATGATAAAAATGGCTACCGCTATATATTTCCCATAAGGCACACTTGTATTCAAAAGAAAGAATAAAAAGAAGGGAATCATGCAAACCCTGGCGATTGTTAATTTATTTGGTAAATTCATACTACTCCTCCTACTATGCTATCGTTTCAATCCGTTCACCGATCAAATCATATTCTTTTGCTTCTGAAACGTATACATCAACCATGTCACCAGAAAGCAATTCTTTGTCTGATTTTACAAAGATAAGTCCATCAACATTTGGGGCATCTCGATACGTTCTACCAATGTAGACTCCATCTTCTGGAAGCTTACCTTCAATCATAACGCGTACTTTACGAGCTAACATTTGCTCTGCTTTCTCAAACGCAATTTCTTGCTGAAGTTCCATTAATTCCTGCTGCCTTTGTAGCTTTAATTCTTCTTCAATCTGATTCTCCATCATTGCCGCAGGAGTACCGTCTTCTGGTGAATAGGTGAAAACTCCTAACCGATCAAATTCCATCTGGTTTACAAAATCCAACAGCTCTTCTTGATCTTTTTCGGATTCTCCTGGAAATCCAGTAATCAAAGTAGTACGTAGTGCAATATCTGGAATCTCTGTTCGAAGATTTTCTATGATGCGAATTAAGTCAGCTCTTGAAGTTCTTCTTCCCATTCGCTTTAGCATAGCATCGGAACTATGTTGAATCGGAATATCCAAGTAATTACAAATCTTATCTTCTTCCTTAATGGTTTGAATCAGTTCATCTGTAATCTCTTCTGGGTAGCAATAAAGAATTCGGATCCATTCGAGGCCAGAAATCTTACAAAGTTCTTTTAAAAGCGCAGGAAGCATCTTTTTTCCATATAGATCAGCTCCGTAAAGTGTCGTTTCCTGCGCCACTAATATTAACTCTTTCACTCCGTTCATTGCTAACATGGTTGCTTCTTCTAGCAACTGCTCCATTGGAACACTTCGATAATTTCCACGGATGCTCGGAATGATGCAATAGGTACAGTGTTTATCACAGCCTTCTGCAATTTTTAAATAAGAGTAGTATCCACCGGTTGTATTGACACGTTTTCCATTTCCTTTTGGAAGATAATCAAGGGTTGCAAAGCTTTCTGATTTCTTACCAGCAATTGCTTCATCAATAATTTCTCCAATCCTTTCATAGCCTGTGGTTCCAACGATAGCGTCCACCTCAGGAATCTCATCCTCAATCTCAGACTGGTATCTTTGTGCTAGGCATCCTGTTACAATCAAGGCTTTTAAGTTCGCGTTCTTTTTTAGCTCCGCCATTTCAAGTATCATTTCAATGCTTTCTTCTTTTGCATCATTAATAAAGCAACATGTATTAATAATAATGATGTCAGCTTCTTTTTCATCGTTCGTTATTTCATAATTTTTTTCGCGAATGATTCCAAGCATAACCTCACTGTCTACAAGATTTTTATCACATCCAAGTGAAATAAATAATATTTTCAATTTGGTACCTTACCTTCCTTTTTCTATTCGTCCCATTATTGTACCATTCTTTTGAAAAAAAGGAAATACCAAAAAACAAGGAGACTATTTCAATTTGCGAACTTTCATGGTATTATCTCTTTATATAAAAGCGCAAAGAATAGCGCAGAAATGGAGAAACTATGAAAAAAACAAAATTTGTTTTACTTGCACTGATTTTATTATTATTAATTGCTTCTATAGGTTATTATATTTATTTACCAGCAATTAATATTCATTCCGTTGATTTTTGGTTCTTTATCATTATCTGTTTTGTAATCGCAAGCATGATTTCAGTGATACTAGGAAACCGGGTGAAGGTTCATCAAAAGAATGGCGGGTCTGTTGATATTAATTTAAGCAAACCACTTAAAAAGAATCGTATTTTTAAATTCTTTTCCGTCATAACATTACTATTAGTCTTAATTTTTATTATTGGAGGTATTTTATCTTCTCCAATTGTCAATGCCAGAAAATACAGAGAATTGCTTCAAATTGAGGATCGAAATTTTACGGATGATGTAAAGGAAATATCATTTGGAGATATCCCTATTTTGGATAAAGAATCTGCTGCCCTGCTAGGTTCAAGAAAAATGGGCAGTATGGTAGAATATGTGTCACAGTTTGAAGTTGCCGACAACTACGTGCAAATCAATCAAAATGATATACCCGTCCGTGTTACTCCTCTTAAATATGCCAGTGTATTCAAGTGGCTGACCAACAAAAACAAGGGGTTGCCTGCTTATATTAAGATTGATATGACAACACAGGTTGCCGAATGCGTAAAACTTCCCGAGGGAATAAAATATTCTGAATCCGAACATTTTGGAAGGTATATTTACCGTTACCTTCGTTTTAATTATCCTACTTATATCTTTGATTCAATCAACTTTGAAGTGAACGATGATGGCACGCCTTTCTGGGTATGTCCAGTAAAAGATTATACCATCGGTTTATTTGGTGGTCAGAGTGTTAAGAATGTGGTATTAGTCAATGCAATCACGGGTGAACTTCAAAATTATAAGGTAAAAGATGTTCCTACCTGGATTGATCGTGTATATGCTTCTGAACTATTAGTTTCCTATTATAATTACTATGGTACATTAAAACATGGTTATCTTAACTCTATTTTTAGTCAAAAGGATTGTCTACAGACAACCGAAGGTTATAACTACATTGCATTAGAGGATGATGTTTGGGCGTACACCGGCATAACCAGTGTTACCAGTGATGAATCCATCGTCGGATTTGTCCTTATGAATCAGCGAACGGCCAAGACGCGGTATTATTCCATTTCCGGAGCAAAAGAATACTCCGCCATGGCATCCTCCGAAGGAAAAGTTCAAAACTTAGCATACAAGGCCACTTTTCCGCTACTTTTGAATATTGCCGATGAACCAACTTATTTCATCGCCTTAAAAGATAATGCAGGTCTCGTAAAGAAATATGCCATGGTTAATATTGAGCAATATACCATTGTAGCAATCGGTGATACCATTAACCAATGTGAAAAAGATTATATTTCTCAACTCAAAGAAAACAACATCAATATAAACGACGTTGCAAGTAATGCAAAAACAACCGGTATCATTCGTAAAATCTCGCAATGTGTGATTGATGGTAACTCACACTACTTCATTTTACTAAACGGCAGTTCCAACATCTATGATGTCCCAGTTGCAGATATCATTTCCATCGTAAAATACTCAGAAGGCGATACCATTACCTTCTCCTACCTAGAAGGCACCGACTACAATACCGTTACGGGCATACAGTAATAATAAGTATTTTAAAAATTTTTGGATATAGAAGGGCATGTTGCAAAACAGAAAACTATATCCCAATTTGCCTCCCGGCGCACAAATAGCATGTGCTCTAACCGAATTATACGATTATTTTAATAAGACATAATGAAAATCAAGTGCCTAATCACTTGATTTTCATTGTTTATGGCTTATTAAAATTGGTAATCGTATTGAGGTTAGAGCACATGCTATTTGTGTGCCGGGAGGCAAATTGAACACAACCTCTTTTTTTGCAACCGTTCCGTATCCTTATTTTTTATTACGTCTGCGCCGAAACAACCACCATCGATCAAAGATGGAGTTTTGCCCGGCATATTTTCTTACAAAAGTAGCATGAAGAAATTTATTGATACTCGCCAAATCCATCTCATTATCAAGACTTCGGAGTCCTTTTTCTATATTCATTCTAACACGGTGCATTGCTTTTGCATGATTAATTGTTGTAATCAATTTTCCTTCATTAAATATAAGTTCCATCACCGTCTGGTAACTATAGCAAGGATAGCTCAAGACGAAATCAAATGGATTTTTCAGATCCTTTGCGATTACAATACCGCCACGATAGTTCGATGGCTCATCATCGATAAACAAAACATAATCTTGAATTCGCAAATTTCCTTTTTTTAGCGAAGATTCTTTTAATAAGATTTCATACAGCTCGTCGCTATATTCCAAATAGGTATTTTCCATACTATTCTCCAATTTTATTTATTTCCACAAATTACTACTCAATCGCTTGCACGCAGTTTTTCATCAACATTGCAATAGTCATCGGTCCTACCCCACCTGGGACAGGCGTTATATAGGATGCAATTGGTTCTACTAAATTAAAATCAACGTCACCGCAAAGTTTATTATTTTCATCCCGATGAATACCAACATCAATAACAACCGCTCCCTTTTTTACATATTCATCCGTTATGAACTTAGGCTTTCCGATTGCTGCAACTAAAATATCTGCACGTTTTGTAATTTCTTTTAGATTCTTTGTCTTAGAATGACAAATGGTTACAGTTCCATTTTCTTGTAATAATAGACGAGCCATTGGTTTACCAACAATATTACTTCTTCCAAGAACAACACATTCTTTGCCTTCAATTTCAATATTGGAACGTTTTAATAGTTCAATAACGCCTGCTGGTGTACAAGAAACAAACCCTTTTTGTCCGATACTGGTTGCTCCAACACTCTGCGGATGAAACCCATCCACATCCTTCTTTGGATCGATTGCTTTTATAATATGATTTTCATTCATATGCTTTGGTAATGGAAGTTGTACTAAAATGCCATGTACCGTGTCATCTTTATTTAGTTTATCAATCAAACCAAGTAAATCCTCTTCTGTCATATCTTCCTTTTGTTCAAAAGAAAGGGATTTAATCCCGATATATTCACAAGCTTTCTTTTTATTTCCAACATAAACACAAGAAGCAGGATCGCATCCAACCTGAATGACAGCCAGACAAATTTGGGTTCCTCGTTCTTTATACTTTGCTACGATTTCACGAAGTTCATCTTTTATTTGTTGTGAAATCTTTTTTCCATCGATAATTTCTGCCACACTACTACATCCTTTCTTTCTCATTTGTTTCATTTTATTATAAGTGTTTTAAAATGAAAAGTAAATTTTTTAATATATAGTTCCTATGCAAGATTTTCATCCACTATTGTCTTAATAATCCCTCTTGCGATTGCATTTCCAGTTTCATAAAATTTTTCATCCCATAGTTTATTATCTACGTCTGAATTGATGAATCCAGCTTCTACTAATACTGCAGGCATTTGGGTTTGATTCAGCACAACCAAATTCGGCCTCTCTTCAACGTTAATTATTTTATATCCAACATCACCTAATTCCTTGTTCATATTATTTGCAAAAACTTCCTTAATATCTCCCTTGTTATAAACTAATGATTGTATCCCATTATACTGGTTTGGATAGCTCGCTGAGTTTCTATGAATTGATACAAAAAAATCTGACCCACTTGCATTTCCTATCTCTGCTTTTCTTACAGGACGCTGATATACATCAATTGTTCTAGTATAGTTAACATCAATACCATTATCTGATAAAATTTGTCCTACAAGTAGTGCTAGATTAAGATTATCCTCTTTTTCCTTACGGTCGTTATAGGTTGCACCATTGTCAAATCCACCGTGTCCTGCATCTACTGTTACTTTATATGCCATATTCTAGCCTCAATTTCCTTTTTCTAATAACATATGAAGAAAAAAAGGAAAAGTGCTTTCTTTTCAACCTTTATCTGCTATAATATTCCTACGAAAACAATTTAGCTTTTTGGAAAGGACATGCATATGAAAATTGAGGTAACACCTAACAACACACGAGCAGGCTTACGCAAATATTTATATCAGGGAATTGTAAGTTTTCTTGTAATTGCTGCTTCTGTGATTTTTTTCTTTCTACTCTTTCGAATGGACGCCATTCATACATTTTTTAGTAAAGTATTTTCCATTTTACAGCCAATTATATTAGGACTAATCATTGCTTACGTATTAAGCCCAGTAGTAACCTTCTTTGAACGCAACTTACTACGCCTATTTTTTCAAAAGGCAAAAAATCCGGACAAGGCAAGACGACTGATACGAAGTGTAAGTATCTTTATTGCACTAATTATTGCTTGCTTCATTGTTTACATTTTAGGAAGTTTAATTATACCACAGCTATATATCACCATTGTCAGCATTATAAAAACGCTTCCAAGTAATTTTAAATTAGTAAGCAACTGGGCAGAATCCCTTACCATATCGAATGAACTGGTTGCAAACTATATTGATCAGATGATTGAAAAAGCTACTTTATATTTTCAAGACTGGGCACAAGGTGACCTGTTGCCACAGTTAAATACCTGGGCAACCTATTTTGCAACTGGAGTACTCAGCTTTTTAAATGTCCTAAAGAATCTGATCATTGGACTGATTATTTCAATCTACGTTTTGTTAGGTAAAGAAAAATTCTGTGCACAGAGCAAAATGATTATCTATGCCATTTTTCATCCTTCCGTTGCAAACGAAATCATTGATGTGGCTCGTGAAAGCAATCGAATTTTCAGCCGCTATATTATTGGTGCAATCACGGATGCCTCCATCGTTGGAGTTCTTTGTTTTATTGGACTATCGATTTTAAATGTTCCATATGCGCTGCTAATTAGTGTAATCGTAGGCACTACAAATATTATCCCTTTCTTTGGTCCATATATTGGCGCGATTCCAAGTGCTTTATTTATCTTAGTTACGAGCCCTATTCATGCACTATACTTTATTATTTTTGTACTCGTATTACAACAAGTGGATGGAAATATCATCTCCCCTAAGATTTTAGGTGATTCGACTGGTCTTTCTGCATTTTGGGTTGTATTTTCTATTTTGCTTGGTGGTGGATTATTCGGCTTACTTGGTATGCTCATAGCAGTTCCTACCTTTGCTGTTATTTACTACGTTATCAGCCGAATCATATCTTACTTATTAGCAAAAAAGAATTTAAAGAAAACCTCCCAAGAATACGAAGAAATAGAGCGTATACAGTGGAAAGATGGTGAAGTCATTTATATACCTTTGGTACCATATGATTTTCATACAAACGAAAAAACCACTATAAATGATAAATCTACCAATAATGAAATGAATAAAACTACTTCTACAGATCATAAGAAAGAAGAAGAAAATCAAAAAAATAATAAATAAAACCAAGGAGATGTATGTCTGAGCCTTTATTCTCCTTATGTCGGGGCACAAATAGCATGCGGTCTNNAGACCGCATGCTATTTGTGCCCCGAGATGCAAATTGAACACAACCTATACGAATTTGCTCTTTTTTAAACTTTAGCGATAATAATTAATGAGACAACCTTTCTGAATAATGGTACGCTCATCATCGGTTAATTCCCCTAATTTCAGAGTAAATTCTTCCAATGTATCTTTTACAACATATGCTTTTATTTCACTATCTTTATTTGCTACCGCTGATTTTATATCTTTAATAAAGATAAAATCTCCATTTTCAAATGGTTCTTTTCCATTCAATAAGAATGGAAGCATTCCCCAGTTAATTAAATTGGAACGGTATCTTTTCGTTGCATATTCGGAAGCAATATTTGCAAGTCCGCTTAGCACTCTCTGGCAGCTTGCCGCCTGCTCTCTGGCAGAACCATCACCTGGTTTTACTGCATAAATTACGCTGCCGACTTCCGTCTCTTTGTCCGATACCTGCGGGTATACTGTCTTTATTACTTCAAATGCTTTTTTATAATCTTCATCCGCTAGACCGTGATTTTTTCTTCTGTCTTCTTCTACGGCACGAACCGCTTTTGCTTTTCCAACATAAGCTGGGTCTTTTCTGGATAAGGTAAATTCAGCAAGCCCCAATGGATTGGAACGATAGGAAGAAGTCTCTCCAGATGGAATTAATTCATCTGTCGTTGTAACCGGATCATGTATCACACTAACAACACGAAGTAAAATATCATCGGTAAGTTCAACCATCTGAGGCCAATCTACGATACCAGGTCCAAATTTTAGTTCCTGGCTAGCATCTGCTTTATTTAATCCATTGTATACTCGATTATCATAGATGGTACGGTCAAAGAAGTACTTTGGCTTATTAAATTCGACATCAATCTCGGTTGCTGGTGTTAAATATCCTTGATTTGCTGCTGTTGCCGCAATCGAGCGAGCATCCATCAATGCCACGGATGCAATCTGTCCATTTGTAATTTTAGAACCTTCACGGTTCGGGAAGTTTCTGGTAGAATGACGGATACTTAAGCCATTATTTGCTGGTACATCTCCTGCTCCAAAACATGGTCCACAAAAAGCAGTACGCAGTGTTGCACCGGTAGCCATAAGGTCTGCCACGCATCCATTTTTCACAAGTTCCATATAAATTGGCTGACTGGCTGGATATACGCTGAGTGAGAATTCATCTGCACCGATGTATTTTCCTTTTAAAATGCCCGCTGCATCACATATATTCTCAAATCCACCGCCGGCACAGCCAGCAATGACACCCTGCTCTACATATAATCTTCCATTACGAACCTTATCTTTTAAGGTATATTTCACCTTATTATTATCCAAACTTACGAGTGCTTTCTTTTCTACATCATCCAAAATATCCATCAGGTTATGATTTAGTTCTTCAATGGTGTAAACATTGCTTGGGTGGAATGGCATTGCAATCATCGGTTTGATTTCGGACAAATCCACGTAAACCATTCCGTCGTAATAAGCGACATCCTTTGGCTGCATTTCTTTGTAATCAGAAGAACGCATATGAATATCATAGAATTCTTTTACTTTTTCATCGGTCTTCCAAATCGAAGATAGACAAGTTGTCTCCGTTGTCATAACATCGACACCGATACGATAATCAACACTCATACGATCTACGCCGTCGCCGACAAATTCCATTACTTTATTGTTTACATAGCCATTTGCGAATACTGCTCCAATAATAGCCAGCGCGATATCCTGAGGACCAACTCCCTTTTGTGGTGTTCCAGTTAAATAAACTCCCACTACGTCAGGCATATTAATATCATAGGTCTTTGATAATAATTGTTTTACAATTTCAGGACCACCTTCACCGATTGCCATCGTTCCAAGTGCACCATATCTGGTATGGCTATCAGAGCCAAGAATCATATTGCCGCCTGCTGCAAGCATTTCCCTTGCAAACTGATGAATTACTGCTTGATGAGGTGGAACATAGATACCACCGTATTTCTTTGCACAGGACAGTCCAAACATATGATCATCTTCGTTGATGGTTCCACCCACTGCACACAGACTGTTATGACAGTTGGTGAGTACATACGGCACTGGGAACTTTTCAAGACCAGATGCTCTCGCTGTTTGGATAATACCAACAAAAGTAATATCGTGAGATGTAAGTTTATCAAATTTTATTTTAAGCTTGTCCATACTTTTAGACGTATTATGCGCTTCCAAAATTTCGTATGCCATTGTCCCGCGTTTTGCTTCCTCTTTATTAACGTTCTTACTACCTAATTTACTTGCTAGCAAGGCTTGTGTATCTGCATTTTCTTCAATCAATTCTGTACCATTTATTAAATAAGCACCTTTTTCAAATAACTTAATCATATGACCTCCTCAATGTGTACAATCGTTACCAGTCTTTTTACATATGCTACTTATTATAAAGAATAATGTCTAAAAAAGCAATTGCTTTTTCACGGTAACGTAAAAAAGAGCGGATTGTTATCTTTAAAACTGACAGTTATTCGCCGCTACTTCCTCTGCATTCTTTTTGGACATTAAATCTGCCTTGATGCTTTGAAGCTTTCCTACATAATCCTCCATCTTAAGATAATTTTCCTCAATTTGATTTCTAACATTCCAATCCGTAAAAATATTGTCAAAAAACATATCAAATGCTCTGGTAGTTCCGCTAATTTCTACGCTGCCACCGTGAAAACAGATGTCAACATCTAACAATTCCTTATTCATGGATTTGGTCGCTTCCATCAGTTCATTTTGTAGGCTTTGCGCTCGGTCAATTTCCGAGTATTTCGCCATATCAGCAAATATTCCTCCATTAAAAAAGGTATCAAACGTTGCATACGATTTTGCACTTCCTAGGGAATCTTTCATATCGTTTGCAATTCGTATGGTTCGACTTACCGCACCAATTGCTTCCTTGTATTCTTTTATGATGCGAAGGTGTTCTTCCCTTTCATGGTTAATCGTTTCATTCATTTGTTTTGCTTCTTCATAATTAGAAACTAAATATTCTTCTTTCTGTGAAAGCTTTTGTTGTAAGGATAAAACATCATGGTCCAGACGAGCAATATCTTGTTCGATCGCCTGCACGGAGTAACTTGCTTCATCGTATTCCCGCTTTGCCTGGATATATTCGCTGTATTCCTTTTCCTGCTTTGCTTCCAGTTTGCCCGTTATTTTTGCCAGAACCTGTGCCAGAGAAAACTGTTCCAGCTGATCCACGTCTCTTTTTTCTTTCTTTAATCGGTCACAAAGTGCTTGAAATTCCAAACATCGCTTAGCCAGTTCTTCCTCTCGTTTCTCCTTCTTATCACCCAATACTTTAATTTCTACTTTGATGTCTTCATATTCCCTATACTCTTCTTTAAAACCCATTTTTATTCTCCCTTTTTCAATTTCTTTTTTAAGAAAAGGAAGTAACAAACTTTTCATCATTGTTATCTTCCTCTTTCTTATCATACCATATTCTTTTAGAATTTAAAATAATCCAGTAATCATTCCATCTTCATTTACATCAATGCCTTCTGCGGCCGGAATGCGAGGTAGCCCTGGCATCGTCATAATCGTTCCTGTAATGGCAACAACAAAACCTGCACCTGCGGAAACATAAACTTCGCGAATCGATATATCAAAATCCTTTGGTCTTCCAAGAAGCGTTGGGTCATCGGATAACGAATACTGGTTTTTCGCCATACACACTGGCATGGATCCAAATCCCATAGCTTCTATTTTTTGAATGGCTTTCAAGGCTGCTGGTGTATAATTTACACTCTTCGCACCATATATTTCTTTTGAAACCGTTTCAATCTTTTCTTTTATACTTAGGCTGTCTTCATACAATGGATGGAAATGGCTTTCTTTTTGCTCAATTGTTTCAATGATTTTGTTGGCAAGTAAGACACCACCTTCTCCTCCATTTTCCCATACTTTTGAAAGTTCAAATTCGCATCCCCTGTTTTCACAGAAGTTCTTTACAAAGGCAAGCTCCGCTTCACTATCCGTTATAAAGTTATTGAGCGTAACAATACATGGCACTCCATATTTTTGAATATTTTCAATATGTTTTTCGAGATTTACAATTCCTTTTTTCAATGCGTCCAAATTTTCTACCGATAACTCTGCCTTTGGAACACCACCGTTATATTTTAAAGCACGAATGGTAGCGACTAACACAACGGCATCTGGTTTTAGGCCTGCCATACGACATTTGATATCGAAGAATTTTTCTGCTCCAAGATCCGCTCCAAAGCCCGCCTCTGTAATTACATAATCTGCTAATTTGAGTGCTGTCTTCGTTGCTCTTACACTATTACAACCATGGGCTATGTTTGCAAATGGACCACCATGGATAATTGCCGGTGTATGCTCCAAGGTCTGAATCAGATTTGGCTTAATTGCTTCTTTTAACAGTGCAGCCATCGCACCAACCGCATGTAAATCATTTGCTGTTACCGGATCACCACTTCGATTATACGCTACGATAATTTTTCCCAGACGTTCTTTTAAGTTCGCCATATCATCTGCTAAACATAAAATTGCCATGATTTCAGAAGCAACCGTTATAATAAAATGATCCTCACGAACCACACCATCCATCTTACCTCCCATACCAATCACAATATTTCGAAGGGCACGGTCATTCATATCTTCGCAGCGTTTCCACACAATCTGTTTGCAATCAATATCCAATTGATTTCCCTGCTGTATATGATTGTCAAGCATAGCTGCCAGTAAATTATTTGCGGATGTAATTGCATGAAAATCACCAGTAAAATGTAAGTTTAAATCTTCCATCGGAACAACTTGTGCATATCCACCGCCTGCTGCTCCTCCTTTGATCCCAAAACAAGGTCCTAAAGATGGCTCACGAAGTGCAATTACTGCGCGTTTCTTTAATTTTCCAAATGCCTGTCCAAGTCCAACGGAAGTTGTCGTCTTGCCCTCACCCGCTGGTGTCGGATTGATTGCAGTTACTAAAATCAACTTTCCGTCTTCATTATTTTTGATTCTATCCCAAAATTCATCACTAAATTTGGCCTTATATTTACCGTACAAATCCAAGTCATCTTCCTTTATACCAAGAAGTGCTGCTACTTCCTTTATCGGTTTCATACTTGCTTGCTGTGCAATCTCAATGTCTGTTTTCATATTCACGAACCTCCCATTTTGTAATTTCACAATATCTTCATTATACTCTATTCCATTGTTTCTTAAAAGGCTGAAAGGAATTTTTTTTCTAATAAGATTGATTCATATAAGTTATATTTGAGTTCTTATTATGAATGGGGTATACTAGTTGGCGTAAGAAAAAGTTAGAAAATGTTAGGAAATGTGTGGAAATACCAGGAAACGCTAGGAGGTAATTACAAATGAGTACTTATTTATCGAATTTCGCAAAATTAATTATGGAAATCTGCCAGGAAGAAGAAATCGTGTGTACACCGCTTTCTGATTATTGGGCATTTCACTTAGAAAAACAAAAGAAACAAACTTATATATATGGTTATCAATTTGCACTCAATTCAGCTGCATCCGGTTCCATTTGCTCCGATAAAGGTACCGCTTCGGAAGTTATGTCTTTGCAGCAAATTCCAAACGTAGAACACATTTGCTGTATGTCACCAATAAAGATGGAATACGCCTCCCCTTCGGGGAATTGGAACCGCATAGAGAAAATGTTACAAACGCATGG
Source organism: Lachnoclostridium sp. UBA5725 (assembly GCA_002419585.1). Classification (GTDB taxonomy): domain Bacteria; phylum Bacillota; class Clostridia; order Lachnospirales; family Lachnospiraceae; genus DIGJ01. The sequence continues at coordinate 116,867 of DIGJ01000012.1, forward strand.
TACCCTCGTGTTAAAAGATAATCATGGCACTGGAGGCGATTTGGTATTTCATGCGAAAACAAAGCTAGAGCTTGAGCATGCCTCACAATTAATCTTTTCAAAGGCTGACTCCATGGCAATAAGTCCTTATTACTGCGTTGACAATGAATACCGAGTTATTTTATTAAATGGCGAGGTCAAACTTGTTTACTCCAAAATACGTCCACACCTTATCGGTGATGGCACTTCGACTCTGCTTGAATTGTATATAAAGGCCGTCAACGAAAAGCGCTTGCCTCCAGAATCCATCAAGCAAAGTGGATCTGTGAATTTTGATCGTGTTTTAAGCAAAAATGAAATATACCCACTTCATTGGAAACATAACTTAGGGCAAGGTGCATCGGCTGAACTGGTAACGGATGCCGCAAAATTGGAAGACTTGAGCGAATTAGCAAAAAAAGCTGCAAATGCATTACAAATCCCATTTGCTTCGGTAGATATTATTGAATCAGACTCTTCGTTACTTGTACTCGAAGTGAATAGCGGGGTTATGATGGAATACCTGGCTGGAGAAAGTACACAGTTTCGTACAATTGCAAAGGAAATCTACCGGGAAGCGATTCTTCAACTATTCTAAAACGGATGCAAAACAGAGAATGAACCGCAGAACCATTCTTCAGAACTTTACTAAATTGGTTTAATGAAGGATGGATGCGAGTCTTTGTTGGGATAGGGACGCTATAAAAGGCTGAGCATTTTAGGTGTTCTACAATTTACACGACGCCCATACTAGGATTTTATATCAATCGTATGAGCATTCCACGTAACCTCTAAGCAATCGAGAAATGACTCAAAGGGAGTCAATTCTCGATAGAGTTTACGTTCTACCTTCCGGTGTTTTCTAGTTTTCATTCGTGGATGA
>DIGJ01000015.1 GCA_002419585.1 Lachnoclostridium sp. UBA5725
GTAGGCATAGATAACATCCTTTCGTATTTTTTGTTTGTGGTGAACTTATTATACAAAAAAATGTTAACCTATGCCTATTCTATTTTCATCTTAGCCCAATCTAAAGTTTAGAACCTTCTTTTTTTGAAAAATGTTTACGGTAGCAAACAACGATAGATTATTGTAAGCTAAAAGAAAAATAAAATAGGAGGATCTTAGTATGGGAACACCCGTTTATTTTGCATAGCAAAGGCTATTGCAAAAATTAAGAAGCTGATAGCCTTTGCAAATCCAAAGTTATATTATTAAGGAGATGCAAAATGAGCTATTATAAAAAAATAGAATATAAGTTACAACCAAAGCATTCCTACAAAATATGGAGAAACTGCGCAGGGTGCGGCTTAAAGACCAAGTATATCAATACCAATCATTTTAGAGTCAATGCAAATGGCAATTTAATTGACGTATGGCTAATCTATCAATGTGAAACGTGTAAACATACCTACAATTTAAGTATTTTTGAACGAGTAAAATCAATGACCATTGATCAAAGGCAATATGAAAAATTTCTTGCAAATGACGAAGAACTTTCTTATGAATATGGAAATCAAAAAGCATTATTTGCGAAAAACAAGGCACTCATTGATTCAACTGAATTAGAGTACGACATTATTAAAATCGAAGAAAAAGAAGTGAAAGAGAAAGAAGTGAAAGAAAAAGAAGGTAAAGAAAAGGAACAATATGGTTCACAATTAAGCAAGGAAATGATAGTTATACAAAACCCTTATGAAATAAAACTAAGGGTGGAAAAAATCCTGTCGCAGATGTATAAGGTTAGTAGAAGTCAGGTGAAACACTTTATAAAAGAAGGAATGATTCGTTGCGCTTCCTTGTACACCACGAAAACTACAGTTGTAGAAATGAAACATATGGAAGGCTTTGCGATTGCTTTGGATGACGATGGACAGAAAGTATGATATAATTTAGAAACGAAAATTGTTTATTTAAAGGAATGTGAGGAACTGTTATCATGAAAATTGACCGCTTAATCGGCATCTTATCGATTCTTTTGCAACAGGAAAAGGTAACAGCTCCTTTTCTTGCAGAAAAATTCGAGGTATCTCGTCGAACGATAAATAGAGATATTGAGGATATTTGTAAAGCGGGTATCCCGATTGTTACGACCCAGGGGCAAAATGGTGGGATTTCGATTATGGAGGGATATCGAATCGACCGCACGCTTCTTACCTCTTTTGATATGCAGTCAATTTTGGCGGGGCTTCGTAGTCTGGATAGTGTGTCTGGTACAAACAAATATCAACAGCTAATGGAAAAACTGTCAGTCGGAAATTCCTCAGTACTTACCTCCAATAATCATATTTTGATCAATCTATCGTCTTGGTATAAGTCAACTCTGGCACCTAAAATTGAGCTGATACAGGCGGCTATTGAGCGAAACGAAAAACTTAGTTTTTTATACTGCTCAAATAAAGGGGAAAGTAAAAGGAAAATGGAACCGTATCTTTTAGTGTTTCAATGGTCCTCCTGGTATGTATGGGGGTATTGTAATGAACGGTCGGATTATCGGATGTTTAAATTAAACCGAATGTTGGAGCTAAAGAATACGGCTGAAGAATTTGAACCAAGACAGCTTCCAGAATTTCAGATGCTTCCTGAAAAGATGTTTGAAACGAAAATCAAAGTGACTGCTCTTTTTGAACCGACAATGAAATGGAGAATCATAGAGGAATTTGGAACGGATTGTTTTTGCGAACAATCCGATGGCAAACTGCTCTTTCAGTTTGGGTTTGCCGAGAAAGAAAATCTATTCAGCTGGTTACTCAGCTTTGGAAATCAGGTTGAGCTATTGGAACCAAAAGCTTTACGAAAGGAACTGGTTTCTGTTATAAAGAAAATCAATCAAAAATATGATAAATCATGACAATCTGATGTCGTGTTTGGAGTGATAATATTTGCTTATCAAATGGAAAGAAGGTAAGCAATATGAATTATGAAATTGTAGAATTAAAGGAAAAAATAGTCGTAGGACTGATTGCAAGGACAAATAACAATGCACCAGATATGGGAGTTGTTATCGGCGGTCTGTGGAATCGCTTTTATCAGGAGGGAGTTTATGCCTCCATTGAAAAGAAAACGAATGAAAAAGCATTGGGCATCTATACGGATTATGCAAAGGATGAAAAAGAAGACTATAGTGTATTAGTTGCATGTGAGGTGGAACAAGTAAAGACATTGCCAGAAGGTACGCTTTCTCGGACCATTCCGGCAGGTAAGTATGCAAAATTTGTAGTCACAGGCCATATGCAAAAGGCAGTAGCTGATTTCTGGCAGGAACTTTGGACAATGGACTTGCCACGTTTGTTTTCTTGCGATTTTGAAGAATATCAAAATGAGGATATGGAGAATGCACAAGTTCATATTTATATATCATTAAAAGAATCAGTGTGATATTCAATCAATTTCATTTGTGTAATTATTTTCATAAGATTATAATAAAAGGGAGCATCGTTCTATAACTAAATCTGTTATAGAGTGATACTCTTTCTTTAGTGTAAGCCTTTCATACAGAGTGATTTTCGGAAAATTTCGTTTTAAACTAGAGCATCCTATGTTATAATACATAAAAAATAAGCATCAAGCTATGTGAAAAGAGTAAACCAATGATAAAAAATGTAAAAAGAATTTGGAACAAATTTCGAATCAATGAATTCTCAGAAGATGTTTTTTCGATAAATGAGAAGGAAATCAAAGAAATTAATCAAGATACCATATCGGTTGTTGGACTTGTGAGTAGCATTCTTACAGGGATTCTTTGGTTTGCTTCTTTTTTTCTCTCACAATTTAAGGAAAATCGTAATTTGTATTTTCTTATTGCAATCATTATGATAATTTGCCTGTTAATCAATCATTTTTATGTGAAAAAGGGAAATAGGGCTGGAAACATACTCATATACAGTATGCTTTTTTCTATCTATATGTTTGGTATCCTGTTGGGTAGCATGTCTTTGAGAGATGAAAATGCAACCGCAATTTGTGTGCTATTAACGGTACTCCCAATGTTTTTTATCGCTCATCCAATGAAAATTAATTTAATTAGTACGGTTTCCTATGTCATATTCTATATTCTTGCGATTCAATATAAAGAGAATGCAATTGTAAATCATGATATCATTAACGCGACCATATATCTGATTCTTGGATATTTTGTATGCTATTATAGCGTTCGGACCAAACTGGAAAATATTATTGCACGGAAGGAACTAAAAGATCAAAGAGATATTGATTTTCTAACAAACTTATTGAATCGTGGTGCGGCCCAAAAAAGAGTGGATGATTTTTTGGAAAGCTGCGATAGATTGTCTGTGATGTTACTATTAGATATTGATAATTTCAAAGGGGTAAATGATACCTATGGTCATGACAAAGGGGATGAAATTCTTATAGAAACTGCCCTTTTGTTAGCCTCTGTATTTGAACCAAAAGGCATTATCAGTCGCGTAGGCGGGGACGAGTTCGTCGTATTTATTCCGGAAATTAAGGATTTGTCCGAGCTTTATGAAAAAATAGAAAAAATAATCAAAGAAATGAAACGGGATATCCGTGAAGAAGGAAAACACTGTCTTATCTCCGCTAGTATAGGTATTGCACTAGCACCGGAAGATGGAGATACCTTTGAAAAAATTTATAAAAGTGCGGACATAGCCATGTATAATGCAAAAAAGAATGGAAAATGTGCTTATGCTATCTTTAATAAATAAACGATGGAAAAAATCTGACACAGGATAAAGGAGACAAAAAGAATGAAAGAACGAAAGCAAAAAGAGTTTGTGAAAGCCTTCAAAGCAGCTTTTCCTAATACTATACCAGTTCTAACTGGATTTATAGTCCTTGGAATGGCGTATGGAGTTCTCATGAATACCAAAGGGTATGGAGTCGTCTGGGCAGTTCTTATGAGTGCAATTGCATTTTGCGGTAGCATGCAGTTTGTAGCGATAACACTCTTAACAGCTGCATTTGATCCGCTCCAGGCTTTTTTACTTAGCCTTATGGTGAATGCGAGACATTTATTCTATGGTATAGCCATGTTGGAAAAATATAAAGGATTGGGAAAGATAAGACCATTTTTAATTTATGTTTTATGCGATGAGACTTTTTCGATTTCTTCCAGTGTGGAACCGCCGGAAGGTATTTCGAGAAAGTATTTTTATTTTTCTATCTCGTTTCTAGATTATAGTTATTGGGTTATTGGAACATTTATTGGAGGATTACTTGGAAACGTTGTTACCTTTAACACGACGGGACTTGATTTTGTCTTAACAGCACTTTTTGTGGTTCTCTTTTTGGAGCAGTGGAAAGAAAGACAAAATAGAGTTTCAGGACTCATTGGTATCGGAGGAACGATTCTTTCCTTGGTTTTCTTTGGACCAAATAACTTAGTAATACCAGCTATGATTATTATATTGACGATATTGATGATTGGGAGGAACAAGGTATGCAACTTACAGCAGTGGAAACATTAATCACAATTTTGGCCATAGCCCTCGGAACAATGATTACTAGATTTACACCATTTATATTATTTCCAGAGAGCAAAGAGCCCTCCAAAACAATTGTATATTTAGGAAAAGTATTGCCGCCAGCCATGATGGGATTATTGGTTGTATATTGCTTAAAGGGTTTTTCAATTGAAAGTGCAACACATGGAATACCGGAAGCGCTGGCGATTGGATTTATTATTGTCTTACATAAATGGAAAAACAATGTTCTTCTAAGCATTGGAGGAGGGACGTTACTTTATATGGTTTTACTTCAAATCGTTTTTGCGTAATGAATTACAAATAATAACTAAAATTTAAAAGATAGAAAAAATAAATCCGACTGGGCTGATGTTCCGTGCGGATTTTTTTTATGTAAATATATTGTATGAGAATTTTTATAAAAAAGTATTGACATATACAGTCTAACTGTATATATTATGGCTATACAGTTGGACTGTATAGTTTGCCGATAGAAGGAGAATAAGGATGAATCTTTCAAAATATTTACCAATGACAGAGACTACATACTACATTTTGATGGCGTTATGTGAGCCAGGTCATGGCTATGCTGTGATGCAAAAGGTAGAAGAAATGAGTGAAGGACGTGTTCGAATTGCAGCAGGTACCATGTATGGAGCATTAGAAAATCTGGGGAAACAAAAACTGATTGCACCGGTTAAGTCAGAAGATGCAAGGAGAAAGATGTATCAGACGACAAGCGAAGGACGCACCGTCCTACAGATGGAGGCACAACGCCTGGAACACTTACTTCGTGTTTATAAGAAAATGGAGGAAAAAGAGTGATATGAGAAAATTGAAAGTATTTCTAGATTTTAATGAAGAAGAAAGCTATTTGAATGATATGGCAAGGAAAGGGTATCTGTTAAAGAAGTATTCTACATTTGGTATTTATCATTTTATAGAGGGTGAACCACAGGAACTTACTTATAAGATTGATTATAAGGTTTTTCGCAATCATGCAGATTTTGAAGATTACAAAGCTCTATTTGAGGATGCAGGATGGATTCACGTTTATGGTACAAAACTTGGAGGAAATCAGTATTTTATTCCTAAGAACAAAGGTGCAGATAATGAGATTTTTTCAAGCAGAGAGTCGGCAGCTTCGCGTTATAAAACATTCTATAATCTGTGTTCTATTAATGTTGCGGTAGCAGCTATGTGTATTATAGCGGTATTATCGACGAATGGATTTAACCTTTCCGCCTTTGGATTTCTGACACCAGGATTGTGGGATATGGCAGGAGCAGATTTTTGGAGAGCTTTTTTCTTTGAGCTACCATTTGTGATATTTCGTTTACTAGGACCAATCCTTTTAATTGGAATGGGAGTTGTTTATGGATATTGGGGAAGTAAAGCAAAAAGAACATATGACTTACAAATGAAAGGGTGTGAAAATCGATGAAAAAGCTAGGTGTAGTTTTAAAAGTTGTTTGTTTATGTTCATGCATTCTGTTGTCTTGCTGTGGGAAGAAATACGCCTTAGCGGATAGCAAAGCCCTTACCACCGATATCAGCACCATTACGATGCCAGAAGGCGTTATGTTAGTAGGTCTTGGCGAAGCATCCCATGGAAACAGCGAATTTCAACAGTTAAAATTAGAAGTTTTCAAAGCATTAGTTGTAAATAACGGATGTAGAGTATTTGCAATCGAAGGTGATTTTGGAGGTGCAGCAAAGGTCAATGATTATATTCATAATGGAAAAGGAACTGCCAAGGAAGCAGTCGCAGAGATTGGATTTTCCATTTATCGTACGCAGGAAATGGCAGATTTGGTACAATGGATGCATGATTACAATGATAGCTGCAAAATAGGAGAGGATCTTCATTTTTATGGCTTTGACATGCAGCGTTATGATAATAACAAAGAAATCTTGTTTGATTATTTGGATAACGTAGATTCAACACTGAGTCAGAAATATCAGAAGAAGCTGGTCTATTTAACAGATGATACCATGTTTTCTTTGGATAGTAAAACGTTAAAAACGGCCACAAAAGATATAAAAAGCCTGATGAAGCAAATGAAGGCTAGTAGTAATAATTATAAAAACGAGAACAAAGAAGACTATGATTTGGCACTTCAATGTGCACAATGTATCCTAGAAAATACAAAGCTTCGAAGTGAAGATACCGGATATAATGAGACCAGAGACCGATTTATGAAGAATAAGGTAGACTGGATTGTGCAGCATGAAAAAGATGAGATGGTATTCTTAAATGGACATAATGGGCATATTGAAAAATCTAGCGCAGTAAATTATACCTGTATGGGAAGTCGGCTATCAAAAGAATATAAAGATGCATATTTTTCAATCGGAACGGATGTTTATGAGACAGAATTTAATGCAGTAAGCGGGGATGAAAACAAGGTATTTACTGTAAAAAATGCAAATGATTTTACGAACCAATTGAGTGAAATAGAAAACAATATGTATTATCTTGATTTTTCGAAGGTGGAAGAGGACAATAATTGGAAGAAAATCCTTAATACTACGCAGAACATGATAGCATTAAATGCAGAATTTTCAGACTGGCAGAGTATGATAAAACAATGCTTCACGCTTACGATTATGCCAGCGAAGGCGTATGATGCAGTGATTATAGTTAAAAATGCAACACCGTCTCACAAATTTTAATGATTGACAAATGATATGTACAGCGCACGATGCGTACAAAACTTCCTTTTAGCATAGGACAAATTGGAAAAGCATTTCGCAATGAAATTACACCTGGTAACTTTACCTTCCGCACGATTGAATTCGAACAGATGGAGTATCAGACCTTTTGTAAGGAAGGGGAGGATGGCGCACTGTATGACTACTTTAAAGAGTATGGAATACTTTAGAAAATGAGATGGTTACGGTTCGAGACCGAGATACGATGAAACAAACCGATGTTTCGTTGTATCAATTGGTGGAATTTGTAAATAACTATATCAAGAAATCATAAGTAGTGCTATAGTATAGATAAATAGGAATGATTTCGAGTAAATCTTAAGGAAGCTAATAATTAGGACAATATTATGAAAGGAGCAACAAAATGAAAGCAGTCGTTATTTATTATTCATTGGAAGGCAATACAAAATTTGTGGCTGATAAAATTGCAACTTATTTAAAAGCAGACACAATACGGTTAGAGCCGGTAAAGGAGTATCCAAAGGGAAAGGCTAGTAAATATATCTGGGGTGGAAAAAGCGTGGTATTTGGTGAAACGCCTAAACTGTCTTCGTATAAATTTAATGCAGAAAACTATGATACCATTATTATAGGAACTCCCGTATGGGCATCTAGCTATGCACCTCCGATCAAAACATTTTTAAAAGAAAATAAAATATGTGGTAAAAAAGTTGCTTTGTTTGCTTGTAGTGCCGGTGGAGATGCAAGTAAATGTTTTCAAAAATTTGAACAGGAATTAGATAAAAATGAAGTGGCAGCAACGCTTTCTTTAATTGATCCAAAGGTTAAAGTGACCGTCCAAAATGATCAAGACATCAAGGAATTTTGCCAAAAATTATAAAGTAAAGAGAATGAAAGTCTAGCACATTTAATATGAAAGTTACGAAAGCAAAAAAAAGGGGGCAATATTTGAATGAATGTCTTAATTAGTGCGTGCCTGATCGGGGTAAATTGCCGTTATAGTGGTGATAGTTCAATGATAGAGGAAGCAGAAGAACTAAAAAACAGATACCATCTTATTCCAGTGTGTCCAGAAATTCTCGGTGGTATGACGACACCACGAGAGCCTGCAGAAAAGAAGGATGGAAAAGTGATAACCAGGACTGGTGAAGATGTGACGAAATATTTCGAGCGGGGTGCAAAGGAAGTTTTGCACCTTGCAAAATTCTATGACTGTAAATATGCAATTTTAAAGGAACGTAGTCCGTCCTGTGGTCGTGGCGCAATATATGACGGCACCTTTTCCCAAGTTATCATAGAGGGAAACGGAATACTGGCAGAGTTATTAGAAAAGAATGGAATTGTTGTTTTGGGGGAATCTCAAATCAGCACTTTTTTAATACAAAAATAAATGTCAAGCATTTTTGACTATGTC
>DIGJ01000005.1 GCA_002419585.1 Lachnoclostridium sp. UBA5725
GTTTTGCTTATGAAAACATCATACAAGGGTTTTATGAAGAAAAAGACAATATCAAAAAATTTTGTAATAATGATGTTTATGTTATTTGCACTTTGTTTAGTTGTACTTGTTCCCTCAAATACTGCTAGTGCAAAAAAAACTGAAACTAAAGAAGTTATTATTAAAAGTGTTGGAAAATCCCAGATAACCTATTATATGGCAGATTCGTCGCAAAATGTAATACCTAATTGCGATTGGGAAAATATTGTTGGTTATGGCAAAAAGAAAAGTGTAAAACTTTCTAAAAATGCAAAGTTCTATTATCATCATGAATTTGATGATAATGGAAACTTAAAGTTGCAGAAAGTTTCTAAAAAGAAATTTATCAAAGAACTGCGTGAAAGTGAAAAATGGAATGAAAATGGTGCAACATACTATTCGGGACAAGCTTGTGAATTAACAATAAAAAATGGTGTTTGCATTAAATTAGAAACTTGTTATCAGGCATAATTTTAATTCCAAAAGACATACATAGAAAAAGCATTTCATAGTAGTATTTGAGCCGAGTGTAAATTATTTTGTGTAACCTCCTTAGATTAACGAAAAAATATGAGAATAATAGTAGGGTTTTATACAAAATCCCCGTGTTTAGATTTTTGTATAACAGACGTAGGCTGTCAACCGGCAGCCTACGTCTGTTATATATGATTTTCTAACTTCAAATCAGGACGGTAGTAAGCGCTCTGTAAACGCCCAATAGCACGTACCTGTAATAACGTATGCCGCTGACGCGGCTATATTAAACTTTATTGTTTGGGTTTTCTTATGTTTTCTGGAAGGGTTTCCGAACAAGGAAGTAAAGTTTCCAGAAAACTCATATCGGTATCTTCCATATGATCTGGTATCGCTTTGTTTGCTAAAATTCAAACGACACCTTAATCTCGTTGCATTGGTCAAAGTACAAGCTCTGGCTCACCAATGTGGCTTTTTTATCTTTAATAACAAATACTCTCATAGTGTAAACCATATCAATCTTTGATAATTCCATGCAATAGGTTGTACCATCATTAATTCCTGTCCAAAGCTGCACGATTTTATCGGATACGGGTATAATGCTATAAATATTACCACTTGAATGAAGTCCAAAATATTCACCAGATAGGTCGGCATTCGTGATTGAAACAGCGTTTTTATTCAAGTCATCTTTATTCAAATAAATATTGAAATTATTCAAATCAAAGTAATATTTGTCTTGTACTATTACGTGACCTTTTTGAATGGTTACATCATTACCATCATTTAAAATGTCTGTGCTAAAATACAAATCCTGAATATTACTATAATGATCAGTAAACAGCCGTGACGTGCCAAGATTCGATGGAATGAATTTGAAATCTTTCTCATCCTTTGGGCTGTATAGTATGTGTTTTTTGGTTGCAGCAATCGCAGCCACTGCCTGTTTTGATGTCCCTCTTAGAAAACTAATGATGTTATGTGCTTTTACATATTCCTCATTTGATTGTGTTGCTATTTTCTTTAAACTGTAATTGCTACATTTAATATGCATCGTATGCGTATTGCCATTCTTATCGAAGCAAAATGCATCAATATCATATATGGCATCTCTCGAATCCGAAAAAGGATTGACAACAAAATAATACCTTCCGTTATACTTTATTAACCTAACACCGTCTCGCAGGGAATAATTACAGTTTCCCGCAAACTCTTCATATTCACCTTTTTTATTCTTCTTAAATATTGTTACACCATCTACCTGAAAAGCCCCACCTGCCCCGCTTGTGACAGATTCATATAATTCTTTGTTTCCGTCACCATCAAAATCATATAGATATGCGCCATTTACATATCCATCTGTTGCAAACATGCCCTGATAATCATATGAAAATTCATCATTTTTTCCCTGCGGTGCAAATTTTATCTTAGTCTTCTTATCCATGCTTGGTTTAACACCATGCTGCTCTACAAATGAATAATACGAATAAGAATAAACTGCCTTTGACAGTTCACTCACGAAATCAGCAGGAAAATATTTATTTGAGCTAACTGCATTTTTAAGGTTGTTCGCAGAAGGATCTTTTCCACTTATATATGCATTTTTTAACTCGTCAATCAGATGGCCTTTAGAATTTGGTGTGCTATAAGAATCGAGCCCACCATAAGCAACTTCGAAATAACCGCTGTCATAATCTAAACTACTGGCTGCTTTTTGCAACGGCAAAAGAGGGTAGATGGTTTTGCCGTCTTCCGTCATTTTAGACAACATATAAAGTCCATATTTATCACCGCAAAATGCACTGTTCCGATAATATTCGAGCGCCTTTCCTATATCCTTATTCGTTCCATAGCCATTATAATAGCAATCACCCAGACGGCCATATGATACACCGTTAGGCGTTATAGCAAGCCCCATCTCATACATTTTATAAGATTCTGTATAATCTTTTGTCACACCATCACCGGCTTGTAGCATATCACCGGCATAAATCGCGCTGTGAAAGTACCCCTTGTCGGTCGAAAGCTTGTACCATTGTAATGCTTGCTTCTTATTCGATGCAAACTTATAATCTCCACCATCATTAATTCCCTGGTAGTAAAGTGTACCAATGTTAAAGTACACTTCCCCTTCAGTAGCATTTCCATACTGGAAAACAGCATCATATAGTGAAAAATCCAATTTATCATTCAGGGCTTCCATCTTATTAAAATTCCCATGTATTGCATCCAGAAAATCAGCTTGATATAATGTGGAAACCTTAGAATCAACTATGAATTGTTGTATCATATCTGATTCCACATTATTCATATGAGGGTCAATATTTAGAGTTGACTTCGGTGTTGAAAATGTCGGTGGCTCAAGCGTCGGCATTTGAGTCGATAGCCCGGTGCTACTTTGGGGATCAGTAGTTAGTGTCAGCTGTTGACTACTATCCTTATCACTATTATGATTCAAGGTATCTACCGCTTTATTAGTGGAAGAGCATCCCGTAAGAAACATTAGAATTATAAATAGCCACACCTTAATATAATGCTTTTTCCGAAAACATATCTGCTCTATTCTCATACAAACACTCCACCTTATAAGTAATATTCTGCTTTATATTTCTTTATCAATATCCCACACAACTTCACAATTTTCTTTCTTTTTCCATTATATAGAACCCTCCAAATTACTTCAATAAAATTCTGCTATCATATCCAAATCGCCCCGATTTTTCAATTCGAGGCCAATGTCTTTACGGAATATTAGAAAAGAGCAAAGAGAAAGTAGCACAGACTTTATCATTAGCATTAGGGGAATAAGAATATGGACTACAGAATATTTTTAGACAAAAAGAGGTTCTAAACTTTAGATTGGGGTA
>DIGJ01000009.1 GCA_002419585.1 Lachnoclostridium sp. UBA5725
ATAAGAGTAAAAATTGGGAAAATGAAGCCATTTTTACTCTTATTTTTTTATTAGGGATAATTATCTTTGCTGAGAGCAATAAATCAGTAGTTTTTCAGCACCCTTATTTAAGGTCTATTGTGATTAATTACTTCTATCATTACATTTATAATATTTAGAAATTATCAAATGAACTGCTTTTGACTTTTTACTCCATTCCTCCCCATTCTGCATTTACCTTTACAACGCACTTGAAACCCAGCGAGTCCCTATTTCGTAACCAGACATGAAAGGCTGAGCTCATAATCTATCGTCCAATTTACACGGCTTCGATGCGGGGCTTTTATATCATTGAGCATATGGAACGTAAACTCTATCAAGAATTGGCTCCCTTTGAGCCAATTCTTGATTGCCCAGAGGTTACGTGGAATGTTTATGCGACTGATATAAAAGCCCCGCATCGAAGCCGTGTAAATTGTCAAAAGCCCAAACTGCTAAGCCTTTCTTGGCGTCCGTCCCCTACAAAAACTCGCGTCCGTCCTTCATTCTTTAAATCAGAATCTAATCTTTACTTTAGGATAAAAATTTCGTATAATAAATTCAAGTTTATTAGTTTTCGAGTATAGGGAGGACAAATTATGGAGAAGTTATTTAGTGACGACGATTTGGCTGATTTATTGGCAGAACTGGATACTGAAAATAACAAGATTCCGATTGAAAATGATCCAGAGATGGAAGCAGCGCAAAGAAGATATACCGAAATTATTCGGAAACATAAGGATGATGATAAGTAGGAAATTGGAAATTTCTTGACAAATTCGTATTCTACGAATAAACTAGTGCGTATACATTCCATGTATTGGATATATGTGGATTCAGAATATTAAAAATGCATCGAAAAGAAGAGTAGTCTGATAGGTTACATTACAGAGAATCCTGGTAGCTGAGAAGGGATATGGAGAATACAGATGAAGATGGTCTTGGAGCAGAGTAGCTGAGGTATTATATAAGCTTAGGTTACAACGGTAGCACCCGTTATCATGCAGACTGTGTGTGCAGTCATGGAGGCTTTTGTCGTAAGGCAAAGCAAATTAAAGTGGTACCACGAGATTAAAACTCGTCTTTAAGTGATTAAAGACGAGTTTTTTGTATGTGAGTAGCGTTAACGTGTCATTCTATGAGCACGAAAGGAGCATCACAATACGAACCAAACTGAAAGGAGATTATTATGGAAAAGAAAACGTATTATTTAACAACGGCCATTGCTTATACTTCAGGAAAACCACATATTGGAAACACTTATGAGGCAGTACTTGCAGACAGTATTGTAAGATTTAAACGATATCAAGGATATGATGTTCGTTTTCAGACGGGAACCGACGAACATGGACAAAAGATTGAATTAAAGGCAGCAGAAGCAGGAATTACTCCAAAGGAATTCGTGGATAATGTAGCAGGAGAAATCAAAAGCATATGGGATTTAATGAATACCTCCTATGATCATTTCATTCGTACAACCGATGAGTCTCATGAAAAAGAAGTGCAGAAAATTTTTCGCAAATTGTATGAAAAAGGTGATATTTATAAAGGACATTATGAAGGAATGTACTGTACTCCTTGCGAGTCCTTCTTTACTGCATCTCAGCTTGTGGATGGGAAATGCCCTGACTGTGGAAGAGAATGTCAGCCTGCAAAAGAAGAAGCTTATTTCTTAAAACTAAGTAAGTATACGGATCGCTTAATTGAGCATATTAATACACACCCAGAATTTATTCAGCCAGAATCCAGAAAAAATGAAATGATGAACAACTTCCTCTTACCAGGGCTTCAGGATCTGTGTGTTTCCAGAACTAGTTTTAAATGGGGAATACCGGTAGACTTTGATGATAAGCATGTTGTATATGTATGGCTGGATGCGCTTAGTAACTACATTACTGGATTAGGTTTTGATGTAGATGGAAATCATGGTGATCTCTATAAAAATTACTGGCCAGCTGATTTACACCTGATTGGAAAAGATATTCTACGATTCCATACCATTTATTGGCCGATTATGTTAATGGCACTCGATATTCCATTACCAAAACAGATATTTGGTCATCCATGGTTACTGCAAGGTGATGGAAAGATGAGTAAATCAAAGGGCAATGTACTTTATGCAGATGATCTCGTTTCTATTTTCGGAGTAGATGCCGTACGTTATTTTGTACTACATGAGATGCCATTTGAGAATGATGGTGTCATTACTTGGGAACTTATGGTAGAGCGTATGAATTCTGATCTTGCGAACACTTTAGGGAATCTAGTAAATCGTACTATTTCTATGTCAAATAAATACTTTGATGGTATTGTAAATAATGGAAATGTAAAAGAAGCGGTGGATGAGGAACTAATCCAGTTGACATTGGAAACACCAAAAAAGGTAGAAGAAAAAATGGAAAAACTCCGTATTTCCGATGCCATTTCTGAGATTTTTACTCTATTCAAACGTTGTAATAAATATATTGACGAAACGATGCCTTGGGCACTTGCAAAAGAAGAAGAAAAGAAAGCACGTTTAGAAACTGTACTATATAATTTGGTAGAAAGTATCAGTGTGGGAGCTAGTTTGCTGGAAAGCTTTATGCCAGAAACCTCTGCAAAGATTTTGACACAAATTAATGATACAAAGAGAGAGTTAACTACTATGGATGCATACGGAAAATATGTATCGGGTACTAAAGTAGTGGAAAAACCAGAGATTTTATTTGCGAGACTTGATATGGAAGAAGTCCTAAAACAAGTAGAAGAAGTGAAAGCGAAACAAACAAATAGTAGCAATGAGGTAGAGCAGGTAATGGAACCAGGTATCGATATTGAAGCAAAGGCTGAAATTGAATACGATGATTTTATGAAAATGCAGTTTCAGGTAGGCGAAATTCTTGCATGTGAGGAAGTTCCAAAGTCTAAGAAGCTATTATGCTCTAAGGTACGCGTTGGAACTGAAATAAAGCAAATTGTTTCAGGTATCAAACAGTACTATAGTGCAAAAGAAATGGTTGGAAAAAAGGTGATGGTATTAGTAAACCTAAAACCTGCCAAATTGGCAGGAGTTTTATCCGAAGGTATGCTTTTATGCGCAGAGGATGCAAATGGTAATTTAGCACTTATGACACCAGAAAAATCAATGCCCGCAGGAGCAGAAATTTGCTAGTGTAACGTAGAACTTTCCTCTATTCTGACTGTGTCATTTGTGATGCAGTTAGGGTAGACGAAAGTTTTTTCTTTAAGACAGGAAGGAAAAGACAAATGATTTTTGAAAGTCATGCACATTATGAAGATAAAGCATTTGAAGAGGATAGGGAAAGCTTGCTAGAAGGCTTTGCGGCAAATGGGATTGGCATGGTAGTCAATGTTAGCTCCAGTTTGGAAACTATTGAAAAGACGATTGATCTAATAAAAAAGTATCCCTTTATGTATGGAGCGGTTGGTGTGCATCCAGAGGAATGTGCCGCTTTGAATAAAGAGAACTTTGATTATATTCGTAAAATGACATTAAATGAAAAGGTAGTCGCGGTTGGTGAAATCGGACTTGACTACTACTGGGATGAACCAGAGCGTGAGATTCAAAAGAAATGGTTTGAAGCACAGATTGAATTGGCAAGAGAAGTGAATCTGCCAATGATCATTCATAGCAGGGATGCAGCCAAGGATACGTTAGATTTTATGAAGGCACACAAGAGCGAAGAAATCGGAGGTGTTATACATTGTTTTTCTTACGGAAATGAGATGGCAAAGGAGTTTCTTGATATGGGATTTTACCTTGGGGTAGGCGGTGTTGTTACATTTAATAATGCAAAAAAATTGAAAGAGGTTGTGGAATTTGCACCAATTGACCGTATTTTAATTGAAACGGATTGCCCATACCTGTCACCAGTGCCAAACCGAGGAAAGAGAAACTCCTCCCTTAATTTATCCTATGTTGTTGAGGAGATTGCAAAAATCAAAGGTTTGGATTATGATGAGGTAGTAGCAATCACCGAGAACAACGCAAAAACGATGTATAAGATAAATATTTAAAAGATAAGAGGTGGAAAATGGCAAACTTAGGAATACCACAGAATACCATTGCAATATTACAAAAGTATAATTTTAATTTCCAGAAGAAGTTTGGTCAAAATTTCTTAATTGATACCCATGTACTCGATAAAATTATCGATGCTGCAAAGATAACCAAAGAGGATTTTGTTTTGGAAATTGGACCAGGTATTGGAACGATGACACAGTACCTGTGTGAAAATGCAAGAGAAGTGGTAGCAGTTGAGATTGATAAAAAATTAATACCAATCCTGGAAGACACATTATCCGAATATGATAATGTTACTGTTTTAAATGAAGATATTTTAAAGCTTGATATCAATAAACTGGCAGAAGAAAAAAATGGCGGAAAACCAATCAAAGTGGTTGCAAATCTGCCTTATTATATTACGACACCTATCATTATGGGATTGTTTGAAAGTAATGTTCCACTTGACAGCATCACGATCATGGTACAAAAAGAAGTTGCTGATCGTATGCAGGTGGGGCCAGGAACAAAGGATTATGGAGCACTTTCACTTGCAGTGCAGTATTATGCAAAACCAGAGATTGCAGCCAATGTGCCGCCAAACTGT
This sequence comes from Lachnoclostridium sp. UBA5725, assembly GCA_002419585.1. Taxonomy (GTDB): domain Bacteria; phylum Bacillota; class Clostridia; order Lachnospirales; family Lachnospiraceae; genus DIGJ01. The sequence continues at coordinate 4,632 of DIGJ01000009.1, forward strand.
TTTATGCCAAGACCAAATGTAGGATCTGCCGTGATTACATTAAAACGCTATGAAAAACCACCTGTTGAAGTAGAGAATGTGAAACTTATGTTTCGTATCATTCGTGCTTCTTTCAATCAAAGAAGAAAGACGCTTGTGAATGGACTGAATAATTCTCCTGAAATATCACTTCCAAAAGAAGTGATTGCAGAAGCGATTGAGAAATTAGGCGTATTACCTTCGATTCGCGGGGAAGCATTGACATTGGAACAATTTGCGAGACTGAGTAATTTAATACAAATGAGGCAATAGAAAATGGCGAAGAAGAAAAAGAAGAAATCAAAAAAAATGACACCGGGCAGGAAGCGGATTCGGTTCATTTTTCAGTTATTATTTTTGTTATTATTACTAACCATATTAGTGACAGGAATTTTCCTATATATGAAATACGGAAAAACTGTGTTCGCCTTGCATGATGAAGCAAATGCGTTGGTGCGACAGTCAACGACGGAGACATTCCGTCAATCGGAAACGAGTGAAGTTTACGATACCAATGGCAAATTAATTACGACATTAAAAGGAACAAAAGATACGTACTATCTCGAATATGACAAGATTCCTGACATGGCAACACAGGCTATGATTTCGATTGAGGATAAAAAATTCCTAACGCATAATGGAATCGATATCAAAGGTATTATTCGTGCCGCTAAGGCGTATGTGGACAATCATGGAGAAATTACGCAGGGGGCCAGTACTATTACCCAGCAGTTGAGTCGTAATATTTTTCTAACTCATGAGGTGAGTTGGCAGCGTAAAGTTAAGGAAATCTTTATTGCTTTGGCAATGGAAAAGAAATACTCCAAAGAACAAATCATGGAATTTTATATGAATAATATATACTTTGGAAATGGTTATTATGGAATTCAGGCCGCCAGTAAAGGGTATTTTAGCAAGGATGTGAATGAGTTATCCTTAGCGCAGATTACATACCTTTGTGCCATACCAAACAATCCAACTCTTTATGATCCATTGGAGAACAGCGATAATACCATCAAACGAAAGAACCGAATTCTAAAACAAATGAATAAAGATGGTGCAATTGGTGATGAAGAGTATCGAGAAGCGGTTAACGAGGAAATTACATTAAAAGTTACCAAGAATAAAAAGCAAAATTATATTGAAACCTATGTGTACAATTGTGCAATTCGTGCACTTATGAAGAATCAAGGATTTAATTTTCGATATACGTTTAATTCGGATGAAGAAAAAGAACGCTATCAAGAGCGCTATGACGATGTATATTCAATGTGCCAGCAATCATTATATAGTGCTGGATACCGGATTTACACTTCGATTGATACAAAGAAACAAAAGCAATTGCAAAAATCAGTCGATGAGGTTCTAGCAGACTTTACAAGTAAAAATAAAGATGGAATTTATGAGTTGCAAGGAGCTGCGACCTGTATTGATAACAATAATGGTAGAGTAGTTGCTATTGTTGGAGGAAGAGGGCAAAATACGGTTGGATATACACTGAATCGTGCATATCAAAGTTTTCGTCAGCCAGGAAGCTCGATAAAGCCTTTGATTGTATATACACCATCGTTTGAGCGCAATTATACACCCGATAGTATCGTTGTTGACGAAAAAACAAAAGATGGACCAAAGAACTCGAATGGAGCCTATGCTGGTAAGATTACCGTGCGTACTGCCGTAGAACAATCGAAAAACTCCATAGCATGGAAATTATTTGCAGAATTAACTCCGGAAGTGGGGTTACAATATTTGTTAAATATGAACTTTGCAAAAATATCGAAAAACGATTATTATCCGTCGGCTTCACTTGGTGGATTAACGAATGGTGTTAGCAGTGTGGAGATGGCTTCTGCGTTTGCAACACTTGAAAATGAAGGTGTATTTCGAGAACCAACGTGCATTGTTTCCATACTTGATTCAAAGGGAAATGAAGTGGTTAGTGATATACAAGATACCAAGGTGATTTACGATGCCAATGCAGCACGTACGATGACTGATGTTATGAAAGGGGTATTTACAAGAGGAACTGCCAGAGGGCTTTCTCTTACCAACATGGCCTGTGCTGGAAAAACTGGAACGACCGATGATAAAAAAGACGGTTGGTTTGTTGGATATACTCCTTATTACACAACAAGTGTATGGGTTGGTTATGATATTCCAAAACAGCTCGATTCTCTTGCCGGCGCTACATATCCGGGAAATATTTGGAAGACATATATGCAACAGATTCATGAAGGATTAGAAAATATTGGATTTGTAAGCTATACAAAAACGGCAGATACTACGGTAAAGGAGGAAGCAGCAGATGAAGAAAAAGCGAATGAAGACATTCAGAAAGAAGCCCCTGTCGAAACCGGTGAGGATGAAAATATACTCGATTTGGATGCGCCGCTTGAAGGAGAGGAAGACACGACGCAAGATCCAGAAGCTGATTCACAAGATACAGAAGGGGAATACGACTATTCAGACGATACGCAAGATGAAGAAACTGCGCAAGGGGATGAAGAAGTAACTGTTCCATCCGACGAAGATACCGTTGCAACACCAACACCAACTGAGTAAAAGTATGAAAAAACGGAGTAGATACAAAATTAATTTTCTTGTATCTACTCCGTTTTATATTCACTACATACTACCGAGAACCTGAATTGCCTTATCTTTTAAGATAAGTTCAAAATGTTCTTCAAAGTAGGAATAACTTGCATAGGTAGTTCGCTCTGCTTTGCCATATTCTGATATAATATTGCATATTTTATTAAATTCTTCTGGTGTATGCTGTGATTTGCGAATCACTAAATAATATTTTTCAGTTGTATTGTCTTTATATATACTGTTTTGTCCATGGTAGGACTTTGTGATATGCTCCGAAAGGCGACTAATTTCTTCTAATGATTGAAAGGAAAAGAACTTGGTTAGATTTGTCTGAGTTGATACATATTTTGGTTCGATTTCATCCGAGATTTCATCTTCACCTGAATCGGGATCCAACGTTTTATCCTCCATATCGGATTCTTCATCTAAGCCCATAATCTCATCTATTTTGTCAAAACAATGAAGGATTTCATCTGCATAAGCAACATCTTCTTCGGCAGGAAACTCATTTATTTCTTGTTCCGGTGAAAACTTTGAAAAACGAGTATCTAATTCATCTGGATCTTCAATTTTAGTGATTACAAGAACTAAACATTCGGCAGAAACTGGAATTGCTTCAATCATCAAAGGAATATCATCGGCTTCAAAGCCAAACTGATACGCTGCTTGTTGCATCATATCACGAAAGAGCTCTTTTGCTTTCTCTGTTCCATAAGCAAGTTCGCTGATTCTAAGTTCCCTATCCATTAAGTCTCTCTTGCTGAGGGTACATCGAATCTGATTGTCGCTGATTTTTTCAATTTTCATATAATCACATCCTTTTCTAAATATATCGAACCATCGATATGCAATAGTATCCTTAGTGTATGCGTGATTTAAAGAAAGTATAAGTGATATCCAAATTAAAGTCAACTAAAAATAAATTGACAAAATTTGTTAAAGAGTTATAATACTAATATGAGGTGTAATTGAAAAAGAAAGGAGCGTTTGTATATAATATTATATGGTTTAATAAATATCGTGTTATTCAAAAACTAGGGCAGGGTAGCAGCGGCATTGTTTATTTAGCGCAACATGAAATGCTCCGTACCTATCGTGCTATCAAGCAAGTGCCAAGGAAACAAGCAGATGCCCAGTGGACAAATGAAGTTAACATTTTAAAAATTCTTAGACACCCTAATATCCCTATAATATATGATATTGAAGAAGATGAAAATTATATCTATATTATTGAGGAATATATAGAAGGTCAATCTTTACGGGCTTATAAGCTCAGTCATGCAATCATCGAGGAGAATAAATTACTCGACTTCTTAATTCAACTAAGTGAAGTTCTTGATTTTTTGCATTCTTTCAAACAACCCATTTTATATCTTGATTTAAAGCCGGATAATATCTTAATAACAACGAATCTTCAACTAAAACTAGTAGACTTTGGCACGGCAAAAGTTTTTCAAAAGGGAAATGAAGTCACACGTTCCTATGGAACAAAAGGATATGCCGCACCAGAGCAGTATGGCGTATATAAAGAGGATAAGCGCTCGGACATATATGGGCTTGGTGGAATTCTTTACTTTTTAGCAACCGGAGTCCCTTATATGGGAAGCAAAGAAGAATTGAAAAGTTTGGAGCAGACTAGTTATTATTCAAAAGAATTTATAAAAATCCTTACAAAGTGTTTAAAGTACCAACCGTCGGATCGTTATGCCTCGGCTTGTGTGGTTGGAAAAGAAGCCACGTTTCTAAAACAAGCAAGAGCGGACACATCTGAAACCACACCTCATATTATCACGGTAACGGGTATCATCCCCCGTATTGGTACCACTCATATCAGTCTTATGATTACTGCATATCTAAACCATATCGGAATTCCCACCCTTTATATTGAACAAAATGATGCACGTGTTGTGGAGCAACTAAACAAATGCGTGGATAAACATTGGTTGGAAAAGATACCAATGGCAAGAGGTGAAACCATGCTTCTAATAAAACGACATCCAGAATTTAAAATATTTGTATGCGATTGTGGTGTGTTAGAAAATCAAAATAATACGTTTGCAGAAGGAAGCAAGGATTTTCTGGTTCTAGGATCAAAACCTTGGGAGTGGAAGTTGCCAGAACAAGGTTTCAGGGGAACCTACCTGTTTAATTATACAAAAGAGGAAGATTTTGTATACATTAAAGAAAAATTAAATAAGACGCATTGCGTTAGAGTACCATATGCAGCAGATTGCATTTTAACCCAGACAAATCGATGCGTGAAAGTATTCTTGCAGGAGATACTAGGTGATGTATTGGAAAAAAAGAAACAACGATTCGTTCTTGGCAAATAGCGAGAAACAAAGAGGAACGAAGATAATTGGAATAGTAGGAACAAATCGGGGAGTCGGCGTAACGCATGTTTGCATTATGCTGGCGGAATATCTCGCACTCGATAAAGGTGTTTTCGTTGCCATCCTGGAATGTAATGATCATGGCGATTTTAAATGGATGGAAACCAATCTGTTCGGAAAGGGAACATTTCCTTATTTATTCCATCAAGTGCATTATTTTACAGCAGTAAATTTGGAATACTTAGAAGAAATAATGAAAGAGAATTATACCTATCTAATCCTTGATTTTGGAGAACAACTAAAAGGACAAGAAAAGGCGCTCCGTCTTTGCCAAAAAAAGATATTACTAGGAGTAGAGTCGTGGTGGAAGATAGGTGCCATGGAGGAAAAACAATCGTATTTTTTCGCAAAAGGTTTTCAGTGTTTATATAACCTAAGTGGGCAAGGAATACCATATTCTCCACTGAACAAAGGACCTGATAAAAAAGCACAAACGATATTAGATAATATTATAACATTTCGTTCGTAACATAATAGGATTTAAGACGTCTCACAAACAAGCAAGACCTTCTTATCCAAATTGTAACCCGTAAACCATACGTGGACTTGCACCTTATATTTCTATTATGAATGAATAAAATCATAGAAAAGGAGGAGGATATGATATAAAATGTACTAACATAAGCATGAGTAAAGAAAATTAAATTAGCCCTCTATACATAAATAGAAACCGTAAGAGACGAATTTGCTCCGCGGTTTCTTTTTATGAGCGACTTGTTTCAAATAGAAAGAGGTGTTATACTAGTGTATACAATTGTTGTACACAGGAGGAAAATATACGGATGAGCGAATCAAAAAATAAGATAAAAGCGGCACTTTTTCTGATTGTTCCGGTCTTTCTTATTGTTGTAATTGCCATAATAGCAAAACAACTGATGCCAAGTAAAGAACGAATTGAACTTACAGATTATTATCCGGTAGAAGGTGACGAGCTTTTGCTTGTAATGCAAGATGAAGTCGCTGAAACAAAAGGATTATATACGGATGGTATTGCATATGTCGACTATGATACAGTAGTTTCCAATTTTAATAAAAGATTTTATTGGGATGCTAACGAAAACATTGTAATCTATACGACTGCTTCTCAGGTTATTAAAGCAGAGGTTGGAGCAAAAGATTACTTTGTAAATAAGAGTAAAACGGAAGTGGATTACCAAATTGTAAAAGTAGTAAATGACGTAGCTTATATAGCAGTTGACTACATTGAACTATTTTCCAATGTAAAATACACATTATATAAAAATCCGAATCGAATTGTGTTTACTTACAAATGGGATGGAGATTATACCGCTTTCAAAGTAAAAAAAGATGCGGTACTTCGTGAAAACCCGGATATCAAAAGTCCGATTGTTTATGATGTAAAAAAAGGGGACCAGTTAGTATATATTAAGGAAACTGACGAAGAAAGTTTGAAAAAATTCCAAAAAGTAATTACGGAAGATGGAGTCATTGGATTTATTCAAAAGAATCGTTTAAAAGATTCGTATGATCTGGCACTAAAATCAGATTTTAAAGAAGAAACCTATTCTTCTATTACAAAAGATTATAAAATAAATATGGTTTGGCATCAGGTAACCAATCAGGATGCAAACAATTCGTTGCTAAATCTTTTGGATGCGACCAAGGGTGTTACTACCATTTCACCTACGTGGTTTTCTCTTGCGAATAACAAAGGAGAAATTAAATCCCTTGCAAGTGAGACTTATGTAAACAGAGCGCATAGTGCTGGAGTAGAAGTATGGGCATTATGTGATGATTTTGATACAGAAAATGTAAATACATTTAAATTATTATCATATACTTCGAGAAGAGAAAAGCTTGAAAATGAGTTAATTGCGTCTGCAATTAAATATAATTTAGATGGTATTAATATTGATTTTGAAAAGATTTCTTCTGAGACTGCAACGCATTTTATTCAGTTCATTCGTGAATTATCTGTAAAATGCAGAAGCAATGGTATTGTACTGTCGGTAGACAATTACGCGCCTGGATTTACAGGATATTATGACAGGCAGGAACAGGGAATTGTTGCAGATTATGTAATCACGATGGCGTATGATGAGCATACGGGTGGTTCTAAAGAGAGCGGATCCGTTTCATCGATTCAATATTTTACCGATGCGATTGCAAATACCATAAAAGAAGTACCAGCTGAAAAAACCATTATCGGAATTCCGTTCTATACGAGATTGTGGAAAGAAGTAACCGAAGGTGAGCAGGTTAATGTAAGTAGTGAAGCGTATGGTATGGTTAATGCAGCAAACTTACTTACGGATAATGGAGTTAAAACGTATTGGGATGAAACTTCAGGACAAAACTATGGAGAATTCGAAGCCGATGGAGCAATGTATCGCATGTGGCTTGAAGATGCACAATCAATTGAACTGAAAATGAAAGCAGTTGATGAAGCAGATGTGGCTGGAGTGGCCGGCTGGAAACTTGGACTTGAATCCTCTAATGTATGGGATGTTATTATAAAATATGTAAATTAAAGGGTACTTAAGCTGTTGCAAAGAACAAGTTTGCAACAGCTTCTTTGACAAAACTGGAAAAACTTTTATGGTTTCTTAATGAGTAGTAATGGGAGGTTAAAATGGATTTAACAGAGAGAATTTTTTATGCCGCAATTGAGGAATTTCGTGATTATGGAATTAAATTTACGATGGATAGTTTAGCAGCAAGACTGGGTATTAGTAAACGTACATTATACGAAACAGTACCTTCCAAAGCAAAAGTAATTGAACTAGTAATTGATCGAACCTTCGCTAATGTCAAAGAACAACAAAAAGAGATATTAGATAATGATACACTCGAAACAGCGGATAAAATCAAAAAACTCATGACAATTATTCCGATATATTCCGATTTAATAGATTATCGTCAGGTGGTAGAGATTGGGAAAGTATATCCTGAACTTTATAAAAAAGTGCAAGATGGTATCGAAGGAGACTGGGATGCGACGCTTCGTCTTCTAGAACAAGGAATTGAGCAAGGAATCATAAAGCCATATAGTTTGACGATTATGCGGGAATTATTCTGCCTTGCATTTGAACGATTGCTGGATGGTAGGTTTTTGATGAAAAATGGAATCACGTATGACAAGGCGTTGGAAGAGGTTACGTCGATTATCTTTTCGGGGATTTTGGCTTAAAATGACTGGTCAAAATTCTAATTTAAGGGAAACGGACGCGAGTCTTTGTTGGGGAGTGACGCCAGGATAGGCTGAGCGTTTTTTTCTTTGGACAATTTACACAGCTCCCAGGGTGGGATTTTATATCAGTCGTATGAGCATTCCACGTAACCTCTTAGCAATCGAAAATCGACTCATTAGGGAGTCGATTTTCTATAGAGTTTACGTTTCATATACTCCAATGATATAAAATCCCACCCTGGGAGCCGTCTAAATTGAACGATAGATTATGGGCTCAGCCTTTCATGGCTGATTATGAAATCCGGACTCGCTGATTTTCAAGGATTAAATAGAACCAGATATTAGATTGAATTTGGTGCGAAATAGACAATGGATATGAACCAAAATTTAAGTAAATATGTATTGCGGTAGTCTTTTATTATTAAATAGTTTTATATGTATTAAAGAAGTTTATATTTCTTAAAGAGATTTATACATTTTAATAGCATTCGATTTATAACCATTCCATTCTAATTCTATTTTTTCGCTAGTAACAAAACCCTGTTTTTCCCAAAAGCCAAGTACATTTTCATCATAGTCATATACAACATCGATACGAATACGTTTTGCATTCTTAGATTTAAACATTTTTTCTAACTGATTATATATTGTTTTTCCGAATCCATTCCCTTTTAGTTTAGAATCAATCATAAAAAGGGATAAATATACTTCATCACTAATTTTATAATCACATAGTCCAACTATTTCGCCAGTATTATCTTTTATTACGGATGAAGTATAGCCAATGTTTTTCATTTCTTTAATCTCATGAAGTATAAATTCCTTAGAAACACTTGAAACTCCCATATGATTACACAAAAACGGTTGGTTCGAATTATAAATATCTAAAACTCCATTTATGTCATTTAGGTCTACCTTATCAATGATATAATTATCCATTATTTACTCCTAATATTGTCTTCGCATTCTTTTTCGATTGTTGATTTATATCCCATACCATATGCCCATTATTATAGAATTACAGTAAAATGTATTCAGCTACAAAAATAGCGCTTCAGCATTGAGGTCAATTTTCTATAATTCAGCAAATTGCTGCAAATGGAAACGGTGGCTTTCAAAAGGAAAAGGCTCCCATCAACTCTTGCATGAAATCTAAAATGCTTTATTACTACCTTTAAAATTCTGTTATTAAATTCTATCATTACAAACAACAGCGGACCTTTTCCCAAAATCAGCAAAAAGCGGTGGTCATAGTCTTCCCAATTCGAATGGAGCCAAGGGACGGCCCTTAAAACCATTTTAGCATATTCGGTGGAAACTCTAGCAAGAATCAGCTCCCATAAGAGCTGATTCTTGCTTGCTTAGAGGTTCTACCGAATGTTTATGCGGCTGATTTTAAGGGCCGTCCCTTGGCTCCATTCGAATTTCGTAAACATAAACCCACTGCGCATCTTGCGTGGCTTTTTCATACGTTCCCCGCGTCCGTTCTTCGTAAACCAGAGAATTAGTAAAACAGAATCGGAGCTTCTTTTTTATCCATAACTTGTCCAATAATGCGAGACCATGGCGAAAATGTTTCCATGCGTTTTAAAAATTCCTTGGCATCTTTTTCAGGAAGCGAGATTAATAAACCACCTGAGGTCTGTGGATCTAGCATTAAATCTTTCATGTTTTGTGACAAGTCATTTTTACAAATAAACTTATCTTGTAAATAATCCAGATTATTATACATACCTTCTGGAATGATTCCCATGGAAGCAAATTCGAGGGCTTCATTTATGATTGGAATCTGACTGGTATAAAGCTCGATGGAAGTCTTGCTACCCTCTGCCATTTCATAGCAATGGCCGGTAAGACTAAAGCCGGTAACATCGGTTAAAGAATGTACAGTAAGGCCTTTTAAGGCCTCTTTTCCGTATTTATTGAGCGTAGTCATAATATTTGTAATATGCTTTAGTTGTGCATCTGTAATCATTTCAGCCTTGGAAGCAGTATTCATAATACCGAGCCCAATTGGTTTGGTGAGAACGATTACATCACCTGGTTTTGCGTTGCAATTGGTGAGAATATCATCTGGGTGAGCAAATCCTGTAACACATAGACCGTATTTAGGTGTTGGGTCAGATATGGTATGACCACCTGCAATGATGGCACCGGCCTCTTTTACTTTGGAATATCCTCCTTCTAAAATCTGCTGAAGAATTTCAATATCCAGACAGGAAGGAAAACAAATTAGGTTCATAGCAGTTGCAGGATTACCGCCCATAGCATAGACATCACTCAATGCATTTGCAGCAGCAATCTGTCCAAAGGTAAATGGATCATCTACCATTGGGGGAAAGAAATCTACGGTTTGGATTGCTACGGTAGAATCATTTATTTTATAAACACAGGCATCATCACTGGTATCAAATCCAACTAATAGATTCGGGTCTTCAAATTTGGGAAGCTTTTCTAATATTCCATGTAATAAACCGGGGCCTAACTTTGCAGCGCATCCGGATGTTTTAACAAGACTGGTTAATGCGACATTACTTTTTTCCATTTTTATGCATCCTTTCATTTCCTATAAAATAATCATAACACAAAAATATAAAGAGTAAAATACAGATTACGTTGAAAAGATATAATACTTATAGATAATTTTTATAAGTTATGATATACTTAGGTACATATAGTACTTGAAAAGGAAGTGATAGGAAAGTGGATTTTAAACAGCTCGAAGGATTTGTTAAAGTTGTTGAACTCGAGAGTTTTTCAAAGGCAGCGCAGGCGCTTTATTTGACTCAGCCTACAATTAGTGTTCATATTGTTTCTTTAGAGAAAGAATTGAATACCAAGTTATTAGATCGTACAACAAAAACAGTCAAAACAACTAATGCTGGAGAGCGATTATACGAATATGCAAAGAGTATACTTGAAATCAGGGAAGATATATTGCACGATTTTTATCAGGAGCGACCGATTGGAGACCGTATTCAAGTTGCAGGTTCAACAATTCCATCTCAGCATATTTTGCCACAGGTGATACCAGAGTTTCAAAAATCAAATAAAAACACGGTGTTTTCGGTGAATCAAGGGGATAGTGATTATGTCATTGAGGAAATTTTAAAGCATAAGATTGACATTGGATTTGTGGGAATGAAGAAGGAAGATGCCAGACTTTATTACATTCCTTTTTATGAAGACTGTCTGGTCATCATTACACCAAATACGGCGAAATACCAAAGAATGAAAGAACAAAATTGTACCCTGGAAGAACTTATGAAAGAGCCAATTATTTTAAGGGAAAATGGATCAGGAACGAAAAAAACTTCAGATAAATTCTTGAGCTCTAGAGATATTGATAGTAGAAAATTGAATGTAGTTGGACGTATGAATGACCAGGAAATCATTAAACGTTCCGTTAGCAATGGTATGGGAATATCCATTATTTCAAGAAAATCGGCGCTGGATTATGAAAAAGAAGGTAAAATAATTATCTATGAACCAAATGATGGCATCATTACAAGAAAACTTTATATTGTATTTGACAAGCGTAAAAAACTAAGCCGAACAGAACGTGGATTTGTGGAATTTTGCACGAATTTTTATAAAGATAAGAAGTAGGGGTTGGGTGAACAAATGAAAGTTATCAAACCATTGGAGAATGAATGGAGAGAGCAACCACCATTGGATGCCTTTGATATGGACAAGTTACAAAATTCAAGAATTTCTATTGTTGGAGCAGGTGGAAAAACAACGATTTTAGAATTGCTTGCAGATGATTATCGAGCGAGAGGAAAGCAAGCAATCGTAACAACTACGACACATATGTTTTATCCAGATGACAGATGGGCATTTACAAGTTGTGAGGATTTGAACTATATTCAAAATGAATTGCGTGTACATCAAATTGTATGGGTTGGCACACCTTGTGAAAACGGGAAGATTAAAAGTGTAAGCGAAGATATGCAAAAAAGTTTGCTAAATCTACCATGTCCAATTTTGGTTGAAGCAGATGGCTCGAAACGCCTTCCGTTTAAAATACCAGGAGAACATGAGCCAGTTTTATTTCCTTCGACAACCAATGTATTTGGAGTGCTTGGAATGGATGCACTTCATAAAAAAATCGGGGAGATTTCATTTCGCAGTCAAATGGTTGCTGAATTTCTAGAAAAAACGCCGGAAGATACATTGGAAGAAGCAGACTTTGTAAGGATTATACAAAGCAAGCAGGGGTTAAAAAAACAGGTTACTTCGCACATGGACTTTAAAATTATTTTAAACAAAGTAGACAACGATGAATTAATGCATCAGGCATTGAGTATACGAAATACGCTTAGGAAAGAAACAAACGAGACCGTATATATTACTTCGTGCCAACTAGGAGGATACCAATGAAGATATTGATTAAAGGAGCTGGGGATCTGGCCACAGGAATTGCCATACGACTGGTACGAGCAGGATATGAAGTATTAATGACAGAAACTAATATTCCCACGACGGTTCGAAGAACAGTTGCGTTTTCACGGGCAGTCTATGAAAATGAAGCAGTTGTGGAGGATGTTAAGGCTGTTTTGATAAAGGATGCAAGTGAAATCGAGGCGCTTCACAAAGATGGAATTGTTCCAGTTATTGTGGATGAGGAAGCAGCAATCCTTGAAACATACCAGCCGGAGGTTTTAGTGGATGCGATTATAGCAAAGGTAAATACAGGAACAAAAATAACACAAGCTCCACTTGTGATTGGAGTTGGCCCTGGATTTGAGGCAACGAAGGATTGCCATGCAGTGATTGAGACAAAGAGAGGCCATTACTTAGGCAGTGTAATATGGGAAGGGTATGCTATACCAAATACCGGAATACCGGGAGATATTGGAGGTTTTACAACCGAACGCATTATTCGGGCCTCGGCAGACGGAGTTTTTGAGCCAGTTGCCAAGATTGGAGACCTTGTAGAAAAAGGTCAAGTGGTTGCATTTTCTGGTAGGGAGCCAATCTATGCATTAATGTCTGGAATTGTAAGGGGAATGTTGCAGCCTGGAGTTCTCGTGATAAAGGGGATGAAATCAGGGGATATTGATGCAAGATGTGAAAGCAGACATTGCTATACCGTTTCAGATAAAGCACGATCCATTGGAGGAGCTGTATTAGAGGCGGTTTCTTGTTATGAACATAAATTAAAAAAGTAAAAGGCCCGCGATAGCGGAGTATGGAGGGAAAAGAGAAATGAGTAAATTAGTAGATGCATTGGGAAAGGCTTGCCCCATGCCAGTTGTTATGACAAAAAAAGAAATGGATAATGGCGAGGAGTCCATTGTTACAATTGTAGATAATAAAATCGCAGTGGAGAATTTGAGAAAATTGGCGCAGAGTACTGGATTTTCAGTTGATGTAAAAGAAGAGGATAACAGTTTCAAAGTGGCATTATCAAAAACCTGTGAAGAATGCGAGGCCATTTTAAATGATTTACAGAAAAAGGATAAAAAGCTAGATTCTGATTTTGTTGTGTTTTTGGGAAAGACTTATATTGGAGAAGGTAGTGAAGAACTAGGACAGAACTTAATGCGTATGTTTTTATATACATTAACCGAAACAAGTGAACTGCCAACTCATATTCTATTGATGAATAGTGGTGTGAAATTAGCCGTTGAAGATGAACAAGCAGTGGAACATTTAAAGAGATTAAGTGAAAAAGGGATTGAAATTATGGTTTGTGGCACCTGTCTTAACTATTTTGGTATTGCTGAGCAGTTGAAAATCGGTAACGTAAGTAATATGTTTGATATTGCAGGAAAAATGCAGGCTGCTGGTAAAGTAATTTCATTTTAGTAAAGTAAGAAGAATTTAGAATGGAAAAATGGAAATGGATGATAAGATTGGTTTAATCTTACTAGCGGCTGGAAATAGTGTTCGCTATAACGGCATTAAACTACTCGATACCGTTTTAGAAAAACAGATGTATCGACACATTGTAGATAAAGTAAAAACACTTCCGTTAGTACCAAAGATTATGGTTACGCAGTATGATGAAATTGCGGAAAAGGTGTTAACGGATGGATTTCATGTGAAAATAAATGATCGACCAGAGGATGGTATATCAAGATCGATTCGTTTAGGGTTAAAGGAGGCGCTAGAGATAGAGCCTTCTTTAGATGCAGTTCTTTTTAGTGTATGTGATCAACCCTACATTACGAGGAATACAATAGAAGCAGTCATAGATGCGTATCGATCGCAGTATCAGGAAATTGTATGTGCATACTATGGTGATAAACTAGGAAATCCTTGCATTTTTGGAAGAAAATATTTTGAAGAGCTTGATAAGTTAACTGGGGATATTGGTGGTAAAAGTATTATCAAACATAACATGGAGGATGTGTTCTTGTTACAGGTTGATAATCCAAAAGAGCTCGTTGACATCGATACAAGGCAGAATTAACAAAATTATTTTTTGTACATAAAAATTTTTGGCGATTTTGGTTGAAGTTTTTAGGTTTCTATGTTAATCTGTCATTATAAGAATCGATTATTACGTGTAATTACTGGATTATGTAAAAAGGAGATATTACTATGTTTACACTTAAAGTAAATGGTGCTTTGATTGAAGTTGAACAAGATAAAAAATTAATGCGTTTATTAAGAGAGGACCTAAAGCTCAAATCTGTCAAAGATGGTTGTAGTGAAGGTGCTTGTGGTACTTGTACCATTTTAGTAGATGGAAAGCCAATGAAGTCTTGTGTTCAAATGGCATCTAAATTTGTAGGAAAAGAAATTTTAACCGTAGAAGGACTATCCGACCGTGAAAAAGATGTATTTGTATATGCCTTTGGAGAAGTGGGAGCGGTTCAATGTGGTTTTTGTATTCCAGGAATGGTGATGTGCGGCAAAAGTTTAATTGATACAAATCCAAATCCAACAAGACCTGAAGTAGCATTTGCGATTCGTAACAATATTTGCAGATGTACTGGTTATAAAAAAATTATAGATGGTATTATGTTAGCTGCGAAGATGTTTCGTGAAGATAGTTCCGCTTTTGTGGAATCGTGCGATGTAAAAGTTGGATCACATATCCATCGTATTGATGTTGAAGGAAAAGTGCTCGGAACAGGCGAATATGTGGATGATATTGAAATGGAAGGAATGATTTATGGAAGCAGTGTTCGTTCCAAGTATCCAAGAGCCATTGTAAAAGCAATCCATACTAAAAAGGCAAAAGCATTACCAGGGGTAATTGGCGTATTCACTGCAGATGATATTCCTGGAAAAAATAAAGTAGGACACTTAAAGCAAGACTGGGATACTATGATTGCAGTTGGTGGCACTACACATTACTTAGGAGATAACATTTGTCTTGTAGCTGCCGAAACACCAGAAATTCTGGAAGAAGCTAAGAAATTAATTGAAGTAGAATACGAAGAGTTAGAACCAGTAACCGATCCGTTTGAAGCATTAAAAGAAGGCGCACCTTTGGTTCATAAAGAAGGAAATCTATTGGCTCATGAACGCCTTGTGAAAGGAAATGCAGAAGAAGTAATCGCAAATTCAAAATATAAAGTTACAAAAACGTATCAAACTCCATTTACCGAGCATGCATTTTTGGAACCTGAATGTGCGGTTGCAATGCCTTTTGAGGATGGCGTTTATATTTATTCTACAGATCAAGGAACCTATGATACACGTCATGAAACAGCGATTTTACTTGGGCTACCAGTAGAAAAAGTAATTGTTGAAAATAAATTAGTTGGTGGCGGTTTTGGTGGTAAGGAAGACGTTTCCGTACAACACTTAGCTGCACTTATGGCATATATTACGAAGCGTATCGTTAAGGTAAAATTAACCAGAGCAGAAAGTATCATTGTTCATCCAAAGCGCCATCCAATGACAATGGAATTTACCACTGCCTGCGATGAAAATGGTTATTTAACTGCAATGAAAGCAGTTATTGTATCGGATACCGGTGCGTATGCATCTCTTGGTGGACCAGTCCTTCAAAGAGCCTGTACACATGCGGCTGGACCATACAATTACCAAAACATTGATATTGATGGGAAAGCAGTTTATACAAACAATCCACCAGCTGGAGCTTTCCGTGGATTTGGTGTTACGCAGACTTGCTTTGCAACCGAATCGAATATCAATTTGTTAGCAGAAATGGTTGGAATCTCAACTTGGGAAATTCGTTATCGTAATGCGATTCGTCCAGGACAGGTACTTCCGAATGCACAGATTGCAGATGCTTCTACCGGTTTAGTTGAAACGCTTGAGGCAGTAAAAGAGGTCTATGATAATAATAAGTACGTTGGTATTGCTTGTTCTTTAAAGAATGCAGGAGTTGGAGTAGGAATTCCAGATACTGGACGTGTGCGTCTGATTGTCAGAGACGGTATGGTGCACATTCATTCTGGAGCATCTTGTATCGGACAAGGAGTAGGAACGGTATTAGTGCAAGTTATTTGCGAAACAGCAGGTATTAGTGCAGATAAATTAATCTATCATGCATCCGATACAAAAATTGCACCTGATTCAGGTACAACATCCGGTTCTAGACAGACATTAGTGACTGGTGAAGCGGGAAGACGAGCTGCGCTAGAACTCAAAAAAGCCTTAGAAACAACTACGCTTAAGGCAATCCCAAATGAAACCGAGTTCTATGGTGAGTATTTAGCTAAAACAGATAAAATGGGTGCCGATTTAGAAAATCCGGTATCTCATGTTGCCTATGGTTATGCAACTCAGGTTTGCGTTCTTAATGAAGATGGAACCGTACAAAAAATTGTAGCGGCACATGATGTTGGAAAAGCAGTGAATCCAAAGAGTGTGGAAGGCCAGATTGAGGGAGGCGTTGTAATGTCCCTAGGATATGCATTAACAGAAAAATATCCTTTGGAAAAAGGCGTTCCAACTGGAAAATTCGGAACGATTGGTCTTTTCCGTGCGAACAAAGTACCTGATGTAGAAAGTATTATTATCGAAAAGCCAGGTATCGATGTAGCATGTGGAGCGATTGGTATTGGAGAAATCACATCCATTCCTACTGCTCCGGCTGTGCAAGGCGCTTATTATAAGTATGATGGAGAATTTAGAACGACTCTTCCATTGGTTCATACACCATATGAAAAATAAAAAGATTTTATCTATATGATATATAACAAAGAAAGAGGATGCCTACATTGTAGACCATCCTCTTTCTTATTGGGCAATAATTAAACTACTAGTACTAAATGATTATTTTCGAACTGCAACTAATGTTGCATCCGGTGCTTTATTATAATATCAGGACAATGTTTGGGAATTGTCCTGGTATTATATTTAAATACTTCCCTCATAAAGAATTTAAAAAAGCATCATTTTTGAAGATTTTCGATTTTATGTCTTAAATCTTCTGTTAATTCTACTTCGTGCATTCCGATCGGGAAACTTTTCCCAACCGTCTCTACAGCCGCATAGGTAGCTAATTTCTCAATTCCCTTAGCTATTTTTGCTTTGGTTTTATTCTCTTCCATCCTCGACCCTCCTCTCGTGTAACTTTATAATTAACGATAGGTAATATCGTAACTACCTCACATATGAATGGTATCAGTAATAAAAATTTAACATTGCTCGGTACATACCATATTATCAAACTAAAAATCCCAGATAAAATAACAGAGTAAAGCTTCTTTTTTTGCGCTACTTTGTAGTTTTTAATTGGATTATTTAACGTTGCAGATGGAGCATAGAGAAAAACAAAACCAACTAACACAAGAAGCACCAAAACTAAGAACCCTTTTGGAATAACAATTTGATATGAAATGGAAAACTTTTCTATCGATATCGATAATCCGAAAATTAATAACATGGACATAAAACATCCTAAATTGCTATGCATATGAAATCCACCTGCAAAAAATCTTAAAGAAGAAAAGATAATTAGAACGATAAGCATTTCTTGCAAGCAACCCATTAGGATAGCAATTAAAATAAAAGCCAATAGTTTGGTTAGAGTATCAAGGAGGATTTCTATGCCGTATGCAGTAATTTCGACATCTCCAGCTTGTGTTCCAGCATAACACCAACTAGCTATTTTTTTTGAAATTCTACCCAACATTCCTTTACACCTCTTTTGCTTCGTGTTACCATAATGATAACATAATTTACCACTTCGTGACCATTTTCGTCATGAACGTTCAAAATTCCGTCATGAACGTATTAATTTGGAGGATCGAATGCATTTATTTCTGTATCAATTCGTTTTATTTCTACTAAATGCAGCAATATTACTATTTCCTTGTACGAATGTTTTGCTGTATCCAATGAAAAAAAAAGAGATATTGGTTGGTTTTTTTTCAATATTTAGTATTCTTTATTTTTTGGTCGCTATATTGGGGCAAAGTACTACTTTTTTGGCAATAGGAGGAATTCTAACTTTTGTCTTACTATATACAAAACACAATAAAATACTGAATGCTTGTGCAGCGCTTCTGGGCTATCTTTGTTCGGTTGTCTTGAACCATATATTTACGATTACATTATCAATGTTTGGAATTACAATGCAAATGATTGAAACCAAATTTCCACTGCTATTTTCCTTTATATTTTTTGCTGCCATATATTTGATCACATATTTCATAGGAAAAAATGTTAGGAAAATAGGATTCTTGTATGATATAAAGACTCCAAAATTTGTTACAATTTGTATATTTTTTGATGTTTTAATCTGTGTTTTAATATTTATATTTAATATTATAGTAGGCGAAAAAGTGGGCTATTCCCCTAGGGTTATTCGGCTAAATGGGATTCTATTTTTTCTTTACTTTGTTGTAACGTTTATAATTATTCTTGTAATTATTTCTAATTATGAAAAAGAAAAAAAGGTTACACAAAAATTAAAGGAATACGAAAACTTGCAGGATTATACAAATAAAATAGAGGCATTATATATGGAACTTAGACTGTTTAAACATGACTATTTTAATATAATTGCAAGCCTTCATTCGTATATTGACTCTGAAAACATGGAGGGATTAAAAAATTATTTTGAGACATCGATACTACCTGCAGGAGAAAAATTAAATCATAAAGATGGGGTTTTGGGCGCATTATCCTATATGAAGGTAGAAGAAATTAAGGGACTTACCTATACAAAATTGTTTCATGCAATGCAAAAAGGAATTCAGGTTGAGTTAGATATCAAGGAAGCAGTTGAAAAGATGCATATTGATGTTTTGGATATAACTCGAATTCTCGGGATATTTTTAGATAACGCAATCGAAGCAGCTTTAAATTCCGAAGCTAAAAAGCTGTATCTAGGGTTTGCAAAAAGTGAAAATAGTGTTTTAATCGTAGTTCAAAATTCTTGCAAGGTGGAACCAATTGATCTAAAAAAAATATATGAGTTAGGTGTATCATCAAAAGGGGATAATCGAGGTATTGGCCTTTATCAGGTTCAAAAAATTATGGGGAAATATAAAAATGTAATTCATACTACGGGATATCATGAGGGGATGTTTGCGCAGAGGGTTGAAATCATGAAATCCAAAAAATGTACATAGGAGTAATGCAATTATGTTACCAATTTACTTATGTGACGACCAAAAAGAACACTTACAAAGGTTAAGCAAAATAATTCAGAATATTATTACATTTGAGGGGGTCGATATGGAGCTGGTTTTAGCTTCAAAGGATCCCGATAGCTTACTTGAAAAAATGAAAAAATCATCCAAACCTGCACTGTATTTTCTGGATATCGATTTGAAAGCGAATATGAGTGGATTAGATTTAGCAGTTGAGATTCGAAGGTTTGACCCTAGAGGGTTTATTGTTTTTATTACGACACACGATGAGATGGCGCCGTTAACCTTTCAATATAAGGTAGAAGCAATGGATTATATTGTCAAAGAGAAAGTAGAGGAGATACAAGGGAAGATAAAAGAGTGCATGTTATATGCGCTGAAACAATATGCGTTACCTTCCAATATGGTTCATCGGGCGATAGCAATGCAGGTAGAAGACCGAATTGTTATGATTTCACAGGATGATATTATATTGGTTGAGTCGTCATTACAGATACACAAAGTTACCATTTATACAAAGGATAGTGCAATCGATATTACATCTTCGATCAAGGCAATTAAGGCACAACTAGATGAAAACTTTTTTCAGTGCAGTAAATCGTGTGTCATTAATATAAAACGTCTTGCACAAATTGATAAAAAGAAACGTATTTTATTTATGGATAACGGAAAAGAGTGTACTATATCAGTTCGTCAGATGAAAATTTTAGAGAAACAATTGATGGATTCGGATATGAAATTAAAGTAATAAATATTATAAAATGATTTTAATGAGTAATAGACATATGGGAGGGGAATGGCTATGCTACTGTTTTTAATCGTTTACTATATTCTTGCATTTCTATTTTTAATGTTGGCTTGCTATAACGAGAACTTTAAAAAGTATCATTTGCTAAGTAAATGCCTATGTAGTACCGGCTTTTTACTTGCAGCTATTTTAGGAAAAATACAGTCGGCGAACAATCCTTTGTTTTGGCGGCTGTTTCCTGCGTTTATCTTTTGTTTCTTCGGGGATTATTTTTTGGCAAAACAAGAGCATGGCGAGCAAAAAAAACTGTTTTTGTTAGGACTTGGCTCGTTTTTATTGGGGCATTGTACCTTTTTATTCGCACTGTCTTATGTGCAACCAGTGAATCGGTATACATTTATAATGCCACTGCTTGGTGTGATTTTTGTAAAAGGGTTAACGATGCTTAGCAATATGGAAGTTGGTCAACAAAAAATACCGGTTCTTATCTATGCATACTTTGTAAGTGCGTTATTTGTAAAATGTATTCAAATTGCATTAAACGGAAATCTGGCACCCTTTTATGTACTCGTTTTTTTAGGGGGATTCCTGTTTTTTGTTTCGGATGGAATCATCTTGTTCTTATATTTTTATCAGAAAAAATATGTTATAATGAAGTTCCTAAATTTATTCACATATTATAGCGCGACCTTTCTGTTAGGAATATCTATTATTTATGCATAGGAGATGTTTATATGAAAGAAATTGTACAAAAACAAAGAGCGTTTTATAATTCCAATCAAACAAAGAGTATTGCGTTTCGTAAGGCGGAATTAGTAAAACTAAAGGAAGCAATTGAACGTAACGAACCTTTGATTTTTGAAGCACTAAAGAGTGACTTGAATAAATCAGAAACAGAGAGTTATCTTGCTGAAGTGCAGATCGTAAAAGCGGAAATAAAGTCAGCACTTTTACACCTTAGATTGTGGCAAAGGCCAAAGAAGGTGAAAACTCCGATTACGCATTTTCCAGCAAAAAGTTATGTGTATCGTGATCCATATGGGGTAGTACTCATTCTCTCACCGTGGAACTATCCATTTCAGTTGGCAATGGCTCCGCTTGTTGGTGCGATAGCGGCTGGCAACTGTGTTGTATTAAAGGTGTCAAAAAGTAGTGAGCATGTATCTGCCGTCATTCAAAAAATCGTGAATGAGACGTTTGAAAAAAACTATGTTTACTGTGTGGACTATCCGATAGACTATGATGAAGTACTAAAACAAAAATACGATTTCATTTTCTTTACAGGTAGTGAGGCGGTTGGTAAGAAGGTTATGGCGGCAGCCAGTGAAAATGTAACGCCATTAGTCCTCGAGCTTGGAGGTAAAAGTCCTTGTATTGTGGAGAAAAGTGCAGACATTAAGCTTGCAGCAAAACGTTTGGCTTGGGGGAAATATTTAAATGCCGGACAGACTTGTGTTGCGCCAGATTATGTATTGATTGATAAGTCACGTAAAGAAGAATTTATTCACGAATTACAAAAGCAAATAAAAATAATGTATGGAGACGCCCTAAGGAATAACGATTATCCAAAAATAATTAGTAAACATCATTTTAATCGTTTAGCCGCGCTTATCCAAGGAGAAGGGAATAAAATTGGTGGTTGTGGAAATGAAGAAACAAGGAAAATTGAACCGACTATCTTTACAGATGCAAGTTTTGAAGATGAAATTATGCAAGAAGAAATTTTTGGACCAATCTTGCCAATCATTTCTTATACAAACCTAAAAGAAGTACTTACTATATTAAAAGAGCGGCCTCGCCCACTCGCTTTTTATCTATTTAGCAACAATCAACGACTTGTAGAGAAAGTGCTTCGAAATGCAGAATTTGGTGGTGGCTGTATCAATGATGTGATTATGCATCTAGCAAATCATTATCTTCCATTTGGTGGATTAGGTAGTAGTGGTATGGGAAATTACCATGGAGCATATAGCTTTGATACATTTACACATCAAAAGGCAGTTTTTAAGAGTAATGTATTGTTAGATGTATGTCTACGCTACCCGCCATATAATTCTAAAAAATTAAAAGTCATACGAAAGATTACACAATAATTATGGTAAAGAGAGAGGGTTTTATGAAAAAAATTCTAAAATGGGGAAATGTAGTATTTTTATTAGTAGCACTTTGCATTCTGATGCCTTTATTGGTACAAGCAAAGGAAACGAAGGAAGTAGAGGTTGTATTTACGCATGATTTGCATTCGCACCTTGAAAGCTTTACAGCACAATACAATGGAGAAATGGTTGAGATGGGTGGATTTCCTAGAATGAAAACCATTTTGGATGAAAAACGTGAAAAAAATCCTGATTTATTAGTAGTTGATGGCGGTGATTTCTCGATGGGAACACTGTATCAGACTATTTATGAAGAACAAGCAAGCGAACTTCGCATGTTAGGATACTTAGGGGTTGAAGCAACTACGCTTGGAAATCATGAGTTTGATTACCGTTCTAAAGGATTGGTTAATATGATGGAAAAGGCAAATAAGAGTGGGGATTCCCTTCCAAATGTTCTTCTTTGCAATGCAAACCTTGAGGGGACCGAATTTGAAAATCTGGATATTAAGCCATATTCGATTGCCACAAAAGGAACTACTAAAATTGCTATTATCGGGGTTTTTGGAGAAGATGCATTAAAATGTGCACCTACTTGTACCTTAACATTTAAAACACCTGTGGAAGGTGTGAAAGAAACCGTTGCTACAATACAAAAAAATGAAGACGTGGATATGATTGTCTGTATTTCTCACTGCGGAACAAGTGCTGACCCTAAGTTATCGGAAGATGAAGTTTTGGCAAAAGAAGTTCCAGAACTTGACGTAATTGTTAGTGGACACACACATACTTTATTAGAAGCACCACTACAGGTTGGAGATACATGGATCGTTTCGGCAGGAGAATATGGAAGCAGACTTGGCAATATTAAATTAGAACAAAATGAAGAAGGAAGATGGAAGGTAGAAGATTACCAGCTGATTCCATTGACGACAGATATCGCTGAGGATGAACAGACAAAACAAAAAATAAATGAGTTTCGTTCGGATATTGATTCCATATATTTGAGCAAATTTGGATATACAATGGATCAGGTGCTTACATACAATGCATGGGAGTTTACGACGGTAGATCAAATTGGCAAGATATTAAGGGAAGAAACACTAGGAAATCTTTTGTCAGATTCTTATATTTCTTCCGTTAAATTAGCAGAAGGAGACAATTATATACCTGTGACGGCTGCGTTTATACCGAGCGGAGTTATTCGTGATACGTTTGCTATAGGTGATGTAACGGTAGCAGATGTATTTAATATTAGTTCGCTTGGAGTTGGGCCGGATGGTGTACCAGGTTATCCACTGATTTCCATTTATCTGACTGGAAAAGAACTAAAAACAGTAGCAGAAATTGATGCTTCGATTGCTCCAATTATGCAAACCGCTCAGCTTTACAGCAGTGGACTTAATTATTCCATCAATACACATCGAATGATTTTAAACAAAGTTTTTGATGTTTACATATTAGATGAAGCTGGAAACCGTGAGGAAATCAAGGATGAAAAGTTATACCGCGTTGTTGCGGATTTGTATTCGGGACAGATGTTAAGTGCAGTAACGGACATGTCATATGGTATTTTATCCATTGTTCCAAAAAATGCGGATGGAAATCCAGTAAGTGACTTTGAAAAGTGCATCATATATGATGGAAAACAGGAATTAAAGGCATGGGCAGCCATTGCGCATTATGTGGATACGTTTGACAGCATACCAGAATACTACAATCAGACACACAATAGAAAAGTAGTGAGTGACAGCAAAAATATTATGGAGTTAGTAAAAAATCCAAATAAAACAACGATTATAATATGTGCAGTTGCAGTTTTGGTATTAGGTCTGATTGTTTTGCTTACTAAATTTATTGTAAGACTTGTTAAAAAAAGAAAAAAGAAGACATTGTGATTACTGTAATGCAATCTTTGTAATCGTACCATTTGATTCAACGAAATAGATTGTATACATGGACGGATTCGTTTCAAACAAATTCATTTGTTCTTCGATTTCTATAATAGATGCATTGACTATTTTAAGGGAGATTCCACAACTGTTGGAAATCTCCCTTAATGTTGGCATAACAGTATAATCTAATTTTTCTTTTAAAAACTTCTGTGCTGCAATGGCTGAGTGTGTATTTGAAAAGGTGATTAAATAATAATCCATAGCAAGAACCTCCTTAAGACTCGTAAACCATTATAACATCTTGCTCCGTAATTTGAAACACCTTTTCAATACCATCATAGTGCTTTATATCATTTGGAATTGAATCGTTCCAATACGCTTTTACACAAGTTCCGCAAGAAGAACTTAGGTGCCTTGGGATAGGCATCAAAGTTGCATTGACACCTATTTTTTTCATTGCTTTGTGAAAACCAATGGCACTAAAATGAGAATAGAATGTGATTACATACGTTTTCATGTGAAATTACTTACTAATCGATACGGTATAATATTGAGTGTCTGTTACCTCGCAGGAGACATGAAATCCTGCATGAGTAGCAAAACGAGTTACATTTTCTTTTGCAGCATTTGTATCAACCAAAACAGTGTATGCGTTTTCGTTCGAAGCAAATGCTTTTTTTGTCATCAAAACTGGTTGCGGACAGGAATATCCGCGTGCATCAATTGTATTCATAATTAATTCCTCCTTAAAATAATTTAATTATCAGTTGCCTGTTTTCTTGAATTTGCAAAGGATATAACGAATAAAACAACAAAACCAAGCATAACAGCAACTTTTCCATTAAGAGTTGGCCCGTCAGGAGAAGATGCTAATTTAAAGTTATGGCAGAAAGCAGCACCAATAAGTAAACCTAAAATTGTAATGGCAGAGTCTGTATTACCTTCCCCAGCAAGTATAAACTGACGCAATGGACAACCACCGAGTAGTACACACCCAAATCCAAGCAATGTCATACCAAGGAAGTTCCATAAACCATCGGTGTGTGCAACTGGTTGTCCGACAAAACCAAGGTTAAAGTTTCCAGTAAGAATGTTTGCGATTAGTGCAACTATAATTATGGTAATAAATCCAATGATTAAAGTCGTTTCTCTAAAAAGAATAAAGTCACGAATACCACCAACCATACAGAAACGAGTTCTTTGAGCGAGCGCACCAACTAAAAGACCTGCTATTAAAGCAATTGCAATGGGAGCATGTTTGGCACCAGGGCCTTCGCTACTAAATATAAGAAGACTTGGAATAAAGACTAAAATTCCTAATAGTGCTATCGAAGAAATTGGAAGAGCAAGTCCTTCTAAAGTATCAAATTTATGGGTGCGTTTTAATGTAAAGCCTTTGTTTAAGAAGAAAATACCAATTCCGATTCCGGAAATAAAGCCAAGTAAGCCAACAATAGCATTTAAATCACCACCGGCGATTCGAAGAATCATACGAAATGGACATCCAAGGAACATTAAGGCTCCAATTGTAACAAAAAAGGCAACTACAAAGCGAGTAAAAGGTGAACTTCCTCCACGTGGAGAAAATTCTTTTTTTGCAAAGGCCAGGATGCAAGAACCAAGGAGTAGACCAATTAATTCGGGTCTAACATATTGAACGATTTCTGCTCGATGAAGACCTAGGCCCCCAGCGGTATCACGTACAAAGCAGGCAAGGCAGAATCCCATATTTGCGGGATTTCCAAAGTAGACCAATAAAACGGATATAACACCGATGATTGCTCCTACAATAAGAATATTACGTTTTTCTTTCATTTTAATTTAATCCTCCCATCTACTTTTTCAGTAGAAATATTTAACGTATATAGCGTAACATATAGATGTGTTAGTGAGAAATTGATATATGATATAAGATGAAAAGA
Organism: Lachnoclostridium sp. UBA5725; assembly: GCA_002419585.1. GTDB lineage: Bacteria > Bacillota > Clostridia > Lachnospirales > Lachnospiraceae > DIGJ01. Next base: position 30,981 of record DIGJ01000009.1, read on the forward strand.
TTTATAGGAAAAATAAATAAATGAAACATCGCGGAATTTAAGAAATGTGATATACTGTGATTAAAACAAAAGGAGATTGTAGTTATGAACCGTATATATTTTGACCATGCAGCCACGTCCTTTCCAAAGGGAACTGGAGTAGTACAAGCAATGCAAACCTACATGAATGAAGTAGGTGTTAATATAAATCGTGGGAGTTATGGAGATGCTTATGAAACAGCTGGAGCCGTCTATGAAACCAGAGAAAAGCTTTGTCGCTTTTTTGATTTTGGCCCAGTGCCACAAATGGTAAAGAACGTTATTTTCACAAGTAATATTACCTATGCACTTAATATTATCTTAAAAGGATATTTAAAAGAGGGAGATCATGTTTTAGTAAGTGCGGTGGAGCACAATGCTATCATGCGCCCTTTGGTTCAGCTTGAAAAAAGTAAGAAAGTTACGTTTGACCGGATACCCTGCAATCAGGAGGGTGAACTTAATATGGAAGCCATTGAACCTCTTATCCGGGAGAATACAAAGGCTATCATTATGACACATGCATCAAATGTGAGCGGTACTATATTTCCGATTGAACAAGTAGGAAAAATTGCACATAAAAATGGCCTCAAATTTATAGTAGACAGTGCACAAACAGCAGGAGTATTTTCAATTTCGATGAGGCAGATGAACATTGATGCGCTTGCTTTTACTGGGCACAAAGGACTTCTAGGACCACAGGGAATTGGTGGATTTATCATTACCAATGAGATGGCAGACGATATGGAAGCCTTGATAACGGGAGGTACCGGTAGCATTTCTGATACAGAAGAAACTCCTGATTTTCTGCCAGATAAATTTGAAGCAGGAACCCTTAATCTACCAGGAATTATAGGATTGTCTGCAGGACTAGATTCCATAGAGAAAATTGGAATGGAAAAAATAAGAGAAAAAGAACAACAGTTAACGGAGTATTTTATACGTGAGGTTGATAAATTACAGGGAATTCGCATCATCGGAAAAAAGAACAGTAACAGTCGAAGCGCAGTTGTTAGTCTTTCGACAACAACGATAGATGCTGCGACCGTTGCTTTTCGATTAGATAGCGAATACCATATTCAGACAAGAGTCGGTATGCACTGCGCACCGAATGCACATAAGACGCTGGGTAGCTTTCCGGAAGGTACCATTCGTTTTTCTTTTGGGTATGAAAATACAATGGAAGAAATTAATATAGCCATAGCAGCGCTAAAAGAGATTATATAATAAAAGGAAAGAAGGATTAAGATGGGCGTCAAAGTTTTAATAGTGGCAATACTAGTTCTTTTATTGATCACAATTTTGGCTAGTATTTACTTTTTTAATTTTTCGTTTGTTCGAAGAAAACCAAAATATCAAGGAGACTATGAAGAACATTGTGGTGGAAATTTTTCTCGATTTGAAACACAAATGTTAGAAGGAAAAAAATGGATTCATAATCATCGTGATGACCGAATAACGATAACCTCAACGGATGGATTGCAATTGGTGGGATACTATATACCAAGTGAGGCAACTTCAAAAAACACAATTTTGATGATGCATGGATATCGCTCTGATGGTTATGGAGATTTTAGTTGCCTTGCGAAATTCTTTCACGAGAATGGATATAACTTATTAATCGCCCACCAGAGGTGTCATGGAGAAAGCGAGGGAAAATATATTGGTTTCGGTGTGTTAGAGCGATATGACTGCAAGCAATGGATTGAATATCTAAATAATCGTTTTGGCATCGAACAAAATCTTTATCTAGCAGGCGTTTCTATGGGTTGTGCTACCGTGCTTATGACACTTTCACTTGGTATACCAAAGAATATAAAAGGGGTAATTGCAGACTGTGGTTTTACCTCTCCTTATGATATTTTTAAGCATATTTTAAAAATAGATTTTCATCTTCCACTCTTTCCAATCATGCAGATCGAGAACTTTTTGTGTAAACTCATTATAGGTTATTCTTTTCGTGATTGTTCCACATTAGAAATCTTAAAAGAAAATGATATTCCTGTATTATTTATTCATGGGGAAAAGGATGATTTTGTACCTACCTGGATGGGTAAGGCGAATTATGAGGCCTGCAGGGGAGCAAAAGAATTATTAATTATTGAGAAGGCAAAGCATGCGACATCGAGTATGCAAGAACCGGAAAAATACTGCAATACAGCACTACAATTTTTGAAAAAATCTGAATTTGTCTGATTTGGCGGATTAAACATAATGCACTACCTTTTAGAATATAAATGAAACGATAAAAGAAAAGGGGTGTACTATGAAAAGAACCGTACTGAATAAAAAGTATAAAATTGCAATAATCTGCATGCTAGTAGCAGTGTTTTGCGTGATTGGATTTGCGCAATGGAGAAGATCTGTATCGAATGTAACTTGTGAAAATGAAAAAACGATAATTGCAGTGGATGCTGGTCATGGAGGATTTGATCCAGGTAAAGTTGGAGTCAATCAAGCGATTGAGAAAGATATTAATTTAAGCATTGCACTTAAATTAAAGGATATCTTGATGAAAGAAGGATTCGAAGTCGTTATGACCAGAGAAGAAGATCAAGCGATAAACAGCAATGGAGAAGATAAGACAACAAAACGTGCAGATATGATAAATCGAGTGGCTATGATAAATGCAAGTGGCGCTAAGGCAGCTGTAAGTATTCATCAAAATAGTTTTACAGAAGAATCTTCCCATGGAGCTCAGGTTTTTTATCATCCACAGTCGGAAGATGGTAAAAATATGGCGTTGGTGCTTCAATCAAAAATAAAAGAGATGATTGCAGATGATAACCATCGTGAAGCAAAGGCAAATGAAAGTTATTATATGCTTAAAAAAACGCAATGTCCTCTCGTCATTGTAGAGTGTGGATTTTTATCCAATATAAAGGAAGCAGATCTTCTAATTACAGAGGAATATCAACAAAAAATGGCGGAGGCAATTGCTGCAGGAATCAAGCAATATTTGGATAAGCTTCAATAAAGTAAATATGGCCGTTGACTACTCTAAATATCTTATGCTATACTATTCACTTGTTCCCGAGGCGGGAAAGTAATATTTACATAGGAATAAGGAGGACCAATGAAGAAATTTTTCGGAGATAATTTAGGAAGTTTAGGAATAGCAATGGCAATTTATGCAGGAATATGGATGATTCTTTGTGACAAATTTGGGTTAATTAGTTTTGCTGGGTTTGCAGGCTGTACGAGTTACTTTGCAAGTGGCGAAAAGAATTTAGCTGGTATGAAAACATCGGCATTTGCAAATGTAAGTGGAATCTTTTGGGCGATGATGTCGATACTTGCGGGTACCTATTTTGGATTTCCATATTCAGGTGCTGTTTATTGTGCTATTATTTCATATATTATAATTAAACAAGCGGAATTTAAATGCTTTAAATTTATTCCGGGAGCGTATATTGGATGCTTTATAACATTTGCTTGTGATGGCGCATGGATAAATGTCATAATTTCCATGCTAATTGGTATCTTAATGGCATATCTTACAGAAATTACGGGCAATTGGTTTCAAACCATGCAAATGCCATGTTCGGTGCCTGGACAGATGGAAGATTCAAATATATAGGATACAGGTAATACCAAAGCAAAAGTGTATGGAATTTTATGAAAGGAAGTGTTATAATATCTTTCATGAATACAAAAATGATAAAAATAAAAGAACAGGATTTCTCTGCCAGTGAGTTTCACGAAGCAGCAGAAATCCTTAAAAATGGCGGTTTAGTAGCATTCCCCACAGAAACAGTATATGGTCTTGGTGGAGATGGATTGAAAGAAGATGCAGCAAAAAAAATATATGAAGCCAAGGGAAGACCATCCGATAATCCACTTATTATCCATATATCAGATATGGAGATGCTAGATAAATTGGTAAAAGAAGTACCTTTAAAGGGGATAAAACTCGCAAAAGCATTCTGGCCGGGGCCGCTTACCATGATAATGAACAAAAGCGATGCGGTACCTTATGGAACCACAGGGGGCCTTAATACAGTAGCAATTCGTATGCCCTCTCATCCAATTGCATTAGAACTAATTCGTACATCAAGAGTTTGTATTGCGGCACCAAGCGCAAATACATCTGGCAGACCAAGTCCAACGAAAGCATCACATGTAAAAGATGACTTGGATGGTAAGATTGATATGATTATTGATGGAGGTAATGTTGGGATTGGTATTGAGTCTACGATTGTTGATCTGACTGGGGACATACCTGTGATATTACGTCCGGGATATATTACAAAGAAGATGTTAGAAGAAGTAGTGGGTCCGGTTGAAGTGGATAAAGCGATACTTAATAGGCAGATGGATCCAAACTTAGTTCCCAAAGCACCTGGTATGAAATACAAGCATTATGCACCAAAAGGTGATCTTACGATCTTTGAAGGAAATGCGCAGGCAGTGATAAGAGAAATTAACAAGCGAGTAGACGCTGCATTGGCGGATGGAAAAACAGCTGGAGTAATTGCTTCGAGCGAGACAAAGGATGCATACAAAGACGGTATTATTAAAATTATTGGCACCCGGGGCAAAGAAGTTACCATTGCCCAAAGTCTTTATAGCATTTTAAGAGAATTTGATGATTTAGGAGTTGATGTAATCTATTCTGAAAGTTTTTCTTCTGATGATTTGGGACAGGCGATTATGAATCGACTACTAAAAGCAGCGGGATACCAAGTGGTTACTTGTGTATAGGATAGGGGGAAAATCATGAGTGACAAAAAGAAATACCGTAGAGTGTTATTTGTTTGCACGGGAAATACTTGTAGAAGCCCAATGGCTGAAACAATATTTCGCAGCCTTCAGTTTGAGAACGGAATTGAGACACTTTCAAGAGGTATGGTGGTACTCTTTCCAGAGCCATCCAATCCAAACGCAGAAACGGTTATTACAAGCCATGGATTAAAGTTAGAAAATCATCGTGCTAGGCAGATAAAGGCAAGAGATATCACAGAAGATACCCTGATATTAACAATGACACTAAATCAAAAAATAAAAATCATGGAAGATTATGAAGTTTATGATAATGTTTATACCATAAAGGAATTTGTTGATGAAGAAGGCGAAGTGGCAGATCCATATGGTGGCGATTTGGTTGACTATGAAAATTGTTACGGAGATCTATATCGACTTGTAAAAAAAGCAAGTGTTAAATTAAATGAGGAGCTGGAATAATTATTCCAGCTCCTCTATTATATTTTGTAATAAATAGAATTGATTACTATACATTAGTTTTAATAAATTATCTGCGGTTTTTAACGCTTTGGAACAAATGTTAGGCGTGATTTTTTCTTCGTCTAATAGGTCTCCTAATTCATCTAAATCAACAACCTCAATACTTCCATTTGGTCTTAATAGAATATCAACCAGCAAATCATGAAAAATATACGTGTTGTCTTCTTTGTTGTATTCCGTATCGATAATGTCACAATACCAATAAACCAATTCATTTTGATGATTATAAATTTTGCTTATTTTATAACCGCTATTTATAAAGTAAGCAGAAATACCTCTGTTTATATCGGCACGTGGTTTAAGAGTATCCCATTTTGTAATAATCAGGCCAGGGGATTGCTTTAAAACAATATCATCTTTTAAATGAATCAGCTCATTTGGAACATATCTTCTGCGATATAGTTCTGGAAACTTTTCCATAAGTAACTCCTATTCTGAGAACCTGCTAGATCTGGTTGTTTATTCGGATTATACCACTTAGCAAACAAAATAAAAAGAGAAATTTGATACAATCTAAAAATGACAAAACTGATCCAACCTAAAAAAAATTGATTCCATATAAAAAAATTTAATATATCAATTAAATTACGTCAATTTGTGTACTAATTTGTAGACATAATGTAGAAAAGTGTATATAATATTAATATTAGTAACAGAATAATTGGTACTTTAGAGGTGGGCAGAGTGAAAAACAACCAACTAATTTGGAAAAGCTTAATGATGATAACGCAGATTGGACTGTCTATGATAACCCCTATTTTAATATGTGTATTTATAGGTGTTAAACTAGATCAGTGGTTCTCTACGCAGTATTGGTTTATCATTTTGCTTTTTCTTGGCATTTTGTCGGCTTTTCGATGTGCCTATGAGCTCACAAAGAGATTTTATTCAAAAGATTTAACTCGTGAAATCGAGGAACAAAAGTATTTTGATAATCTCAAAAAGGGAAGGAACGAAAAAGGTAAGAAACGATGAAAGAAGCAAGGAATACATTTTATGATTTGATAGTAGGAATTGCTATTTATGCCGTAATTGTATGCATAGTGACAGCAATACTTGTAGATAATAATCTGACGTTTATTGCGGGCATTATTTATGGCGTATTCATTTCTGGATTTCTAGCATACCACATGTTTCGATCTTTGGAAAAAACCTTGGATTATGATCCTGAAGGAGCAGAAAAGCATGCTAGAAAAATGTCAGCATTTCGCATGGCTATTATGGCAATTGCAGTTGGTGCGGCAATATTTCTATCTACTATTTTTAACGTCATTGGAGTTTTAATCGGAATGATGGCACTAAAAATCTCAGCTTATGTTCAACCGATTATTCACCGCTATATTACATCTAAAATATATAAGGAGGGAGGGTGAAAAACGTGAGCAATGAAATCGCTTTAATTGTGGGAAATATGTCTCACGGGACCACAAATTTAATCCGTGCAGAGAGTGCGGTCAGCCTTGGTGTAAAAGCTTATGCACAGTATAAACTCTTCGGACAGACGTTATATATTACCACAACTCATATTTCGATATTGATTGTGTTAGTAACAATACTTATCTTTTGTATCATAGCAAACCGTGCTATTAAGAAGGCTGACCCAAATGAAGTGCCAGGACCTTTTTTGAATGCGGTCGAACTGATTGTAGAATCAATCGATAAGTTAGTTGCAAGCAATATGGGAGAAAAGCATGCACCAAAGTTTGTAAACTATATTGGTACACTGGCTACGTTCATATTAGTATCCAATTTTTCTGGCTTGTTTGGTTTAAGACCGCCAACTGCAGATTATGGTGTGACGTTGCCATTAGCGCTGATCACATGGGTAATGATTCAGTTCAACGGATTTAAGTATCAAAAGATGGGCAAGATTAAAGGTTTGTTTGAACCAATATTCTTATTTTTCCCAATTAACTTAATTGGCGAATTTGCAACACCAGTATCTATGTCACTACGTTTGTTTGGTAACATTTTATCTGGAACCGTAATGCTTACTCTAGTTTATGATTTGATTCCAAGAATCGGAACTTTAATCTGGCCGGCGGCATTACATGCATATCTAGATGTGCTCTCAGGAGTAATTCAGACATTTGTATTTATTATGTTAACTATGGTATTTGTAGCAAATGCCATTGGTGATGAAGCCTCTGCATAAAGAAGCTTCAAATTAAAATTAAAAATTGAATTTTAAGGAGGAAACATATTATGAGTAATATTACAAACGAAGGTTTAATCTTAGCTTGTTCAGCAGTTGGTGCAGGTTTAGCAATGATCGCAGGTATCGGTCCTGGTGTAGGACAGGGTATCGCAGCAGGTCATGGTGCAGCAGCAGTAGGACGTAATCCGGGTGCAAGAGGACAGATTATGTCAACGATGCTTTTAGGACAGGCGGTAGCGGAAACAACTGGTCTTTACGGACTTGTTATTGCATTGATTCTACTATTTGCTAACCCACTTCTTGGTAAACTTTAATGAATGCAAATGCAAAATCATAGTTTGGTTTTGCATACTTATATTACCTTTACGGAAGGAGGGCAAAACGTGATTGGAGTTTTATCAACAATTGAAGAAGTTGACAGACTGTTCGGATTAGATGCGCAATTACTTGCGGATGCTGCAATTGAGATGATAGCAATTTTTGTTTTATTCGTCGGAATGTCATATCTATTGTTTAATCCGGCCCGGACACTCTTGAAAAAAAGACAGGATAAGATTCGTGAAGAAATGGAAACTGCAGCAAAAAACAATGCGGAAGCGGAAGCATCAAAAGCAAAATATATGAAGAAGCTTAATACCATTGAAAAAGAAGCAGAACAGATTTTAAGTGAATCTCGCAAGAAAGCTTTGAAAAAAGAAACCGATATTGAGGAGGAAGCGAAACTTGAGGCTTCCCGCATTATTGATAGGGCAAACAAAGAAGTTGAACTTGAAAAGAAGAAAATAAAAGATGATGTAAAGCAGGAAATCATATCCATGGCCTGTTTGATGGCAGGAAAAGTTGCTAGTGTTTCCATGGATGAAAAACAGCAAGCCGAGTTGGTTGAAAACACTTTAAAAGAGATGGGTGATGAAACATGGCAAAACAAATAGCAAAAACCTACGGGGAAGCCTTATTTAAATTAGCCATCGAAGAAAATCAGCTGGATTCTCTAGAGTCTGAAGCGATTGATGTTTTAGAAGTAGTTCGTTCGAACGAAGAACTAAGTAAGGTTCTAAATCACCCTAAAATTTCAAGAGAAGAAAAAGTACAGCTGATAGAACAGGTATTCAAAGGAAATGTATCGGATCATATCGTTGGTTTCCTTACCATTATTGTTGAGAAAGGACGAAACGAAGAACTTACCGCTATATTCGAATATTTCCTTTCAGAAGTAATGGAATACAAAAACATCGGTGTAGCTTATGTGACATCTGCCGTGGTTCTAACCAAAGAACAAAGGGCGCAGGTGGAAAACAGGCTTTTGCAAGTAACAAAATATGTGCAGTTCGTAACACACTATGAAGTAGATGAATCACTCATTGGTGGTATGGTTATTCGAATTGGCGATCGGGTTGTAGATAGTAGCATTCGTACCAAATTAAACAGCATGGCGAATAAGCTAAAGAAAATACAACTTTCATAGAAATAAAAAAATACAGAAGGAAGGTGCACGAGTATCATGAATTTGAGACCAGAAGAAATCAGTTCCATAATCAAAGAACAGATTAAGAACTATAGTACAAAGCTTGAAGTCTCTGATGTTGGTACGGTAATTCAGGTGGCCGATGGAATCGCGCGTATCCATGGTTTGGAAAATGCGATGTCTGGTGAACTTTTAGAATTTCCTAATGAAATTTTCGGAATGGTAATGAACCTGGAAGAGGATAATGTAGGTGCCGTATTACTTGGTGAAACCAAGAATATAAATGAAGGTGATACCGTCAAAACAACAGGAAGGGTAGTTGAAGTACCTGTTGGGGACGCAATGTTGGGACGAGTTGTTAACGCATTAGGACAGCCAATTGATGGCAAGGGTCCGATCGAAACAACAAAATATCGTCAAGTAGAAAGAGTTGCATCCGGCGTTATAGCCAGAAAGTCCGTAAATACTCCGTTACAAACGGGTATCAAAGCGATTGACTCCATGGTGCCAATTGGTAGAGGACAGCGTGAGCTTATTATTGGAGACAGACAGACAGGCAAGACGGCAATTGTTATTGATACGATTATAAATCAAAAGGGACAGGGAGTTAACTGTATCTATGTAGCAATTGGTCAAAAAGCGTCTACTGTTGCTTCCATTGTTAAAACGTTAGAAGAATATGGTGCAATGGATTACACTACGGTTGTAGCTGCTACCGCCAGTGAATTAGCACCATTACAGTATATTGCACCATATGCAGGATGTGCGATTGGTGAAGAGTGGATGGAGGAAGGAAAAGACGTATTGGTTGTTTATGATGATTTAAGCAAGCACGCGGTTGCATATCGTACCCTTTCCTTACTTCTTCGAAGACCACCAGGTCGTGAAGCTTACCCTGGAGATGTATTTTATTTGCATTCCAGATTATTAGAACGTGCAGCAAGACTCTCCGATGAACTTGGAGGAGGTTCTCTTACAGCACTTCCTATTATTGAAACGCAGGCAGGCGATGTTTCTGCATATATTCCTACGAACGTAATTTCAATTACGGACGGGCAGATTTATCTTGAAACAGAAATGTTTAATTCCGGTTTCCGTCCAGCGGTTAATGCAGGACTTTCTGTATCTCGTGTAGGTGGCTCGGCTCAGATTAAGGCTATGAAGAAAATTGCAGGTCCTATTCGTACGGAGTTAGCACAGTACCGCGAACTTGCAGCGTTTTCACAATTTGGTTCGGATTTAGACAATGACACGAAAGAGAAGCTAGCGCAAGGAGAACGTATTAAGGAAGTATTAAAGCAACCTCAATACAAACCAATGCCAGTGCAGTATCAGGTAATTATGATTTATGCAGCAACCAAAAAATATTTATTGGATATTGAAGTTTCTAAAATCTTGGATTTTGAAAAAGAATTTTTTGAATTTTTAGATACAAAATATCCAGAGGTGCCAAAAGCAATCGAATCAGAACAAGTAATTAGTGACGAAACAGAAGCTGTTTTAATAAAAGCGCTTGAAGAGTTTAAGAAGTCCTTCAAATAAAATAGCTTAAGGAAAGAAGCACAGGAGGTGTGATATAATGGCCTCAATGAGGGACATTAAAAGGCGTAAAAGCAGTATACAAAGCACCGGTCAGATTACAAAAGCGATGAAATTAGTTTCTACCGTAAAATTACAGAAAGCAAAAGGACGTGCCGAAGAAGCAAAGCCTTATTTTTTGTATCTATACGAAGCAATTAATTCCATTCTTAAAAAGTCCGGGAATCTTTCGCATCCAATGCTTTCCGCTGGAGAATCCAATAAGAAGGCCGTCATTGTAATTACTTCGAATCGTGGATTGGCAGGCGGGTACAATGCGAATATTGTAAAACTTCTCACAAAGGGAGAAATCCATAGGGAAGATGTGGCAGTATTTTCTGTCGGAAACAAAGGAAGAGAAGCATTATCTCGCGCAGGTTATGATATTCGTAAAGATTATTCCTATGTAATGAATGAACCATCCTACAGTGATGCAATCGACATTGGCCGAGAAGTAATGAACGCTTTTTCAAGCGGAGAAGTCGGAGAAATATATCTTGCATATACCGTATTTAAAAATACGGTAACTCATATTCCAACCTTAATTAAACTTCTTCCATTTCATGCAAATGAAGAAGATAAAACGGTGGAAAGTGAGATGGATAAGCTGACGCTTATGAATTACGAACCAGGACCAGAAGAAGTATTGGATCAAATCATTCCAAAATACATCAATGGAATTATCTATGGTGCATTAATTGAGGCGGTGGCAGCAGAAAATGGTGCCAGAATGCAGGCAATGGACAATGCAACCAACAATGCAGAAGATATGATTGCAGATTTATCATTAAAATATAATCGAGCGAGACAAAGCTCTATCACGCAGGAACTTACAGAGATTGTTGCGGGAGCTTCAGCTATTGAATAATGTCATAGCAATTCGATCGTTTTCGAAAAAATAACTTAGAAGGAGTGAGTGAAACAATATGGCAGAAGTGAATGTTGGAAAAATCACTCAGATTATTGGTGCGGTTCTTGATATTAAATATGAGGAAGGGAATCTTCCTGAAATCTATGATGCCATCCATATAGATACAAAAGACGGTAAAATTTTAGTTGTTGAGGTGGCTCAGCATCTGGGAGATGATACGGTAAGATGTATTGCTATGGGACCAACCGATGGTCTGATACGTGGTATGAAGGCTAAATCAACTGGCGGGCCAATTTCTGTTCCAGTTGGTGAAAATACATTAGGACGAATGTTCAATGTACTAGGACAGCCAATTGATAACAAACCAGCGCCAGAGAGCGTACAATATAAACCAATTCATCGTAAAGCACCTAATTTTGAAGATCTGGCCAATACAACTGAAGTATTGGAAACTGGAATTAAGGTCGTTGACCTTCTTTGTCCATACCAAAGAGGTGGTAAAATCGGATTATTCGGTGGTGCTGGTGTAGGAAAAACAGTACTAATACAGGAGCTTATTACAAATATTGCAACCGAGCATGGTGGATATTCTGTATTCGCTGGTGTAGGTGAACGTACTCGTGAAGGAAATGACCTTTACTATGAAATGATTGAATCTGGTGTTATTAATAAAACAACCATGGTGTTCGGTCAGATGAATGAACCACCTGGAGCAAGAATGAGAGTAGGTCTTACTGGACTTACTATGGCAGAAAACTTCCGTGATGAAGGCGGTAAAGATGTATTGTTGTTTATTGACAATATTTTCCGATTCACACAGGCAGGTTCCGAGGTATCCGCTTTACTTGGACGTATTCCAAGTGCTGTTGGTTACCAGCCAACTCTTCAAACAGAAATGGGTGCTCTACAGGAGCGAATCACTTCCACGAAGAATGGTTCCATTACATCCGTTCAGGCGGTATATGTACCAGCCGATGACTTAACAGATCCAGCACCAGCAACTACATTTGCGCATCTGGATGCAACTACGGTACTTTCTCGTTCTATCGTAGAGTTAGGTATCTATCCAGCGGTTGATCCACTTGAGTCAACCTCTCGTATACTTGACCCTCGTGTTGTAGGAGAAGAGCATTACAAAGTTGCACGTGGTGTTCAGGAGATTTTGCAACGATATAAAGAATTACAGGATATTATAGCAATCCTTGGTATGGATGAATTATCGGAAGAGGATAGATTATTAGTTGCCAGAGCAAGAAAGATACAAAGATTTTTATCCCAGCCATTTAATGTAGCTGAGCAGTTTACTGGATTGCCTGGAAAATACGTTCCACTTTCTGAAACAGTACAAGGTTTCAAAGAAATTCTGGAAGGTAAGCATGACGATATACCAGAAAGCTATTTCTTGAATGCAGGTAATATTGATGATGTGCTTGCTAAGGTAAGTAGCAAATAGGGAGGGCTTTCATGTCTGATAAATTATTTAAAGTTCAGGTTATCTGCCCGGATAGAATTTTCTTTGATGGAGAATGCGATATGCTAGAACTTCGTACTACCGAAGGAGAAATCGGTATTTTAGCTGGTCATATTCCTCTTACTGCAGTTGTAGCACCAGGTACACTTCGTATTATCAATGACGGAGATATTAAAAAAGCAGCACTGAATGACGGTTTTATAGAAATTCTTCCAGATAAAGTCGTAATTCTAGCAGAGGCTTGTGAGTGGCCAGATGAAATAGATTTAGAGCGAGCAAAAGAAGCACAGATACGTGCAGAAAATAGGCTAAGAAGCGTAGAAGAAATTGATATTAAGCGCGCTGAAATAGCACTTACGAAAGCATTGCTTCGAATCGATTTGGCAGAAAAGAAAAAATAAACAATAATTCGTTGCCGGCGAGTAAAACCGTTGGCAGCGAATTTTTTATTACAAAAAATGGAATCCTCTAATTTAAAAAAGTATTTACAAAAAATAAATACTATGGTATTCTTTATGTAACCGGTTTCATAAAGACCAAGAACAATTATTATGACCGGTAAAATTTTTATTACAAAATGTAACCGGTTACATACGAAAGGAGATATTATGAGCATAGCAAACAAAATTGACCACACGATGTTAAAAGCAGATGCAACGAGCGAGGTAATTATAAAATATTGCGAGGAAGCAAGGAAATATGGATTTGCTTCTGTTTGTGTAAATACCTGCCAAGTGCCATTGGTTTCAAAGGAGCTTTCGGGAAGTGAAGTAAAAACATGTTGCGTTGTTGGATTTCCACTAGGCGCAATGCTTGCCACTGCAAAAGCATTCGAAGCAAAAGAAGCAGTAAGACTTGGTGCAGATGAAGTTGATACAGTGATTAATATTGGCGCTTTAAAAGATAAGAATTATGATTTGGTTTTGGAGGATATAAAAGAAGTAGTAGATGCCGCAAAGCCAGCCATTGTAAAAGTAATTATTGAAGCCTGCCTGCTAAGTGATGAGGAAAAAGTAAAAGCATGCGAACTTTCAGTAAAAGCAGGTGCGGATTTTGTTAAAACATCAACAGGATTTAGTACTGGGGGTGCTACGGTAGCGGATGTAGCATTAATGAAAAAAACCGTAGATGAAAATGCTTTTGTAAAGGCAAGTGGTGGAGTGCGCACAGCAGATGAAGCAAAACAACTTATTGAAGCGGGTGCAGATCGTATCGGTGCAGGAAACGGAATCGTATTATTATAAGCAATTTATCTTTGTTGGTTTTGTATGAAACATATAGAAAAACCTTGTGAAAATTAAATAAAATATAAAAAATGCACAAATTGAGGTTTACAAAGAAAACGGTTCGTGATATTATAATTTATGTAATCGGTTACATACCATTGAGAAGATAATCGATAATAGTAATCACATAGGTGAGAGAATGAATATAAAAGAATTGGCTAAGACCATTGGAGTTTCGTCGGCAACGGTATCAAGAGTAATCAATAGCTCTGGATATGTTAGTGAAGAAACCAGAAAAAAAGTGCTTTCTGCAATTGAAGAATATCAATTTGTTCCAAGTGCAGTAGCAAGAAGCCTAAGTATTAGTGATACCTTGTGTATTGGAGTTATTATTCCGGATATTGAAAATGATTATTTTTCGAGTATTATTAGCGGAATTAGTGAAGTGGCAGAGCAAAGTGGCTATAGCATTCACTTTATGGGGACCAATGAAAATCGCGAAATTGAACAAAGATTTTTGAATACAGTAGAGAGCCAACGGTTGAATGGGGTAATCATTACTCCTGTATCGGAAATGGATGAAACAACCAAAGATAAGCTGCTGCACATTCAGGCGAGTGGCATACCAGTTGTGCTAGTGGACCGAGATATAAAGGGTGGTACCTTCGAAGGGGTATTTGTTGACAATCTATCTGGAGCTTACGAAGGTGTTAATGCATTGATCGCTGCCGGACATGAAAAAATAGCAATTATCACTGGACCAGAAACATCAAAACCTGGAAGGGATCGTTTTAAAGGATACAAAAAGGCATTGGCGGATGCCGGTATCTCGTTAAGAGATGAATATATGGTATCTGGAGATTTTAAAATAGCAAAAGCATATAGCTGTACCAAGCAGCTTCTTAATTTGGAGGATCCTCCAACTGCTATATTTACATCAAACAACTTAACAACGCTAGGATGCTTAAAGTATTTTACCGAAGAAAAAATCAAACTGGGTAAACAAATATCCATTATCGGTTTTGATGATATTGAAACATTAAAAATTATTGATTATAAGCTTTCAGTAATTGCCAGGGATGCAAAGCAACAAGGAAGGGTAGCAATGAAACTGCTACTTGAAAGACTAAAAAATAAGGTAATACCAGAAATACCGATTCGTCAAAACATTCCGTATCAAGTTATTTTGAGAGGTTCAGAAAAATTGAAATAATTAGAGTATAAAGGCTCTAATTATTTTTACCAAATATGAAACCGGTTACACATTTTTTCATCCATACATGGAACCGGTTTCACCAAAACAATAACGTCACTTAGAAAGAGAAAGGTAAGAAATTATGGGAAAAAAAGTAACGGTATTTGGTAGTTTTGTAGTGGATTTGATGGGAAGAACACCACATCTTCCAGTTCCAGGTGAAACGGTAAAAGGCAGTATGTTCAAAATGGGACCTGGAGGTAAGGGTTTTAACCAGGGAGTGGCAGCACACAAAGCAGGAGCAGATGTAACAATGGTAACAAAGCTTGGAAAGGATACGTTTGCAGAAGTAGCATTACAAGCCATGAAAGAGTTATCCATGGATTCGGGCAGAGTATTTTTCACGAAGGAGACAGAGACAGGAGCAGCACTTATTATGGTAGATGAGTCCACCAGTCAAAATGAAATTGTCGTTGTACTGGGTGCATGCAATACTATAACGAATGAGGAAGTGGAATCTCTAACGGATCTGATCGAAGCCTCCGATTACTTACTGACTCAGTTGGAGACAAATGTATCGAGTGTTGAAAAAATAGTCGACATCGCATACCAAAAGGGAGCAAAGGTTATTTTAAATACCGCTCCGGTTCAGCCTATCAGTGAAACAGTACTATCAAAGATAGACTTAATTACACCAAATGAAGTAGAAGCAGAAATTCTTACAGGAATTTGCATTGACTCCAAAGAAAGTGCAGATAAAGCGGCAAACTGGTTTTTTCAAAGAGGAGTAAAAAATGTGTTAATCACTCTGGGTAGCCGTGGTGTTTATATTGCAACAAACGAAAAAAGTGGAATTATTCCAGCCTATCAAGTGAAAGCAATAGATACCACAGGAGCTGGAGATGCATTTAACGGAGGGCTTGTAGCAGCACTTTCTGAAGGCAAAGATTTATGGGAAGCAGCTCAATTTGCAAATGCGCTTGCAGCAATCTCGGTTCAAAGAATTGGAACAACACCGGCAATGCCAACAAGAGAAGAAATTGAGCAGTTTTTAAGCAATCATTCAGATAAACATTAAGGGAAGGGAAGGATAAATATGTTAAAGACTGGAATTTTACATCCACAACTCGCTCGAGTTTTAGCAGAAATTAGACATAAGGATACCCTGATAATCGGGGATGCTGGGTTACCAATTCCAAAAGGGGTAGAGCGCATTGATCTTGGCTGGAAAGAAGGAAGTCCTGGGTATTTGGAGGTCCTTGAGGAAATTGAAAAATATCTCGTGATCGAAGGGGCTATATTTGCAGAGGAAGCACTTACGGTTAGCCCAGAATTTCATAAGAAGGCATTAAAACTTTTGCCAAAAGGTGTGCCAATAAACTATATTCCACATGAAGAACTAAAAGAACAGAGTAAAAAAGCAAAGGCAATTATTCTGACTGGCGAGTTTACAGGATACACCAATGTAATATTGATAGCTGGGTGTGCCTACTAGATTACAAGCGTTTGTAGCACGCAGATAGGAGCGAATATGCAGGAAAATTTAGTATTAAAGCTAGATTCCATTGTAAAGACGTTTCCTGGAGTAAAAGCACTGGATGGGGTTCATCTTGATGTATATCCAGGTGAAGTGCATGCGTTATGTGGTGAAAATGGGGCAGGTAAGTCTACCTTAATGAAAATTATAGCAGGAGCGCAGCCTTATACATCAGGAAAGATGTATGTAGATGGAAAAGACGTTGTTTTTCATTCTACGAAAGAAGCAGAACGTATGGGAATTGCAATGATTTATCAGGAGTTTAATATGGTACCGGATTTATCCGTTGCCGAAAATATGTATCTTGGACGACTTCCGAAAAAAGCGTATGGGGCAATTGACTGGAAGAAATTATATCGGGATGCAAAAGAGGTACTTCATAAACTAAATTTAAAAGTGGATGAAAAGACGAAGGTTAGTCATCTTTCAGTGGCAGAGTCACAAATGATAGAAATTGCAAAGTGCTTAACGATAGGCGCAAAGGTTATTATCATGGACGAACCAACCGCAGCGTTAACCGATGATGAAATAGAAATCTTATTTCAGATCATTGAAGATTTAAAAAAACAGAACATTGCAATTCTTTATATTTCACATCGAATGGACGAAATTTTTAGAATTTCCAATAGACTGACGGTATTTCGAGATGGCAAATTTATTGCAACCAAAAAAATTGAAGATACCAATTATGATGATGTGGTATCTATGATGGTTGGACGCAGTGTTGAGAATTTATATCCAAGCAGAAAATACGAACAACAAGAAGTTATCTTTGAAGTGAAAGATATGAATAGTAAGGGTGTGCATAACGTAAATCTTCAACTTCATAAAGGTGAGATACTAGGTATTTCAGGACTTTTGGGTTCCGGTACCATTGAATTATCAAAACTTATATATGGAGCAATCCCTAAAGTAAGCGGAAATGTTTTTGTGAATGGGCAAGAAATAAATTGCGATACGCCTAAAAAAGCATTGGCAGCCGGAATTGGTTTTGTATCGGATGACCGGAAACAAGAAGGTCTTGTCCTAATTCGAAGTATACGAGAAAACATTGCCATGTCATCCTTGAAACGGTACTCCAAAGGGATTCAAATCAATAAAAAATATGAATTGGGTCAAGTTGAAAAGCAGGTAAAAGCACTGAATATTAAAATTAGCAGTGTGTCACAACTAGCTGGAAAACTAAGTGGTGGTAACCAGCAAAAGGTAGTGTTTGCAAAAATGCTGGAAGCGAATCCGGATATCCTGATACTAGATGAACCGACAAGAGGAGTCGACGTTGGAGCAAAAGCGGAGATTTATGCAATTATGGATCAGCTTACGAAAGAAGGAAAAAGTATTATTCTGATTTCGACCGACTTACCAGAGGTGATTGGAATGAGTGATCGAATCTTAATAATGCGGGAAGGTAATGTTGTATTTGAAATTTCGAAAGAAGAGATGAGTCAAGAAACCATTCTTGCCTATGCATCTGGAGGTGTCAGTGAACATGAATAAAAATAAATTAATCAATCAAATAAATGTATATCGTTCGGTCATGATATTGTTAGTAATCTGCGTCTTTGCATCAATTTTATCACCCAGCTTTTTAAGCGTAAACAACTTGTTTAATGTATTTAAGCAGATTACGGTTGCAGGTATTGTTGGCTGTGGAATGACCTTTGTAATTTTAACCGGTGGGATTGATTTGTCCGTTGGATCGATTATGGGGCTCGCTGGAGTACTGGCTTCGGGTGTATTAGCAACAACAGGAAATGTATTCTATGCGATGGGAACAGCAATTTTGATTGGAATTGTCTGTGGAACGGTAAATGGATTCTGGGTTGCACAGTGTGGAATACCACCATTTATTTCAACACTTGGCATGATGACATTATTAAGAGGCTGTGTCCTTGTATATACCAAAGGTTCACCAATTCCAGTTAAAGTAGATGCGTATAAGTATATCGGAAAAGGAACCATTTTAGGAGTTCCGGTTCCGGTAATCTTGTTACTGATTATATTTATTCTGGCACATTATGTATTGACACAGACAGCTTTTGGAAGATGTATCTATGCATTCGGTGGCAACAAAGAGGCAGCACGTCTATCTGGTATTTCAACGAAAAAAACAGAGTGGATGGTATACGTCATCAATGGTCTTATGTGCGGAATCGCAGCTATTATATTGACTGCTCGTTTGGGTTCAGCGCAATCAACAACCGGAGAAGGCATCGAGATGGATGCAATCGCAGCCGTGATCCTTGGTGGAACTAGTTTAAGCGGTGGAACAGGATTTGTATTACCAACCGTTGTTGGAGCAATGATTATGGGTATCATCGATAACATCTTAACACTTATGAACGTAAATCCACATGCAACCAATATTGTGAAGGGTGCAGTTATACTAATTGCAGTATTAGTGGATAAAAAGGTAAAGGATTTATCTGCAAAAGCAGAGTAAATAAATCAAGTTGTAATGTATTAATGGAGCAAAACGAAAGGGAAGGTATTGATTTATGAAAAAAAGATTCGTAGCACTAATGATGGCAGTAACACTTATGGGAGCAGGTTTACTTAATGGCTGTGGATCCAACCAAACAGCAACAAAAGACGAAGCGGTAACACAGGAAACCAGCGAAAGTACAGACAGTAAAGATGCACAAGGCGAGAAAAAGTATGTCATTGGATTATCCATGAACACGCAAACAAATCCATTCTTTGTGGATGTTAAGGATGGAGTACAAAAAGCAGCAGATGAATTGGGAATTGAATTGTATGTTACCGATGCCCAGGATGATCCTGCTATTCAGATGAAGGATATCGAGAACTTAATTACAAAGAATCCAGATGCAATTATTATTGACACTTGCGATTCCGATGCAATTGTAGCATCTGTGGAAGCTTGTAATGAAGCTGGTATTCCGGTATTTACAATGGACCGTGAGTCCAACGGTGGAGAAGTAATCGCCCATATCGGGTATGATGCAATCAAATCTGGTAAAATTGCCGGACAGTATTTAGTAGATACCCTTGGTGGTAAAGGTAATATTGTAGAACTACAAGGTATTATGGGAACTAACGTAGCACAAAATCGTTCCAAAGGATTTAACGAAATCATTGCAGCAAACCCAGATATGAAAATTGTAGCATGCCAGGTAGCAGATTTTGACAGAGCAACGGGTATGACCGTTATGGAAAATATTTTACAGGCGAATGACAAGATTGACGGATTATATGCAGCAAATGATGAAATGCTTTTGGGAGCATTGGAAGCAATTGAAGCAGCAGGAAGACTGGATGAGATTACAATGATTGGCTGTGATGCGATTGATGATACATTAGAAGCAATCAAGAGCGGAAAAGTGGAAGCTACCATAGCAGAACCACCATTCTTCTTAGGAAAAGCAATTTTGAATACTGCATTTGATTATTTGGAAGGAAAAGATGTAGAAGCGAACGTAATCCTTGATAATAGTTTGGTAACAGCAGACAATGTAGCTACCTTAGTAACAAAAGAATAATTAAAAATTCCCCCAACGAAAAAATAAAATAGAATAAAGGAATGTTGCAAACTTTGAACCCACCGTCAGATATCAAGTGACCTGCAATTTGTTTGCAACATTCCTTTTGTTTTCTTTTATTATATCAAAATAGTGTGTTTAAAATCGCTGCAATAAGTAGGATACTGACAAATCCAAATAATATTAGCCTTGCGATCAGACTGCTTTTCTTGTTTTGATTTTGTAAGATTTCCTTATTATAATCGGATTCTTGTAGTGAGTTATTTTCCTGGATTGTGGTTTCATCTTTGTCGCACTCCATAACTTTAAGAACTTCCTTTGCTCGTTCATAATCGGCACGGTCTACATAGATTTCTTTTCCAAAAACAGAATATCCCATATAGATATTCATGTATCCCCCAATGCCATTATCTTTGCAATAACAAGGAATTTCATTGTTCCGAAGAAGATTTAAAACGAGTTCTGCATTAACGGTATTATCAACCGATAAAAGCTTGACAGCATCCATAGCAGTTGTCTCTTCGATATCCACCTCCATTTTCCAAGCTTCAACTAGTACTTCTCCGCAATCTTTGCATATGGTAATTCTTTTTTTATATTCTGATTTACAATTAGGACAATACAACGTAAAACCCCCCTTCATTACTTTCATTGTATTGCAAATCACAATCAAACGCAATATTACGCGTTTTGTTTTCTTGATTCATTCGTGTTACAATAGATACAATGCAAAAGGAAGGAAGGGTGTCAGAATGGAACTTTTAGATATATTGAATGAAGATGGAACGGTAAGTGGTGTGGTAAAGGAAAGAAGTCAGGTACATCGTGATGGAGATCTACATCGTACCTCCCATGTATGGATTGCACGAAAAAACAAGAAAAGTGGGATGGATATTTTGCTTCAAAAGAGAAGCCATAATAAGGATTCCTATCCGGAGTGTTATGATATTTCGTCTGCCGGACATATTGTTGCTGGAAGTGGATTTTTAGATTCAGCAATTCGTGAATTGGAAGAAGAGCTTGGACTAAAAGTCGAAAAAGAGGAATTAATATTAAAAGGAACAAGAAGATTCCATATTGAAGAAATTTTTCATGGGAATCTATTTTGCGACAATCAACTTAGTAATGTATATCTTTTATGGAGAGATTTTGACGAAAAAGAGTTAACACTTCAAATAGAAGAAATCGAATCGGTCCGATGGATGGATTTGGAGGAATGCATGCATGGTGTTGAGAACAAAACATTTCCAAATTGTATTTTTCTTGAAGAACTAAAAATGCTGGTATAAGTTTGAAACCTCCTATTTATGGAAATACTAAACAAATAGTTTAGTTCTAAAATGGGAGGTTTCTATGAATCAATATATGTTACAACATAAAAATATAAAATATTATTTGCTAATACTAGTGATTTTGTGGAGTGGCGCACTTGTCAACAAAACAATGCAATCATTTCCGCTCGAGGAAGTATCGGTTGATACAGTAAGTAAGGAAGAATCAACAATTCTGTATACGAAATCCTACGAAGGAAAACTTACCACTACGCAAAGAGAAAAAATCGCAAATCAAGTTTTGGCAAATTATAATGCAAAAGTGGTGGATGCAATTAAAACGGATGAATTATTTACGATATATGCGTATAACAATAAATATGATTCTTGCATTACAATTGAGAATCAAACAATAAATTTAAATCTTGTCTGCTATTATAATGAAATAACAAAAGAGACGACAATAATTCTAGCAACACCGATCTACAATGAGGATTATTGAACCCAATGTTTGCGGCTTCGATATCGTCTTCTACGATTCAGCATTTCATTAAATAAAAGGACAGAAATTAAATTACGTAACCAATCTGGATTTCCGTCGTTATCATAATCAGGTCTTGGTGGAGGGCAAGGTCTGTTTGGACCGCAAGGATAAGGCGGAGGAGGACATACCTTATTTAATCCACAACGATATGGTGGATAAGGAGGAGGTGGTGGAGGACAATTTCTTCCGCTGCATGGAGGAAATGGCGGATGAATGTTTTCTGCTTTAAGTGGGGAATAAGATTGTTCTGCAACACGAGTATAAATCGTATCCACTAATTTTCCAAGCAATACAGTATCTGGTATTAAGTCAAACATCATACTGCCATCGTACTCTAATCTATCGCACTCATCTTCTATCTGCGCTAATATCTTGCGAACCGTTTGAGGAAAAATACCTTTCATGTATTCTACATCCCGGTCTAGTTCTTCAGCATTATCATATCCATAGAAAGGATATTCTGGAATGTCATTGTTGTTCATGAAAACTCCCATTTTAATTCATTTATAATTAATATATGAAGGAAAAAGATAAATGACACTTTATTTATGGGTTTTCCTTTGTTACAATAAGTAGATAGGGAAGTGTGAAGCCAATGGCTTTTGCACTCCTTGATTCTATGTTTACGTGGAAAAATGATGGGAGCAAGTGAAATAAAATGCTAAAACATGTTTATAAAGCAATCATATTATTGACGATTTTTATAGCAGCTCTATTTTTTATGAGCAAAAATATAAAAGAAGAAGAAATTACTTTAGAAAAGACCGTTAAAATGGCAGACGCAACATTTCCGCTGATGAATGTCTTGGTGGATGGATATACCCTGAATCGTCTGCATGGTTACAGTAGCAACATCGACGCCAATGTAATTCGTGAAGCAGTGACACCGGTAAAACAAGATAAAGAAGTAAATATTGAATTCGTGGAAAATGAAACAGTAATTAAAAAGATAAAATATGAGGTTCGTACATTAAAAGAAAATGAATTGCTCGATTCTGGTACAATCAGTGCATTAGATGTAATCAATGGTGGAAAATCTGCTAAAATAAAATTAGAAGCTATGCTAGAAACAAGCACGGAATATGCAATGAAAATAACTGCCACCACGGATGAAAGCAGAAAAATAAATTTTTATACCAGAATTAAATATTATGAAACCGATGATTTTTTCAGTGAGAAATTAGACTTTGTTACCTCGTTTCATAAAAAGAGCTTAGACAAAGAAAAGGCCAAGGATCTTACGATGTATTTAGAGACAGATGGTTCCATTGATAATTCTAATTATGCAAACGTAACCATCCATTCTAATTTTGATATGCTTTCCTGGGGAAACTTAAAACCCAAAGTACTGACAGAAGTAGTTCCTTCTATAAAAGAGTTTAATGTCGAAACGGCGTCTATCCAATTACAGTATTTTGTAAAATTAAAGAATGATTCCGGAACAGAAATATATAATGTTAAGGAATTTTATCGAATTCGATATACAGCGGACCGAATATACCTGCTTAATTATGAACGGACCATGGAATCTTTATTTGATATTGGTCTGACAAGTCTGGCAAAAAGTGAATTTAAAATTGGTGTTACCAATGAGCAGGATATGCAAATTGTGACAAGTGCAGAAAACGGCAAGGTATCCTTTGTACGCAATGGCGAATTATGGTACTACAATATTCCTGAAAATAAAGCAATACGAGTATTTTCTTTCCGAAACGATAAAGAAGATTATATTCGGGACGATTATGATCAGCATGACATTCAAATATTAAGTATGGATGATGGCGGAAATATGGACTTTGTGGTATATGGATATATGAACCGTGGTGATTATGAAGGAAAGGTTGCACTGGTTTTATATCATTATAGTTCCGATACGAATCGTATCAAAGAACTGGTATATATACCACTAGAGACAACATACCAGATGCTGAAAGAAGATATTAGTGATTTTAGTTATGTCAACCATAAGGGAATTTTTTACTTTACCATAAATGATTGTGTATATTCATATAATATATCAGCTAAGAAATTAAAACCAATTATAAGTTCAGTTGATAATAATAATTTCTCGGTTATGAAAGGGAGCAACGGTATTGCTTGGGTGGATGAAGAGGATACTTCCAAACTTCATATTATGAATTTGGAAACAGAAGCACAAAAGGAGATATCGGCACCAAGCGGTGAAATTGTTCGAATCTTTGGTAGTATTGAATCGAGTGTTATTTTTGGTTATGTGAAGAAGTCTGATATTAAAGAAACTGCAGATGGTAAGGTTTATATACCAGCATATAGTATTGCGATATCGGATGTCGAAGGAAATATCGAAAAAAACTATCGACAGAAAAATGCTTATATCGTAGATTCGCAAATGAATGGAAATGTTGTTAAGTTATATCGAGTAAAAAAGGTAAATGGAGGTTACAAATCTATTTCGGATGACAGTATCTTGACACAAGGGGAATCACAGACACCAATCATTGGATTAGAAACCAGAATTACCGATTTAATGCTTACTGAAAAATACTTATCTATGCCAGTTGGATTTGCAATGGATAAGAAGCCAAAAATGATTACAACATTAAATGCAATCCTATCAGAAGATACAACGCTTCATTTACGTGGAGTGGAGTCTAATGTTGAAAAATATTATGTATATGCTGCAGGTGGAATAGAAAAGGAATTCTCAAATGCAGCCGATGCAATTATACTTGCCGATCAAAGAATGGGAGCTGTAGTCAACAAAGATAACCGCCTTGTCTTTGAACGAAGTGGAAAATTCAATCGAAAGACAATTGGGCAACTGAATGAAACCAGGACGGGAAATGGAGTTGATAGCATAGGAGCTTGCCTTTATATGGTGTTACAACATAATCAGGTTGCAGCCAATGCAAAGAAATTATCAAGTGACAATCAATCAATTTATGACGTTTTGACGAAATCGCTCGATAGTCCAATCAATTTAACCGGGTGCAACTTAGATGAGGTGCTCTATATGGTGAGTAATGGAAATCTTGTGATTGCAATGAAAAATGATAACAGTGCTGTCATAATTACCGGTTATGATGAGTTCAATGTTACTTACTTCGATCCAGCAGTGGGTAGTGTAAAAATGGGGTTAGCAAAAGCAAGTAGTATGTTTGAAAACGCTGGAAATATATTCATTAGCTATATTAACTAATCGATATTACTTTTTGCCATGTATTTACAAAAAAAAACTTTACCATTGATGAATAATGCACTAAAAATAGGACATGAGGTATTGTTTTTTCCTACACTTTGTGCTATTATCATAAATACTTCCTATTCAGTGAATAGGTGAAAGCAAATTAAAGGAGGAAATTTAGTTATGAAAAAAAGAGTTTTAGCACTCGCAATGGCTGCCGTATTGGCAATGTCATCATTAGTAGCATGTGGTTCTAAAGAAAAAGCTGAGGAACCAACAGGGGCAGCTACTACAGAAGAAACCGCAGCACCAGCAGAAGAAGCACCAGCAGAAGATACAACTGCTGTAGACCCATCTACAATCAAAATCGGTATGGTTACCGACGTTGGTGGTGTAAATGATGGTTCTTTCAACCAGTCTTCATGGGAAGGTCTTCAAAGAGCACAGGTTGAATTAGGAATCGAAGCAAAATACTTAGAGTCAAAAACAGACGCTGACTACACTCCAAACATCGAAACACTTATTGATGATGAATGTGATTTAGTTATCTGTGTTGGTTACATGTTAGCAGATGCTACAAAAGCTGCTGCTGAAGCTTATCCAGAACAGAAATTTGCTATCATTGATGATGCTTCTATCGATTTACCAAACGTAACAAACTTAATGTTTGCTCAGGAACAAGCTTCTTACTTAGTAGGTCTTGTTGCTGGTATGACAACAGAAACTAAAACAGTAGGTTTTGTACTTGGTATGGCAAGTGAAACCATGAATAAATTTGGTTATGGATATCTTGCAGGTGTTCTTGATGCAAATAAAGACGCTAAAATCCTTCAATACAATGCAAACAACTTCGGTGATACAGCTGGTGGTAAATCCGCTGCTACATCAATGATCACAAACGGCGCTGACGTTATTTTCCATGCTGCTGGTGGTACAGGTATTGGTGTTATCGAAGGATGTAAAGAAAACGGAATCAAAGCAATTGGTGTTGACAGTGACCAGAGCGTATTAGCTCCTGAAACAGTTATCACATCTGCTATGAAGAGAGTTGACAATGCTTGCTATGATATGGCTAAGGCAATGATCGATGGTACAGTTGTAGCTGGTATTAAAACATATGATTTATCAATTGGTGGTGTTGATATTGCTCCAACAACAGATCTTTTATCAGAAGAAGTACTTACAGCAGTTAATGATGCAAAAGAAAAAATCATTGCTGGTGAAGTTACAGTTCCTGCAACACAAGCAGATTTTGAAGCTAAATATGGCGATGTATACGAATTAGACTAATATTTAGGCGAACAAATCTAGTAGTATAAAAGTAGGTGAGGATGCTTCGAAAACTAAGAAATAAGATGGATTCGAAGCATCCTCGTATTTTTGAGTGGTTTTTCTTGTGTTGGAGCTTCCAACATTAGAAAAATTACTTAATAAATAGAGGATGAGCTAAGGTCGTGTCTAGAATCCTATGGATTTGCAGATATAATAATTATTTAATATAACAAAAGGAGGAGAACCTTTGGAAAAGCAGAGAAATGTCGACATGGATACAGTTGTAATACAGATGAAAGACATTGTAAAGAAATTTGGTAACTTTGTTGCCAACGACGGTGTTAATTTAACCGTACATAAAGGCGAGGTACATGCCATTTTAGGTGAAAATGGTGCGGGGAAAAGTACATTAATGAACGTATTATACGGTTTATATCGTCCAACTTCTGGAGATATCTTGGTAGGGGGAGAAAAGGTAGAGATTGATTCTCCTAAAAAAGCGATTGAGCTTGGGATTGGTATGGTTCATCAGCATTTCATGTTGGTACAGCCATTTACAGTTACCGAAAATATTATTCTTGGTATGGAAACAACAAAAGGCCTTACGGTAGACCTTAAGAAAGCTCGCGAAGATGTAACTGCAATTTCCGAACGTTATAACTTACAGGTAGATGTAGATGCTAAAGTGGAAGATATTTCTGTAGGAATGCAACAACGTGTCGAAATCCTGAAAGTTCTTTATCGTGGAGCGGATATACTTATCTTAGATGAGCCTACTGCATCTTTGACACCTCAAGAGATTGAAGAGTTGATTGAGATTATTGGTAATCTTACAGCAGATGGAAAATCAGTTATTTTGATTACTCATAAATTAAAAGAAATTAAAGCTTCAGCAGATTATTGCACCATTATTCGTAGGGGAAAATACATTAATACAGTTGATGTCAACGATGTGGATGAAAATGAATTAGCGTCCATGATGGTTGGTAGAACGGTTGAATTTGTTGTAGATAAAAAAGAACTTACTCCTGGTGAAGATGTTTTAGTTGTTAAGGATCTTCACGGAAAAGATTATCGTGGAATAGAAATCTTAAAAGGCTTCAACATTAATGTTAGAAAAGGCGAAATTGTTGGTATTGCTGGTATTGATGGTAATGGACAATCTGAGCTTATCGAAATGTTAACAGGCCTTAAAAAGGCAGATTCTGGACAGGTTACAATTAATGGAGAGGATATTTTCAATGCATCTCCTAGAACGGTATTCCAAAAAGGTGTATCCAGTATACCGGAAGATAGACAAAAACATGGTCTGGTATTAGATTTTAGCGTTGCTGAAAATATGATTCTTCAAAATTTTGGTGAGCCAGAGTTTTCAAAGAACGGTGTATTGAAGAAAGGCGCAATTTCCGAATTTACAAAGAAATTAATTGAGAAGTTTGATATTCGTCCAAACGATTGTGAGAACCAATTAGCAGGAAGACTTTCCGGTGGTAACCAGCAGAAAGTTATTATAGCCCGAGAGGTTACCAATGATAAGGATTTATTAATTGCGGTAAACCCTACTCGTGGTCTTGACGTTGGTGCGATTGAATTTGTACACAAATACATTGTTGATCAAAGAAATAAAAACAAAGCGGTACTTTTAGTATCCTTTGAATTAGATGAAATTATGAGTTTATCTGACCGGATTGACGTTATTTATGATGGAAAAATCGTTGGTGAAGTTGCCCAAGGTGAAGCAGATGAAAATACGTTAGGATTATTAATGGCAGGCGGAGGTGTGCAGCATGAATAAGAAGAAATCTCTAAAAGACTATGATATAGTGTTTACACTTATCGCGATATTAATCGGATTTGCAGTTGGTGCAATCATGTTAGTAATCGCAAAGATTAGCCCAATAGATGCATATAAAACTCTGTTTGATGGCGTTTTTAGTAAACCTAAATTCATGATTTGGTCTATCGTATATGCAACTCCGTTAATTTTTACCGGATTGTCAGTTGGTTTCTCATTCCGTACGGGTGTATTTAACATCGGTGCAGAAGGTCAGTTTGTTGTTGGAACGTTAGCAGCATGTGCAGTAGGTATTTTAGTTGATCTTCCAAGTCCACTACATATTCTTTTATGCTTTGTAGCTGCTATGGTAGCTGGAGCGATCTGGGGAATCATTGTTGCTTATTTAAAAGTAAAATTTGGAATCAATGAAGTACTTTCTATGATTATGTTTAACTGGCTTGCTTTTTACTTATCAAACTACGTTATGAATTTCGCAGTCCTACACAAAGAAGGTGGCGGAGAGGCTACAAAGGATATTTTAGATTCTGCTAAAATTACGATGCCATTTTTAGATGCTAAAACATTTGGCCCAAATGCAAACTGGGGTATACTTGTAGCAATCGCGGTGGCAATACTTATTTATTTTATCATCAACAAAACTACACTTGGATACCAGTTACGTGCGGTAGGATTTAATAGAACTGCTGCGGAGTATGGTGGAATCAGTGTAAATCGCGCGGTTATGACAGCTATGGCTATTTCTGGTGGACTTGCAGGGCTTGGTGGTGCTATGCAGCTTATGGGTATGTCCATGAGAATCAGCCAGTACTCTTCACAGGAAGGTTTTGGATTTGATGGTATTACCGTTGCACTGATTGGTGCATCCAATCCAATCGGCTGCATCTTTGCTGGTCTGTTTTATGGAGCTATGAAATATGGCGGATCTAAGTTAAACTTGGTTGGAGCGCCTTCTGAAATTATAAAAATCATCATGGGTTGTATCGTATTCTTTATCGCTATTTCCCATGTATTCAAAGCACTTTTCAGTAAAAAGAGTTTAAAAAAGGAGGTTAAATAAACATGGATGCATTTATCAGTAATTTAGGCTTAATTATTAATGCAACTTTAATTGCAACACCTCCGCTTTTATTTGCGGCATTGGGTTCATGTTTTTCAGAACGTAGTGGTGTAGTTAACATTGGTATTGAAGGTATGATGACCATCGGTGCTTTTACAGGAGCCGTTGTTGCATATTATACACATAATGGTTGGTTTGCTTTCCTATGTGGTGGTTTAGCAGGAGCCCTGTTTGGATTGCTTCATGCTGTTGCATGTGTATCTTTAGCAGCTGACCAGACGATTACCGGTACAGCGATTAACTTCTTAGCACCAGGTATTGCAGTATTCTTGGCTAAAATGTTATTTAATTCATCCGATACGCCAGCGATTGATAGTACTTGGAAACTTCCTAAACTTTTTGATGGTGTTTTCAAAGCAGGTACTTTCTGGAAGAATGTACTAAATGTATATTCCGTTGCTTATTTAGTATTTTTACTTGTAATTGTAGTATGGTTTGTTTTCTATAAAACAAGATTTGGTATGAGACTTCGTGCCGTTGGTGAACATCCAACAGCATGCGATACCTTAGGTATTAATGTATTCCGTGTACGTTACATTTGTGTTATTTTATCCGGTTTCTTGGCTGGACTTGGTGGAGCATATGTTACATTAGCAACTGTAAATCAGTTCAAACCGATTGTTATTGTAGGTCAAGGTTTTATTGCGATTGCAGCAGTAATCTTTGGTAAATTCAAACCACAGGGTGCGATGTACGCTTGCTTATTATTTGGTTTTTGTAGTGGATTAAAGGTACTTTTAGGTTCAGGAAATATTGTTTCTCCAAACTTAATTTCTATGATTCCTTATGTTGTTACTGTTGTTGCTCTTATTCTCTTTGTAGGTAAGTCAAGAGTTCCTGCAGCTAATGGTAAACCATATATTAAATCAAAATAACAAATAAACATAAAAAAAAGAAACGATTTTTTGGAAGTCCAGGAAATCGTTTCTTTTTATATGCGTAAATAAATTAATTGTTCTTGCGGCTCTTTCTATGCTGACTCATTTCACGGTCCTCTAAAAGCGTTTGCACAATGGTAATACACTTGTCACGGTCATTTTCATTCAGATTCTCATAATAGCGTAAAAAACGAGATTGTGAATTATCATCATCCGGCTTTTTAACGACATGTTCAACTAATGAATCAATTGAGACATTGAAATAATCTGCGATCTTAATCAGCACATCAACATTTGGCGAGGACAAATCTTTCTCATAACTACTAACCATTTGTTGAGTTAATCCTAACAGTTCACCAAGCTTTGCCTGGCTCATTTTTTTCCCTTTTCGAATACGCTCCAGATTTTTACCAAATGACATTTCAGTCCTCCTATCGGATCAATATACAAGTTATATTAGTGGGATTATTATATCATAGAATGGATAAATGAACAATAAGAAAAATAACATAAGAATAGTTGCCAAGCATTGTAAAAAGGATAAATTTTGTGTAAAATATTACTTAATGAGAGTTTAATACATGACAAAGATAGGAGTCTACAATGTTTGATAGTATTATAATCGGCTGCGGTTTTGCAGGGGCAGTTCTAGGCAGGGAATTAGCAGATAAAGGGAAAAAAGTATTGATTTTAGAACAAAGAAATCATATCGGGGGAAATGCGTATGATTTGCTTGATGAACATGGAATACGAATACATCAATATGGGCCACATATATTTCATACGAATTTAACTAACGTATACGAATACTTATCTCGTTTTACAGATTGGTATGAGTATTCACATGAAGTTGTGGGCAACATATATGGTGAACTATTACCGATTCCATTTAATTTGAACACACTTTTTTGTGTCTATGATAAGGAAAAAGCGACACGTATAAAAGATAAGTTAATAGCAGCCTATGGTGAAAATGTAAAGGTACCAATACTCGAATTAAGACAAAATAATGATACGGAGATTCAGGAAGTTGCGGAATATGTATATGAAAACATATTTTTAAAATACACCATGAAGCAATGGGGACAAAAGCCAGAAGAAATTGATCCATCGGTTTCTGGTCGTGTGCCGGTTGTATTATCGTATGATAATCGATACTTCCAAGATACTTATCAGGGGCTGCCACTAGAAGGTTATACGAAACTTTTTGAAACGATGTTAGATCATGAAAATATAAGTGTCCGATTGAACACGCCGGCTAAGGATTTCATTGAGATTAAAGAAGATCATGTTTATTTTGAAGGCAACGTATTTGAAGGAGAAGTTATATTTACTGGAGCACTGGATGAGTTCTTCGATTGTAAGTTTGGGCGACTTCCATACCGTTCGTTGATATTTAAGACGGAATACTATGAAAATGCTCCATATCAGTCACATGGAGTGGTAAATTACACGGTAACAGAAGATTATACCCGTATTACAGAGTATCCTTACTTAACCGGTCAAAAAGCGGATGGAACTACTATTATGAAAGAATATCCAATTCCTTATTGTGGTGAAAACGGAGAAATTCCATACTATGCAATTATTAATGCTGAAAATTTAGCTTTGTATCATAAATATGTATCCTTAGTAAAACAAATTCCAAATTTCCACTTACTCGGAAGATTAGCGGAATATAAATACTATAACATTGATGCCATAGTAAAGAGAGCTTTAGATATGTCTATGGATATGTAAAGCTTTACTTGAGGAGGGAATAAAATGAAATTATTGAGTGTAGCAATACCTTGCTATAATTCACAAGAATATATGAATCATGCAATTGAGAGTCTTTTAGTTGGGGGAGACGACATCGAAATATTAATTGTTGATGATGGTTCAAAAGATGATACTGCAAAAATAGCGGATGAGTATGCCGAAAAATATCCAACAATAATACGTTCCATACACCAGGAAAATGGAGGGCATGGAGAAGCTGTTAATACAGGCCTTCGAAA
Organism: Lachnoclostridium sp. UBA5725; assembly: GCA_002419585.1. GTDB lineage: Bacteria > Bacillota > Clostridia > Lachnospirales > Lachnospiraceae > DIGJ01. Next base: position 63,290 of record DIGJ01000009.1, read on the forward strand.
TGCAACAGGACTTTATTATAAAGTAGTGGATAGTGACGACTGGGTGGAAGAGGAAGCGCTAAAAAAGGTGCTTGCTCTCCTTAAGACTATGGTAGAAGGCGCTACGAATTTAGATATGCTAATTTGTAATTATGTGTATGAAAAAGTTTCTGCGAATAAGCAAAAAGTAATTGATTATCGTACCGCTTTGCCTCAAGGAAAAATATTTAGTTGGTCGAATATCATGCATTTTAAAACGAGCCAGAATATTTTAATGCATTCTGTTATTTATCGTACCAATCTCTTGCGTGAATGTGGATTAGAGTTGCCAAAGCACACCTTCTATGTGGACAACATCTTTGTATATCAGCCACTGCCAATGGTAATGACAATGTACTATTTGGATGTTGATTTATATCGGTATTATATCGGAAGAGAAGATCAGTCCGTGAATGAAAAAGTCATGATTGGACGCGTGGATCAACAGATTAAGATAACGAAATTTATGATTCAATCACATGATTTATCAAAGATCAAAAATCGCAAACTCAGAAATTACATGGCAAAATACTTGGCTATGATGATGGCAGTATGTACGGTTTTACTTTTGAAGGAAGGTTCTGACGAAAGCTTTGAGAAGAAAGAAGAGTTATGGGAATTCTTAGAAAAAGAGAATAAGCGCCTTTATCATGCAGTAAAAAACAAAACATTAGGCCGTTCTATGCAGTTAAAGGGAAGAGCGGGTCGAAAAATTATTATCTTAGGATATCAGCTATCTCAAAAAATATATGGCTTTAATTAAATAAAGATATAAAAAATAAGGGACGTTGAAATTTCAACGTCCCTTGCTTGCTATTTTTGTAGCTATTCGGATTATTTAAAGTATCTGTTGTAAAGACCTTCAAATGCTTTTCCGTGTCTAGCTTCGTCTTTTGCCATTTCATGAACCGTATCATGGATAGCATCCAAGTCAGCAGCTTTTGCACGTTTTGCTAGGTCAAATTTGCCTGCAGTAGCTCCATTTTCAGCATCAATTCTTAACTCTAAGTTTTTCTTTGTACTGTCTGTTACAACTTCTCCTAATAATTCAGCAAATTTTGCAGCATGTTCTGCTTCTTCAAAAGCAGCTTTTTCCCAGTATAAACCAATCTCTGGATAGCCCTCTCTATGAGCAACTCTTGACATTGCCAAATACATACCAACTTCGGTACATTCTCCTGAAAAGTTTGCTCTTAAATCTTCTAAAATATCTTCTCTTACGCCCTGTGCAACACCAACAACGTGTTCGCAAGCCCATTCTCTGCTTCCAGTTTGCTCTTTAAATTTAGAAGCTGGTGCTTTACATTGAGGACATGCCTCTGGTGCTGAATCTCCCTCGTGAACATAACCACATACGCTACATACAAATTTCTTCATAATAATATCTCCCTTTCTTGAATAAGTTTATCTTGTGTTTCAATTTCTTTCTTTCATCGTAGTCTGTAAGTACTGTTTCTTAAAACGATAACAGTAATCATTACTGATATAATCATATTAACTTGTTCGTAAGCATTTGTCAATACTTTTTTAAAAATCTTTTATTCTTTTGTTTCGGCTAAACAAGAAGGACAGATTCCATAAAAATAGGTAATACTGCCATCAATTTTTCCATCAAACGCAGAACCTGCAATTGTGTTAATATGGTTAATACATTCCATGTCAAGATCTATTACATCTCCACAGTTTTTACAGATAAAGTGATAGTGCTCTGAGGTATCAGAATCAAAATGTTCCATACCATCGCCACAGGAGACTTTAATGGCATCCCCCTGCTCTACTAGCAAATTCAAGTTTCGATATACAGTACCTAAGCTTATATTTGGGTAAATGGATTGTATTTGATTATATACCATATCTGCAGTCGGATGTGATTTAGTACTAGCTAAATATTCGCGAATCGCCTCACGCTGACGACTAAATTTTACATTTGCCATAGGAACCTCCAGATTTAAAATAATAGTAATAGTTACTGTTATTTTAACTTTAACTTATAATTCTGTCAAGATAAATAGATGTATGCTTAGAAAATTGATTTTTTGATATCAGGAATACCCTTTACATTATATTTATAATTGATCTAGTTTTGTGAAAATGCACAAAATGAGATTGCGAATCATATTGCTATTATACAAAATATGAAATAACTATTGCAAAATGTATCAAATGGGTATATATTTAATGTATCAACTGGAAACGTTACCAGAAACGTTTTCGGACAACTGATTTATTATTTAGGAGGGTTTTATTATGAGAAAAAAATTATTAGCGCTACTTTTAGTGCTAACGACAACATCAGCGTTGTTAGCTGGTTGTGGAAGCAAAGAAGAGACAACAACAACTGAGGATACATCAAAAGCTCAGGAAGAAGTTGCTGATGAAGGCAAAACAGAAGCAACAGATGGTTCAGTTTATTATTTAAACTTCAAACCAGAGCAGGCTGAACAGTGGGAAGGTTTAGCAAAAAAATATACAGAGCAAACGGGCGTTGAAGTTACCGTTGTAACGGCAGCATCCGGTACATATGAATCTACTTTAAAGTCAGAAATGGCTAAAACAGAAGCACCTACTCTTTTCCAGGTTAATGGACCTGTTGGTTTGGCTTCTTGGAAAGATTACTGCTATGATTTAAAAGATAGTAAATTATATTCTTATTTAAAGAGTGATGATTTCGCATTAAAGGGTGATGCTGGCGAAGTTATGGGTATCGCTTACGTTATTGAAACATACGGAATTATCTACAACAAAGCTTTGCTTGCAAAATACTGTGAATTACCAGATGCAGCGGTTAAATCTGCAGATGAAATCAAAAACTTTGCAACATTAAAAGCAGTAGCGGAAGGAATTCAGGCACATAAAAAAGATTTAGGAGTAGAGGGAGCATTTGCTTCCACTGGTATGGATTCAAGTAGTGATTGGAGATTTAAAACTCATTTAGCTAACCTTCCTATTTATTATGAATATCAGCAGGATGGAATTGGCTCAACAGAGGCAATCAAAGGTACATTCTTAGACAACTACAAACAGATTTTTGATTTATATATCAACAACTCAACTTGCAGCCCTAACTTATTATCCAGCAAAACGGGTGAAGATGCAGCATCTGAATTTGCTTTAGGTGAAGCAGTATTCTATCAGAATGGTACATGGGCTTATGGTGATATCGCAGGCAATGACGTTGCAGACGAAGATATCGGAATGCTTCCTATCTACATTGGTGTTGATGGAGAAGAAAATCAAGGACTTTGCACAGGATCTGAAAACTACTGGTGCGTAAACAAAAATGCTTCAAAAGAAGACATCCAGGCAACATTAGACTTCTTAGATTGGGCTGTCTCCAGTGATGAAGGAAGAGATTGTATTGCGAATGAAATGGGATTTGTTACACCTTTTACAACTTTCACAGATGAATATTTAGCAGCTAACCCATTACTTAGCGCAGCAAACGAATACATTGCAGCTGGTAAGACAGCAGTTTCTTGGACCTTTACAACTATGCCATCTGAAAACTGGAAAAATGGTGTAGGTAGTGCACTTCTTGAATATGCGCAAGGTACTGGCGATTGGTCCGCAGTGAAAACAGCATTCGTAGATGGTTGGGCAAAAGAATATGCAGCAAGCAAATAATTTACTAGTTATTCATTGAGTCAAAAGATTAGATGGGTGAGCGAGCAATTGCTCACCCATTTATGAAATAGAAAGGAAAAATATATGGAAAAATCAATAAAGAAATATTTTCCGATTTTTGCACTTCCAACTTTGATTGCATTTGCAATCGGTTTTATAGTTCCCTTTATTATGGGCATCTATTTGTCGTTTTGTGAATTTACCACAGTTACCGATGCGAAATTCGTAGGAGTAAAAAATTACTTCCGGATTTTCCAGGATGAAACCTTTGTCCATGCATTATGGTATACGGCATTATTTACAATCGCTAGTGTTATAACAATAAATGTATTAGCATTTTTAGTTGCGATGCTTTTAACAAAAGGAATTAAAGGAACGAATATTTTTAGAACGGTATTTTTTATGCCTAACCTAATCGGTGGTATTATTTTGGGATACATATGGCAATTAATCATAAATGGTATATTGCTTCAGTTTGATCGTACGTTAACATACAATTCTGCATATGGCTTTGCAGGCTTGCTTATTTTGATGAACTGGCAGCAAATCGGATACATGATGATTATTTATATCGCTGGAATTCAAAATATACCAGGTGAATTGATTGAAGCAGCAAAAATGGATGGAGCAAATTCATGGCAGATACTCAAGAAAGTTACGCTTCCAATGGTTATGCCAGCAATTACCATTTGCACATTCTTAACATTAACAAACTCCTTTAAGTTATTTGACCAGAACTTAGCATTAACAGCCGGTGAGCCATCCAATATGTCGGAAATGCTAGCACTTAATATCTATAATACCTTCTACGGAAGAGTTGGATGGGAAGGCGTTGGTCAAGCAAAAGCGGTAGTATTCTTTATTCTGGTAGCTTTGATTGCATTGATACAGATCCGCTTAACACGAACAAAGGAGGTGCAGCAATAAATGGCAACAAGAAAAACAAAACACGGACTACTTTTAACTACAATATTTTCGATTATTGCATTCTTGTATGTTTGCCCAATTGTAATTGTATGTATAAACTCATTTAAAAAGAAAGCTTATATCAGCAAACGACCATTTCAGTTTCCGAATGAAAAGATGTATGTAGGATTGGAAAACTATATTTCGGGTATTGAAAAAACCGGATTTTTCCAGGCTTTCGGATATTCCTTGTTTATTACGTTAGCCTCGACTGCACTTATAATTATTTGTACTTCCATGTGTGCGTGGTTTATTACCAGAGTAAAAAATAAATTTACTGCTGGAATTTATTATTTGTGTTTATTCTCTATGATTGTACCGTTCCAAATGGTTATGTTTACTTTATCAAAAGTAGCAAATATGTTACACTTGAGTAATCCGCTAGGAATTGTTATAGTATATTTAGGTTTTGGGGCTGGACTGTCTGTATTCATGTTCTGTGGATTTGTAAAATCAATTCCTCTAGAAATTGAAGAAGCGGCAATGATTGATGGTTGCAATCCGTTGCAGACATTTTTCCAGGTAGTATTTCCTATCTTAAAACCGACGGCAATTACGGTGGCTATTTTACAGGTGATGTGGATTTGGAATGACTATTTATTACCATATTTAGTATTGGATATGAAAAAGTACAAAACGATACCAATTGCGATTCAGTACTTAAGAGGTGGTTATGGTTCGATTGATATGGGAGCTATGATGGCAATGTTAGTTTTGGCAATCATTCCTATTATAATATTTTATCTGGCTTGTCAGAAACACATTATTGAGGGTGTAGTAGCCGGTGCGGTGAAAGGTTAATCAGTGCAAACAAAGAGATAAGGTGATGAAAGATGACAATTAAGGACATTGCAAAAGAATCCGGCTATTCAGTTAGTACGGTATCTCGTGTTTTGAATAAACATCCGGATGTTAGTCCAATTGCTAAGGCTAAAATTGAAGAAGTGGTAGCGGCACACAATTTTGTGCCAAATGATAATGCAAAACATTTAAAACAACAAATGAGTAAAAGCATCGCTGTTTTGGTAAAAGGTACTTCAAACATGCTGTTTGCAAATATCGTGGAGCAATTGCAAAACTTGATTGAGCAGTCTCAATATTCCGTGTTTGTTTATTATATGGATGAGTATGATAACGAAATAGAAGAAGCGCTTCGTTTGTGCAGAGAAAGAAAACCTCTGGGTATTCTTTTTTTAGGAGGTAATCCTCCTGGGTTCAAGGATAAGTTTAAATATATTAATGTACCATGTGTGCTTGTTACGAACGTGATTGAGGCAGATGAATTTAACAACTTATCCTGCGTTGGTACGGATGATATAGAAAGTGCAAAATGCGCAATTGATTATCTCATCCAGCTAGGACATAAGCAAATCGGTATCATTGGTGGTGATTTGGATATTTCCTATACTAGCCAGCAGCGTCTCATTGGATGTAAAAAGAGCTTTGAAGAGCACAACTTACCGTTTGAAAAAGAGAAAAGCTATGAAAAGTCAAAGTTCTCCTTTGATAGTTCCTATCGTGCAATGGAGCGCATGCTTACAAAGAATGCAAATGTAACAGCAGTATTTGCAATGAGTGATGTTACGGCAATTGGTGCTATTTGTGCATTAAAGGATCGGGGGATTAAGGTACCAGAAGAGATTTCAGTTATGGGATTTGATGGAATTGAATTAGCGAAATATTATAATCCAAAGCTCACTACAATCCAGCAGCAACACAAAAGTATTGCAAAGAAGAGTGTTGAAATTCTTTTAAACTGCATTGAGCGAAATGCTGGTGCGGTGCGAGAGGTTACGCCTTATATACTGGTAAAGGGTGAAAGTGTTCGGGAGATTAAAAAATAAATTGCATTCAGAATTGAATGCAAACAATAAAAAACAGACCGTAAAAGAAAGGGCTTATATACTTCTTTTACGGTCTGTTTTTTTGGGGGGGTCAAAATGTTAATTAGGGATGTTAACACTTTTTTGGTACTTTTATTTATAGAATAACCTATAAATCGACTTCAATTTTATCGACTTCTTCAAAAGGTGCTAATGTAGAAACCATTCTTACTACGCTGTTGGAACGGTTGATTACATAATGAACTTCTGTTGGATCGATATGAATCATCTGTCCTTGTGACAAATGATGTACGACTCCGTCAACTTCAATGTCGACTTCGCCTTCAAGTATATAGAAGTTTTCTTCCATAATATTGTGATAGTGGGCTTTAAAGTCCTGGCCTGCCTGAAACTGTACGATAGAAAAATTAGAACGTGGTCCTTTCATTAAATATTTTGGACCGCTGTCGCCGAAGCGGTATTCTCTGTCTTTTTCATCAACTATAAACATATGTTTATAACCTCCTTGTGATCGCGTGTTATTTATGAAATAAATGGTTTACACTCCTGGTGCTGACCACATATTTTTTGTGATATTTTGATTCGCTAGTTCTAATTGGGCAGCATACACTTTTCTCCAGTTTGCATACATATCATTGTAAACCTTATTATTTTCAGTGTTTGGATAATAGATCCTATCAATCTTAACTACTTTTTTAACCGTTTCGGCAACATCCGTATAGATACCAACTCCTTTACCGGCTAAGATTGCAGCGCCGAGGGCAGTTGCTTCTTTTACTTTTGGTACATAGACTGGTATGTTTAATACGTCTGATAAAATTTGACACCAAAGAGGACTCTTTGAGGCACCAGAAGCAAATATAATTTCAGAAGGAGTTTCTCCTGTTACCGATGCAACCAACTCAATGTTTCCTTTGGTAACCATTGCAGAATTTTCCATAATGGCACGATAGAAAGTATAACGATTACATTTTTCGGGATCCAATGAAAAGTTTGTAAAAGTAGGGGCAGCGTGCTTCCAACTTATGTAATTCATAACATCTGAGAAGGTGCAAAGCATACCATAGCAGCCGGCAGGTATTTTTTCTGCCTCTTCATTCATTAGGTCGTATACATCGCGGCCTGTTTCCTTTGATAATTGTTTTTCGAATTGGCAGAAAGAATCGCGAAACCATCGCATGATAAGTCCTGGATAAAAAGCGAGAGCTTCGTATTGCCATAAGTCTGGTAAAGCGTGACAGTTTACACGTACACGGCATTCGTCATCGGTTTTCGCAACGGAAGTATTGTATTCGAATTGCCAGAAGCTTCCGCCAAAAACGGCACCTTGTGAAGGAGATACAAGACCTACTCCGATGCAGCCTAATTGAGCATCTCCGCCTCCTGCTACAACTGGAATACCAGGAGTTAAGCCGGTTTCCTTTGCCCCAGTTTCGCTAACGGTTGCAACGATGGTTCCGCTTTCAAAGACTGGTGGGAAAATATCCGTTTTGAGACCGATTCGTTCCATGATGGTTTTGTCCCAGTTTCTAGTTGCTAAATCAAAGATACCAGTGGTGGAGCCATTACTTGGCTCGATTGAAAGAACACCAGTTAATTTTAAGATTAACCAATCGTTGAACATACCAACGTAGACGGTGTTTTCATAGATATCGGGCATTTTATTCTTTACCCATAAAATACGTGGTAAAGCGCCCAAAGCATAGGTTTGGCCAGATTCTTTATAGATTTCCTTTTCTAGTTCAGGTGAGCTTTTTATCAGTTGTATTACTTCCTCGTTCGAACGTGCATCTACATTTGCGCAGGCCCAGATTTCGTTGTAATCCTTGTCATAAAGAACGATACCCTCACGCATACAGGTGGTAGAAATCGCAGCGATTTCTTTTGGATCGATTTGTGTTTCGTTCAATACATCGCGGATGCAACCAGAAGCTAAGTCCCAGTTATGCACCCAGTCAAAATTCATAGAACCTGGAAAACGAGGATCTTCTTTATGTTCCCACTCTTGCTGTGAAACTGCTAATTGATTTCCTTCGAGATCAAAAATAACTGCCCGAACACTACCTGTACCGGCATCTAAGGCCATTAAATATTTTCCCATAAACATACCTCCTTTAAAATTGTAACTCTATTCTTGGCATAACAATTCTGCGGTGCTCTCATCTGTAATTATGATATCAATATAACCACCCTTTAGTGCAGCGGCAATGGCAGGTACTTTTTGTGGTCCTGCAGCTACTCCAATCACGTTTTCTAACTGTTTTAAAGTGTTCAAAGAAACGTTAATCAGTCGGGAATCAATATCATTGTCTACTAAATTTCCATCTTTATCTATAAAATGACAAATCACATCGCCTACGGCACCCTTCATGTTTAATAATAAGAAGTCGTTGTGACTTAACATGGAGGATTTTAATATGGTTGCATCATCATTCATAGCACCAATACCAACAATCGTCATACTTGCAAGTTTAATCATGCTAGTCACTTCCTGAACTGAACTTTCATTGCGAATGGCCTCTGCCATTTCTTTTGAAGACATAATCAGTGGGGAAGGGATTAAATATAATTTTGCATTGAAAATATTAGATGCGGAATTAGGCAAATAATAACCAACTCCTCCAGTTAAAGATACATAAGATACTTGGGTTTCAAGATTTCTCGCTAGATAACCAATGGTTTTTGAAGAAGTATCTCCATATCCAAAATTGATGTAGCAATTATCTGTTATGTGATTCGCAATATAAATATAAGCAGCTTTGGCTATTGTATCATTAACGCCTGTTGGGTTTGGATTTGTTGGAACTACATAACAGTCTTTTAAGTTATATTTTTCGATAAGACTATTTTCTAAGGAATGTCTTTTGTCAAAAGCAGACGATATCTTAAACTGTACAATACCGGTATGTCTTGCTTTGTCTAATAGTTTAATAACACGCATACGGGAAATTTCCAAATTGTCTGCGATCGCTTGTTGTGTCATATTTTCCATATAATAATACCAAGCGACTTTGATCATTAGATTTTCTTCATAATTGGTTTCTGCATCATACATAATATTCTTCTCCCCTGTTATTGATTAATTTACTTTTTGTTCCATTATACATGATTCAAGGATTCTTACACAAATAAAATACGAAACAACATTTGTATTATGAGAAATCAAAATTATGTCATATTGCATCGAGAACTAGAATCAAATGAAGAGATACATATGTTTCGAGTCAAATCAAATGTTTTGCTTACGGATAGTATAACAACAGAAAAACAAAAAGTCAATGTGCAAGTAAAAAATAAATAAAAGCAATCGATAAATAGCGAAAAATAGTTAAAAAACTGTATATTCTTCTTAGTGTCAGAATAAAATTGCACAATAAAAAACCCAAATAAATAAAAATGCTTGTGCAAAAAATGTTTTTCCTGTTGACAAATGTTCTAGTGTAACGTATGATTGTTTTAAAGAACAAAATATTTAACAACACACAAATGTTGTGTTAAGGAATGGGAGGAAAGAAAATGCAAAAAACTGGTGAATCTGATAAAAACACGTTGCTAACCATTCGGAATATACATAAGTCATTTGGATTGAATCAGGTTTTGAAAGGTATTAACCTGGAATTACGCGAAGGCGAAGTAATATCTTTGATTGGAGGAAATGGTGCTGGTAAAAGTACTCTAATGAAAATTATTATGGGAATTCATCAACCGGATGAAGGTGGTATTTTTATCAGAGGACAAGAAGTGCATTTGACAAAACCGTCAGTCGCGCTTGCGAATGGAATCTATATGGTTCCACAGGAACCTATGTTATTTCCTAATATGACAGTAGAAGAAAATATAACAATTGGGTTTGAAGAAAAATCAGCGGAACTACATAAAAGACTCGTGGCTCAAATTAAAGACGTTGGTTGGAATTTAGATTTAAACCGAAAAGCAAGCAGTCTTTCTATAGCTGAGCAGCAGTTGGTTGAAATTCTACGAGGTTTACTTCGTCAAGCTCAGATCTTAATCTTAGATGAGCCAACCAGTGCACTAACATTTGATGAGGTAGAAAGTTTGTTCAAGTGCGTTAACGATTTGCGTTCAAAAGGAATTTGTATTATATATATAACACATCGTTTAACGGAAGTCTTTGAAATCTCAACCAGTGTTGCAATCATGCGAGATGGTGTTATTACATTAAGTGGAAATGTGAACGAGTTTACAAAGGAATCGTTGGTACTAGGCCTTTTACCTGCTAGTAAAGAAGAAAAGAAGGAAAAAGATCAGGAAGAAGAACATTACGTTGATTATGAAAAAAAGAGTCCTGTATTAGAATTGAAAGATTTTAGTGGTTATGGATTTAACAACATTTTCCTCAAGCTTTATCCGGGTGAGATTCTTGGAGTGGCCGGTGTAGTTGGAGCAGGACGTACCGAACTTGCTACTACAATTTTTGGAAGAGATAAAGTATTAGGTGGAAATGTAATTCTAGATGGAAAAGATATTACGGGTCTTTCTACAAAGAAGGTGCTCGAAGCAGGACTTAATTATGTGCCAGAAGATAGACACTTGCACGGATTATTTAAGATAGCGGATGTAGCAGTAAATACAACTTCTGCAGTTCTTTCAAATAAGTCCATGGGAAGATTCTTTTTAAATAGAAAGAAAGAACATGAAATAACACAAAAGTACATTGATGATTTTCGCATTAAAGTTACCGGACAATCACAGCTTACAGGAAGCCTTTCTGGTGGAAATCAGCAAAAAATTGTAATTGGACGAAGCCTTTCAACCAATCCTAAGGTAGTAATTTTAGATGAACCAACCCGTGGTATTGATGCAGGTGCTCGTGGAGATGTATATACAATCATAAAAGAATTGAGAAAACAGGGTGTATCTGTTTTGCTTATTTCTTCTGATATGGAAGAGATTGTAGAACTTTCCGATCGTGCAGTATCCGTATTTCAGGGTCGCATAAATGCAGAATTTGCAAAAAATGAAATTAATCAGGACAATCTGATGGCGGCAGCATTTGACGTAAATACAGAGAAAGAGGTGGGTGTATGACTTTAATAAAAAAACTCACAAAATCACGAGAAGTGAGCAGCTTATTGTTCTTGATCGTATTATTTTTAATCGTTGGCTTTATTAACTTTGACTTTTTAACCGCATCCAACATACTGGCATGTTTCAACGACAGTGTTGTATTTACTCTACTCGCAGTAGGTATGGCATTTACTATTTTTACAGGTGAAATTGATGTCTCAATTGGTGCAAACCTTGGATTCTCAGCCACGGTAGTAGGATCGTTATTACGAGATGGACACAGCTGGTTGTTTGCATTTGCGGTGGGAATCGCGATTGGCGCATTAATTGGTTTATTTAATGGTTGGGGTGTTGCATGTCTTAAAATACCATCCTTAATTTTCACATTAGGAACAAATGGTCTTCTTCGTGGAATGATTTATATTTATGCAGGAGGAGCTTGGGTAGAAAACTTACCAGCAAAGTTCACCTCCTATTCATCAAAACCATTATTAGGAAATCTGACTGTTTACTATGCAGTTGCGTTGGTAGCAGTGATAGCGATACATTTTATGCTTACAAAGACCAAAAAAGGAAAATATTTTATCGCAGTAGGTGATAATGCAGGAGGAGCTACCTTAGTTGGTATTCCTGCAGTACAAACAAAGATTTGGGCATATGTTCTTTGTGGTGTATTTGCAGCAGTGGCTAGTATTATTTATGCGTCACGTATTGGATTTGTTACATCAATCGCTGGTAATGGATACGAAATGAAAGCGGTTGCCGCTTGTGTTATTGGTGGTATTAGTTTAACAGGCGGTGTTGGTAGCGTTATAGGTGCATCCATCGGTGCAGTTATCATGTCTAGTGTAAGCCGTATCTTAGTATTTATGGGATTTTCTTCGGACTACGATAATACAATTACTGGATTTATGTTAATTACAATTGTAGTTGTGGACTCCTTAATGCAGCGACATGCTGCTGAAAAAATCAGACGTGAGCGATTGACAGCAAGAGCAACGAATACAGCAACCCAAAAAGGAGGAGAATAGGCATGAATAAGTCAACAACGAAAAAAACTCTCTTTAACTGGGATAGCTTTCTATTTTGCGTTTTAATTTTAGAATTTGTGGTATTTGGTTTAGCAAATTCAAAATTTTTAATGCCAAGAGTTTTATTAGCAAGTGTAAACGATTTTATTGCAATTTGTATTATCGCTTTGTTTGTAACATTTGTTATGATTACTGGAGGTATTGATATTCAGGCAGCATCAATCGTAGGGCTTACATCCATTATCATTGGTGTTGGTTGGCAAGATGGTGGGTTGAATATCTGGGTTGCAGCTTTAATCGCTGTAGTAGCTGCAGCATTTTGTGGAGCACTCTCCGGTTTCTTTATTGCTTATTGTGGGGTACAATCGATGGTTGTCACACTGGGTGGAAGTTTTTTGTATGCTGGATTTGCATTATTGGTATCAAATTTATCCGCAACAGAAAGTTATAAAGGAATCAGTGGATTCCCAGAATATTTTAAGATAATTTCAAAATTTAAACTATTTGGAGTTATTCCGAGCCAGTTAATTTTATTTTTTATATTGATTATAATAGCATACTTATTATTACACAAATCAAAATATGGTCGCAATGTATTTCTGGTTGGAATTAACCAAGAAGCGGCAGAGTATTCAGGAATTAATACAAGGCTTGTTATTTTGAGTACATATGTTTTATCTGCTGTGAGTGCAGCAATTGCCGGTATTATGTTAACCTCTTATCTAGGTACAGCAAAGAGTGATTTGGGTTCTAACTTAACCCTTAACATAATTACAGCAGTCGTACTTGGAGGTACACTTAGTACAGGAGGAAAGGGTAGTGCAATTGGAACAGCACTCGCATCCTTAGTAATTGGTATATTAAGATTTGGTTTACCGCTTTGTTTTAAAGTAAACACACAGTACCTAGATATACCGGTAGGACTACTTTTACTTGTAGTCGTAATTGGACGTGCGATCGTATCCAGACCGCAAACAATTGCATTCTTTAATAAGTTTAAAAAATAATTAAGGAATTGCAAAATAATGTATGGGATTATTCAAAGCAATCAGCTTTTGGATAAATAAAAAAAGGAGGTTTATTTTATGAAATTAAAAAAAGTTATGTCATTAGTACTTGCATGCTCTATGGTGTTGTCTTTAACTGCATGTGGTGGTAAAAGCGAGACAGCTACAACAAAAGAGAGTGGGGATGCTGCTACTTCAACAGAAACAACGAAAGGCGGCGATATCGCAGGTAAAACAGTTGTATTTATTCCAAAACTTACAGGTAATGCATTCTTTGAAGCAGCAAATGTTGGTGCTCAAAAGTATGCTGGTGATTGGGGAATTACAGTAGATTATCAGGGAAGCGCTTCCGCAGGAGTAGCTGATCAGGTTCAGGTAATCAATAATGCAGTAGCAAGTGGTGCTGATGCAATCTGTATTTCTACTGTTGATGCAGCAGGAGTAAAAGACGCATTATTAGCAGCAAAAGATGCTGGTTTAACTGTTTGTACATGGGATTCTGATTCTGAAGGCGATGCTCGTTCATTAATGGTATCTCAGGGAACTCCAGAAGTTTTAGGACAAATGTTAGTAGATATGTCTGTTGATGCATTAACAAAACGTGGTGTTGATCCAGCAAAAGATGAAGTAAAATATGTTTGGCATTATTCACAGGCTACAGTAACTGACCAGAACTCATGGCAGGTAGCTGGTGAAGCAATCATCAAAGAAAAATATCCAAACTGGGTAAAAGTTGCTGATAACTACTATTCCGAGCAGGATGCTGAAAAAGCAGTTTCTGTAGGTGCAGCTATCTTAGATGCATATTCTGATATTGACCTAATTATCTGTAATGACTCTACAGCACTTCCTGGACAGTTAAAGGCTGCTCAGAACAAAGGTCTTGGAAAAGATGATGTTACAATTACTGGATTCGCAAGTCCTCAATCAATCAAAGAATACTGTGATGCAGGCGTACTTTATGAATGGGGTCTATGGGATTGTGGTATCCAAGGCGCTATGGGATGCTATCTTGCAGCATATCTTGCAGCTGGTAACGAAGTAAAAGTTGGTGATAAAATTAATATTCCTGGAATTGGTGATTGTGAAATCCTTGCAAATGATTGCTTATCTGAAGGTGCGACAACTGCTGATACAAATAATGGTGTAGTATTATTACCTGAACGAGTAGTCTTCGATGCAAGCAATGTAAATGATTACAACTTCTAAAAATAATTAGAATGGTAATAAATAACTAAGTAAAGGGGCTGTGCATACAGAGTATTTGAGTATGCACTTCCCTTGTTTGTACAAAGAATAAGGAGGCATAATTAAATGGCAGATTTAGATGGTTTAAAAATAGCAAAAGACTACAAAGTTGAAGTACCTTTTGCGAATCAGGGAAATTTTCATGTAAAAGGCGCAAATAATTTAGATTGGGGTATGAAAAAACATCTTTCTAATATATTTGATCCAGTGAGTGGGAATACTGTAATGTTCGCATTTGACCATGGATACTTCATGGGATCTACCGCAGGATTGGAAAGATTGGATATATTAATACCACAGTTAATCCCTCATGTAGACGTGTTAATGGGTACAAGAGGAGCACTTCGTACTTGTGTTCCACCGGAATGCGGTAAAGGTATTGCACTTCGTACAACATCCGGTTCTTCTATGTTAAATGATGACCTTTCTCATGAAGTTGTAGCTGTAGATATCGAAGATGCAATTCGTATGAATGCTGACTGTATGGCAGTTCAGACATTTATTGGAGCAGATGGACAGCTATCTAGCATCGATAATATATCGAGAACAATCAATGCAGGAATGCGCTTCGATATCCCTACTATGGGCGTTATAGCAGTTGGTAAAGAAATGGAACGTACCGATCGTTTCTTTAAATTAGCAACTCGTATTATTGCTGAAATGGGAGCAAATATTATCAAAACATATAACTGTGAAAATTTTGAAGAAGTCGTTGCGGCTTGCCCTGTACCAATTGTAGTTGCAGGTGGAAAGAAATTAGCTGAAAAAGATGCTCTTTCACTAGCTTATGAAGTAATTAGCAAAGGTGCAAGAGGAGTTGACATGGGACGTAATATCTTCCAGAGTCAGAATCCTGTAGCTATGGCACAGGCGGTTAACATGGTTGTACATAAAGGTGCAACAGATAAGGAAGCATATGAATTCTTCCTTGATACAAAAAATAAATAAGAAAACAATCGACTTTTCGTTTTGTATCTCCATACAAATATAGGGGTTGTGCACTGATTACTCTAGTGCACAACCCCTTATTATTAATTAGTGCTTGTTAATGCTTCTCTTCACATAACTTGTATGCAACGTTTCATGTGCTTTGTGACTTCCTGGTTCGCCAAGATAATTTTCATAAAGTTCAATGATTGCTGGATTTTCATGAGATTTTCTAAACTCTCTGGATTCATCCAAATCATAAAGTACTTTTGCACGAAGTGCGCGAATATCGGTTGAGTTACGAACACTTGCAGGTACCTGAGGCTGCCCACCACCATTTACACATCCACCAGGGCATCCCATGATTTCAATGAAGTGATAATCTGCTTCGCCGTTTTCTACTTTTTCAAGTAAGGCTTTTGCATTTGCAAGTCCAGATGCAACCGCAAGTTTTACATCCATTCCTGCTACGTTGTAAGTAGCCTCTTTGATTCCTGCTACTCCACGAACCTCTTTGAATTCTACTGGTGAGTCAGCAGCTTCGCCGGTTAATTTCCATACAGCAGTACGAAGAGCAGCTTCCATAACACCTCCAGTTGCACCAAAGATTATAGCAGCACCAGTCGATTCGCCCAGAGGATTATCAAATTTCTCATCGGTAGGTAATGATAAGAAATTAAGTCCGGAACGCTCGATCATACGAGCTAATTCTCTCGTTGTGATGGAGATATCCACATCTGGTACGCCAGCTGCATTTTGATCGTCACGTCCGATTTCAAATTTCTTAGCGGTACATGGCATAACACTTACGCTCACGATATCTTTTGGATCCCATCCCATCTTCTGCGCATAGTAGGTTTTAACAACGGCACCAAACATCTGCTGAGGAGATTTACAAGAGGATAAGTTTTCCGTCATGTCAGGGAAGTAGTGTTCACAGTATTTAATCCATCCTGGAGAACAAGATGTGATTAATGGAAGTTTCCCACCGTTTTGAACACGATCAAGGAATTCAGTCGCTTCTTCCATAATGGTTAAGTCCGCACTGAAGTCAGTATCAAATACTTTATCAAAGCCTAGACGGCGAAGAGCAGCGATCATCTGATTTTCTGCGTTGGTTCCAATTGGAAGACCAAAAGATTCACCGATAGCAGCACGAACAGCCGGAGCAACCTGAACAATAACATGTTTTTCAGGATTAGCAATCGCTGCGAATACTTCTTCTGTGTAATCTTTTTCATAAATAGCACCAACTGGACAGACAGCGATACACTGACCACAGGATACGCAGCTTGTTTCGCCAAGACCCATATCAAATGGACTTGCTAGGCTGGTCTTAAATCCTCGCTCATTTGCTCCAATTACGCCAACCGCCTGTACTTTTTCACATACAGCAGAGCAACGACGACAGAGAATACATTTATTGTTATCACGAACCATATGAGCAGCAGTTGTGTCAATCGCATATTCATTTCTTTCGCCATCATAGATTGCTTCGTCTTCTACTTTTAAATCTCTTGAAAGTTTTTGTAATTCACAATCGCCACTTCTAACACATGATAAACACTTACGATCATGGTTTGAAAGAATCAACTGAAGAGTTTTCTTTCTAGAATCTAATACTTTTGGAGTATTTGTTCTTACTTCCATACCTTCGTTTACTGGATATACACAGGAAGCAACTAAGCTTCTTGCGCCTTTCACTTCTACGACACAGATACGGCAAGCACCAATTTCATTAATATCCTTTAAGTAGCAAAGTGTTGGGATATCAATATGAGCTAATCTAGCAGCTTCAAGAATGGTTGAGCCTTCTGGTGCAGATACATCTACGCCGTTTATCTTTAAATTAATCATGATTGCCTCCTTATTTCTTAGAAATTGCGCCAAATTTACATTTTTCCATACAAGCACCACATTTTACACAAAGTTCTTGTGAGATAACGTGTGGTTCTTTGACTGTTCCGGAGATTGCTCCGTTTGGACAAACTCTAGCACATAAAGTACAACCCTTACATTTTGCTGGATCAATGTTGTAAGAAAGTAAGGATTTACAAACACCTGCAGGACATTTTTTATCAACTACATGAGCAAGATATTCATCTTTGAAGTAACGAAGAGTAGATAAAACTGGATTTGGTGCAGTCTGACCTAAACCACAAAGTGAATTTTCTTTGATGTAATAGCATAATTCCTCTAGCTTATCAATATCTGCTAAGGTACCTTGTCCTTTTGTAATCTTATCGAGAATTTCAAGCATTCTCTTTGTTCCAATACGACATGGAGTACATTTACCGCAAGATTCATCTACCGTAAACTCTAAAAAGAATTTAGCGATATCAACCATACAGTTATCTTCATCCATTACGATAAGTCCACCAGAACCCATCATGGAACCGATGCTGATCAAGTTATCATAGTCTATTTCAATATCAAAATGTTCTGCTGGAATACATCCACCGGATGGTCCTCCTGTTTGAGCAGCTTTAAACTTTTTTCCGTTTGGAATACCGCCACCGATTTCGTCAATTACGGTACGAAGCGTTGTTCCCATAGGAATTTCTACTAGTCCGGTATTGTTAATTTTTCCACCAAGTGCAAATACTTTCGTTCCTTTTGATTTTTCAGTACCCATGGATGCAAACCACTGCGCACCATTTAAGATAATCTGAGGAACATTCGCATAAGTTTCTACATTGTTAAGAATCGTAGGTTTTTGGAATAATCCTTGTTCCGCTGGGAATGGTGGACGTGGACGTGGCTCACCACGATTTCCTTCGATGGATGTCATAAGAGCGGTCTCTTCACCACATACGAATGCACCAGCACCAAGTCTTAACTCGATATCAAAGCAAAAGTCTGTTCCAAAAATATTTTTACCCAATAATCCATATTCTCTTGCTTGCGCTAACGCAATTTTTAAACGATCAACCGCAATTGGATATTCTGCACGAACGTAGATATAACCTTGGTCAGCACCAATTGCATAACCAGCAATTGCCATAGCTTCAAATACTACGTGTGGATCGCCTTCCAATACGGAACGATCCATGAATGCACCTGGATCTCCTTCGTCTGCATTACAGCAAACATATTTCTGTCCGCCTTTTACTAAATCCTTCGCTAACTGCCACTTTCTTCCGGTAGGGAAACCACCGCCGCCTCGGCCACGAAGTCCACTGTCTAAGATGCATTTAATAACATCATCAGGAGACATTTCCGTTAAAACTTTACCTAATGCTTCGTACCCACGAGTTGCAATATATTCATCAATATTTTCTGGATTGATAACACCACAGTTACGAAGTGCAATTCTGTTTTGTTTTTTGTAAAAAGCAGTTTCGTTTAAGGATAAAACGCTGCCTTCGTCGGTTACTGTTTCATTATAAAGCAGACGTTTTACAATTCTACCTTTTAATAAATGTTCCTTAACAATCTCTTCAATATCTTCCACTTTAACCATGGAGTAAAAAGATGCTTCTGGATATATAATCATAATTGGTCCTAAAGCGCATAGACCATGACAACCCGTCTGTACGATGGAAACTTCTTCGCTAAGACCATTTTTGTCGATTTCTGCTTGCAGTGTATTAATTATTTCCTGGCTTCCAGAGGAAGTACAACCGGTACCACCGCAAACCAAAACGTGTGAACGATACATAATAAGTCCTCCTCTAATTATTTAATAGCGTTGTTAATAACATATTCTGCAACAACTTGACCACGGATTAGGTGTTGTTCAACAACTTCCAAGGCTTTTTCTGGTGTCATTTTAACATATGTTACTTTTTCTTTACCAGGTTCAAATATTTCTACAATTGGTTCGTATTGGCAAAGTCCAATACATCCTGTTTGTGTTACCGCAACATTGTTCAAATTTTTTGTTTGTACGGCATCTGATAATGTGGTAAGAACTGGTCTTGCACCACTTGCAATACCGCAGGTAGCCATTCCTACAACAACTCTTGTTTGTGAGCTGTCTTCTGATCTAAGACCAACCTGGCCCTGCATTCTCTCTCTAATTTCTCTTAATTCTTCTAGAGATTTCATATAATTATCCATCCTTTCAATAGAAAGCTCCATGGTCAATTTCCTGCTTATTTACCGTTAAATATTCTTTTATATAAGCGGATACCTCTGGAGTGTTAAGCGCTACTCCGTCCAATATTTTTTTAAATTCCCTTGTATCAAGTGAAAAGCTTTCCCCATTATTGGTATAGGTGTATAAAAAATCCGTTTGCGTATTGAAGGTTACTAACATGTGAATGGTACTTGTAATATCACCTAAAGGCATACGATCAATATGTGATAATGTAAAAGTTGCGGTTACCACCGTGCCTACATTTACTGTTGATTCAATATGAAAGGTGCCATTTGTACCAAGTGCAGCTTGTTTAAAAAAAGGGATACCTAGTCCTACTTTTCTGGTGGTCCTAGTAGTAAAGAAGGGGTCCTCTACCCGATCTATTTGTTCTTTTGTCATACCACATCCGTTATCCTTAATTGATATAGCTAGGATGTCTTTCTTCGCATCAGACAAAACGCTGATTTCTATAAGAGTTGCATTTGCTCGAATTGAGTTTTGTGCTACATCTAGAATATTTAAAGAAAGTTCAGGCATCATAATTTTTCGCCTCCAACTGGTCAAAAAATATTAAGCATACTTTGCTAAAATATCATCGACATCATCAACGGTAAGACGACCATAAACTTCATCGTCAACAGTGAGAACAGGAGCAAGACCGCATGCTCCGATACAACGGCAAGCGTCAAGTGAAAACTTACCATCTGGTGTACAACCACCATTTTCAATACCTAACTTTTCGCTAAATTTACTGAAGATATCTCCAGATCCTTTTACGTAGCAGGCAGTACCAAGACAGACGCTGATCTTGTGCTTTCCTTTTGGATTGAGTGAAAATTGAGAATAGAAAGTGGTAATACCATAGATCTTTTCTAACGGAATATTCATTTCGTCAGAGATCATGGTTTGCACCTCAATTGGCAGATATCCATAGATATCTTGTGCTTTTTGCAGGATAGGCATAAGAGCGCCTTTTTCATCTTTATGTTCGGCAATAACATTTTTTAAGGCGACTTCCTGCTCGTTCGTTCCTTTAAAAGGAACGGTTTGATTTTGTGAACCCATTTTTAGACCTCCTTGATAGTAAAAAGATAATCTCTTATTTTAAAAAACAAGATTTTTGTCAGAACAACTAGATTATAGCATAAGGGTGTTGAAAAATCCATGTAGATTTATGGAAATTGTTAAATAATAGATTAGTTTGCAAATAAATATGCCCAATGATATAATTTTTAGAATAGAAATGTGAACAGAATTACCAAAAGGAGATGATATTCCATGACAATTGAAGACGTTAAAAACATACTGGGAGCTCGCGTAATATGGGGGGCTGAGTATATGGATCGGGAAGTTTATACTGCTTGTGGATCTGACATGATGAGTGATGTATTGGCATTTGTAAAAGATCATTCTGTGTTATTAACTGGATTATGCAATCCACAGGTGATTCGTACAGCCGAAATGATGGATATTGTATGTGTAATCTTTGTTCGAGGTAAAATTCCGGATGAATCGATAATCGCGTTAGCAATGGAAAAGGAGATTCCTATATTAACCACTGGCCACCGAATGTTTTCAGCCTGTGGAATGCTTTATGAAAATGGACTTCATGGGGGTGCACCATATAATGACTGATCGAATAACCTTAAATTATGAAGTTTCTGCAGAGGACTTTACACGGGCTGGAGAAGCTTCAAGTGATGTTAAGAAAAAGCTAAAACAAATGGGTGTGGAACCTTCCACCATAACGAAAGTTGCAATTGCGATGTATGAGGGTGAAATCAATATGGTAATTCATGCACAGGGGGGGCAGATTAATGTAGTTATTTCTCCGGATGAAGTATTGATGAAGCTGGCTGACCGAGGTCCAGGTATTAACGATATTGAAAAAGCAATGGAGGCGGGATTTTCTACTGCACCAGATAATATAAGAGCATTAGGATTTGGGGCAGGAATGGGACTTCCCAACATGAAAAAGTATTCTGATGAGATGCAAATAGAGACAGAAATTGGAAAAGGGACGACAGTTACGATGAAAGTGTTTCTTTCGTAAGCTGCCTTAGTGAAAGGTGTGTAGCAACATGGATAAGTTTTTTACTTCAGTGCAATTAGACGAAGAGTTATGCAAGGGTTGTATTAATTGCATTAAGCGTTGCCCAACACAAGCAATTCGCGTTCGAAATGGAAAAGCATGTATTACAAAGAAGTTTTGTATTGATTGCGGAGAATGTATTCGAATTTGTCCACACCATGCCAAGAAAGCGACGTATGACCCGCTTAGTGTAATGAATGATTATGAATATACGGTAGCGTTACCAGCGCCTTCTTTGTATGGGCAATTTAATAATCTGGATGATGTTAACATTGTTCTGACTGCGCTAAAGAGAATGGGATTTGATGATGTTTATGAAGTAAGTGGGGCTGCTGAACTAGTCTCCGAGATGTCACGTAAATATGTAGAAAAACACAAAGAAAAATGGCCGATTGTTAGTACAGCATGTCCTTCTATTATCCGTTTGATTCGTGTGCGTTTTCCAAATCTTTTAGACCATTTGTTGCCAATTCAGGCACCAGTTGATCTGGCGGCAGCAGTAGCGAGGCAGCAGGCAATGGAAAAGACGGGACTTTCTACAGATAAAATCGGTATCATTTTTATTTCCCCTTGTCCGGCCAAGGTATCTGCGGTAAAGACGCCACTTGGTATAGATAAAAGCAATGTGGATGCAGTACTTGCCATTAAGGATGTATATCCTGTTTTGCTTGGGTTTATGAAAGAGGCAGTTGATCATATTGAAGATCTGAGTATATCTGGTAAAATCGGAGTTGGGTGGGGCAATTGTGGTGGCGAAGCCAGTGGCCTGCTAACGGATAATTATCTGGCCGCTGATGGCATTGAAAATGTGATTCGTGTTCTAGAAGATTTGGAAGATGAAAAATTTTCTAATCTTACCTTCATAGAGCTAAATGCCTGCAGTGCAGGTTGTGTTGGAGGAGTTCTTACGGTGGAAAATCCTTACGTTGCCAAAGTGAAGATAAAGAGAATGATTAAGTATATGCCAGTAGCGATGAATCATTTACCTAAAAAAGAAGAACTACAAAAAGCATATCTTTCAATTAACCCATTTTGGACGAGCCGGGTAGAATATGAACCTGTTTTTAAACTTGGAGATAATTTGAAAGAAGGAATAGAAAAAATGTCACTGGTGGAAGATTATATTAAGAAATTTCCGGGGCTTGATTGTGGGGCGTGTGGTGCACCTACCTGCCAGGCTCTGGCTGAGGATATTGTCCGTGGTGTTGCAAAAGAAAAAGATTGTATTTATATATTGAAGCAAAAAATACACAAGATTTCTGATGAATTTTCTGAATTAGAGTAAATACAGATATGCTTAATTTCGTATAAATTTGTTTAATATAATAGTATAAACACAAGGAGGATATTGGATTGAAGATAAAAGATTTGATTGATGCGAATCTGTTTACGGTACTGAATCAAGGAAAAGATGTAGAACAAGAAATTACCAAACCATTTTGCTGTGATTTATTAAGCATCTGTATGAGTAAGACCCCAAAGGGTGCAGCTTGGGTTACGGTTATGGGTAATATCAATACCCTTGCTGTTTTATCATTGACGGATGCATCTTGTATTATTTTAGCTGAAAATGCTGTTTTTGATGAGCCAGCATTAGAAAAAGCGAAAAGTGAAGGAATCACGGTATTTCGTACCGAACTTCCTGTTTTTGAATCGGCACTTGCCGTTTACAATTTACGAAATGATTAGTTTAAGCTATGATTTGCATCTGCACTCCTGTCTATCGCCTTGCTCAGATGATGACATGACACCTGCTAATATAGTAGGAATGGCAGCATTAAAAGGATTGGCTGTAGTTGCTTTAACGGATCATAACAGTTGTAAAAACTGTCCTCCATTTCTGAAACTTACAAAAGAGTATGGCATGATAGGAATTCCGGGTATGGAATTGACCACGCAGGAAGAAGTTCATGTAGTATGCTTGTTTCCAACACTTGTGGATGCATTAAACTTTGATAAATTGGTAGAAGGTCGTTTGATTCCAGTTCAAAACAAGCCAGAGATATTTGGAAAGCAGCAGATCGTGGATGAAGAAGAACGGGTAATAGGAATCGTTGACAATTTGCTCATCAATAGCACAACAATCGGATTTGATGAAGTTTATGATTTAATTGGTCAGTTTCATGGTATTATGATTCCGGCTCATTTGGATAAAAATTCAAACAGTCTCATTTCAAACTTAGGTTTTGTACCACCGGATAGTCGATTTACCTGTTTTGAACTTAAAAATATGGCAAATCTTCATTATTTACAAAACTTAAATCCTTACTTAAAAAGTTGTAAGGTAATCACAGATTCGGATGCGCATTACCTAGAGAATATCAATGAGGCGGATAACGTTTTATATGTAAGAGAGCGTAGTATAGAAGCTGTCTTGGAAGCATTGAAATAGGGATTCGTGAGCAAATTCTGGTTTAACGACGAAGGAAGGACGCGGGGATTTTTGGAAAGTCGCGCAAAAGGTGCGGTGGGTTTAGGGTTTTCGAAATTCGAATGGAGCGCAGGGGCAGCCCTTAAAACCAGCCGCATTAAACACTCGGCAGAACCTCTAAACAAGTAAGAATGAGCTCTTATTGGGAGCTCATTCTTACTAGAGTTTCTACCTCATAATGCTAAAATGGTTTTAAGGGCTGCCCCTGCGCTCCATTCGAATTAGGGAAGACTATGACCACCGCACATTTTGCTGATTTTGATAAACGGCCTCGCTGTGTTTGTACTGCCTTTGCCTTTTTACCAAATTGTACATAGACTAAAAAGCTCAGCCCTCTTAGCGTCACTCCTCAAAAAGGACTAGCGTTGTCCGTATCTTTTGAGAATGCTTTGAATTCGTTCGGTAGGGCTTAATAATTCACTAATGGAATCATCGTGATTTAAGGTATCGATTAAAAGAGCAACATATTTACTCATATCTGCATTGATATAATACTCTTTTGTAAGCAATTCTTCTGGTTGATATACAAGATTCGTTGTGATAACGCGGTCGATAAGACCATCGTTATATGCCTGATCAAATTTTTCAAGACCATTGGTAAAGAGACCAAAGGTAGAAGCTACAAAGATTCTTCCTGCTTTTCTACGCTTTAATTCTTTTGCAACATCAATCATGCTTTCACCAGAAGAAATCATATCATCGAGAATAACAACATCTTTTCCTTCTAAATCAGCACCTAAAAATTCATGTGCAACAATTGGATTACGTCCATCCACAATCTGCGTATAGTCGCGACGTTTGTAGAACATACCAACATCGACACCAACCACATTTGCAAAGTAAACAGCACGGCTCATAGC
Organism: Lachnoclostridium sp. UBA5725; assembly: GCA_002419585.1. Classification (GTDB taxonomy): domain Bacteria; phylum Bacillota; class Clostridia; order Lachnospirales; family Lachnospiraceae; genus DIGJ01. The sequence continues at coordinate 88,450 of DIGJ01000009.1, forward strand.
GCCTTCATCTGGACTGATTGCCATCATATGCTCTGCATCAAATTTAATATCTGGGATATTTTTTAACATTGCTTTGATAAATTGATAAGTAGGCTGGACGGTTTCAAAACCTCTTAAAGGAATGGCATTTTGTACACGTGGATCATGTGCATCAAATGTTAGAATGGTATCAACACCCATGTTTGTAAGTTCTTGTAGTGCAAGAGCACAATCAAGTGATTCACGGGTACTACGCTTATGCTGACGACTCTCATATAAGAAAGGCATAATTACAGTAATACGACGGGCTTTTCCGCTGACTGCAGCAATCAGACGCTTTAAGTCTTGATAATGATCATCCGGAGACATGTGGTTGATTTGTCCACAAACAGAGTAAGTTAAACTGTGATTGCAAACATCAACTAAGAAATATACATCCGAACCGCGAACGGATTCCCGAATAATACCTTTCGCTTCTCCAGAACCAAATCGTGGACAACATGTTTTAAGTAAATATGAGTCTCTTTGATACCCTGAGAATGCAATGGTTGATTTGTGTTCATTTTCACGTTCATTTCTCCATTGAACAATGTAGTTATCTACACGTTGTCCTAATGTCTTGCTACTTTCAAGTGCAATGATTCCAAGTTTACCAACTGGAATGGTATCGAATTCCCTGTCTTGTACTGGCATAAAAAATATCCTCCGTATGTCTGCTTTGTTCATTTCCATTTAAAGTTATATCATTGACGAAAACGTACGTCAAGGTGAAAATGCTTTTTTTAGTCGAATATCATCACCAACAATTTTTATTAAATGATATTCACTGATTATTCTTGAGAAAACTCGTTCACTATAAAGAGTGCTAATATCATCCAAGGATAGATTGGTTGATATTATGGTTGACTTTTGATTTAAGTGTCGCTCATTGATACAAAGATACACCTGGGAAGCGCTAAAACTGTTAACAAGCTCCGTTCCCAAATCATCGATAATAAGTAAATCACTATTTAGAATATACTGAAATTTTTCATTCATTTCATTCTTTTCGTCAAAGGATTTGCTGAATTTATTTTTTTCGAGTATATCAAATAATTCAAATGCAGTTAGGTAAACCACAGTATGAGAGGTGTCCAATAACTCTTTCGCAATGCAGTTTGCTAAAAATGTTTTTCCAACGCCAGTATTTCCATATAAAAGAATGTTCGAATATAGCCCATCGAACTCTTTGACAAAGCGTTTGCATTCAGCTACAACCTTTTGCATATTGGCATAAGGGGTTAAACCAAGAGTTGAATCTTTTGTTTGATTATCATAATAGTTCATCTTAAAATGGTCAAAATTTTCTTTGTTTAATATTGTACCCACATTTCCTTGTTCATATAATACATTTACGATCGATTGCTTGAAGCAGTGACATTTTTCGTTTTCAATATAACCAGTATCTTTGCAATCCTTGCAGGTATATATGGGATCAAGATAATCTATAGGGTAACCATGGTTTTGCAATAGCTGTTTTTTTTGATTCAATAAATCCTGACTTTCTTCTAAAAAGCGCTTTGAATCACTCCCTTCATTAAAAAGAGAGGCTTTCGCCTGTGCAATACTCAATGCGACGATTTTTTGCTCTATTTTTTGGTATTCAGGAATTTCTTTATATATTTTTGATATACGTTCATCTAGAAGATGCCGGTTTTTAAATACTTCTTCATCGTATTTTTGTAAAATACGAGTATACTGAAAATTCTTCAGTCCCATTCGTTATCTCCTCTACTGTCTGTTGAGCAGACGTTTTTCGATGTCTTCATAATCTTCTTTTGAGTAATTTCGCTGTGGAAATGCATTAAAACGATTATTGGCTGGTTTTGATGGAGTGGCGGTAGCAGACAAAGCGCTTTGTTTTGCATTTTTAATGGCATTAAACTGGGAATCTAATTTTTTAATGTCATCTGGTTTTTTTACATTATTCTGACTCCAGTTATCAAGAATTTTATCTGCATATTTAAAATCTGCTTTCTGCGTATTTAAAAGGGAACGATTGCAGGCTTCCACTATTATTTCAATCTCAAAACCATATTTTGTAATCCACTTATCTATGTAATTTTTCTCAACCGTACCAGGTGCTCTATGTAATCCGAAAGCCTTGCTTACAGATGTATAATTGCTGTTGTATTGAATATTTGCAGTTTCGGCTTCGTCTACGGTCTTAATACCTTGTTCTGCCCAAGATAAAGCAACGGCCTCAATGTAAGAAGTATTTTTCTTGTTCTTGGAAATACAGTACTCATACAAATACATAATCAGTTCGGAAGAAAAATTCACGCAGTCATATAAGTAAAGAATGAGCTGTATATCTTTTGGCTTTAAAGGTGACTCTAGATAAAGCTCGATAATATTCATGGTCCATTTAATTTCATCATTATTGGTTAATTCTGCAATCTGGGCATTTGTATAAATAGGACGCTCAGGGGCTTGTGCAGAACAACTAATCGTGTTCAAAGGTTCTTTTTCTGAGGCTTCATGTTCGCTGTAAACAGCAGTTTCAAAACTTTGTGTGGTGCAATTTGGTTCATTTAAGGTGATGGAAGTAATATTACCAGAGCCGTTATCCGATAGTTTAATAAGCTGCGCTTTCTCCCAATATTTTAATGCACGAACAATATCCTTTTCTGTATCATCTAAGCGGTCAGCCAAGTATGAAATTGAAAAATCCTTAACATGTCCGGAAAGACAACGAAGAAGGTATAAATATACCTTAACATAGCTTCCGTTTGCTGCTGGCATGTAAGTATCAATGAAGATATTTGACACAACGGTTGCGTCAATTGCACCTGCCGAATAAAGGGTGATCTTATCCATAATATATACTCCTCTCTTTCTTAGATTCCTAGTATATCACAGAAAAAAACGCTTGGAAATAGCCTATTTTAAAGGGGTTTAACTATTTGCTTTAAAGTGGATAGAGTGGATAATGTGGATAATAAAATAAAAACCTTGAATTTCAGGAATAAAAAATCCACATTCTTTTCATTAACAAATTGTTGATAAGAATGTGGATAATGTGGATAACTATATACCAAGTAATGATTCTCCAATGGTTACAATGTCTCCAGCACCCATAGTTATCAACAAATCACCGTTAGTACAATTTTCTAATAAAAAGTTTTCAATTTCATCAAAACTTGAAAAATAGTAGACTTCTTTCCCTAATTTTTCCAATTCTGCCTTTAAGTCAAGAGAAGAAATGTCACCTGGATCAGCCTCTCTTGCAGAATAGATGTCCGCTAATACGATTTTATCTGCACTCGATAATGCACTTGCAAAATCCTTTAAGAATGCACGGGTTCTTGAATAAGTATGTGGTTGGAATACACACCACATATTTTTACAAGGATAGTTTTTTGCAGATTCTAAGGTTGCTCTTATTTCGGTTGGATGATGTGCGTAATCATCAATGATTGTAACGCCAGCAATTTCTCCCTTATATTCAAAACGACGATTGGTTCCGGTAAATGTGGATAACCCTTCTTTCACCTGTTCAATTGGTATATTAAGTTCAAAGGCAACTGCAATCGCTGCAAGAGCATTGGATATATTATGGTTTCCGATTAATTGAAGGTCTAAGTGATCGATAAATTGTCCTTTGTGATATAAATCAAAACTACCATATGCTAAGTCGTTAAAGACGATATTTTTCGCGCAAAAGTCATAATTATCGTTATCAAATCCGTAAGTTACATAGTTACAGTTAATTCCCTGTGTGAGTTCAATATAGTTTGTAATTTCTCCGTTGATAACCAAAAGACCATTGCTTGGTAGTATGGAAGCAAAAGAATGGAAGGAATCCCGAATATGTTTTAAGTCCTTAAAAAAGTCTAAATGTTCTGCTTCTACATTTAAGATGACTCCAATGGTAGGATGAAATTTTAAGAAACTATTCGTATATTCACATGCTTCTGTAATAAAGTTACTGGATTTTCCAATTCGGATGTTTCCATGAATCGCTTTTAAAATACCACCAACGGATATCGTAGGATCTAAATCGCCCGCTAGCATAATGTGGGAAATCATGGAGGTTGTCGTAGTTTTTCCGTGTGTTCCGGACACGGCAATGGCACAGGAATAGTTTTTCATAACCTGACCAACCATTTCTGCACGATCCATCATAGGAATACCTGCTTCCTTAGCAGCGATGAATTCTTCGTTGTCATCATGAATGGCAGCCGTATATACGACTAGATCCATATTATTAGTAATATTGGAAGCAACTTGTTCATATATTATATGAATCCCGAGGCTTTCTAGATGTTTTGTAATATCACTTTCCTTATTATCTGAACCGGTTATTTTAAATCCCATGGTATGTAAAAGTTCAGCAAACCCACTCATGCTGATACCACCTATCCCCATAAAATGGATATAGCCGGTTTTTTCAAAATCAATTTTGTACATAGTAAAACCATCCTTAAATAAAAAATATCAATACTGTAATATATTGCTATTATAACCTTTTAAGAAGAAAATACAAATATAAATTAAGAAAGAAAAGAAACTTTACTAGTTCTATGAGTTATCCGAGGTGATAAATGGAAAATATAGTATATTTTGTAGTAAAAAGATTCACATTTTGCGAAGTTTCTGTTATAATAAAATTATTAAACCGACAAGAGGTGATTACGTGATTAAGAAAGAAATGATAGCCATGTTACTTGCAGGTGGACAAGGTTCCAGACTCGGAGTTTTGACATCGCAAATTGCGAAACCAGCGGTTGCATTTGGTGGTAAATACCGCATCATTGATTTTGCATTAAGTAATTGTATTAACTCTGGTGTCGATACTGTAGGGGTTTTAACGCAGTATCAGCCGCTTCGACTGAATACGCATATCGGGATTGGTATCCCTTGGGATCTTGACCGAAACGTAGGAGGAGTTTCGATACTTCCACCATACGAAAAAAACACAAATAGCCAGTGGTATACGGGGACAGCAAACGCCATTTATCAGAATTTGGAATATATGGAATATTATAATCCGGACTATGTTTTGATACTGGGTGGGGATCACATTTATAAAATGGATTATGAAGTAATGCTTAAATTTCATAAGGCCAATAAAGCGGATGTTACGGTTGCCACGATTTCTGTTCCAATTGAAGAAGCGAGCCGTTTTGGCGTAGTCATTACGGATGATACGAAACGGATTCTTGAATTTGAAGAAAAACCAGAACATCCAAGAAGTAATTTAGCCTCAATGGGAATCTATATATTCTCATGGCCGGTACTTCGAGAAGCACTTATTACATTAAGAGAACAAAAAGCGTGTGATTTTGGAAAACATATTATTCCTTACTGCCATGGTAAGAAAGACCGCGTATTTGCATATGAATACAACGGTTATTGGAAGGATGTTGGAACATTAGGTTCCTACTGGGAATCCAATATGGAGCTTATTGATTTAATTCCAGAATTTAATTTATACGAAGAATTTTGGAAGATATATACCAAGAGTGACAAGATTCCACCACAATTTGTCTCAAAGAATGCGATTGTAGACAGAGCAATTATTGGAGAAGCCACCGAAGTTTATGGACAGGTACATAATTCAGTGATAGGTTCTGGCGTCATCATTGAAGAAGGCGTAGAAATATATGATTCTATTATTATGAATGCTACCTGTATTGGGGCAGGAACTAAGATTTATAAATCTATTATTGGAGAGAACGTTCATATAGGTAAGAAATGTGAAATCGGAGTTGGTGAAGAAGCATTAAATACCTGGAAACCAGATGTTTACTCCTTTGGATTAGCGACGATTGGGGATAAAACCATAATACCTGCAGGTCTAAAAATAGGAAAGAACACCGCAATTATGGGAGAGACGACACCAGATGATTATCCAGATGGCTGTTTAGCCAGTGGAGGCACAATTATTAAGGCGGGTGAAAAATATTGAGAGCAGTTGGTATCGTTTTAGCAGGTGGAAGCAATAATAGAATGAGAGAACTTGTAAATAAAAGAGCTACTGCAGCTATGCCAATCGCAGGTGGATATCGTGGGATTGACTTTGTCCTTAGCAGTATGTCCAACTCTCATATTCAAAAGGTTGCAGTATTTACGCAGTATAATGCAAAATCGTTAAATGAACACTTAAATTCTTCGAAATGGTGGGATTTTGGAAGAAAGCAGGGGGGGCTCTTTGTATTTACCCCTACGATTACAACAGAGAACAATTCTTGGTATCGTGGAACTGCAGATGCCATTGCACAAAATCTTGATTTCTTAAAAAAGAGTCATGAGCCATATGTGGTAATTGCTTCTGGGGATTGTGTATACAAGCTTGATTTTAATGAAGTACTAGCTTATCATATCGAAAAACGGGCGGATGTGACAATTGTAACCAAACGAATTTCAGAGGGTGACGATGTGAGCCGTTTTGGTGCGATCAAAACGAATGCAGAAGGCCGAATCGAAGAATTTGAAGAAAAGCCTCTCGTAAGTAATTCGAACTTAATTTCTGCGGGCATCTATGTCATTCGCAGAAGACAGCTTATTGAATTAATAGAAGCGAATATGTATGAAGATCGGTATGATTTCGTAAGTGATATCTTGGTTCGTTACCGAACAGTTAAAAAGATGTATTCTTATGAGATGAAAGACTACTGGAGCAATATTTCTACCGTAGAATCATATTTTAGAACCAATATGGATTTTTTGAAAAAAGATGTGAGGGACTATTTTTTTTCAAGTTATCCAGATGTTTATTCCAAGGTTCTTGATTTACCTCCGGCTAAATACAATGCCGGCGCTGAGGTGAAAAACAGCTTGGTTTCAAGCGGTTGTATCCTAAATGGTAAAGTAGAAGATTCTATACTATTTAAAGAAGTATATGTTGGAAACAACTGTACGATAAAGAACTCAATCATTTTGAATGATGTATATATAGGGGATAATACTTACATTGAGAATTGCATCGTGGAAAGCAGAAACACAATATGCGCGAATTCATCTTTTGTTGGAGATCCAAATGACATCAAGATAGTGGTAGAGAAAAATGAAAGATACATATTGTAGACAAAACAAGGGGGTTTATAAGAATGGAAATTACAGATGTACGCGTACGCAAAGTAACAAAAGAAGGGAAAATGAAAGCAGTTATCTCAATTACGTTAGACAATGAATTTGTTGTTCATGACATTAAGGTTATTGAAGGTGACAAGGGATTATTTATTGCAATGCCAAGCCGCAAAGCTGGTGATGGGGAATATCGTGACATTGCACATCCAATCAATTCAGAAACAAGAGATCGTATTCAAAAGATTATTCTTGATAAATATGATGAAGCGCTTTTAGAAGTTGATGAATTAGAGCAAGTTATGTAGTTCAATTTATAAGGATTTATATCCTAAAAAAGGAGCTATCACTTAAGTGCAATGTCATTAAGTTAAGATGACTGAATAAGATCTCTATACCAATCATATGGTATAGGGGTCTTTTTTTTGAAATAATTGTTGACATGAGTCCAAATGTATGCGGCCGCTTTCACTACTGAATAATATGAGGTAGTGAAAGCGGCCCTTGTAATTAAGTAAATATTAATTGCAAGGAGGACACATATGAAACCGAAACATGTAAATAACCTATTATTATCAGAAATCAGAAGAATTGCAAAGAACCCACAAGATTATTGCTCGAATCCCAAATCTGATTTCACCCGTAATCGTAAACTTCCAATTGAACGCCTACTTACAAGTATCATAGGCATGGGTGGAGGGCTAAAGGATTTCAAGGCTTCCTTTACAGAGTAGCATAATTTAACTTAATTGAATAATCATTTTTTTGACAGATGAAAATCTGTCTGTTTGTGATACACAAAAATGATGAAAAGAGGTGAAAGAATAAAATCTTCCACCTCTTTTCGAAAAGGTCACTCTTTGATTAATGCTAACTTAATGACATTGCACTTAAGTGATGCTCCTTTTTTATGTTATATTAGGATTGGCCTTGATGATAGGCCATCCTGCTTTTTCGTTCTTGATACCAAGCTTTTACACTGGAATAATCGATATAATATACAAAGAAATACATGACACAAGCAAGTGCGAGTGCACATATGCCATCAATGATGGAATGCTGCTTTAAAAATACGGTTGATAAGCAGATACTGAAAGCAAGAATAAAGGATGCGCTTTTTATCCATATATTATTCTTGAATTTCTGACTATTAATAATGGCAACATAGGCTCCGATTGAATTAAACACATGGATGCTAGGACAAACATTCGTTGAAGTATCAAAGGTGTAAAGTTGCTTTATTATCATTACCAGAATGTTATTTCGTTCAAAAGTTACGGGTCTTAAATCTTGCCTTGTTGGCCAAACCGTATATGTGATCAGACATATTGTCATACCAATAAATAAAAATGCACAAGTTTTATAATAATCTTGCTTTGATGTAAAGAAAAAGTATAAAACAACAGTGGGTATAAATGCAAACCATAATACATATGGTATCAGGAAAAATTCGTTGAAGGGAATTAAATTATCAAGTGATGAATGTATAGTTTTTGTGGGTACCCAACCACGATTTTCCAATGCAAAAAACCAAACTAAATAAAAAAACAAATAGGACATAAGCCAGCCGTGTTTGTATTTCAAAATTAATTCTTTCACAACAACAATCTTCCTTTCCTTATGGTTCGTATGGATTATAGCATAGTATAAATACACTTACAAGTAGGTTAATGAAATGTTAAGAAAAAGTTAGGAATTATTATAATGTGATACCAATTAGTGAATCTACGCCTCAAGAATATATTTTTTTAAATACACGGAGATGCTATTTCCAATTAATGCATACCCGGTATCATTTGGATGTAACATATCATAGAGATAGTCTTTGGCATTTGATTCGTTGATAATATTATGTGACTTTGAGTCATACACATAAACATTGTCATATCGGTTTGGCATTTCTTTTATCGTATTACAAATATCCCCCAACGTATAGCCAGCAGTATTCTTTTCGTGATATCCAGCAGGGACGCTAGCACGTAGCCCACGGTAAATAGGCGTAATTAAAACAATAGGAGCTCTACTATTCTGACTGCGAATTTCCTTTATCAGGCTATTCATATAACCATTAAATGATTTATTTTCCTTTGTATCATTAGCGGTTCCGAGCTTCTTATTAAACGCATAATCATTCGTACCAACTGCGATACAAATTACATCGTAATTCTTATAGGTTGTAATACCGTTTTCTAAGCGATATAAAAGGTCTTTATTGCTTGGATTGTTATAAGGGCCAGTAGTTGAGCCATTTACTGCATAATTGGCAATATGGCATCCTAGGAGTAGTTGCACACGATCTGGATATCCGGATGTTCCGCATTTTCCGTGAGTAATGCTATCCCCTTCAAACAGTATATTCAAATCAGAATAGTCATTATGTGGTGCAGTAATGCCTGGACTTTCATAACTTCCATAGATCAGTGTGTTCCCAAAACTAGCAACCGCTTTTACCGTATAGGTATTGGAGTTTTTATATACGATATCCGTAGTGAATGAGGTGGATGTAGTTGTAGCAATTTTTTTCCATGTATTTTTATTTTTTTTGTAGATAAAATACATCGTGGCTTTATCGATTTTTTTCCACGATAAAGTAATCTTAGTTTTATCCTTGTTATATTTCAAACTGGTAATAATTGGAGGTTCTAGCATTGCTTCAAGATTTTTTTTTCTATATGTATTTCCTGAATATGAAATATAATGGATGTTTTTCATTGGTGCAAGGTCTTTCGTTGCAGCATCACTAGCAAAACTGAATATATTGGAACAAAATAGTCCGCACAGCAATCCAAGGATGATTGATTTTTTTAGCATTTTCATAACAATTTCTCCTAAGTTTCAAAAATATATAGTTTCCTCACTTGTATAATCGTAGGCGTATAGGACACCATAGGCATAATATGGGATGTATGAACCATAATAGAGCGGTATTTTACTATTATATCATATCTATTAGCTTCTACTATAGATAATTTTTAAGCCTTTTTGAAATAATGATAGTACTAGTGATCTGTTAACGATACCTAACCCGCATGTCATTGACAAGGGTTATAATCAATGTAATAATAGTAGAATATTTAAGGATTAAAGGAGACTACAAACATGAAAATAGCAATTGGAAATGATCATTCAGCAGTAGATATGAAACAACAGATTACAGAATTTTTAATAGAAATGGGACATGAAGTCGTAAATTGCGGTACCGATGCTTTTGATAGCTGTGACTACCCAATATACGGTGAAAAAGTTGGAAATGCAGTGGCCAAAAAAGAAGTCGACTGTGGTATCTTAATTTGTGGTACTGGTGTTGGCATCTCACTTGCAGCAAATAAAGTAAACGGTGTTCGTGCAGTCGTATGCAGCGAACCTTATTCAGCAAAATTATCCAAGCAGCATAACAATACAAATATCTTGGCATTTGGTGCACGTGTTGTAGGTATCGAACTTGCAAAGATGATTGTGGAAGAATGGGTAAACGCAGAATTTATGGGCGAAAGACATCAACGCCGCGTGGACATGATTATGGACATAGAAACTAGAAACTAAATTCTGGGTTAAACGAGCGACGGACGCGGGAGTTTTTGGGAAAGTCACGCAAAAGGCGCGGTGGGATTATGGTTTTTGAAATTCGAATGGAGCACAGGGGCAGACCTTAAAATCGGACGCATTAAACATTCGGTAGAACCTCTAAGCAAGCCATAATGAGCTCTTATGGGAGCTCATTATGGCTAGAGTTTCTGCCTCATAATGCGAAAACGATTTTAAGGACTGCCCCTGTGCTCCATTCGAATAAGGAAGACTATGACCACCGTGCTTTTTGCTGATTATGGTAAACGTCTCCGCTGTTGTCGGTAATTTTATTGTAAATTTCAGAGTTTAATTGTAATTTTGTTTGAAGGCAGTATAAACCGTTAGTGTACCAGTGAGTCCATATTTTAGTTTTGATGCCTTAATCATCAAGTAGAAGTAATTAATACTAACAAAATCTGTAAATAAATAATAAAATATTGAATTATAAATAACGTTCGTGATGTTAAATTAAAACGTTAATGACGGTAATGGTTATACATTAATATTATGTGATATGGTAGAGATGTAATTAAAATAATTATTACATAATAAAAAAGGAGACGCTAAAATGAGGATGTCTGAGAAGACAAAAAAGAATATTTGTTTTATTTGCTTTTTCTTGTTTTTTATTGGAGGAGGATTGAATCCTAATATTTATTTAGAATCTTACCTGCCTCGTGAAATGTTTCATTCAATGATATTAGATGATTGTTTAAAGTTGATTGCATTTCTAATTATGATTTCTGTCTTTGAACCATTAGAAGTTGAATACAAAAGTAGAAAGTATAAACTAATTATTGTTATTGATATAATTGTTGTCTTATATTTATCCTTTTCTTATTTTAAGATTATAGTATAAAAATTCTGGTATTTATTTAACATTTGTAAACCAGCGAGTCCGTTTTTCGTAGCCAGCCATGAAGGGCTGAGCTCATAATCTATATTCAATTTACACGGCTCCCAGGCTAGGATTTAATATCATTAGAGTATATGGAAGGCTGCTGAAAAACTACTGATTTTTTGCTAACGTAAACTCTATCGAGAATTGACTCTCTTATGAGTCAATTCTCGATTGCACAGAGGTTACGTGGAATGCTTATACGATTGATATAAAATCCTAGTCTGGGAGCCGTGTAAATTGTAGAAAAACTAAAATGCTCAGCCTTTCTTGGCGTCACTCCGAAGCAAAAACTCACGTCCGTCCTGCACCGTTAAACCAGAATTTATTACACATTCTGTCTTTCAGGAACAATTTTCCATACCTTATGCAAAGGAGGTTGCCTTTCTGTTTTTTTGCTCTATAATGAATGCATAAGCTTATAAAAAACGAGGTCTTGTTTATGATGAAGGTAGCAATTTGCGATGATGAGCAAGCGGTGATAAACGATGTTACTGCATGTCTAAGAAACTATAAGAAGGAAGTTTTTGAAATTCGAACGTTTCAAAGTGGTGAAAGTTTGGTGGCTTCGACGGAAGTCTTTGATATTATCATTCTTGATATTGATATGGGAGGAATGAATGGAATTGAAACGGCAAAAAGCATACGTGATAAGGACAAAAAGGTGAAGATTATCTATCTAACGAGTTATACGGACTATACAATCTTTGCATTTGCAGTCCATGCATTTGCTTATTTAATGAAGCCGGTAAACGAACTTGAATTACATAAGCAGTTTGATGAAGCGATTGCCTATCATTTTCAGTTGGAAGAAAGTGAGATAGAATTTCAGACGATACAAGGGATAATACGAAAAAAACCAAGTGAGATTTTGTATTTTGAATATCAGAATCGCTTTGTTTCGACTGTGACGACAAAGGATTCCTTTCTTCTTAAAAAGAGAATAACGGATATCAGCCTTGAGATGGAAGGGTATCATTTTGCGATTCCACATAAAAGTTTTGTTGTGAACTTATATCATGTGAAGGGAATACGTGGAAATGATATTATTCTTTCTAGTGATCAAACAATTCCGTTGTCTCAAAAAAAGGCAGCGCAGTTTCGTAAGCAGCTCAATTGTTATCTAAGTAGTGTGATTTAGGGGGTGAAGGCGTGGCAGAAAGTTATCTTCGGTTGATTGCAAGTATTGTGATTCCTGTTTTGGGAAGTGCATTTTTGATCTTTATTATGGTAGATAGTGCGATGCGGCTGGGAATAAACCGCTTCATCGAAAAGAAAATACGAATCGCATCGTTTTGCATTTTTAGTGCCCTCGTCATCGGATTGGCAACGTTTCAAAATCCCATAATCAATGCGATCACATTGGTTATTGTTTTTCCTGTTTTATGCCATTTTCTTTGCAATAACAAGAAAAATTATTTCCTTTTTTATATTGGAATATCGATTGTAACCTTGTTAATTGATTTTTCACTGAGATGTTTGGTGCAAGTACTTATTTATAATGGAATTCTTTATTTTAAGGATGCTATGTATTATGTTCTTTTATATGTACCGGTATCAAAGATTGTAACCATTGTGTTCTTGCGTCTTTATGTTGCCCTGATTCGAAAGAGGCACCATGAGGATATTTCAACGAAGCACTACATGGCAAATTTGATTCTTCCGGTATTTAGTGTGGTTTTTATTTATTCTTTGGTCTATTATGCTCAGATTTATATTGATTTATTTGGAGTTGGGCTACTTTTAGGAAATATGGTAATTTTGTTAGCATTAAATCTGTACTATCCAAAGATGATTGAAATTACAGAAAAAAACAATCTCCTGCAAAATGAAATCATGCTCTACAATCAACAGGAGAAATTGCAATTTCAGTATTATGAAGAATTGGAGAGAAAATATGGGGAGTCTAGAAGGATTATTCATGATATCCGAAACCATATCATTGCAATGGAAGAGCTTTCAAAAGAAAGTAACAATGAAAAAGCACTGTCCTATACAAAGGGAATCCACCAAATGTTAAATGACTTAGGTCAGAAATACTATAGTTCCAATAAAGTGTTGAATATCATATTAAATGATAAAGTGTCCCGAATGAACAGTCTGGAAATCCATTCCGATATACGAATCGGAGATGTTGACTTGCGTGTAATCGAAGATATTGATATTACGGTTATCTTTGGAAATATTCTTGATAATGCAATTGAAGCAGCAACGGAGTCTAGCGATAAAGAGCTTACCCTTCGAATTGATCAGGTGCAGGACTTTATTAGTATTCGATTGACCAATTCTGTAATCATGCAGCCAGTAAAACAGGGCGGACTTTACAAATCAAAAAAGAAAGACCATACAGGAATTGGACTAAAAAATGTGAAGAGAGCAGTGGAAAAATATCATGGAGACCTACAGTTTGAAGGACAGGATAAGAACTTTAGTGTATCTATCATGCTACCTATACAAGGAGGGAATAAGAATGAATACAATTAGTACGGGAATAATTGGGGCATTAATTTTAGGATTGCTCATTTGCTTTTTGCTTCCAATCGTCGGTTTTATATACTCAAGAATACGGTATAAAAAAATAGCAAAGCCATTTCTATTTGGAATGTTAACGTTTTTCGTATCGCAAATCGTACTTCGGTTACCAATTATTCAAGTGTTGTTGCCAAAGTTTGATTGGTACAATATATTTGTTGCAAAATATTATTATTTGTATGTTATTTTATTAGCATTATCTGCGGGTGTATTTGAAGAGGTGGGTCGATTCCTTGTTGTAAAGTATTTTTTGAAAAAGAATCGGCGTTATGGAGACGGCATTGCCTTTGGGATCGGGCATGGTGGAATTGAGGCAATCTTAATTGTTGGAATGTCGTATATTAATATGCTGGTCTATAGTTTGGCAAGTAATAAGGGAACCTTGGAGGCTTTGTTAAATGGGGCACCACAAACAGCGATAGACAGTGTAAATGCTGCACTGGCAGGGCTGTCGATAGCAGGTGTACTCCTAGGAGCGCTCGAGAGAGTATTTGCTATGGCGATGCACATTGGTATGACTATGATAGTATATATGGGATTTGCTAAGAAAAAAGAGGGCACTTATCTTTTGGTTGCAATTTTAGTGCATACGATGGTAGACAGTCTTTGTGGAATACTACCGAAGTTGGGAATCAGCGGAGGAGCATTGGAAGTAGTGTTTGGAGCTTGTGCAGCTTTGCTTTTATGGTATACCCTTAGAATGAAAAGGCCGATGATGGAATTAACCCAGTAAATGAAGATAGTAGAGTGAAAGAAAAACGTTCACGAAACAAGTTTGTGTCTGTGCTGCGTATGCAAACTTGTTATACACAAGACGCAGTGCAGAATGGAGAAAATCATGAAGAAGATAGGATTAGTTGTAATAACCTTGGTACTTGCCATGGTGATGATAACCGGATGTGGAGCAAAAGCTCTTTCCGAAGATTTTAATGAAGAGGAAGTAAAAAAGGCAGCAGAAAATGCAGTTACAACCTTGGATTCTGGTGATTATGAGACATTTTCAAATGAACTTGTCAGTGAAATCATGAAAAAAGATCTTACGGCGGAAGTTATGAAAAATGCAGTTGACCAAGTAATGCCAAATCGTGGTGCTTTTGTTGAATTTACTTCGGAAGCTACCTTTGGTAAGACCGATAAGAACGAAGAAGATTACGCGGTTGTGGTAGTTGTTGCAAAATATGAATCACAAAAAGTAACGTACACCGTAAGCCTTGACAAGAATCTTAAAATCATCGGTTTTTATTTAAAGTAAGATGGGTTCAATAATAAAAAACAGAGATTGTAGCTATCATTACCCTTTTCCGGGATGATAGCTATAATCTTTTTACTTTTAAATGCTATTTCGCATTATTTGTAGCCTTGTGATCGCAGTAGATACAACGATAAACTCGTTTGCTTGCATCTGACAACTTAAATATATGCTGGAGCTCCTGCTCTACCGAGGTAATGCATCTTGGATTCTTGCAATGAGCGACATTTATGATGCGTTCTGGCAAGGTTAGCTTCTTTTTCTCAACGGTTTTGCTGTCTTCAATAATGCTTATGGTAATGTTTGGATCAATGTAGCCTAGAACATCCAAATTGATATCGATGGTATCATTTATTTTAATGATATCCTTTGAACCAAGTTTATTGCTCTTTACATTTTTTATGATTGCAACGCTGCAATTTAGGGAATCTAGATTTAGATGTTGATAGATTTCCATTGCCTTGCCTTCTTTGATATGGTCTAATACAATTCCGCGCTCGATACTATCTACTTTTAACATATGAGTCCTCCTATTTATCCAAATCCAATAACTTAATGATGAGTGCCATACGAACAAATTTTCCGTATTCTACCTGATCAAAGTAAACGGCTCTTGGATCGTTGTCTACTTCAACCGCAATTTCGTTTACTCGAGGCAGTGGATGCAAGATTTTAAGATCTTCTTTTGCAGTTGCTAGTTTGTCGAGTGTCAAGATATAGCTGTCTTTCAAACGAATATAGTCTGCTTCATTAAAGAAACGTTCTCTTTGCACGCGAGTCATATATAGAATGTCTAATTCAGGTATCACGTCGTCCATGTAATTCACTTCAGTAAAAGGAATGTTGTTTTTGATAAGATCATCTTTGATATAATCAGGAATTTGCAGTTCATCAGGAGAAATTAAGATAAATTTGATATGTTCAAATAGTGAGAGTTGCTTGATCAAGGAGTGGACAGTACGTCCGAATTTTAAGTCACCACAAAAGCCAATGGTTAAATCGGTAAGTCGGTGTTTTGTTTCACGAATCGTAAGTAAATCAGTTAATGTTTGCGTTGGGTGATTATGTCCACCATCACCTGCATTAATAACTGGAATATTAACATGCATTGATGCAACAAGTGGTGCGCCTTCTTTTGGATGTCTCATTGCAATAATATCTGCATATTTTTCAATGGTTCGTGCGGTATCAGCAACACTTTCGCCTTTTGCTGCGGAACTGGAATCGGCCGAAGAAAAACCAAGTACATTGCCCCCTAGCTCCATCATTGCTGCTTCAAAGCTTAATCGGGTTCGTGTACTTGGTTCAAAGAATAGAGTCGCTAATTTTTTGCCCTTGCAAATTTCAGAATATTTGGTTCGGTGTTTAATAATATCTTCCGCTAAAACGAGAATTTCGTCTAACTCTTGAAGTGTTAAATCCGTTGGATCAATTAAATGTTTCATAAGTCCACCATTCCTTTCATAATTTGTGCCTGCTACAAAACTCTGCCATGGCAAATTTTTTTGATTATACCTGTTTTTGACCTCGTTTGTCAATAGAAATTTGTGGAAATATAAAAAAAGAGACGGATGGGGTTATGCATCAAAAAAATATTGTGATATGATAAAAAAAATTTATTAATTGCATAGAATACAAAGGGGTAAAAAATGAATAAGGAATGGATATACGCTTTGCCAAAAGTAGAACTGCATTGTCATCTGGATGGATCATTATCTACGGAAACCGTGCGGGAATTAGCAAAGATGTCTGGAATAATAGTTCCAGAACGAGATGAAGACTTAAAG
Organism: Lachnoclostridium sp. UBA5725; assembly: GCA_002419585.1. Taxonomy (GTDB): domain Bacteria; phylum Bacillota; class Clostridia; order Lachnospirales; family Lachnospiraceae; genus DIGJ01. The sequence goes on from DIGJ01000009.1 coordinate 105,533, forward strand.
CATTTGCTACAGGTGGAGGATGATTGTAAAAGTTTAGGGGAATACTTAGAAAAATTTGCGCTGCCACTTGCCTGCTTACAAACGGAAGAAGCACTTGAGTATGCAGCATATTCATTAATAAAAGATGCAGCAAAAGAAAATGTTATTTATATGGAGGTACGTTTTGCGCCACTGTCTTGCATGGGAAAGGGGCTGACTGTAAAACAGGTAACAAAAAGTGTGATCGATGGATTAAATCGTGGTTACAAAGATTTTGGAGTCAAAAGTGGAGTTTTAGTATGTGGAATGAGGCATACTCGAGTGGAACGAAATATTGCAATGCTACATGCTATGAAGGACTTTCTTGGAAAAGGAATTTGTGGTGTTGATATCGCTGGTAATGAAGCGGATTTTCCACCAATGCTTCAGAAAGAGTTTTTTGAGGAAGCAAGGAAGCTAGGCTTGCCGATTACCATACATGCAGGGGAATGCCAATGTGCAAATAACGTCCATGATTCCATCTTACTTGGAGCAAAACGAGTTGGACATGGAATAGCCATTATGAATAATCCGGAAATATTATGTGAAGTAAAGGAAAACGGAATTGGTATTGAAATGTGTCCTTCCAGCAATCTACAAACAAAAGCAGTGGAGGATATGAAGCATTATCCAATCCAAAAATTTATAGGAGAAGGCTTATGCGTTACGCTAAATACCGATAATCGCATGGTAACAGGAACTATTTTGTCAAAGGAATACGAGTTAATGGTAAAACATTTTGGTTTATCTTCAAAAGATTTAATTCAAATCACACAAAATGCAGTCAATTGTGCATTTACGGATGAAAAATCAAAAGAAGGGCTTCACAAAATAATAGAATGCTATCATTAAATATTGGATAATATAAGTTTAGAGGGCTGTTATAATACAAAATATAGATTGTTTTTGTATTTATAGCAGCTTCTTGCTAAGAAAAAAATCATAGGTGTATAAATATACTAATATTAATGAATAAAAATAAAAATATTCCTTGCTTTCTTTTTTGAAATGGGATATACTTAGAAAAAAATAAGGGCAAAAGGAGATCAAATATGGCTGTTAATTTACGAGGAAAAAGTTTTCTGAAACTGTTAGATCTAAACTTTGAAGAAATACGGTATCTTTTGGACCTTTCAAAAAACTTTAAAGATTTAAAGAGAACGGGAACTCCACATAAATACTTAGATGGTAAAAATATTGTATTATTATTCGAAAAGACTTCAACTAGAACCAGATGCGCATTTGAAGTTGCTGGTATGGACTTGGGAATGGGTGTTACTTATTTGGACCCAGGAAGTTCTCAGATGGGAAAGAAAGAAAGTATCGAAGATACGGCACGCGTATTAGGTAGAATGTATGATGGGATTGAATACCGTGGTTATGACCAGAATTTGGTTCAGAAATTATCCGATTATGCAGGTGTACCAGTTTGGAATGGTCTGACCGATCAATTTCATCCAACTCAAATGATAGCAGATTTACTTACGATTGAAGAAAAACTTGGAAGATTAAAAGGTGTTAATTTCACTTATATGGGGGATGCAAGAAATAATATGGGAAATTCCTTAATGGTTGCTTGCGCAAAAATGGGACTTAATTTTACGGCATGTGCACCAAAAGAATTATTTCCAGAACAAGGTCTTGTGGAACAGTGTAAGAAACTTTCGAAAGAGCAAGGCTGCACTATAACATTAACCGAAGATGTAGCAATGGGTACGAAAGATGCAGATGTTATTTATACCGATATCTGGGTTTCAATGGGTGAGCCAGATGACGTTTGGGAAAGCCGAATCAAGTATCTAAAACCTTATCAGGTGAATAAAGCGGTAATGGAAAATGCAAAGGAAACGGCTATATTTATGCACTGTCTTCCTTCTTTCCATGATAGAAATACAGCAATCGGCGAAGAAATGTATCAAAAATTTGGCCTTTCGGAAATGGAAGTTACCAATGAAGTGTTTGAATCGAAACAGTCCGTTGTTTTTGATGAAGCAGAAAATAGAATGCATACCATTAAAGCGGTTATTTATGCAACCCTGTCATAAGAAAGAACCAACTAGTATCTGGACAAAATTAAGCCATTTAGACGGAAATTATTAAGTTAATTTAAGTGTAAATGGCTTTTTCATTTGCTGCAGCGCATAACCATTTTTTAATTGTATTTTATGCATAATTATGCTATGATAAAGCAGGAATTTAGATATTTTGAGTATTGATAGGAGTATAAAATGAAAGTAAAAGAAATAGCCAATGCAAAGGATGCGAATAATCTTAAGGTCACTCGGCAGGAGGCAATCATAAATCTTATAGAAAATGAACATGTAGGGACTCAAAATGAGCTGTTAAAGCGACTGGAGGAGGCTGGATTTGCGGTTACACAGGCAACCATTTCAAGAGATATCAGAGAGCTTCGTTTAGTTAAGGTGGCGAATCCAGGTGGTAGCTATCATTATGAAATTAGCAAATCAAATGATAATTCCTTGGATAGCAATAAGTTTTATTCCATTTTTACAGCGGGTGTTAATAAAGTAGATTATGCAAATAATCTGGTGGTTGTAAAGTGCTTTACGGGTTTGGCACAGGCAGTTTGCGCAACTATGGATGGAATGGATTGGCCAGGTATTGTGGGGACAGTTTCTGGAGATGATACCATACTAGTTGTTATGCGTGATGAATATTGTGCCATGGAACTAGTACAAAAATTAAAAGAGATTCGATAAATGAATAAACGATGGAAATTTTGTTTGTGGCTGCTTGTGATACTACTGGTAGCCAGTTTTTTTAAAATAGCGAAGGTCAGCGAAGTAAAAGCATCGTGGTTTTCTTCCAAAGGGCAGCAGCCGTCGGCTAAGAATGAGGAAGAGTTCATCGAGGCTGTTTATAAAGGGATGCTAAGTGGAGAAGATGAAATCACGATTAATTATTATGGGAACAATTATAAAGAAATACATAATGAATTTCTGTACCGCATCCTTCCAAAAGTGTTTGATATCGATAAAAAAGAGACAAGTGATGACTTTGATTATATGAATTATAATTTGGATGAGGTTGGTATTAATACAAAGTCAAGTCTATTAAACTTTGTAACCATTACCATTACACCAAAGTGGAAAGAATCGAAGGAAGAAACGCAATATGTCAATGAAAAAGTAAAAGAGATCATTGATTCGCTCGCCCTTAACAATGACACGGATTATGTAAAGATACGTAAGATTCATGACTATGTAATTAATCATTTTGAATACGATGAAACGTTGGAAAATTATACGGCGTATAAGGCATTAAAAGATGGAAAAATGATTTGTCAGGGCTATATGCTACTAACCTACAAACTTTTGTCGGAAGCTGGCATTGAGGCTAAGTGCGTGGATGGATTAGGAACGACGGAATTTGGGACACAGACGCATGGATGGAATCTGGTTAGATTAGGAAATTATTGGTATAACCTTGATACAACCTGGGATGATCCAGTTCTTATAGGAACGGATGATTTTGAGCTACCAGAAAACATGCCAATCTGCTACGATTATTTTCTAAAAGGAAATATAACCTTTCAAAAAAGCCATAAAAGTAATAGTGAATATGAAACACTGGCGTTTAAAGAAAAGTATCCAGTAGCATCCGAAGATTATGTAGAAGGTGCCAAACAAAGCGATACGAAGCAGAGCGACAAAACGGCTAAGACTGTGATGGTTCATGTGGTCAAAAGAGAGGAAGACACCCAAGTAAGTAATTTAGAGGTTTCCAATCATCTAGAACTACCTGCGATTATTTTTGGTGCTCTTATTATGTCGATACTAATTGCAAAGAAAGCTTCGCAAAATAATTGATATATTCACTCATTATCCGCATAAAAATTGTGTTTAAAATGCATACTATTTATGAGGTGATAATGAATGAAAAAGCAAAAGAATGAAGAAATTTATAATGAAGAATTAGCTCGTCAGGCTGATTTGAATAAGTTTAATAGTATAACACAGAGTGTTAAACCAAGAAATCAAAACCAGGAGCACAATGTAAAAAGAGAAGGAACTGGTCCTATAAATCAAGCGAGATAGCATCCGAAAGGGTGCTATTTTTTGGAGAAAAACAATGAGATTATTTATTGCGATTCATTTTAATGATGATATTAAAAATAAATTAGCGGAGGAAATTGAGATACTTAAAAAACAGGCGTCGTCTGGAACCTTTTCAAGAAAAGAAAATTTGCACCTAACTGTAATATTCTTAGGAGAAGTTCCTAAAAACCGGTTAGTGAAAATTCAATTCGCTATGGACAAGGTCTGTCCAGGACACAATGCTTCAGCTGTCACAGTAAAAGGGCTTGGAAAGTTCATTAAAAATAAAGAAATCTTATATTGGCGTGGGATGGAATGTAGCAATGATATTTTAGAAATACGGTCTAAGCTGATGCGAGAGCTTAAGTTACTTGGTTTTAAATTGGATCAAAAAGACTTTGTGCCACATATTACTTTGGGGAGACGAATCGTGATGAATGAAAATTTTGCAGAGCAGGATTACGAAACGTTATTGCAAACAATGGATATGTTGGTTGATGAAATCTGCTTGATGAAATCAGAACGTATAAATGGACAAATGGTATATACAAAGGTTGGCATAGCTGCTACAAAATGATTACTCTATTATACATTTTTGCTAAATAAACAGAAAAAACATTGTCAACAAGCACTATTGAATAGTTCGTAGTAACATGCTATCGTTATAAAGAGCAAGCGATTGCGCATAGATATGTAATTTTTTAAAAGCAGGGTGTATATGAGGGGATGAAACTATGTCAATGGAAAATAAAAATATAGGAAATTATAATAAAAAGCTTACAATAGCGGATATAGCACAGGAGCTAGGTGTTTCAAAGACCACTGTCTCTAGATCGATATCTGGAAATGGGCGAATTGGTGAAAAAACGAAAGAAAGAGTTTTAGATTATATTGAGAAACATAACTATAAGCCAAATGCAATGGCAAAAGGGTTGGCTCAATCAAAGACATTTAATTTGTGCGTGGTATACCCGACCGATTGTGCAACAAATGAACTGCCATTTTTTCAAAAGTGTTTGATTGGAATCGTACAAAGGGCGGCAAGTGAACAGTATGATATTTTGATTGCAATGGTTAGTAATACAGATATTTCGCAGCTAACACGTATTATTGAAAATCATAAAGTCGATGGGGTTATTACGCTACGCACCTTAGTGGATGACAACGCGATAAAATTTCTAAAACAAAGTGATGTTCCGTTTGTAACAGTAGGAAGCACATCGGAAAAGGGTGTTATACAAGTGGATAATGATAACATGGCAGCTTGCCGTGGACTCACCATGCTGCTACTTACAGAAGGGATTGAACGAATTGCGTTAATCGGTGGGAATACGCAGCATGTCGTAACGCAGAATCGTTATCAGGGATTTCGAGAAGCGTTTGAAAAATGGGGCAAAACGGCAGATGGGCGTATGGTTTATCTGGATATGGAGGATGACCAGTCAATTGATAAGTGTGTAGAAGATGCACTGCGTAAGCATGCGGAGTGTATCATTGCTATGGATGATAATATATGCAAGAAAATTTTAGATAAATTAAAACAGGATCTAATAGAAGTACCAAAGGATATTAAGGTAGCCTCATTTTATTATAGCAAGGAACTGGAAAAGAATAATCCACCAATTACATCTTTAAAATTTAATGTTCCGGAACTTGGTACTGCAACATGTAATACGCTATTCTCCATTATGGATGGGAAAGAAGTGCAGGAGAAAACGGTGCTTGGGTATGAGTTGATACTGAAGGAGTCGACTCATTAGGAGAAGATTTTGTAAAAGCGATAGGCTGTGTTCAATTTTCGGTTCAGGGCTCGCATCGCATACGTTCAAACCTCAAAACGATTATCAATTTTAATAAGCCATAAACAACGAAAAATGGAGTGATTAGACACTCCATTTTTGTTATTGTCTTATTAAAATAATCGTTTAATTCGGTTTCAACGTATGCGATGCGAGCCCTGAACCGAAAATTGGGATAGCAGTTTTCTTGTTTTTAATAAACGGATTTAGCCTAGAAAATTTTGTAAATGCATTATCCTATATTATATGTTTTCAATGCTTAGAGATATTAAAAAAGCACCAAGCTTATTTTCTTAGTAGTATAATTACGTCCCAAGGTGCTAATGTAACTGTATCTCCATCATGTAAGATTCTGTTTTCAAATACGTGAGTCACGTCCTTGTCGCATACCTCATAGGTAATTGGGTCGTTGGAGTAGTTTAAAAGATATTGTATGAAATCTCCATTTTCATTGATTCCTTCTTTTATGATCAGAGGGTAATGATAGGGTGATTTTTGGATATTCATTTTGTCGCATAGGGTGTTTAGTAGCTGTTCTAGTGTGCTGGAATCAAAATAGCATCCGATATAAGCACTTGAGCCTGCACCGTATGGATGGAAGGTTACAGCTGCATAGGAGTTCCACCATCTGTGATTGTAATTTGCTAATATTTCGGTTGTATCATCTGTAGGCTGCAAAAGCTCCATCCAGGCGGATACGAAGCTGTTAGAACAATCAAAATGGCTGGATTTTAAGCTGGTTTCTTCGGTAGGAGTGGTAAATTGATTGTAAGTTACGCCGAGACAGTTTGTTAATCCATGAGGTTTTGCATCGTGATAGATTCCTAAATATTCGTCGGAAAATCCTGTTTTGAAGGTTGCCAGGAGGTGTCCTCCTGCTTGCACATATTGATCGAGTCTTTCGGCTAAATCGTCTGTCATACTATATAAGGCAGGAGCAACAATCAGGGAATATTGTTTGAAATCTTGTTCCTTGGGATATATAATATCGCACTCAATGTTCATTCGATAAAAAGCATCGAAGATCCAGCGAACAACGTCGTTATATTTGAGATTCTCATCAATTGGAAAGTATTTCATTCCGGTAAGTGACTCATTGCTAAGAAGAAGTGCTACTTGGCAATTCTTTTTTAGGTTTGTTAGCAAGCTTCCATGCTGACTCCACTGCATTCCAATTTTTAAGGCTTCTAGATATGTTTCATTTACCGATAAATCATGGCTTAATACTCCCTTCCAATAGGACTCAAAAGAATGATGTATGGAGTGCCAATGCCAGTACAACAATGAATTTGCACCATTTGCAAGATGGCTATAAGCCTGAAGTCGTAATTGACCAGGATAAGGAAGCCAGCCTTTATTTCCTTGAGCCTGCGTTTCCAGGACTAGATAATTGTCTTTTTTAATCGAGCGTCCGATGGAACCTCCAAATGCGATTTCTGCGCCGGTTAGAGCGCCGGCTGAGGGATGATAGATATCCACACCGGCTACGGTTAAAGCTTTTGCAGCATCAGGCTGGTTTACATCCGGTTGTAAGCCATAGGAATAATCTCGCCATTCAAAATCAAAATTCTGAGTGACAAACTGGTCCTGCCTTTTATATTCGTTGATAATATTCGCTTGCCAGGAAAGAAAGTTGGTTACTAGCTTTCGTTGGAATCGTTCAAATTCAGCGGCCAAGCTTCCGTTAATGGTGCCTCTGATATCCGGAAAATCATCCCAGTTATCGATTCGGTTGCTCCAATAAGTTAAGCCAAACGCTTTATTAAGTTGGTCTGTTGTCTGGAATCTGACTTTCAATTCATCAATAAACTGAGTTTGAACTCTCAAACTACAGGTATCATAGGGTTTGGTTTCGTTATCAAGCTGGTATCCAATTACTTGCTTATGATTTGCACACGCCATCATTAATTTGCGGATGATACGCTCCGCATGATTTAGATACCCTGGATGTGTAATATCCATATTCTGCCGATGACCATAAAGGCAAGCACCGCTATGCGTTTGCGCCAGTATATCTGGATATTTTTTTGCCAGCCAGGCAGGAATGGCATAAGTTGGAGTTCCGATAATGACTTTCATATCATAGATAAGAGCAGCATCTAAAACCTCGTGTAGCTTCGTAAAATCAAATATATTATCTTGTGGTTCATAGGTACTCCAAGTTGATTCAGCAATGCGGACTACATTCATACCGGCATCTTTCATCATTTGGAAATCTTCTTTGATTCTTTCATAGGGCATATATTCGTTGTAATAAGCTGCACCATAGTATAATTTATCTACCTTCATAACTTACCTCCAAAGTCTCTTTTGTTAAAATGAACAACCGCTTGCGTTGAGTTTATCATGTTTTCTAATATTGGTAAAGACATAATGCAAAAAATGTAAAATAGATGGAGCGTATCACCTACAATGTGCAATTTTAACATAAGTGGTGGCAAATTTTTGAAAGAATAGTGCATTGACTATTTTTTTGATTGTTGATATCCTTTAGAAAGTCAACCGATTGCGCCTTTGTACTTACCTCTTGCAACAAAGAAGAAACAAGTAATAATAGTCAGAGCAGTCTGTGGCGAAGCTTATGATAGAAATAAATGGACAGAATACTATATGTTATATGACAAAAGGAGGAAGCACAGTGGCATTTAATTATCAGAACGTAAAGAATCCGGAATATTTCAGAGAAAATCGAATGGAAGCGCATTCAGATCATAAATTCTATCAATGCTTATCACATGCGATAGAAAAAGAAGAGGATTTTCAAGTATCGTTAAATGGTTTATGGAAGTTTAGCTATGCAAAAAATATAGAAAGCACAATTCAGGGTTTTGAGAAAAAAGAATATGATTGCAAAGCATGGGATGATATAAAGGTTCCATCTCATATACAGTTGGAAGGCTATGATAAGCCAATCTATACCAATTGTCCATATCCTTGGGAGGGACATGAAAAGGTAAAACCAGGTCAAATTCCAGTATGGTTTAATCCGGTAGGTAGTTATGTGAAATATATCACTCTTTCAGAGGATTGGAGCAAGCAAAGAGTATTTATATCGTTCCAGGGAGTGGAAAGCGCAATGGCGCTTTGGTGCAATGGCCATTATATCGGATACAGTTCCGATTCGTTCACACCTTCTGAATTTGAGCTCACGCAGCATATTATCACAGGAGAAAATAAAATTGCTGTGCAGGTGTATAAATGGACGAGTGGTAGCTGGTTGGAGGATCAGGATTTTTTCCGTTTTTCAGGAATTTTCCGCGATGTTTACCTTTACACAATACCAAAGACTCATGTCTATGACTTAGAAATTAGAGAGAATCTTTCCAAAGATTTTAAGCAAGCTAAGTTGTCTGTAAAACTAAACCTCATCGGAGAAAAACAGGGTTCCGTAGAGGTGTCAATTTGTAAAAATGAAGAATTAATCGAAAGGCAAGAACAAAAGCTTTTAAAGGATAAAGAGCAAGAAATTCAAGCGTTTATGCTGGAGGTTGAAAATCCGCTGCTTTGGAGCGCAGAAAAACCAAATCTTTATGATTTGTTGATTACTGTGAAGGATGAAGAAGACCAGATATTAGAAGTGATTCCTCAAAAAGTAGGGTTCCGAAAATTTGAATTAAAAGATGGCATTATGCTTTTAAATGGAAAACGAATTGTTTTCAATGGCGTCAATCGCCATGAATTTAGCTGCGACAATGGAAGAGTTGTATCGGAAGAAGAAATGATAAAAGACATTGTGACCATGAAACAGAATAATATCAATGCCATTCGCACCTGCCATTATCCAGATAGTCAAAGAATTTATGAGCTATGCGATGAATATGGACTTTATATGATTGCAGAAGCAAATCTGGAGACGCATGGAACGTGGCAGTATTACGAACTTGGGCTGACAGGATTTGATGAAATACTTCCATGTGATAAACCAGAGTGGCATGATATCGTAATTGACCGTGCAAATTCAATGTATCAGTTACAGAAAAATCATCCGGCAATTCTCATTTGGTCTTGTGGAAATGAATCCTTTGGCGGAAAAACCATCTATGATATGTCGGAATTTTTCCGAACAAAGGATAGTAGCCGTCTGGTGCATTATGAAGGTGTGAAGCATGACAGAAGATACAATGGAAGCAGTGACATGGAAAGCCAGATGTATCCATCGGTTAAGGATATTGAAGAATTTCTAGCTCAGGACAAAAGCAAACCATTTATTTGTTGCGAATATACACATGCGATGGGAAATTCAAACGGAGCCATGCATAAGTACACCGATTTGGCAGAACGTGAGCCATCCTATCAGGGTGGTTTTATCTGGGACTATATTGATCAGGTAATTCGAAAAAAAGATCGATTTGGGAACGATGATTTGGCATACGGTGGCGATTTTGATGATAGACCAAGTGATTATGATTTTTGTGGAAACGGAATCGTCACGGGGGATAGACATCTGTCACCAAAAATGCAGGAGGTCAAGTTCAATTATCAAACCGTACGAATACTGGTAGAAAAGAATCGTGTTTTTGTGAAAAATCTAAACTTGTTTGTGAATACTAAAGAGTATGACTGTGTTGTTCATCTTCATAGAGATGGGAAACTGGTACACCAGAGTAAAATTAAAACCGATGTAGAACCACTGTCAGAAGCGTATTATGATTTGTGTATTCCTAAACAGATACATGCGGGAGAGTATTGTATTACCGTATCGTTTGTTTTAAAAGAGGATACGCTATGGGCAAAAATTGGGCATGAAGTTGCGTTTGGACAAGGAATTTATGAAGTCAAAGAAAGCAACGCAGCCTGCATTCAAAAGCTCGTACCTGTAAAGTTGAAAGTAACAGAAAGCAACAATGCAATTGGGGTACAAGGAGAGAATTTTGAAGTTCTGTTTTCGATTGCCAATGGGGGTATGACCTCCTACGTATATGGGGGCACTGAAATGCTAAAGGCAATCCCGAAACCGAATTTCTGGCGCGCACCAACTTCAAATGATGTGGGAAATCGTATGTCAGCGCGCTATGGACAGTGGAAGCTTGCAAGTATGTATCTCAACCATAATAAAGGAAATCTATTTGACTATGTAAAAAATCCAATTCTTACAAGAAAAGATCAATCTATACTGGTAACGTATACCTATTATATGCCAACCATACCGGAAAGTAGTTGCGAGCTAAGTTATGAAGTGTTTTGTGATGGAACGGTTGAAACAAAGCTTACCTATGATCCAGTCGAGGAATTAAAAGATATGCCGGAATTTGGGGTGATATTTAAACTGAGCGCGGATTATGAGCATTTGGAATGGTATGGAAATGGCCCGGAAGAAACATACCAGGATCGCCAAATGGGTGCAAAACTTGGAGTTTATCAAAATCTTGTAAAGGATAATATAGCCAAGTATCTGGTGCCACAGGAATGTGGAAATAAAACACAGGTACGTTATGCAAAAGTATTGAACCATCGAGGCAGGGGATTATTATTTAGTGGTGATAAGATGAATTTTTCTGCACTTCCATATTCACCTCATGAATTGGAAAATGCAATGCACCATTATGAACTGCCACCAATTAATTATACCTATGTACGCGCATCGCTTCAGCAAATGGGTGTAGGTGGAGATGACAGCTGGGGATCTCGAACACAGGATGAGTTTCTAATTGCTGCGAATAAAAAACTTAAGTTTGTATTTCGTTTTAAAGGAATATGTTAATAAAAATAGGGCATTTTGTAGAAGAGGGGATTTTCCAAAGGGAATCCTCTCTTTCTCTAAATATCAAGTGGGCAATCGGTTGTACAAAAAGAAAATACGTAAAGTCACATTTGTTAAATATGCACAAATAAATCCCTGCAAAACTATACAAATGATGCATTGACGATAATACAAGCGGGTAGTATACTAAGAACACAGAACAACCGATTGCGCAAAGGTTGCTCACAAGAAGGAAACATAAAACAATATAATGTGGAGGATTTTTTATGAAGAAAAAACTTTTATGTGCCGTATTAACAGTGGCGATGGTATCATCTATGTTAGCAGGATGTGGAAGTACAAATAAGACGGAATCAACGGATACAAGCAAAAGCACCGAGGCCGAAGGCAGCAGTGCGGATAATAATACATTAACCGTTTGGTGCTGGGATCCAGCATTCAACATGAACGCAATGGAAAAAGCGGAAGCAATTTATCAGAAAGAAAACCCTGATTTCAAATTAAATATTGTGGAGACTCCTTGGGAAGATGTTCAGACAAAACTTACAACAGCAGCAACTTCTGGTCAGCTTGATACATTACCAGATATTCTATTAATGCAGGATAATGCCTTCCAGAAAAATGTAATTAGCTACCCAGATGCGTTTACAGATTTGACAGGTTCAGCGGTTGATTACACACAGTTTGCTGAAGGTAAAACAGGTTTCTCTACGGTAGATGGAAAGAATTATGGCGTGCCTTTTGATAATGGCGCTGTAATTGCTTGCTACAGAACCGATATCTTAGAGCAGGCAGGTTATTCAATCGATGATTTTACAGATATTACATTTAGTGATTATCTGGAAAAAGGTAAAGTTGTTTTGGAAAAGACCGGAAAACCATTACTTTCTTGTATCGCTGGTGAATCCGATGTTATCGTTATGATGCTTCAGTCAGCAGGTGGTAGCTTCTTTGATGAAAGTGGAAAAGCCAACATTGTAAACAATGATATTTTAAAAGAAGTTATGACAACATACCAGAAAATGGTAGAAGCTGGCGTTTTAGTTGAAGTAAACGATTGGGATCAATATATTGCAACTATTAACAATGGAACCGTAGCAAGTGCTGTAAACGGTTGTTGGATTATGGCTTCTGTACAAGGAGCACAAGATCAGGCTGGTAAATGGGATATCACCAATATGCCAAGACTTGACAGTGCGGCAACTGCAACAAACTATGCAAACCAGGGTGGTTCTAGCTGGGCAGTAACATCAAACTGTAAAAACGTAGATCTTGCAACGGATTTCTTATCAAAAACCTTTGCTGGAAGTACAGAACTTTATGATCAGATTCTTGAAACAGGTGCAGTTGCTACTTATCTTCCAGCAGGAGATAGTGATGCATATGGGAAAACAAACGATTTCTTTAGTGGAAAACCGGTTTACTCTAAGATCGTAGAGTACGCTGGAAAGATTCCTGCATGTGGTACTGGTGTTTATTTCTATGAAGCGCGTGATGCAGTAGCAACAGCTATTACGAATATTATTGGTGGAAGCGATATTAATACAGAATTACAAACTGCAGAGGACACCGTAAACTTTACAATGGGTCAATAATAGGATGTTTCGAAGAGATATTTCGAAGATAACATGATTTAATTGATAAATATGGGGGATTGCTTGTTCAACAGGTTATTCCCCATTGTTATCAAAAAATGGCTGCAAAGGCAGGCAATTTACTTATAAGGAGGTAGTCGGGTGAACGGACGCAAGAAAAAAATAACTCTGGCTAAGAAACACAATTTAACTGGTTGGGCATTCCTAGTTCCTGCCACTTTGTTGATTGTAGTCATGAGCTTTCTTCCAATGATTAAAGCATTTGTTCTATCGTTAAAAACCGGAATTGGTGTAACGATGAAGTGGGCTGGATTTTTGAATTATATAAGAATGTTTAAGGATACTGTTTTTATGCAGGCCTTAAAAAACAACTTTATATATTTAATCATTCAGGTTCCAATCATGTTAATCTTAGCATTAATCCTGGCATCAATGCTAAACAATAAGGATTTGAAATTTAAAGGATTTTTCCGAACAGCAATATTTCTCCCATGTGCCACTTCGTTGGTTTCCTATGCGATTATCTTTCGTTCTTTATTTGCAGTCGATGGACTCGTAAATACTATTTTAATCAAATTCGGGTTCCTACATACTGGTTACAATTTTCTGGGCCATGCAACCAGTGCCCGAATTATTATTATTATTGCTTTGATATGGAGATGGACAGGATACAATATGGTATTTTATCTATCAGGGCTTCAAAATATTGACTATTCTGTTTATGAAGCGGCTAAAATTGATGGAGCATCACCGTTTCAGACCTTTTGGAAAATTACAGCTCCACTATTAAAACCAACTATTTTATTGACTACAATTATGTCAACAAATGGTACATTGCAGTTATTTGATGAGTCTGTAAACCTGACAAATGGTGGACCTGCAAATGCGACAATTACAATGTCCCATTATATATATAATACATCGTTTAAGTATGTGCCAAACTTTGGATATTCGGCAGCAATGTCTTATCTAATCCTTATATTGGTAGCCGTCTTGGCATTTGTCCAAATGAGAGTAGGTGATAAACGTGACTAACAAGAAAAATAATAGCGTTACTTTAAAAATGAGAAAACGAGTACGAAGTGCAGGAAGATATACCTTTTTAAGTATCATTTCCTTGTTATCAATTTTTCCACTTTACTATATGGCCTGTGCTGCTACCAATATGAGTGTAGATGTCATTCGTGGAAAGTTGATTCCTGGTACTTACGTGATTGAAAATTTTAAAAATTTACTAGCGGCACAGAACGTTGCCTCTGCTATGTTTAATTCATTCAAATATGCAACCATTTGTACGTTAGTATCACTGGTTATCTGTTCTTTAGCAGGCTATGGATTTGAGATTTATCATGATAAAGCAAAAGATACTATTTTTTCTGTTTTGTTATTGGCAATGATGGTGCCATTTGCAGCAACGATGATACCGTTATTCCAGATGTTTTCCAGTGCAAATTTACTGAATACTACGATGGGATTTATACTACCATCCATTTCAACGCCGTTCCTAATCATGATGTTTCGACAGAGTGCTCGCTCCTTTCCTCATGATTTGATTGAAGCGGCAAGAATTGATGGTGTAACAGAAGTGGGTATTTTCTTTAAAATGTTTTTTCCTACGATGAAATCCACATATGCGGCGGCAATGACCATCACGTTTATGAATGCATGGAACAATTATCTGTGGCCAAAGGTAATTATGATGGATGACAAAAGTATTACCATGCCGATGTTAATCGCCAATTTAACAAGTGGCTATACCACCGATTACGGCAGCTTAATGCTGGGTGTATTTATGTGCACTATCCCTACCGTTATTGTTTTCTTCGTTTTACAAAAGAGCTTTGCAAATGGTATTACGGGCGCAGTAAAGGGATAAAGAATAATTGAATGAATATATATAAAAAGGAGTTTTAATGAATGGATAAATTTGTAGTTAATATCATCCATCGTCCGGAGATGGTTCCTGAATATGCTGAGAAAGTAACTGGACATGGGAAAGAGGAAGACATCAGCAGAAAAGCCTTGTTGACAGAGTCTTTGGATATCTTTAAAACACAGCAGGAAATTGCGCATAAAAATGGACTAAAGACCACAATTCAGATGACATACGCAAGTCTTTTCAATAAAGAAGCGGTAGAATTAGCAAAAAAAGATCATGAACAGTATGGAGATGAGATTGCACTTTCTTTGTTAGGACTTCCTTGCAAAGAATTTCGTGAGAAATATAAAACCAAAGATTTCTGTATTTGGATGTTTTCGATGGAAGACAAAAAATCGATTGTCAATGATGTATTTCAAAAATTTTATGAGTGCTTTGGCGAATATCCAGAATCGACGGGTTCTTATTATATGGATGCAGAGCTGATTAATTATATCAAGGAACAATATCCGATGGTAAAATGTGCCGTTGCAACTTGCTTTGAGGAAGGTCCAAAAGCATATCATACCTGTAATAATTCATGGTATACCTTTATGGATGGCGGTCCATGGGCACCTTGGATTCCATCCAAGCAAAATGTACATGCGCCTGCAGCAGACGAGGCAGAAGACAGTGGAATTGTAGCAATTCCTCATTTATCAAGGGATCTGCTTGCGTGTTATGATGGAAATGGTTCTAACTTTGGAACACATCCACAGAATGTTCTTCGTGGTATGATTTATCAGGATGATGAATTTCCGTATTTATATAACCTGATAGACCAGTATCGTCACTTGGAAAAATACAATAATGGCTATGCATATAACATGATGTTTGTTGGGCCTGGTTGGATGAATAAGATGGGACGCTGGGAAGCTCCTTATGAATTACTTTTAAAGTCCTACGAAGAAGGCATGGCTTATTATGGAAATCTCAAAAAAGAAGGCCAGCTAGACGATATGACAATGGCTGAGTTTGCGGATTATTACCGACAGAAAAAGACCTATACGGAACCAGAATGTGCTCTTTGGAAAGATATTCTCTATGGTTCGGATAAACAATTATTTTGGTATTGTGACCCATACTTAAGAGCCTGTGTGAATATGGACCAAGGTGGTGCAATCGTAGATCTTCGACCTTATGCAGCAAAGCTTAATTGGCCAGTTGGTATTGGGACAAAACATGTAACGGATGCCTCTTATCCATTTTTAATTCAAGAAAAGTATCGTGCGGGATATTTCACGCATTATGCGGGAGAAGGAACGATTCGTAGTGCAAAACTAACTTACCAGGGAGAAGAAGTGGATCTATGCTTGTGTAGGACCAAGGCGGAATTTTCGGAAGAATTCATAGAAGATGGAAAGAAAACCAGAATTCTTACACTGAAACCAGTGGATATTGAATTTAGTGATTTGACTGTAAAATTGCAAACCAAGATTTTGTTTGAGGAAGGTAGTTCTGATATAAAGATGGAACGACACATCCTGGAAATGAGCAACCCTCAGGCAGAAGTCGGCATTCATGAATACATGGTAGCATGCTATGGAACAACCGAGTATGCAGAAGATATGACACATATTACCTTAAGCTGTACCGACGGCAGCGAAAACAGAGAAATTAAGTATGCATATAAGTGTAGGGAGGAAGAAATGGCTGGTGCAGTGGAAGTATCCGCTGTGATTCCTGAGATTGAAACAAGAGTAAGCCTTGCTTCAAAAAATGAAGGGGCGGTTGGATATATAAAGGAAGGCTATGCGTTCTCTCCTATGTTTACACTCGGGTTTACATCTACATTAAAGGATAAGGAGGTATTTACAACATGGCTCAAGCTGGAAAAGGCAAATTAAATTATCGGTGTCCTTCCTGTTTCATGAGAGATTTAGATATCGATATGTTTTATGATGAAGATAAGAAAGAATACTATTGCATACGATGCCAGTATACAGGATCGGAAGAAGATGTTCTGGAAAAAAACCAGATGGCAAGATTCCGGTATCGTAGTATGATGAAACGAATTACGGAATTTAAAGATTAATAAAAAAAGAACAATAATATAGTCTGTGATGAAAGGCAGCAAAGGAGAGCGTATGAAGTTTATCAAAGGAGTGGATCTATCTACCCTGAAAGAAGTGGAAACCTGTGGTGGTAGATTTTTTGATGAAGGAAACGAACAGGATGTTATTGATATACTAAAAAAATACGACATAAATTCGGTACGTCTTCGCCTTTGGAATCTCCCTTTTACAAAGGAGGGAATTCCTTATGGTGCAGGATGCAATGATTTATCAACAACAGTGGAGCTGGCAAAGCGCTGTCTTTCTAGAGATATGGGATTTCTACTGGATTTTCATTACAGTGATTTTTGGGCAGATCCTGGTAAGCAAAATATACCAAAACAGTGGCAGGGATTGGATGAGGGACAATTAGAAAAAGCGGTTTATCAGTATACGCTCGACATAATGAAGACGCTCAAACAAGTAAATGCTTATCCAACGATGGTTCAGATTGGAAATGAGATTACGAATGGACTTCTATGGCCGTACGGAAAAGTTCCGAATTATGATACCATTGCTAAATTCGTAAATGCAGGGATTCGTGCAGTGCGAAGTATGGATAAAGAAATTCCAATAATGATACATCTGGATAATGGTGGAAACAATGCACTTTATAGAGAATGGTTTGATAATTTTATGCTAAGAGGCGAAGATTTTCAGATAATTGGACTCTCATTTTATCCGTTCTGGCATGGAACACTGGATGATTTAAGCAATAATATGAAGGATATTGCAAAGCGTTACGGGAAAGAGCTTGTCATAGCGGAAGTATCCATGGGCTATACAATGGAAGATTATGCGGATTATGAAAAACTTCAACCGTCCGAAAGAAAAGGTATGGCTACCAAGCCGGAATTACTGAAAAATTTGGATTATTCAATGACACAAAAAGGCCAGGCGGATTTCATGCAAGATATCATGAATCGTCTGCGGGAAGTGCCTGATGGACTGGGGAGGGGCTTTTATTATTGGGAGCCTGCATGGATTCCAGTTCCGGGATCTGGCTGGGCTACGAATGAGGCACTTCAATACACCGGGGAGGCTGGTCTTTTGGGTAATGAATGGGCAAATCAGGCGCTGTTTGATTACAATGGGAATGCACTTCCTAGCCTTCGAGTAATTTGCGACTGGCAAGAGTAGGAATAGGACATGTTAAAAAAATACAGGATGCAAATTGAGATGAAGTTTTTTACATTTTCAAATCCTCTTTTATAGTTAAAAATATAGATTTGTAAAAAAGCAATGCGATTAGATTTACACGGTTTTTACACCATGCAGACACTTCGATAAACTTGACTTGATAAACTTAGAAAAAGATTATCGAGGTGGAAAATTTATGAAAAAAAACAAATCATTGCGGACTCTCTTTTTTAGAAATCTTTTGGTGGTTTTTTTGCTTCCTTGCATTTGCATCTTGTTGGGAATCGGAATTTATATTTACCAAAAGTCAAGGGATGAAAACATAGAGCGTAGCAAGATGTATGCATCTATGTTAAGCAATCAAATGAAAGAAACGATCGAAAAGTATAAATCGGTTGTTGAAATGGCAGCAACTCGACCGGAAGTAAAATCACTCGATTATACACAAGCAGAGCCATATTTACAGGAGCTGATTCAGGTAGCAGGAAAAGAAGAATGGTCACATTTTTTAATTACCAACCAAAATGGAACAGAACAAGCACATTCTGAGGGAGAAATGGGTCATGGGATTTCCTTGCGATTTGATGACTGTTTTTTACGCCCATGGGAGGAAGAGAGCACATTTGTTAGTGAACCTGCTATTTCCAAAAGTACTGGTCGTGCAGTGATGGGGATCTCTACACCAGTGTATCGGGATGGAGTAAAGGTAGGAGTGTTTATTGGGTATATATGGCTAGAAAGTATTGCGGATACGCTAAATGATTATAATTATACCAATACTAGTTATGCATTTATGATGAATTCGGATGGTACAATCTCTGCTCATCCAGATCAGAAATTGGTCCTTTGCGAAAAGTGGGAGAAAGGAAAAGAGAAGAAGGATTATTCTTACACATATAGTGCAATTGGTGATACTCAAATTACATTGTGTGTCGTTTCGCCCAATAAAGAATCATTTTCCATGGTAATAGCAATTATTAAAATGCTTTTATTTGCAATGATAACAATGTTGGTGTGCAGTATGGTAGGAGCTATTCTAATGTCATCAAAAATAGCGGATCTAATGAAATGGTTTATAGAGCAGCTAAGAAATTTAGCGCAAGGAAAAACGAATATACAGGATAAGAAAGTAGCATATGGAAAAGCAAGTGAAATAATAGAATTAAAAAAAGAAACATTTTTGTTGGCAAAGACCTTAAATCGGATTATGGAAAAATTAGAGAGTGAATCCTTGGAATTAAGTAAAGTGGTAAAAGGATTGTCGGAGCGTATCAATGAATCGGATGGAAGTGTTAATAAAGTGGCGGATCATACAAGTGAATTTGTCGCTGGAATACAAGAAATATTAGCTACAACCGAAAATCTAAAAATTCATTCTGCTTCAAATCTGATGTCCTCATCCAGCATAGCTGCTGATGCAAAAAAAGGAAGCGATTCAGCTGTTATAATGGTAGAAAGAGCTAAAAAATCACTTTGTGATATACAAAAAGGAAAGATGGAAACCTTAGAAATTATTAGTAATATACGAAAAGAACTGAAAGTTTCTATGGAGGAGAGCAAAAAAACAAAAATGATTAAAGAGTTAACCCAAGAAATAATAGAGATAACAAAGCAAACAAACTTACTTTCCTTAAATGCTTCTATTGAAGCGGCACGCGCAGGCGATTCGGGGAAAGGATTTGCTATCGTGGCAGAACAGATGGGGGAATTAGCTGAAAACTCGGGAAAAATTGCAAATCGTATTCAAAGTATCAGTAAGGTTGTGATGGAAGCAGTTATGAAATTAGAATTGGACGCAGGACAATTATTGCAATATGTGGATTCGTCCGTTTTGATGGATTACGAAGGGTTTGAACGAATTACGCAAGCGTACAATTTAGATGCGCAGAATATGGGAACGATAATGAAAGATTTTTCAAATCATGCCAAAAGTTTAGATGATTCCTTTTATGAAATGAACGAGAATATCGCTCAAATTGTAGAAGCGATGTCAGAAGAAACAAAGGGTATCGAAGATATTTCCCAAAATACTGCCATGCTTGCGGGATACTTACATGGTATTTCCAAAGATACCAATCAATGTGACCATATCGCAACCTTGTTGCATGAAGAAGTGCTCCATTTTTATCAAAAATAAGAAACTGGCAATTTGAGCTTAATATGCTAAAGGCATGGGAGGCTCTTTTTTTGTTGCACTTGTACCCTAGAAGAAACGAATTTTTGACTAACGAATTTACATGTTTTTACATGCAAATGAAACAATTAGAACTTTAGTTACAAAATAAGGAAATTAATAGCAGTATATGGAAAATGTCAGTATCTATTTGAAATTATTATTCGATTGAATAAAATTCGTTAAAATGTTAGAATAAATAATAAGTTGCAAGAAAGGAAAGATTTCAATGAAATCATTTATGTTTGGCTCAATCGAAGAACTGCTCAGTCATGCATCAAAAAATAAAGATAGTGCTTTTGTTGTTTTTGCGGGTGTGGAAATTATACGAAAGCTTTCGACACAAGTAGGAGAGAATGTAATTTTATGTTCAACATCAGGAGAGTTTACGTCGGAAGGGTATAAAGACTCATCAATAACTGGATTTATGTATAATCCGGCAGATGTAGATGTAGATGTAGTTGAGATCCTGTATCCGCCCGCTAAAGGAATACAGGAGTTGAAGAAAGCATATGGCAAGGTTAAGAATAATCCAAATGCGTTTGCGTTGTTACTTTGTGACGGCCTTTCGGCAATGGAAGAAGGAATTATAACTACCTTCTATTTTACAAATCCTAGCTTCAAAATTATAGGTGGAAGTGCAGGAGATAATCTGAAATTTACAAAGACGCTAATATACATAGGTAAAAGAGAAGTTTATAGTGTTGTGCTATTCTTCAATTCAAAGACCAAGACGCAGCTGATTAAAGAAAATCTCTATGAGCCATGTGGTGAGCGAATGCTTGTTACGGATGCTGATCCTATTAAAAGAATCGTAAAGACCTTTAATAACCAACCAGCCTCAACGGAATATGCAAGGCTTTTGGGCGTGAATGAAAAGGATCTTGAAAAATCATTTCTATCAAATCCACTTGGTAGAACTTCAGAAAGTGGGATATACATAACCTCACCAATGAAGATTAATAGCGACAAATCAATAACCTTTTATTCACAAATCATACCGAATTCGTTTGTAAACATACTACAACTTGCAACGCATGAAAAGGTTATAAAAAATACCTTGGATGCTGTGAAGATCAAACCTAGTTTTGTATTATCAATTAACTGTATTTTAAGAAGCCTTCATTTTAAAAATACGAATAGCTGGAAGGATGTAGACAAGGAACTACTGACTATTTGTAAGAATCATACCGGCTTTGTTAGTTATGGAGAGCAGTTTTATAAAAATCACTTTAATCAGACGATGGTATTGCTTTTGGTAGAATAGGAGAAGTATGTTTAGAAAATATAAAAATGAAAAGGTGAATGCAGAATCGGAAAAAATAGAATCATCTGCTACAGATAATAAATTATATATTGAGGAAGTATTTGAGTTATCGGACCAGGTAAATTGTCAGATAAATAATCTTTTGAAAGAAGAGGGGACGATAACGTTTGGTCTTAATAATCTACTAAATGGAACGGAATACACCACGCAGCAGATTGAACAGGTAGATAGCTATCTTGAGGATCTTTCTCAAAATAACCAAAAGACCCAGGAACAGGTCGTTGGAGTATTTAATAGCCTGGATCATACGGCTCATGAAATTGATGCAGCAAAAAAAGGAATAAAAGAACTGATCGATGAAATGAATAAAGTGACGGTTGTATTTGAAGATTTCTATACCATGACAAAAAATATGCAGGAGCAGTTTGTTAATATCAATAATTTTGCTTCTGTCATCACTGAAATTGCAAATCAAACGAATCTATTGTCTTTAAATGCATCCATTGAGGCAGCACGGGCTGGTCAGGCGGGTCGTGGATTTGCAGTTGTCGCTGAGGAGATTAAAAATTTGGCGGAGACTTCAAAGCAAAGTGCATCGGATATTATGAACGCTATGCGCAATATGAATGGGGTTATGGATTTGCTAGGCGAAAAATCAATCAATGGAAAAGAAGTTGTCAACAACACTACTAAGATGACGGACGAATCCATTCATTTGCTCAATAATATCATTCAGGCTGAGGGAGCGGTACAAAACCATATGGAGGAAGTTCAGACATCCCAGCAAATTAATATGGAAAAAATGGACATGATTTCTAAGAATCTTACCAACGTAGTTGATCGATCAAAGTTGGAAAATCAGGATCTGGAGAAATTAATTTCAGCAGTGCAGTCAAAATCAGATTATTATCTACTAATACTGAATCATTTGAATCAGATTAAGTTATTCAGTGAGGAAAAATGAGAATAGAAAAAAGTTAAAAAGTACTTCATTTTTAAGTTTATACAAAATGGAGTTTCTCACCAGTTTTGTACTGTTTAAATGAGAATATTATGTATACCAATCGCATAAGATTAAGAAACAAGTTATCTTAAGGAGATAGGGTGAAAGGATACATAGAAGAGCGGGCAGTAAGTTTGGCAAATTATATTATTGAAAATAATGCAACCGTCAGACAAACCGCAAAGGAGTTTGGGATCAGCAAGAGTACCGTACATAAGGATGTAACGGAACGATTGGATGTTGTGAATCCCGCATTAGCAAAAAAAACTCGTAGTGTGTTGGATGTTAATAAATCGGAACGTCATATACGAGGAGGCCTTGCTACAAAAGAAAAATATTTACACAAGAATGGTTGAATTAAAAAAAGAGTGTTGTATCGTAACTTAAAAGTTGCAATATAACACTCTTTTATTTTATCAAATAGTTATTATTTTAACCGGTAGAAATTTAAGCTGCTAAACGATAAGGTGCGATTAATTTTGCAAACGGTCTGACCACCTTGCTGCCACTTCCAATTTTGCTCAATCAGTACGACTTCTTTGTTTTCTTTGTCGACACTTTTAACAATTGCCCAATGTGAACTGGTTGCTGCAATATCTCCAACATTTGGGGTGTCAACCGATTGGAAAACTTCTCCTTCGTAAGTAAGAGGAGTAGAGCCGCCATACAGATTGTAAACGGAAACATCATAAACCTCTTTGTAGAATTTCTTGACAAATGAGGCGCAAGAATAAGTCGCGCTTGAACCATCGCTTTTACCTGGACGATAAAGAGCATCTACACCCTTAAACGTATCTGATACGTAACTATCGTTCTTTACAACTAAAGTATCTTCTTTATAGGAAACCTCTTTTTCTTTGACATCTTGACTTGATTTTGTTTCTGCTGCATATGTAACGTAAGTTGGTGTAACATTCCCCAAAAATAAGGTAGCTGCTAATGCTACCAATAAAAATTTTTTGCGCATCCCATTTCCCCTTAACATTCTTCTATGTATGTAGAACTCTGTAAAACTAATATAACAAAATCTGAGGGAAAATGCAATAAAAAGTTAACAAAAATGTAATATATATAGTAATAATTAATAAAAACAATCTTCTAATAATTCTGCGAGGTAGCCGGACATGTTCTCACTTGCAATTAATCGAACTAATACATCGCGGTCCCAAAGAATGACATCATTTGCATGAGCCAGTTTTTCGGCGTTTTGTGTGTAAGTTGAATTGGTGACAACGAGACCTTTGTCTGCTTCGTAATATGCCATGGATCCGATAACTTCCTGGATTGCTTTTACTCCAATTTTTCCTTGATAACGCTTTGCCTGAACGGCTATTTTTGTGTTCTTCTTTTGTAGAATTAAATCAGCTCCATAATCGCTAGAGACTTTAGTGGTTGCAACCTGAAATCCAAGTGCCTCAAACTGAAGGTATAAGTAATCCTCGAATTCGGTTCCAGACATTTTGTCAATTTTATGAATTGAGAAATGCAAAATGCGAAAACGCCGCCATTGTGTTCGAAGTTTTTTTAATACAACAAGAAAGAAAAGTAAAAATGAGTAAGACAAAAAAAGGAATGGAAAATCAAAAGAATGCCATCCAAGATAAAATAAAGTGCCGATTATAAATAAAAAGAGTAAAAATGTTTCGAGTATAGTGAATATTGTGTCTTTTATGTATCGTTTCATAAGTTCATTATAATATATCGAACAAATGTTTGCAAGGACAAAATTAATATAGTATAAACTTTTTTTATGTGTTAAACTACATGTAGATATTGGAAGTGATAGAGAAAATGCATATGGGAGGGGACGCAATGCACGTTGTTGTAGCAGATAACGAAGCAAAAACGGTACAGTCCATTAAAAAGGTACTAGAGAAACAAATCAAAGGGATTAAAGTTTTTATAGCACTGTCAGATACAAAGAGTGTCTTGCAAAAAATAGAAGAGGTTTCTCCAGCGCTTATTATTTTGGGTGTTAATCTGAAAGATTTAAATGGACTTGACATAGCAAAGTACTTATATTCAACGGGGAATAAATCAGAAGTCATTCTAATTTCATCATACAATTATTTTGAATTTGCAAGAGAGGCAATTCGACTTGATGTACATGATTATTTGTTAAAACCATTAATTGAAAGCCAATTAGTGGAATCATGCATAGATGCGCTGGATAAATTTAGCGAAAAAACAGAACGTGCATCCGAAACGGAAATCAAAGAAAAGAATATTCAGGAGGCAAGAAGGCATGTTGAATATAGCTTGATGTACTCCGCTTTATTCAATGGAGAGGCATCGGAAGAAATTAAAAATTATAAGAAACTATTTTTACTTGGTGACATTGGATATATCTTGAATATCGAAATAGATTCCTTTGATTCAGACAGTTTGATTAATTTAAAAAAAGATGACGTTAAAATCAATAATTTTTTGCGTAAAATTGTTTCGGAGCATAACAACTGTATTGTAGGAGCAAGGATGCTCAATCGCATTCTTATTTGGGTTGATTCTTCCGAAAAGGGACGAAAAGTACCAGATTCTCCAATGGCAGATATTAAATTGGCGGCACATATCATTGTATCATTGAAGGAACGCTTTTTTGTTAATGTATCCATTGGCGTTGGGGGAGAAAAGTCGATTTTAAATCTTCATGCATCTTATGAAGAAGCGGTACGTTGCCTTCGTTACAAAGGCGTTCATAATGTGGTCCGTATTCGAGATGTCGAACAGGCGGAGGTGTCGCCTACGGAGTATAATGAATTGGAAAATCGACTACTTAAGAGTATTAAGTTTGGTAAAGCTGAAATTATCAACCTTTTTGTAGAACTTCTAGATCAGATTCGAGGGCTGGAAGAGAATGTATATCGGAATAAAATCTTTGAAATACTCGTACTTGCGTCTCATGAAGCACGGCTTGCAGGACAAAATATACTAGATTACATTGATTTTAAACAATATTTTGAAAATAATTGGGATTTACCAATTGAGCAGGTGGAAAGATGGGCGTACCAGAGATTTGAGTATTTGATCAATTCGGTACAAACAAGCCGTCTAGAGATTCGTTCCGATGCAGTAAATAGTGCAATCCGTTATATGGAAGAACATTATATGGAAGAAATAACATTGGAAGAAATCGCGCGCTATATTGGGATCAGTCCGCAGCATTTTAGCAAGATATTTAAAGAAGAGACGGGAATAAATTACATCGAATGGCTGACGAATCTACGACTTGATATTGCGAAACGTCTGTTAGCTGAAGGGGGAAAAACAATTAAAGAAGTATGCTATCAGGTTGGATATAACGATCCGAACTATTTTAGCCGAATCTTTCGTAAAAATGTTAAAACTTCACCAAGTGAATTTGCAAAGTGTATTTTCCTGAATAATCCGGCAAAAAAGTAACCAATCAGAATAAAAATTCTGATTGGTTAAAGTAACAAAAGCTACTAACAATAATAATTAAATATCATACCACTATATATGGAAGAGACGTAAGAATTCGAAGCGCGAGGCTTTGTAAAGTTTGGATAGGTTACAAGTGTTTTGTCTACGAAATCCATTGGATTTATAATAATGGAGGAGACTTGTTTATCTACCTTATTAAGATAGCCATTGGTGGAGAATAAATGGTTTATCTCTTTTGACTCTATGCTTTGCATGGAAAGAAATTCATCGATCTGCATTTTGCCACATTCGTCAAATGTGATTCCACATGATTCAAGTTCGTTCCGATATGGCGCGGCGGTTTTTTGTAATTTAAAGAGTAATTTCTGAGACATACCTTGAACAGAGTCATAGGCATTTGCCAAATCTACCATTTTGTTATATTGAGATTGAAAGGTTTCAATCGTAGAAAAAATAGCTTCACTATCCGGCAAATATCCAATCCTTGCAGGGGCTTGTGATGGACTAATAAAATCAATTTCCAGTGCTTTGTTTAATAATATTTGGTTGGACAGGGCCTCTTTTGGTTCTCCATTAATTTCAAATTGTGCATTTTGTGGGTTCAAAATATTCTCATTGAGTCCATAATATTCGATTAAACCAGTAGCATTTCCTGGAGATTTTGTGTCGTTTAATGTGAAAATTGGTTCTCCGGTTGAGCCAGTTTCGTTAGATTCCAGTTTCATTTGAACCATATTGTTTTTGGTTTTTAAGACCGAACAAGTAAGACCAATGTCAGATTTGTTGATAAAGTCCGACAGTTTGGTTAGTGTTTCTTCGTTCGTGGTATTTTCTTTGATGTTATATTGAAAAGAATAGGTAGTTTCATCGAGCGTAACAGTAAAGGCATAATTTCCAGGAGCAGGACTCATGGTATTTGCTGAGACATTTGAACTTTTGTTTGCTTGATTCGTTGCGAGTGAATTAACCTTTAATTCAAATGGATCAGGATAACGGGACGCATCCTCTGTTACTAACTGAACAAAAGCACTCGATTCATCTTCTGTGTACGCTTTCGTGGAGTTGAATACAGAGGTTGGCGTTTCGGTATACAAAGACTTTGCGGTGTCAGATATTTGCAATGAAACATCTTTTATTCCAATAGCAAACGTCTGATTTTCTTTTGTTAAGTTTACCTTATATAAAGGAGAATTCTTATTAATTTTTATAATGGTATTATAAATACTGCGTAGTTCACTCCGTTTATGTACTTTGCTTGAACTACTTAGGTTTGTTCCGCTCATATAGTTTGTAAGCAGGTAATTATATACAGTAGGTGCCATCAGAATTCTCCTTTCATTTATAATAGGAAAAAATTACATTTTTTTATGACTTAATTATAGCGCAAAGTAGTCCATCTGTCGATAGAAAAATGCTTGACGAAAGAAGAATACTGTGATATAGTGAGTGGGCGAGATGAAATAGGTCTTTTTTTTATGCCTAAAAAACTGAAAATAATTAAAGTAATTGGAGGTGCCAGCCGTGCGTGTAAAAATTACACTAGCGTGTACAGAATGTAAACAACGTAACTATAATACGAAAAAAGAAAAGAAAACACATCCGGACAGAATGGAAACTAAGAAATATTGTAAATTCTGCAAATCACATACATTACACAAAGAAACAAAATAATGTATTGAGCAATGCATGAAAGGAAAGAAAAGATATGGGAGATACTGCAAATACAAACGAAAAAGTGCAAAAGAAAAGCTTTTTCAAGGGTATTAAATCTGAGTTTAAAAAGATTATTTGGCCTGATAAGGACTACCTTGCAAAACAATCAGTAGCAGTTGTTGCTATCTCTGTTGTTTTGGGAATTGTTATTTCTGTTATTGATTTAGGAATCAAGTTTGGCATTGATAAAATTCTCAAAATAGGATAAAGGTGATTATATGTCAGAGACAAATTGGTATGTGGTTCATACTTATTCTGGTTATGAGAATAAGGTAAAAGCCAACATTGAGAAGACAATAGAAAATAGAAAACTTCAAGATCAGATATTGGAAGTATCCGTTCCTATGCAGAATGTTGTAGAAGTGAAAAACGGAGCAAAGAAACAGGTTCAAAAGAAAATGTTTCCTGCATATGTTTTGATTAACATGGTTATGAATGACGACACATGGTACGTTGTTCGTAATACCAGAGGAGTTACGGGTTTTGTTGGTCCTGGATCCAAGCCAGTTCCTCTGACGGAAGAAGAAATGTTCAGCATGGGCCTTAACAACAAAGCCGAGGAACTGTCGGTTAATTTTGAAGTTGGGGATACAGTTGTTGTTACTTCCGGTGTATGGGAAAATACAGCAGGTGTTATCAAATCCATTAATCAACAAAAACAATTTGTTACGATTAACATTGATATGTTTGGGCGTGAGACACCGGTTGAAATTAGTTTCTTAGATATTAAAAAAGAGTAAGTTTGTGGAAAAGAGGTTACCATAATGGCGAAAAAAGTTCAAGGTTATATTAAATTACAAATTCCTGCTGCAAAAGCAACACCAGCTCCACCAGTTGGACCTGCTTTAGGACAGCATGGTGTTAATATTGTTCAGTTTACAAAAGAATTTAATGCTAGAACAGCAAATCAGGAAGGAATGATCATTCCTGTAGTTATCACTGTATATGCAGACAGAAGCTTTAGCTTTATTACAAAGACTCCTCCTGCAGCAGTATTATTAAAGAAAGCGTGTAACTTAAAGTCTGGTTCAGGCGTTCCTAACAAGACAAAAGTTGCTACCATCAGCAAAGCTGAAATTCAGAAGATTGCTGAACTTAAAATGCCAGATTTAAATGCAAGTAGCATTGAATCTGCAATGAGTATGATTTCAGGTACCGCAAGAAGTATGGGTATCACAGTAGTAGATTAATTAAGGTAAAAATTAACAATCATTCAGTTTTTTCGCAAAAATAAGATTGATTTTCGATGTCCGAAATAGTGGGAGGAATGGTCTTACTATTGAGATATTATCCCGATAATACCACAGGAGGTTTTAGAAATGAAAAGAGGAAAGAAATATTTAGAAGCCGCAAAGCTTGTTGACAGAGTTACTCAATATGACCCTGAAGAAGCGATCGGTTTAGTAAAGAAAACAGCTGTTGCAAAATTTGATGAAACAGTAGAAGCGCATATCAGACTTGGCGTTGATGGACGTCATGCAGACCAGCAGGTTCGTGGAGCTGTAGTTTTACCACATGGTACAGGTAAAAAAGTTCGCGTTCTTGTATTTGCAAAAGGCGATAAAGTAAATGAAGCTGAAGCTGCAGGTGCAGATTTCGTTGGTGGAGAGGAATTAATTCCTAAAATCCAGAACGAAGGATGGTTTGAATTTGACGTAGTAGTTGCTACTCCAGATATGATGGGTGTTGTTGGTCGTTTAGGACGTGTTCTTGGACCAAAAGGCTTAATGCCAAACCCAAAAGCAGGTACTGTAACAATGGATGTTACAAAAGCTGTTCAAGATATTAAAGCAGGTAAGATCGAATATAGACTTGACAAAACTAACATTATCCACGTTCCAGTTGGAAAAGTTTCTTTCACAGAAGAGATGTTAAATGATAACTTCAAAGCATTAATGGACGCTATCGTGAAAGCAAAACCATCTGCTGCAAAGGGACAATATTTAAGAAGTGTTACTGTAGCTTCTACAATGGGACCTGGTGTAAGAGTTAATACAGCAAAATACTAATTTTCAAGAAGTTTCTTGACAGTTAGTTAAATATATGATATATTGAATAAGCTTTGTGCAAACAAAGCGAACTGCCGAAGACAGTAGGTGCCGAGCATACGCTCAATGGCATAAGTACACAAACGCCTACCGAGGAAGAGTAAAATGACTTTTCGCCCTCACTGTCTCAAACAGTGGGGGCTTTTCGGTTTAAATCTTATAAGGAGGTAGACTTAAATGGCAAAGGTAGAAATGAAACAACCTATCGTTGACGAAATCAAAAAATACGCTGCAGAAGCAAAATCTGTCGTATTAGTTGACTACCGTGGATTAACAGTAGCTGAAGATACTGCACTTCGTAAAGAATTAAGAGATGCTGGAATTGTATACAAAGTATACAAGAACACTTTTATGAAACGTGCATTCGAAGGAACTGATTTTGCACAACTCGATCAACTCTTAGATGGACCATCCGCAATTGCATTTAGTATGGACGATGTTACAGCTCCAGCTAGAATCTTAAGCAAAGCGGCTAAAACAATGAATGCTTTAGAATTCAAAGGAGCAGTTGTAGAAGGAACATTCTATGATGTTAAGGGAGTAGAAGCACTTGCAGCTATCCCATCAAGAGACGAACTTATTTCCAAATTACTTGGAAGCTTACAATCACCTATTACCAATATGGCTCGTGTTCTTAATCAGATCGCTGAGAAAAACGGAGCAGTAGCTGAATAGTAGGAATCAAAACAATTAATTAAAATTTAATCGGAGGTATTTAAAATGACAACTCAAGAATTTATTGATGCTATCAAAGGCATGACAGTTTTAGAATTAAATGATTTAGTAAAAGCATGTGAAGAAGAATTTGGTGTATCCGCAGCAGCAGGTGTTGTTGTAGCAGCAGCTGGAGCAGCTGAAGCAGCTGAAGAAAAAACAGAATTCGATGTTGAATTAACAGACGTTGGAGCAAACAAAGTTAAAGTTATCAAAGTAGTACGTGAAGTAACTGGCTTAGGATTAAAAGAAGCGAAAGAAGTAGTTGATGGAGCTCCTAAGGTTGTTAAAGAAGGCGCTACTAAAGAAGAAGCTGAAGATATCAAAACTAAATTAGAAGCTGAAGGTGCTAAAGTTACTCTTAAATAATTTTATTGAGTATCAAGTACTTAAAAAGTCTTGGCCCAAGGAAACTTGTGTCAGGACTTTTTTTGTTAAATTCTGGTTTAATGGAGGAAGGATGCGAGTCTTTGTTGATGAGTGACACTATAAAAGGCTGAGCAATTTAGTTTTTCTACAATTTACACGGCTCCCATGCTAGGATTTTATATCAATCGCATAGGCATTCCACGTAACCTCTAAACATCGAAAAATTAACTCTTAAGGGAGTTAATTTTTGATAGAGTTTACGTTCCATATGCTTAAACGATATAAAATCCTAGCATGGGAGCCGTGTAAATTGAATATAGGTTATGAGCTCAGCCTTTCATAGCTGGCTATGAAGTACGGACTCGCTATTCATGAATGTTTATAAAAACCCAGAATTGCGAAGGTGTGCGGTAAAAAGTCAATCTCCAAATCAACTCATAATTTTAATAAATGTCTACTTAGGGTGACATTTTATCATCTGTCAGACTAGATTTAATCTTTATTAGTATATATAAATGTAAATAATTTGTTTACACATTCAAACAATAACTGAACCATATACGTTTTTACTACTTTCTTAGCTAAATCCTGTGTTTGACAATTATATTAATTACATTACAGATAACAGCGGGGTCATTTACCAAAAATCAGCAAAATGCGCGGTGGTCATAGTCTTCTCTAATTCGAATGGAGCGCAGGGGCAGTCCTTAAAACCATTTTAGCATATTTGGCGGAAACTCTAGTCAGAATGTGC
>DIGJ01000022.1 GCA_002419585.1 Lachnoclostridium sp. UBA5725
GGACATAGTCAAAAATGCTTGACACGAATTTTCTTTTTTCCAAAAAGAATTCTTCTTTTTTCTAGGAATACGTCTTTTATTTTTTTCATTGAATAGATTTAAAGAGAGCTGTAATCAAAAAAGGAGCTATTCATGAGCAAGCAAACCCTCTTAAAAGGTACTTTAATTCTTACTCTTGCTGGATTTCTCACCCGAATTATGGGTTTTTTCTACAAAATATACTTATCGAACGTAATGACACCTGAAAACCTTGGTCTCTACCAACTTGTATTTCCTGTATATGGCATCATGTTTACTCTATATGGTGCAGGAATTCAAACAGCCATTTCACAGCTTACAGCAAATCGAAGAGAGTGTCGTAGGGGCATCCTGATAAAAGGCTGTCTCTTATCTCTAAGCATTGCTTGTTTTTTATCTGTATTTCTGTATTTAAATAGTGATTTTATTGCCACCCGAATTTTGATGGAAAGCGGTTGTGCAGGAGCTCTGCGCGTACTAAGCTATGTATTCCCATTTTGTGGTATTACTGCCTGTATTCAAGGTTACTATTTTGGTATCAAAAAAACGGGCGTTCCTGCTTTATCCCAACTACTTGAACAAATAGTAAGAATCTTTTCTGTCTTTTTTATTGCCTCTTTATTAGGAAATGGAGATGCAAAGGTTACAAGTGAACTTGCCGTTTTAGGTATTGTAATCGGAGAAATTGGAGCCAATATTCTTTGTATATTATCCTTTTATAATCACTTACATCCTTTTCCCTCCTTTAAAGATGATACACATGCAATACGCCCTCTTTTGAAATTAGCGGTCCCTCTCACTGGCACAAAGTTAGTTGTTAGTGTCTTACATAGTATGGAAGCTATTATGATTCCATTTATGCTAAAAGTATATGGCCTAACTGGAAGTGAAGCGCTTAGTACTTATGGTATATTGACCGGAATGACGATGCCTTTTCTTCTATTTCCAACTGCTATTACCAATGCATTTGCACTTTTGATTCTCCCAACGGTCTCTGAAGCACAGTCTACCAAGAATACCTATCAAATCAAAAAAACATCCGAACTATCTGTAAAATATAGCCTTCTTCTTGGCCTTTATGCTACCTGCGTATTTTTTATTTTCGGCAATGCGTTTGGTCAAACTTTTTTTAATAATGGCTCTGCTGGTTCATATATGGTTATATTATCCTGGTTGTGTCCGTTCCTCTACCTATCAACTACATTAAGCAGTGTTTTAAATGGACTTGGAAAAGCACACATTACCTTTCTAAATACGGTTGTAAGCCTTAGCATTCGCATTCTTTTTTTGTGCTTTTTAGTTCCAAAAAAAGGATTGTATGGTTACCTTTTAGGTGTCCTGGTTAGTCAATTATTCATTGCATTGCTTGATTATTTTTCAATAAAACGTTTTATACCACTTACATTAAATCCAATCCCTTGGATTGTAAAACCTGCTGCGGTTTTACTGTTATGCGGTTTTTTCTTTGATAAAGTATATGTATTTTTACAAGAAAAAAATAGCATCAACCAAGGAATACTACTTCTAATACTAAGCGCCGTTCTTGGTATCTGCTATCTTTTACTTTTATATGTATTACGCGTCATTACTTTGAAAGATCTAAAATCAAGTATTCATTAGTTATTCTTCACTACAATAAATATTAAAGCTATTTTTACCCTTCGCTTTGACTGAATATAAGGCTTTATCCGCCTTTTCAAGTAGTTCATCATAGCTTTTTCCATCCCAAGGATAAACGGATATTCCCATACTACCAGTTACCTCGACATCCTCATCATACTGACGATAGTGATTCTGAAAGGCAGTGAATAATTTTACTGCCTTATTTGCTATGTCTTCTCTTGAATTTACATGATTCATGAAAACAACAAACTCATCGCCGCCAATACGACCAACAATATCCTCATCTCGAAACATGCGACGAATATGAGAAATGACATTAACCAATACTTTATCTCCAAGCATATGTCCATAGGTATCATTGATACTCTTAAAATCATCAATATCAATAATCATAAGTGCATGTGATTCCTCTGGATTGCTCTCCAATAGTTTTTTTTCGATTAAGTCTTTCGTCACACATTTGTTGTACGCATTCGTCAGCGGATCAAGTCTTGCCTTTTCTTGAAGTTTTTCTAATTCTCTTTTTTGTATATCAATATTAAGTATTTTGCCAACCACTTTGACTGGAACAAAATTCTCATCAAAAATGGTCTTTCCCCTTACCTGGCACCATACAAATGTACCTGTTTTATCTTGCATTCTAAATTCTGATTCAATCTGCGACTTTCCTTTTTCAAGTGCCGATATAAAATCGCAATAAACACTTAAATCTTCTTTATCTACAGTTTCATCCTGTTTTGCTAATTTTGCAAAATTTTTCTGATAGGATGCTCTCCCAAAGTTTTCCGTATACTTCTCAGAAAAATCCATGCAGTCCTTTTTTATATCATACTCAAAAAGAATATCATTTGAAATTTCACAAGCAACTCGATACCTTTCTTTTTCTATAAGTAATTGCTTGGTTAGTTGGTCTTGTTTTCTGCCGTTTTGATACAAGTATCCAATGAAACCAAGTTCAATCAGCGCTACCCCACATAGCGCAATAATGATTGCCATACTCATTTCTCCCCTGATAACAAATCTCACGCATTCGATTCGTTATTACAAACTACTTCCTGTTACTAGTTCGTCTATAATCTATATGGAGTAATCTGATATACATAATAATTCAGCCAATTTGTGTATACCGTATTTGCGTGTCCTCTCCAGTTCATCATTGGTAGTTGTTCTGGATCATCTTGTGGATAATAATTCTTTGGCATATCAATTTCAAGTCCTTTGGAAACATCTCGTTTGTATTCTTTGTCCAGAGTAATTCGGTCATATTCAGGATGTCCGAGGATAAAAATTTGTTTTGCATCCTCAGCAATCGCAATGAACACTCCCGCTTCCGTCGACTCTGCCAAAATCGTCAGATCCTCACAAGCTTTGATATCTTCTTTTGAAACACCGGTATGTCTGGAGTGAGGCGCATAGAAATAGTCATCAAAGCCTCGAATCAATGGACACTTCCTGTGATTCACCGTGTGTTTGAAAACCCCAAACATCTTTTCTTGTAATGGAATCTTCCTTACTCCGTAATGATAGTATAGTCCAGCCTGTGCCCCCCAGCAAATATGAAGTGTTGAAGTTACGCTTTTTTTTGACCATTCCATAATTTTCACAAGTTCACTCCAGTAATCGACCTCTTCAAATTCCATCTGCTCAACTGGCGCACCTGTTATAATTAATCCGTCAAATCTTTGATCTTTTACATCCTCATATGTTTGATAAAACTTATCAAGGTGACTGGTTGCGGTGTTTTTCCCCACATAACTAGCCGTGGTTAAAAATGTTACATCTACTTGTAATGGCGTATTGGATAAGCTTCGTAGCAGCTGTACTTCCGTATCCTCTTTCAGCGGCATTAGATTCAGTATTGCAATCTGAAGTGGTCGTATATCCTGTCCTACTGCTCTGTTTTCGTCCATTACGAAAATGTTTTCATCCTCTAAGATCTTTTTTGCGGGAAGATTATTGTGTACTTTAATTGGCATAATGGTACTTCCTTTCTTCTTATTCTAGTTCTAGCATATTCAAAAATTCCTCTTCAGTAATAATTTTAACACCTAATTCTTTTGCTTTCTTATTCTTTGAAGAATTTAACTGATTGTCATTATTAATCAAATAATTCGTCTTTGATGTAACACTTCCAGTTACTTTACCACCTTTGCTTTCAATCAAATCTTTTAACTCATTTCTATTTTCAAAATGTTCCACTGAACCTGTAATTACAAAGCTGATTTCTTTCAAACTCTGTATCTGTGAGGAATCTTCTGTCTCAAAGGATACTTCTTTTAACAAATCATCAACAATCCGATTGTTTTGTTCCTCGTCAAAGTATGCAACGAAAAATTTTGCAATGACATCACCGATACCCGGTATATCGGTTAAGGTTTCTTCTGTTGCATTTCTAATTTTGTTAAAATCATGATTTAGGCTTTTACTAATCAATTTGGCATTTGAAAGTCCAATATTAGGAATTCCCAGACTATAGATAAATTTCCCAAGCGTAATCTTCCTTGCTTTTTCGATTGAGTCCAGCAAATTTTGAAACGATTTTTCTCCAAGCCCTTCCATTGCTATGATTTCTTCCTTATAATCCTTTAATTTAAATAGATCAGCGAGTTCCTTGATCAATCCTTTACTGATTAATTTTTCGATGGTAGCCTCCGATAATCCTTCCATATTCATGGCGTCTCTTGCAACAAAATGTGTAAAGGATTTAATCTGCTTTGCCAGACACTTTTGATTCGGACAAAATAACACTTTTACTCCATTCTCATTTTTTATAAGCGTCTTTTCATGGCAAACTGGGCAGTCATCTGGAATTGTCATCTTTTTACTTCTTGTAAGATTGTCTGCAATCTGCGGTATAATCATATTGGCTTTATATACTTCAACCGTATCCCCAATTCCAAGTTCAAGGCCTTCCATAATACTAATGTTATGGAGACTTGCACGACTTACCGTGGTTCCTTCTAATTCAACTGGCTCAAAAATCGCGACTGGATTAATAAGTCCTGTACGAGATGCACTCCACTCTATCTCTAACAAAGTGGTCTCTTTTCGTTCATCTGCCCATTTAAATGCAATCGAGTCTCTCGGAAATTTTGAAGTTCTTCCAAGCGAATTTCCATACGAAATATCATCATAGGTCAACACAAGGCCATCGGAAGGAATATCATTTTGCTCAATCTGATCTTGAAACCATTGTATTGCATCTAAAATAGTATCACGATCTACGCTCTTTCCATCCACAACACTAAATCCTTGTGATACAAGCCACTTTCTTTGTTCCAATCTGGAATTTTCAAAATCAACCTCTGTCGCACTAACAAGAGTAAATGCATAGAAATTCACATTTCGTTTTGCTGTAATCTCATTATTTAATTGCCTTACCGAACCGCTGCAAAGATTTCGTGGATTCTTATATTTTGCTTCCACCTCGTCTATTTCCTGATTGATACTCTCAAAATCAGAATACTTGATAACCGCCTCTCCACGAAGTACTAATTCTCCTTGAAATGGTATTTTTGCAGGAATATTTTTAAATACCCTCGCATTATTGGTAATAACTTCACCTGTTTCACCATTCCCTCTGGTTACCGCCTTTACTAACGATCCCCCCAAATACGTAAGTACAATCGTTAAACCGTCTAGTTTCCATGATAGAACTCCCACCTTATCTTCTAGCCAGTCTTGTAACGCCTTACGATCCTTTGTTTTATCTAGGGATAACATGGGGGAAGAATGATTCTCTTTTGGAAGTTCACTTAAGATTTCATATCCAACATGAATGGTTGGGGAGTTTGATAAGATTACATCTTCTTCCTTCTCAAGCTTCATTAACTCATCATATAACGCATCATACTCTAGATTGCTCATGATTTCACTAGCATCTTGATAATATGCTTTTCCTGCTCGATTTAGAAGTTTCACCAACTCTTTCATACGTTCTAATTTGTCGCTCATTCTCTACCTCATTTCTACATTGCTCTAATTCTTCAAATCGATCAATTTCTTTAGTTCTACAATTTCCTCTTTTGCTACATTTCGATAAGTCCCTGACTTCAAATTGCCCAGTGTAATATTCATAATGCGAACTCTTTTTAACTTTTCTACCCGATAACCAAAATACTCACACATTCGCCGGATCTGGCGATTGAGTCCTTGTGTTAAAATAATACGAAATGTATAATCATCCATCGGCTTTATTACACAAGGTCTCGTTACTGTTTCTAAAATTGGAACGCCTTCTTTCATGCCCTGAAGAAAGGTCTTTGTAATTTTTTTATTCACTTCAACAATATATTCCTTTTCATGGTAATTGCTGCCACGAAGAATTTTGTCTACTAACTCACCTTGATTGGTTAATAGAATTAACCCCTCCGAATCTTTGTCTAGTCGGCCAATCGGGTAAATACGCTTTTCATAATTGATGTAGTCTATAATATTATCTTTGTCTTTTTTACTAGTCGTGCACACGACACCTTTGGGCTTATGAAAGGCAATCAATATTTGCTCTTCTTCCTTGGTGATTGATTTATGATCAATCTCAATCTTTGCATCCTGCGTAACCTTCATTCCCATAACGGCAGTTTGTCCATTTACTCGAATTCTTCCAGCTTCCAATAGCCGGTCTGCTTCTCTTCTTGAGCATACTCCTGCATCACTTAAATACTTGTTTATTCTTATTTCTTCCACCATAATCTCCTATAATCCGACATTTTCCGTAATACGAACAAAGGACAGGACACCGATGGATGCCTGCCCCTCATTTATCTTAGTTCATTACATTTCTTCACTATGAAAACCACATAGTTCACTTTCTGTTGCATCTCCATTCATAAGTGCTTGCGTTCTTTTCGCCACATATAATTCGGCAAACGTAGCATTTACGTATGGTACTACAAAATATATACCAACAAAGCAGCAAAGCATTCCCAATAGTTCCCACCCTAAAAAAGAAAGCTGCAGGACAAAAATATTGAACTTATCTCCATTTGTCATTGCCTTACTAATTTCAAATACTCTTTTTTTGGACAATTCTGGATTTTCCGCAAGAATATAAGGAATAAAGATATATTCATACGATTTAATAATACCAGGCACAAACAAAAGACAAGTCCACAATACAATATATAACCCTTGCAGGAACAAAATTTTTACAACATTTATGTACGAACTACCTGAAAAAACAGAAAACAATTTGCCAAAAGAAGCGTCATATTCTCTACTTGTCAGAAAAAAATTATTTAATCCAACGCTAAGCGGACTTGAAATAAAGAGTGCATATAGAAAACTAAATAATCCTACTGTTATAAGAATTGATGTAGGAAAAACAATATCAAAATTTAGTCGTAATGAATTTAAGGTACTATAGGAGCTGCTTACTCCTGCTAAAAGTCCCGTTACCAAACACACTGCAAATGCCAACCAATAGGTTCTCTTTAGTACCAATTTTGCATTACTTTTTAACTCGCTTCTTGACCACATAATAATCTCCCTTTTATTGTTGTCTTTTTATTATCTTTTATTATTATCTATTATTATTTATTTTGCTTTTGTATTCGCTTTATCTGACACCGTAATTTTTTCAATGAAAGTCTTCAAATCTTTATCTGAACTTACTGCCTCTTCCATTTTTGTATTAACCTTATTTACCAATTCTGTAACTTCTGCCGATTGATCGGTTGTATTGATAAAGTCTTCCAAACCAGTATCTGCTCCAAAGAATACACGATATTCTCCATTATCACCCGTTTTTACATATACGCGGCTAAGACCCGGTGCAAGTGTTTCAATATCTTTCAATTTCAGTTCACGATATGCATAGACAAGATATCCATCTCCATTTGGTCCTGGTATCATATAACATTCTATATTATTTACAGACTCCACAAATTCATATTTTAATTTTAATTCTTCTTCACTTATCATACTAATGTCATTTACGGTATCTTCAAGTGCATCCATATCACAAGCAACACTTGCAATCAAATAATTTTGAACAACCTGTGAAACTTCAGTATTTAAGTCCTTTTGAACCACCGTTGTGTCCACATCCGGACTTTGCGTAGGTGTAGGTGATACTTGCTCACTCTCCTGTGTTGCTACTGTTTTTGTAGAGGTAGATTTGTCTTTATTGGGACTTACCGTTGAGAAAATAACACAACCAATCAGCATTGTTCCCATTGTAATCATTACTATCATTTTTTTATATTTAAATTTCATTGTATATCTCCCTTATGAATGCTTATCTGATTTGTAGAATTTTTGAATTTAACAAAAAAACGAGACCTTGGCCTCGTTTTCAAACGCAACTGACGGGATTCGAACCTGCGACACCTGGCGTCGGAAGCCAGTGCTCTATCCAACTGAGCTACAGTTGCATCCGCCCGATACTAGGCACAAATCTAATTATATAATACCACGCCTTAAAAGTAAACACAAAAAGTTAATATAGCCTTAAATTTCGTAGTCAATATGGTAGTTATCTCTTGATTGATTTTTCACCCAGTACATTCACTTTCGAGCTATAAAAATTATCCATGTCCTTTTCGTCTGGAATGGATAATTTTTCTGCTTTTTGTAGTAACGTATTGCTTTCTCATGTTGATTCATATTTTAATATAACGATCCAATATTATCATAAAATTAGTAAGCATTGAATCTAATTTATATTAGGTTTCAATTTCAACGACTTTAAAGCGTTTGATATTATTTTGTCAATCCGTCCTTTTTTCCAATATGCAAGGGACTTGTAATAGAGTTCTTTCGCTGCATAATAAAGTGTCAGTTCTATGATATTAAACTCCTTAGCTTAGCCCATAGGTCTATGGTAGCATATATATCAGAGAAAATCATTTTATGGATTCTCTTACATTTCTATGGCATTTTTATTACGATGGTAAATATATACGCGATTTGACAAGATATCTTCTGTTGGGACTTCTGTACTATTTACATCATTTACCATTTCATTTAACTCTTTTTTGGAAAAATTTTGTTGAAAAGGGATTAAGATTACTTCATGAATACTACTTGGTAGTATATAGAAATCAGTTTGATTTGAAGAGGCAAAGTTTGAGATAGCGTTTTCATATAATAAAACGGAGGCTCCGTTAATTCCGCTTTTATTTGTAAAAACATACATTTCAGATTGTAGAGATTCATGATCGAATGGTAGGGAACCTACTTCCTGTTTTAAAAGATCGGCAATTACCTCATTCATCGAACGAATTTGAATTGGAAATAATTTCGGGGTATTTTTCTTTGCTAACTCCCAAAGATCTTTTGTAGTAACCTGCCATTGATTCATCATTTCTTTATTTACGCGAATGGTACCAATCTCAACCTTTTCCCATTTTACCAGGCAGTGAAAAGTGATGGCTAAGTCCAAATAACGAATATGCGGAACTTTTTCCAATTCAGATTTGTTTTTTTCGTAATTTACCAAGCGATAAATAATCTTATTTTTCATATAATCAAACGACAGGTTTTCTGGAACAATGGAAGGTATGATTTTTTCCCCTTCCTCCATCGTAATCTGAATGATTTCCTTTACAATTGAGTTCATACTTCTACCTTCTTGGTACTGAGTAAAATACTCGTTAATGTAAATCGTTGGTGCTGTG
Source organism: Lachnoclostridium sp. UBA5725 (assembly GCA_002419585.1). Classification (GTDB taxonomy): domain Bacteria; phylum Bacillota; class Clostridia; order Lachnospirales; family Lachnospiraceae; genus DIGJ01. The sequence continues at coordinate 9,261 of DIGJ01000022.1, forward strand.
TTTTCTTCTTTTTTCAAGATTACAACGCCATCTAACTTCACCCCATTGTTTTTAACAACATGTCTTATTCGAACATCATAATCCTCTCCTACCAAAACAGTAATTTGCGCAATTAACTCCTCACAAAATGAATGAAACATAAATTTCCTCCTTAAAGAATAAAAGTTTGAATTTTTGCTTAGAAATAAGCATAAGAAAAATAGAAATATAACAGAGTAAAATATTGTGAATAAATGTAATATTTTGTATATTTATTGTATCATCTTATTTAGACTCTTGCAAGTATTTTTTATTTAAAAGATTGCTTAATCCAATCAACGTCTGCCCTGGTAAATAAAATAGCCACATTGCTATCGAAAACCAGCTTTCATACTTAATAAAAATCTGACTTGTGCTAGAAACATAAGTGGAAAGATTATAGATTCCTACGTGAATGTCACAAATAAAGAACAAAATCAAGCCCATAGAAAAAAGAAGATAGGTCTTGTCCTTCCAACATTGACCCGTATTCATGGTAATTACTACCGTTAAGACATTATTTAAAAAACACAAAAAATAAATCATAGCCAGTACAGTGACTAGATCTAATTCTGGATGTAAGATTATAAGAGTCGCCATCCCAAGTACAAACAGAAAAAGCATCGGACCGATTCGATACACTACTGAAAGGTCTAATCGTATTTGTATTCTTAAAAACAACAGAATCTGAACTACTAAAAATGCCATAAGACCAGGGATAAAACTTGAGGTAAACAATAAAAAGTAATCTGCAAATACTGAAAATCCGAGTGCAACTGGTATCAAAAAAGAGCGTCTCATTTGAATCGATTTTAGTAGGATAAAAAGAAACACAATACAGATGGACAGATATTTGATATACGCAGAAAACGCAAAAAAACCGTTTATATCCAAGCTTAAAAAGCTTAGATATAAAACAGTTTCTATGATTAGAAAAATTTTAGTTCCAATAGAATTCATCTAATTTACCACCATTTCGCATAAGAGTTAATAAATTATCTACCCCTTCTTTTGGAATCGGTTCGCTATATAAGAAGCCTTGAGCACGATTACAAGCTGCATTTTTTAAAAAATCTTCCTGTCCTCCGCTTTCCACACCTTCTGCAATTACATCAATGTTTAGAGCCTTTGCTAACGTAATAATTGTCGAAACAATAGCCTGGTCACTTTTACTTTCCATTAACGTATCCAAAAAGCTCTTATCAATCTTTAGATTATTGACTGGTAGTAATTTTAAATAATTCATGGAAGAATATCCCGTTCCGAAATCATCTAATGCAAAGCTAACTCCTGTTTTCTTTAAGGCTTCAATTATTTGAATGGAATACTCTATATTTTCAAGTGCAATCGTTTCCGTGATTTCAAGTTCTAACTTTTGAGGGTCAATTTGACTTATTTGAATCGCATGTCCGATTTTTTCTACCAATTCACTATCTTTAAACTGGCGTGGTGATAGATTGACTGAAACCGTGACATTATCATATCCTTGCTCTTCCCATTCTTTCAATTGTCTACACGCTTCCATCAGCACCCAATTACCAATTGAAATGATCAATCCTGTTTCTTCAGCAATTGGAATAAAATCATTTGGAGAAACCAATCCTTTTGTCGGATGATTCCATCTTACCAATGCCTCGAACCCAATGATGGTTTCCTTCACTAAATCGATTTGCGGTTGATAAAAAACGACGAACTCTTCATTTTCAATTGCATTTCGAAGCTGCGACTGCAATTCAATTTTATCTTTTAGATCCTGATTTATTGTCTCATTATAATAACAGTATGTATTTTTTCCATTGTTTTTAGCCGCATATAGTGCTGAATCCAGATTTTTCAATAAAGTCTGCGTCGTTTTTCCATCTTTTGGCGCAAAACATAAACCAATACTCAGTGTCAGGAAAATTTCTTTGGTTGCTAAAATAAATGGATAAGAAAACACATTTTGAATCTTCTTTATCTTTTTATTATAGTCACTGATATCATCCAAATTTTGTGTAATAACTACAAACTCATCTCCACCAAAGCAAGCAAGATAATCATTTTCATCCATTACCTGCTTAATACGATCGGTTGCATCGATTAATAATTCATCCCCATATGAATGACCCAAAGTTTCATTGATAATTCTAAAATTGTCGATATCGATGCTCATCAATGCAAACACTTCATCTTTTCGTAATGTTTTTGTTACACTATCTAAAATTTCGGTAAATGCGAGGCGATTTGGAAGTCCGGTAATATGATCTGTATATGCCATCCTACGGTTTTTCTCGTCACTTTTCTTCAGTTCTTCATATTTATCATCCAGCGCCTCTTTTGAAGTTTTTATTTCTTCATAAGCATTTTCTAATTTTTCGTAATTTTGTTCTAATTCATCCTTTGTCTGCTTAACAATTTTCTCTGCTTTTTTTCTCTTATGAATGGTAAGAGAAAGGGAAAATATAAGAACAATTAACACACCAATTCCAATAGAAAGGAATTGTACAAATCGATCCGATAACAATGTACTCCCCCCAAGCGTTGCTATACTCACTAGCATTGTTTTCTGCATATACACTCTCCCAACTTGCATTCTAAACTAAAGAATGTCTTACCCCAAAGACAGTTCTTCTGATACATTTCAATCATTATACTGCATATCAGAAAAAGAATCAACCATAGCCAAATTCTTGTTCGCATAACGTTTATCAAATGTCACATCTTTACCAAACCAATCAGGAGGGCAAAATTCACTGGCTTTCTCTTCACTGTCAAACTCAACCTCCACAAATTTAAGTCCTTCTAGATAACCATGAAATATATCTAGTTCTGCGGTCAACTGATTGGTTAATGGAACGAGATATCTCGTTTTTTCAATCAAATGTCCATCAATCTTATTCTTTAAATGTGCAAATCCCTTTTCGTCTAATAATACTTCTATTTCATTGCAAACGTTTGCTTCTTTACCCATCTGCTTTGAAATACCAAACATTGATTTATACGTAAGAATATAGTCTGCATTACTTTTTCTTATACGTACCACTGGACTCTCACAAAGATAACCCTGTTCTATTTCTTTCTTTTTATATTGCTCCAAATTACTTGGAAGATACTTTATTTCAAATTTTTTCTCTATTTCCACCTTAGTCTCCATTCCTTTCATTTTCTACGGCTTTTTTCTTTCCCTTTTAATCAAAATAGCTTATTTAAAAATATACCACTTACTTAAAATATAATTTAAAATAATAACAATTACATTCATACATACTTTTGATATCAAATTATTCAAAGAAAGTATATCTACCAGTAAAAACATACCAGCTTCATCAATCACAAGAGAGGCAACTCTCGCTCCAGTAAATTGTATTCCACGTTTTAATAAACTATTTTTCTTCTCACCAGCAGAAAAAACGATCCTGTCATTTGCTGCAAAAGCAAAAAGCACGGAAACTAACCATGCTATTACATTTGCAATCAGATTTTCTATTTCCCATTCATTACATAATATGTGATATGTTATTATGTTTATCATTGTAGTAATGGCACCTACAATCAAGTAAGCAATCATCTCACGATTCCATATTTTTTTTAGTAATAAGTTCATCCTTACATTCCCTCGCAATCCATCTTTAAATTGTAACAATAATTCCTTCTTCTTTCAACAACTCTTTCTGAACATTTTAAGCTATGAAAGATCATAATTCCAATTTATTTTTCCATATTGTGATTTTTTTTAGTACTTTGTATCTATTTTTTAATTTAAATGTTCACAATTAGCGATATTTTGTCATTTTTTATATATTTGTGTATTTTTATTATTGACAAATCGTTTTTCATGGTGTATATTTTATATATAGTAAATAGCAATAGCAACTACCTCATTTTAATTCTTATCAAGAAACCGTATTTTTCTTGAATATATTTTTGAAAGATTATACTCCTTTCCAAAGGGGAGCGTAATTATATATTACTCCATCCTCATTATATATACTCATTTATCCCCAGAAAGGCCCTCCCCCAAAGGGTCTTTCTACTTTTGTGTCGAGATATGTAAATAAGCCATAGAGAATAAAAACAGAGTGACGAATCATTCCATTTTTATTCTCTATGGCTTATTTCATTCTCATATCGTACCTTATAATTTAAAAAATTCTACCATTTCATCTAATCTGTTTGCACTGACTTGATTTTCTTGCTCTTGCTTTAATACATCATTTGTTTTTAAAGCAATATCAGATATCTTAGAAGCTATGTCTCCAGAGCCTTCGGCTCCTTCGCCAGCTGCAGTTGTTATTTCATCAATTGCAATTCTCATTTGTTGTATCAATCGATACAATTGCTCTGACACACCATTGATCTGTGTCACAACGTTTTGAACCACATCTGCATCCTTATCGTACTGAAGACTTACATCTACAAGCATTTCATAATCTTTAATTACTTGATTATCAACAAATTCTAATAAGGTGCTGGAATCCTCAACAACACTCTCAACTGCTTCCGATACAAGGTATGTAATTTCATTTATCTTAGAAACTGCATCCTTTGAATTTTCAGCTAGGACTCGTATTTCATCTGCAACAACAGCAAATCCTTTTCCAGCTTCTCCTGCTCTTGCTGCTTCGATTGCCGCATTGAGTGCTAGCAGATTCGTTTGAGATGTAATGCTTAAGATTGTTTGAGATAAATTCTTTATTTCTTCAATTGCACTCGTTTTCTGAATGGATTCTTTTAATTTTAAATTGGTTTGGTTATATAAATCAATCGCATACTTCTGGGAAACGATGCTCCCTTCTTTTATTTTACCAGCTCGAAGTTTTATTTCTTTTGCAAGATTTTCACCATTTAATGCTTTTTCTTTCATGGTGGAAACTTCTGTTTCAATCTCATGCGTGGATGCATTCAGCTCTTCCGTTGCAGCGGATGTTTCCTGCATTCCTGCTGATAACTGCTGCGTTGTTGCTGCTATTTCTTCAATATTCATATTTACCAATTCCATATTTGTCGCAGACTGATTGGTTGTTTCTTTAACAGCTTCCGACTCTTTCTGGATTCCATTTACAATTTCTGCAATCTTTACTTGCATATTCTTTGAAGATCTTGCAATTTCACCGATCTCGTCTTTTCTTTTTAGCAAAAATTCATCAAATTGGAACGAAAAATTACCATTTTCCATTTCTCTAAGACGTTCCTTAATTGCTGATATTCCCTTTGCAATTGTACTTCCTAAAAAATATGACGTCGCACAGCCAAATAAGAGCATGACGAACGCTAAAATTGCAATCATACGCATCGTATCAAAAATACGATTACTTACAACATCGGTATAAATTCCTACAAACCACATACCAATTACTGTACCATTCACATCCTTTATAGGTATGTAATACGTCTGTGCAGATTTTCCAAGAATCTGTGCTGTGCCAGAGTATTCCTTTCCTTCTTTTAAAACAGTTTGAATTACCTGTTCGGAAGCCTGTGTATTGATCTGCCTTTCCCCTTTCTCATTCACTACGTTTGTGGAAACTCTGGTATCATTTACAAATAAAGTCGCCAGCACTTCTGTATTTTTAGTAAACTGGTCTATGACATCATAATTTTCATTCAACAGCATATTTCCTTTGTATAATTTACCATCCTTTAAACTCCAATCTCCCGGATATGATGTATCGACTAACTGTGCCCCCATGCTAGAATAATTCTTTAATTCCTCATTACTTTCAGACGTTATCAGTTTGTTCACTTCAATATTAGTAAATACAGTTACTGATATTGTTAACGTAAGAATAATCAACATTGATGTTAAAACTATTTTCCATTTAATTTTCATGATGTTCTCCTCAAGACATTTTTATATAATACATATTTCGACATCATTTTACAAATTGTTTAGTCTTTTTACAAATTTATTCAGTATTTTTTAGCAGAACATATGATTTCACAGGAATAATATGTATATTTTCCATATTATTACAGTTTATTAAATAATAATTCCAAACAACTCTAAAAAAATCGAAAAAATACGGGGTAGATTTCTTATTTATAACAAGACATCTACCCCGTATTTTTTTCGTGATTAAAATTATCTTTCTTTACTTAAGAATTCATGAATACCTTTTGCAGCTGCTTTTCCTGCTCCCATTGCTAGGATTACAGTAGCTGCACCTGTTACCGCATCTCCACCTGCATATACGCCGGCTTTTGTAGTTGCACCAGTTTCTTCTTCTGCAATGATACATTTACGTTTATTAATCTCAAGCCCTTTTGTAGTCGAAGAAATCAATGGATTTGGACTGGTTCCAAGAGACATAATAACAGTGTCTAATTCTAACTCAAATTCTGAGTTTGGAATTTCTACTGGTCTTCTTCTACCGGACTCATCCGGCTCACCTAATTCCATTTTCACACAGCTCATACCCTTTACCCAACCGTTTTCATCCACTACTATTTTGGTTGGATTGGTCAAAAGATCAAAGATAATACCTTCTTCTTTTGCATGATGCACTTCTTCTACTCGAGCTGGAAGCTCTTCTTCACTTCTACGATAAACAATATGAACCTCTGCACCAAGACGAAGTGCTGTTCTAGCAGCATCCATTGCTACATTACCACCACCAACAACGGCTACTTTTTTACCTGCAGCAATCGGTGTATCATATTTGTCATCAAATGCTTTCATTAAATTGGATCGAGTTAAGTATTCATTTGCAGAAAATACACCATTTGCATTTTCTCCAGGGATACCCATAAACATTGGAAGACCTGCTCCGGAACCGATGAATACAGCATCGAATCCTTCTTCTTCCATAAGCTCGTCAACGGTTGTAGCTTTACCAATTACTACATTGGTTTCAATCTTAACACCCAATGCTTTCACATTATCAATTTCAGGCTGTACAACACCGTTTTTTGGAAGACGAAACTCCGGTATACCATAAGAAAGAACTCCACCTGCTTCATGTAATGCTTCAAATATTGTTACATCGTAACCAAGCTTTGCCAAATCTCCTGCACAGGTTAATCCTGCAGGACCTGATCCAATCACAGCAACCTTCTTACCATTGGGAGCTTCTGGCGCCTTTGGTTTAATATCATGTGCTTTTGCCCAATCAGCAACAAAACGTTCTAATTTTCCGATGGACACTGCATCGCCCTTAATTCCTCGGATACAACGACATTCGCATTGTGATTCCTGTGGGCATACTCGTCCACATACGGCTGGAAGTGCTGAATATTTATTGATTACATAATATGCTTCTTCAAAATTGCCAGCTGCAACCTCTTTAATAAATCCAGGAATATCAATGGAAACTGGACATCCCGTGATACATTTTGCATTTTTACACTGAATACAACGGCTCGCTTCTGCCATTGCTTCTTCTTCATTATATCCTAGACAAACTTCATCAAAGTTTACCGCACGTACCTTTGGTTCCTGCTCTCTAACAGGAATTCTTTTCAAAACATCAACTTCCATTATTTTTCACCTCCGCAATTTCCACAACCACCATGATGGGTATCGCCTTCTTGTGTACGTAATACAGCTCGTCCTTCTTCTGATTTGTACATCAGCTGTCTCTTCATTGATTCATCAAAGTCAACTAGGTGTCCGTCAAATTCAGGGCCGTCTACACAGGCAAACTTTACTTCTCCACCTACTGTCAATCTGCAAGCACCACACATACCAGTACCATCAACCATGATTGGATTCATGCTTACTACGGTAGGAATTCCTAATTCTTTCGTTAAGAGGCTTACAAATTTCATCATAATGACTGGTCCAATTGCTATAACCAAATCATAATGTTTCCCTTCGTTATTTACCAAATCTTTAATTTTATCATTCACATTACCCTTAAATCCGTAAGATCCGTCATCGGTTGCAACATATACATGATCCGACCACTGCTTCATTTCTTCTTCCAGGATAATAAGGCTTTCATTTCTAGCACCAATAATTACATCAACATCATAACCGTTTTGTTTCATCCATTTAACCTGTGGATATACTGGTGCGGTACCAACTCCGCCGGCTACGAATAATATATTTTTTTCCTTTAATTCCTGCGCATCTTCTTCTATTAACTCGGAGGCTCTTCCAAGAGGACCTACAAAATCACGGAAGGTATCACCAACTTCTAAGTCCTTCATTTTTTCCGTAGAGGCTCCTACCGTCTGGAATACAATCGTAACCGTATTTTTTTCTCTGTCATAATCACAAATTGTTAATGGAATTCTTTCACCCGCTTCATCCATCTTTACTATGACGAACTGTCCAGGATAGCAATGTTTTGCTACTCTAGGTGCTTCTACGTCCAAAAGATAAATCTTATCAGACAATTGTTCTTTCTTTACGATTTTAAACATCCTAATTCCTCCATTTGTTTTATCCATTATTTCTTTGATTTTCAAAGTTATTATAGCATTTCATCTATTTATAGGCAAGTCAATTTTCAGAATAATAATTTGTCGAACTAATTATTTTTGTATAAATTTACCATATTTTCATACTACATAGCAAAAGCCCTTACACAAGGAATTACACTCTTTGTGTAAGGGTATTCTATTAAATAGATTATCTTTTTACTGTTCTGATTAGAGATTTACTTCGGTTCCGTAATAAATACAGGTAAATAATTTTTCCATTTCTACTGGTGTAATTGTTCTTGGATTTGATCCAGTACATGCATCCCCTACTGCTAATTCTGCAATTGTAGCTATTTTTTCTTTGAATTCTTCTTCCATTATTCCAAAGTCTTTTAATGTTTTTGGGATGTCAAATTTCTTGTTGTACTCATCAATCTTATCGCAAAGTTTTGTTACACATTCTGCATCTGTTCCTGTAATACCAACACTTCTAGCAATATCTGCATAACGAGCCTGTGCATTTTTTGCATTGAATTTAATTACATATGGTAAATACATTGCGTTTGCACATCCGTGAGGAATATGTCCTGTTGAGAAAGCTGCTCCAGTTTTATGAGCCATTGAATGAACAATACCCAATAAAGCATTTGAGAATGCTTGTCCAGCTAAACACTGTGCATAATGCATTTGCTCTCTTGCATCCATATTTCCTTTGTAAGAATCTGGTAAGTATTCAAATACCATCTGGATTGCCTTGATTGCAAGTGGATCAGTAAATGGACCGTTTAATGTAGATACATACGCTTCGATTGCATGGGTTAATGCATCCATTCCGGTATGTGCTGTTAATTGAGCAGGCATCGTTTCTGCTAATTCTGGATCTACAATTGCAACGTCTGGAGTGATATTAAAGTCAGCTAATGGATACTTGATTCCCTTCGCATAATCTGTGATTACAGAAAATGCTGTTACTTCGGTTGCCGTTCCAGAAGTAGAAGGAATTGCCAAAAACTTAGCTTTCTGTCTTAATGTTGGGAATGAAAAAGGCTGAATAATTTCTTCAAAGGTAGTTTCTGGATATTCATAAAATACCCACATCGCTTTTGCCGCATCGATTGGTGATCCACCACCCATAGAAATAATCCAATCTGGCTCAAATTCTCTCATCATAGCTGCACCCTTCATTACTGTTTCAACAGATGGGTCTGGTTCTACATTTTCAAATAATTGAGTCTCTATTCCGGCTTCTTTTAAGTATGCTAAAGCTTTATCTAAAAAACCGAATTTTTTCATGGAGCCGCCACCAAGCACTAAAATGGCTTTTTTTCCATCTAAATTTTTCAATTGTTCCAAAGAACCTTTTCCATAGTACATGTCTCTTGGTAAAGTAAAACGCATCATTTTAAATATCCTCCTAATAAAGTAAATTCATTACAAGAGGTATTATATCACCGTTAAACTTTTAACACAATACATTTCTTAATTTTTTTGTATTTTTTTTAACAAAGAACTTTTAATCGCTTTTTTATGCACTTTTTATATTTTTCCACGAGGCATTTGTAAATAATCACCATCTGCATCTATTTTCTATTCGCATTCTTTTAAATCACCATTATAAAAATGCATTTATTCTGTTAAATTTTTCTCATTTTTTCTTTATATGTAAATTAGCTTTTATTACACAACGGTTGTCTTTTTTACATAAACAGCGAAAAGTTCTCGTTAAAGATCTTTCGAAGGGTTTCCTCGTTTGCACCAACTACAAAATTTGATTCATGATAGATAACCCTTCAAAGATTTCAGAATTGATTTGAGAACGATTCCAGAACAGATTTCAAACAAGAGATTAAAATACATCAAATCGATTGCCCTTTTGGTAATAACACGCCCTTAATTTAGAAATAGCCTTTTTTTCAATACGAGAAACATAACTTCTGCTTATTCCCATTCGATCTGCAATCTCACGTTGTGTTATTTCATCTTTTCCATGCAGACCATACCTCATGCACACTACACTTCTTTCTCGTTCGTCCAAAGCAGTCTCAATAAACTGGTATAATTTTTTGCTATTTTCTTCGAGTTCCATTAATGCTATAATGTCTTCTTCCTCTGCTTCAATTACGTCCAAAAGATTAATTTCGTTTCCTTCTTTGTCCGCACCAATCGGCTCATATAAGTAGACTTCTCTTCCCTGCTTTTTCCCGCTACGAAGTAACATTAGGAGCTCATTATCAATACAACGTGATGCATAGGTTGCAAGACGAATTCCTTTCTCCATATCAAAGCTATCAATTGCTTTAATTAAACCAATCGTACCAATCGAAATTAAATCATCCGTATCTTTATCCAATGAGCTGTATTTCTTGACGATATGCGCTACCAGACGAAGATTACGTTCTATTAATATCTCCCTAGCTTCTTTACTTCCTTCTTTTAACATGAGGAGATATATCTGCTCTTCCTTGGTGCCTAGTGGTTTCGGAAATGATTTAAACAAAAAAGCACCCCAACATAAACGCTTTTTATCAGTTTATGCCCGAGTGCTTCCTTTCGTGCCTTTCCACTTCTATTCTTTTCTTCTTAATAAATCAAAGCGTTCCAGTTTACATCCTAAATCCACAAAAATCTTTTGTTTTGGGTGTGGGCAGCTTTCCATTTCATTTCCATCTTCATCAAATATGTGCACAACTTTAGCAACAATATTTCTACCGTCAGGCTTCATCACTTCAATTTCTTCACCAACAGCAAATTTATTTCTCTGTTCTAGTTCAAAATGTCCGTCTTTGTCTTGTCCATTGATTATACCTAAATAAGAATATTCTTTCACATACGTATTGTTATCATATATTTGTGTTTCATGTGTGGTCGGGCCGTAGAAAAATCCAGTTGTAAACTGTCGATACGTACACTTTGATATTTCTTCTTTATAAATTGGAAGATTCGTTTCATAAATTGCTGGATTTTTGAAATAATCATCGATTGCCTGACGATAGGTTCTTGCCACTGCCGCTACATATAATGCAGTCTTCATTCTTCCTTCAATCTTCAAGCTGTCAATTCCTGCATTGATAATATCCGGTATATGATCTATCATACATAAATCCTTTGAATTGAAGATATAAGTTCCACGCTCGTTTTCCTCAATTGGCATGTATTCACCGGGACGATTTTCTTCTGTAATATAATATTTCCAACGGCAAGGATGTGTGCATGCACCAAGATTAGCATCTCTTCCAGTAAAATAATTACTAAGGAGACATCTTCCAGAATAGGAGATACACATTGCACCATGTACAAAGGTTTCGATCTCTAATTTATCTGGAATATTTTCTCGTATTTCCCCAATTTCTTTGATTGTTAATTCTCTAGCAGTAACAACACGGGTTGCACCCATTCGATGCCAAAACCGATAGGTTCGATAATTCACATTGTTTGCTTGTGTACTAATATGAACATCAATTTCTGGACAGATTTCTTTCGCTATATCAAATACACCTGGATCTGAAATAATAATAGCGTCCGGTTTGATTTTTTTTAATTCTTCAAAGTAAGCAGCAACTCCTTCTAAATCCTGGTTGTGTGCGGTAATATTTGCGGTAACATAAACCTTTTTTTCATGTGTGTGTGCAAACGCAATACCCTCTTTCATGTCTTCCATGGAAAAGTTCTTTGCTTTTGCACGTAATCCGTACATATCGCCACCAATATATACGGCATCTGCACCATAGGTCACTGCTACCTTTAACACTTCCAAGCTGCTAGCTGGTATCAACAATTCCGGTTTCTTTCTCATTTCAAACTCCTTATCTCTTACTTTTGCTTTTTACTAATAGTGACTCCATCGCCAATTGGCAATACAATGGTATCTAATGCTTCATTATGCGTTAAGGAATATAAATATTCCCTCATGCGAAAATGAATCGTACGGTTTCTTCTGGTAACGGCAAATCTGGATTCTACAATATCTCCATCTTGCAAAACATTGTCAGAAATCAAGGTTCCGCCTTGCGCCAATAAATTAAGTACATCTTCCATAAAATGTATATACTGTCCTTTTGCCGCATCCATAAATATCATATCATATTTCTTTCCTTCCAAAGAAAGAGCAGAAAGAATCTGGGTTGCATCTCCTTCTAAAAGAGTAATGACATGTTCCTTGGACGCTCGCTTAAAGTTGTTCTTTGCCTCTTCGATACGTTTTGGAACCTTTTCAATTGTAGTGATTCTTGCTTCTTCGTCTAGGTATTCGCTCATGAGAAGGGAAGAAAATCCTACAGCCGCTCCTACTTCTAATATTTGCTTTGGACGATTTTGATGAATCAAAAAGCGAAGCAAACTTCTCGTCGGCTTTTTAATAATCGGCACATGATCTTGCAGGGCTTCTTTTTCAATTTCTCGCAACAAAGGAGGCAATTCTGCCTCCAAAGATTCTATATATCTCGCTATTCGTTCATCTGTAATCATCTTTTCACTCCGTCTGTGTTACACTTTCATTTGTTATTACACTAATGATATCATCATACGTCATGGATGTATTAAGCTTATATGTTCCAGGTAGAATCGGTTTTCTAGAACCAGTAGAAAGCTTCGCCCGAACATAAAATGTATATTTATCAGCAATGATTCCTTTGCTTTCTAAATCAGTTGCAAGTTCCATTGTACCCTCTCCTGAATCAATCTCAAATGCCATATCGGTTCCTGGTGCTTGATCTACCGTCACCCTACCAAAGATTTGATACGAGAAGTCATAAACAGCAGTACACAGTTGTATTGCTACCAAAATAATCAGTGTATACATCAGAATATTAAAAACTACCTGTGTAATAATCTTAAGTGTACCAAGTATTGATTTTGTACGATTTGATACTGCTGTCATGTTCATCCCTCCCAAGAAGTTTTTCTTAAATTTCCATGATTATTGGAAGAATCATAGGATTACGTTTGGTCTTTTTCCAAATATAATCACTCAATGAATCTTTTACTTCATTCTTAATTTTTCCCCAATCCGTGATATTGCGGCTAAAACATTTATCCAACGCATCGTTTACAACGATTCTTGCTTCATCCATTAGATTCTCAGATTCTCTTACATATACAAAACCTCTGGAAACCAAATCTGGACCAGATAAAATCTGATTGCTATATTTTTCAAGCGTCAAAACTACAATAATTAATCCGTTTTCCGATAAATGCTGTCTGTCCCGAAGAACTATATTTCCAACATCACCCACACCAAGGCCGTCAACTAAAATTCCTCTTGCTGGTACTTTTCCGACTACTTTTGCAAAATCTTCTTTTAGTTCTAATACATCTCCAGAGGATAAAATAAAGATATTGTCCTTATTCATTCCCATGCCTTCTGCTAATTCTGCATGCGTCTTTAAGAAACGATATTCACCATGAACTGGTACCGCATATTTTGGCTTGGTCAAAGCATAGATTAATTTTATCTCTTCCTGGCAGGCATGTCCTGAAACATGGGTATCCTGGAAAATAACTTTCGCACCCTTCATTGACAATTCATTAATAACCTTTGAAACTGATTTTTCATTTCCAGGAATAGGAGTTGAGCTAAAGATTACGGTATCTCCTGGCTTGATTGATATCTTACGATGAATCGAAGCCGCAATACGTGAAAGGGCTGCCATTGCTTCTCCCTGACTTCCCGTCGTAATAATAACAAGTTGATTGTCTTTATAATTCTTCATTTGCTCAATGTCAATGAGAGTTGTCTCTTTTGCATTGATATATCCAAGCTCCGTCGCAGTGCCAATGATATTTACCATACTACGACCTTCTACTACTACTTTTCTACCATATTTTTCTGCAGAATTAATAATCTGCTGTACACGGTCTACATTGGATGCAAAGGTAGCAACTATAATACGGCTATTTGTACTTTCCGCAAAAATATTATCAAAAGCCTTTCCAACCGTGCGCTCCGACATTGTGTAGCCTGGTTTCATTACATTTGTGCTATCACAAAGCAATGCCAATACACCTTTTTTTCCCAATTCAGCAAACCGTTGCAAATCAATTGTTTCTCCATACACAGGTGTATAATCAATCTTAAAGTCACCTGTATGCACAATGATGCCAGCAGGTGAATAAATCGCAAGTGCTGCTGCATCTGCAATACTATGATTGGTACGAATAAACTCAATTCGAAATTCACCTAGATTGATGGATTGTCCGTATTTAATTACTTTTCGTTTTGTTTTCTTTAATAAATCATGTTCTTTAAATTTATTTTCGATAATACCCATGGTAAGCTTGGTTGCATAAATTGGAGCACTAAGTTCCTTCATAACATATGGCAACGCTCCAATATGATCCTCATGACCATGTGTAATTATAAATCCTTTTACCTTACTAATGTTATCTTTTAAATAAGTGACATCTGGAATTACCAAATCAATTCCTAGCATTTCGTCTTCTGGGAATGATAATCCACAGTCAACAACAATAATGCTATCTCCAAATTCGAATGCTGTAATATTCATTCCAATTTGTTCCATTCCACCCAAAGGGATAATTTTAACCCCTGCATCTGTTACTTCTTTCATTTTTTTCAAATAATTGCACCTCCAAATTTTTAATTATGGACTTTGTGCGTTCTTTGTTCAATGTGTATTAATCTATACATTTAATTTTCATTCTCTCTGCAATTTTTGCAGTAACCAAACAATTTCACTTGATGGTCAACTACTTTAAAGCCTAAAGTTTTGTCAATATGCTCTTCTAAGGAATCTAGCATATCCTCACCAAAAGCAAATACTTCACCACAACTTAGGCATATCAAATGATGATGATGGTGCGACTTTTCTCCATCCATCACTCCGATTTCATATCGAACATATCCGTCATCCAGATTAACCTTGTCAATTAATTCTAATTCCGATAAGAGTTGAACTGTGCGGTACACAGTAGCTAATCCAATTTCAGGATAGTCTTTTTTCACAAAATCATAGATTTCTTCTACTGAAAGATGTACGCCTGAATGTTCTTTAAATATTTCCAGGACGGCAATCCTTTGATTTGTTACTTTCAACCCGTGATCCTTTAAAATCTTCTTAAAATAGCTCTGTTCCTTTGTCATACCGTTCACCCTTTGAATTTGTATATTTTAATACATACGAAAATTCTCGCACATATTCATTCCATGTTTACATATTTATATCTATATCTTCTAAAAGCTCTTCAAATACTTTCGAAATAGCCTTCAATTCTTCTTCATCTTCCACAACATCATAAACGGTTTCTTCTTCATTATCAGCCTTTTGTTCCTTTAAAATCAATGCTTCGGCTTCTTCTTCATCGGAATCTGTTACCAATAAGTAATTTACCCCTGATATTGTTGTCTCTTCTAGTATATAGAATGCGATTTCTTCGCCATCTTCCGTTGTAAAAACTATCTTTCCGTCTTCCATTATAACCTCCTATGCCCATCGGCTTACTTAATTTCAATCTATTTTCTACTCTTTTGGCAACCCATCTAAATAACTTTGCAATATAAAGGTAGCTGCCACCATATCAACAACTTGTGCTCTTTTTTCACGTCTTACGTTTCCCTCAATCATCGCATTATTTGCAGAAACAGTAGTTAATCTCTCATCCCATAAAATAACTGGGAGTCCTGTTCTTCTCTCCAACGTTTCCTTTAATTCTTCTGATTTTTGAGCCCGCACTCCAATGCTGTTATTCATATTTTTAGGATAACCAAGTACAATTTTTTCCACTTCATAATCTTTAATTAATTGTTCGATTCGTTGTAGCGTCTGACGTAATTTATTTTCTTCTTTTCTACGGATTACTTCAATTCCCTGTGCTGTTAATAGCAAGGGGTCACTAATTGCAACTCCCATGGTCACAGAACCATAATCCAATCCCATGATTCTCAATACTTAACTCCTAACTTATCTACCTACTTTAGGTTACGATTAATATAATCTTCTAATAGTTCCTCAATAATTTCATCACGCTCTGCTTTCATAATCAAGCTTCTAGCTCCCTTATGACTGGTAATATAGGTTGGATCGCCGGACATAACATAACCCACAATCTGGTTGACCGGATTATATCCTTTTTCCGTTAACGCCTCATATACAGATGCTATGATGTCTTTCACTTCTATCTCTTGTTCTTTCTGCACTTTAAAATATTGTGTATTATTTATTTCCTGCATTTTTTCACATCCTTACTTCCCTTTTATATACGATTCCATATGATATTACAATTCTAATATAATTCAATGAAAAACACAAGTCTAATCCGTAAAAATGCATGTAGAAAGAATAATCCCGTCTTCTCTTTTTTTCGTTAAAAGCACCTTTTCCAAACAGTTATGTTTATTTTCATCTTTATTTTTTACCACACAGGCAATTTTAATGTATCGTTCATTATGACCAATCCAATACTCTTTTTCCTGTCCATCTTCATCATCCAATAAAGTCACTTTTTCTTCAAACAAAACCCATTGCTCGCTTCCAATAAATTGCTGTTCATATTCCTCTTTCAACTGTTTTCCAGTTGCAATCAACTGATTGCTACGTGCAGTTTTTACCGGATCCGGAATTTGTTCTTCCATCTGTGCCGCTTTCGTTCCTTTTCGCATAGAGTACTTAAATATATGCACATCAGAAAAACCAACTTTTGTAATAAAATCTTTGGTTTGTTCAAATTCTTCATCCGTTTCGGAAGGAAATCCAACGATAATGTCGGTTGTTATTGCTGGTAGCATGAAATGTTTTCTTAGAATATCACATTTTTCTAAGTATTCACTCGATGAATATTTTCGATTCATACGTGTAAGTGTTTCATCACAACCACTTTGTAATGATAAATGAAAATGTGGACACAATTTATCAATCGATGCTAATACTTTTACAAAATCTTCCGAGATAATTCTAGGTTCAAGAGAGCCTAAACGTATACGCTTAATTCCTTTTATGTCATTAACCTTTTGTATCAGCTTGGCTAAAGGCTCGCCCTTTCGTTTTACAAAGTCACTTTCTCCTTGCATATCAACTCCATAAGAAGACAAATGAATACCGGTTAGTACAACTTCTTTATAACCTTTTTCCACCAATTTTGTAACTTCATTTATGATATCTTCCTCGTTACGACTTCGAATTCTACCTCTTACAAATGGAATGATGCAATAGGAGCAAAATTGATTACAACCATCTTGAATCTTTATATATGCTCGCGTCTTATCTCCCGCATCTTCAATTGCAATTTCTTCAAATTCATTAAAATCTTTCATTTCTTCGATACAAGTTACTTCCGTTTGATTGGAAAGGTAATCTTCTACCATCTTTACAATCTTATTTTTCTGATTATTTCCGATAATAAGATCAATTGATTCATCTTTTTCTACTTCTTCCTTTGCAGCCTGAACATAACAACCTACTGCAACAATCACTGCTTCAGGATTCATTTTCTTTGCTTTATGGAGCATCTGTCTTGATTTTCGATCCGCCATATTTGTAACTGTACACGTATTTATAACATAAACATCTGCTTTTTGTGCAAAATCTCTTAACTCATATCCTGAATCGTGAAATAGTCTTTCCATTCCATTGGTTTCATAAGAATTCACCTTACAGCCCAACGTTAAAAATGCAACTGATTTCATGATATTTATCCTTTCTTTTATCGATTACAAACTATACTTTTTTCCCTATTTTCATTTTGTTTTTTATCTACTTTGTACATTGACTTTTAAAAGATGAAACGGTAACATATAAAAGAAGTAGCAAGGGACAATGGCTTCTTCTAAAACCAAATAACAAGGAGGATTACGAAATATGAAAACCGTTAAAATTTCACTAAACTCTATTGATAAGGTAAAATCTTTTGTAAATGATGTGACAAAGTTTGATACCGATTTTGATTTAGTTTCTGGAAGATATGTAATCGATGCAAAATCAATTATGGGTATCTTCTCTCTAGATTTATCAAAACCAATCGATTTAAGTATCCATAGCGAAGATAAAACTGAGGAAATTCTTGAAATCTTGGCTCCTTACATTGTTAAATAAGAGAAAATACGAAGTATGATTTTATGCAAGCATTGTTCTTACGAACATGCTTGCATTTTTATTGTCTTGCAATCAATATTTGTGTTTATTCACATACAATCGTTTCTGTCGTCTTTATCGCTTCTTCCATCATTACTACAATCTTTTCTTCTAAGTTACGTTCAGAGCAACGAATCACCTTTAGATTCGGTTTTGTTACTGGATGTTTTGCAACAAAAATAGTACAACAATCCTCGAAAGGCAGTATCGAAGTCTCATACGTATTAATCTTTTCTGAAATATCAACAATATCTTGCTTATCAAAAGCTATCACTGGACGATAAACTGGCAACGTACACACTTCATTTGTCGATGCTAAGCTTTGTAATGTCTGGCTGGCAACCTGTCCAATGCTTTCTCCTGTAATCAATCCTAAGCATCCATTTTCCTGCGCAATACGCTCCGCAATACGCATCATATAGCGTCGCATAATAATGGTTAATTCTTCATGAGGACATTTTTCATAAATATAGAGCTGAATTTCGGTGAAATTTACCACATGTAACTTAATTGGTCCCGTATATCGTGAAACCAATTTGGCAAGATCCACTACTTTTTGTTTTGCTCTCTCACTTGTATACGGAGGTGCATGAAAATAAGTAGCTTCAATCGTAACGCCACGTTTTGCTATCATGTAACCTGCTACAGGGCTATCAATACCACCAGATAATAAAAGCATCGCTTTTCCATTGCTTCCTACTGGCATTCCTCCTGGACCCTTAATGGTCTGACTATAAATATAAGTTTTGCTTCTCACTTCAATATTAATATAAACATCCGGATTATGAACATCTACTTTTAAATTTGCGAACTGTTTTAATAAATAAGCTCCCATCTCAATACAAATTTCTGGTGAAGTAAGAGGATAATTTTTATCTGCACGTTTCGCCTGTACTTTAAATGTAATCTCTTTATCGCCATAAACCTTTTCAACATAGGATTTGCATGCCTCACAAATGCTATCCCAATCACAGGCATCGATGAGCATTGTAGGACAAATCTGTGCCACACCAAATACTCTTGTCAATGCATCTACGGTCGCATCATAATCAAAGGCACCTTGCGCCTCTACATAGATTCTTCCCTGCTCCTTTGTAACAAAAAACACTCCATCAACGTCTTTCAGGGCAAATTTTATCTGATCCTTTAATGCATTTTCAAAGAGATAACGGTTTTTTCCTTTGATTCCAATTTCAGCGTATTTTATTAAAAATGCTTGAAACATATTCTCTCCTCATTCTTTCTATCATTATTAGTGTCTTGTAAAACGGCGAAGCATCGGTAAGATTTCATGTAATGCTTCTAATGCTATATCTAATTCCTCTTTTGTTGTCGTAACCGACAAACTAAAACGTATTGTACTCTCCAGCAATTCCTGCTTTACACCAACAGCCTTTAGTGTTCCGCTAATCTGTGGATGATTCGATGCACAGGCTGAGCCTGCAGAAACACAAATCCCCTTATCAGCAAGTGCATGCAGCAACACTTCGCTGCGTACCTTCAAAAAGCTCACACTAATAACGTGAGGTGCTGTCACTTCTAATGGTATCCCGTCAATCCCATTTACAAAAGTCCCATCTATTTTTAATACTTCTTCCACAAAGTATTTTTTAAGCTCATACATCGTTACGATTTTTTCATCATGATTTTCATAAATTTTTTTTACCGCTTCGGACATTCCTGCAATTCCGGGAACATTTTCCGTACCGGAGCGCATTCCTTTTTGCTGCTCACCACCATATATAAGCGGTTTTATCTTTGTCTTATCCTTTATATAGAGAAAGCCGATTCCTTTTGGCCCATGAATCTTATGTGCACTAACCGACAGCATATCAATTCCCATTTTATTAGGATAGATTCGATACTTTCCATATGCCTGAATCGCATCCACATGAAAAAGAATGTTTTGATTTTTTTCTTTAATCATCCTCGAAATTCCTTCTATATCAAGCACTGCGCCTATTTCATTGTTCACATACATAATAGAAACAAGAATTGTGGTATCTTTGATTGCATCGGAAAATTCCTGTAAGTCAATATGACCATTTCGATTCACATCCAGATAGGTCACTTCAAATCCATTTTCCTCTAACAAAAAAAGAGGGTTATGAACGGAAGGATGTTCAATTTTCGTGGTAATGATATGATTTCCATTTCTCTTATTGGCTAGAGCAGCTCCAATTAAAGCCATATTATTGGACTCTGTTCCACCCGATGTAAATATGATTTCTTTCTCCTTCACCTTAAGGGACTGCGCAACCACATTTCTAGCTTCCTTAATATAGTGTTCTGCTTCCATTCCTTTTGTATGAAGGGAGGATGGATTACCAAAATCGATATCTAACGTACGTAACATGATCTCTTTTACTTCATCAAAAGGCTTTGTTGTAGCACCATTATCTAAATAAGCTCTTAGCTCCATTTATATTCACCTTTCATTCTTCACTATTTCGCTCGATTTCAAACATGAGTAGCGCTAATGTTGCAAGCCCTGCGGTTTCGGTTCTTAGAATTCGTTTTCCTAGTGTAATAGGTTGTATCCCCTGTTTGAAAGCAAGCTTAATTTCTTCTTCTGAAAAACCACCCTCTGGGCCAATAAAAACTCCAATCGACTTTCCAAGGCACACTTTTGCTATTGCATCTTTGGAAGCTTTCATTCCCTCGGACCGTTCATATGGTATGATTCCACCCTCTAGGTTTACTGTCATTTTGACAGCTTCTTGAAAATTCATCACTTCATGAATCCTAGGAATAATTCCTCTTCCAGACTGTTTTGCCGCTGCTTCACTAATTGCCTGCCAACGTTCAAGCTTTTTCTTTTCTTTCTTTTTGTCTTCAATTTTTACAACACAATATTTCGTAGCCACTGGAATTACTTCGTAAACACCCAGTTCTACTGCTTTTTGTATGATTAATTCCATCTTATCTTTTTTCGGCAAACCTTGAAAAAGATAAATTTTCGTAGGAAGTTCTGTTGCTGCATCTTCCTTCTTCACAATTTTCGTTTGAATTTCTTGTCCGCTTATCTCTTCAATTAGGCAAGTATAGAACTGACCTTCTTTGTCACATAAAACCAGTTCTTCTCCTACATTCATCCGAAGGACATTCTTGATGTGATTCACATCATCACCTGTTATGCGAATCCAGTCTTCCTCAATCTGTCCTCTTTCAATATAAAAGCAATGCATTTTAATTCCTCACGTTCTATGTTATCGCAATTGGATAACGTTTCACAGCAAAGGCTATAATAGCATCTTTGCCACAAAAAGTCAAATCCTCTACTTTTGTGCTACAAAAGATACCCAGTCGCCCATTTCATTTACTTCAATTATTTTAAATCCATTTTTTAAAATGGCTTCTCTTACTTCTTCTTGTTTCATATCAATAATACCAGATGAAATAAACAAGGCACCCGGTTTCATATGTTGTCCAACTTCTGCTGATAATGGAATAATCACATCCGCTAAGATATTAGCTACTACTACGTCATATGCATTCAGTCCAATTTCCTTTTGTAATGCTTCATCTGCAATAATATTTCCAGAAAATACGCTAAATTGATCCGATACAATTCCGTTTACCTCTACATTCTCATAAGTTGCAGTTAATGCTGCGGGATCAATATCCGTAGCAACTGCCTGTTTGGCGCCTAATTTAAGGCCGATGATGGATAAAATTCCGCTTCCACAACCAACATCCAGCATTTTTGTTTCCTTCGTGATATATTTACGAAGACCCTGAATACAAAGTTTGGTCGTTTCATGTGCTCCTGTTCCAAATGCGGTACCTGGATCTATCTCAATTACAATATCTCCATCCTTTTTATCCTCAAGTTCTTCCCATGTTGGTTTTATTATGATATCATCCGCTACACGAAATGGCTTAAAGAATTCCTTCCAATTATTAATCCAGTCTTCATCGTCAGTCTCTTCAACGCTTAGCGTACCTTCACCAATATTTACATACATAGAAAGTTCTTCTAGACCGTTCTTGATGTCTTTCACCAATTGATCCATATTCATTTTAGGATCAACATAGGAACTAACAATAGCCTTTCCATCGTCTGGTCCAAGTTCTGGTAATATATCAATATACATCGCTGCCTTATCTTCATCGCTTAAAGGTATTTTATCTTCAATCTGGATACCCTCCAGCCCTAATTCATCGAACAAATTGCTAATTAAGTCAACGGCTTCTGTTGTTGTATTTAATGAAACTTTCATCCATTTCATATATTTTATTTCCTTTCCAATCACACAAAGTTTTCCATAGCTCCCATTATAATATACAATAACTGGATTAAGCAACTCTATTTGTAAATTATGGTTCAATGAGTATGCCCCATTTCTGATAATGTCTTTGTATACCACATATGATTATGTCCCATTCGGACTCCATATGGTATACTTATCCCTCATAACTATAAGAAATGAGGAGACTACAAATGC
>DIGJ01000026.1 GCA_002419585.1 Lachnoclostridium sp. UBA5725
ACATTATCAGAAATGGGGCATAATTCTTTTTGGAAAAAAGAAAATTCGTTGACAGATTAAATTGCATATGATAGGATAAAACAAAAGACCAACTAAAATACTCGGAATTAAAAGAGTAGGAATTAGATTACTCAAAATTCCAGGTAGAGAGGAGGCAGTAATTGAAATTGTCAACCAAAGGTAGATATGGGCTTCGTGCAGTTTTAGATATTGCGCTACATAGTGAAGAAGAGGCAGTAGCACTTAGCACAATTGCAGAGCGTCAGAGCATTTCCATTAGTTATTTAGAACAGTTGATTGCCAAATTAAAGAAAGCTGGAATTGTTAGCAGTACGAGAGGTGCAAAGGGTGGATACATTTTAGCAAAAGCCCCATCCATGATTTCAGTTGGAGAGATTCTTCGAGCATTAGAGGGCAATTTAGATCCCGTAGATTGTGCTGAAATTGTTGGTGGAGAAACTACTTGTAATGCTTCTGATATTTGTGTAACAAAATATGTATGGAAACGTATAAGTGATAGTATAAATAGTGCGGTCGATAATCTTATGCTTTCGGAGCTGGTAGAGGAAAGTAAAGCTCGCCTAAAAGAAGGATTGGATGATAAGTCTATGAATGATTCAATGTGTTAGTGAAGGGATACTTACAAAATAGGAGATGAAGGTTATGAATAAGAAGATTTATTTAGATAATGCAGCAACGACAAAAACGAGACCTGAAGTTGTAGAAGCAATGCTTCCATACTTTACAGAATTATATGGAAATCCATCCAGTGTGTATGAATTTGCATCTCAGAATAAAAAAACGGTGAATGAAGCAAGGGATCTCATTGCAAAATCACTAAATGCACAGACACAGGATATCTATTTTACGGCTGGCGGTAGTGAATCTGACAACTGGGCATTAAAAGCGACAGCAGAAGCTTATAAAGAAAAAGGAAATCATATTATAACATCAAAAATTGAGCATCATGCGATACTGCATACTTGCGAGTGGCTTAAAAAGCAAGGGTTCGAGATTAGCTATATCGATGTGGATGAAAATGGAATTCTGAAATTAGACGAATTAAAGAAGGCAATTCGTCCAACTACAATCTTGATTTCAATTATGTTTGCAAATAATGAAATCGGAACGATGCAGCCGGTAAAAGAAATTGGTGAAATTGCGAAAGAGAATGATATTATATTTCATACGGATGCAGTACAGGCATATGGACAGGTACCAATTGACGTGGAAGAACTTCATATTGATATGCTGAGTGCAAGTGGACATAAGTTAAACGGACCAAAAGGTATTGGTTTCTTATATATACGAAAAGGATTAAAACTTTCTTCCTACGTACACGGTGGTGGACAGGAAAGACATCGTAGAGCAGGAACAGAGAATGTCCCAGGAATTGTTGGACTTGGAAAGGCAGCACAAATTGCAATTGAAACAATGGAAGAACGTACGAAAGAAGAAATCCGTCTGCGTGACCTGTTGATTGAACGTGTATTAAAAGAAGTTCCTTATACCAGATTAAATGGAGACAGAACAAAGCGCCTTCCAAACAATGCAAATTTTAGCTTTCAGTTTATTGAAGGCGAATCGCTCCTAATCATGCTTGATATGAAAAACATTTGTGGTTCCAGTGGTTCAGCATGTACGTCTGGCTCCCTTGATCCTTCTCATGTATTACTAGCAATTGGACTACCTCATGAAATTGCACATGGATCACTTCGATTGACCTTGAGCCATGAAACTACAGAGGAAGAAATCAATTATACCGTAGAAAATATTCGTGAAATTGTAGATAAACTAAGAAGCATGTCTCCACTTTATGAAGATTACTTAAAAAAGAATCATATTGAAATAGATTAATCAATATGAAGCTGAAGAAAAATTAACTTAAAAACGAAAAACTTATATAAGAGTCTAAGCAATAGATTCTCTAGGAGGAATAATAATGTACAGTGAAAAAGTTATGGATCATTTTACAAATCCAAGAAATGTTGGAGAGATTGATAATGCAAGTGGTGTTGGAACCGTAGGAAATGCTAAATGTGGAGATATTATGCGTATTTACCTTGACATTGATGAGAAGGGAATCATTAATGCCTGTAAATTTAAAACATTTGGATGTGGAGCAGCGGTTGCAACCAGCAGCATGGCAACAGAACTTGTAAAAGGAAAAACGATTCAGGATGCACTACAGATAACCAACAAAGCAGTTATGGAAGCACTCGATGGACTTCCACCAGTTAAGGTACATTGTTCTTTATTAGCAGAAGAAGCAATTCATGCAGCGCTTTGGGATTATGCAGAGAAAAATGGAATTGTGATTGAGGGCTTAGAAAAACCGAAGACGGATATTAGTGAAACCGAAGAGGAAGAAGTATACTAAGAGTTGGAGGCTTTATGGAAAAGAAAAAAGTAGTCATCGGAATGTCGGGTGGTGTGGATTCTTCCGTTGCAGCATACCTTTTAAAAGAAAAAGGCTATGATGTAATTGGGGTTACCATGCAAATCTGGCAGGACGAAGACCAATTTACACAGGAAGAAAATGGTGGTTGTTGTGGTTTGAGTGCGGTTGATGATGCAAGAAGAGTCGCAGATGATTTGCAAATTCCTTATTATGTCATGAATTTTAAACAAGAGTTCAAAGAAAATGTGATGGACTATTTTGTGAAAGAATACTTACAAGGTAGAACACCAAATCCTTGTATTGCATGTAATCGGTATGTGAAATGGGAATCTTTATTAAAGCGTTCTCTTGATATTGGTGCAGAATATATTGCAACCGGTCATTATGCCCGAGTGGTTAAACTTGATAATGGAAGGTATACGCTAGGGAAATCTGCAACAGCTGCAAAAGATCAAACCTATGCCTTATATAACCTAACACAATTTCAACTTTCCCATACTCTTATGCCAGTTGGAGAATATACAAAGGATGAAATACGTGCAATTGCAGAAAAGATTAATCTTCGTGTTGCAAATAAACCAGATAGTCAGGAAATTTGCTTTATTCCCGATAATGATTATGCGAAATTTATTACAGAGAATTCTGGGAAAAAGATAGAAGAAGGAAATTTTGTCACAACAACTGGTGAGGTAATTGGAAGACATAAAGGGATTTCACACTATACGGTGGGTCAGAGAAAAGGACTTAATCTATCCCTTGGAAAACCGGTATTTGTGGTAGAACTAAGACCAGATACGAATGAAGTAGTGATTGGAGATAATGAAGAAGTATTTCATGATCGACTTTATGCAAATCAGTTGAATTTTATGACAATCGAGCACCTAGATGGTGAAATGAAAGTCAGCGCGAAAATACGATACAATCATCAGGGAGCACCGGCTACTATCCGTATGATGTCGGAGGATGTGATGGAATGTGTCTTTGATGAGCCACAAAGGGCCATTACCCCAGGACAAGCTGTTGTGCTTTATGATGGGGACTTGGTGGTCGGTGGTGGTACGATTATTGGAAAGACACTATAATATGCCAGTAAAAAACTTCATAAGTCAGATGAAATAGTGAATCTTAGGATTCGCTATTTTTTTACATTTTCACGGTTTTTCCTTCTTCTACATATAATTATAATGTATAAAAATATAAAGGAAGGTATTATAATGAGAAAATTTGTAAAAATACTCAGTTTTCTGTTGTTTGCAATGCTCAGCGTTAATATGGTTGCTTTTGCTGCAAGTGTTGAGCCACAGAGATTTGAAGGAAATGATCCGGACGGTTACGATTACCCAGAGGATTGTATCTATTACAAATTGGAGAATAGTAATCAGGAGGGGACGCATACCGTCAAATTTGATGAAACGGGAGCAGTCGATCCTTCTGGTGCATACGTGTTTAGCGTACTCGTAGGAACACAAGAAGGAGAGGAATTTACGAAAGTTCTTTCATGGAACAGTAATTTTCCAATATATGCAGTTATCGTAAAGGGTTCCAATGCGTTTAACGTGTATGAATATGGTACCAGTGTGCGAAGTGATACCAACCTAGTTTCTCCGGTAAATGCTTCTGGTCGCCCTGCAGATGTTAGTCATGTATCCATTATAATTTGTCCGAATGATTTTCCACCAGATCCACCAACGCCGACCCCATCAATAACACCGACCCCATCTTCTTGCCCGACGTGTCCTCCATCTCCACCAAATCCACCATCTTTTTGTTGTACAATATTCCTTGTTATTTTTATAATACTGATAGTCGTTTTCTTCTTATTAGGATTGCTAATTGGCAGAATACTTGGTTTATGCAAGGATAAACACTTATATGTAAAGGTAGATTGTGAAAAAGAACATGATATTTGTCCAGATGATTGTAATCCATGCAGACATGATAAGTTCTAGAATAATTGTTATTGTTTATATAAAGCAAATAGCCTGCTATATAGCGGGCTATTTGCTTTATACAAAATATTTTTATAGTTCTTCTTCCCACCATCCAAAGGCAAGCCTGACATGTATAAGCGTCTTTCCAGGAGGTAAAAAGAATAAAACAAAGGAGCTACCAGGGGGAATGATATACATGCCTTGAAAATCATGTTTTGTAAGAGTAATGTTAGGTTCTACTCTTCGAACAAAGGTATAGGTTCCACCGACTGGAGTACTGGATACAAAACTAGCACTTTGAATCATTACTTTCGGTTTCATTGGCGGAGTAATTGATTGATTGCCTGCTGCAACATGGATGGAAGTTTGTGTATGACCGGAAAATTTACTACTTAGCCACCCTTGCGCAGTAATCGGCTGATTTGAAAAATTAGAAACCGTATAAGCGTTAAGAAACATATTTACATTGGAATCTGGCGGGTTAATTAGACCTCCGAAGGCCTTATAATCACCACCATAACGGATCATGTCCGTCTGACCAAGAAAGTATTTGCCCTTATAGGAATGGTATACAGAATCACTTAATACGATCATTTGCTGTGGTTGCTTATTGTTTGGTACGTATGTGAAACTCATATTGTTACCCCCTTCCAACTTTTTCTTCCCACCAAGTTAATACAATGGTTGAAGTAATCATATCTGTACCATGGGATTTAAGAAAAATGGAAAAGGATCCTCCTTGGCCGATAATTATGGAACCTTGATGGGAATCACTTACGAGAGTAGAATTCGGAGTAACGATTCGGTCAAAAATATTTACTCCACCGATTAAGTCTTCCGCTAGATAATCAGTTTGCTTCATAACAGCGTTTGGTCTTGGGGGTGGAAAAATAGCTTGATTTGACGGTGTAATCGGTGAATCGCTCATAACTCCAAAGGGAGGCTTTGCATTCAGCCATATTTGGGCAGTAAAACTTTGTTCTGTAAAATTTGTAATCGTAAATATATCAAAATACAAATTGACTCCAGAATGGCAGGGATTCATGATTCCGCTCCAGGCACCTAGCTGATTTCCAAAATAAAGTTCACTGCTTTGACCAATAAAATACCTTCCTAACTGTGAATTCCAGCCAGGACTCGTCAAATTCACGACCTTCTCGGGAAACTCAATTCTTCTTTCAGACATAACCTCATTCCTTTCAATTGTAAAAATATGGGCATTTTAAACATTCAATGTAAAAAATGCCCAATCTCTTTCTAACCATCATATGATGAATCGTAATATTAGTGCGCTAAGGTAACAGGCCAGCGTCTACCACTAATTTTACGCTAATTATTACTCTAAAGAGAAAAGTATTAAAATTAAAGGAATAGGAAGAAACGGCCATTAAAGAAGATTAAGATTAGAATAAAAATGAATAATAAAAGCATGTCAGTAGAACATAGCTTTTTTGCTACATAGCTTACAATACAAATTGAAAAGGGATGGCTACACGAAAACTATTAATTTACGACGGAAAGAAGACCAAAGTAATGTGGAGGGGCATTCCCCGAACACATTTCTGCCCTGCTTGGGCTTCTTGGAGTGTTTGTAAATTTAGTTTTCGTGTAGCCGTCCCTTTTCAATTTGTTCAATAACCTAAATTACAAGCCAATGCTCTATTAGCCTTATAATGCCCGTTTCCCAGCAACCCCATCTTCGAAGATTGTATATTGATTTATCCCTAAATCAAGCAACAATTTTCTGGTTTGATCAAATTGATACCCATAATATTTTGGTACATGACCATCAGATCCAATGGATATCATGTGACCGCCTAATTGCAGATATCGTTTGATTACATCTGGGCCAGGATTCGGTTTTCCAAGACCATGCTTAAAGCCAGCAGTATTCACTTCTAATGCAATATCCTGTGCTATAATAAAAGCTAAAATCTCATCAAGGATTGATTTGTATGCCTCATAGGAAAAACTTGCTCCCTTGGAAGGAGCATAGCGAATTGCATAATCTAAGTGACCAAGCACGTTTATATTTGGGTAAGCTATAATATTTTTTAAGGTTGTTTCAAAGAATTTGGTAAGTCCTTCTTTTTCACTTCTATTTTCCCAATATGAAAAATGGTAAGGATCAAGATTTTCGACTAAATGCGTAGAGCCAATGACCAGATCAAAAGAATAAGTATCAAGCAGTTGGTTGATCTGGTTGTTTACGGATTCGGTAGTTCTTAATCCAAGTTCAATTCCCGTTTTTATTTTAATCTTATTTTCATATATTTTTCTTAAATCAGAAAGCTTCTTAAAATAATCAGATGGTGAAAAGACGAAAGTAAGCCCTTCTTTATTAAATGGAAAATCAAAATCCATATGATCCGTCAGGTAAAAAGTATCAAAGCCTAATGAAACAGCCTTCTCTATCATGACTTCAACAGGAGTTGAAGAATCCGAAGAAAAAGAAGAATGTGTGTGGCAATCGGTTTGTATCATGTTATATTCTCCTTTAGATGAATAATATCAATTATAATACTTCTTTCAGATGTGAAATGTCGGAACCAATGGTTAGAGAATAATTCGTGTGATATATAACAAACCCTGGTTTACCGCTATTTGGTTTCTTAATGTGCTTTCTTTGAATATAATCAATATCGACTTTATCCATATTTCTGCCTTTGGAATAATAGGCAGCCAGCATTCCGGCTTCTTCAAATACGCGGTCCGGAAGATCTTCTACACCTTCCGCCTTTACGATAACATGTGAGCCTGCCATACCTTTTGCATGAAACCACCAATCGTTTCCATTTGCAAATTTAAAGGTAAGTTCTTCGTTTTGATAGTTATTTTTACCGACATAGATGTGAAAGCCATCCGAAGAGATATAGTGAAATGGTTTGCTCGTTATTTTTTTGACTTTTCCCTTTACAGGGGCACCATGCTTTTTGATATATCCACATTCCACTAATTCTTTCTTTACTTCGAGAAGATCATCTTCTTGTAAGGCAATATCCAAAGAACTGCTGACGGATTCCAAATGTTCCAATTCATCCTGTGTTTCTTTGATTTGAATCGTTAAAGCCTCATACGTTCTTTTTAATTTACTGTATTTATCAAAATACTTCTTCGCGTTTTCGAGTGGCGTGATTGTATCATCCAATGGAATTGAAATTTCTTCGTTGGTATAATAGTTTTCGCAAACAAGTTTTTTTGAACCGGTTTCCAACTGATACCCGTATGCTGTAATTAGTTCCCCGTAGACTTTATACAGGTCTCGTTTTTCGGTATCTTTTAATTGTTTTAATTGTAGGTCGTATTTCTTGCTGGTTCGATCAATGGAAGTAGACACAACCCGACGTAAATCGGAAGATTTTTGGCGAATACGTGTTACCGTCTCTTTCATAGCATAGTAATCTTCTAGAAGACGAGAGATGCTGTCATATTCTTTGTGAACCAAATCCTCATAGCAAGAAAGTACAAATACGCTAAATTCAGTTGGTTCCCCATTTTTATAAATTATATTCGGAGTAAAGGAAGCTGTTTTTATATCTTCGATTAGTAACGAAAAGGTGTGAAATAAATGAGTGCAGGCAATTTCGGTCAGCGAACTTACACTGGATTCTCCATCAAGCGAAGACCGGACACATAGTTCATTCGCGATCAGTGGGCTGATTCCAGTAAGTGACGTATAAATTGCTTTTGAAATGCTGGTTGGCTTTGAATATACTACCTTAGCAAATTCTTGCGCTGTAACTTCAAGCGGATTGAGCTTTTCCAGTGTCTTGGGAATAAAATAGTCTCTTCCTGGAAGCACTTCACGAACGGAACTTACCAGACCTGAAATATGCTTAATACTGTCGATGATTTTATAAGAATCATCACAGAAAATAATATTGCTGTGTTTACCCATGATTTCTACAATTAAATACTTCGTGCATACGTCACCTAGTTCATTGAGATGTTCAATTTTAAACTGTATAACACGTTCGAAATTAGGTTGTGAAATGGATATTATTTTTGCGCTATTTAAATGCTTACGAAGAAGCATGCAAAAGTTTGGGGCTGTCATTGGGCTGGTTTTATTCGTTTCGGTCATATATATAAGAGGAAGGGAAGCACTTGCTGACAGCAAGAGTTTTCGTTGCTCTCTTTCCTTTTTTATCGTTAGTAAAAGCTCATCCGTTTCCGGTTGTGCTATTTTGTTGATTCTTCCTCCGCAAATTGTCTGGTTCAATTCATGTACTAAATTTGCGATTACAATTCCGTCAAATGCCATTTGTTTTCTCCTTCCTGGCGTAACTTGTCACGAATATTATACATGATAATATAGATATTTACAAAATATCTTTAGATATTTACAAAATATCTTTGGATATTTCCAAAATGTCTTTGGAAAAGTTAGCCGAATTGTTGTTGGAAAATTTAAAAAAACTATGTTAAAATATAAACTAGAGGCTAAAGAGGAGAATTGAGTATAGTAATTTTTTTTACTGAAAGATAGGAGGATAATTTTAATGAGGATAATATTATCAGTTGACGATAGTGTGTCAACGCTGACATTAGTAAGGGAGACATTAAGGGAGGAATATAAAGTTTTTGTTGTTACCTCCGGGGAAGAGGCAATTGCTTTTTTAAAAAAACAAAAGCCAGATTTGATATTACTTGATTTTTACATGATTGGGTTGGATGGATTGGAAACACTGGAAAAAATGAATGAGATAGAGGGATTTGACATCCCAGTCGTTATGCTTACCTCTATTTCAACAAAGCCTTTGGAAGAAACTTGCAGGCAGTTGGGGGCTGTTGCATTTTTACCAAAACCCTTTGATCCAGATATCCTGAGAAAAACCATAGCAGATGTTTTTGAAGGTTGACTTAGTAAGTAGATTCTTATATAATAAACAATGATTTTTTGTTGTATGAACTGCGATAGTAGCGGAATGGGACAAGTGTGAAGAAGCATCACATATTCCTGATTGAAAGACGTGCAAAGGCACGCGGATGGGAGCAAAGTGTGAAGAAAGCATCACACTTCCTGATTGATAAGCGTGCAAAGCACGCAGACGGGAGCAATAAAAAGAGATGTTAAAAAGTATGACTGGCTTTGGAAGAAGCGAAATGGTAACAGCAGAACGTAAAATAATTGTGGAAATTAAGGCTGTAAATCACAGATATTGCGATATTACCATAAAGATGCCAAAGAAATTAAGTTTTTTTGAGGCAGGAATTCGCAATTTGCTAAAGCAATATATTAGCCGTGGAAAAGTAGATGTATTTATTTCATATGAAGATTATACGGAAAATAAAACTTGTGTTCGTTACAATTCGGATATTGCCAAGGAATACATGAATGCATTAAATCAGATGGCGTCCGATTTTGATTTAGATAATGATGTTAAAGTTTCGTCACTTTCTAGATACCCGGATGTATTGGAGTTAGAAGAGCAAACCGTTGATGAAGGCGAACTTTGGAGTGATATAGAAAAAGTAATAAAAGAAGCAGCCGAAAAGTTTGTGGAAGCACGTATTACAGAAGGTACCCACTTAAAACAGGATATGCTTGCAAAGCTGGATAGCATGCTTGATTGTGTTACTTTTGTCGAGGAACGATCTCCTGAAATCATAAAAGAATATCGTGCACGTTTAACTGCTAAGGTGGAAGAACTTCTAGGTGACACGAAATTAGATGAAAGCGTATTGGCAACTGAAATAACAATATTTGCGGATAAAATTTGTGTAGATGAAGAGACAGTAAGGCTTAGAAGTCACATTAAAAATGTGAAAGAAACATTAGAAGAAGCAGAAAATGTTGGCCGAAAGCTTGATTTCATTGCGCAGGAGATGAACCGTGAGGCAAATACTATTTTATCAAAAGCAAATGATTTAGAAGTTTCGAACCGCGCAATTGATTTAAAGACAGAGATTGAAAAGGTTCGTGAACAAATACAGAATATTGAGTAGGTGAAGTCAGTGGGACATTTTATTAATATTGGTTTTGGAAATGTTGTGAATACAGATAAAATAGTTGGAATCATACGACCTGAAGCAGCACCAATTAAGCGAATGGTCCAGACTTCAAAAGATAACAGTACTGCGATTGATGCTACTTGCGGCAGGAAGACAAAGGCTGTTCTTGTGATGGAAAGTGGGCAAATAGTATTATCTGCTTTACTCCCAGAGACAATCGCTGGGAGGGCAAATGAAGCACTATCCTACAATGCCAAGGCAAATGAAGATCGAGTAAGTGATATCCGACTAAAGGGGGAAGAAAATGAATAAGCAAGGACTTTTAATCGTGATATCCGGTTTTTCCGGTGCAGGGAAGGGAACAGTGGTAAAAGAACTTGTGGCAAAACATGATTATAAAATTTCAGTTTCAGCGACAACACGAAAACCAAGGGCATTAGAAGTACATGGACAAGAATATTTCTTTTTGACAAGAGATGAATTTGAGAGTATGATAAAGGGTAGCCAGTTAATCGAGTGGGCAGAATATGTCGGAAATTATTATGGAACTCCAAAGGAGTATGTAATAAATGAACTTAAGGCGTCCAATAATGTAATTCTTGAAATAGAGATTCAGGGAGCTTTGAAAATAAAAGAGCAGTTTCCGGAAGCTATTTTGTTGTTTATCGTTCCACCAAGTGCCAAGTGTTTGAAAAAACGTTTGGTAGATCGAGGAACCGAAGATGCAACAACCATTGCAAAGCGTATGGCAAGAGCATATGAAGAAGCAGTTTATATGAAAGATTATGATTACATTGTTATGAATGACCAGCTTGACAAATGCGTTGAAACGGTTAATTCAATTGTGATAAGCGAGAAAGCTCGTACAAAGAGAAACGAAGCTTTTCTTGAAGAAATAAAAAAAGAATTAATGGTATTTTCGAAAGGAGAATAATAATATGTTACATCCATCTTATACGGATTTAATGGCAGTTGTAAATAGTGAGGTTGAACCAGGCGAACAGAAAGTAGTTAATTCTAGATATTCTATCGTATTAGCAACTTCAAAACGTGCAAGACAGATTATTGATGGAAGCGAACCTTTGGTAAAGTCCAAATGTCCAAAACCATTATCACAGGCAATTGATGAATTATATCAATCAAAGGTTAAGATCGTTGGAGATGACGAGGAAGAAGAATAATATAGATAATGAATAGTAACCACGAGAAACAAAGGATTTGTTTCTTGTGGTTTTCTCATAAATAAAAAATGGGAGCATTTTAAAATGGAAGACAAGAAAAGTAGATTTTCTACATATAAGGAACTGTTAATTGATGCAATCATAATTTTAATGTGTGTGATTGTCATCCCTAGATTTGTAATACAACGAACCATAGTAAGTGGTTCTTCAATGGAAACAACGCTTCATAATAATGATAACCTTTTAGTAGAAAAAGTTTCTTATATCATAGGAAAGCCGGATCGCTTTGATGTGGTCGTATTTTATCCTTATGGCAAAGATGAGGGTGAATATTATGTGAAACGTGTCATCGGTCTTCCTGGAGAAACCATTCAGATTATTGGAGAAACCATTTATATTAATGGTGAAGTATTAAAAGAAGATTATGGAAAGGATCCAATTGACTATCAGGGAATTGCAGGAGAACCATTAACGTTAGGTGAAGATGAATATTTTGTGATGGGTGATAATCGTGAAGTAAGCTTTGATAGCCGCTATCAAGAGGTTGGACCAATCAATGAGGATTTAATTGTAGGTAAAGCATTGGTACGAATTTGGCCATTTGATTCGATTGGTAATTTTGAAAAGAAACAGTAGCATACAAAAGAGGAGAAGCACATGATAGGCGATTTAAATTCAGTAACAGGAAGAACCTATATGAGTATTGAGCGTGTCAGTCGAACGGTATCGACTGCTAAGACACAAAGTAACGGAGGGTTTACGCAAGTATTAAACCAGGCATCTGCAAAAAATTATACGCAGACGGAATTGGATTCTATTTTTGAGAAGGCAGCAAATACCTATGGTATTTCAGTTGATTTATTAAAGGCGGTTGCCAAAGCGGAATCTGATTTTGATACAACATCTGTGTCAACGAGTGGTGCAGTGGGTGTAATGCAGCTTATGCCCGAAACGGCAAAAGAACTGGGTGTCACAGATTCATTTGATGCAGAACAAAATATTATGGGAGGAGCAAACTATCTTTCCAAGAAATTAGCGGAATACGATGGGGATGTCTCCTTAGCACTTGCTGCCTATAATGCAGGCAGTGGTAATGTAAATAAATATGGTGGAATTCCTCCATTTACTGAAACACAAAATTATGTGAAGAAAATCTTAGGGTATTTAGAGAACGAATATTAGATGATAATGGGGGATAAATATGGCTAAGTTATACTTTCGACACGGAGCAATGGGAAGTTCAAAAACTGCAAATGCATTAATGGTTCAGTATAATTATATTGAACGAGGCAAGGAAGCGCTATTAATCAAACCAAAGTTAGATAATCGGGATGGTGAAATTATCCTTCGTTCTCGAATCGGATTGGAAAAACCATGTGAATTTATGGAAGATCTAGAACAGATGCCTGAAGAGGTCATTCGAAAATACGCCTGTATTATAGTGGACGAAGCGCAGTTTCTTACCAAATCACAGGTTGCCTTTTTAGTTCATATTGTAGATGATTTTGAAGTGCCAGTAATTTGCTATGGTTTGCGAACGGATTTTAAACATGATTTGTTTGAAGGTTCCATGTGGCTTATGGCATGGGCAGATAAAATAGAAGAAATCAAGACGGTTTGCTGGTGCGGTAGGGGAGCAAACTGTAATGCAAGACTGGTAGACGGAACGGTTATATACAATGGAGAACAGATTATGATGGGGGGAAATGAAAGCTATATTTCACTTTGCAGAAAACATTACAACGAAGGAAACACCGGTGGTCAATAAATGACTATCGGTGTTCCTTTTTGTATATTGTCATATAATTTTGCAGCTTTTTTTGGTGGCATGTTTACACATCCATGAGAACCCCTTGTCTTATATATTTTTTTCCCGAACTCTTTTCTCCAAGGAGCATCATGAAAACCAATATTTTTATTAAATGGCATCCAGTATCGAACGGGTGAACTATAATCCTGCCCTACAAGTGTTGCATCATGTTCCTTGTATGTAATTGCATAGATACCGGTCGGAGTGCCATAATCTTTGCTTATATTTCCAGTAACAATATTAGAATCTAGGATCTGCTTACCATCGACAAAAAGCCAGAGATGCTGTTTCTTTAAATTGACCTCTACATAGGTAGATCCAATGTCATTTTTGTTTCTGGAAACGGCTGTTTGCGAATAAACAGGTTCTCTTGTTACACTTTCTCCATTTTGAATAAGCTGATATAGTTCTTCTGCTTCTTTCGAACGATTGATAATCCAACCATAATCACCACCACGTACCTTTATCGTCTTTCCGTCCTGACGGATAAAATCACGGGTAGAAGAGAACGTAGTATAGTAGTAACCAAGATAATTTACATAATCAATGGCTTTTTGTTGATTCAAAGTAACATTGAAATTTTCATCAAGCGTTACCCAATCATGTAAAATCGAACGGTCTAAAACTTCGCTGCGATCGCCAAAATCGTAAGTAATTGTAGAACTTGTATATTTTAATAATGTCTCGAGTGCTGTTTGTACAGCTTCATCACTGGATAAAGTGGTTGGATCAATGTAACAATGGGTGCCTTCTAATGACATCGTAGATTTGCTTTCCTTGATTGCTTCTGTGATTGCGGATTGTACCTTATGGATGTCCAGTGTAGTACCCCAATCCTCTGGTTTGATATAATAGCCATTTTCACCATAAAGAATTTCTGCATTTTTTGGCTCTTTGACCACATCATCCAGAAAAAAGAGAAGATTAGCTATACTATCTAATAATGATTTTTCATCATACTTACATGCAATCTGCATGTCTAAATGCTTCTTAGTAAAAAAGGAAAAGGGCCAAAATAAAGGATTTTGCTGGTCCTTTAGTGCCTGAACTTGTCCATCGGAAACATAATGATAATCGATGTCTGCAGCATGAATGGTATCGTGAACTCCATTGCGGCCTTGTATGGTTATTTGATATTTGGAAATTTCGTTCTCGATGTCTGCTTCCACTTCTTTTACTGTTTTACCAGAATAATTAATATTATTAATATACGAACCAGAATAAAAATGGGTACGATAATGAAATGCAATTGATAGGTAAATGATGAAAGCCAGGATAGAAATCAAAGAAAGAATCCAAAGCAATATTTTTTTTCTGTGTATCATAACGTACGTCTCCTTTAAAATCTTACAAGATAATAGTAACATATTTGTAGGGAAAATGACATCTAAAATTTCTCGCATAAAAAACGATACGCCATTATATATCATACAACAACGCAAATTTGACACACCTATCAAATTGACATATAATTAAGTATTAGAGCTTTTTATAATAAGACCTTCGCACAAGGAGGGATGAAAAAAGGAGATTTGGATTCATGAAATTTACAAAAATGCATGGATGTGGAAATGATTATGTTTACGTTAATAATTTTAAGGAAAAAGTAGATTATCCAGAAGCAGTTGCAAAGTTTGTCAGTGATCGACATTTTGGAATTGGTTCAGATGGATTGATTTTAATAAAGCCTTCCGATGAGGCAGACGTCAAAATGAGTATGTATAATGCCGATGGTTCGGAAGGTGAAATGTGTGGTAACGGAATTCGTTGCGTTGCAAAGTATGCCTTTGACTATGGTATCCTTGATAAAACCTTGATTACGGTTGAAACAAAGGCCGGAGTGAAAGTCTTAGAGTTACAGGTTGAAGCTGGAAAAGTAAAGACGGTGACGGTAGATATGGGGGAACCAATTACAAAACCAGCACTGGTACCTGTCTTATCAGAAGATGAGATTGTACTGGAAAAACCGATTGAAATTATGGGGAAAACGTATCCAATTACTTGTGTTTCTATGGGAAATCCACATGCAATCACATTTGTGGAGGATACCAGTGCTATTAGAATTGAGGAAATTGGACCTAAATTTGAAAATCATGCATTATTTCCAAAACGGATTAATACAGAATTTATACAGGTCATTGATTGTAAAACGATTAATATGCGAGTTTGGGAACGAGGTAGTGGAGAAACCCTTGCTTGTGGAACGGGAGCATGTGCCAGTGTATATGCCTGTATTCTAAATGGAAAAACAGAGGATGAAGTCCTGGTTCATTTATTAGGAGGAGATTTATCCATTCGTTATGATAGAGACAGCAATCATATCTTCATGACGGGTCCAGCAACAACGGTATTTGAAGGAGAGATTGACATTAGCAATCAATTTATAAAAAGAATAAAAGATTGATTTACGCGCGAAAACATGATATGTGAAAAAAGTAGCGCAGAAATGGAGTGAAAAATGAAATTAATTGATTTATTAAAGGAATTATCCTTTGAAGTATTACAAGGAGATAAAGAAACGCAGATAGAGGAACTGATCTATGATTCTAGAAAAGCAAAAACAGGTAGTGTATTCGTATGCGTGAGTGGCGCAGTACGTGATGGACATGATTTTGCAAAAGAAGTTACAGATAACGGTGTATCTGCATTGATTGTAGAAAGACCAGTTACCGTGCCAGAACATGTAACCGTCATTCAGGTGGAAAATACAAGACTTGCTCTTGCATGTATGGCGGCGGCCTTTTTTGGTCATCCAGCAGGAAAGTTAAAGACCATTGGAATCACAGGAACAAAAGGGAAAACAACGTCTACGTATATGGTTCGCTCCATATTAGAAAAATCGGGGATAAAAACAGGACTGATTGGCACAATCGAGACAATCATTGGTGATGAACATATTCCAGCATGCAATACCACGCCAGAATCCTATATTGTTCAAGAAACCTTTAAAAAAATGGTAGATGCAGGCTGTCAGGCAGTTGTTATGGAAGTATCTTCGCAGGGATTAATGTTGCATCGTGTTGGAGGATTTGTATTTGATTATGGAATCTTTACGAATTTGGAGCCTGATCATATCGGGCCAAATGAACACGAAAGCATGGAAGATTATATTCATTGCAAGAGCTTGCTTTTTAAACAATGCAAGCAGGGAATTTTAAATAAGGACAGTGAATATTATGAGCAGATAATTAAGGGGCATACCTGTACGATTGAGACATATGGATTTGCAAAGGACGCCTCTTTGCGTGCGGAGAATGTCGAATTATTTAAAGCACCAGGAAATTTAGGGGTATCTTATGATGTGAAAGGACTTATGGATTTTCATGCAACAGTAGATGTACCTGGAAAATTCAGTGTTTACAATTCCTTAACGGCAATTGCTATCTGCAGACACTTTAATGTTGATATTGAAACGATACAAAAAGCACTCAGTGAAGTGCAGGTAAAGGGCCGGATTGAAATGATTCCGGTATCCGACAAGTATACACTGATGATCGATTATGCGCATAATGCAATGAGTTTAGAAAGCTTACTATTAACACTTCGCGAATACAAGCCAAAGCGTTTGGTATGTTTATTCGGATGTGGGGGGAATCGTTCCAAACTTCGACGTTACGAAATGGGAGAAATCTCCTCTAAATTAGCAGATTTTACCGTGGTGACCTCTGATAATCCTAGAGATGAAGACCCACAGTCAATCCTAGATGATATAGTTACTGGTGTAAAAAAGGCAGATGGTGAATACATTACGATCATTGACCGTAAGGATGCCATCAAGTATTGTATGGAGCATGCAAATGAAGGGGATGTCATTGTGCTTGCTGGAAAAGGGCATGAAGATTATCAGGAAATTAAAGGTAAAAAGTACCATATGGATGAGAGAGAATTGATTCAGGAAATTCTAGAAAATAGATAGGCAGGAATGAAAAAATGAAACCAATTGAAATCAAAGAAATTGTAAAGGCAGTGGGAGGAATTTTGCTTTGTGGAAATGAGAACGTAGTAATTACTTCGGTTAGCACAAACTCAAAAGAGATCCTTCCAGGGGCCTTGTTTGTTCCTATTATAGGTGAGCGGGTGGATGCTCACAAATTTATTGAGAGTGCTTTTTTATTAGGTGCAAAAGCTACCTTTACTTCCAGACAAAATTCGGTAAATGAGAGTATGGGGGAGAACTGCTATATCTATGTGGAAGATACACAGCGAGCACTTCAAAAGTTTGCAGCGTATTACCGAAGCCTCTTTCACCTTCCAATCATTGGTATCACTGGAAGTGTTGGCAAAACGACAACAAAAGAAATGGTAGCTGCAGCGCTGGAAACGAAATATCAGGTTTTAAAAACAGCTGGTAATATGAATAGTCAGATCGGACTTTCACTCATGATGTTTGAAATTGAAGATACGACTCAAATTGCTGTCATAGAGATGGGAATGAGCGAAGAAGGAGAGATGATTCGTCTTTCACAAATTGCAAAACCAGAAACTGTGATTATGACGAATATTGGAGTATCTCATATTGGACAGTTAGGAAGCAAAGAGAATATTCGAAATGAAAAGCTGAATATCGTCAACGAAATGACGGAAGGCGGACATCTATATTTGAACAATGATGATGTCTTGCTAAAAGAAATTGGAAGAAAGATGGATATAAAAGCTTCCGAACAAACAAAGAGCGTGCTAGCAAAGGCTACATGCAGATACTATGGTTTGGATGAGACAGCAGATGCTTATGCAAAGAATATTACGACACATGGTTATGACACAACGTTTACCTATATTTATGGAGAGGAAGAAGAAGCGATTACACTCTCTGTTCTAGGCATTCATAATGTAGGTAACGCAATTGCAGCACTTATGGTTGCCAAACAGTATGATATCAATCCAAAGGTTGCCAAACAAGGTCTCAAAGCATATGCACCAATTGCAATGCGTGGACAAATATATGAAGCCAATAAAGTTACGATCATCGATGATACGTACAATGCAAGTCCAGACTCCATAAAAAGTGGAATCAATGTGCTTATGGAACTGCAAGGGCTTACTCGAAGAATCGCAGTGCTGGCAGATGTTTTAGAACTTGGGGAAGTATCCTATGATTGCCATTATGAGGTGGGCGAGTATATTGGAAATAAGCATGAGTTGGTTAATAAAATAGATGTGCTCATAACAATTGGCGAAGAAGCAAAAGCCATTGCACAGGGAGCACAAAGCATCGATTCGGCAATGATTATTAAAAGCTTTGCGCACAATGAGGAAGCAATTTCATGCTTAAAAGATATGATAGTAGAAGGCGATGGTATCCTGATTAAGGGATCAAGAGGCATGCACCTGGAACAAGTTGTAAATGCACTTAGGGAAACCTATGAGAATCAATAAAGCGCTTCAATCGCAAAGAACAGCGCAGAAACGAGGGCAACATGATGTTTGCAGATGTAATTGTTGATATCTCGCATGAGAATCTGGATAAAACCTATCAATATATCGTGAAGCCCGAGCAAGAGGCATCTGCTGTCATTGGAGCACCGGTTATGATTCCTTTTGGACGTGGTAATCGAAGAATTAAAGGGTATATTGTTGGATTATCGCAAACGCCAGCTTGGGATATTGACAAAATGAAGGAACTTGACGAAATCAGTGAGAACGGTATCGTAATCGAGTCTCAACTCATTTATCTGGCTTACTGGATGAAAGAAACCTATGGTTCAACAATGAATGATGCGTTAAAGACGGTCATACCTGTGAAAACAACCATTAAGAATAAAGAAAAGAAGTACATTAGTCTAAACGTATCCAATGAAATGGCACGTAAGAAATTAGAAGAATTTATCCAAAAGAAGAATAAAGGAAGGGCAAGGCTAATACAGTCGCTTCTTGAAAACCCAATTATTG
Source organism: Lachnoclostridium sp. UBA5725 (assembly GCA_002419585.1). Lineage (GTDB taxonomy): Bacteria > Bacillota > Clostridia > Lachnospirales > Lachnospiraceae > DIGJ01. The sequence continues at coordinate 19,168 of DIGJ01000026.1, forward strand.
AATCGGGTATTTTGAAGGATAAACTAAATATTTCGCAATCAACGATTAATAGTTTAATCGGACTTAACTTAATTCTCCAAGAAACACAGATTGTTTATCGAAATCCGATTCGAAATCAGTTAGCAAACAAGAAAGAATTAAACTTAAATTTGGAGCAGATAAACATAGTGGAGGGTATAACCAAAGAGTATAAAGCGGGTGAACGAAAGACCTACTTAATCCATGGTGTTACTGGAAGTGGTAAGACGGAAGTCTATATGGAGATTATCAAAGCGGTTTTAGATGAGGGAAAACAGGTCATTTTATTAATTCCGGAAATTTCGCTTACCTACCAAATGGTGATGCGGTTTTATAATCGATTTGGAGAGCGAATTTCTATTTTGAACTCGCGAATGTCAAAAGGTGAGCGCTATGATCAATACATGCGTGCCAAAAATGGAGAAATCGATATCATGATTGGACCACGGTCGGCGCTTTTTACACCGTTTTTAAATCTTGGACTCATTATTATTGATGAGGAGCAAGAAGGTAGCTATAAAAGTGAGGGAAGTCCAAAGTATCACGCTCGTGAGACGGCAATCGAGCGGGCACGGCTTTCAAATGCAAGCGTAATACTTGGGTCAGCAACACCTACGGTTGAAAGTTATTATAAGGCGAGGACAGGTCAATATACGCTCTATTCTCTTATGAATCGCGCAAACAATGCGAACTTACCTTCGATTGAAGTGGTTGATCTTCGGGAAGAATTAAAGAAGAAAAACAAATCGATTTTTAGCGAACGTTTACGAGAACTTATAATGGAGAAGCTTGAAAAGAAAGAGCAGATTATCTTATTTATTAATAGAAGAGGCTATGCGGGATTTGTTTCTTGTCGTAGTTGCGGTCATGTGTTAAAATGTCCTCATTGTGATATTTCATTAACTTCACATAACAATGGGAAACTAGTCTGCCATTATTGTGGTTATGAAGTGCCAATGGTTCAATTGTGCCCGGAGTGTGGTTCCCCTTATATTGCAGCATTTGGAACAGGTACACAAAAGATAGAGGCAATGGTTAAAAAAGAATTTCCCATGGCGTCAGTGATTCGGATGGATACAGACACAACATCTGGAAAGGAAGGACATCAAAAGATACTCAAATCCTTTGCGAATCATGAAGTGGATATTCTGGTTGGAACACAAATGATAGTCAAAGGACATGATTTTCCAGAAGTTACATTAGTAGGTATTTTGGCAGCGGATCTATCTTTATATGCTGGGAGTTATCTGGCAGCAGAGCGAACCTACGATTTACTGGCGCAGGCCTCTGGTCGGGCTGGAAGAGGAGAAAAAGCAGGTAATGTTGTGATTCAAACCTACAATCCAGACCACTATAGCATACGTTATGCAGCAGCTAATAATTACGATGCGTTTTATGAAGAAGAGCTGTTATATCGTAAAATGTTAGATTATCCGCCAATTGGACATATGGTTGCAATTTTATTATGTAGCGAATCGGAAGATCGATTGGAAGCTGCAAGTAAACTGTTCGCAAACGTAATAAAGGAAAAGATACAAGGTATATGCAATACAACGGTGATTGGGCCGGCAAAAGCATCGGTTTCAAAGGCCAACGATATTTACCGGCGGGTGATTTATTTAAAAGATAAAGAGGAAAGAAATTTAACTGAACTGATAAAATTTTTAGAAGGTTATATCAAATATTCAGAGTACATGAAAGATATTACCATACAGTTTGATTTTGACCCAATGAATAGTTATTAAGGAGGAAAAAGGAATGGCATTAAGAAATATTAGAGTTATGGGTGATCCAGTATTAGAAAAAAAGGCAAAACCAGTTCTTGAAATGAATGAAAAAACACAGATGTTAATTGAAGATATGTTCGATACGATGTATGAGGCACAGGGCGTTGGACTTGCTGCCCCACAGGTTGGTATCATGAGACGAGTTGTGGTTATCGATGTCTCTCCAGAAGGAGATAATCCGGTTGTTTTAATTAATCCGGAAATTATTGAAACCAGTGGCAACCAAACGGGTGGAGAAGGATGCCTGAGTGTTCCAGGAAAAACTGGAATTGTAACAAGACCAAACTATGCAAAGGTAAAAGCCTTAAATGAGAATATGGAAGAATTTATAATCGAAGGCGAAGAACTATTAGCAAGAGCGTTATGCCATGAAATTGATCATCTAGACGGAAAACTATACGTGAGTTTAGTAGAGGGTGATCTGATGGATACCGAAAGCTATCAAGAAGGAGACGATTAACAATGAGAATTGTTTTTATGGGAACACCGGAATTTTCGGTACCAACACTAGATGCACTGATTCATAGCGAGCACGAAGTAATTGGAGTTGTAACACAACCAGATAAGCCAAAGGGAAGAGGCAAAGAAGTTCAGTTGACCCCAGTGAAGATAAAAGCGCAGGAATATGATATTCCCGTATATCAACCTCAAAAAGTAAGAGAAGAAAGCTTTCTTCAAACACTACGTGAACTGAATCCTGATGTAATCATTGTAATTGCTTTTGGACAGATTGTTCCGAAAGCACTTTTAGAAATTCCAAAGTATGGTTGTATGAATATCCATGCCTCCCTACTTCCAAAACTAAGAGGATCTGCTCCAATTCAGTGGGCGGTCATTAACGGAGAAGAAAAAAGTGGTATCACGACGATGCAGATGGATGTTGGAATTGACACGGGTGATATGCTATTAAAGAAAGAAATCATTTTGGATAAAAAAGAAACTGGCGGAAGTTTACATGACAAGTTATCGCTTATGGGTGGAGACCTTATCTTGGAAACGCTTCAATTAGCAACCCGGGGAAAATTAAATCCTCAAAAACAAGATGATAGTCTTTCGAGTTATGTGAAAATGCTCGATAAGGAATTAGGAAAGATTGACTTTTCAAAACCTGCCATCGAAATTGAACGCTTGATTCGTGGTCTGAATCCATGGCCAAGTGCATATACAAGCCTTGATGGCAAGACGCTTAAAATATGGGATGCGGATGTTGTGGAAGGAAAAGAGGGAGCTGCCTTTGGAGAAATCATTGAAGTAACAAAGGACAGTATCGTAATACAAACCGGAAACGATGCTCTTACAATTAAGGAATTACAACTAGAAGGAAAGAAACGTATGACAATCGATGCGTTTCTGCGCGGATATACAGTATCCCCAGGTACTGTATTATAATCAGAATTCGTAGGAGGAATGATTTATGTATTATGGTTTTTATGATTCAACTTATAGTTTAATTTTTATTGGTATCATTTTAACACTGCTTGCTTCTGCCAGAGTAAAGACGACCTATGCTAAATATTCAAGGGTTAGAAGTAAGGGTGGATACACAGGAGCACAGACGGCAGAACGCATTCTTCGTAATGCGGGGATTTATGATGTCAGTGTGGAGCATGTCAGTGGAAACTTAACGGATCATTATGATCCAAAGAGCAAGGTGCTACGATTGTCAGATGTGGTCTATGATAGTGCGTCGGTAGCAGCAATTGGAGTTGCTGCACATGAGTGTGGGCATGCAATTCAGCACAATAAAGGTTACGCACCATTAGGAATTCGTAGTGCATTGGTACCTGTTGCAAATTTTGGATCAACCATCAGTTGGCCATTGATTTTAATTGGATTTTTTATTACGGGAAGTGGAAGTATTTTGGTTCAACTTGGAATCTTATTGTTCTGCGTGGCGGTATTATTTCAATTAGTGACTCTTCCGGTCGAATTTAATGCTTCTAGCCGTGCGGTGAGAATCCTTAGTGAAAGTGGTATTTTATACGATGATGAAGTAAAAGGGGCAAAAAGTGTACTTCGTGCAGCAGCCCTTACTTATGTAGCAGCGGCAGCAGCTTCGATTTTACAGTTGCTTCGACTTGTATTACTATTTGGTGGAGGAAGAAGCCGTGACTAGAGAACTGGTATTGGAAATACTAATCGAGGTATTTGAGAATGGGGGGTACAGTAATGTTGCCATTCATAATACACTTACAAAATATCAGTTTATGGATAAACAAAACCGTGCATTTTTGACGCGCCTGAGTGAAGGTGTAATTGAACGATGTATTGAAATCGATTATGTTATTAACTGTTTTTCAAACGTAAAAGTAAAAAAGATGAAGCCTGTCATTCGGAACATCCTTCGAATGGGAACCTACCAAATCCTATTTATGGACCAGGTTCCCGATTCTGCAGCTTGTAACGAATCGGTTAAATTAGCGACAAAAAAAGGTTTTGTTAATTTAAAAGGCTTTGTAAACGGTGTACTTAGAAATATAAGTCGCCAGAAAGATAATTTAACCTTTCCAAAAGAAGGTAGCAAAGAATACCTAAGCGTTGTGTATTCCATGCCAGAATGGATTCTTGACTTGTGGTTCGAAGAATATGACAAAACCACAGTAGAAAAAATTTGCAAAGGTTTTTTTGAAGACAAAAAAACAACCATACGTGTGAATACAAACAAAATAACGCCGAAAGTATTGGCAGAAGTATTAAAAAAAGAAGAAGTGACGGTTGAGTGCGGAACGTATTTACCGTATGCATTAAATATAAGTAATTACAACTATCTTGGAGGCTTGGATAGCTTTAAGGAAGGCCTATTTCAAGTACAGGACGAAAGCTCTATGATGATAGCGCAGTGTGCTGGGATAAAAGAAGGACAAATTATACTTGACGTGTGTGCAGCTCCAGGTGGAAAAAGTACCCATGCGGCACAATTTTTAAATAATACAGGACAAGTTATCGCAAGGGATCTTACGGAATATAAGACTAGCTTAATTGAAGAAAATGTGAATCGACTGGGACTTAAGAATGTTACCGTACAATGCATGGATGCCTTGATATTGGACAATGATAGTGTGGATTTTGCAGACGTTGTGATTGCGGACCTTCCTTGTTCTGGGCTTGGTGTGATGAAACGAAAAGGCGATATTAAATATAAAACCTCAAAGGAAGATGTTTTTTCGCTTGCCAAACTGCAAAAGGATATATTAGCGGTCGTTTCGAATTATGTAAAACCAGGTGGAGTACTGATTTATAGCACTTGTACCATCAACAAGTATGAGAATATGGAAAATGTGAATTATATACTTGAGAATCTTCCATATGAATTAGAAACGCTCGTTCCATATCTTCCAGAAAAGATGGAGATGGAAACATGCAAAGAAGGCTACTTACAATTGCTTCCTGGAATGGATGGCACCGATGGATTTTTCCTCGCGCGTTTCCGGAAAAAGCAGTAGTTTATTTAGGAGAACAATGAAAAAAGAAGAAATTAAATCATTTAATTTAGAAGAATTAGGTCAGATTTTTGAAACACTTGGTGAAAAAAAGTTTCGAAGTAAGCAAGTATATGAATGGCTTCATAAAAAAGGAGCTGTTTCATTTGATGAGATGACAAACGTATCAAAAGATCTTCGCGAGAAATTAAGTGAAGCATATGAAATTCGACCAGTTATCATGATCGATAAAATTACTTCAAAAACAGATGAAACCAGTAAATTTTTATTTGGTCTTTGGGACGGGAAAGTAATCGAGAGCGTGCTTATGAAATATAAACATGGAAACAGTGTTTGTATTTCTTCTCAGGTGGGTTGTCGGATGGGGTGCAATTTTTGTGCTTCCACGCTGGGGGGGTTGGAGAGAAATCTTGAACCAGCGGAAATGCTCGCCCAAATTTATGAGATTCAAAGAATATCTGGGGAACGTGTTTCCAATGTAGTTGTAATGGGAACGGGAGAACCCTTTGATAACTTTGATAATTTGTGTAAATTTATTGAGATACTATCGGATGAAAACGGACTTAACATCAGTCAAAGGAATATAACCGTATCGACATGTGGAATTGTGCCAAAGATTTATGAATTGGCGGACAAACAGTATCAGATAACGTTAGCGATTTCCTTACATGCACCAAACGATAAAATTCGCAAAGAGCTTATGCCTGTAGCAAATAAATACTCCATTGATGAGATAATGAAAGCGTGCCGCTATTATTTTGATAAAACGGGACGAAGACTTACCTTTGAGTACAGTCTATGCGAAGGTGTCAATGATAAAGAAGAAAATGCGAAGGAATTGAGTAAGCTTGTTCGGGATTTAAACTGCCATATTAATCTGATTCCAGTGAATCCCATCAAAGAGCGCAACTACAGACATACCGATATGTCCTATATACAAAAATTCAAATTAATACTTGAAAAAAATAGAATAAATGTTACTATTAGAAGAGAAATGGGTAGCGACATTGACGCAGCTTGTGGACAATTACGAAAAAAATATATGGATACTATAAACTAAGATGGAGGGAAATCAATGGAAAGTTTTGCAATTACAGATATTGGTGTAAAACGACAAGTGAATCAAGATTACATATATTATGTAGAGAATTCTATTGGTAGTTTCCCAAATCTGTTTATTGTTGCAGACGGAATGGGTGGGCATAAAGCAGGCGACTATGCATCAAGAACATGTGTTGATTGCGTAGCGGATAGCATAAAGAATAGCCAAAGAAAAACACCAATCAGTATTTTTGAAGAAGCCATTAACAATGCAAACAGACAGGTTTTGATGGATGCAAAATCCAATAGTGAATATGAAGGTATGGGAACCACCTTTGTTTCAGCAGTCATTATTGAAAATATTCTATATGTTGCCAACATTGGTGACTCTAGATTATATATCATCAATGACGATGGAATAAAGCAGGTAACGCAGGATCATTCTTTGGTAGAAGAAATGATTCAAAACGGTGAAATAGAACGCAAAGAATCAAGACTTCATCCCAATAAAAATATAATTACAAGAGCACTCGGTACAAGTGAAGAAGTTGCAGCAGATTATTTCGAAGTAGAACTAAAAAAAGACGATGTTGTGTTACTTTGCTCGGATGGGTTGAGTAATATGATGGAAGATGAAGATATCATGTATGTGGTACGCAGATACTCACAGCTGAGTACAGCAGGAAGCAAACTAATAGAAAAAGCAAATGCATGTGGCGGAAAAGATAATATTTCAATTATTTTAATTCGTATATAAAGGAGAGGTGAAAATGGTAAAACCAGGTATGTTTATAGGGGATCGATATGAAATTATTAGTAAAATCGGTACCGGGGGAATGGCAGATGTATACAAAGCGAGATGTCATCGACTCAATCGTTTTGTTGCAATCAAAATACTAAAGCAAGAATATAGCGAAGATAAGAAATTTGTTGATAAGTTTCGAGCAGAAGCGCAATCGGCAGCAGGTTTGTCACACCCAAATATAGTAAATGTATATGATGTAGGAGAGGATGAGGGTCTTTACTATATTGTAATGGAACTGGTAGAAGGAATTACACTGAAGAATTTTATTGAACGTAAGGAAAAATTAGAAATAAAGGAAGCTACGGGTATTGCAATTCAAATTGCGCAAGGTATGGAAGCAGCACATGCAAATCATATTATTCATCGGGATATAAAACCTCAGAATATCATTATTTCTAGAGAGGGAAAAGTAAAAGTAACCGATTTTGGTATTGCAAAAGCAGCAACCTCCAATACCATTACTTCAAATGCAATGGGTTCTGTTCATTATATTTCTCCAGAGCAGGCAAGAGGTGGATATAGTGATGAGAAAAGTGACATTTATTCATTAGGTGTTACCCTTTATGAAATGTTAACGGGACAGGTTCCTTTTATCGGTGACAATACGGTTTCCGTTGCACTCTCCCATATTCAAGAAGAAGCAACCCCTGTGCGAACGCTGAATCCAGCAGTTACACCAAGCTTAGATAAAATAGTACAAAAATGCATGCAGAAAAAACCGGAGAGAAGATATCTTAGTGTTTCTGCATTAATAGAAGATTTAAAGAAATCAATTACGAATCCAGAAGGAGATTTTGTACAATTAGTACCGACTCTTGTGGATGATTCACCAACAATTAATCTATCGGAGGACGAAGTTAGTTCCATTCGTCGTGCGACCAAACATACTGCACCGATTATGGAGAACGCTGACAAGGAATTGGATCTTGATGCTGAGGCGGATGACAGCGAAAAAGATCTTGATCCAAAACTTGAAAAGATAGCAATCGTGGGTGGAGTAGTTGCTGCTATTATTATGGTTCTTATCATTATCTTTTTGATATCAAGATTAATACCATTTAAAAGTGGATCTGCAGATGCCTCCCCATCCCCATCCCCATCCCCTACTGCAACAGCAGAAACAACACAAGAGGGTATTGTCGTTCCGAAATTCATTGGTATGACACAAGAAGTTGCAGAAAATACAATTACTGAGTTGGGATTAGTACCTAAAGTTACGGAAGAAGCTTCTGAATTATATGAAGCTGGTATTGTTTGCGGTCAGAATCCAGCTCAAAATGATACGATTGAAGAGGGTGGTACCGTTGAAATAGTTGTTAGTACAGGTCCAGACCAAACCGTTGTTTTGGTACCGGATGTAACAAATAAAACATTATCCGATGCTCAGTATGCAATGACGGTTGCTGGACTTAATGCACCAAATAGTGCAGAAGAATTTAATGATAACATCGCAGCAGGTAAAGTTATTCGTACGGAACCAGCTGCAGGAACTTCAGTTGATCGAGATTCCAGTGTTAAGATTATCGTAAGTAAAGGTTCGGAAACAAAAGTTGTTACCGTTCCGGATTTAAGTGGACTTACGGAGAAAAAAGCACTCGCTACACTGGTTGAGAAAGGACTTACTGGAGAAGTAAAAGAATACAAATACGATAATTCCGTAAAACAAGGTAAAGTTATTTCGCAGTCCCATAGCAGTGGTACACAGGTGGAAGAGGGAACAAAAGTTACATTTACGGTAAGTTTAGGTGTTGAGGCTACCTATACCTACGAGGCATCCTTTAACATTACAGAGAATCCATTTACCTATGAGGAAGAATCGGGAACATTATCTGTGGTACTGACTCAAGATGGTAAGAGCTGGGAAGTATATTCAGCCGAAGTGGATTACTATAGTTTTCCATTGCCTATTACATTCAATGGAAAAAGCGAATCGGTTGGAGAAATTTCACTATACTGTGATGGCGAGAAATTTGGTTCAACTCATTCTGTTTCCTTTACGAAGGTAAAACAATAATGCAAGGAAAAATTATTAAAGGTATTGCTGGTTTTTATTACGTTCATGTACCTGGTATGGAAGTGTATGAATGTAAGGCAAAAGGAATCTTTCGAAATAGAAAAATTAAACCTTACGTTGGGGATAATGTAATAATTGATGTCCTTGATGAGACGCAGAAAAAAGGTAATATATTGGAAATTATGGACCGGAAGAATCAATTGATTCGTCCGGCTGTTTCCAATGTTGATCAGGCACTGATTATTTTTGCGGCGGCAAGACCCGAGCCAAATCTAAATTTATTAGATCGCTTTTTGCTTATGATGAATAAGCAGGAGGTTGAAACGATTGTATGTTTTAACAAGATGGACGCTGTAACGCAAAAACAGTTGGATTTTCTATCTGATACGTATACCAAAGGAAAGTATCAAGTATTGTTTACCAGTGCATTGGAAGAAAAGGGAGTCAAAGAGCTTCGAAGACTTTTGCTTGATAAAACGACCGTTTTAGCTGGTCCTTCTGGTGTTGGTAAATCTTCTTTAATCAATCATTTAATTCCTGAAGCGAATATGGAGACGGGCGAAATCAGTGAAAAAATCGAAAGAGGAAAACATACAACAAGGCATTCGCAGCTTTTTTGTATGGAAGGCTCAACCTATATTATGGATACACCAGGCTTTAGTTCTTTAAGCATTGATGACATAGACAAAGATGAATTAAAGAATTATTTTCCAGAGTTTTTGGATTACGAGGATTATTGTCGTTTTGGTGGATGTCTCCATATTAATGAACCAGATTGCGCTGTTAAGCAGGCATTAGAGGAAGAAAAAATTAGCAAAATAAGATATGATAATTATATTTTATTATACAAAGAATTAAAAGAAAACAGGAAATACAAATAAGGAGAATACTATGTATAAATTAGCACCATCATTATTAGCAGCAGACTTTTCAAATCTGGGAGATGACGTTAGTAAGATTGATAAAGCAGGAGCAGAATATGTGCATATTGACGTAATGGATGGTATGTTTGTTCCAAGTATATCATTTGGAATGCCGATAATAAAAGCAATACGTGATCGATCGGAACGATTTTTTGATGTTCATTTAATGATTGAAGAGCCAATCCGTTATATTGATGATTTTGTCGATGCAGGAGCTGACGGAATTACCGTGCATGCAGAAGCATGCAGACATCTTAGTCGTACACTTCAATATATTAAAAGTAAAGGAGTGAAAGCGGCAGTGGCATTAAACCCAGCAACTCCACTTTCTTCCATTCAATATGTGTTAAATGATGTGGACATGATTCTTATCATGACCGTAAATCCGGGTTTTGGTGGTCAAAAATTAATTGAAGCTTCCTATAAGAAAATTAGTGATTTGAAAACCATGTTAAATGCAAATGGGTATAGTGATATTGATATTCAAGTGGATGGTGGTATTACTGCTGAGAATGCATCGCGCATCATGGAAGCAGGAGCAAATATATTAGTAGCTGGAACCTCTGTATTTTGCGGAGATATTGATGCTAATGTAGCTTTGTTTAAGGAGGTTTTTGCGAATGCGACTTGAAAATCTAAAGGTCGGTAGGGGACTTGAGATTTATGTTACAAGAGCAGGATATCGTTATCGATTAGTGAGCACCATAGAGAGTACGACACCCGGTAAAGTATATATTACTTTGATTGCATCTGCATCGAAGGTGTTTCGCTTTCTAGATACCGATGAAGTGGATATTGTCTATCGAGATGAGACACGTATTATCCAATGGGATAAGGTAAAGGGAAGCATTGAAACGGTAGATAAGACACAGATGCATTGTTTTACCTCGAACAAAGAAGGAATCAGCTTCAATCGGCGAGAATCCTTTCGCGTTGATATTGGAGATGAGATTGTTTTGTATCGTTTCCATCATAAGGAAGCAATTGAAAAAACAGAAGAAATTCAGATGGATGATTATGGAAATGAAGTAGGCACTGTCACGGTTGAAGAATTTGAAGGATTGCTAAAAGATGTCAGTGAAAATGGCTGTGGGTTTTATACAAATCAATTGCTAAATATAGGAGATGAAATAGGATTTCCTTTATTTACTTCATTCGGAAGTATGTATTTTAAATGTGAAGTGGTAAGGCATATGGAACGTCGTAATGAAAAATTTATGGAGTTTTATGGTTGCAGGTTCCTGCGTTCCGATAAAAATTTGGGTAAATATCTGTTTGCGCTCCAAAGAGAGAGATTGCAAAAACAAAGGCAAGGAGATTAATAAAATACCATTATGGATGATAATTGCTTCTTAATAATAACTGGCGGCAATCTGAATCAATCTCTTATTAAAGAGTTCTTAAATCAACGTAGCATCGAAAAGATAATCTGCGTGGATGGTGCACTTTCCTTATCTAATCAGATGAATCTTTCCATTGATTATTTGGTTGGTGACTACGATACAGTTTCGAAAGAGTTAATAAACGAGTATCGAAAAAGAGTACAGGCTGGGGAAATAGAAACGAAGATACTTTCTTTTCAACCAGAAAAGGATGAAACAGATACGCAGTTAGCAATTTCACTTGCATTGCAATTAGGTGCAAAGGAAATATGCTTGATGGGTGCAACGGGTACTAGAATGGATCATGTGTTAGCTAATATCCATTTGTTGAAAAGACCGTTGGATGAAAAGGTAGATGCGTATATTTTAGATGAGCATAATCGCATTTATCTAAAGGATAGTTCGTTTCAAATTGAGAAAAACAAGGTATATGGACACTACTTTTCTTTGATTCCATTTGGAGACAAAGTTAAGGCGGTTACATTATCTGGTTTTAAATATAATACAGAATCCATTGATTTCCTTTTGGGGGATAGTCTTGGAGTAAGCAATGAACTTCTTTTGGAGAAAGGAAGCATAACATTTCAAGATGGAACGTTTATTGTTATTGAGGCAAAAGATTAAGAAGGAGAATATATAGCATGAAGTTAGGCATTGTAGGATTACCAAATGTTGGAAAAAGCACACTATTTAATTCTTTAACAAAGGCAGGTGCAGAGTCTGCAAATTATCCGTTCTGTACCATAGACCCAAACGTAGGTATTGTAACGGTACCGGATGAAAGATTAAAGAAACTGGGTGATTTATATCACTCAAAGAAGGTTACACCTGCGGTTATCGAATTTGTTGATATTGCTGGACTTGTAAAAGGCGCATCAAAAGGTGAGGGGCTCGGAAATCAGTTTCTTTCCAATATCCGTGAAGTTGATGCAATCGTACATGTTGTACGTTGTTTTGAAGATGCCAATGTTGTACATGTGGATGGAAATGTAAATCCGATTCGTGATATTGAGACGATTAATTTAGAACTTATTTTTTCGGATATTGAAATCTTAGAGCGCCGTATTGCAAAAGCATCAAAGGGAGCAAGAAATGATAAGACACTTGCAAAAGAAGTTGATTTGCTGAATCGGATAAAAGAACACCTAGAGGATGGTAAGCTTGCGAAAACATTTGAAACTGAGGATGATGAAGAAATTGAATGGTTAAATTCATACAATTTATTAACCGCCAAACCAGTTATCTATGCAGCAAATGTTTCGGAAGATGATTTGGCGGATGATGGAGCAAGTAATGAATATGTTTCTAAGGTGCGTGCTCATGCAAAGTCAGAAGACTGTGAAGCATTTGTAATCTGTGCACAGATAGAACAAGAAATTGCTGAACTGGATGATGAAGAAAAAGCAATGTTTCTTGAAGATCTCGGACTAAAAGAATCTGGATTGGAAAAGTTAGTAAAAGCTAGTTACAGCTTGCTTGGATTAATTAGTTATTTAACCTCAGGTGAAGATGAAACAAGAGCATGGACGATAAAAAAAGGTACGAAAGCGCCACAAGCTGCAGGCAAAATTCATACGGATTTTGAACGAGGATTTATACGTGCTGAAGTAGTAAATTATCAGGATTTATTAGACTGCGGAAGCATTGCTGCAGCAAAAGAAAAAGGTTTAGTTGGATTAGAGGGAAAAGAGTATATCGTGAGAGACGGAGATAATATACTATTCCGTTTTAATGTATAATCAGGGGGATGGCCTATGACAGGAGTTAATATAGAATTTCCGAACCTTGGAATTTCTCTTCACAATGTACAGTCTGGATTTGATGTCTTTGGGTTTCGCATTGCATTTTATGGAGTAATCATCGCTGCGGGGATGATAATCGGTTATCTCGTAGCAGAATGGCAGGCAAGAAGAACGGGACAAAATCCAGATTTGTATTTGGATTTTGCCTTAATCGCAATTCCAATTAGTGTTATATGTGCCAGAATCTATTATGTTATTTTTAGCTGGGATTTATATCAAGATAATCTACTGGAAGTATTTAATACACGACATGGTGGACTTGCGATTTATGGTGGTGTAATTGGAGCATTTGCAACTGCTTACATTTATGCGAAAGTAAAAAAAGTTAGTTCTGGGCTATTGGCAGATACGGGATGCCTTGGTCTTATCACTGGTCAAATCATTGGACGCTGGGGGAATTTCTTTAATAGCGAAGCATTTGGTGGTTATGCAGGGAATAGTCTTTTCGCAATGAAGCTTCCATGGAGCGTTGCTAAAAGTAATATGTCGTTATCGGATGCATTGGTAATGGAAAAATATGTATTGAATGATTCGATATTAGTGCATCCAACCTTTCTCTATGAGTCGGTATGGAATGTCCTACTTTTAATATTGTTGGTATTTTATTCAAAACATAAGAAATTTGATGGAGAAGTGATGCTTCTTTATTTAGCTGGTTATGGGCTTGGAAGATTTTGGATTGAAAGTATGAGAACAGATCAATTGCTTTTGTGGAACACATCGATTCCGGTATCCATGGCGTTATCCGCATTGCTAGCGATTGTATCTTTCGGAATTATTGTATTTAAACGTAGAAAAGTAGTAAAATAAGAAGTTGCCTAATAAAGAATTACAATAAATGGCTACAGAATTGATTCTCCAATTCTGTAGCTATTTTTAAAGTGATAAAGTAAAAACATTAACGGTATTAAACAAGAATATTCTTAAAACCATTACTTTACAAATATCAAAGTGGGTTTTAAAATTGTAATTTGGTGGTAAAAATTGGAAGTAATTACAAAGGAGAGATAAGTAATGAACGAAAAAGGAAAAACAGAAAATGATCAAATAAAGGAGGGTATTAAACGTAAGAATATCAGGTTTGTAAGTATAAAAGCAAAACTTATTTTTATTATTGTTCCGTTGGTTATAGCTACAATAGGCGTTATTTTAGCAATTACCTTTACACATTCAAAAGGAATCATTGTCGATTATGCTAACAAACTAGTTCAATCACTGACCGTATCAAATGCAAATGAAGTAGAAACCTGGTCGCAAGAAATACTTTCGTCCCTGAATCAGGTTCAAAATACGCTGGATAGTGTTGAAATGGATAAAGCTACTTTGATGAAGTATTTAAATACTACAATGAACCAAAATGAAAGTAATGCAGGTGGTGTTTATGTTGGACTTGATAATCAGGAATTTTATGATCCGACAGGATTTGTTCCAACGTCGGATTATGTGGTGGCAGACAGGGATTGGTTTAAAGCAGGCCTTAATAATAAAAAGTTTCAATTTGGTAAAGCTTATCTTGATGCGGATACGGGGAATTACGTAGTCACTGCTTCTGCGAAACTAAAATCAGAGAATAGATTCAATCGAGTAGCTGGAACGGATATTTCCTTGGAAGCTATATCGAAAATGATCAGTTCTAAAAGTATTTTAAAAACAGGGAAAATATTTCTTGTCGATAAAGATAACAAAATAATAATTGCAATTAATGATTCACAATTAGTAAATACAGTTTTTGACGCGAATAACAAAAATGGGCTTATATCCGATTTGGCAAAAAAAGTCAGACTTGAAAGTAATGAAATAATGGAAATAAAATCAGATGGAACGAACTATTCAGTATGTACTCAATCCATTAATAATACTCCTTGGGAAATTGTCGGATATGTATCACACAAAGAGGTGCTGCAATCGCTGGACAACTTACAAAAATTGCTGATTATCATCTTTGTTATTTCCATGCTAATATTGATTGCTTTAATTGAAAGGATAGTTCATTATATTATAAAACCTGTAAAGACATTGAATACGACCATACACAAGATAACAGAAGGTGATTTTACAGTTGATATAAATGTTAAGGGAAATGATGAAATTGCTGTTATGAGTCAAAGCATGCAAGAATTTATTGAAACTATGAGAAAAACGATGCAGGAAGTAAGCAATACATCCAATCGATTAGAAGCGCAGTCTATTAATAGCAATAAAGTCTCTGAACAGCTACATGAATCCGCTTTAACACAGTCTTCAGCGATGGCTGAATTAAACAATACCGTAGATGAACTTGCAAGAGCGATTTCAGAAGTTGCAGAGAATGCGACTTCTTTATCTATAGTAGTATCAGAAACAGGAAAGAAAGGGCAAGAAGCAAGCGTAAAAATGAAGGATACAGTAGGAATATCCGAAAAAGGAAAGACTGATATGCTGCGTATCAGCCAAGCAATGGAAAATGTTGAATCGACTGTTTTTCAGCTGAAAACTGCAGTTGAGCAGGTGGATGAATCCAGTGAAAAAATTAATGACATTGTAAATCTAATTGGAGATATAGCTAGCCAAACAAATCTGCTTTCCTTGAATGCTGCGATTGAAGCAGCAAGAGCAGGCGAGGCAGGAAGAGGATTTGCTGTGGTAGCTGAAGAAATCAGAAATCTTGCAGAAACAAGTAGAAATTCCGTAATGAGCATAGCTCAGTTGACGGGAAACATTAAAGGGCTTGTTAATAATACGATTGAAAAAACAGTGGAAAGTGCAGACAATATTAAAGAAAGTATAGATTTAGTGCATACGGCCAGTGATACCTTTGGTGAGATTTATTCGACGATTAACGATACAAATAAAATTGTAAATGATATGATACAAAACGTATATCATGTGGACGATGTTGCGACTTCTGTTGCGGCAATTTCAGAAGAACAGTCTGCTGCTTCAGAAGAAATACTTGCTACTTCAGAGAGCTTAGCAGATCACGCACAAAAAGTGACAGATAATAGTTACACGGTAGGAAAAGATGCAACTGAGCTCGAGCAGACAGCGCAAAACCTACAAAAACAAATGCAAAAATTTAAAATATAATATAGTGGTCGCTAAAACAAGCATCAGAAAAAATTAATGTCTTTTGTCTTTTTGAGGCATCCACAATATAAAGAAATATAAAACACATGTCTTACTACATTTTGTAGTAATTACATGTGTTTTTATTTTGTTAATAATTTCTTAATAAAAAATACACTTTTACTGCAAATTCGGTTGCCAAATTCCCTAAAATAATGTATTATTGATATATAAGTGGAGCAAAGTGGAGGAAAGTGGTTGATAAGGACACGAAAGTGGGACGACTTTTCATTTACACAGTAAAGATGATTTGAAGGCGGTGAAGATTATGTTCATGGGAGAATATGATCATTCAATTGATACAAAAGGAAGAATCATCGTGCCTGCTAAGTTTCGAGAGTCACTAGGGGAAGAGTTTGTTGTGACGCAAGGCTTAGATGGGTGTTTATTTGTGTATCCAAATAGTGAGTGGGAAAACTTTGTTACAGAACTTAAAAACTTACCGGGAAATAAGGAAGCGAGACAATTGCAACGTTATTTTATGGCAGGAGCAGCAAATCTTGAAGTGGACAAGCAAGGGAGAATCTTAATCCCTTCGAAGCTAAGAGAATCTGCGGGCTTAGAAAAAGAGGTTGTTTTTGTTGGGGTGCTTAGCAAAATTGAAATTTGGGCAAAAGATCGCTGGGAATCCAATAACAGTTTCGATAATATGGACGATATCGCAGAGAATATGTCCAGTTTCGGACTTAGTTTTTAAGCAGAAAGGGAGTGGCTATGGAGTTTAAACATGTATCTGTACTCTTAGAAGAAACCATTGAGAATCTAAATATCAAACCTGACGGAATCTATGTGGATGGTACTTTAGGTGGTGGTGGACATGCCTATGAGGTATGCAAGCAACTCGGACCAAAAGGTAGATTTATCGGAATTGATCAAGATGAAGCAGCAATTGAAGCTGCCGGAAAACGTTTGAAAGAATTTCGCGACAAGGTAACCATTGTCAAAAATAATTACTGCAATTATAAGCAAGTATTGAAAGAACTTGGAATTTCGAAAGTGGATGGTATTGTTTTAGACCTTGGGGTATCTTCTTATCAGCTCGATAATGTCGATCGTGGATTTTCTTATATGGGAGATGCACCACTTGATATGCGAATGGATCAAAGCCAGTCAAAAACCGCAAAAGATATTGTAAATACGTACAGTGAAAAAGATTTGTTCCTTATGATTAAAGAATACGGAGAAGACAAATTTGCTAAGAATATCGCAAAGCATATTGTTTTATACCGACAAGATAAAGAAATAGAAACGACCGAAGAATTAACCAATATTATACGTGGTGCAATTCCTATGAAAATCCAGAAAAACATGGGACATCCTGCAAAGAAAACGTTTCAAGCAATTCGAATCGAGTTGAATCGAGAATTAGAAGTCTTAAATGATACCTTAAATGATATGGTGGATTCGTTGAATCACGATGGTCGAATTTGCATTATTACATTTCATTCCTTGGAAGACAGAATTGTAAAAACAATATTCAGAAAGAATGAAAATCCTTGTACATGCCCACCTAACTTTCCAGTGTGTGTATGTGGAAATGTATCGAAGGGGAATGTGATATCAAGAAAACCAATTTTACCAAGTGATGAAGAGATGGAAATGAACTCAAGATCAAAAAGTGCAAAACTTAGGGTGTTTAATCGATACTAAATTTGGAAAGAAGTGAGCGAAATGGCAGCAAGGAAGTATGGCTATATAGAATCTGTGCAAGGAAGCACGGCAAGAAAATGGGAAACCGCTCCATTAAGAGAAGAATATCAAAATAATACTCTTCGAAGTGTAGAACGAGTAGAAAGACAGAAAAAGATGCATCCAATCCAAAGCATTGATGTCTTTTCGCTACTCTTTATGACTGCAGCTGTAGCAATTACTCTTTATCTTTGTATTTCTTATATCCAGGTGCAACACAACATTACAAGTATGAGTAAGCAAATCGCAATCAAGGAAAGTGAAATTAACGATTTGAAAAATCAAAACGATGCAGCATATAATCGTATTGATACTTCCGTCGATCTTAAATATGTATATGATGTTGCGGTTAGAGAACTTGGTATGGTTCGTGCGGATCAAAGTCAGATTATGAAATATACCAATGTGAAAAGTGATTATGTAAGACAGTATGGGAATATACCCGAAGAAGAAAAAAGTACCTTAGAACGTGCAATTACGAAAAAATAGTAGCATCAAACTTCGTAGTTAAGGAGACGTATCAAATGCAGAATCGTAAGAAAAAAAGTAAAATAGAAATCAAAAAATTCACATCCAAAATGCAAGCAAGTCTATTGCTTGTATTTTGTATTATAATGCTTACCTTTGCTTTGCTAGTAGTGCGTATGCTTTATTTAACAAATGCGGATGGCGATCGTTATGAAAAGAAAGTTTTATCCCAACAAACGTATGTCAGTAATGTAATTCCTTATAAAAGAGGAGACATTCTTGACCGTAATATGACAAAGCTTGCAATCAGTGAAAAAGTATATAATCTAATACTGGATCCGGTAACCATTCTTCAAAAAGAAGCATATATGGAACCAACGTTGAATGCATTAGAATCCTGTTTTGGTATTGAAAAAAGCACAATAAGTCAGCTGATAGACGAAAAATCGGAATCTCAGTATGTACAGATGAAGGACTACAAAGGTCTTGACTATGAAACGGTAGAAGTTTTTAATGCTAAGGCTAAGAAAGATGGTAATATTAAAGGTGTGTGGTTTGAGGAAGAATATAAACGGTATTACCCACTTAGTACAGTAGGATCAACTGTAATTGGCTTTACTCAAAAGGTGGATCATAACATTGGAAATTGGGGAATAGAAGAAGCGTATAACGATGAATTAAGTGGAACAAATGGGCGTGAGTATGGATATTTTAATGCAGAATTAAAACTAGAGCGTACCGTAAAACCCGCGATCAATGGCAATACCATTATTTCAACAATTGATGCAAATGTGCAAAGTGCCGTTGAGAAAAAAATTGCGAAATATTTAAAGGAACCGGGGGCCGAAAATGTTGCTGTTGTTCTTATGAATCCCCAAAATGGTGAGATTTATGCAATGGTATCAAATGAAGCTTTTGATTTAAATAATCCAAGAGATTTATCACAGTTTTATACGGAGAAAGAAATTAAAGCAATGGATGATGAACAAATGGGTGTAGCGCTCAGTGCAATGTGGAGAAATTATTGTATCTCAGATGCATATGAACCAGGCTCTACGTTTAAACCATTTACCGTAGCAGCAGCACTTGACGAAAAAGTAGTCAGTGATAAATCAACTTTTGTATGTGACGGATATGCGCAAATCGCAGACAAGCGTATTGCTTGTAATGTACATGCTGGTCATGGAAAACTCACTCTAAAACAATCGTTAATGGTATCTTGTAATGCAGCACTCATGCAAATTGGAACAAAACTTGGAGCGCAAAAATTTGCAGACTATACTGATTTATTTGGCTTTGGCAAAAAAACGGGAATTGATTTGCCAGGAGAGGCAAGTGGTATCGTTTATCCAAAAGAAAAACTAAACCCAGTTGAATTGGCTACCTGTAGTTTCGGACAGTCAAATACAGTAACGATGGTGCAGATGGTTGCAGGATTTTCTTCTTTAATAAATGGTGGGAATTACTATCAACCACATATTGTAAAAGAGGTTCAAAATGAAAATGGAGCAACGGTTGAAAAAATTGATTCAACCTTGATGAAGAAAACAATTTCAGAAGGAACAAGTAATAAAATACGTAAATACTTGTTTGATACAGTAGAAGAAGGAACGGCTGCTCCTGCGAAAGTAGCAGGATATGAAATTGGTGGAAAAACTGGTACAGCAGAAAAATTACCTCGTGATAAGACAAACTATATTGTTTCTTTCATGGGATTTGCTCCAGTGGATGATCCGGAAGTTGTAATCTATGTTGTAATTGATCAGCCACATGTGAAAGATCAGCCACATAGTACCTTTGCGACGGTCTTTGCAAGTGAAATTATGGATGAAGTACTACCATTTTTAGGTGTTTATAAAAATGTAACAAAAGATTCACAAAAGGAAAGCGAGTAAAATAATCATATATGTGGTTTATATATAATAAGATTAAAGGATAAGAGCAAAAAGAGGATTATAATGATAAAAGCCAAAACCTATAGCAAAAGGAGCTTATGTTTTGTTGTTGTAATTATCTTTGCATTTGCAATTATACTTGCAGTTCGACTAGGTTATCTTATGATATGTAAAAGTGTGCATTATGGTGAATTAGCAAAGCAAGTACAAGAAAGAGAACGTTCGATTAAGGCAGAACGTGGAAAAATATACGACAGAAATGGAATCGAAATTGCTGGGAATAAGCCAGTTTCAACAATTTCCGTTATACATAGTCAGATTACAGATAAAGAAAGAGTCATTGAAATACTTGTCAAAGAACTTGGGCTTTCCGAAGCAGCGGTGCGAAAACGTGTGGAAAAGGTGTCTTCAATTGAACGTATAAAATCAAACGTTTCGAAAGATGTATCAGACCGTATTCGTGAATATGACTTGGATGGTGTCATGGTAGATGAAGATTATAAAAGATTCTATCCATATGAAACATTAGCTTCGAAAGTGATAGGATTTACTGGAAGTGATAACCAAGGGATTATTGGGCTTGAAGTGAAATATGATTCCATTCTAAAAGGAATTGATGGAAAAATATTGACGCTAACAACAGCCAAAGGCGTTGAGATAGAAAATGCTGCAGAAAACCGCATTGAACCTATTGCAGGAAACAATCTCCATATTAGCTTGGATGTTAATATCCAAAAGTATGCCGAGCAGGCAGCACTGAAAGTTATGGAGGCAAAAGGTGCCAATCATGTGAAATTAATTGTTATGAATCCGCAAAATGGTGAAATCTATGCGATGGTCAATGTACCAGAGTTTGATTTAAATAATCCGTATCAGCTGAATACGGAAGTTTCAGGGGTGCTAACCGATAAGCAAAAGACAGAAGCGCTGAATGCGATGTGGAGAAATGCTTGTATTAGTGATACCTATGAACCTGGATCTGCATTCAAAATTGTAACAGCGACTGCAGCATTCGAAAAAGGAGTGGTAAAGTTAACGGATACCTTTTTTTGCCCAGGATACAAAAAGGTGGAAGATCGTATCATTCGCTGCCATAAAGCAGGTGGTCATGGTTCGGAGACTTTTGTTGAGGGAATTCAAAATTCCTGCAATCCGGTATTTATGGAAATCGGTGCAAGAGTCGGTGTCACGGATATGTATAAAACATTTCGTAAGCTAGGTCTGTTTGAAAAAACAGGGGTTGATTTACCTGGTGAGGCATCCTCCATTATGCACAAACCAGAAAATGTGGGTGCAGTGGAACTTGCAACGGTTTCTTTTGGGCAGTCCTTTCAAATCACTCCACTACAGCTTCTTCGAGCCTCTAGTGCGGTGGTAAATGGAGGTACCTTGGTAACACCACATTTAGGAGTTTCCGTTGAAAGTCAGGATGGTACCTTTATTCGAAAATTATCTTACAATGCAAAAGAGAATGCTGTTTCGAAAGATACATCGGCGGTTATGAAAGAACTATTAGAATCCGTGGTTTCTGATGGAACTGGACACAAGGCTTATGTTGCGGGATTTCGAATTGGTGGTAAGACTGCAACGAGTGAAAAGCTTCCTCGAAGATCAAATAAATACATCGCTTCCTTTGTTGGTTTTGCACCGGCTGATAATCCAAGCCTGATGGCTCTTGTTTTAATTGATGAGCCAGTGGGAATCTATTATGGTGGTACAATAGCAGCACCCGTTATTGGAGAACTTTTTGAGAATATTCTGCCGTATGTAGGAGTACAACCAGAATATGAAGAAGGGGAAGATACGACAACCTGGTCGCAAAATAGTGACTTGATTCTGTATTAAAAATGACATATAATAAATAAGTTGTTGATTCAAATGAACTGTTTATTATTGACATACGAGGGGAAGAAGAATGAACTTTGAAATCGTTATGCCGGTACTAATATCTTTTGCTATCAGCGTGTTATTAAGCCCAATTGTTATCCCTTTTTTAAAGAAATTTAAATTTGGTCAATTTGTCCGGGATGATGGGCCGCAGTCACATTTAAAGAAAACAGGTACTCCCACAATGGGGGGAGTCGTAATACTAATTAGTGTAGTAATAACTTCGCTACTGTATATCAATGAGTGTAGAGAACTGATACCTGTATTATTTTTAACACTTGGGTTTGGGGTAATTGGATTATTTGATGATTTTATCAAAATTGTCATGATGCGTTCCATGGGATTACGACCATGGCAGAAACTATTGGCTCAGATTTTTATAACCTTTGTGTTTGGGTATTATCTCCTTTATAAGATGGATTATGGTACTTTAACACTTATACCATTTGGAAATGGTGCATATATCAATTTGGGTAAATGGTATTTGCCGATTTTGTTTATTGCTGTCATTGGAACCGTCAATGGTGTTAATTTTACGGATGGACTGGATGGATTGGCTTCCAGTGTTACAATATTAGTGGCAACCTTTTTTTCAGTGGTTGCGATTGGAACAAGGAACGGAATATCCCCCATTACATGTGCAGTAGCAGGTAGCTTGCTTGGCTTTTTGATTTATAATGTGTATCCAGCCAGAGTGTTTATGGGAGATACCGGATCTTTAGCGTTAGGCGGGTTTGTCGCAGCTTCTGCTTATATGCTTCGTATGCCTTTTTTCATTATTATAATAGGGTTTATTTATGTAGCTGAAGTTTTATCTGTTATGATTCAAGTAAGTTACTTTAATCTTTCAGGAGGAAAACGTATTTTTAAAATGGCACCAATCCATCACCACTTAGAATTAAGTGGGTGGAGAGAAACAAGGATTGTTGCGGTTTTTTCAATAATTACATCGCTGCTGTGCCTAGTTGGATTTGTGGCGTTATAAGCAGTAAGGAGGTAGAAAAATGGATTTAAATAGTAAAAAAGTACTGGTTATTGGAAGTGGAATAAGTGGAATTGCTGCAGTTAAATTATTATCGAATGAAGGTGCAGATATTATTCTACAGGATGCGAATGACAGTTTATCAAAACAGGATATTAAAGATAAGTTACCAAAGAATTTAATGATTCAAATTGTGGTGGGTGAACTTCCAAGGGAACTTTTGAAAGAAATTGGATTAGTGGTGTTAAGCCCTGGTGTTCCAACGGACTTACCATATATTATAGAAATGAAAAATACTGGTATTCCGATTTGGGGAGAGATTGAACTTGCTTATCAGTATAGCAAAGGGAAAATGGCTGCGATTACTGGAACAAATGGAAAAACAACAACAACAGCGTTGGTTGGCGAAATTATGAAAAACTACTATGTATCCGTATATGTGGTAGGAAATATAGGAATTCCTTATACGGATATGGTCCTAAATACAAAGGGAAGCACGATTACCGTTGCAGAGATGAGTAGCTTTCAATTGGAAACGGTTCATGAATTTCGTCCGGAAGTAAGTGCGATTCTAAATATTACCCCAGATCATTTAAATCGTCATCATACCATGGAAAAATATATAGAAGCAAAGAAACGGATTGCTATGAATCAGGGAATTCATGACACCTGTGTATTGAATTATGAAGATCCAATCCTTCGTAAAATGGCAGAGGATTTGAGGCCAAAAGTCTTTTTCTTTAGCAGCAAGCATGAATTAGAGGAAGGTATCTTTTTGGATAAAGAAGGTAACTTTATTTATCGTGAAAACAAGAAAGAAGAAATGGTATGTAATATCAAAGACCTTAAGCTACTAGGAATGCACAACTATGAAAATGTAATGGCTGCCATTGCGATTTCTGCACACATTGGGGTACCAATGGAAGCGATTCGTGAAGCGGTTATGAAATTTACATCGGTAGAACATCGGATTGAATATGTCGATGAAATCGATGGTGTTATTTATTATAATGATTCTAAGGGTACCAATCCAGATGCGGCAATTAAAGGTATACAGGCTATGATTGCACCAACCATTTTAATTGGCGGAGGTTACGATAAGGGATCTGACTACAAAGAATGGATCGATTCTTTTGACGGCAAAGTAAAATATTTAGTATTATTAGGTGCAACACGTGAAAAAATTGCAAAACAGGCTAAAGAGTGTGGCTTTGAGAATATAATTTTGGTAGACACTTTGGAAGAAGCGGTAAAAATCGCACATGATAAAGCGACACCAGGCGATGCTGTTTTACTTTCACCAGCATGTGCAAGCTGGGGGATGTTTAAAAATTATGAAGAACGTGGCAGACAGTTTAAAAAGTATGTAAAACAATTATAGTGACCGGAGAGTGGATACATGGGTAGGGTAGAAAAACCATCGCGCAAGGATAGTTATGTAAAAGGTGGCTATTACGATTATAGCCTGTTATTCTTGACCCTATTTTTAGTTGCATTTGGACTGGTTATGATATACAGCACAAGTTCGTATACGGCACAGATTGCAAAGGGCGATTCCATGTATTATTTAAAACGTCAAGGGGTCAGTGCGATAATCGGTGTAATCGGTATGCTTATTCTATCAAAAATGGATTACCGGATTTTTTTGGCGAAGCTTCCTATCTTAAAAATGAGGTTTGTAACGTTGATTTATTTCGTTGCAATTATCTTGCAAATCTATGTACTTATATTTGGTATGGAGATTAACTATAAAAAACGGTGGATTAGCCTTGGAAAATTCGGTACCTTTCAGCCGTCCGATTTGTCAAAAGTAGCAGTTATTTTATTTGTTTCCTATCTGATCTATTTATCACCGAAGGCAATTAGCAAATTTTCTGGATTTATGAGAATCGCAATTTACATATCTCCGTTGATTGTTTTGATTGGTAAAGAAAATATGAGTACTGCTATTATTATCTGTTTAATCATGGGTGGTATCTGTTTTGTAGCAAGTAAGAAAAAAGGATATTTTGTGATTGCAATCCTGTTAATGGTAGGTGCATTTGCTTTGTTTTTACTATTTGGTGAGGCCTTTCGTTTGAACCGATTTGATATTTGGCTAAATGTAGAAACAAATGAGGATGCTTTCCAGATTTTACAGGGGCTTTATGCAATTGCCTCTGGAGGCCTAACTGGCAAGGGACTCGGTGGAAGTATGCAAAAGTTAGGATATGTTCCAGAAGCCCAAAATGATATGATTTTCTCTATTATTTGCGAGGAACTTGGATTATTTGGAGCAGTAACGGTATTGATTCTATTTGTACTATTGATTTGGAGACTGTTCATTATCTCGATTAATTCACCAAATCTATTTGGTGGTTTAATGTGTGCAGGGGTACTGATACATATTGCAGCGCAGGTGATCATTAATGTTGCGGTAGTTACGAATTCGATTCCATCTACCGGAATCCCGTTACCTTTTATAAGCTACGGAGGAACTTCGGTGGCCGTACTTCTAGCAGAGATAGGATTAGTGCTTAGTGTGTCGAATCAAATTCGATACGAGAGGTAGCGCCTTATGGAAAATAATAAAAGAGGAAAACGAATCCTAATTATAGTTCTTGTGTTAGGCGGTGCTATTTCGTTTTTTCAAATCTATAATCATATAAGTACAATAAATATAAAGGGATGTCAGTATTATTCCGAAGAGGAAATTAAGACAAATTTACTAACTGGAATAGAAAGCAAAAATTCGATGCTTTTTTATTTAAAAGCAAGATATTTTGGACTGAAAGAATTACCATATATAGAAAAGGTTGCAGTCAAACGCGTTAACAATCACGAAATTACCATACGAGTATACGAAAAGACGTTGATTGCAAGTGTTAAATATATGAGTCAATATCTGTATTTTGATAAAGATGGAGTGATACTGGGAACATCGGAAGAGGCAATGGAAGGCATACCTTGTATTTCAGGATTAACCTTTTCGGGATTCAAACTATATGAACCGCTTCAGGTGGAAGAAAAAGAAATTTTTACGATTATTTTAGATATATCTCAGATTATCAGCCGATACAAATTAACCATAGATAAGATTCATTTTAACAGTAAAAATGAAGTTTCATTAAGTACTGGCGATATTAAGGTATATCTTGGAAAACATGAATTCTACGATGAACCAATAGCGGCGTTATCTGAGATTTTACCGACGGCTTTGAAGCAGAATTTAAAGGGTAACATTAATATGGAAAATTATCAATCCGGTGATAATGTAATATTTCGAGTGCAATCATAAAAAATAAGGAAAAACATAAAATTAGGGTTGATTATTCTACAAAAAAACTATATTATAGATTATAACAATGTGTACGATTACCATATGTTGTGATGGATAGGAAGTTAGACCTACATAGTGGATGATTAATTACGAATATTAGTGATTTTAATAAATACAGGGAAAGAATATGAAGGAGGAATAACCTTGCTTGAAATAAGAACAAACGAATCAGATTCGACTGCAAAGATTCTTGTGATTGGAGTTGGAGGGGCAGGAAATAACGCAGTAAATCGAATGATAGAGGAAAATATAGCAGGCGTAGAATTTGTTTGTGTAAATACGGACAAGCAGCATTTGAAAAATTGCAAAGCGCCTACCTGCATTCAAATAGGTGAAAAGCTCACAAAAGGATTAGGTGCAGGAGCTCAGCCTGAGATTGGTGAGAAAGCAGCAGAAGAAAGCAGCGATGAATTAGTTGATATCATAAAAGGTTCCGATATGGTTTTTGTAACTTGCGGAATGGGCGGGGGTACTGGAACTGGTGCAGCACCAGTTGTCGCTCAAATCGCAAAAGATATGGGAATTTTAACGGTTGGTATTGTTACCAAGCCTTTTAAATTTGAAGCAAGAGCGCGAATGAATAATGCGGTTGGTGGTATCGAAAAATTAAAAGAACATGTAGATACCTTAATTGTTATTCCAAATGACCGTTTGTTAGAAATTGTTGACCGTAGGACAACTATGCCGGATGCACTTCGTAAAGCGGATGAAGTATTACAGCAAGGTGTTCAGGGTATTACAGATTTAATTAATGTGCCAGGCCTCATAAACCTTGACTTTGCGGATGTTCAGACGGTAATGAAGGACAAGGGTGTTGCTCACATTGGAATTGGTGTTGGAAGAGGGGATGATAAGTGTATTGAGGCTGTTCAACAAGCCATTACAAGTCCTTTGCTTGAAACCACCATTGCTGGTGCATCACATGTAATTATTAATATTTCTGGTGATATTAGCTTAATTGAAGCGAATGAAGCGGCTACTTATGTACAGGAATTAGCTGGTGAGTCAGCCAATATTATTTTTGGCGCCATGTTTGATGAATCAACTCCAGATATTGCTTCTATCACGGTTATTGCAACCGGTCTTGAATCTTTAGATACCGGAAGTACCGTAAAAACACCAAGCTTTTTAAGTCAACCAACACAAAAGTCAAACTTTAACTATAATTCAACAAGATCAATGCAGATGGGGCAGCAGACAATGTCAAAACCTACCATGCAGACTGCTGCTACGCAAACGCAACAAAAGCCGCCAGTGGCTCAAAAAGGTTTGGCGGATGCATTGGACTTAGAAGACCATGGTGGAATTAAAATTCCAGAATTTTTACAGAAGAATCGACATAAATAGAATACAAATACAAGAGTGATTATAAATGCAAATTCGTAATCACTCTATTTTTTTGCCCTAAAATACTACAATATTTAGAAAATGAATATTGAGGAAAAGGGAATTTGGAAGATTTATGGGGAAAAATTTTAAGAATTTTCTTTTATAATTTGACAAGTTATGCAAAGGAAGTTCGCTATACTATATCTATCCTCATGATGGAGGTGAAGGTTGGGATACGTTGTATACATAGATATTTATTTTCTATTAAATATATGCATTGATTACCTATTACTCCGTGTTTTTGGAATCCTTTTAAAAAAGAAAAAATGCAGGTGTCGTCAAATATTTGCTAGTTTTTTGGGAGGTATCGGTGCTGTTTTAAAAGTATTCAAGATTCCAATCCCATCGATACTTATCATTCTTTTGATGATTATTATTGCATTTGGGAGGATGAAAAAAACACAGATAATTAAAATGACAGTATATTTTTATATACTAAACATAATGGTTGGGGGGTGCATATTTTTCTTGCAAGAGCAAGGCATTGTTATGAAACATATTTGGCAGCTTGTGGTATTTGTTTTCGTACTTACCTTGTGTTTAGAAAAAGGGGCAGACAGCTTCTTGGTACAAACTAGAATTTTGAAGAATTTGTACTCGATTGACTTAAAGTTGGGAGAATTGAAAGTCACGGGTATTGCTTTGTTAGATACAGGAAATTGCTTATATGATCCTTTTTTTCATCGTCCGGTTATGATTGGGGAATATCGTGAGATGGAAAAAATGTATGAAATGGTAGAAGAAGAAAAAATCATTTGGATACCTTATCATTCATTGGGAAAGGAACATGGGTTAATACCAGCAATTAAAGTAGATGAATTAATCATTCATCAAGATAAGGAAACAATTTTAAGGGAAAATGTTCTAGTAGCCGTAGCGAGGGAAACACTATCGGTGAAAGGAAAATATCAATTTATATTACATGGGGATCATATGAAAGCATAAAAATAAATACGTTATCGAATAAAGAAGGGGAGTATTTCATGTTAATTAAAATTTCTATACCAAATAAATTCCAATTTCGGATTATTCCGGACTTTCATCATATTTTAGGAGATACAAAAGGGGATATTCATTACATTGGAGGAGCAGAAGTACTTCCAGCTCCACTGGAATCTGAAAAAGAGTGGGAAATGATACAATTGTTAGGCACTACACGTGACGATGAGGCAAAATCTGTATTAGTGGAACATAACCTTCGTTTAGTTGTTTACATAGCGAAAAAGTTTGATAATACTGGTATTGGGGTAGAAGATTTAATTTCAATCGGAACCATTGGGTTAATTAAAGCAATTCACACCTTTAATCCAGACAAGAATATCAAGCTTGCTACATATGCTTCAAGATGTATTGAAAATGAAATTTTAATGTATTTAAGGCGAAATAATAAAACGAAAATGGAAGTCTCCATAGACGAACCTCTTAATGTTGATTGGGATGGAAATGAACTTTTATTATCGGATATACTCGGAACAGAAGAGGATGTAATTTATAAGAATCTAGAAGATGAAGTCGATAAGGCTTTGTTAAATAAGGCACTTGAAAAACTATCTGATCGAGAGCGTATTATCATTAAGCTGCGGTTTGGTTTAAATACTGTGGATGGAAATGAGCGTACACAAAAAGAAGTGGCTGACTATCTGGGGATTTCACAGTCTTATATATCAAGACTAGAAAAGAAGATTATTAAGAGACTAAAAAAAGAGATGATACGGCTGGAAGCCTAAGGATTAGAAAATTATTATTTAAAGGATGCATTTCAATTGTCAAGATAAATAGGAAGTCTTGATTGATGTGAGATGCATTCTTTTTTCCTCTGGTATTGCATGACAAAATGATTCATATAATAACTCATTTATAAAATAACAAGTTGAGCCAGATTGAAGCTGTACATTATTTGTGGTAAAATAAACTATAATTTATTTAGATGAAATGGAGAAATGTTTATGGAGCTTATTAAGCGGATAAATGGTGGGGGTTCAAATTGCTATTTAATTACCAATAAAGAAAAGTCTATTTTAATCGATACAGGAAGAAAAAATAAGAGGAATTCTATTTTAAAAGCGTGCGAAGGATATCATATTGCTTTAATCGTATTAACACATGGACATATAGACCA
Source organism: Lachnoclostridium sp. UBA5725 (assembly GCA_002419585.1). Classification (GTDB taxonomy): domain Bacteria; phylum Bacillota; class Clostridia; order Lachnospirales; family Lachnospiraceae; genus DIGJ01. The sequence continues at coordinate 49,233 of DIGJ01000026.1, forward strand.
TGTGCAAAATGCGATATACTTATCAAAACGCTTGAATGCACCAGTTGCCGTCAGTAAAAAAGACGTAGCATTGCTAAAAGATAATTTATGTAGAACTCTTAAATCTACCGGAATATTGGGAAATGTTGTACGATTTTTTTCGGTTTTAAGTGCAAAGTTTGAAAAGGTGGAAACGTTTGAGCCAGATATATTTCTTGAGAATGGTGATAGTCTTTTAAAATATGGTATAGATGCTACGGTTATAGAACTGCCTGGACATACAGAAGGTTCTATTGGTATAAAAGTTGGAAAAAAAGATTTAATTGTAGGCGATGCGCTTATGCATATAATTAAGCCATCTGTAGCTCTCCTGTATGAAAACCGAGAAAAAATGATTTTAAGTGCAAAGAAAATTCAAAATTTTTCTGAAAAAACGATTTATTTTGGGCATGGAAATCCAGTCATGAATCGAAAATGGGTAAACTAAAAATTAGATTGAATTTAAATAACTTTATTGTCAGATAAAATTATTTAAATTCAATCCAAATATAGCTCTTTATTTTTACTTAGTATACGGTTAAATAGTTTTTCATATTTTTAAGTGCAGATTTTTCAAGCCTTGAAACCTGCGCTTGTGAAATATGAATTTCTTCAGCAACTTCCATTTGTGTTTTGCCTTCAAAATAGCGAAGTTTTATAATGTTACTTTCTCGAGTTGGTAGTCGCTTTATAGCCGATTTTAAAGAAATTTCTTCGACCCAATTATCTTCTTTATTTTTCTTATCGCTGACCTGATCCATAATATATAATGTATCACCGCCTTCCGAGTAAACGGGTTCATATAAAGATAAAGGATGCTGTATGGCATCAAGAGCATATACAATATCTTCTGGATTCATCTCCAAAGATTTTGCAATTTCTTCAATGGTTGGTTCTTTGTCTGATTGCTTCATCATTGCTTCTTTTGCATAAATTGCTTTGTATGCAATATCCCGCAGGGAGCGACTGACGCGAATACTATTATTATCACGTAAATACCGACGTATTTCACCAATTATCATTGGAACAGCATAGGTTGAAAACTTAACATTTTGTGAGACATCAAAATTATCAATCGCCTTCATGAGCCCGATACAACCAATCTGAAACAAATCGTCCACGTTTTCATTGCTGTTTGAAAAACGCTGTATAATACTTAACACAAGTCTTAAGTTTCCTTTTATATAAAGTTCTCTTGCTTCTTTATTTCCTTCCATTACTTGATTAAAAAGTTCTTCTTTTTCTTTGTTCCCCAAAAGTGGTAATTTTGCTGTATTGACACCACAAATTTCAACTTTATACAGAGCCATATTGAACCTCCAAGCTAATGAATAGTAAGTATCGGAATGTCTTCATAAAGTAGGATTTACATATTCTGCTTATTTATACGAATCAAATTATTGTAAAATTTTCCTTATTAAGATAATTTTGTAAACCAAACGCATATATAAAATATAAGAAGAAATAAGGAGCATTATTTTTATGAGGCTGTGTGAACTGAGTTGTAAAGAAGTTATTAACGTATGCGATGGGCAAAAATTAGGATATATACAAGATGTTGAATTTGATGTGTGTACAGGGCAGATTAAAAAAGTGATAATACCTGGTCCGTGTAAAGTCTGGGGAATTATGGGGCGTGATCACGAGTATATCATTGATTACAATTGTATTTGCCAAATAGGACCGGATGTTGTACTAGTAGAGGTGGAAGTTGAAAAATGTTTCAGTAAGTGCAAATAGATATTTCCTTGACCTTTTCTTATAAATTCAATATAATAAAGCGTAAAGAATTTGCATAATTTGAAGGAGGATACACAGGATGAAATGTCCATTTTGTGGGGAAGAAAATACGAGAGTTATTGATTCAAGACCAGCAGATGATAATAATTCAATACGTAGAAGACGACAATGCGATATATGTAGTAAGCGTTTTACAACATATGAGAAGGTAGAAGCGATTCCTCTTGTTGTAATCAAAAAAGATTTGATTCGTGAGCCATATGATCGTTCAAAAATAGAATCCGGTGTATTCCGGTCTTGTCATAAGAGACCAATTTCCGTTGATCAGATTAATGGACTTGTTGATGAAGTAGAGACAACGATCTTTAACTTGGAAGAAAAAGAAATTCCTAGCAGCCGTATTGGTTCCATTGTAATGGAAAAATTAAAGAAATTTGATCAGGTAGCATATGTACGTTTTGCTTCTGTTTATCGTGAATTTAAAGATGTGAATACGTTTATGGATGAAATTAAAAAAATATTAGACAAAGATAATTAGTAAAATACATATTGCACAAATACTATTGGTTTGGTATTATTATGTTGATAGTCTTTCCTTTACGAGAAAGGAAACAAACATGTATAGTAAAACATATAGTGCAGCTGTTCATGGAATTGAGGGACAGATTGTAAATGTTGAGGCGGACGTTTGTGACGGACTGCCTCTTTTTGCTATGGTTGGTTATTTAGGTGCTGAGGTAAAGGAAGCAAAAGAGAGAGTGAAAATAGCTCTTAAAAACTTTGGATACCGGTTACCACCCAAACACATCACCATCAACTTATCACCTGCGGACATGAGAAAAGAAGGTACCGCATTTGATTTATCGATTGCCATTGCCATTCTGGCAGCTCTTGGCGTTATTCCAGACGAAGAACTAAATCGTACATTATTTATGGGAGAATTATCGTTAGACGGAAAAATTTGCCCTGTAAATGGAATCCTCCCGGTTGTATACAAAGCAAGGGAAGAAGGCTTTAAGAAGTGTATCGTACCAAAAGCAAATGCGAATGAAGGTGCAGTAGTGGAGGGTATTGATGTATATGGGGCAGAAACACTGCTAGAAATTGTAGATGATTTAAACCATAAAAAGAAAATACCACTTACTGTCGTTGATACAAAGAAACTTTTTATGCAAAATCAAAAGGACAAAGATTACAATTTTGAAGATGTGATAGGACAGGAGAATTTGAAACGAGCCGTTGAAGTTTCCGTAAGTGGCATGCATCATTTACTTATCATTGGACCTCCAGGTGTAGGAAAAACGATGATTGCGAAGCGTATACCTAGTATCATGCCAGAACTATCGTTTGAAGAAAGCATGGATATTACGAAAGTTTACAGTATTTCTGGACTGTTAAAAAAAGAGGCCTATTTAGTGAATAAACGGCCATTTCGAGCACCACATCATACGGTGACAGCAACCGCACTCATTGGTGGAGGGATACATCCAAGACCAGGAGAAGTTTCGTTGGCAACTGGTGGGGTATTATTTTTAGATGAGCTAGCCGAGTATTCAAAGAATACGGTAGAGCTTTTGCGACAACCTCTGGAGGATAAAAGAATAACAATTACCAGACTTCAAGGGACCTATGAATATCCAGCCAACTTTATGCTGGTTGGAGCCATGAATCCATGTAAATGCGGTTACTATCCGGATCGTAATCGATGCCATTGTTCGGAAAATGAAGTCAGACGTTACCTTGAAAAACTGTCGGGTCCTTTGATTGATCGCATGGATATGTGCGCCGAAGCGGTGCTGATAGAGTATGATAAGTTGGATGGGAAACAAACGATGGAAAGTTCTGATGTAATACGAAAAAGGGTAAAGAAAGCACGAAAAATACAACTTGAGCGGTATAAAAAGGAAGCGGTTTATTTTAATGGTGCATTGACACCAGATTTGGTAAAGAAATACTGTCAAATAAAGAAAGAAGGACAAGATATGATTGCCTCGTTCTTTACCGATAAGCCTCTTAGTGCAAGAGCCTATCATAAATTATTAAAAGTAGCCCGAACGATTGCAGATCTTGATGAAAGTGAAGGAATTCAGACAAAACACCTGGCAGAAAGTATCTTTTATCGTATGAATGATAAGAAGTACTGGGATTAGAGGAGAAACTAGATGGAAAATATAAAATTTCAATACATTAGTCAAGAAAATAATGCTTATCCGGAAAAATTACGGCATATATATAAACCACCAAAAGCTTTATATGTAAGAGGTGGTTTTCCGGAAGAAAGTAAATTGTGTATAGCAATCATTGGGGCGAGGAATTGCTCTACCTATGGAAAAGAAACCGCTTATTATTTTGCAAGGGAACTTGCAAAGAATGGAGCAGAAATTGTGAGTGGGCTTGCAAGAGGAATTGATGGTGCGGCACATAAGGGGGCTCTCGCTTGCGGAAAGAAAACGTATGGAGTGCTAGGATGTGGAATTGATGTGTGTTATCCAAAGGAACATGCAAGGATGTATGAAGAAATGGAAAAGGAGGGAGGTATCATTTCGGAGTACGGATTAGGAATAGCGCCACTTGCAGGGTATTTTCCAATGCGAAACCGAATCATCAGCGGGTTATCGAACGGAATACTGATAATAGAGGCCAGAGAGCGAAGCGGATCTTTAATAACAGTAGAATATGGATTAGAACAGGGAAAAGATATTTTTGTGTTGCCTGGAAGGATTTGCGATGAATTAAGCAGGGGATGTAACCGTCTACTTAAGGCAGGTGCAATTCCGGTAACCGAACCGTCTGATATTTTAGAGTATTATGGAGTAGCGGTTGATAAAAGAGGTGTAGCTACGAAAAAAAATAATAATTTGCTTGAAAAGCATGAGGAAGTGGTGTATAGTAATCTCTGTTTAGTACCCAAACATCTAAATCAGGTCGTAGTTGAATGTAATTTACCAGCGGCAACTGTTATGCAAAGCTTGATTTTGTTAGAAATAAAGGGATACATAAAGCAACCAACAAAAAGTTATTATATAAAGACATTGGAGTAGGAGAGTATAAATGCCTAACAATTTAGTTATCGTGGAGTCACCTGCAAAGGCGGCAACAATTAAGAAATTTTTGGGAAAAAACTATGAAGTTATGGCTTCAAATGGTCATGTAAGGGATCTTCCAAAGAGCCAGCTAGGGATTGATGTTAAGGGAAACTATGAACCAAAGTATATTACAATTCGTGGAAAAGGAGACTTGCTCGCAAAACTTCGAAAAGAAGTAAAAAAAGCGGATAAAGTGTATCTCGCAACTGACCCTGACCGTGAAGGAGAAGCGATTTCCTGGCATTTAATGGAGGCGCTCAAATTAGATGATAAAAAAGCAAGTCGAATTACATTTAATGAAATTACAAAAAATGCAGTAAAATCTTCGATAAAACAAGCAAGAGAAATTGACATGGATTTAGTGGATGCACAGCAAGCTCGAAGAGTCTTAGACCGTATGGTGGGATATAGCATTAGTCCACTCCTATGGGCAAAAGTAAAAAGAGGATTAAGTGCAGGACGTGTACAGTCAGTTGCTCTTCGTATCATATGTGATAGAGAAGAAGAAATAAATGCGTTTGTTCCAGATGAATATTGGACGATGGAAGCACTTTTTAATCTTCCAAATGAAAAAAAACCACTCACTGCAAAATTTTATGGTACAAAGAATGAACGTATGGAAATTCGTTCTGAGAGTGAGTTAAATGAAATATTAGAAAAACTTAAAAATGTCAAATTTGAAGTATCCGATATTAAAAAGGGTGAACGTATTAAAAAAGCGCCGGTTCCGTTTACAACGAGTACGCTGCAGCAAGAATCTTCTAAACTCCTTAATTTTTCTACGCAAAAGACAATGCGTCTAGCGCAGCAGCTCTATGAAGGAATAAATATAAAAGGAATGGGAACGATTGGTATCATCACGTATCTACGTACCGATTCCATTCGTATTTCAGAAGAAGCAGATGCACAGGTAAAAGAGTTTATACGTGATAATTACGGTGAAGAAAATGTTGCGATCCAAGAGGCTGTAAAAAAATCGGATAAAAAGATTCAGGATGCGCATGAAGCAATCCGGCCAACCTATTCAGACTTAACACCAGTTAAAATAAAGGAATCATTAAGTAAAGACCAGTTCCGCTTATATCAATTGATTTGGAAGCGTTTTGTAGCGAGTCGTATGAAACCTGCAAAATATGAAACAACATCCGTTAAGATTGATGGAAATGGTTACCGTTTTACTGCTGCAGCATCAAAATTAATTTTTGATGGATTTATGACTGTTTATGCAATGGATGACGAGGAAGAAGAAAAAGTTGTACTTGCAAAATCACTTGAAGTTGGAACAAAGCTTGCTTTATCTGAATTTAATAATAATCAGCACTTTACCCAACCACCAGCACATTTTACCGAAGCTTCTTTGGTTAAAGCATTGGAAGAGCTTGGAATTGGAAGACCTAGTACGTATGCACCAACGATTACAACCATCTTGGCAAGACGTTATATTGTGAAGGAAAATAAAAATCTTTATGTAACTGAAATAGGGGAGGCTGTAAACAAAATTATGGTCGAGGCGTTTTCCAGTATTGTAGATGTGAATTTTACAGCAAATATGGAAAGTCTTTTGGATGCGGTGGAAGATGGAAAAATTGTTTGGAAAACAGTGGTTGAAAACTTTTATCCTGATTTAGAAGAAGCAGTAAATTCGGCAGAAGAAAAACTAGAAAAGATCAATATAGAAGACGAAGTAACCGATGTTGTCTGCGAAGAGTGTGGAAAGAATATGGTCATTAAGTATGGTCCACATGGTAAATTCCTTGCCTGCCCAGGATTTCCGAATTGTAGAAATACAAAACAGTATTTTGAAAAAATTGGAGTGGAATGCCCACAGTGTGGCGCTGATATAGTGATTCGTAAAACGAAAAAAGGGCGTAAGTACTATGGTTGTATGAACAATCCAGAATGTGATTTCATGACGTGGCAAAAGCCATCCAAGGAGCGGTGCCCGAATTGCGATAAGGTACTTCTTGAAAAAGGTGCAAAACTTGTTTGTATCGATGAGAAATGTGGTTATGTAAAAAATAAAGAAACGATATAAATAATATAAACAATTCTGTCGATAAGATTGAAAAGTCTTGTTTGTTCAGAATTGTTTTATTTCGTGAAGAAATTTGTGAAAATAAAAGCCAATTTAGCAAAATCGGTTGCGTTTACATGAAAATCATGGTAAACTTTAGTCAACTTTAGAAAAGTTGCAATGTATAATAGGATTGAGAGACAAGTTGAGTTTTAAAGAAGGAGGATTATAATGAGTGTGCAATTATTGGATAAGACTCGAAAGATAAACAAATTGCTTCATAATAACAACTCACATAAGGTTGTATTTAACGATATTTGTGAAGTGTTAAGTGATATCTTAGAATCGAATATTTTAGTAATTAGCAAAAAGGGAAAAGTGCTAGGAATTAAAAACAGAAATGATATTAAAGAAATTAAAGAGCTTATTAAAGATAGTGTTGGGGGACATATCGATGAGATGCTCAATGAACGTTTACTTGGAATCCTTTCTACCAAGGAAAATGTGAATCTTTCTACGTTGGGGTTTGAATTCGATGATGTAAATGATTATCAGGCAATTATTACTCCGATTGATATTGCAGGGGAACGTTTGGGAACTTTATTTTTGTATATGAATAAAGAACAATATACTCTTGATGATATTATTCTTAGTGAATATGGTACAACAGTTGTTGGTTTGGAAATGCTACGTTCTGTAAATGAAGAAAGTGCGGAAGAAAATCGAAAGGTACAAATCGTTCGTTCCGCAATTAGTACATTATCGTTTTCTGAGTTAGAGGCAATCACACATATCTTTAAAGAATTAGATGGAAATGAAGGGATTTTAGTAGCTAGCAAAATTGCAGACCGTGTGGGAATTACAAGATCTGTTATTGTGAATGCACTTCGTAAATTTGAGAGTGCAGGTGTTATTGAATCAAGATCTTCTGGCATGAAAGGCACGTATATCAAAGTGATTAATGATGTAGTGTTCGATGAACTAAAAAAACTGAACCGTAATTAATGATAGGAACTAGATGATACAAAACAAAAGGATTTGTTGCATGCATAATTGTGTGTTCAAATCCTTTTTTTGAATTTTATAGAACTTTTGGCCTATATAATTCGACTTTAATTTACAAGAATATACAAGTACTTGTATGATTCGAGTTTTTTTGGAAATATATCTTGTGTTTTTTTTGCAAAATGTCTATAATAGGGTATTAGAAAGGAAGTGTAACCATGATTGGATCAAATGCTTATAATTATATTAATGTTTTAGACAAAGCTTCCGATGCAAGCTGGCTTCGTAATGAGGTTATTTCCAATAATATTGCCAATGTGGATACACCGAATTACAAACGAAAAGATGTACAGTTTGAGGCATACTTAAAGTCAGCAGTTGAAGGTGGAGACTCATTGGATGAAGATATTAATAATATGGATTTAAATACAATCGATGCAACCACTTATACGGAATTTTCTGGACTTAGTTATCGCTTTGACGGAAATAACGTGGACATCGATACAGAAAGTGCAGAGCTTGCCAAAAACCAGATCCGTTATTATACATTGTTGGATTCTATGACACAGGAATTTTCCAGAATAAGATCTGTTCTTAATAAGAATAGTTAAATGGTAAGGAGGTAATGAAATGTCTGTTTTTGGAGCTTTAGATACAAGCGCAAGTGGAATGACAGCGCAAAGACTTCGTACTGATATCATTTCACAAAATATTGCAAACGTAAATACAACAAGAGATGCAGATGGCAACGTTTATAAAAGAAAGACAGTTGTTTTTCAAGAGAAATCACCTTCTGCATTTAGTAATGCTTTAAACTCTGCAATGGGGACAACAACAAATAGCAGAGGAGTTAAGGTTACTGAGATTATAGAAGATCCGTCCGAAGGAAGAAAAGTGTATGATCCTTCTCATCCAGATGCAGATGCGGATGGATATGTAACTTATCCAAATGTAAATACTGTAACGGAAATGACAAACTTAATTGATGCCAGTCGTTCCTATGAAGCGAACGTAACAGCATTTAATGCTACGAAATCAATGGCATTAAAAGCATTGGAAGTTGGTAAGTAGGAGGTAATTTATGAGTAGCGTGAGTGCAATTGGTGGGATATATGACTCCAGTTTATATAACAATTTGATAACTGGAACAAAAGCCGCCAAAGAAAATAATAATGCATCGTTTGAATCATTGTTTGAATCAGCAAAGACAATGATTCATGAAACAAACTCTTTAACAAATGCAGCAGAAGAACAAGAAATTAATTACGCAATGGGCCTATCAACAAATACACATGATCTCCAAGTGGCACAGCAAAAAGCGAATATTTCATTGCAGTATACGGTTGCTGTAAGAAATACGGTAATGGATGCATACAAAGAGATTATGAATTTGCAGTTCTAAGTACTAAGTGATAGGTAAATCATAAGTGGGCAGGAGAAAGAGAGTATGCAAGAAAGACTAAAAAAAATACAGGATCAGCTTTTAGAGTTCTGGAATAAGTATACAAGCAAACAAAAGACAATCATGATTGGTGTGGTAGCGGCCATATTATTTACGATTGTCTTATTAGCGTATTTTCTTTCAAAACCGAGGTATGAAACCACATTAGCAACTTTTGAAGATAATAAGCAAGCAACGGAGTTAGTTACCATTTTAGACGAAAATCGTATTGGCTACAAACAGTCACGGGATGGTAAAACAGTCTATGTTAAAGATGAGGACTACACGCAAGGACTTAATCTGATGTCTACCAATAGCATTGATTCAGATGATTTTGGATGGGACTGGGCAACAACCAATAGCATGAGTACCACAGAAAAAGAAAAAAAGCAAAAGGTATTGCTTGCAACACAAAATGATTTACGCAATTATATGATCAAGCTTGATGGCGTAAATGATGCAACTGTAATAATTAATCAGCCAGATGAAACGTATACGCTTTTTACGGAAGAAGAAAATACTTCCGTCAGCATCATGCTAGACTTGAAAAGCGAAATGACAAAAAAACAGGCAGAGACAATTGCAAACTGGGTATCAAATGCAGTAGGCAGTGAAAATGCAGACAGTGTTGTTATTATGGATACGGATCGGAATCTGCTTTATAGTAATGCAGAAGAGGGAACACTTGGTGGAGAAGTATCCGATGTTGAAGAATATAAGGAAAGACTGAAAAATCAGTTTAATGCGAATGTTGAAACGATGATGATTAAGTACGGATTTGACGAAGCACAAATAGCCTCGAATATCGTTTTTAATTTTGATAAAGTAACGGAACGTTATACCGAATATACACCTGCTGAAGGTCAGGAGCAAGGCGTATATGCTTCTAGTTATTCCTATGCTTCCAAAGGTACTTCTGGATCGGGTGGTGTTCCTGGTACCGATTCCAATTCTGAAGTTACGGATTATATGCTAGAAGATGGCAATACTTCAGACAGTAGTGTGACACTTGATAAAGCAGATTATTTGCCAAATGAATTGGTTAAAAACTCGGAATATGAAACTGGAACCATTGAATATGATCAATCTTCCATCAGTGTTGTTCTAACGGATTATGTGGAGTATAACGAAGCACGATTGGAAGAAACGGGTCAATTGGATGGAATTACATTTGAGGATTTTATTGATCAGAATAACGTTCGTACGAAACAAACCATTGATGATCCTGAGATTATTACATTGATTGCGATGGCTACTGGTATAGCAGAAAGTAAAATTTCAGTGGTTGCTTGGCAGCAACCAGTATTTAATGCAAAAGAAAAATCAGCGCTTGATGTAACGAATTACATTATGATAGTTTTAGCGGTATTAATCATTGCATTATTAATTTTTGTTGTATTTAAAGGAACTGCTCCAATGGAAGTAACAGAAATGGAACCAGAGCTTTCTGTTGAGCAACTACTTGCAACTACCAAAGAAAATCAGTCTCTTGATGATATTGAATTTAGTGATAAAACGGAAACACGTATCATGATTGAAAAATTTGTGGATGAGAATCCAGAGGCTGTGGCAAGCCTTCTTAGAAATTGGTTACAAGATGATTGGGGGTATTAAAAATGGCTGATGAATTAACCGGTGTGCAGAAGGCGGCAGTTTTATTGATTGCCCTAGGACCAGAAAAGTCGGCTAATGTATTTAAACACCTAAAAGAAGATGAAATAGAAACACTAACCCTTGAGATCGCCAATACGCGAAGCGTTTCAACGGCTGTAAAGGATCAAGTGCTAGATGAGTTTTATGAGGTTTGTCTGGCGCAACAATACATTGCAGAAGGTGGCGTTGGCTATGCGACAGATCTGCTACAAAAAGCATTGGGAGAAGAAAAGGCAAGAGAAGTTATTAGTAAACTGACTGCCTCCTTGCAGGTGCGACCATTTGAATTTGTTCGTAAGACGGATGCATCCCAGCTTCTCAATTTTATACAAGATGAGCATCCACAAACGATTGCTCTTATTTTGTCCTACCTTTCATCCAGTCAGGCTTCTCAAATCATTTCCGCTTTAACGCCTGATAAACAAACGGATGTAGCAAAACGTATTGCGCAGATGGATCGTACTTCACCAGATGTTATCAAAGAAGTAGAACGTGTATTAGAGCAAAAGCTTGCATCCTTAGTAAACCAGGATTATACCATTGTTGGTGGTGTCGATTCGATTGTTGAGATATTAAATACCGTGGATCGTGGAACTGAAAAACACATTATGGAAACTCTTGAAATTGAAGAACCAGAATTGGCAGATGAAATTCGTAGAAAAATGTTTGTATTTGAGGATATTTTATCCTTGGATGACAAGTCGATACAAAGAGTGCTTCGTGAGGTTGATAATAATGAACTTGCTGTAGCATTGAAAGGCTCCAATGAGGAAGTTCAAGGTGTTATCTTCAATAACCTTTCAAAACGTCTGGCAACCATGATAAAAGAGGATATGGATTTTATGGGTCCTGTTCGTTTGAAAGATGTAGAAGAAGCGCAACAAAAAATTGTTAATATTATACGTAAATTAGAAGACTCTGCAGAGATTGTTATTTCACGAGGTGGAGGTGACGAAATTATTGTCTAATATTATTAAGTGGAATTATATCAATTTTGATGGCAATGGTAAGCATGTCATTGATTCTGACCACAGTAATAAACTATTTAGCACCTTAGCAGAAGAAGCGGAACATAAATTAATTGCGGGAATTCATATTGCGTCACCACAAGAAATTGCGGATAATTTTCTTAAGAAAGAAGAAATCTTAGATAAGGATACCGATTTTATAGGCGGTATGAACGTTATTAATTATGATAAGATAATGGAAGAAGAAAGAGAGCGAATTGCCGAAGAGGCAGATTCGCTTATTTCGAATGCGAAGGAAACTGCAAAAAGTCTGATTGATGAAGCAAATAGTCAAGTTGAATCCATCAAAGCGAGTGCATTTGAAGCAGGAAAATCAGAAGGATTTGAGGCTGGATTATTAGAAGGACAAGAAGCGCTTCGTCAAAAAGAAGTGGAAATGGAACAAAAAGAAGAAGATTTGATTGCTAGAAAAAATGAATTAGATATGGAGTATCAAAATAAAGTATTAGAACTTGAGCCTTTTTTTGCCGATTTGACCATCTGTCTTATAGAAAAAATAACCGGTATCCTTGTTGAGAATAAAAAGGAGGTTATTCTTCATTTAATAAAAAATGGAATGGAAGATGCGGGGAAAAACCAGCATTTTTTTATTCATGTATCAAGTGAAGATTTACCAGTAGTAAGAGAAGCAAAAAATAGTATAGAAGCAGAACTTTTGGATGGAGCAGTCATTGATATAGTAGAAGACGTAGCTTTAGCTGCGAATCAGTGTATCATAGAGACCAACACAAAGATGATTGATTCCAGTCTCGATATTGAACTTCGTAACTTAATCGAAGATTTACGATTGTTATCGATAACAAAATAATTCGTTAAAGGTGGTGGGAAAATGGAATCCATACCATTTGATTCAAATAAATATAGTGCTCTTTTCAATAAATCATTTTGCCAAAGTCTGGGTAAAGTTGTTAAAGTGGTTGGATTAACAATTGAATCCATTGGACCCAGCGCAAAATTAAATGATTTATGTATGATATTTTCGAGCGATTCTGGTCAAAAAATAATGGCAGAAGTGATTGGATTTCGTGATGACCGTGTGCTATTAATGCCATACAGTAATGTGGAAGGTGTAGGTCTTGGAAGTCGTGTTGAAAATACGGGTGCGCCACTCAAGGTTATGGTTGGTGAAGAACTCTTAGGTAAGAGTTTGGATGGTCTTGGAATACCACTCGATGATTCACAACTTTATTCTACACAGTCCTATTCCGTTGTTGCAGAGCCCCCAGATCCAATGAAACGACAATTAATAGATGAAGTATTACCGCTTGGAGTAAAGGCGGTGGATGGATTAATGACCATAGGAAAAGGGCAAAGAATTGGTATCTTTGCTGGTAGTGGAGTTGGTAAAAGTACGCTGATGGGCATGTTTGCCAGAAACACAAAGGCCGATATCAACGTGATCGCACTAATTGGAGAACGTGGAAGAGAAGTACGCGAATTTATTGAACGAGATCTAGGAGAAGAAGGCCAAAAGCGTTCGGTAGTCGTTGTAGCAACCTCGGATAAACCAGCGTTAATTCGTAAAAAAGCAGCCATGACAGCCACAGCAATCGCCGAATATTTTAGAGATCAGGGAAAAGATGTACTTCTTATGATGGATTCTTTGACTCGTTTTTCCATGGCGCAACGAGAAATCGGACTTGCCTCAGGAGAACCTCCGGTATCCAGAGGTTATCCACCAAGTGTATATGCAGAGATGCCAAAGCTACTCGAACGTGCTGGTAATTCAGAAGTCGGATCAATTACAGGACTCTATACAGTACTGGTAGATGGTGACGACTTTAATGAACCGATAACCGATACAGCAAGAGGTATTTTAGATGGTCATATTATGCTCTCAAGGAAATTGGGTCATAAAAATCACTACCCTGCAATCGATGTTTTGCAGAGTATCTCACGTGTTATGAGTTCCATCGCGACAAAGGAACACAAAGCGAGTGCTGGAAAGTTAAAGAATGTATTGGCAACCTATACCGAAGCAGAAGATCTTATTAACATTGGTGCATATAAAAAGGGTTCCAATTCGGAAATTGATTATGCTATTGAAAAAATACGTGCAGTGAATGATTTTTTAATGCAACAAGTGGATGAGCGATTTACATTTGAAGAAGAAATAAATCTGTTGAGTCAACTCTTTGTTGAGGAATAAGTAAAAGGCAGGACATATGGCAAAGTTTATCTATAAAATGGAAAATATTCTTTCCATAAAGTTGAAGCTAGAAGAACAAGCAAAAAGTGCGTTCGGACAGGCTCAATTATTACTGAATAAAGAAGAAGAAAAGCTAAAACTACTAAATGACCGAAAAGATGAATACGAAGGAATATTACGTGGTGAAATCAAGGATGTTCTTGATGTCAGAGAAATTATTCGTTGTCAGGAGGCCATTGAAATTTTGAAATATGATATAAAGCTTCAAATAGTTTCAGTAAATGCTGCCAAGCAACAGGTGGAATTAGCTAGAATAAAGCTAAATGAAGCCATGATAGACCGTAAAATACATGAAAAATTAAAAGAAACAGCATTTGAAGAATTTAAGAAAGAAATAAATTCGGAAGAACAAAAAGAAGTAAATGAACTGGTTAGTTTTACTTATGGAAAAAATCAGAGAAATGAGGAATAAGTATGGCGAAAAAAAAGAAAAAGGACGATATAAATAACATAGCGAATGAAGATGCGACGAAAGAAGGATCTGGAAATAAAATTTTAAGCATACTGATTGCTCTGGTAATCGTAATAATCTGGCTTGCATTCTTTGCAGTGCTAATTAAAATGGATGTGGGTGGCTTCGGAAGTAATGTTTTATCTCCAGTATTGAAAGATGTTCCAATTATTAACCGTGTTTTACCAGGATATGCTTCTTATCAGGATTCGGAAGGAAATACATATAAAAATTTGGATCAGGCAATGGCGAAGATTCAGGAATTAGAAGATCAAATTGCCTCCATGAGCAGTACTGGTACTGCAAATAGTGATTACATTTCAGATTTGGAAACTGAGAATGCAAGATTGAAAGTGTTCGAACAGGAACAAAAAGACTTCGAGCAACGTGTAGCTGATTTTGACGAGCAGGTAGTTTTTAATGATAAGGCCCCTACGCTTGATGAATACAAAGCTTATTATGAACAGATCAGTCCTGATAATGCTGCAGATATTTATCAGAAAGTGATCGAACAACTCCAAGTAGATCAAAATATCTTAGATCAGGCAGACCGTTTTACCAATATGGAACCTGCAAGTGCGGCGCAAATATTGGAGGTTATGACAGGTGACTTGGATTTGGTATGTAAAATACTAGAAAGTATGAAACCGAAACAAAGTGCAGCAATCATTCAGAATATGTCAGCAGAATATGCAGCTAAGATAACCAAAAAGTCTACTATTTTAGAGTAGGTATCTTAGCTTGTCATAGATATATTTTTAGAGAAAGGAGGAAACGATACATGATGACAAAAAGTGTGTTAACACAAGTGGCTAACCTCATGGATAGTACAAAAACTTCATCATCAAAATCAAGAAGCAGTGAAAACCCGGATGTTTCATTTGGGAGCATTATGAATCAGAATGCGAATAAGATGAATACCTCAAAAAGTGACATAGATATATCGTCGAAAAAGCAAAACGTTTCTAAAAAATACGAAAATGATGATTCATCCATGGATACAACAACCCAAAAGGCAGTTTCGAACCCATCACAATCTACAGACAGTGTAAGGAAAGAAGAAACCAAGGTAACAACCGAAAAGGAAGCAGCCGACAATCAAAAAGTTGCACAGGATGAAATAAAACCGGAAGTAATCGCACAAGCATTAAATCAGATGCAAACGATGATTATTCATACTGTTACCGAGGTTCTTGGCATTTCAGAAGATGAATTAAATTCATTTATGGAAGAACTTAATTTACAACCGGTCGATTTGCTAGAACCAGCAAATGTGATGCAGCTTATGATGCAGGTAAATGGCATGGAAGAACCAATGCAGCTTTTAACCGATGACAATCTATCCAATCAGTTAAAAGAACTGACAAGTATACTCGATCAGCTGGAACTTCCAGAAGAGTTTGGCATCACAAAAGATCAGATGATAACGGCAATGGAAGCAATGACAAAAGAAATGGATTTCGATAAAGTTATGAGTGATGTCATGGATGACGTACCAGTGATGGTTGAAAGCAAGGCAAAAGCGGAACCTAATATTCTAGTTGAAAAATCAACATCAAAAGACCAAGATTTACAGCCGACAACCACTGAGATAGACAGCACGACGCAATCGACAGAAAAAATAACCACGACAGCAACACAAACAACAAGTGAAGGCAGTACAGGCGGACAAAAAGAAAGCCGTGGCAGCAAATCACAAGAACAACAAACACCAGCAGAAACGTTTGTGCAAAATCTGGTAGTCAAAGGCCAAACACAGACGATGAATGTTGAGGCCACCGCACAACGAATCGAAACAATGCGAAATATTGTAGAGCAAGTTGTGGAACAGATTAAGGTTTCAATAAAACCGGAAGCTACTTCTATGGAACTTCAGTTAAATCCTGAAAATCTTGGTAAGATAAATTTATCGGTCGCTTCAAAAGATGGTCAGCTAACAGCAACCATTACGACGCAGACTGAAGTTGCAAAGCAAGCCCTTGAAAGTCAGATTCAAAATCTAAGGGATAATTTAAGTAATCAAGGATTAAAAGTAGAAGCAGTTGAAGTAAATGTTTCAAGCTTTGGATTTAGTGATAACCAGAATAATCAAATGACGAGTAGTGAAGATCAGAAAAAAAATCAAGGAAATCGAAGAAAAATCGATTTGAGTGAGTTTGATGAATTCGCAGCTGATGTAACGGAGGATGAAATCCTAGCAGCAAAGGTTATGGAACAAAATGGTGGTAATGTTGATTATATAGCATAAGGAAAGGAGAAATAAAATGGCAGATGCAACTACATATACCTTAACGGCACCCGTAAAAGATGGAAAGATTGATTCGACAGCTTCCTCTTCTTCATCGAAAAGTTCGAAAAGTTCAGGAAGTGAAATGGGAAAAGATGAGTTTTTGCAACTTTTAGTAGCCCAGATGAAATATCAAGATCCATTGGAACCAACGGACAATACACAATATGTTTCGCAGTTAGCTACCTTCTCATCACTAGAACAGATGCAGAACTTAAATCAGACATCGGTTAACTCACAAGCATTCAATCTGGTTGGAAAAGAAGTTATTATGGAAACAACTTCTTCATCGGGAGCAACCACTTATATACAAGGAACTGTTGATTATGTAACAATGAGTGGGAAGAAGACCTATTTATCCATTAATGATAAGTTATATTCCGCAGAGGATTTGTATTCCGTGATCGGAACAGATTACATTATATCTCAAAAAGTACCGACTGTAGCACAGACGGCACTTACCTTTGATCATAGCAATCCAAAAGATCAAATAGTTGAAATCTCTCTTGGTGAAGATGATTACGAAGCTTCTATGGTAGCTCTTTATGTTAACGGAAAAGCTATTTCAAGTGACGATTTAAGCTATTCAGACGGTAAGGTTATAATCAGTAAGAAAGCATTTAGTGATTTAGACGCAGGTACATATAAAGTAGGATTTATTTTTAATGATACATTAAAGACTACGTATTCAGATAAGGTTACTGTTAAAGTAACAGGTATTAAAGCAGAAACTGCGGATACTTCCGATAGTTCAAAAACTGCGTAGCAATTGATTGGAGTGGATGTCGATGAATATTCAAAACAACTATGCTTCCATAGAGCAGATGGTAGAACAGATTGGAAATACACAGAATCTAGGTTCTGGCGCCAAATTAAATCCTTTAAAACCATCTGGTACTTTTTCTTTTCAAGAAGTTTTAGATAAGACAAAAGATAGCGGGGTTGAGGAGGCAGTAGGTGCCCTGAAATTTTCCAAACATGCAAATCAAAGGCTTGAAAGTAGAAACATTGACTTGTCTTTGAACCAGTTGAACCGTCTTCAAAATGGAACACAAAAGGCAAGAGAAAAGGGAATCAACGAATCGCTGGTAATGGTAGATAATTTAGCGTTTATCGTAAATGTAAAAAATAATACAGTTGTGACAGCAGTGAATGATGAAGGTGATGGCGTATTTACCAACATTGATGGTGCTGTAATTAGTTAAGCAGGTTTAAAGCGCTGGACCTTATAGGAAGCGTAAGTCCTTGAATGATAGATGGGACTAAGACTTGTATTTCGATTATTTTAGGAGGTCATTTATTATGATGAGATCATTATATTCTGGTGTATCAGGACTAAAAGTTCACCAGACCAAAATGGACGTTATCGGTAACAATATCGCTAACGTTAATACCGTAGGTTTTAAAGGAAGTTCCGTTACTTTTTCGGATGTTTTTTATCAGACAACACAGAGCGCATCTGGAGCGAATGAAGAAACTGGTGCTGCTGGTCAAAATGCGATACAGATCGGACTTGGTGCCGGACTTTCCGCAATCACAACGAATGTATCAACTGCAGGTGGTTCTCAAAGAACGGATAATCCATTTGACTGTATGATCGGTGGAGATGGATTCTTTATTGTTAATAGTGGCGGATCCGATTATTTTACAAAGAATGGATCGTTTAAGGTAGATGCTGCTGGTACCTTATGTACATCCGGTGGAGCCAATGTTATGGGATGGCAAGTTGATAAGGATGGAAAAATTGTAAAGGCACAGGTTTCAGCGCTAAAGATTATGTCTCAAGAAAACCTTTATGCTAAGCCAAAGGCAACTACAAATGCGTACGTTTCTGGTAACATTGATAAAAAGGATACACAACTAGACAGCACTGGTGGTTATCCAGCCCAAGTTTCTTTTTATGATAATGTAGGAAATAGTTATACTGCAAAATTAGCAGTGAAGAGAACCAATCCAGTTGTCGATGGACAGTATACGGTAACTGTTACAGATATTGTAACCAAAGGGGATGCGAATAGTGGAACAAATGACCAATCCATTTTTGCAACATATGATGCAACAGGAAAACTTACGGGAGCATCTACAATAACCAAATTCAAATTTGGTGAATTAGAGTACAGCGCAGTTGTTAATACTACAACGGGTGTCATTGATCTGAGCACTACTACTTCTGGTGCTCCTAATATACTAGAATTTAATGCGTCCAATGGTACCTACTCGGGGATACATAAGACGGGAGAAGGTGATGCGGATAAGAAAAAAGCCAAAACCATGCTTTTTGATTTGTCAAATACCGCGGATCCAACAAATCCATTTTCAGCTACTGGTATTTCAATTGATTTTTCGTCAATCACCCAATATTCAACCGGTGATAAATCAAATCTGGAATCAACCAAAGGTGATTTTGCTGGAACTGGTGCAGGTCTTCCAGTTGGTAATATGACAGGAGTTAGCATTGACACCTCAGGTAAGATTTATGGTACATACGATAACGGTACGAATAAACTGTTAGGACAGATTGCAGTAGCTACGTTTGCAAATCCAGCAGGACTGGAAGCAGTTGGGGATACCTTGTTTGCGCAGACGAAAAACTCGGGTGAATTCGATGGAATTGGACAAGATCCATCCTCGAATGGTGGAAGTCTTACTACCGGAGTTTTGGAAATGTCCAATGTTGATTTGTCGACGGAATTTACAAACATGATCACAACACAAAGAGGTTTCCAGGCGAACTCTAGAATTATTACAACTTCAGATACTTTATTAGAAGAATTAGTTAATTTGAAACGATAGTTATTTAGAAGGGACTGTTGTAAAGCTTATTTATTTTACAACAGTCCTATTCTTTCCAAATAATGATAGAATATTGTCATAAAAGCTCAAAAAATAGAACGAATAGACTAATTTTGTCTGAATTGAGCGAACTGTTCTTGTAAATTAGCACTATATTGATTATAATGAAAGCATAGTAGACTTGGAGGAGGTGTGTTTTGTGATTGAACTTACAAGGATGAATGGTACAAAAATTACGCTAAATGCGGAATTGATTGAGATTGTTGAGGAGACGCCAGATACCGTAATTACGCTAACTTCAGGTAAGAAAATTCTCGTAAAAGAGAGTAGACAAGATATTAAAAATTTAGTAGTATTATACAAGAAAGAAATGTTTTTTGACGAAAATTAATAGTAGGTGGTGGATAAGTTGGATATAGCTTCGATTTTGGGAATAGTAGTCTGCTTTGTGTTAATTATATTTGGTATGGTTTATGGAAAGTCTTTTAGTGCAGTTATTAACTTCATTGATATTCCATCGGTTATTCTGACAATAGGTGGTACCTTATCTTGTATGTTGATACAGGCAAAGGATTTGGGATCATTTGTTAAATCCTTTATGTCGATTAGCTTGATTATGAAACCAATGCAAAATGATGAGGTGAAAACAATCCAAAGCATCATCGACTTGTCGAATGTTGCGAGAAAAGAAGGACTTTTGGCCTTAGAAGAAGCTGCAAATGGTATTGAAGATACTTTTTTGAAAAAAGGAGTTTTATTGATAGTAGATGGTACTGATCCAGAATTAGTGCGCAGTATTTTAGAAACGGAGCTTACCTGTATTGAAAGCCGACATAGTGATGTGATTGGCTTTTGGGAAGGCATGGCAGCAATGGGACCTGCATGGGGAATGATTGGTACTTTAATTGGTCTTATCAATATGTTGAAGAGTTTAAGTGATATGTCATCGGTTGGTCCAAACATGTCGGTAGCTCTTGTTACGACGTTCTATGGTTCCTTAATTGCAAACTGGATTTGTACGCCGGTAGCAACTAAATTGAAAGCGAATAATGCCTCTGAAATTGTAATAAAAGAGGTTATGGTAGAAGGACTCCTATCTATTCAAGCAGGAGAGAACCCTCGTGTCATTGAGGAAAAATTAAAATCCTTCTTAGCACCATCAAACCGCGGTGCAATCGGTGAAGGCGGTGAAGTTTAGTGGCTAGAAAGAAAAAAGAGCAAAGTGGTGGTGGAGGATCACCAGCATGGATGGCGACTTTTTCTGATCTTATGAATTTGTTGCTTTGTTTCTTTGTATTACTCTTTGCGTTTTCAAGTGTGGATGCTGAAAAATTTGCAGAAATTTCGGCTTCGTTAAGCAATAGTTACAGCGTTTTTTCTGGCGGCGCCCAGGCAATTGGTGAAGGGAAGATGATTTCACAAGGCGTTAGTCAGTTGTCTGAAATGAGTGAATACTACAGTGAAATGGGTAGCAAAGGAACAGACACGAAAGATGGAGAAAATCAAGGAGAGACGGAAGATACCTCGCAATCTCAAAGCGAATCCATAGAGGACTATAAAGAACAGCTAGAAGACTTGCAAAAAGAAAAAATTGAGGCTTTGTATGGAGAAGTTAGCGAAGCTACTCAGGCGAACGGTTTGCAAGATACGGTTGAGGTGTCAATGGATTCTAACTATCAATTTGTTCAAATCTCGATGAGTGGAGCAATTCTTTTTGATTCAGGACAAGCAGACATACGAGTTGAGGCAAAACCTATTTTAGATAAACTTGGCACCATTCTTAAAGTCTATGATAAATATGAGATTAAGATTGAAGGGCATACAGATAATATGCCAATTAATAATTACAAATTTAATAGTAATATGTGGCTTTCAACAGCACGTGCAACAAATGTGTTTGAATATCTGACAACGGAAAAAGGACTAAATCCCAAGACACTGGAAGCATCCGGAAGAGGCGAATATGAGCCAATCGCAACAAATAGTACAGCACAAGGACGTTCAAAAAATCGCCGCGTTGAGATTAAAATATATAGTAAGGATTAACACAGGAGTGATTAAATTATGAAAAAAAATATACTTACAATTATAATTATGGCATTATGTTTGATTAATTTGGTATTGACGGCAGTCATTATTTTTACAATTGTACCAACCGCAAAAAAAACGGATGCATTGATATCACAGGTTGCCTCTGCTATTAATTTGGAATTAACGGTAGATGGTGAAGATGCCTATAAAGTTGAAGATTTGGAAAATCATAAAATTGAAGAGGGACTTACCAAAAATTTAAAAATAGGTACAGATGGTACAAGCCATTTTGCGGTGTTAGATTATGTTACGGTTTCTATCAATAAAAATTCAGAAGATTATGATAAATTAAATGCAATTATCACAGACCAGGATTCGAAGATTATGGATATTGTAGGCACAACACTTACACAATATACGTATGAGGAAGCAATTGCCGATCAAACGGATATCAAAGCAGATGTTTTAAAACAACTACGCAATCATTTTGGGTCTTCTGATTTTATCGTAGATATATACTTTGGAAATTTTGTTTGTCAATAAGGATATATATACAATAATTGGTAAAAAACACAATAAGTTGTCGTTAAAAAAAAAAAAAAACAATATGTAGTAATTTTTGACTTTATCTTGTCAAAAAAGTATGATATGATATGTTAAAGTGACTGTGAGGTGAGATGGAATGGGCGATGTCCTATCGCAAAATGAGATAGATAACTTACTTGCGGCCCTTAGTAGTGGAGAACTTGATGCAGATGATATGAAAGACACGGGTACAAAGCAAGTTAAAAATTACGATTTTGCCCGACCTTCTAAATTCTCAAAAGAACATCTTCGAACGCTTGAGATAATTTTTGAACATTATGGAAGATTGTTGTCTACACATTTACCTGCGTATCTTCGGAAAAATATTCAAGTAGAAGTAATGAATTCCGAAGCCATTACATATTCCGAGTTTTCGAATGCGTTATCTAATCCAGTGCTTTTGGGTATTATTAATTTTTCTCCATTGGAGGGAAATATAATAATGGAGATTGCAGACAATTTAGGATATGCAATTGTAGACCGAATGCTTGGTGGTGGTGGAAACCCACTGGAAAAGAGTAGAGATTTTACTGAAATCGAATTAATCATATTACAACGAGTGATCAATACTTGTACGAACTTATTAATTGAACCTTGGCAGAGTGTATTAAACATTTCACCAAGATTAGAGCGAATTGAAACAAATTCGCAGTTTGCACAGATAATTTCTCCGAGTGAAATGACTTCGATTATTACAATGAATATAAAGATTGGATCAGTAGAGGGTTTGATGAATGTATGTATACCTTATGCATGCGTAGAACCAGTTATTGATAAGTTGAATACGAAGTATTGGTATTCAACCATGCAGATAAAAGATGATGGCATTTACAAAGAGGCAATCGAAGCAGCTATTTCAAAAGCGAAAATACCAATTAAAGCAGTACTTGGGAAAAGTGCAATATCGGTGAATGATTTTGTGAACATGCAAGTGGGCGATATCATTCGATTAAATACAAAGGTGGATGACGAAATGAATATCTTTGTTGGAAATCTAAAAAAATTTACTGCATTACCAGGAGCTTCTTCGGAAGCATATGCAGTACGATTAACATCAGTAATTAGGGAGGAGTAGAGACTATGGATGGGATGCTATCTCAAGAAGAGATAAATGCACTCTTAAGTGGTATGGGAGATGATACGAGTCAGGATGAAAATAATACTTATCATGGCGAGACACTTAATCCGGCCGAAAAAGATGCAGTAGGAGAAATATCAAATATATGCATGGGTACAGCAGCAACTACCTTATCTACTCTCTTGAATAATAAGGTAACCATAACAACGCCGCATGTCACGAATACTACATTAGATCAACTTTCGGAACAGTATGACAGACCTTGTGTCTTTGTACAAATATCTTATGTAGACGGCTTGGATGGTAAGAATATTTTGATTTTAAAAGAATCAGATGTTAAAGTGATTACCGATCTTATGATGGGTGGTGACGGAACAAATGTTGATGCGGATCTAACCGAATTACATTTGAGCGCGATTAGTGAGGCGATGAACCAAATGATGGGTTCGGCTTCTACGTCGTTATCTTCCATGCTAGAAAAAAAGGTGGATATTAGTCCTCCAATTGCCAGTTTAATTGATTTTAACGATTCCTTAGAAAGCGATTTGTCTACCTTTTTGGCGGGAGAGTTCGTTCAGGTATCGTTTCGGATGGTAATTGGTGATTTAATTGATAGTCAAATTATGCAACTATATCCTTTTGATTTTGCCAAGGAATTATATAAAAAGTTTGCAGGAAATGAAGGCGACGACAGTGCTTCGATAGAAGAAGTTGCAGAGCCAATTGCACCGGTTAGCAAACAGCCGGTACCTAATCAACAACCAGCTGCTAATTCTAGTACAGCACAGAACATGCAAATGCAGCAGGGACAACCAATGATGGGACAACCAATGATGGGGCAGCAAATGATGCCATATGGAATGCCGATGGGTACCGATATCAATGTACAGCCGGTTCAATTTCAGACGTTTAATGGAGCAATCAGTCCATTAACACAACAAGAAAATATTGACTTAATTATGGATGTACCTTTAGAGGTTACCGTAGAATTGGGAAGAACCAATAAGTCAATAAAAGAGATTCTTGAATTTTCACCTGGCACGATTATAGAATTAAATAAGTTAGCAGGTGAGCCAATTGATGTTTTAGTAAATGGCAAATTTGTAGCAAAAGGCGAAGTAGTTGTTATTGAAGAAAGTTTTGGTATTCGTGTTACTGAAATTATTCGATAATTAAAAAGATAGGAGAGAGACTTATGGCAAAAAATATTTTAATTTGTGATGATGCAGCTTTTATGAGAATGATGATTAAGGATATTTTAACAAAAAATGGGTATAACATCGTTGGAGAAGCAGAAAACGGTTTAAAGGCGGTTGAAAAGTACAATGAAACAAAACCGGATTTGGTGATGATGGACATCACAATGCCTGAAATGGATGGAATACAAGCTCTTAAAAAAATCAAAGAGGGTGACGCAAATGCAAATATTATCATGTGTTCCGCAATGGGACAGCAAGCAATGGTAATTGAATCCATTCAATCTGGAGCAAAAGATTTTATTGTTAAGCCTTTCCAGGCTGATCGAGTATTAGAAGCTGTTAAAAAAGCGGTGGGTTAATAATGTATATTGCTACTGGAGTATCTAGAATAGAAAGTTTTATCAATCTGTTTGGAGTACTCATAATATTTTTATTCATTTTGGCAGCTGCTTATTATACCAGCAAATGGATTGGTAATGCAAAATTTTTACAACAAAATAATAAAAATATTCAGGTCATTGAGACGTTTCGATTGAATCAGTCAAAATACATCCAAATTGTAAAAATTGGTTCAAAATATGTTGCACTTGGAATATCCAAGGAACATATTGATGTTCTTACTGAACTAACAGAGGATGAAATAAACTTATCCATAACTGAGCAAAACAAAATGGACATAAATATGGATTTCAAGGATGTTTTAGCAAAGATAACGAAAAAGAAAAAATAAACAAATAGTATGAATAATTAGTAAAGGTTGGTAATCATGAGCACACGAATTCAAAAATGGCAGCAAAGAGGTATTAAAATTCTGGGACTGCTGGTGTTGATGTGTTTATTAACCTTTATTTGTGATGTTCCGGTTTATGCAAGTGAGGCAAATGGACAAACACAAGAAACGGAAAGCACAGATACTGAAAATGATACAGCGGACACTCAGGCAGAGGATGAAATACCTGTTCGTGAGCCGACGAATACAGTAGATGAAGCGAATGATAATTTGCAATTAAATATTTCTTCCAATGCAGGAAGTTCAAGTTTATCATCAACTCTGCAAATCTTGTTGATGATTACAATTCTTTCCATAGCACCTTCCATTCTTCTAATGGTTACATCCTTTACTAGAATAATTATTGTGCTACATTTTGTTCGTTCTGCATTAGGAACACAAACAACGCCGCCTAACCAAATTTTGATTGGGCTTGCTTTGTTTTTAACATTTTTTATCATGTCACCAGTCATAAAAGACGTAAATCAAAATGCGGTCAAACCATTGTCCGCGGGCACGATTACACAAGAAGAAGCAATTGATGCAGCACTTGTTCCAATTCGTGGTTTTATGTATCAACAGACAAATACCAAGGATATTAAATTATTTCTAGAAATAGCGGATATGACAGAAGAAGTGAAAAACGAAAATGACATTCCGACAACGGTGCTAATCCCAGCATTTATGATAAGTGAATTAAGAAAAGCATTTACCATGGGATTTTTAATATATCTACCGTTCCTTGTAATTGATATGGTTGTTGCTTCAACCCTCATGTCAATGGGTATGATGATGCTTCCACCAACAACAATTTCTATGCCGTTTAAAATACTTTTGTTCATTATGGCAGATGGATGGAACTTGATTATTGGCGAGGTAGTAAAAACCTTTTATATTACTTAATGACAAAGGGGGTAATGAAAATGACTGAAGGACAAATTATTGATATTGCAAGAGAAACTATTTGGTTAATCATAAAATGTTCTGCTCCAATGTTGGCGGTTTCTTTAATTGTAGGGTTACTTATTAGTATATTCCAGACAGTTACCTCCATCCAGGAACAAACGCTTACCTTCCTTCCAAAATTGTTTGCTATTTTTCTTATGATAATATTGACAGGAAATTGGATGATGAAGAACATAGCGAATTTTATGATAGTATTGGCGCAAAACTTTAGTCAATATTTACAGTAGATAGAGGGATAGCGCATGAGCTTTACCGTTGAAAATTTAGAATTTTATCTAATGATAATCGTTCGAATGTCAGCCTTTGTATATTCGGCACCGTTTTTTAGTTTATCGAATGTACCTGTAAAGGTAAAGGCTGGCTTTGCAGTTTTTCTTGGGCTCATGATGGCTAATATGTTGGATTACACACCGCTTAGTTATTCTGGGACCATAGGTTTTGCAATTTTAGTAATCAAAGAAGCAATCGTTGGATTGTTAATTGGTTATTCTGCGAATATCTGTTCCTATATTGTAGGTTTTGCTGGACAGATGATAGACATGGATATTGGTTTATCCATGGTTAACGTATTGGACCCAGTAGCGAAAGTCCAGACAACGATAACGGGTAATTTATATTCCTATTTTGTTATGTTTTTATTAATGGCAACGAATATGCATTATTTTATATTAAGTGCAATATTTGATTCTTTTACGCTCATACCAATTGGCAAAGCGGTAATTCATCCATCGATGTATGAAATTATGGTGCAATATGTTGTCGATTATTTTGTGATTGGATTTCGAATTGTTTTGCCGATATTTGCTACCACACTTTTGCTTAATATTGTACTTGGTATTATGGCAAAAGTAGCACCGCAGATGAATATGTTTGTTATTGGTATGCAATTGAAAATAATAGTGGGTTTTGTAGTTCTTTTATTAATTATTGAAATGATGCCGCAAGTTTCCGACTTTATTTTTACGGAGATGAAAACGATGATGAATCTTGCCATACGAGCGATGGCTCCAAAATAAGGTAGTTGATAAAATGTTAATGTTAAAATATAATCTTCAGTTCTTTGCCGATGAAGGGCCTGGAGGAGAAAAAACAGAAGAGGCTACTGCTAAAAAATTAGGAGATGCCAGAGGAGAAGGACAGGTTGCGAAAAGTCAGGATCTTGTAATGTCTTTGCAGCTGATTGGACTTTTTCTAACACTTAAAATTTTCGTTGGATGGATTGGTAATGGATTCCTTGAGATTTTCAGGGGAATTTATAGTATGATATCAACCGTATTATTAGATGAATTTAACTCAAATAGTATACATTCCCTGATCATACTTTGTACAAAACAGTTTTTTATTCTGTCGATGCCAGTTTTTATAATCGCATTTATAATTGCATTTTTTGGCGATTTGGTTCAGGTGAAATGGAAGCCTACTTTAAAACCGATGAAGCCAAAATTTAATAAAATTAATCCAGTGTCTGGGTTTAAACGATTATTATCCATGGATAAAATCGTTCAATTAATAAAGCAAATAGGAAAAATTCTAGTTATTGCATATGTTGTTTATAATGCACTAAAAGATCAGTGGGGAATGCTTGTGAATCTGTACTCTGTATCCTTATATGCAGCGATTGCATTAATTGGGAGTACGGTGATTGAACTAGGATTAAAAATCAGCTACTTTTTCCTTGCAATTGCACTTTTTGACTATTGGTATCAAAAGCGTAAGTTTGCGAAAGATATGAAGATGACCAAGCAGGAAATCAAGGACGAATATAAGCAATCCGAAGGAGATCCTCATATTAAAGGTAAGATTCGTCAAAAGATGCGAGAAGCATCACAAAGGCGTATGATGAATGATGTACCAGATGCAGATGTTGTTATTACAAACCCAACACATCTTGCGGTTGCAATCAAGTATGATAGAGGAAATACAGAAGCTCCTATCGTGGTTGCCAAAGGAGCAGATTATATCGCTCAAAAAATTAAGGATATTGCAAAAGAGAGCGATGTCGAAATTGTTGAAAATAAGCCACTTGCTCGAATGTTATATTATAATGTGGAAATCGGAGATGAGATTCCACCTGAATTATATCAAATGGTTGCTGAGGTTTTGGCTTATGTTTATGGAATGAAAGGCAAAATATAGTTTATATACGATCAATTACGAAAGATAAGGAGGTTTGGTGATTATGAAAAAAACGGATGCTGTACTAGGATTATATCTGTTACTTGCTATTTTATTCTTTATTATTCCAATGCCAAGCCTACTGTTAGATGTTTTATTGGCATTGAATATATCTGTTGCAATGATTATCATGTTTACCGCGCTATTTTCTAGAGAAGCGCTGCAAATGTCTAGTTTTCCAACGTTATTGTTATTTACTACAATTTTTCGGATTTCATTAAATATATCTTCGACAAAATTAATTTTAACATCTGGTGATCCAGGAAACGTTGTAACTACATTTGGTGAGTTTGTTGGTGGGGGTAACCTTGTTGTTGGTGGAATTGTTTATATTATTTTAATTATCGTACAGTTTATGGTAATTAATAAAGGTTCTGAGCGAGTATCGGAGGTAACCGCTCGTTTTACATTGGATGCAATGCCGGGTAAACAAATGGCAATTGATGCAGACCTTAATTCAGGAGCCATTACTGATCAAGAAGCAAGGGATCGTCGGCAAAAGATTCAGGATGAATCTAGTTTCTTTGGTGCGATGGATGGTGCTACAAAGTACGTAAAAGGAGATGCAACTGCAGGTCTTATTATTACGGTTATTAACTTTGCCGGTGGACTTATTCTGGGCATGATCTATCAAGGATTGCCAATGTCAGAAGCGTTAAGTAAATATGCAATTTTAACGATTGGTGATGGACTGGTTAGCCAGATTCCTTCTTTAATGATTTCTCTTGCAACTGGTATCTTAGTTACCAAGGTATCAAAAGAAGCGGATATCGGAGATGTACTGGTAAAACAGCTTTTTTCCATTCCAAAGGTATTATATATGGTTGGAGCAGCCATGATTGCGCTAGGAATATTCACTACCTTAAATCATATTCTATTTGTTGCATATGGAATAGCCTTCATCATGACTGGAAGAATGATAGCTGGCAAGATGGAAGTGGAAGAAATTAGTTCCGAAACAAATGAAGAAGAGGGTGCAGCGGAAGAAATCCGAAGGCCAGAAAATGTCACTTCTTTATTACAAGTTGATCCAATTGAACTTGAATTTGGATATGGTATTATTCCACTTGCTGATGTGAATCAGGGTGGAGATTTACTGGACCGGGTGGTTATGATTCGTAGACAAATTGCACTGGAGTTAGGTTGTGTTGTTCCTATGATACGTTTGCGAGACAACATTCAGCTGAATCCAAATCAATATGTAATAAAAATTAAAGGTGTACCAGTAAGTGATGGTGAAATCTTATTTGATCATTATATGGCAATGAATCCTGGATATGTAGAAGAAGAAATTACAGGTATTCCTACGTTTGAACCGTCTTTCCATTTACCAGCAATCTGGATTACAGACAGCCAGAGGGAAAGAGCAGAATCTCTAGGATATACGGTGGTTGATCCTCCTTCTATTATTGCAACACACTTGACGGAAGTGGTTCGTTCTCACTTAGACGAGTTGATGACACGTCAAGATATCCAAAACTTGATCAATAATGTAAAAGAAGCGAATGAAACACTTGTAACAGAGTTAGTACCGAAATTATTAAGTGTAGGAGAAATACAAAAAGTATTACAGAATTTATTACGTGAAGGAATTTCCATACGAGATTTAATTACTATTTTTGAAACGCTGGCCGACTATGCACCGACAACCAGAGATACGGATGTCTTAACCGAGTATGCAAGGCAGAGTCTAAAGCGTGCGATATCAAGTAAATATTTCCCATCGAATGAGACAACAAGTGTAGTGACGTTGGATCCGAAAATTGAACAAGAAATTATGGGATCAGTAAAACAAACAGAGCAGGGCGCTTATCTTACGTTGGATCCTGACCGTACAAAGGGTATCATTAATTCTGTTCAGGAAGAAGTGGCTAAATTGGAGAATTTGGGTAAAAATCCGATTGTAATTACTTCACCAATTGTAAGAATGTATTTTAAAAAGTTAACAACGGAGTATTTTAGGGATTTAATTGTAATATCCTACAATGAGATAGAATCAAATGTTGAATTACAATCAGTAGGGATGGTGACAGTCTAATGATAATCAAGAAATTTCAAGCAGGTTCGGAAACCGAAGCAATCATGCTTGCAAAAGAAGAGCTTGGTAAAGATGCTATTGTTATGAACATAAAAACCGTTAAGCCAAAGGGACTATATAAATTCTTCAAAAAAGCTACGGTTGAAATCACAGCAGCAGTGGATGATAATGTCACCTATAATAACGGTGAACGCATCATAGCCCAGCTTCAAAAACTAAAACAAAGTGAGCCTCCAAAAGAAGTTGTAAAAGAACCGGAGTGGTCAAAAGATATTTTACTAGAGGATACGAAAGTTGAAACAAGGCCGAGAGAATCGGCAATTGAACAAAAGTTAAATGATTTACAACAGCTATTAGAACAGCAAATCAAGTTAAATAAACTGGAAGAAAAGAAAGATGATGATGTTGAAGAAAATGGTAAAAATATAGCATGCATCCAATTGATTTATAATCAATTAATTAGTAATGAAGTGGATGAAAAGTATGCAAATCAAATCATCGGTGAAATTGAACGAAATATAAAGAAAGATGCTTCGGTTGATAATGTGCTATCTAGCATATACCAAAAAATTATTTTGAAAATTGGTCAGACGATCGCAATAGAACCGAGTGAAAATCAACCAAGATACATCTTCTTTATCGGTCCAACTGGAGTTGGGAAGACAACAACGATTGCTAAAATTGCTTCTAGTTTAACACTAAAACAAAAAACAAAGGTTGCTTTAGTAACTTCGGATACCTATCGTATTGCAGCAGTGGAACAACTGAAGACCTATGCTAATATTTTAGGACTTCCTCTAAAAGTAGTCTATAATGAGGAAGAAATGAAAGAAGTTAGGAAAGAATTATCGTCCTTTGATATTATTTTGATTGATACTGCGGGTAGATCGCATCAAAATGAAGAACAAAAGCAGGATATAGCAAAATTGCTGAATGCAGTTCCAGAAGAAGAGCGGGAAGTGTACTTAGTATTAAGCGCTACCACAAAATACAAAGATTTAATAAAAATAGCCCAGACATACGAAGAAATCATTCAGTATAACTTGATTTTTACGAAATTAGATGAAACGGATTGTATCGGAAATATTTTCAATATAAAAATGCTGACAGGTGCGCCACTTTCCTATACTACTTGGGGACAAAATGTACCAGATGATATCGGTAGAATAAATGCGCAAAGCATTGCTAAGAAATTGTTGGGAGGCAATGATTGATGGATCAAGCAACGCAATTACGAAATATAATAAAATCGACCACCGTACAACCAAGATCTGTAGCTAGAGTGATTACCGTTACAAGTGGAAAAGGCGGAGTAGGAAAGTCAAGTATATCAGTAAACCTTGCGATTCAATTGCGAAAGTTGGGCAAGAGAGTCGTTATTATGGATGCAGACTTTGGATTAGCTAATATCGAAGTAATGCTTGGTATACGACCACAATATAATTTAGCAGATTTAATCTTCAAGGGAAGAAATTTAAGGGATATTATTACATCCGGTCCAGAGGGAATCGGTTTTATTTCCGGTGGTTCTGGAATTCAGGAACTTACCAATCTGACAAAGGATCAATTAATTAAGCTCTCACAGTCTTTGTATGAGCTTGATCAGTATGTCGATGTTATTATCATAGATACAGGCGCTGGAATTGCAGATTCTGTACTTGAATTTGTAGCTGCAAGCAATGAAGTGTTATTAGTTGTAACCCCAGAACCAACGTCAATAACAGATGCATATGCATTATTAAAAACGTTGAATAAGAAAACAGATTTTCTAGCAGAAAATACATTAATTAAGATGATTGCAAACCGTGTTGGATCACCAACAGAGGGAAAAGAAATATTTGATAAGTTAAATGTTGTTGTAAATAAATTTTTAAATATAAAAGTAGAATTTTTAGGAACGATTCCTCAAGATAATACGATATCAAGAGCAGTCATACAACAAAATCCAGTTACACTTGGCTATCCGAATGCCCCATCATCCAAGGCAATTACAGAACTGGCAATGATGTTAAATAATAATACAGTTATTGATCAACAAAGCAAAAAGGGAATCTCAACTTTATTCTCAAATTTAATTCGAGCAAAAAGATCCAAATAGGATGGAGGTAGGAACGTGATTTCAACTATTGTGGTGCCAGGCGAAAAAATAGACTTGATTCGTTCCCGAAATAGCTTAGGAGAAGAGGTAGAAGAAAAACAGTATTCGAGCAAAGTTTTGGAGTTATTGGAGGATGAAACGGTCAAAATTGCAGTGCCGATTCAAAATGGTTTGATCATACCTCTTGAAGTAGGCGACAAATATCAATTTATATTTTATACGAAGCGTGGCTTATATCATTGTAGAGGTAAGATTACACAACGATACAAAGAAGGTCTTATCGCCGTATTAATAGTCCAGCTTGAAACTGATCTAGAAAAATACCAAAGAAGACAATATTATAGATTAGAATATGCGATGGAAGTTCAGTATCGTGTGATAAGTCTCGAAGAGGTTTCGTACATAAAAAAATTAGAAGTGGGGGTTTTTCATTCACAAGAGGAAAAAGAAAAATTAGAACAACTTCTAAAAGAAGAACAGTCAAAATGGATAAAGGCAACCATTATTGATATTAGTGGAGGAGGGTGCCGTTTTAACTCACAGGAAGAACATCCGGTTGGACGAAATACGAAAGTGCAACTTAGTTACTCCTATAAAGGTGAAGTAAAAAGAGAGATATATACAGCAAAACTAATTTACTGCGAACCCATTGAAAAGATAAAAGGTTATTTTGAACATAGAGTAGAATTCTTGGAGATAAAAGATACGGAACGAGAAAAATTAATAAAATTTATATTTGAGCAAGAAAGAAAGATACGTCGACGCGAAAGGGGACTTTAAGCTAGATGAAAAAAAATATTTTGATAGTTGATGACTCTGCACTCATGAGAAGAGTGATATCTGATATAATTAAGTCAGACGAAAGGTTTCAAGTTGCGGATACTGCAAATAATGGAGCGGAAGCATTGGACCTTATTGTTAGAAACAAAGAAAAATATGATGCGATTCTTCTTGATATTAATATGCCAAAGATGTCAGGTCTTGAGCTTCTTGAACAAATGAATAAACGCGGAATAAAGCATACCACAATTATGGTTAGCACGTTAGCAAAGCAAGGTGCAATCGAAACGATTCAAGCACTTGAACTTGGAGCATTTGATTTCGTGACGAAACCGGATTTATTTATGGAAGTAAAAGGTGAATCTTTTCATGATCAAATATTGAGAAGGCTTTGGTGGGCGTTTGATTTTGAGGAGAACAATAGTAAGGAGATACAAAAAAAAGAAGTGTTACCACCCAAATCAACCCATCCTATTATACCAAAAAATGTTACAGTATCCCGTGAGCTAAGAAGAGGCAGTAAAATAGTAGCACTTGCTTGTTCAACGGGAGGACCAAAGGCTTTGCAGGACTTGATTCCAATGCTTCCTAAAACATTGGATGCGCCGGTACTTTTAGTTCAACATATGCCGGTGGGATTTACCAATTCCTTGGCAACACGCTTAAATGAATTAAGTCGCATAAATGTAAAAGAAGCGGCGGACGGTGATTTATTAGAAAATGGCACCGTGTACATAGCAAAGGGCGGAGCGCAGATGCGTCTCGAAAAAGCAATTGGTGGAAAGCACAGAATTGTTTTAACCGATGAACCAGCAAGAGGTGGGTTAAAACCTTGTGCCGATATAATGTATGAATCATTATTGGACACTGATTTTGAAACCATTACCTGTGTTGTTTTAACTGGCATGGGTGGTGATGGAACAAAAGGAATAAAGCAACTTAAGGAACTCAAAAATATTTATGTCATAGCGCAGGATCAAGCAACGAGTACCGTTTATGGTATGCCTAAAGTAGTTGCTGAAGCTGGATTAACCAATGAAGTGTTACCACTAAAGATGATTTCTGAAGCTATCACACAGAACGTGGGGGTGCGTTAAATGGACGTAAGTCAATACCTAGAGATTTTTATTGATGAAACAAAAGAACATTTGCAGAATTTAAATGAGCAATTATTAATTCTGGAAAGTGAACCAGAAAACGAAAATACGATCAATGAGATTTTCCGTGCAGCCCATTCTCTAAAGGGAATGGCAGGAACAATGGGTTATAAGCGTATGCAGAAGTTAACTCATAATATGGAAAATGTATTTTCTGAAATTCGTAATGGAAAAATGAAAGTAAAATCTGAATTAGTCGATGTTTTATTCCGAGGATTAGATGCTCTTGAATCCTATTTAGAGAATATTCAAGCATCCGCAGATGAAGGAACGGAAGACAACGATAGTATTATTGTTGATCTAAATAATATCCTTGAAGAAGGATTAGGACAATCCATGGATTCACCAAAAGAAGAACAAAAAGAAGCCATTGAAAAGAAGCCGGAATCTGCTGGCAGCGAAGACTTTATGAAGTACAAAAAGATAGTTTTACAAGAGCATGAGATACATGCAATCAGCAAGGCACAAGAGGAAGAGAATGTATTTGGCATTACGGTATACATTCAAGAAAGCTGTATACTAAAAGCTGCGAGAGCTTTTCTTGTATTTAAAGCATTGGAAGAGCTTGGTGATGTGGTAGTATCTAACCCATCCGTGCAGGATATCGAAGATGAAAGATTTGAACTGGATTTTAGTGTTGTTCTACTTACCAAAGAATCCATGGAAAAAGTAAAAGCATCGATTTTAAATGTTTCTGAAATTAAAGATGCAGCAATTGGCTACTTTGAATCCACACAATTAAAAGAAACAGAAAACTCAATTGAAAATGCAATGAATGAGGTAGCAGCGACTGCAGCAGCTACGGCTGTAAAACCTTCCAATGTAAAAGAAACTACAAATGGACAACCTCAAAAGAAAACAGCGACCAAGCCGGTGGTAAATCGTTCGGTTCGTGTTGATATTGAAAAATTGGATGTCTTAATGAATTTAGTAAGTGAGTTGATTATTGCAAAGAATGGTTTAGTATCCATTGGAAGTAATGAAGATACTTCAAAAGATAGTGCAGCATTCAATGAGCAGATTGAATATTTGGAGCGCGTAACAACAAATCTTCATGAATCTGTTATGAAAGTTCGAATGATGCCAATCGAAACAGTTGTTAATAAATTCCCACGAATGATTCGTGACTTATCGAAAAAATTGGATAAGAAAATGGAATTATATATGACCGGTGAAGAAACGGAATTAGATCGTACCGTTATTGATGAAATTGGAGATCCATTGCAACATTTGATTCGTAATGCAGCAGATCACGGTCTGGAGAGTAATGAAGAACGTATCCGGCTTGGAAAGCCAGAAGTTGGTTCTATTTTCCTTGATGCATATCAAGATGGAAACAACGTAGTGATTGAAGTTCGTGATAATGGTGGCGGTATTAATGTAGAACGCGTAAGACAAAAGGCAATCGACAAAGGAACGATTACATCAGAACAGGCAGATTCTATGACACAAAAGGATATCATCGATTTGTTGTTCTTACCAAGCTTCTCAACAGCAGAACAAATTTCGGATGTATCTGGCCGTGGTGTGGGTCTTGATGTAGTAAAAACGAACATTGAAAAACTGGGTGGAGATATTGAATGTAAGACAGTTTTAGGTGAAGGTAGTAGCTTTGTTATAAGGCTTCCACTTACGCTTGCAATTATCCAGGCTCTTATGGTTGAACTTGGTGATGAAAAGTATGCAATTCCGCTTGGATCCATTCAGACGATTGAGGATGTACCATGTTCTGAAATTGAATATGTACAGACAAAAGAAGTAATTAACTTAAGAGGATCTGTTATCCCATTAATTCGCTTAGACGAGGTTCTGGATGTGGAACCAAGAGAAGAAGTACCAGAAAGCTTAACTGTAGTTATTGTTTCAAAAGGCGAAAAATTAGCAGGACTTGTTGTTGATAATTTGATTGGACAGTTGGAAATTGTTATTAAGTCCATTGGTAAATACATTAACAATAACAAAGTAATTAGTGGAGCAGCAATTCTTGGTGATGGTGAAGTTGCCTTGATTATTGATGCAAATACTTTAGTTTAAGGGGGTATTTAAGTGGCTGATATGAAAAAAAATGCTTCAGCAGGTGCGAAGCAGTATATCTGTGTGAAATTGGGAACCGAACAATATGGAATTGACATTCAATATGTTGATAATATTGTAAGAATGCAAAAAATAACAAGAGTTCCAAAAGCACAGCGTTATTTTAAGGGTGTAATTAATCTTCGTGGCGAAATTGTTCCTGTTATGAGTCTTCGCTTAAAATTTGACTTAGAACCAGATGAATACAATAATGCAACAAGGATTATTATTATCAAGTTAGAAGCCCAGGCGGCAGTTGGACTTATTGTGGATGAAGTAAAGGAAGTAGTTACATTGGATGAAAGCTGTATTGAAAAACCTACATATAATGCATCCGATGGAAAGACACAATATTTAAGTGGAATTGGTAAACCGGGCGAAGGACTTATATCCTTACTCAATATCGCAGAGGTTATTATTGAGAAAGAGAATGCATAGATGGGGTGAACATTTTGTCAGAGTTTAGTTATGATAATGTTGATAATCTGCAGTTCGATGTCTTAAGAGAAATTGGGAATATAGGAGCGGGTAATGCCACAACGGCATTATCCCAGCTCTTAAATTCTAAGATAGACATGAAAGTCCCAAATGTTGAATTATTGGGATTTAGGGAACTTCCAGATATGATAGGTGGAGCTGAAAATTTAATCGTAGGTATTTTACTTACATTAGAAGGCGACACAGATGGTATGATGATGTTTATGTTGGAAAAAGAGTCCGCACATCACATCATTAATATTCTTTTACAGAAAGATTTGCAAAGTTTTGAGGATTTTTCAGAAATGGATCTATCTGCTTTAAATGAGATTGGCAATATTATTGCAGGAGCATATTTATCATCTATTTCTACACTCACAAACTTGACCATTATTTCTTCGGTTCCTTATATGGCAATTGATATGGCAGGAGCTATTTTGAGCGTACCTGCAATCGAATTTGGAAAAGTTGGAGATAAGGCTTTGGTTATTAAAACACAGATAGCACAAGATGACAAGGAAGTAAACGGATATTTCGTTTTAATTCCAACGATGGACTCTTACATTAAGATGATGTCCTCCTTAGGACTATAAGGTGGTTAATAAAATATGGGTAATATGATTAAAGTTGGTATGGCTGATTTTAATATTTGTCAATCACCAGATGCAATAACTACTTTGGGACTGGGTTCATGCGTTGGAGTAACACTGTATGATTCCGTAAGAAAAATTGCAGGGTTGGCACATATTATGTTGCCTGATAGCACATTGGTAAAGAATAATAGTAATATTGCAAAATTTGCAGATACGGGAATTGATGCTTGCATAGATATGATGGTAAAAGCAGGTGCAAGTCGACAAAGTTTAACTGCAAAGATTGCAGGTGGCGCGCAAATGTTTGCATTTGGAAGCAATAACGATATGCTGCGAATTGGAGAACGTAATGTGGAAGCAACCAAAAAGAAATTAAAAGAGCTCGGAATTCGCATTCTAGTTGAAGACACTGGTGCAAACTATGGTAGAACGATTGAGTTTTATCCTGAAACAGGAGCTCTATTAATTAAAGCAGTTGGAAAAGAAATTAAAACAGTATAAGGATAGGTAGAAAGCGTGTATAGAAAATATTTTCCTGCAATTACAATGTTAACTGCAGGTGCAGTTACATGTATTGTTAGTATTGCCAATAATATGGACAAGCTTCTTAGTTTAGAAATATTATTGGGAGTACTTATTGCGTTTTATATCATAGGTTTGATTGCAAGAGGAATCATTACCAAAGTCATTGAAATGGGCGGAATAAAAGAAGAAGAATCCGATGCCGTCGTTGATGATAAAGAAGAAAGCGACATATCACAGGAAGAGGATGAAGAGCTGGACGATTCCAACGAATAAGAAGGCTGCTGTAAAAATCGGGTGATATGGTAGGAGGCATAGATGAACGAAGAGGGAAAAAATAAACTTTGGGTTGAATATACAAAAACGAAAACCCCTGCGGTTCGCGAAAAGTTGAT
Source organism: Lachnoclostridium sp. UBA5725 (assembly GCA_002419585.1). Classification (GTDB taxonomy): domain Bacteria; phylum Bacillota; class Clostridia; order Lachnospirales; family Lachnospiraceae; genus DIGJ01. The sequence goes on from DIGJ01000026.1 coordinate 87,894, forward strand.
TATTGAATATGCCGGACTTGTAAAAGTAGTAGCCGGACGACTCAGCATGTATCTAGGATATACGGTAGAATATGATGATTTAGTCGGTTATGGCACATTTGGATTAATTGATGCGATTGACAAATTTGATAATTTAAAAGGTGTCAAATTTGAAACCTATGCCAGCTTACGTATTCGTGGAGCTATATTAGATCAAATTCGAAAAATGGATTGGATTCCTAGAACTTTACGACAAAAACAAAAAAAGTTAGAAGCAGCTTATCACAAATTGGAATTAGAAAAAGGTAGTCTGGGAACAGATGAAGAAATTGCGAAAGAGTTAGATATTTCGGTAGAAGAACTTATAAACTGGCAGTCGCAGACGAAAGTTATTAACTTGGTATCGCTGGATGAATTTATGGAGCAGGGGGCCGAAGTCAGGATGGAGGTATCCCCTGGAGCACATGCGCATTATGATCAGCCTGAGACTATAATGGAAAAAGAAGAACTGAAACGTCAGCTGGCTGAGGTAATTAGCACGTTGACGGACAATGAGAAGAAGGTTATTTTATTTTATTATTATGAGGAATTAACGTTAAAAGAAATCAGCAAAGTTTTAGAGGTATCTGAATCTAGAGTTTCTCAATTACATACGAAGGCACTTATGAAGATGAAGAGTAGATTGGGTGGTAGCATTGCAGTATTCAACGGATAACGAGGGGATTATATAATGATGAGTAGAAATGGTTTTTTTCAATTAATTCATAAAGAGGATGGAACATATATAAAACTTTATCCTGCTTTAAATGGGGGGATACCATTATCCTATGATATGGTATCAAGATATTTAACTACTAAGAAAATGAACAACTATAACATAAAAGAGTTATCCGATGCGATTTCCTCTTTGCATGATGAAAAAGAGATTCGATTAACACAGTTAAATTGTATGCCAGAAGATGAATATCTGGATGTCATTATTGATGAATCAAGATTAAAAGCAACTGGTGTATTTTATGCGCCTTCTTCGAAGGGAAAACTGATGTCTCGTCAGGATATTGTGAACACTTTAATTCATGCGGGAATCAAGTTTGGCGTTGTAGAAGCAAATATTGATTCTTTTTTGTCAAATCGTGTTTACTGTGAAGAAATGGTCTTAGCTGAGGCATTGCTTCCAGTACAAGGAAAAAGTGCTACCATTACTTATAATTTTAAAACGGAAGGTACTGGAAAGCCAAAAATTAATGAAGATGGTTCGGTTGATTTTCATCAACTTGATATGATAAATAAGGTAAATGCAAATGATGTACTCGCTACATTAGAACCAGTGGACTACGGAAAATCAGGACTTGATATTTTTGGAAATGTCATTAAACCGGCGAAAGTGATTGCAAAAATTCTAAGACATGGAGGCAATATCCACCTTTCTGAGGATAAAACGATTATGTATTCGGATGTATCTGGACATGTCACTTTAATCGAAGACAGAGTATTTGTATCCAACACATATGAAGTGCCTGCTGATGTTAGTGTAGCTTCTGGTGATATCGATTACGATGGTAATGTTTTAGTACGAGGAAATGTAGTAACTGGATTTACGGTTCGTGCGAAAGGAGATATTATCGTAAACGGAGTTGTAGAAGGCGGTACTTTGATTGCGGAGGGGCAGATTATATTAAAACGTGGTATACAAGGAATGGGAAAGGGAAAACTCATTTCAAACGGAAATATAACAGCTCGGTTTATTGAGAATTGTGAAGTGATTTCCGGTGGGGACATAACAACAGATGCAATCATGCATAGTCATGTTACTGCAAAAGGCGAATTACTGGTAACAGGTAAAAAAAGTATGATTACTGGTGGTGAGGTTAAGGCTGGTAAATCAATCACTGCCAAAACGATAGGTTCCTCCATGGGTACGCAGACCGTAGTCTGTATTGGACTGGATGATAATATCGTAAAAGAACAAAAAGATTTAGAAAAAGAAATAGAAGATATGAAAAATGAACAAATGAAACTTGCGCAGATATTTTCACTCTGCAAAAAGAGAATGGAAAGTGGAATTGAACTTTCCGTAGAGCAAAAAAAACAATTGGTTATGGCAAAACATGAATTTGCAAAGATGCAGGAATCAGTTGGTAAGAAAGAATCAAGATGTGCCGCTCTAAAGGCAGAAATTGAAAGCTTCCAAGGTGGAAGAATCAAATTTACAGGGAATGTATATCCTGGAGTAAAGATAATTATAGCAAGTGCTTCTATGTATGTAAAAGATGAAATTAGCCACGGTCAATTCGTTCGTGATCGTGCAGATATTCGGATTATGGCAATCTAAGGAGGTATTCTTATGCCAATACGACCAATCGATATGCTTTCCATGCCAAATCGTTCCCAAGAAGCTTCACAGGTACACCAGGCAGAAAATAATAAATTAATACATGCACAGGAACAATTGGGAGTACAGTATAATTCGAACATAAAGCATAATGGACAGCAAACAGTAAAGCTGAATAAAAGTGAGAATCAGGAATTTCGTTACAAAGATGGAAGAAAGAATGAATCGCAGTATTCAAGTTCACAGAGAAATAAAAAGAAGAAACAAGAAGATAATGATAAAGAAATCAAATTAAGTAATTTTGATTTACGAATATAGATAATCAGGGAGCAGACATGTTAGATATTTTTTTAGTTGTAGCAGGCATTGGTTTAATTATAGTAAGCTATATTGTTTCTGATAAAATGGATGCAAAAAATGAGAAAAAGGACCCGGAAACAGCAACAAGTGATATTTGGACGCAAAAAGATGAAAAACGAATCAGGGATAGAATAGAAGATATTGTTGCTGACCGTACGGAGGAAGCAATGATTCGAACCGATGACCAATTAAGCCAGATTTCAAATGAAAAAATTATGGCGCTTAGTGAATTTTCTGATCAAATCATTGAAAAAATCAAACAAAATCATTCAGAAGTTATATTTTTATACGATATGCTGAATGAAAAAGACCTAGAAATAAAGAAACTATTACAAGAGATTAATACAACGAAAATAAAAGCACAAGCAGCAATAAAAAATATCTCAGCGCAAGATAGTAATACAGCAATGGAAGAAAAAGTGGTGACAGAAAAACCAAAGACCGCAATGGATTTGCTGGAACAGTCTGCAAGAGAGAAAAAATCAATTACACCGAAAAAGTCAAGGGAAGAGACTGCCACAAAAGGACAGGCAGATGGACTGATAAATTCAAATGAAGATTCTGCTATGTTAAATCGAAACATGGAAGTACAAGATAATAAAAACAGTCAGATATTAAAACTTTACGAAGAAGGAAATTCCATCATAGAAATTGCAAAAAATCTGGGACTAGGGCAAGGAGAAGTTAAACTTGTAGTTGATTTATTCCTAGGAGTAAAGAAATAAACATTGCAAAAGCAATAGATGGGAGCATATGAGAAACATGAAATTAAAGTTTTTTTTAAGAGGGCTTGGTATCGGAATATTAGTGACTGCCAGTATACTTACTATTTCTCATCGAGCACAGGATAAACAGCAAACACTTACCAATGAGCAAATTGTAGAAAGAGCACAAGAACTTGGAATGATTTTACCGGAAGAGTCACAATCACCTCAACCAAGTGCATCGTTAGAACCGAGTGAAACATCGACATCAACGCCAACGGTAGTACCATCACCAACAATGGAAGCATCGCCAACAGTAACGCCATCACCAACGGCCGAACCAAAGGAAGCGGTAACACCATCACCAACCGCTGAGCCATCAGCAACACCGAAAGCAACACCGACCGCGACACCAAAAAAGGCGGAAGAAACAAAGAAAACGGAAAAAGCACCTACTTATGTATCCGTAACAATTGAAAAGGGGATGTGGTCTGAGACCGTGTCTCGTAAGATGGAAGAAGCTGGATTAGTAAAAAGTGCAGATGATTTTAATGTATATTTGATGAACAATGGTTATTCCTCTCTGATTTCGGTAGGTACTTATAAGATACAAAAGGGAGCAACCTATCAAGAGATTGCAGAAAAGATTGCAGGAAAATAAATGATAAATAAGAGATTGAATTGCTAGGAAATTGAATAAGTGAGAAAATTTAGAAGGTGAGAAAATATTTTCTTGCCTTTTATTATTTCGTATGATATAATTTATCGGTACGTTAAAAACACACTTATGTTGATTTTTGTATTGGTGCTGCATCTTGATTTGCAGTCTTACAAAAAGAAGAAACATAAGGAAGCAGTGAGATCCAAAAAGGACTCATATCAACCATACGGAGGTAAAAAAATGAGCGTTATTTCAATGAAACAATTACTCGAAGCTGGTGTACATTTTGGTCACCAAACAAGAAGATGGAACCCTAAGATGGCTCCTTACATTTACACAGAAAGAAATGGTATCTACATCATTGACTTACAGAAATCGGTAGGTAAAGTAGACGATGCTTTCTATGCAATCAAAGAGATCGCAGCAAATGGTGGAACTGTACTTTTCGTTGGAACAAAGAAACAGGCTCAGGATTCTGTTAAATCAGAAGCTGAACGTTGCGGTATGTTCTATGTAAATGAAAGATGGTTAGGTGGTATGTTAACAAACTTCAAAACCATCCAGGGAAGAATCAATCGTTTAAAGAAAATCGAAAGAATGTCTGAAGATGGAACTTTCGATGTACTTCCTAAAAAAGAAGTTATCGCATTGAAAAAAGAATGGGAAAAATTAGAGAAAAACCTTGGTGGAATTAAAGAAATGAAGAAAGCTCCAGATGCAATCTTCATCGTAGACCCTAAAAAAGAAAGAATCTGTGTACAAGAAGCGCACACATTAGGTATTCCACTTATTGGTATTGCTGATACAAACTGTGATCCAGAAGAATTAGATTATGTAATTCCTGGTAATGATGATGCAATTCGTGCTGTTAAATTAATCGTAGCTAAGATGGCAGATGCTGTTATTGAAGCAAATCAAGGTGTTGATATGAGTACTGATGAAGTTTCTCAGGAAGAAGTACCAGCACAAGCATAGAACTGAAGAATCAATATTAACCAATGGAGGTATAAATCATGGCTATTACAGCGTCAATGGTAAAAGAATTAAGAGAAATATCCGGTGCAGGAATGATGGATTGTAAAAAAGCTCTGACTGAAACAGACGGAGATATGGATGCAGCGGTTGAATATCTAAGAAAAAATGGACAAGCTAAGGCTGAAAAGAAAGCTGGAAGAATTGCAGCAGAAGGTCTTTGCAAAGTTGTCGTTAAAAACGATAAAGTAGCAGCAGTTGTTGAAGTTAACTCAGAAACAGACTTTGTTGCTAAAAATGCTGATTTTCAGTCTTTTGTTGCAGCTGTAGCGGAGCAAGCAGTTGAATCAGACGCAGCAGATATGGATGCTTTTCTTGCAGAGCAGTGGAATGCGGATGTTGCTAAGACTGTAAAAGAAGCATTAGTAGAAAAAGTTGCTATTATTGGTGAAAATTTATCTATCCGTAGATTCGAAAAAGTTGTTGCTGAAAATGGATGCGTTGTATCTTATCTTCATGGCGGCGGAAGAATCGGTGTTTTAGTGGAAGCTGATACGGATGTAGTAAACGATGCTGTTAAAGAAGGTTTGACAAATGTTGCAATGCAAATTGCAGCGTTAGCTCCAAAATATGTTTCTCAGGACGAAATTTCTGAAGAATACAAAGAGCACGAAAAAGGAATTCTTTTAGAGCAAGCGAAAAATGATCCTAAAAATGCTGGTAAATCAGATGATATCATTAGCAAAATGATTATCGGACGTCTTAACAAAGAATTAAAAGAAGTTTGTCTTTTAGATCAGGCTTATGTTAAAGATGGCGATTTAACGGTTGGAAAATATGTTGCACAACTTGCAAAAGAAAACAATGCGAACATTACAGTTAAGAAATTTGTTCGTTTTGAAACTGGCGAAGGAATCGAAAAGAAAGAAGAAGATTTCGCAGCAGAAGTTGCAAAACAGATGGGACAGTAATATTAAATATAAAGTAAAGATTAAACCCTTGAAAATACATTATTTTCAAGGGTTTTTCAGTACTATGCTGCGTAATTCTATTGGAAATAATGAAAAACATACAAGGGGTAAATCTATGAACCAAATACAAAAAAGACTTTTTATATGGATAGTATTATTTAGTATTGTTTTAGGTAATGAAGCTTTTTCTATAACTGCATGTGCAAATACTGCAAATACTAAATCGGATATTGTAATGAGCGTAAATGATTCTCAAGATGAAGTAAAGATAGAAAAAATATTTTCAGTTCATGATATTACATATTATGCAATTGCAAAATCGAAAAAATTTAAAACGAATCAGGTTATAGCAATGGGGTATACTGGAAATAAAAAGAAAATAAGTATACCGGAAAGCGTTACTTATGATAATACGAAATATACAGTGACCAAAGTCGGAAATAATGAAATGAACACTGTTCGTGGATATTGGATGGATCATGCAAGTCAATGGGGAACAACAGTTAATACGATTGTGCTTCCAAATACGATTAATGAATTATGCGAGTATGCATTTGTAAATGTAAAAACATTGAAAAATATTAATATTCCAAAAAGTATGAAGTATATAAAAGGTTATGCTTTTTCAAATACGAAGATTGAAAAGTTAACGATTCCAAAGAATGTAGAGATTTTTGAAATATCCGTATTTTGCAGTAATTTAAGAGAGATTATAGTTGATAAGAATAATAAAAATTATATGTCTTCTGGCGGTGCGCTCTATACCAAGGACGGTAAGACCTTGTTGTCAGCACCCGCTGTAAGCCAATATACTGCTCCAAAAGGGGTTTCGAAAATATCATTTTATGCATTTCATGGAAATAAAAACCTTAAATCTGTTGTAATCCCTAAAAATGTAAAGGTAGTAGAATGTAATGCGTTTCAAGAATGTTCAAATCTATCAGATGTAAAAATTGAAAAAGGGATAAACAGTATTGGTGAAGGTGCTTTCAGCTGTTGCAACAGCTTGAAAAAAATTAATTTACCGGAGTCTATTACAGAGCTGGGAGATTGTGCATTTGAAGATTGTACCAGCCTAGAAAGCCTCAAAATACCAAATAAGGTAACCACAATCAATAATTTGGTTGTTGGATGTACCAATTTAAAAACCCTAGAAATACCTGATTCTGTTATTGAAATTAATGAATTGTTTCCGGGGTGTTCAAGTTTAGAGAAGATAATAGCGAATAGAGTGGATAATAGAGTCCTATGTGATCAGACGGCTCTTTTTGTTGCTGCAGCGAAAAAAGATATTCAGGGTTTGGATGTATTGCTAACAGAGGATGACAGAGAGGGTATTAAGATATTACGAGATTTCTACAAAACCGTGAATGATAGTGATAGTGATGTTATCAAGGTGAAAAAAGCGCATGATTGGTTAGTCAGATTTATAGAATATGATTATGACTTATATTACAATGGCAGAGAGCCAAGTACAGAATTTAATAATGCATCTTTTTTTATTAATAGAAAAAGAGTGTGTACCGGGTATGCTGTATTCATGAGTGCATTATGTGATCTAGTGGATGTTGAATCTATGTTATGCTTCGGTACAGCGTATGGTGCAAAGTATGCAGCGGGCATAGTTAAAACTCCAGAAGGCCATGCGTGGAATTTGATTAAGATAGATGGAGAATGGTATCATCTTGATGCTACATGGGATGATTTGAAAGGAGATAGGGTAGGTTATAACTATTTTTTGATTAGCGATAAGCAAATGTCAAAAGATCATCAATGGGAGGCATCAGAGTATCCAATTTGTAGTAATACAATAACGAATTATTAAGTTAGCATAAGTATTAAAGGCAATAAATTACAGACCTAGATAAATTATCCTGTATACTTTAATTGCATAATTCCTTATAATTATAGTATCAAAATTAGTATTTTGGAGGAGTTTTATTATGAGTATGGAGCAGGAAAAGATATTAGAAAAGATTTTGCGAGAAGTTCAAGACATTAAAGTTATGGTACAGGAAAATACAAATGACATTGAATACTTAGTCAAAAAAGAATGTGCTTCCACGGAGGAATAAAATCAGTAATTTACATACAAGGATTGTAACTTAAGGCTATCGTATTAGTACTTACGGGGTATGCTGCAAAAAAAATTATTTTGCAGCATACTCCATTTTTTTAAAATAAAATGAAAAATGGTATTGACAATTGGATGAGAAAGGTATATATATATTTATAGACCGACGGTCGGTCTATAAAATGTGCTAAATAAATTTATTTTTATAGAAAAAGAGGTAAGCAGTATGAAAGTTAGTAAGGAATACAAGGAAAGAAGAAATGAGATACTGGATGCAGCTGGAAAACTATTTGGAACCAAAGGTTATGATAAATCTACGGTAAATGACATTCTTGAGGCAGTTGGTATAGCAAAAGGGACATTTTATTACTACTTTAAATCAAAAGAAGAAGTGCTGGATGCAATCATTGATCGAGTTACTGGGATGGTTGTAGAAAGAGTGGAGATGGTTGCCTCCAATCCGGCATTATCACCTACAGAGAAATTGTTACATGTAATTCTTTCCATGCATGTTGAGGGTGAAGTAGAGCAGGACATTATGGAAGAACTACACAAGCCGGAAAATTCTCTGATGCATCAAAAATCGTTAAGTGCAATGGTAACAAGCGTTGCACCAGTACTTTGCAAAGTTGTGGAAGAGGGAATTAGCCAGGGAATCTTCAAATCAGATTTTCCAACGCAGTACATGCAGATTTTCCTGACTTCTTCCATTACCCTTTTGGATGATGGAATCTTTCAGGTAGAACCGCAAGAACAACAAATGATTTTAAGGGCGTTGATCGCATTGCTAGAGAAAATGTTAGGAGTAGAGGAAGAAAGTTTTTGGAACATGGCTAATCAGTATTGGTCATAACGGAGCGATTTTAAAGTATAACATACTTTAAATGATTGAGGAGAGTGTATAATGAAGAATTTTATGAAAATATGGATAGGAGAATTTATATCGAATATTGGAAGTGGAATGACAGCCTTTGCGTTATCGGTTTACGTATACCAGCTTACTAGAAGTGTTGCATGGGTTTCGATTGTTACTTTATTAGCCTACTTACCAACGATACTATTAAGTCCGATTGGAGGTATTCTGGCCGATCGATTTGACCGAAGACTTATGATGATCTGTGGAGACCTTTTTTCGGCCTTTGGGTTAGTATACATGCTGATCTGTATGCAAATGGGTGACATTGGTGTGCCACCTATCGTTATTGGTGTTACCATTAATTCCATATTTGTAGCTTTGTTGGAGCCTTCGTATAAGGCAACCGTTACAGATTTGTTGTCAGAGGATGAATATGCAAAGGCGAGTGGTCTGGTTCAGATAGCAAATAATGCAAAATATCTAATATCACCAGCCATCGCGGGAGTTATTCTGGGATTCTTTGATATAAGAGTGATTTTGCTGATTGACATTTCTACTTTTTTTGTAACGGTCTTAGCGGTATCTTTTGTCCGAAAAAGCATTCAAACGATAAAACCAAGACAGGATAATTTCGATTTATTCAAAGAATTAAAAGAAGGGTTTCACTATATTATTGAAGATAAAGGAGTTACTAATTTAGTGATTTTAATGTCTTTTATGTGTTTCTTTATTGGTTTTGTCCAGACGTTAATGATTCCGATGGTATTACCAATTGGAAGTGTCAAGACGGTAGGATTCATGGAATCGGTAAGCGCAATTGGAATGGTTGTGGGTAGCATAGTAATTAGTATTCTTGGTATTAAGAAGCAGTATTCTAAAATACTGATGGTATCTTTAATTGTTTGTGGAGTTTTTATGGCACTCATCGGAACAAGTACGCACATGGCATTTATAGTAGCAGCAAGTATCTTATTCTTTGCAACGCTTCCATTTGTTAATACTTGTGCTGACGTTATGATAAGAGTAAGTATTCCAAACGAAGTACAAGGTAGAGTCTGGGGACTCATCAGTCTTCTTACTCAGATGGGATGTGTAATCGCATATGCGACTTGTGGATTCCTTGCAGATCATGTATTTGAACCAATCATGCAAAAGAATGGAATTTTCGCGATGAGCATTGGAAGTATCATAGGAACAGGCGAAGGCAGAGGCATCGGACTGATGCTTATTGTTGCAGGAATCTTAATGGTAGTTGTTGCATTGTTACTTGGAAGTAGAAAGAGTATCCGTGCAATTCACGTAGTCTGACCATTTGTGGTAGATGGGAGTTATGATGAATCTAAACTTAAAAATGTTAAAGAATGATTTTAAAAGAAATCGTGCAGGCAATGTGGCTTTGCTATTGTTTATGATACTTGCAACAACACAAGTCGTGGCAGCAACCATAGTTGTAACGCAACTGCTCTCTTCCATGATGGGAATGTACAATACAGCAAAGCCACCCCATTTTCTTCAAATGCATAAAGGAGAAATAAATCAGGAAGCAATTGATACATTTTGTTCCTCATATGATGGCATTACAGCGTATCAAACCGTTTCTATGATTGATGTGTATGGAGACGATATTAAGATCATTGGAGATAAGCCGTTTAATTTATCCGATTCTCGGATCGATATCAGTCTCGTGAAGCAAAACAAAGAGTATGACCGATTGCTTGATGATAACAGAAATGTCATCCATTTAAAAAAAAGTGAAATTGGTATTCCTGTTATTTTACTAGGTGCTTATGAAATAAACCTTGGTGATACGGTAGCTATAACCAATCATGGGGTAACAAAGGAATTTAAAGTCACGGCATTTGTTCATGATGCGCAGATGAATTCGACGCTTTGCTCGTCAACAAGACTGCTGATCAGTGATGAAGATTACGAGGAACTTTATGGAATAATGGGAGAAAAGGAATATTTGATCGAAGCATATTTTACGGATTCTGCCTTGGCTTCTGGTTTTCAGACCGCTTATGAAAAAGCGAATCTTCCGCAAGATGGCCAGGCGGTGACATATCGTATCATATTTTTATTAAGTGCACTTACGGATATTTCCTTGGCAATGATACTCATTTTTGTAAGTATACTGCTTGTCATGGTTGCTTTGATGTGTATGAAATATACCATGATGGCAGCTTTGGAAGAAGAAGTTAGTGAAATTGGAACCATGAAAGCCATTGGTATGTCATACAAAGATATCCAGAATTTGTATCTTAAAAAGTATAAAATAATGGCAACGGCAGGAATTTTGATTGGATATATAATAGCTATTATCTTGTCAAACCTATTTACTGGGCATGTAAGCAGTACGTTTGGAAAGCAACCAGTTTCCCTACTAACCATAGGCCTGCCTATCATAGGGTGCGTACTTGTGTACTTCATCACCAACCATTATTGCAAGAAGATACTAAAAAAGCTGAAGAAAGTTACGGTAGTAGATGCTTTGATAACGGGTAAAGGATTTGGAAAAGGGGAACGAGTTAGGGATGGTCTTTATCAGTCAAAAAAAATGCCCGTGAATCTTCTTATGAGTGTAAGAGAGACATTACACAATTTCGGTGGATATGTCATTGTTTTTGTTGTTATGTTCCTCGTGATAGGAATCATGATGGTTCCAATGAATCTTTTAAATACAATGAAATCGAAGGAATTCATTACCTATATGGGAAGTTCCACGGATGATGTAATGATTGAAATTGAGTCAGGAGAAAATCTTTGGAATAGCTATGAAAGGGTTAAAAAGCTTCTGACGAGGGATCCGGATATCAAAGAATATAAGGAGTATCGAAGCGTACGTATTGAAGCATACAATTCCAAAAAGGAATGGATGAATCTTCATGTGGACTGTGGAAATCATGCAGGAGAAGAACTCAAATATCTTTATGGCAAAGCACCTTCCATCGAAAATGATATTGCCCTTTCGAAACTTAATGCAGATGCAGTCGGTAAAAACGTAGGTGATTGTATTACTATAAGAGTTGACGACAAGCAAATGGAATTTACCGTTTCTGGAATTTACCAGGATGTAACAAGTGGAGGACTAACAGCGAAGGCAATCAATACGTTTCCAGGCGTAGAATCTGAAAAATATCAATTTACAATCAATCTTGTAGACAAAGTTGATGCGAATGCTAAGACATTGCAATGGAGGATGCATATTGGTGGAGGTTGTGACATAGAACCAATGGAAGAATTTATCAATCAGACATTGGGTGGGGTCGCAAAGCAGGTAGAAATTGCAGCAATTGCAGTGATGGTAATCGGCTTCTTGCTTGCTGGATTGATGGTAGTTCTCTTTATGAAGCTACGACTTGCCAAGGATGTTTCTCAGATTGCGGCGATGAAGGCAATTGGCTTTACGAATTTTGATGTAAGAAGACAGTATCTATATAAAATTGGTATGGTTTCATTGATTGCTATCCTTACAGGAAGTATTTTTTCAAACGTGCTTGGTGGAAAAATTGTGAGTTTAGCTTTTGGCATAATGGGCCTTGGTATATCAAAAGTAACCTTTATCATAAATCCTTGGATTGCATTTTTATTATTACCGGTGACACTTCTTAGCGTAGTGGTAGGGGTGACCTGGATTACAAGTAGACAGATACGGGAATATCAGATTATTTCACTGATCAATGAATAAGGAGACAGTATGAAAAAATATATGTTACAGGTAAAAGGATTATGGAAAGAATTTAGTGGAACAAACATAGTAAAGGGAATTGACCTTACCGTAAACGAAGGAGAATTCGTTGCTATCATGGGACAGTCTGGGTCTGGAAAATCTACACTTTTATATAACATAAGTGGTATGGATCGGGCCACCAAGGGCGAGATTATTTTTGAAGGAGAAGACATATCAAAGCTTGACGATGAACAGATGAGTCGTATACGTCTCAATAACATGGGTTTCATATTCCAGCAGTCACACTTGCTAAAAACATTATCCATACGTGACAATATTGTACTTCCTGGATTTAAGGCAAATAGTAGCAATCGAGAAACGGTAACGAAATATGCAGAAGAACTGATGAGAAAAACTGGGATTGAGCAGATCGCAGAGCATGATATCAAGAAAGTTTCTGGGGGACAGCTACAGCGTGCAGCGGTATGTCGAGCATTAATTAACCATCCAGATATTATATTTGGTGACGAACCTACTGGTGCCCTAAACTCTAGTGCAACAAAGGAAATTATGGATATCATAAATGGGGTCAATGCGCAGGGGACTACCGTAATGTTGGTAACGCATGATGCGAAAGTTGCAGCTAGAGCAGATCGAGTTATTTTTTTATCGGATGGAACAATAACCGATGAAATAGTCTTAGGAAGATATCAGGAAAAGGACTTTCCAGATCGAGAGAATAAAATGAAGGAGTGGCTTGGAAAATTAGGATTTTAAAAGCAATAGTCCTATGTTTAAGAAGCGTTTATAAATGTGAAATCGAGCATTTGTAAGCGCTTCTTTTTCTGATTTATCATATTTCTACAAATGCTGGAAAAGATATTGTTATTGAATAAGATTCAAAAACAACGACTAATGAGGAGGTCAACATGAATGTGGAATTGTTTCAAATGATTGCGGCTATGGATTTTGGTGCCTTAGAGACACAATTAGCATTACAATGTGCCCCCTTGCTCACTGGAATAAAGATGTCCAATCTTTTCATCGCTTCAAAAGTAAACGAGAGAGAGCTTGTTGATTTGTTCCGTCAAACTTCAATATCAACTTTTTTCATCTATCACTCAAAGTGTAATAATATTTTTTTGCTTTACAAAAAAGAAGAAGTAGAAGCTTATTTAAAATGTCAAAATGTAAAAAGCACAATGGAGCTTCTAGGTTACCATACTTATTTATTGTACGATATTTTAAATGAAGTATCCATTCGATATAAAGGATACATGGAAGATAGAAAAGCTTTTCCTCATGAAATAGGATTGCTTCTGGGATATCCGATAGAGGATGTGCTAGGATTCATTGAAAACGATGGAAAGAATTATATATATACCGGATACTGGAAGGTATACGCTAATTTATCAAATGCAATCGATCGGTTCGATCAGTACAATCAGGCAAAGGAAAAAATCGTCCATTTGCTGAGTGATGGTGTTAGTATCATGCAAATACTGGGGCATGATTATTGAAAAGAAAAAAACGTCAGACACAAGTATATGGTAGATATTGTAATAAGGTAATGATATAATACTGATTATACTTTCCAAATAAAATGTAATGAAATAGTAAGATATGCTTTTGTTTTATAGTATATAATAAAAAAATATGGTTACAGAATGGAGAAAATAAAGAATGAAAATACAATGGAAAAAAGTGATATGTAGCGTCGTAATCGGAATTATCCTTTCGGGAGAAGTAAACATACCAATCAATGTGTCAGCAGCTACTGTGAATCAAGAAAATCAGAATTTACAGCGCCTTTCAATGAATACATATGATTTAGAGGAACAGGTATCGGATCTTTTAGGTGCTTTGGATCTAAAAGTAACCGTCGACGAACGTAATACAATTAGTGGTTTGATTTCTAAGATTGATAACTTGCAAGACATCAGAAAAAAAGACAATGTTTATGTTCCTACGAGCGAGGAGCAACAGCTAATCACACAGATGTGTTCTTATTTAGATGGATTAACCTTAAAGTATATAAAAGGTGCGAAACAAGCATTAGAATATGGCACGGGCTTTCAATCAGGGTTACAATTACCAGAAAATAATGTTATAATCAATAATTTGAAGCAGACGCTTTCGACCGCAGATTACAAAAAAATCAAAAAGCTTTATAATCAGTACCGCAGTGACCGTAAGGAGGAGTTTCTTAATAAAATGTATGACATTTTATTAAAATATAAATCACTCGATGCAGATGCCGTTTTTTATAATATTCTAGGGGCAGATATGCCAATGAAAGGTCAGTTTAAAATTAATCAAGATGATCTAAGTCTAAAGTATATGAATCCAAAAAAAAATGGATTGACAAAGTTATCTGAAAAACAAATGAAAGAGTATAAGAAGGTTTGGTCTATGGTAAAACAAATATTACCAGCAGATTATTTTAGCCAGTTTGTTGAATTTGATATTGCCTCAGATGGTGAATATGGAACGATGGCATATGTGCTACAAATGGATAAAAGTGGAAAGACTTGGAAGCTTTGTATTGATCCGGCGGATATGGAAAATAAAACCAACTTTGCACTGACCGTAGTTCATGAATATTCCCATTATTTATCTTTAAATAATAACCAAGTTAAATACTTTGCGGCTGATCAAAGTCTGATGCCATCTTTTGATTACTATACGGACTATGAAGTAGTAGCAAATGAAGATTCCTATTTAAATGATTTTTATCAAGAGTTTTGGGCGGATATCAGAGATGATTGGAGCGCAGATACCGATAATGTTTTATTCTATGTTAGACATTATGATGAGTTTGTGACGGAGTATGCAGCAACGCAGTGCGCAGAAGATTTTGCTGAAACGTTTGCTTATTATGTACTAGGAAAATGGAATGCAACCGCTGACCAGAAAAAGAAAATTGAATTTTTTGACCAATATCCTGAATTAAAGCAGATGAAGCAAGAAATTCTAGAGAATATGGCTAAGAATAACTATGATGTTGTATTATCTTATTATTAGTAAAGACGTTGAGTAAGTTGTGCATGGATCTAGGATTTCTATGAATATCATTTTGATGGAGGAAGATCCAAAAAAAATACAGGAGGGAAGCTTATGGAAGAGACAAAAGTTGCATTAATTGGTATCGTCGTTGAAAACGAAGACTCCACTGGAAAACTAAATGACATATTGCATAACTATGGTCAGTATATCATTGGAAGGATGGGAATTCCCTATCAAAAAAGAAACATTTCCATTATTAGTGTGGCAATTGATGCACCAGCGGATGTAATCAGCGCATTATCTGGAAAGCTTGGTATGCTCCCTGGTGTCAGTGCAAAAACGGTATATTCAAAACTTCCACAAGCTGGAGAAAGGCTATGATAAGTTACAGTGCCAATTGATCATTAACAAGTTTAAACGAAAATGTCCTACCGATTCAGTAATAAACGAAAACATAAGGAAAGTAGATAAAATGGAAGAAATCTCAACTTATATCAATCAAATTCTTGAAGATGAAATCATAAAAATAGTATTTAGCAATTGTAAGAATGCAGAAGTTTTGTACCGAAAGGTTATCATTCAACGAAAGGAATCGTATTTTCAAATTGAAAAATATACCCAGAAACAAGTGTTTCATGAAAATATGGATCCGGATGCCATAAAGCAAGTTTGTCTGCAGTTTTTAGAAGATGCATTTACCCAGATGAATGTCTGGGGAAAAAATGGAGAATACAGTTTAAAGATCTCGAAAAAAGGGAAAGTACTGTATCATAAAACGACGGTGAAAGCAAGTTTGCCAAAAATCCAGCCACACAATCGAAAGAAACAGTATTTATTAGAAGAGGATACTGTGATTCCACCACTAGTAGATATGGGAATATTTACGAAAGATGGAAAAGTAGTGCAATCTATGTATGACAAATATAAACAAATTAATAAATTTATTGAAATTATAGATGATGCCATACGCAAATATAAGAAAGATCAGATCAATATTGTTGATTTTGGATGTGGAAAATCCTATTTAACGTTTGTTGTATATTATTATTTAAAAGTAGTCCGGAATATGGATATTCAAATGATTGGTCTTGACTTAAAAGAGGAGGTCATTCATCAATGCAATGATGCTGCAAGGCGTTATGGTTATGACGGTCTACAATTTGAGGTAGGCGATATCAATGGATATCACTCCCACATACCAATTGATATGGTGATATCGCTACATGCATGTGATACAGCAACCGATTTCGCTTTATTCAATGCCATTGAATGGGATGCAAAGATTATAATTTCTGTACCTTGTTGTCAACATGAGATTGCAAATCAAATGACCAATGACTATCTTCCTATTTTAAATCGATATGGAATCGTAAAGGAGAGAACGGCAGCGCTTATGACCGATGCCATTCGATGTAATTTGCTGACATGCTGTGGCTACAAGACGCAATTACTTGAATTTATCGATTTGTCTCATACACCAAAGAATCTGCTGATTCGTGCAGTAAAAACGAACCTTTCTTCTGAAAGTAAGATTACAGCCCAAAAAGAGATTCAAGACATTGTAAATGCATTTGGAATAAAGCCAACGTTGCTAGAACTATTAGAAAATAGGATTCATAAAATATAAGAATTTATAGAATAAAAAGAGGGCAAACAAGGTTTTGTTCTTTTTTTATTTAATGTTTGGAAAAAGCAGAGTTTTGTGGTAGAATAGATTCGTAAACTTTGTAAAGGATGGATATAATGGGCAACGACGAAAAGAATGCCACTAGAATAGATGCTAAGAGCAACGTGCGAAAAAAAAGGGTACAACGCATGAAGCGAATGATGCTTACCGTTCTATTTGCAATGATTTTAATTCCGATTTTGTTATGTATTATACTAATGATTCGTATAAATAAAATAGAAAAACAATTAAACACATTGACAGATATTAGGACGCAGGAGTATGAAGACTACCTTGACAACTCAGAAAATACCAAGAGTGGTTCCATCGTTTATGCAGCCGAGGCAGGGGATATGCAAGATGATGTGAAAGAGGAAGAAGATATACCAACTACAACCGATTCCAATGAATTAGAGGATGAAACCACGGAAGCAGCAGAGAACGTTGTGCTGACACCGGAAGAAAAATTGGATTTAGAGACAGAAGAAAAGAAGGTCTACTTAACATTTGATGATGGACCAGGAAAGTATACCGATGCGCTACTTGATGTATTAAAAGAAAATGGCGTAAAGGCTACTTTTTTTGTGGTTGGAAAGACAGATGAGAATTCCCTATCTCTCTACAAAAGAATTGTAGAGGACGGACATACTTTAGGTATGCACTCCTATTCTCATCAATACAGAAAAATTTATAAATCGGTAAAAGCTTTTAAACAAGATATGAATAAGTTGAGCGATTTGCTTTATGACACAACAGGCAAAAGACCGACGATATATCGATTCCCAGGAGGCAGCAGCAACACCGTTAGCGATGTTTCCATGACTGAACTTATAAAATACTTGAATAAAGTGAATATTACATATTATGATTGGAATGCAATCAATGGTGATGCCACTGGCAAAGATTTAACCACGGATGAAATGATTCATAATGTTATGAACGGCATTGGGAAAAATAAAAATTCAATTGTTTTAATGCATGATACCGTATCAAGTGATACAACATTGAAGTCAATGCCTACGTTAATTAAGAAGTTAAAGAAGCAAGGATATATTATCCTGCCAATAACGAAATATACAAATACAGTGCAGCACATAAAAGCGGATACTGTAGAATAGACAAACAGGAGGATAGAGAATGGGATTTTTTAAAGAATTAAAGGAAGACTTTTCTCAAGCAATGAATGAGCTAATGCCAGAAGATGATCTTTATAAGGAAGATTTTTTGGAAGGTACCGAGGATGAGATAGAAGATGACAGCTCAAACGAAAAAGTGGCAGAGGATGGAAAAGATTACACACATGCGAAGTCTACAAATGATAAAAGAGATATTAAAGACATTTTAGAAGAAGAAGTTCTTGCTGCAATTGAAGCATTGAATACAAACGAAGAATTACCAGAAGAGTCAAATTTGGTTGAAGTAGTAGAAGGTGAACCGAATCATGAGGTGGACTTAGAGACTAATAAGGATTTTGGGGAAGAACTTTTGGAAGATGGCCTTACGGAAGAAGAACTGATTCAACGTATGATTGATGAAGATGAAAGATTGGAAAAGGAACAACAGGCAAAAGAGCAGGAATTAAAGGAACAAGAAAATAAAGAAAACCAAGTAAGAGAAAAAGAATTGGAGGAACAGAGAATGGCAGAATTTGGTGATAACAAAGAACTTGAGACACAAGAGGATTCTTCAGACATGGAATTAATCGCTCAGCTCTTAGGAGAGGATAACAATGAAGATGCAGATGTAGATGAAGAAATTCTTGCAAAGAGCGATGAAGTAGAAGAAATGAAGGAAGATTTTGAAATAAAAGAAGATATGCATGAACTAGGTAATGATGTTACTGTAATTACAAAAGGAACTAAAATTAATGGTAGTATTTCTTCCGATGGTTCCCTTGAAGTAATGGGTACCATTACTGGAGATATCAATTGCCTTGGTAAACTTTCTATTGTTGGTAATGTAAGTGGTAATTCACAGGCTTCCGAAATCTATGTAAATACAGCACGTCTTGATGGTGGCTTAGTAAGTACAGGCAGTGTTAAAGTTGGAGTTGGTACGATTGTTGTTGGCGACGTTAAAGCAAATAGTGCAGTTATTGCAGGAGCTGTGAAAGGTGAAGTTGATGTAAACGGACCAGTTATCATCGATTCTACCGCAATTGTAAAAGGAAATATAAATGCAAAATCCGTACAAATCAATAATGGTGCGGTTATCGACGGTTATTGTTCATTAACTTATGCAGCCGTAGATATTGATAATTTCTTTGATGGAGAGAAGTAAAATGGCAGATTATAAACGAGTAATGCTTAAACTAAGTGGAGAAGCCCTTGCAGGAGATAAAAAGCAGGGATTTGATGAAGCCACTTGTATAAAAGTTGCAAAACAGGTAAAACAATTGATAGATGCTGGTGTACAGGTAGGAATTGTAATCGGTGGAGGTAACTTTTGGAGAGGCAGAACCAGCGAAACCATCGACCGAACCAAGGCAGATCAAATTGGTATGCTCGCAACGGTTATGAACTGTCTTTATGTATCTGAGATTTTTCGCTATGTCGGTATGAAAACACAAATACTAACACCTTTTGAATGTGGAAATATGACAAAATTGTTTTCCAAAGACAGAGCAAATAAATATTTTGAAAAAGGAATGGTTGTATTTTTTGCAGGTGGTACGGGACATCCTTATTTTTCAACGGATACGGGTATCGTACTTCGTTCCATTGAGATGGAGGCTGATGTTATTTTATTAGCAAAAGCGATCGATGGAGTATATGATAGTGATCCGAAAACAAATCCAAATGCGAAAAAGTATGATATTATTTCCATACAAGAAGTGCTTGATAAAAAGCTTAAAGTGATTGATTTGACAGCAACGATTATGTGTTTGGAGAACAAAATGCCAATGCTTGTATTTGCACTTGGTGAGGACAACAGTATTGTCAATGCAGTAAATGGAATCAATTATGGAACAAAAATAACGGTGTAAAACCAGGAGGATAAGAAGATGGAATTAGAAATGAATAAATATGAAGACAAAATGAAAAAGACGTTAGCAGCACTCAGCGAAGAATACGTATCCATTCGTGCAGGAAGAGCCAATCCACATTTACTCGATAAATTAAAAGTGAATTATTATGGACAGCCATCTCCACTTCAGACAGTAGCGAATGTTTCTGTTCCAGAAGCAAGGGTAATTTTGATTCAACCATGGGAAAGTTCCTTAGTAAAAGAAATTGAGAAAGCAATTATTGCTTCTGACCTTGGATTAACACCAAATAATGATGGAAAAACCATTCGTTTAGTGTTCCCTGAATTAACCGAAGAAAGAAGAAAAGATTTAGTAAAGGATGTTAAGAAAAAAGGCGAAAATGCAAAGATTGCAGTTCGAAATATTCGAAGAGATGCGAATGATATTTTCAAAAAACAAAGTAAGGCAAATGAAATATCAGAAGATGAATTAAAGCAAGCAGAAACAAGAATGCAAAAACTTACAGATAAATACATCGATGAAGTTGATAAATCAATCGAAGCAAAGACAAAGGAAATACTTACTGTATAACTGCGTTTTAGGGACTGGTGCAAGTACGAAGTTTGGCATCAGTCCCATTCTTATGAATGGTTAAAATAGGAGTATCGTATGGAAAACATGAATGTACCAAAACATATTGCGATTATTTTAGATGGTAACGGAAGGTGGGCAAAAAAGCGTGCGATGCCAAGAAATGTTGGTCATGCCCAAGGAAGTAAAAATGTAGAACGAATCTTAGAAGCAGCGGATAAGTTAGGCGTAGAATATCTAACCGTTTATGCATTTTCAACGGAAAACTGGTCAAGACCAGAGAGCGAAGTGAATGCACTGATGAAACTTTTAAAAAGTTATTTAAAAGATTGTATTCAGACCTCAAAGAAAAATAATATGCGAGTTCGCGTAATTGGTGACATCTCCGTTTTGGAAGAAAGCATGCAGAATCAAATTCAAGAATTGGAACAAATTTCAAGCAAGAACACAGGGCTTAATTTCCAGGTGGCCATTAATTATGGTGGAAGAGATGAGATTATCCGTGCAGTAAGAAAAGTAGCGAAAGAATGTGTTCAGGGTAAGCTTACGCTTGATGCAATCGATGAAGATATGTTTGAAAATTATTTGGATACGAAAAATATACCGGCACCAGAACTTTTAATTCGTACCAGTGGTGAGCAAAGATTATCAAACTACCTGTTATGGCAGTTGGCTTACACTGAATTTTATTTTACGGATGTATTATGGCCGGATTTCAATAAAGAAGAATTAATCAAAGCAATTGAATTCTATAATCGAATAGATCGCAGATTTGGTGGTATAAAATAGGAGGTAACTTATGTTTGGCGAACGGCTTATTAGCGGGATCGTATTATTAGCGATTACTATTTTTGTGGTTATTGGGGGCGGTAATATATTATTTGCAACGGTAACCATAATATCAATGATTGGGCTATTTGAATTATATCGTGCAATCGGAATTGAAAAAACATCATTAGCAAAGGCGGGATATGTTGGCGGCTTTTGTTTGGATTTGCTCATGTTATTTCGTAAAGAAGAAGACGCAATGCTTCTTATGATTGGATTTTTATTTATTATATTAGTTCTTTATGTGATTACTTTCCCAGAATATAAGATTGAGAAAGTAGCAATGGTCTTTTTTGGATTATTCTATGTAACAGCAATGCTTGGATATATATATCGCCTTCGCGTGTTGCCAGATGGTAAGTGGTTGATATGGCTTGCTTTTATTGGTGCGTGGGGATCGGATACCTGTGCTTATTGTGTTGGGAAATTGATCGGAAAACACAAACTTCCTTCTCACTTAGCTGAACTCAGCCCCAAAAAGAGTTTAGAAGGATGTATTGGTGGCGTAGTAGGTGCTGCGCTGATTGGATTTATATATGCACTATTTGTAAAAGGACGTATTACATGGGTGTCCAATCCGTTGCTTACGTTTGCTATTATGGGTGGTGCAAGTTCTATTATTTCTCAATTGGGAGACTTGGTCGCATCCGCCATTAAACGAAATCATGGAATCAAAGATTATGGAAAACTAATTCCGGGTCATGGTGGAATTTTAGATCGATTTGATAGTGTTATTTTTACAGCCCCTATTGTATTTTTCTTAGCAATATTGTTTAAAAATGGAATAGGTATGTGAAAGGAGTGAATATATTGAAGAAAATTGCAATACTAGGATCGACTGGCTCCATCGGAACACAAACCCTAGATGTAGTTCGTGCTTACCAAGAAGAACTAGAAGTAGTTTCTCTCGCAGCCCATAGCAATATCGATTTATTAGAAAAACAAATTTTGGAATTTTCCCCAAAGGTAGTATCCGTTTGGGATGAAAAGAAAGCAATGGAATTAAAGCATAGAGTGCAACATCTTCCAGTGAAAGTATGTGCTGGAATGGATGGATTAATTGCATGTAGTACGGAGTCTTCAGTCGACATCGTTGTGGGTGCGGTGGTTGGAATGATAGGAATCATACCTACAATTGAAGCAATCAAAGCCGGCAAAGACATAGCGCTTGCCAATAAAGAAACATTAGTATGTGCTGGTCATATCATTATGCCACTCGCTGCAAAGAAGAACGTTGCATTACTTCCAGTAGATAGTGAACATTCTGCAATATTTCAGTCTATGAATGGAGAAAATAAAAAAGAAATTCATAAAATAATCTTAACAGCATCTGGTGGACCATTCCGTGGGAAAACAGTAGAGGAACTAAAGCAGATAAAAGTAGAAGATGCATTAAAACATCCAAACTGGTCAATGGGAAGAAAAATCACCATAGATTCATCTACCATGGTAAACAAAGGGCTCGAAGTAATCGAAGCAAAATGGCTGTTCGATGTTTCTTTTGATCAGATTGAAGTTGTCATTCAGCCGCAAAGTGTGATTCATTCCATGGTTGAATATGAGGATGGAGCGGTGATGGCGCAGCTTGGCACTCCAGATATGAAACTCCCAATTCAATACGCCTTGTTCTACCCAAACAGAAAGTTTCTAAAAGGGGATCGATTGGACTTTGCAAAACTACAGCAGATTACCTTTGAAAAGCCAAATTTTGAAACCTTCCGTGGCCTCAAGCTAGCGTATGAAGTAGGAAGAACAGGTGGAAGCTTGCCAACTGTATTTAATGCTGCAAATGAATTGGCAGTTGATATGTTCTTAAATCGAACCATATCATATCTGGAGATACCAGAAATGATTGAATACGCAATCAATCAACATTCTTTGCGTAAAAACCCTACGATTGAGGAAATATTAGAAGTAGAGAAAGAAACCTATGAAGCAATCAATCATAAATGGAGATAGGAAGTATAAGGATGAATATATTAGTAGCAATTTTAATTTTTACCGTTATCATAGTAATTCATGAACTCGGGCATTTTCTTTTGGCAAAGAAAAATGGTGTTACAGTAACGGAATTTTCAGTCGGAATGGGTCCAAGACTTATTACGTTTGTAAAAGGGAATAAAGGTATAGTTTGCAAAGCATTTCTGACGCAAAATAATTTTGATGCCTTGGAAGGATGCGAAAATCATACCAAATATTCATGGAAGCTCCTCCCAATCGGCGGTTCTTGTATGATGTTAGGAGAAGATGAAGTAATCGAGGATGAAAATGCATTTAACAAAAAAGGTGTCTGGGCTCGAATCTCTGTCATTTTTGCAGGGCCCTTCTTTAATTTTTTGCTTGCTTTTGCGTTGTCAATTATTATTGTCAGTATAGCTGGACATGATGCACCTACGATCATGAGCATAGAGGCAGGATCTCCAATGGAACAGGCAGGATTAATAGTTGGAGACGAGATTACGAAGATTAATGATTCCAATATTAGCATTGCAAGAGAGATCGGGGTATATTTTCAGTTCCATCCACTTACAAAAGAAACCGTAGAAATTGAATATGCACGGGATGGAGAAAAGCAGACTGTGGTATTGACCCCAGTAAAAAATGAAGAGGGTGCATACCGCCTTGGTTTTTCTTTTAATGGGCCAAGAGAAAAAGTGGGACCACTCGGTGTATTGAAATACAGTTTTGTGGAAGTGAAATACTGGATCAAACTAACGGTGGAAAGTTTAGGACAGTTAGTTGCAGGTAAGGTTAGTAAAGATGAAATCGCGGGACCAGTTGGAATTGTAGATATGGTTGGTGGTGCAATCAAAGAAAGCAAAAGTTATGGTGTTACAGCGATTATATTAACGATAATCAATACATGTATCTTACTCAGTGCGAACTTAGGAGTCATGAATCTTTTACCGCTTCCAGCACTGGACGGAGGACGTTTGGTATTTTTATTCATTGAAGTTGTTCGCGGAAAACCAGTGAATCAGGAAAAAGAAGGCATGGTGCACTTGATTGGATTGGTTGCTTTGATGGTATTAATGGCATTTGTTATGTATAACGACATTTCACGATTGTTTTAATAGGAAGGTGATAACATGTACCGAGACAATACGAAGGTAATTCAGATTGGAAATCGTAAAATAGGTGGAGGAAATCCAGTTCTAATCCAGTCTATGACAAATACAAGAACCGAAGATGTAGAAAGTACCGTTGCACAGATTCTCCAGCTTGAAAGGGTTGGCTGCGATATTATTCGTTGTGCAGTACCTACCATGGAGGCGGCTAAGGCATTTTCTGAGATTAAAAAACAAATTCATATTCCGCTGGTAGCAGACATTCATTTTGATTATAAATTAGCGATTGCAGCCATGGAACATGGTGCTGACAAGATTCGAATCAATCCAGGCAATATTGGAGATAAAGACCGGGTTAAATCAGTCATTGATGTGGCAAAAAGTCGTATCATACCAATTCGAGTTGGTGTAAATAGTGGTTCCCTTGAAAAATATCTCGTAGAGAAATATCATGGGGTTACGGCGGAAGGTATCGTTGAAAGTGCCCTTGATAAAGTAAAGCTGATTGAGGATATGGGATATGACAATTTAGTTATTAGTATTAAGTCATCCGACGTCCTTATGTGTATCAAAGCACATGAGCTGATTGCAAAGCAAAGTAATTACCCATTACATGTTGGAATCACAGAATCTGGTACGATATATTCTGGCAATATTAAATCGAGCGTTGGACTTGGAGCAATCCTTTCTCAGGGAATTGGTGACACAATACGAGTATCGTTAACTGGTGATCCAGCCGAAGAAATTAAGACGGCAAAATTAGTTTTAAAAACACTCGGACTTAGAAAGGGTGGAATCGAAGTAGTTTCGTGCCCTACCTGCGGAAGAACAAGAATCGATCTTATAACGCTTGCAAATCAAGTAGAAGCGATGGTGCAAGATTTTGATTTGGACATTAAAGTTGCTGTCATGGGCTGTGTTGTAAACGGTCCAGGAGAAGCAAAAGAAGCCGATATTGGAATTGCTGGTGGTGTATCCGAAGGACTTTTGATAAAAAATGGAGAAATCATCAAAAAGATTCCAGAAGATCAGTTACTAAATACGTTGCGCGAAGAGCTGTCTAACTGGAAATAGACAGAATAAAAGGGAAGGATATCTATGTATTTTTTTGAAGTATTTGATAACCTTAACACAAGTGGTGAGTTAAGTCAGTTATTTCGGGAAGTGGAAGTTGAAAAGGTGGTGGCTTCCAAAAGCCGCCGCCAGATAAAAGTACATATAAAAGGGAAGCGTTTGCTTACGTTCAAAGAAATAAAAAAGATGGAATATCAACTTTGGAAACAGTTATTTCAATCAACCAATAACAGCGTAACCCTAATACCTAGGTATGAGTTGCCGGAAAGCTATACACCGGAGAAACTGATGCCTATTTATTTTGACAGTATTTTAGACGAGCTCCGGGAAAATAGTGTCATTGATGCAGGTATTTTCAAAAATGCCAAAATTTCAATGACAGAGACGGAAATAAAATTAACCTTAGAAGATAACTTTGTAATCAAGCGTCGTGTCGAAGAGATTAAGTCAAAGCTAGAAGAAATATTTATAGAACGATGTGGTTTTCCAGTAACCATTCGTTTTGAGTATACAAAGGAGATAAAGGTAGCCTTCGAAGAAGAAAAGCCGCTCCTGTATTCGCTGGATAATATTAATTCGGTTGCAAGAGAAAGTGCGCAGTTAAATAGTACGAAGACAGTCCAGCAAAAGCCGGTCGAGAAAAAAGAGGATAAGCCAGCCGTTAAAAAAGAAGAATATAAGCGCTCTGACTGGAAGAGGAAAAAGCTGGCGGACGATCCAGATATCTTCTTTGGTCGTTCTTTTGATGGTGAACTGACACCAATTAGTGACATTATCGATGAAATTGGAGAAGTTGTGATCCAAGGGAAAATTCTGACGGTGGAAGATCGGGAACTTAGAAATGAAAAGGTTTTGGTTATTTTTAATATTACAGACTTTACCGATACGATTTCAGGAAAACTTTTCTTAAAGGCAGAACAGGCTCCCGAAGTGCTATCCGAACTAAAAAAAGGCGCCTTTGTAAAAATGAAGGGTATGGCATTGATGGACCGGTATGACCGCGATATTAGCATCAGTTCCATTGTGGGAATCAAGAAAATCTCAGATTTTACGGTGAAGAGAAAAGATAACAGTGAAAAGAAACGTGTTGAGTTACATGCTCATACACTGATGAGTGATATGGATGCCGTTGTGGATGTTAAGACGATGATTAAGCGCGCAATGTCGTGGGGGCATAAATCCATTGCTATTACGGACCATGGAGTTGTGCAAGCATTTACCGATGCAGCGCATACGATTTCAAAAGGCGATGATTTTAAGGTAATCTACGGTTGCGAAGCCTATCTGGTGGATGATCTCAAACGAATCGTAGAAAATGACAAGGGACAAACTCTAGCGGACAACTTTGTTGTATTTGATATCGAAACAACAGGTTTTGGGCCTGCAAATGATAAAATCATTGAGATTGGAGCCATAAAAGTTGCAAACGGAGTGTTAACAGAAGAGAAGTTTAGTACCTTTATTAATCCGGATATTCCGATACCGTTTAAAATTGAACAGTTAACGGGCATTACAGATGAAATGGTACTGGAGTATCCTTTGATTGATGTGATATTACCACAGTTTCTAGAATATTGTAAGGGTAGCGTTCTCGTGGCACACAATGCCTCCTTTGATGTTGGATTTATTACTAAAAAAGCAGAACAACTGGGCATTCAAACAGATTTTACGGTCGTTGACACGGTAGGAATGGCACGAAGTCTGCTTCCAAATCTGAGCAAATTCAAATTAAATATTGTAGCAAAAGAACTGGGAATCTCATTGGAAAATCATCATCGTGCAGTTGATGATGCACAGGCTACCGCAGAGATTTTTGTAAAATTCATTGCGATGCTACAAGAAAAAGAGATAAAGACACTAATGGAACTATCCGATTTTGGACAAATCAGTAAGGAAACCATTAAAAAGTTGCCATCACACCATGCGGTTATTTTGGCAAAAAATGATGTGGGACGTGTTAACTTATATAAATTGATCTCCTTGTCACACATTGATTATTATCAGAGAAGACCAAAGATTCCAAAGAGCTTATTTGAAGAAAATCGGGAAGGTCTCATCATTGGTTCTGCCTGTGAAGCGGGAGAACTCTATCAGGCAATTCTTCGAAATGAATCGCAGGAAGAAATCACACGACTGGCTAAATTCTATGATTATCTAGAAATTCAGCCGCTTGGAAACAATGCCTTTATGATAAGAGATGACAAATACGATATTGAAAATAATGAGGACCTGATCGCGATTAATAAAAAGATTGTTGCACTAGGTGAAGAATTTAATAAACCAGTGGTCGCAACCTGTGACGTACATTTTCTTGATCCAGAAGATGAAGTGTACCGCCGCATCATTATGGCGGGAAAAGGATTTAAGGATGCGGATGATCAGGCACCACTTTATTTACGTACGACCGAAGAGATGTTAAATGAATTTAGCTATCTTGGAGCGCAGAAGGCAGAAGAGGTCGTTATAACGAATACCAATCTCATCGCAGATATGTGTGAAAAGATTTCTCCAGTACGTCCGGATAAGTGTGCTCCGGTTATTGAAGATTCGGATAAAACATTGACGGATATTTGCTATAATAAAGCACATTCTATGTATGGTCCAAATCTTCCAAAGATTGTAGAAGATCGACTGAAAAAAGAATTAAACTCTATTATCACAAATGGATTCGCTGTAATGTATATCATAGCGCAGAAACTGGTATGGAAATCAAACGAAGATGGCTATCTGGTAGGTTCCCGTGGTTCCGTAGGTTCGTCTTTTGTTGCGACGATGTCAGGTATTACAGAGGTGAATCCTCTACCAGCACATTATTACTGTACTCACTGCTTTTATTCCGATTTTGATTCGGAGGAGGTAAAAGAATATGCTGGACGCTCTGGTTGTGATATGCCTGATAAGAACTGTCCAGTCTGTGGAGAACCACTAAGTAAAGATGGACATGAAATTCCGTTTGAAACCTTTCTTGGATTTTATGGCGATAAAGAACCAGATATCGACCTTAACTTTTCGGGAGAGTACCAAAACCATGCACATGACTATACGGAAATTATTTTTGGAAAAGGTCAGACATTTCGTGCTGGTACCATTGGTACGCTTGCGGAAAAGACAGCGTATGGATATGTATTAAAATATAATGAGGAACGTGGCATTCATAAAAGAAGAGCCGAGATTGAGCGAATCGCAGAAGGCTGTGTTGGAGTCAGAAGAACGACAGGACAGCATCCAGGAGGTATTATCGTACTTCCGTTAGGTGAGGAGATTTATTCCTTTACACCAGTGCAAAGACCGGCAAATGACATGACCACGAAGACGATTACCACGCACTTTGATTATCACTCTATTGACCACAACTTGTTAAAGCTTGATATTCTTGGACACGATGATCCGACGATGATTCGTATGTTACAAGATCTAACTGGTATTGACCCAGTAAATGAAATTCAAATGGATAACCAAAAGGTATTGTCATTGTTCGATAACGCCTCCGCACTCAATATTCCACCGAATGATCCAATTGGTCTTGACTTAGGAAGCCTTGGAATTCCTGAGTTTGGAACGGATTTTGTTATGCAGATGCTACGGGATACAAAACCTAAAACCTTTTCTGACCTGGTTCGTATTTCCGGTCTGTCTCATGGTACCGATGTATGGTTAAACAATGCACAGTACTATATAGCAAATGGAGACTGTACGCTTTCCTCTGCAATCTGTACTCGAGATGATATTATGACCTTCCTGATTCATACTGGGGTAGAAGATGGACTTGCATTTAAAATTATGGAGAGTGTTCGTAAAGGGAAAGGTTTGTCGCCGGATATGGAAAAAGCAATGTTAGATGCAAGTGTTCCAGCGTGGTACATTGAATCCTGTAAAAAAATTAAATATATGTTCCCAAAAGCGCATGCAGCGGCGTACGTTATGATGGCATTTCGTATTGCATACTTTAAGGTATATATTCCACTTGCCTACTATGCCGCGTATTTTAGTATTCGTGCATCTGCTTTTAACTATGAGCTAATGTGTCAAGGCAGGGAAAAGTTAGAGTACCATATGCATGATTATGAGCGTCGAAGCAATGAACTAACCAAAAAAGAACAAGATACGTATAAAGATATGAAGATTGTCCAGGAAATGTATGCAAGAGGATTTGAATTTCATAAGCTTGATATTTTCAAAGCGAAGGCGCATCACTTCCAAATTATAGACGATAAGCTAATGCCAGCGTTAAGTACGATAGAAGGTCTTGGAGACAAAGCGGCAGACGCAGTCGTGGAAGCAGCGTTACAAGGCCCATTTTTATCGCAAGATGATTTTAAGCAGCGTGCAAAAGTCAGCCAGACAGTGGTTGACAGTATGGCTGCAATGGGTCTGTTGGGAGATTTGCCAATTTCAAATCAGATGTCTTTGATGGATTTCTTAGTATAAATAGAGGGGAAACTAGAATATGGAGAAAGAATTATTAAGTGCAGGACTTGAATTTATTCGGGAAATTTTTGCAAATGATTATAGTGGACATGATTATTATCATAGTGTAAGAGTATTCAATATGGCGACTACCCTATGCAAAGCCGAAGACGCAAATTTGGAAATCGTACAGATGGCTGCATTATTACATGACGTCGATGATTATAAATTGTTTGGCGGCCAAGGATTATATCCAAATGCGACGCGTTTCATACAGGAACATGGCCTGAGTGAGGAATCAATGGAGCGGATATGCAACATCATATCCTCCATTTCCTATAAGGGCACCGACACACTGATTCCAGATACTTTAGAAGGCAGAATTGTCCAGGATGCGGATCGTCTGGATGCAATCGGAGCGATTGGAATAGCCCGAGTGTTTGCTTATGGAGGCAGTAAAAATAGAAGCATTTATGATCCAGAGGATAAACCCAAAGAAGAAATGGACTTTGAAGCCTATAAAAACAACAACGGCTCTAGCATCAACCATTTTTACGAAAAGCTTCTCCTTTTAAAAGATCTGATGAATACCGAAGCCGGCAGGAAGATGGCAGAAAACCGGCATTTGTATATGAAGGGATATCTAGAAGAATTCTATGCAGAATGGGATGGTATCCATTAATCAAGAGGTACAATTACAATAAAAGCAAGGTGCGTTTGCAACGAGAACCCTTATTCGGCTATTTTGCTGAATAAGGGTATTTATAATGTGAAATAAAAATTGAAGAAATATGACTGAAAATAATAGCTATATAGTTAAATATTCAGACAGTATTAACCGATATATATTATAACTAAGATAACCAGATATATAATTGGTATTGTAAAAGGATTTACAATATTTGTGCAAGGAGGCTTGAATATGAACAGTGGAGAGAAACATGACAATAATCAAAATAGAATAAGTCCTTATAGCTATGAACAAATATATGATATGCCGAACAAAAAAGTCAAAATGATTTATGACCGATATAGTAAGGGAAAAGCCATTACTATGGATGATTTAAAATATTTATGGTTAAACGATTTTGAAGGTTGTAGCAAACTTGTTAAAAATTATGTTGAATTGAAAAAAAGCAATGAACTTACGATAGAGCCGAAGCATGAAAATAGTAACAACGACAAGAATAATACTGAAATTATGGAAGAACAGGAAAAGAATGCAGAATTAAAAGCCGAGATGGATGATACAATCTCTAGATTGAAAAATATATCGGAACTTATGGAATCGATAAAATTATTAAGAGAAACGATGAGTGAGAGTGAACAGAGGGATATTTCCATGAACTTATATGAAACATTAGAGCTAGAAAAATTAGCAAAAAAAATGAAAGACTGGGATGATTCCATCATAGAAAAAATGATGATGTATAACAATGAGGAAGAGAAAAAGTTCAATGTTGTTGTTTAATGGATTTCATATCAATGCCTTGACACACATAGAAAAATGTGTTAGTTTAGAAAGAAAAATTTAAGGTAGGAATTGCTATGTACACAAAATTTGTTCTTAAGATAAATAGGGACGACGATAGGTAGCGATTGTAGCTGTGAATGATCATAGGTACAATCGCTTATTGTGTTGTGCCTATGTGGAAATACGTGATGGAACCACATTGGTGTAGAAGTATGCCATTCGTGGTTCTTTTTTTGTACAAAAAAGTAGGAAGGGGGGTGATGCAATGAGACATAAAGACGATGTCTGCATGGATAAGAAACGTAAATTGGTTAAATAAATGTTAAACACTTTAATATAGATAATCAAAAATTAAGTGTAATAAAAATACAAATCAAATAGCAAAAAAGATAGATAAAAGTTGAGAAAAAGCAATTAGAAAAGGAGCAAATGAGATGAAAATAATCAAACAAAACCAATACAGTCAAAAGGATGAAATATTAGAAGAAATATTAAATAAATATATGCTAACACAGGAAGCAACCAAAGGCAATTTCGAGAAGAATGAAATTGAAACAGATGAGATCTGCAAGTATATTGGAGAAGAAATAGTACTTCATGGCAGTATTTATAAAATTCGTAAGATGAGCCAGTTTGCATTCGTATTACTTAGATGTAAACGAGAAATTATTCAATGTGTTTATAGTGAAGAATTCTCCTGTTTTCCACTACAAGAATTGATAGAAGAAAGCTGCGTGCTTATAAAAGCAAAAGTAGTAAAAGAGGAGAGGTCTAAGAGCGGAGTTGAACTTCATCTATTCGAAGTTAAGGTGTTATCAACACCAAAGGAAGAGTGCCCGGTCGTTATTCATAATAAAGGATTGGACGCTTCCTTAGAAACTACATTAAACTATCGTCCGATTACCCTGCGAAATGAAAAAGAGAGAGCAATATTTAAACTGCAAGAGGGAATCGTTCGAGGATTCCGCGAGTTTTTGTATCACGAAAAATTTACAGAAATTCATACGCCAAAGATTGTAGCAGCAGGAGCAGAAGGTGGTGCCAATATATTTATGATCCCTTACTTTGGTAAAGAAGCGTATTTGGCGCAAAGCCCCCAAGTGTATAAACAGATGATGGTAGGAGTTTACGAGAGGGTTTTTGAAGTTGGACCAGTATTTCGTGCAGAAAAACATGACACGAGCATCTAAATGAGTATACCAGTGTTGACTTTGAGATGGGCTACATCGAAAGCTTTCTTGAAATCATGGAGATGGAAACGAAAATGCTTCAATACATGTTTGCGTATATAAGCAATGATTATCAAAAAGAATTAGAACTTCTAAAGGTAGAAGTCCCTGAGATTACATCGATACCATGTATCAAATTTAGGGAAGCAAAGGAATTGGTTTCCAAGGTCTACCAAAGAATAATCAAAGATTTTGAAGACTTCGAACCAGAAGAAGAAAAATTACTATCAAAGTTAATTAAGATAAAAACAGGTTCCGACTTTGTCTTCGTCACCCATTACCCAAGCAAAAAACGACCATTTTATGCAATGGAGAGCAGTGAAAACAAAGAAGAGACCTTAAGCTTTGACCTAATCTTTCGTGGATTAGAAATAACAACAGGAGGTCAGCGCATTCATAACTATGAAGAGCAGATCGAGAAAATGAATCAACGAGGAATGACAACCGCTCTTTTTGAAAGCTACTTAATGATGCACAAATATGGAATGCCCCCACATGGTGGACTAGGTCTTGGACTAGAGCGATTAACCAGTCGACTTTTAAATCAAGATAATGTAAGGAGTGCAACCTTGTTTCCAAGAGATATTAACCGGCTAATTCCGTAAAGACTATTTTATTTTTTATGATTTTCCAACCAGCTTTTAACATGGACGGCTTATCTTAGGACACTTATTGCAGGCATTGTATTCAGTATTGGATATTAATGTAAACAATAGAAAATAATCGTAATAAGTTTCCCGTACAAAATAATAATTATGTTAAGAAAACAAAAGGGAAATTACTAAGTCTACCGTTGATAAAAATCGGCGCAAATAAGAACCGACCACTACGACTTTCACGATGTTTTGTTGAGACAATGTAGAAAAATGGATGCCCTCATGCATTCATTTTTCTACGCCCATGGCTCATCAAAACGTTTATCGTGATGGAGTAGTGGTCGGTTCTTATTTGCGTCGATTTTTATCTTCAGTACCCTTTATTCCTATTCAAATTCAGAACTTATTTCATCAACTTAGCCGGAATATTTCCTTTTCCATAGTACGCAGTCAAGTAGATTTCTCTTAATTCCGTTACAAGAGGAAGTCTTGGGTTAGCAGTTGTACACTGATCACCAAAAGCTAAGTCGGATAACTGGTCCACTTTTGCCAAGAATGCAGCTTCGTTAATACCATATTCTTTCAAGGTAGCAGGAATCTGTAAGTACTCATTCAAAGATTCAACTTTCTTTGCTAACATTTCAACGGCATCATTGTTGTCTTTTGGATTGAATCCTAATTTCTTCATAAGAGCGAAGAATTTATCACCTACGATGTAGCTTTCGTATTTAGGGAAAGATGTGAATTTTGTAGGATTTTCAACACCATTGTAACGAATTACATGTGGTAGAAGAATTGCATTTGCGCAACCATGAGGTACATGGAATTCTCCACCTAATTTATGAGCTAAGGAGTGGTTGATACCAAGGAATGCATTGGTAAATGCCATACCTGCGATTGTGGAAGCATTGTGCATCTTCTCACGAGCCAATGGATCACTAGCTCCGTTATCAAAGGATCTCTTCAAGTAATCAAATACCATTTCAATGGCATGAATGGATAATGCATCCGTATAATCAGAAGCTAAGATGGAGATATAAGCTTCAATGGCATGTGTTAATACGTCCATTCCAGTCCAAGCAGTTGACTTTTTAGGTACGCTCATTACGAATTCTGGATCGATAATCGCTACGTCTGGAGTTAACTCGTAATCTGCCAATGGATATTTCTTGTTTTCGTTCTTATCAGAAATTACAGCGAAGGAAGTAACCTCAGAACCGGTTCCGGATGTTGTAGGAATTGCAACTAATTTTGCTTTCTTTCCTAAAGTAGGGAACTTGTAAGCACGTTTTCTGATATCTAAGAACTTAAGTGACATGTTCTTGAAATCTGCTTCTGGATGTTCATAGAATAACCACATACCTTTTGCTGCATCAATAGCAGAACCACCACCAAGTGCAATGATAACATCTGGCTGGAATTTATTCATGGATTCTACACCCTTCATGATAGTATCTAACGATGGGTCTGGCTCAACCTGATCAAAGATTTCGCAGTGAACATATTCTTCACGATTTCTTAATTGATATAATACTTTATTTACATAACCTAACTGAGTCATTGCAGGGTCGGTAACGATAAATGCTTTTGTAATACCAGGCATTTTAGCTAAATATGCTGTGGAGCCTGCTTCGAAGTAAATTTTGTTAGGAACCTTGAACCATTGCATATTAACTCTCCTTTTTGCCACACGTTTGTAGTTTACTAAGTCAACAGCAGATACGTTGTGAGTGGTTGAGTTTCCGCCGTAAGAACCACATCCTAAGGTAAGAGATGGCATATTAGAGTTATAAAGGTCACCGATTGCACCGTGAGTAGATGGTGAGTTTACAAGGATACGACCTGTCTTCATGCGATGTGAGAATTCATCAATGACATCTTGGTTGGTAGAATGAAGTACAGAAGAGTGACCCATACCACCATTTTTCAACATTTCTTCGCAAAGTACCATTCCGTCTTCTACATCTTTTGCTTTAATAACAGCAAGTACTGGAGAAAGTTTTTCTTTTGACAATGGATACTTAGCACCAACTCCATCGATTTCTGTACATAAGATCTTCGTGTCTGCTGGAATTTCAAAACCAGCTAAATTTGCAATCCAAGCTGGGGATTTGCCAACGATATCAGGATTAACGGACATTTTTTCTAAATTAATAACAACTGGTTCTAATTTTTTGATTTGTTCTTTTGTTGCAAAATAGCAACCAGCTTTTTTCATTAATTCGATTACTTCTTTATAAACAGGAGCTTCGATAATAGCAGCTTGCTCGGAAGCACAGATCATACCATTATCAAATGACTTGGATAATACTAAATCGTTGACAGCACGCTTTAAAACTGCTGTTTTTTCAATAAAGCAAGGAACATTACCAGGACCTACACCAAGAGCTGGTTTACCACAAGAATATGCAGCTTTTACCATACCAGGACCACCAGTAGCAAGAATCATAGAAACTCCAGGATGATTCATTAATGTGTTTGTAGCTTCAATGGATGGATATTCGATCCATTGGATACAATGCTCAGGAGCACCAGCTTTTACAGCTGCATCATGTAGTGTTTTTGCAGCAGCAGTGGAGCAGTTTTGAGCACTTGGGTGAAAACCGAAAATAATAGGATTTCCTGTCTTAATACAAGAGATGCTCTTAAACATAGTAGTAGAAGTAGGGTTTGTTACTGGAGTAACACCCGCTACAATACCAACAGGTTCCGCTACCGTCATGAAATTTTCTTCTTCATTGTCTTCAATGATACCAACTGTTTTTTGATATTTGATGGAATGCCAGATATATTCAGTAGCAAATATATTCTTTGTAATTTTGTCTTCGTAAATACCACGACCAGTTTCTTCAACTGCCATTTTAGCAAGTTCCTGTTGCTTGGAAAGACCTGCTAATGCCATTTCGTGAACAATATTATCAATCGCTTCTTGATCTAATTTCTTTAATTCATGTAATGCAATTTTTGCATTTTCAACAAGAGTGTTAACATGTTC
Organism: Lachnoclostridium sp. UBA5725; assembly: GCA_002419585.1. Classification (GTDB taxonomy): domain Bacteria; phylum Bacillota; class Clostridia; order Lachnospirales; family Lachnospiraceae; genus DIGJ01. The sequence goes on from DIGJ01000026.1 coordinate 124,375, forward strand.
TTGCGCGCTTGGTTGTTTTTTTTCTGCCATAATTAGCCTCCTATGATAAAACACGTTAATATTTTAACAAAGTCACCCGTGCGATAACTTTGATAATACTTTAACATGCAAGCAGAGGATTGTAAAGCATAAATTAAAATAAAAATTAAGATGAAAATGTAGATTTTTTAGTAAAATGTCACAATGAATAATTTGTATATCTGTAACTATTGATTTATTACCTTATTATGATACAATATTTTTGAAGTGCACATTCTATTTCTATATAATGTAAAGGATACAAGGAATGGGTAAAATCTGTTAAATAAATAACATAAAATAGCAAGAATAAAGTCGAATTAAGGCACATCGCTAAGGAGGAAAACTATGGTTATCACAATCTGTATCGGAAGTTCATGTCATTTGAAAGGCTCTCGTAAAATTGTGGATCAGTTCAATGAGCTTATTATGGTAAACAAAGTGGAAGATAAGGTTAGTTTAAATGGGTCATTTTGCATTGGGGAATGCATGAATGGGGTTTGCGTAAAGATAGATGGCGCTCTATATTCGGTTTTGCCGGAAACTGCAGAAGATTTCTTTCATAAGGAAGTAATGGGTAGATTACAGTAGGGAGGATTCGTCCATGAATGTAATTGGGTTTAAAGAGGCAAAATGCAAAAATTGTTATAAGTGTGTTCGAAGCTGTGATGTAAAAGCGATTGCAGTTCAAAATGAACAGGCACAGATTATGAATGAATTATGTATATTATGTGGACAGTGTTTGAGTGCTTGCCCACAGAATGCAAAATCAATCATTAGTGATTTGGATAAGGTTAAGAACTTTATAAAAAGTGGAGCAAGAACCATTGTATCAGTTGCACCATCGTATGCGGGTGTTCTTGCATTTGAAAAGAGAGGGCAAATTGTAACCGCACTCATGAAACTTGGTTTTTGCCAAGTAAGAGAAACGTCAGAAGGAGCAGCCTATGTTACCGAAGAATATGGTAAACTGATTGAAAAGGGGACCATGGACAATATTATTTCAACGTGTTGTCCTAGCGTGAATGATTTAATCGAAATATATTATCCTGAATCGGTTGTTTATATGGCTCCGGTGGTTTCACCAATGATAGCACATGGGAAAATGATAAAAGATCTGTATGGGCAGGATACCAAGGTAGTATTCCTAGGACCTTGTATTGCAAAAAAACGAGAAGCCCAAAATGATTCAAGAACGTATGGAAGCATTGATGCTGTTATTAATTTCTCTGAATTAGAGAAATGGTTAGAAGAAGAAGATATCAATATATCTGATATGGAAAATACGGAATTTTATAATAATAATCCGAGAGTAAATCGGTTGTATCCGGTTGGAGACGGAGTAATTACTTCTATACTAAGTAGTGAGCGGCAGGTGGATAAATATCGTAAGATTGCAGTGGCCGGTACAAAGAATTGTATGGAATTGCTAGAAAGCATGAAAAAAGGTGAAATCCATCATGCATTTATCGAAATGAATACCTGTGAAGGTGGTTGCGTAAAAGGTTCTGCTCTTGATCGAAAAGAAGAATATCCATCGCCATTCAAGATAAAGCTGGATATGGAGGAAGCAATCCCGAAGGAATGTGTAAAAGAGGAAGAATTCAAACCGCTTGAGCACATTTCCCTTTCGAAGTTTTTTTATGACCGCTCAGTGAAAGAAGAGATCCCTTCCGAAGAAATGATTCGTGATACGCTGCGTAAGATTGGTAAGGTAGAAAAAGCACATGAGTTAGATTGTGGTGCATGTGGATATGCAACTTGTCGCGATAAGGCAATTGCTGTTTGTCAAGGAAAAGCGGAACTTACCATGTGTATTCCGTATATGCACGAAAAGGCACAATCTATGTCGAATATCGTATTGGATACGACGCCTAATGTTATTATTATCGTAGATTCTGAAATGAAGATTCTTGAATTCTCTCACGGTGCAGAGAAATTATTTGGAAAGTCAAAAAAAGAAGCGATCGGCATGTATTTATTTGAATTCATTGACCATCGAGACTTTGAAGAGGTTTTAAATACACAAGGTAAAATAATTGGTAAGAAGGTTACTTATTCGGAATACGATATTACAACGCTTCAAAGTATTGTCTATGTACGAGAAGTCAATGGTGTTCTTGGTATTTTTCAGGATATTTCCTCTGAAGCGGAGAAAAGTAAACAAGCGTATAAGATGAAGATGGATACCATAGAGATGGCACAACGTGTTATTGATAAACAAATGATGGTAGCGCAAGAGATTGCTGGGCTACTAGGAGAAACAACAGCAGAAACAAAAGTTACATTAACAAAACTTCGAGATACGATCATTAATGATGGTGAATTCTGATTTGAATTGAAGAATGTAACAGATGGGAGCCGATATGAACATAAAAGTAGAAGCTTCATATAAAAGCTTAAATAAACATCATGAAGAATTATGCGGAGATAAAGTAGAAATACTTGAAACAAAAGATTCTTATATTATGATCTTAGCAGACGGTATGGGAAGTGGTGTAAAGGCAAATATACTTGCAACCTTGACCTCAAAGATATTGGGTACAATGTTTTTAAATGGAGCAACCTTGGATGAATGTGTCCAAACCATAGTAAAGACACTTCCAGTATGTAAAGAAAGACAGGTTGCATATGCAACGTTTAGTATTCTTCAAATTTTCCATAATGGAGAAGGCTATCTTGTAGAATTTGATAATCCAAGTTGCATATTCATAAGAAATAACAAAGTTATTAATCTTCCGTTTGAACGACGCATCATTGAGGGAAAAGAAATCAAAGAATCTCGTTTTCAGGTAAGATTAAATGATGCTTTTATTTTAATGAGTGATGGTGTTATACATGCTGGAGTAGGAAAAATACTAAATTTTGGCTGGTTATGGGAAAATGTGGCAAATTATGCAGTAGATGTTATTGATAAGGCACCAACCGCAACCAGACTTGCGAATACGATCAGTCAGGCTTGTGATGATTTGTATATGAAAAATCCAGGCGATGACACGACGGTTGCAGTAGCAAAAATATTAGAGCGAAAAGTGGTAACTTTGTTTACCGGACCTCCTTTGAGTGAGATGGATGATACTCGGGTGATGCACTTACTTATGGCAAGTCCGGGGAAAAAAGTCGTTTGTGGAGGCACAAGTGCAAATATTGTAGCCAGGTATTTGAAAAAAGAAGTACGCACGACGCTGGAATACATTGATATAGACATTCCGCCAATTGGATATATAGACGGTATTGATTTGGTTACAGAAGGGGTAAGAACTTTAAGTCGGACACTTACGATGCTAAAACGCTATGAGAAGGAAGAATTAGATCAACAGTTTTTCAACGATTTAGATAAAAAAGATGGTGGTTCACTGGTGGCAAAACTATTATTAGAGGAATGCACCGATTTGAATTTATTGGTCGGCAAAACGATAAATGTAGCGCATCAAAGTCCAGAACTGCCATTTGATATCAGTATTCGTATGAATTTAATTGAGCAGATGAAAGATGTAATGACAAAATTGGGGAAAAAAGTTACATTGACATACTTTTAGAATAAGGAGACAACTATGTTAAGAGAAGATTCCACAATTGGGAACGTAAAATATGCAGTACTAAAAAGAGTAGCACAATTAACGTATGAAGGAAAATTAGAGGAAAATATTGATCAAATTCCATACGAGTTAATTCCTGGACCACAGGCTAACTTTAGATGTTGTATTTATAGAGAAAGAGAAATCATTCGTCAAAGAGTACGCCTGACTCAAGGAAAATCCCCATCTGTAAATCATGATAATAAAAATATTGTACAAGTAATCAATTCAGCTTGTGAGGGCTGTCCGATTGCTCGTTTTAGCGTGACAAGTAACTGCCAGAAGTGTATGAGTAAAAAATGCCAGCAAGCGTGCAATTTTGGAGCAATTACGATGGGAAGTGATAAGGCACATATTGATCAAAAGAAATGTAAGGAATGTGGAAGGTGTGCTCAGGCCTGTCCATATAACGCCATCGCAGATTTAATGCGTCCTTGCAAAAGAAGTTGTCCAGTGGATGCAATTAAAATGGACGAAAATGGAATTGTTGTGATAGACGAAGAAAAATGTATTCAATGTGGTGCTTGTATTAAAGACTGTCCTTTTGGAGCAATTGCAGATCGTTCCTTCTTAGTAGATGTCATTCATGTGCTAAGAACGCAGGGCGTGGATGTCTATGCAATGGTAGCACCTGCGATAGAAGGTAAATTTGGTGCAAAAGCAGACATGGGTGCACTTCGCGAAGCAATCAAGGATTTAGGATTTAAGGATATGTATGAAGTTGCACTGGGAGGAGATATGGTAGCCGATGCAGAAGCCAAAGAATGGGCAGAGGCTTATAAAGAAGGCAAGAAAATGACGACCTCATGCTGTCCAGCCTTTGTAAATATGATAAAGCAGCATTTTCCACAGGTTCTTAAAAATATGTCAACTACGGTTTCTCCGATGGCGGCTGTTTCGAGGATGATTAAAACAATGGATAGCAATGCGATTACCGTCTTTATTGGTCCTTGTATAGCGAAAAAGAGCGAAGTGATTGATTCCATTGGTACCAATAACGCGGATTATGCGTTAACCTTTGATGAACTTCGTGCAATGTTCGCGGCAAAACAAATTGATCCAGAAGAATACGAAGCAAAAGAGTTACAGCAAGGCAGTATCTATGGAAAAGAGTTTGCCAGATCAGGCGGTGTAACGGCAGCAGTGGTAGAGGCTCTTACCGAACAAGAAGAAACGATCAATATTAAAGTACGTGAATGTAATGGTGCAGCAGAATGTAAGAAAGCCTTGATGCAATTAAAAGCTGGAAAACTTCCAGAAGATTTTATGGAAGGAATGGCTTGTATGGGTGGATGTGTAAATGGACCAGGTACTTTAATCAGCGAACTCGAAGCAAAGAAAGACCGTATAGCATTACTTGCAAAAGCAGATAAGCGTAATATCAAAGAAAATCTAGATGAGTATAAAGACGTTCAATTTTCGATGCATAGAAAATCAAAGTAATCCAAAGTAAGGACTCAATTATTTATCTTACTTAATACCAGACTCATGTAGTGATTTTTATACATGAGTCTTTTTCTGGAAAAAAATAGAAAATACCATATACTAAATATTACGTAGAATAGAGGAAGACTAGGATTGTATTACACAAAGAATAATTTACAAGATATTGTGTATTATTATACAATTGTCCTTGTCAAGAAGACATTTGTAAATTTTATGTTTGACAAACGTACAAAAATAGTATATAGTCTATGAGTATGGAGCAAACAAAGAGGTTACTTTTTTGTTTGCTCCATATGATGTACTCTGCTGCATTAAAGCGGCAATTTGCTATCAAAAAACAAAGGAGAGTTATGACATGACAAAGTACATAGTCAAAAGAATTGCTTATGGACTATTGACCTTATTCCTTGTCTCAACCATTACGTTCTGGTTGATGAATTTAATACCGGGTGGTCCATTCTTAGCTGAAAAAGCAAAATCTGAAGCAGTTATGAAAGCTTTGGAGGAAAAATATGGACTCGATCAACCAAAAACAGTTCAGTATAAAAACTATTTGGTAAATTTGGTTCACGGAGATTTAGGTCTTTCTACAAAGCAAAGAGGAAGGACAGTAAATGATATTATCGGTGAAGCATTTCCTACTTCAGCAAAAATCGGTAGTATTGCGATGGTAGTGGCAATTTTACTTGGTCTTTCCTTAGGAAGTGTTGCTGCACTCAATCGAGGAAAGTGGCTGGATAATTTAATCATTGTAGTATCAACGATGGGAATCGCAGTGCCGAGCTTTATTGTAGCTACGTTGCTGATGTATTTCCTAAGCGTAAAGCTAAGCATATTGCCGAGTTTTTGGCAGGGAAACGCAAGTTCTTTCGTTATTCCGGTAATTGCATTGGCATTTTATCCAACTGCATATATAACACGACTGACGCGCTCTAGTATATTAGATGTTTTGGGACAGGATTACATGACAACAGCGAGAGCAAAAGGCTTATCCCAATTCAAGCGTTTATTTAAACATGCACTTCGTAATGCAGTACTTCCAGTAGTAACTTATTTAGGACCAGCAATTGCAGGTACTTTATGCGGAAGTCTTGTTGTAGAAAAGATTTTAACCATACCAGGACTTGGAGAAATGTTTGTTTCTTCGATTACAAACCGTGATTATCCTCTGGTAATGGGAACGACTGTCTTTTTTGCAGCGTTGATTATCGTAATGAATGTTCTTGTAGATATTGCATATAAAATTATTGATCCTAGAATCAAGTTAAATTAATTGGAAGGAGTTATATGAAATGAGTGAAAATAAAAACCCATTGAGTATGCAGCTTGACGTTTCAGATTTCCTTCCAGCTACGGAGGAAGAAAAACAAGAGCTTGTAGTAATGAGAGAAAGCGTAAGCTTTTGGAAAGACGGACTAAAGAGACTTAAAAGAAATCCAGTAGCAATGGTTTCTTTTGTTATTATTATATTAGTTTTGATTTTTGCATTTATTTGCCCTGGTATCTATCCATATACCTATGAACAACAGATGAGAGGATCTGAAAATCTTAAGTTCATGCAGTATTCCGAAAAGGAACAGGAAAGAATTGATGCTGGTGAAAAAGTATTTCCACATATTTTAGGTACGGATAAATTAGGTCGTGACACGATGTGCCGTGTTATGATGGGAAGTCGTATCTCCCTATTAGTAGGTATTATTGCGAGTGCAATTATTCTTTTGATTGGATCTACATATGGTGCCGTAGCTGGTTACTTTGGTGGTACGGTGGATCTTATTATGATGCGTATTGTAGATATTATTTATACGGTTCCTGAAATGTTGGTTATCATTTTGTTACAGGTAACCTTAAAATATCCATTGCAACGCTTAGCAGATACCGTTGCTGCTTTTGCATGGATCAATAAAATTGGTGTTGGGCTCGTTTGTATCTTTATTGTATTCTCCTTACTTTACTGGGTTGGTATGGCTCGTATCGTTCGTAGCCAGATTCTTACCTTGAAGGAACAAGAATATGTAACAGCAGCCAAAGCAATGGGAGCTAAACACGGAAGAATTATCAAAAGACATTTATTAACAAACTGTATTGGTACGTTGATTGTAACAACTACCTTACAAATTCCATCTTCTATTTTTGTTGAAAGCTTCTTGAGTTTCATCGGACTTGGTGTTGCTGCACCAATGCCTAGTTTAGGTTCTATGGCTTCCGATGCAATTGATGGTATCCGTTCTTACCCAGAGCGTTTGTTTGTACCAGCTTTCATGATTTCTATTATTATTTTATCATTCAATTTATTTGGTGATGGTTTAAGGGATGCATTTGATCCTAAGTTAAAGAAATAGAAGAGGAGAATAAAAATGGCTAAAAATAATGTATTATTAGATATAAATAATTTGAAACTCTCCTTTTTTACTCCAGGTGGAGAAGTTCAATCACTTCGAGATGTTTCAATTGAATTAAAAGAAGGAGAAGTTTTAGGAATTGTTGGAGAATCTGGTAGTGGTAAATCCGTTACTGCATTTTCTGTCATGAGACTTACTCCATATCCAGGAAAAATCATTGGTGGTTCCATTGATTTTAATGGAAAGACATTAACTGAATTACCGGAAAGAGAATTACGTAAAATTCGTGGAAATGAAGTTAGCATTATCTTCCAGGATCCAATGACCTCCTTAAATCCGGTATATACCATTGGTAACCAGATAAAGGAAGTAATTCTTTTACACACCGATGCAACCAGAGAACAAGCTCAGAAAAGAGCCGTAGAACTTTTGACTTTGGTTGGTATCAACGAGCCGGAAAAACGCTTGAAACAATATCCGCATGAATTATCCGGTGGTATGCGTCAACGTGTTATGATAGCAATCGCACTTGCTTGTGAACCAAAACTTTTAATTGCAGATGAGCCTACAACAGCACTTGATGTTACAATTCAGGCTCAGATTCTTGAACTTATGATGGAACTAAAAGAAAAATTAGGAATGTCCATTATTATGATTACACATGACCTTGGTGTTGTATCTAGTATGTGTGATAAAATTGCCGTAATGTATGGTGGAAAGATTGTAGAATATGGAAATACGGATGACATCTTTTACAGTCCAAAACATGAATATACCAAGGGATTATTAAAGAGTATTCCAAGACTTGATACATTGGAACATACAAAACTGATACCAATTGAAGGTTCTCCAGTTGATGTTATGAATCCTCCTGCAGGATGCCCATTTGCTCCTCGTTGTGATAGCTGTATGAAGATATGCTTAAAGAGTATGCCTGAGTACACAACGATTACAGAAGAACATTATAGCGCTTGTTGGTTGTTACAAAAACAAGCGGTAGAAGGAGACAATCATGGAAAAACTAATTGAAATTAATGGAATAAAACAATACTTTCCAGTTGCTGATGGTATGTTTAAAACAAAGTATGTAAAAGCAGTCGATGATGTTTCATTCTATATCAATAAAGGAGAAACACTTGGACTTGTTGGAGAATCTGGATGCGGTAAGACAACCACAGGTCGTACCATACTTCGTTTATATGAACCAACAGCTGGACAGATTATATATCAGGGAAAAGATATTACGAAGGTAAATATGCTTCCTTATCGTCGGAAAATGCAAATTGTTTTCCAAGATCCATATGCATCCTTGAATCCTCGTATGAAGGTTGGGGATATCGTTGGAGAACCAATCGATATTCATAAGATGGCTGCATCAAAGAAAGATAGAAATGATAAAATTGTACAAATGCTGGAGCGTGTAGGACTTAACAGTGAACATGCAAACCGTTATCCTCATGAGTTTTCTGGTGGACAAAGACAACGTATTGGTATTGCAAGAGCTTTGGCAGTTGATCCAGAATTCATCGTATGTGATGAACCTGTATCTGCATTGGACGTTTCTATTCAGGCGCAGGTTGTAAATATGTTTGAAGAGCTGCAAGAGGAAATGGGATTAACCTATTTGTTTATTGCGCATGATTTATCTATCGTCAAACATATTTCAAATAGAATTGGTGTAATGTACCTTGGAAAGTTAGTAGAACTTGCAGATAGCAATGAAATTACATTCCATAGCTTACATCCATACACGAAATCTTTGATTTCAGCGATTCCAATCCCTGATCCAAAGACGAGCAAAGAAAATAAGCGTATTGTGTTAGAGGGCGATGTACCAAGTCCACTAAATCCACCTTCAGGATGCCGATTCCGTACTCGCTGTAAATATGCAACCGAGCAGTGCGCTTTGGAAGTACCAGAGTTTAAAGAAGTAAAGCCAAATCATTATGTAGCATGTCACAATTTAGATGCATGTAACTAATTTGGCACATTCCATTCGGTGTTTATGCAAGAGCATTTCACATATAAATTTATTTTAGGAGGAAAAATAATGAAAAAAAGAAGTTTAGCATTGCTTTTAGTATTAGTTATGTCAATGTCTATGGCTCTTTCTGCTTGTGGCGGAAGCAAAAAAGACAGCAGCAAAGAATCTGGAACAGATAAAACTGGTACAACTACAGAAGCTACCACACTTAGTGTAATATTAGGTCCAGAACCTGATACCATCGATCCAAACCTTAATAGTGCTGCAGATGCTGGTATGATGATTGAGCATGCATTTGGAGGTCTTACAAAGCTTGAATCAGATGCAATTACTTATGGCCCTGGAGATGCAGAAAGCTGGGAAATCAGCGAAGATGGTTTGACTTATACCTTCCATTTAAGAGATGGATTAAAATGGAGTGATGGTTCTCCATTAACAGCGAATGATTATGTATATTCTTGGAATCGTCTTGTAAATCCAGATACTGCAGCAGATTATTCTTATCTTTGTGATATCATTGAAGGATATGATGAAGCAAAATTAAATGTTGTTGCAACGGATGATAAGACATTAACTGTAACATTAAAAGCTATGTGTCCATACTTCCTTGAGTTAGTAGCATTCACTACTTTCTATCCTGTAAAACAAGATGTTATTGAATCTGCTGGTGAATCTTGGACGCTTGATCCTGCTACATATGTAGGAAATGGTCCTTACAAATTAAAAGAATGGGCTCATGACTCTTATGTATTAATGGAAAAAAATGAAAATTACTGGGATGCAGCGAACGTTAAATCTCAGGAAATCAAATTTGTATTAATGAGTGATCCAAGTTCTCAATTAGCTGCTTATGAATCAGGTGAAGTATCCTTTATTGATGATATCCCAACATCTGAAATTGCTGCTCAAAAAGAACAGGCTGATTTCCATATGGATAATCAGTTAAGTGTTGCTTATGTTCAGTATAATACTCAGAATGAATATTTAAGCAATCCATTACTTCGTAAAGCATTGACACTTGCTGTTGATCGTACTTATATCTGTGAGCAAATCGGTCAGGCGGGACAACAGCCTACATCCGCATTTGTACCAACTGGATTATCTGATGCAGATCCTACACAGGACTTCCGTACTGTTGGTGGTGAGTACTACAATGCAACGGATTACGAAGGAAATGTTGAACTTGCAAAACAGGCATTGGAAGAAGCTGGATATCCAAATGGAGAAGGTCTTCCAACCTTTAACTATTTAACAAATGAAGGCGGAACAAACGTTGATATCGCTGAAGCATTACAGGATATGTGGTCAAAGATCGGTGTTAATGTAAACATTGATGTTCAGGAATGGAACACAATGCTTGTAAGCCGTAAAGATGGTCAGTTTGATATTACCCGTGGTGGTTGGGGAGCTGACTACAATGATCCTATTACTTTCCTTGACATGTACATTACAGGCGGTGGAAACAATGATCCTCAGTGGTCAAATAAGGATTATGATGCATTAATTAAGAAAGCAAAAACAACATCTGATTCCGCAGAACGTATGCAGTATATGCATGATGCAGAAGATATTATTATGGGAGAATGGGTTCTTTGTCCACTCTTCAATACGGTAGACCTTTATAAAATAAGTGATAAATTACAGGGAGTTTATGTTTCTAAACTTGGACACAAACACTTCCAGTATGCAACAGTTACTGAATAATGCATTCTTAAAAATGACGGGACAGACCAGAAGCTTAGCTTTTGGTCTGTTTTTTGTATTTGAAAACAGTAAACAGTAAAAGTACACGTAACATGCATAAATAAATACAATCAAATAAAAAACAATATAAACACACACGAACACCTTGAAAAGATGTAAAAATCTGCTAAAATATATGAGGTATCAAAAACATATGATAATACAATCGATGTAAGAAATTTATAATCGATTGAAAACTAGGAGGGTAATATGCATAAAATAAGGAGAATAAAAATTGCAAAGGAAAAAGATAAGTTTGTAGGATTGGAGAAAAAAATTGCGGTTAAAATAGCAATTACAGTAGCGGTTTGTTGTATATTGTTAGGGGCAATAACAGCATATCTTTCATATACATCGTGCATTAGTGCAATGGAAGGAACCATGCGTGAAACATCTGGAGTAGCAGCACAATTAGTTTCAACATCAATGAAAGAATATGTCGCAATCGCATATGAAACAGGAAGTATTGCAAGACTTTCAGATCCTGCAAAAACAATTTCTGAAAAACGAAAGATCCTTCAACAAAGAATCGACGATCATGATTTTGAAGATGGAGTTATTATAGATCAAGCTGGAATGGATATCATTTACGGAAAAGATTACTCGAAAGAAGAGTATTTTGCCGAGTGTATGAGTGGTAATACCTATGTGGGAACCCCATATTTTGATGAAGTAAAGCAAAGGATGACGATGGTAGTTGCTGCTCCATTATGGGAGGGTGGAATACCAAACACTTCTGCAGTTGGAGTGATTGTTTACTTTCCAAATGGAGAATTCTTAAATGATATAATGAGAGATATAAAAATCGGGAAAAATGGTACAGCCTTTATGGTGGATGGTACGGGCACGACCATTGCAGATATTGATTCTTCTCTTGTTGGGGTAGAAAATGGGATTGAACTAGGAAAGACAAATCACAAATTAAAGAAATTTGGCTCTGTTGTTGAAAAGATGGCAAAAGGGAAAGAGGGAATTGACACCTATACCTATAATGGTGCAACAAAAATAATGTCTTATTCACCAGTTCCTGATAGCAAAGGATGGGACATTGCTGTTGTTGCTCGGCGTAATGATTTTCTAGGACGCTTTTACTTGTCACTTTTTATTCTAGTTATACTGGTGATTGTTTTTACAATCGTAGGAATTTATAATGGAGTGAAAACTGGAAAACGTATTGCTAGTCCAATCAAAGAATGTGTGGAGCGATTGAAAAAGCTATCGGAAGGTGATTTACAGTCAGAAACACCAACGGTAACTTCAAATGATGAAACCTTGATTTTAACAGACTGTTTAAGAGAAACGATTAGTTATCTAAATCGAATGATCGCAGATATTGGTTTCCGACTAAATGAGCTATCAAATGGCAAACTTACAATGGATATGAATAAAAATTACCAAGGTGATTTTTCGGAAATCAGTGATTCACTGAAAAAGATTGCAGCTTCATTAAATCGTACCATGAAGGAAATTGATCGAAATGCAAAGAGCGTAGCATTAGGTGCCGATGAATTAGCGAAAGCATCACAGTCCTTGGCAGAAGGAGCGACCGATCAAGCAAGTTCCGTACAGGAATTGACGGCAACGATTACTGATATGTCAGAAAAAATACGCAGTAATGCGGATAGTGCCGAGGAGGCAAGAAATATTGTTACTACCTTGAATGAGGATGTAAAAAATAGCAGTACATATATGGGGCAAATGTCGGAAGCGATGGACCGAATTAAGGATGCTTCCAATGAGATTGCACATATCATGAAAACAATTGAAGATATTGCTTCACAGACAAATCTATTATCATTAAATGCAGCAATTGAGGCTGCAAGAGCCGGAGAGGCTGGAAGAGGATTTGCAGTTGTTGCAGATGAAGTTCGTAATCTTGCAGAGCAGAGTGCACAAGCAGCACAAAATACGGCTCTTTTGATTCAGAATTCAATCAATGCAGTTGAGGAAGGAAGTAGCCTTGCGAAGATAACAGAAGGATCGCTTGGTGTCGTTGTAGACCATGCTAGAAAAATTGATAAGGCTGTTATCGAGATAGCAGCGGCATCCGCTGAACAAGCAGAAGCAGCGGAACAGATTTCGGGTGGAGTAAATCAGATTTCACTCGTAATTGAAACAAATTCTGCTACTGCTGAGGAAAGTGCTGCATCCAGTGAAGAACTATCTGCGCAATCGGAAATGTTAAAAGAATTATTGGAACAATTCACCTTTGAGTAATTGATTCCTTTATCAAATGGCAAAATGCTGTAAATATGCATCTTTGCCATTTTTTAATACATAAAAAGAGAAGTGTGTAATATTGTACACGTTGTTGGATAAAAGAACGAGAATAGATAATATTTCGTAAAGAATACACAATAAATATTGCAATATCAAGGAAAAATGTTAAAATAGATATAAGCAGAAAAACAATTATCTGGTGGTAAATTTATTTCAGATATATTAAATAAAGTTCAACGAGTGAAAGGTAATGGTTATGAAAATACTAGTTTATGATACAAAACCCTATGATAAGGAATGGTTTCAAGAAAAGAATAATGGTAGGTATGAAATAGAGTATCTGGAAACAAAGCTTAATTCAAAAACGGCAAGGTTAGCCGAAGGTTTTGATGGTGTTGTAGCATTTGTAAATGATACCATTGATAAAAAAGTAATTGATACCTTATATCATTTTGGGGTCAAAATTATTGCAATGCGATGTGCAGGATTTAATAATGTTGATATGAAAGCAGCGTATGGTAAAATTCATGTTGTGAGAGTACCTGCATATTCTCCATACTCCGTAGCGGAGCACGCAATGGCTTTATTGCTTTGCATTAATCGAAAAATTCATAAATCCTATAATAGAACAAGGGAGAATAATTTCACCTTAGGAGGATTGACGGGATTTGATTTACACAAAAAGACAGTAGGTGTTGTTGGTACTGGTAAAATAGGTAAAGTATTTATCAATATTTGCAAAGGGTTTGGAATGAATGTCTTAGCATATGACATGTATCCAGATGAAAATCTTTTGGTAGAATATGTCAGTAAAGAAGAACTCTTTCGGCGTAGCGATATTATTTCGCTTCATTGCCCATTAACGGAGCAGTCCTTCCATATGATTGATAAGAATGCATTGGATTTAATGAAAGACGGTGTCGTTTTGATCAATACTTCAAGAGGACAGCTTATCAAGAAAGAAGACCTACTGCAAGGGCTAAAGAGTAAGAAAATAGGTGCAGCAGGACTCGATGTATATGAAGAAGAAGCGGAATATTTCTTCGAAGATTATTCAAATGAAATCATAGAGGATGATATTCTTTCGCTACTAGTTTCTATGCCAAATGTAATCTTGACTTCCCATCAGGCATTTTTAACGAAAGAAGCCCTAGAGAGCATTGCAGATACAACCTTTAAGAACTTGGACCATTTTCAAGATGGCAAAGGTCTTGAAAATGAAATTTGTTATTATTCAGCATCAGAAAAAAAGCATACTCCTTGCACAAAAAAAGTGGAAGGAAGATGTTTTTAATAAAAAGGAGGAAACGGTATGAAGCAAAGATTTTTAAAATGTGAGTTATGCGGAAATATGATTGCATTCGTGGAGGATAAGGGCACTTCCATCGTGTGCTGTGGACAGAAAATGACAGAATTAGTGCCTGGAGCAGTGGAAGCAGCAGTAGAAAAACATGTGCCGGTCATTGCAGTGGATGGAGGCAAAGTAACAGTAACCATTAGTACAGTCGAGCATCCTATGACGCAAGAGCATTATATTCAATGGGTATCGCTTGAAACCAAGCAAGGAAATCAAAGAAAATTACTGACACCTTCAGATAAGCCAGTAGCTGAATTTTGTTTATGTGACGGCGATGAAGTGGTTGCGGCTTATGCATATTGTAATCTACATGGTCTGTGGAAAAGCGAAGTGTAAGATAACAAAATAAATAAATAATGGGAATGTTTGTAAATGGATATAGTATTGCAGCATTCTCATTTTTTATATAAGCGTTTATTTTGTTAAAAAAATGCTACTATTAAATACTAAAGATAAAAGGAGGTAATCTATGCAACAAAAGAGAAGTAGTTGTAATAAAGTAATTAGTAAACTATTAATTATCACTTTGCTGGTTGGATTAATGTTACCAGCAACTTTTGTAGTTTCATCGAAAGATGCAACAGCAGCAACAGCAGCGAATGGGGTACTAGTAAAATCAGGCTTTTCCTTTATTATTGATATGCAGTTTATAGGCAATGATCTTTACTTTATTGATTTTTATGCAAATGCAGTAAAGAAGATGGATACGAACAAAACAGTTAGTACCGTAGCAGCAGTAAATAGAGCTGTAAGTATGTGTGTTACGGGAGGAGCTATTTATCTTACTACGGATTTGGATGGTTTAAAGAAAATGAATTTGGACGGTTCAGGTCTTTCTACCTTTGCTGGAGTATCAAGCGGACAATATCGTGGAATTGGATATGATAGCCAAGGAAACATTATTACTTCCGATATGTCAGGAATCGTCTATAAAATAACAGCGGATGGAAGCAGTAAAACACAAATAGCTTCTGGATTTACTGATCCGATTGGTCTTGCCATTGCGCCAAATGATGATATTTATATCGCCATGCGTGGTGGATCGATAAAGAAAATGCATTCTGATGGAACTGGTATTAGTACGGTGTATAATAATGCTGTTAAGAGGGTAGTGATTTATAATAACTATTTATATGCGGAAACGAATAATTCCATTGTTAGAATGAACCTGGACGGTAGTAATATAGTATCTTTGACAGGAGGGATTAATTCTTCTGATGCATGGGCTATTGCGACGGATAATCAAGGAGAGGTATATTATGCATTAAAAACGGCAATTTACAAAATTATGGGAACTGCAACGACAACAGATGCTACTCACGTGGTATTGAATTGGAATACGGACTTAAGTGGTTTGGTGGCAAGTCCTGCGGCATTTACACTTCATGGCATTGCCTCGAATCCGACAGTTACGAATGCGGTTGTATCAGGAAGTGCCATAACACTTACCCTGAACGCTTCTATTGCCTATGAAGATCAGCCTATAACGTTGGATTATACCAAAACAGGAATGGATAATCTAACGACAAGTATTGGAGAGATTGGCAATTTTACCAATTTGGTAGTTAGTAATAGTTTAAGTGCGCCAACGCCAAGCCCAACGCCAACTCCAACGCCAACCCCAACCCTGATTACTCCAATATCACAATATTATCCACCCGCAAATTCTTCTAGGATAACAGTTGATGTGAAAGAAGGAAATACACAGGATACAGCTTCTAAAATAATTGTTGAAAGAACAGAAGATGGGAAAGGAAATGCGACAGATAAAATTAGATTTTCTAAGGACAATGCGGTAGAAGCGATTAATAATCTGAAGAAGTCCAATAACGATGTTGCAAGAATCGTAATTCCAGCTACGAAAGAAAATATTGTTAAAACAGCAATTAATATTCCGGTAGATTCCATAGATGTATTAGCAGATGGCGGTATTAATCTGAAGATTGAAACAGAGAATGCAAAAATAGATTTGTCAAAAGAATCATTAAAAAAAGTAAATCAAAATGGCTCGAGTGATTTGTTTTTTAATTTCATTCCTATCAAACAAGAAGAACAAAAAGCAGAACAAATTAACAATGCTAAGATAGGGGTGGTTCAATATCTAGGGAAAGGAACGGACAGTAAAGTATCTGCGGTTGGAGTACCGATGACAATTGAAACCAATATGAGTTCCTTGGATGCAGATCTTACACTTCCGTTAACAGGAATTGATGTTCCAACGGATGCAGCTGGTCAGAAAGCATTGGCGAAACAATTAGGTGTATATATCATACATAGTGATGGACAAAAAGAATTCGTAAGAGGAGAAATTGTTGACTATCAGGATGGGGTATACGGAATTAAGTTCCATGTGAAGAAGTTCAGTATCTTTACTGTTATAAAAACACAAACAGTAAAATCCAAAAAGTGTAACTTGATTAAGGTCATTTCACCTTTAGATGTAACCATGACTGGTACAGATATTACAAAAACTGTAAACAATAAAACAAAAAGTATTAAGGTGAATGTATCAGTAAGTAAAGAAGCTAAATGGAAATTATATAGTGACAAGGCTTGCAAGAAGGTTCTTAAAAATAATGTAATGAAATTAAAAGAAGGTTCGAATAACGCTTATATTAAAGTTGTTGCAGAAAATGGAGAGTCAAGTAAGATATATAAAATTACGATTGTTCGCAAAGCGTTGTTTATAAAATCGAAGAAATAAGAAAAATAATGAAATTTGAAATTATATTGATTTAAAATAGCCTATATTATACCATGAAATTAGGCAGTAATTAATCAATATGAATTATATTAAGATAGAAATAAGCATCCAATTTCTCCGCAGGATTGGGGGCTTATTTTTGTGTTCGATTTTTTCGGAAATTGTAATTTCAAAATTCCAGTCTAAAAAAGCTGCACCAAAGCAATATGGTAGAGAAAAAACTAGGAAGGGCTATCACGTAGTATGCGTGATTTGGATCAATATAAGACAAATTACGGATTGATTTATTAAAAGTATAATGATAAGATGGTAATAATCTGTATATATAAGTATGTATGCTTACCTATTAAAAGGAGAAAAACCAATGTTAAAAATATTAATTGTTGACCACTCATTATTTTCTCAGAAAGTAACCTCTAATTTGCTGAAGAAATTTTTAGAACCGATAGATATTTATTATGCCACTGATGGTGAAGAAGGCTTTGAAAAATACAAAGAAATAAACCCAGATTATGTATTTTTAGACCTGTTAATGCCGAAAATAAGTGGTTTGAATTTAATACCTATGATAAAAGAATATGATACGAATGCAAAAATCTTTGTTGTTTCGGCAGATGTGCAAAAGACTGTAAGAGAAGAAGTAGAATCATATCATATCCTGTCGTTTGTCAACAAACCATTTACTGAAGAAAAAGCACAGGCTGTCTGTTCCGTGATAAAGGAGAACTTCGATGATTGATTCGAATATGACTTATGATATCTTAAAAGAACTATTTAATATCAGCGTAGGAAAAGCTGCAGAGATGTTGTCTGATATTGTAGATCAAAAAATCGTTTTAAATGTCCCAAATGTTGAGATTATAAACGTTTCAAAGGATTCAATAAAAATGAAGGATTACCTTCCGGAAAATATATCTGGAGCATTGATGGTGTCTTCGATTTCTTTTAAAGAAAGTTTTACTGGAACGGCAAATTTAATTTTCCCAGCAGACAAGATGAAAACTTTTATACGCCTTTGTATGCATGAAGAGGAAGATAATTATGAGGATATGGATTTTAATGATATAGATTTTGATATTATCAAGGAAATTGGTAACATTATTTTAAACTGCATTATGGGAGAAACGGGCAACAGTTTGAGTATTAATTTTAATTACTCTCTTCCTGAAGTGAAGGTATTCAATCAAACCGATTTTTGTGGTAATCTCCAAAAAAATGAATTTGTGAATATATTGATACTGTATATTACCTTTATAATAGGAAATACAGAAATAGAGGGTGCCATTATTGTTGATTTGACACTTAATTCATTAAAAGAACTACTAGAAAAAGTTGGACAAATTGAGGATACATTTTATGACTAATATGATATATGAAACACTAGATAACATAAATGAAGGAATTGTAATACTAAATGATAAATTGGAATTTATTTGTTGCAATGAATTGATGGAACGAATTACTAACTATTCGAAGTCAGATATTTTGGGAAAACAACTTCTTGAAATTATGCCGCATTTAAATAAAAAATATTACATAGATGCTCTTATGAAGGTCATGGAAAATGGACTTGTACGGTTCTTTTCAACAGCAATGCATAAAGAATTGATACATAATAAAGAAAGTTTCAATTTGAAAATAAGCCGGATTAAGAATGATGATAACTATTATCTTCTCTTGGAGTTTATTAATGTAAGCTGTCAGATTTTTCAAATCAATCAGTTGAAAGAGTATGTAAAAGATTTGTATGAAGTGAACAAAGAATTGAGAGAAAAAGAAAAATTGATTCGAGAGCTTGCATATTATGATAAATTGACAAAGGTAGCTAATCGAACCTTATTTTATGAACAAGCCGAAATATTATTGGACAATGCAAAGCAAAAACAAACTATTTTAGGGCTGATGTTTATAGATGTAAATAAATTTAAAGATATAAATGATACGTATGGACATAAAATTGGAGATAAAATACTCATTCAGGTTGCCAATATGCTTTCTCTAGCTACGCGGCAAAATGATATGGTAGCCAGATATGGAGGCGATGAATTTTTAATACTGTTGCCAGACATAAAGAATATTGAAAATTATGAAATTATAGCTTCGCGAATCATCAATTTTACAAACAAACCACATGTCATAGATGGAAATACGATACGGATATCCCTAAGTATGGGAATTAGTTTCTATCCGTATGATGCAGATACGATTGATAAAATGATAACGGAAGCGGATAAAGCTATGTACATGGCAAAACGGAGTGAAGGAGAAGATAATTATTGCTATAGCGTATGTAATTTATAACTGGTGTCATTAAGTTAAGCAAAATAGAACGCTTACATCAATAAAAGCAGATGTAAGCGTTCTATTTTTATATTTGCTAGATATATAAGGGATATTATAAGCTAAAAAAGATAAAATAAAAAAATAGCACCAGCACTCAAAAATAAAGGGCTAGCACTACCAATACAAAACAGTCCGTAGGGGAATCGAACCCCTCAATGAATTCTGAAAGCCCACAAAATAAGGAGGTTTGAGCACGTCATCTTAAGTTGTGTTCAAAGTTGTGTTCAAAAATGAAAGTGATATATTATTTTTGGTAGAAATTAATGCATTTTACTTGCATTTTAAGGATTACTCGAATTAGATGATATTTATGTTGCGATAAAAATGGATAAAATGATATGGAAAATAAATTAATACTTCTTAAATAAGCACCCAGTTTTTTTCATGACTGAGTGTTTTTTTATATTTAATATTGATAGTAATAACGAAAAAATATTACATCGAATTTTATGAGAAAATAAAAACTATATTTTAGCATATAAATAAAAATACGTCAAATGCAAAAAAATGAGGCTCTTAGATTTCTATATTTTTCCCAAAACATATAAAAATTAAATGTTTTATATTGATAATGGCTAGTATATCAATAATATAAAAAAGGAGAAATTAATATGAATGAAAATGAAGATTTAAAAAGAGCTCCAATTAAAATTCTTTCTGAGAAAGAAATCTCAGAGCCAAAGAAAGCAATAAAAATTTTGAAGGAAGAGGAAAAATATACTCCCAAACAAGCAATTAGATGCTATGATCCAAAGTTAAATTTGGATTATGCGGTTCGTCTTCTAGCGCCTCAAGTGACAGTTGAATGCGTGCCAAAGTTATTTAGAAGCGAAGATCTTTTAATTGAACCAACTAAAACTTTAGAACAAATTCAATCAATTGTGCGAGCAGAAGACTCAACTCAAAACGAGAAAAGAAATGAGGTTGAATCTGATGATGAAATTGTTACAAAAGTGGAATTTAAAAATTTTATTTTATATGTTTATATTAACGATAAGCCAAAAAAGGCTGGAAATGTAGCATTTAAAATAATTGATAGAATAACAAAACGAAGTTCCGATGATGGTAAGGGAGATGTTATTTTTTATAGTACTGAACTACATTATTTTGATTCATTTGAGCATAAAGAGGTAAAAAAACTAGTTAAAGTAAGTGCGAATGAGATAGTATCTTCGCGCTGGATTGAAAAAAATACCGGTGGGGCAAAAAAAATCCAAGGTGAAATTTATGCTAAATATCTGGATTTTTTAATGAACATTCCTTCAGGCGGTGATTGTACGGAATTTCTTTACGCGGGTTGGCATAGCATAAACGACAAGCTGCGATATATAATAAAACAGGGAATAATTGGCGAGATGAGAACGAAATATTATGCAAACGATAGAGGTTTCGACTTTGATTATATACCTGATATGGTAGGGAAAAAAGAAATATTTTATGAAATTATGAAATTGGAGAATATTACACGAAATAAAAGTAATGCAAGAACTATATTAATTTTTACTAATCTTGCAGTAATGCAACGCATCTTTATTGAATCTGGTACAAGAGCTAAATTTCTTATGGCAATCATTGGCCCAACGAATTCCAGAAAAACATCTTGCATTTGGCCGTTGACAAAGATTTTTGATTGTTTAAAGGAGAATCGTCCGATGATTCAATTTAATTCGACGCAAAAGGCGTTAGAAGAAGCAATAGCATCGGCACCGGATTCGGTGATCCCTCTTGATGATATCCAAGAAAATACCCAAAAAGCAGCTGTTGATTTAATAGTTCGAATTATTGGAGACGGTCAGCAAAAGAAGCGTAGTGAACAATATGAAACAATTAAGCGAGAAGTTACAGGACTACCGATTGTTACAGGAGAATCAATAAAATTTCTCCAATTATCTTCGATAACTCGTATCCTCAAAATCGAGATTGATCGTATGGAGATTCAAAATGAATGGCTTGACTATTTTTCAAAACAAAAATTATTGATGCCAACTTATATTTATGATTTCATACTTTATTTGACGAGTAAGATGGATTTTTTGATTAATACATTGTGTACTCGTGTCGAAGAACATAGAAGACATTATTTCAAACGTTTATCGGTTGGAAGATATGCAGAAAATTTAGCTTTTTTAGAAGTTGTGGTTGAGACGTTTTTTAATTATGCAGTTGACAGACAGTTTTTAACAAAACAAGAAGCAGATGCTATGGCATTAGAATATAACAGAAGTATTCACGAAGTCATCTCGCAAAATAGTTACTCTCTTGGAGAGAACGATTACAAGAACCGCATATTTCTGGCTGTTCACGAAACTTTACGGACTAATATGGTTAAGAAGTTTCCACTTAATCAAGAGAATGTTGATGAAAGCGAAAAAATAACCGAAGATACTCAGAACACTACAGTCGTTGCTTTTGAAGATGAAAAATTTTTCTTTATTCGAGCGGAAACAATTCATGAAATCCTAAAAACTGAGCTTGACGAGATGGGAAAAACTCTGACAACAAAGGAAATTATTGATACCTTTCTCGAATTTAAGCTTCTTGAATCATGGGAAAAAAATCGAAATACGATGAAGTTGCCCAAGATTAAAGGTCATCAAAAACGATATTTAGCAATAAAAAAAGCTGAATTTGATTTCATTGTGAATCGCTTTATTGAAGAAAAATAAAATTGGAACAAATCAAAGGGGAAATTCGATACGAGAATTTCCCCTTAGTACTTTCTGGCAATTGTGCTAATGATAGCTTTTGTTTTGTAGAAAACGTAATTAGTATTATGCTAGATAGTATTTGAAATGAGTGGGAACGAAGTGAATGCTAATATTATAATTTATACTTGTATATTATTCAATTGATAAGATATATTTCATGCATATTTCATTACCTAAACAAGACTTCTACAAGGAAAAAAACAAGAGTAAATCACAAAGATTTATCCAGTTCAATTTTATAGAATAGTATTGGCAATAGAAATACTTGGTTCATTTGCTTACTCAAAGATTGCTTCTTCTGCCTGTAGCAGGTGCTCATTGCAATCAAAGATGGTTTTTCCGTGACTTAAGCAATGTATGATGATACTATCCCGGCGGTTCTTTGCGTATAAAGAACTTGTGCCAGCAACATATAGAAGGTGTTGGGCTTCTTCAAAATCTAGATGAAGACCAAAGCATAGTTGTAGCATTTTATCGCGGGAAGGCATTTTCTTACCACTAAAGATTTCATAAGCATAGGGTGGGAGTAAAGATTCGGATATGACAGTTGATTTTTTTAACCCTTTTTCCATGATTAGCTGATTTAAATATTCAGAAAGAGAGCATTCAAGAAAGCAGTCTTTGTTTGCTGCTAAATAGTTTTGAAGGTCTTTCTTTGCTTTTAAGATATGGACTAAATCATTTGTTGAAGCCATTTCATTTCCTCCGTTGCTTTTGGTTGTTACTATATCTATAATAAAAAACAAGGGAAAATTTTGCAAGTATAATAATTACAATAATGAGGGATAAGATGAATAGTTATAATTGGACAGATTATAAAGAAATTAAAGTGATGGATGAGAACCGAAAGACTCTTTTGGTAAAAAATATTAATACGGATGTTTATTACATAAAAAAGTATGTTCTTCCAGAGCAGATTCCTGTATACCAAAGATTAATAAAAGTACAGAATGAAAATCTGGCAAAAGTTTATGGAGTATCAGAAAGCAGTGACTTGTATGGTCCAGATTATGCAATGGTTTTGGAAGAATATATTGAAGGTAAAACAATGGAACATGTCTTGGAAGAAAAGGGTATATTTTCAACAAAGATTACACTTAATAAAATCTTTCAGTTATGTAATGGATTAAAATGCGTACATCTCCATGGAATTGTACACCGGGATATTAAACCTTCCAATATTGTGATAGCTAAGACTGGAACTGTAAAAATCATTGATTTTGGTATAGCAAGAATTATAAAAGCGGATAAAAATAAGGATACGACATTTTTGGGAACAGAGGGATATGCATCTCCTGAGCAGTTTGGTTTTTCACAGACAAAAGCCACCGCTGATATATACTCACTTGGGGTTTTGATGAACGTCATGCTCACCGGACATTCTCCAGATGAGGAAATGTGTAAGGAACCATTACGAAAAGTAGTTATAAAGTGTACAGATTTAAATCCAAAATATCGCTATGAAAGTATTGAAAAACTTAAAGTGGATTTGCAAAGAATTCAACGCATTCATTATGCCTCTCCTTTTCATAAGGGATTGAGGATAGCATTGATGGTGCTTGTTGTTTGTACCGTTATTTTAGGATCGTTCAATCTATACAAAATGCAGGAAGATAAAAAAATGTTGCAAGAAGCAAATGCGAAAGCAGAGGAAAAAGAAGAAATTCAAGAAGAGGACAAAGTAATAGAATCACCCACTGATGATACTGGTTTAACAACACAGGATAAAAATAGCTCACTAGCTGTACTAGATAGTAGTGTGAATAAAAATCAACTTGCAGCGCAGGACAAAGAAGTGGTTATTCCGGATAGTCCAGATTTGCTTTATGTCGTAAATCAGAGCTTGGAAGAAGTAAATGGAAAATACTTTACTAACGGGAATGGAAGTTTGGTTTTTGACTCTTTTGAACCTTTGGATGAAGCCCATGATCTTGGATTTTCAGGCGTATCATATATCTCCTACTGTGTACCAGAATCAAGCATTAATTTCTGGCTTGTAAATAATGGCGATACTACAATACGAAATCCGGTTGTTCAGTTCGAATTTACAAATATAATGCTCTGGGGGGAAACACAAATAGAGGATTGGACGTATTACAATCATGTGCAGGGATTAGGAGGGTATGGTTCCATAAAATGGGAACCTGGCGAAGATTTTGTTTTAAGACCAGGTGAGAAGAGTGAAATGAATACACTATATTTATCGGAATCTCCGGTATTTACTGAAAATGGAGATGCATCCGTAACAATAAACGTCTTGTCAGATGATTGTAAGAGTAAAAGTTTTACGGTGCCGATTACACTAGATAGTCATGAATAATTGAATAAATTACGCTGACAGCGTAACAAATAATATAAACACAAGAGTATGATTTATACAAGGTCATATTTCTTGTGTTTTTCATTTTATAGATAATAAAACGAAAAGGGGGATAGAAATAAATACCTTAATATTAAAAAATGCACACATGAACAAATGAAAGGGGTAAAAAATGAAGAACAAGGTAAAAAAGATAGGATTTTTAATGGTATTGGTTGGCATGCTTTTGCTTACAAACGAGACAAGAGCATATGCAAAAGAGTCGGAAACGTATCGTGATATGGTATCATATTCAGATGACACTGGAGATACTACGGTAGAAGATGAGACTCTATCAACGAAGCATTATACGATAGTGCTTGATAAAGATTATAAAGTGACATTTGAAATCAATGCCTTAGATGATGAAGGAGGTGTTAGTCTTAGTATTAGTCAAGGAGAGCTAAATTACGGTTTTTATGATGATATCTATTTATTAGATGAACCCGAAGAAGTAAAAGCTAATTTAAAAGCTGGAACTTATGATATTCAGCTAAGTGCTAACTATAACACAGCAATAAATTATGAATTAAAAATAAGCTATCAGGAAGTTGATATGAATAAGGTGACGACTAAAGTATATTTTGGCCAGGATTCCTATCGACTAGATTTGAAAAAACTCAAGGAATTTGAAGATGGTGAATACTCTTTTTCAGAAGATGTCCACGTAGAATCCAGTGAAAAAATTTTCAGTAAAAAAGACTTAGAATGGTCGATTGATAAAGAATCCCTTGCTTATGTGGATCAAGAGGGACAAGTTGTTCCTTCACGGCCAGGGACATTAACGTTGACAGCAAGTTTGCCGGATGGTACGAGCGGAAGTTGTAAAATTGAAATTCCAGAACCTACTTGTAAAATAAGTACAAAGAAAGCCACTGTGTATCAGGGGAAAATAAAGACTTTAAAAGTTTCAATAAAGCCAATGTATAATGAAGTTGAAATTAAATGGAAATCCAGTAATAAAAAAATAGCGACTGTTAATCAGGATGGTGAGGTAAAAGGGAAAAAATTAGGTACTTGTACCATTACGGCAGTGGTTGCCGGACAAAAGCTACAATGTGAGGTGACGGTAAAAAAGAAACCTTCACTCGTGGAATTATCAAGCTATCTGAACCGAGCATCTGATTTGAAGAAAACGAAAAACGCATCCTTTTCTTTTACTAGTAATGGAAAACACGTTACCTACTTTAAAATCTCGGGAGAATATGCAACTTATAAAGGGTTGGCTTATGGAGATATCTTGGTATATTCCGATAGTTTACTAACTGGTTACACAGAGATAGATTCTAATCAGGGCTTATATGAAATGGTAACAAAGTATTACAACTATTCGACGGGCGAGACGGTAGCTGTTTCGACCTTACTCGGATTTATAACGAAAATTGAATATTGGAGTTAGATATAATCATGGCACAGGTGGTCGTTATCACCTGTGCCAATTTTGAAAGGAGAGGACTCTTATGAATAATGAAAGCAGTAACAAGTTCGCCGGAATTTATAATGATTTAGAGGAACTGGTCGGAGACGAAAATGTTTATCAAATTTATAAAAAGCTAAGAGGGCAACAAGTAAGCTTTCCGCAGCGCCTATATTCGGCGGAATACGTTGCAAAACAAGTAGTAGAAGAGTTTAATGGAGAAAATTTATGCGAACTGGCACGAAAATATGAATATACTGAGCGGCATTTGCGGAAGCTGATGAGTCAAGCAATCGAAGAAGAAATACAAGGAAAATGACAAGGATATAAAGGAATGAAAAGCACATAGAAAATGAATAGAATTATATTATATGTGGGTATCAATAATTTTCCAAGTGTTAATTGGTAAAATTCAATATGATTTTAATAAAAATTAGTAAATTAGAAACATAAGAGATTCATTTTAAAGTTAAGCCGTATATATTTATTCTTTGAAATGGGGAGGAAAGTATGAGAATTTTTGATGTTATTAAATATGAAGCAAACAATGATGTTTTTGTGTGGAAATATCCAGGAGAAGATTTTAATACCTTATCACAATTAATTGTACATGAGTCACAGGAGGCAATATTTTTTAAAGATGGAAAGGCACTTGATTTATTTGGACCAGGTAAATATACATTGCATTCACAAAATATCCCATTAATTAGAAGAGTTGTAAACCTTCCATTTAATGGAGAATCGCCTTTTCATTGTGAAGTTTATTATGTCAATAAAGTCGTATCCATGGATGTTATGTGGGGAACAAGTAGCCCAATTCCAATACAGGATGCAGTATATAAGATTATTTTACCAATAAGAGCCAACGGACAATTTGCAGTTAAAATAGCGGACAGTAAAAAACTGCTATTGAAGATGGTTGGAACTATAGATAAATTTGACCAGATGACTTTAAAAAAATATTTTAAAGGAATCTTATTGACTAATATTAAAGACTATATCGCAACGCAGTTTGTTCAAAATCAAATTTCCTTTTTAGAAATACATTCGCATTTAAAAGAAATTTCATCAGGTATACAGGGTGAATTGGAAAATGAATTTTTAAATTATGGTATTGAATTAGTAAATTTTAATGTTAATGAAATTATTCCTCCGGAAGATGATCCATCTTATATCCAATTAAAGAAGGCATTGGCTAAAAAGGCAGAGATGTCAGTTATGGGATATGACTATCAACAGGAAAGAACTTTTAATGTTCTTGACAGAGCAGCGGGAAATGAGGGAGTTGCAGCTAATATTATGGGGGCAGGAATGGGTTTTGGAATGGGAGTGAATATGGGAAATATGTTTGGTGGTACTATGAATAGTGCGATGGATAATATACAGCCAAATGTAAAGCCCTTTCATGAAGATTTGGTAGAAAAGAACATAAAATGTGCTTCATGCGGAGCTAGCATACCTAAAGGTGGAAAATTTTGTCTTGAATGTGGAGAAAAGGTTGAAACACCTAAAGATGAGAATTTTAGGAAGTGCTCAAATTGTGGAGCGATTGTTCCAGAAGGAAAGTTTTGCCTTGAATGTGGAAATAAATTAGAAGCAAATTGCATTCAATGTGGAGCAAGACTGTTCCCTGACGCAAAGTTTTGTTTAGAGTGTGGAACAAAAGTAGAATAGAACGTGGAGGAAAATGAAATGCCTTTTAAGAAAATTTTTTGTCCTAATTGTGGACGAGAAACACAAGTCAATGATGAAAAAGCATTCTGTTTTTGTTTGAATTGTGGTAAGAAAATAACTCTAAAAGTTGAGTCTCAAACTAATTCGACGGAAGCATCAATGAAAGAAGATAAAAAGAGTGGTTCGATTGAAAAATCTGAAATAAATAAAAAGCTTGAAGAAGTTGACTTTTATTACAAATTAAGTCAAGAAAAAAAAGAAAGCTCGGATTATAATCATCAACCTACATATTATCTAAAAGCACAAGATATATTGGTGGATTTATCTGAACAGTGCCCTAGTGATTATCGAATATGGTGGGAACTTTGTAAGCCTATAGATTTTTATGATCCCTTATCCGCAACAGATTTATATGATCAGTATTTTATTAATCAGGATTATTTTTATAAGGCTTTAGATAGCGCAGATTTGTCTGAGAAAAAGTAAGCGCGACATAATCTACCGTCG